>CAWJEM010000021.1:0-198239 GCA_963841905.1 uncultured Acidobacteriota bacterium
CCGTTCCTCGACGCTACCGCTGCACAGGTGCGACCATTTGACGAAAACCTGCCACGAATCGCTTCGATTCCGAACCGTTCCTTCAGAGCGCTACTGCCGACGGTCTGTTGAGTGGGACTGAGGGAGAACCTTCGTGCCGGAGACCGGGGACCGTGGGCCGGAGGCCGTACAAACGAAAGGGCGGGACGTTTTGGCGTCCCGCCCTCCCGGTATTCGTCGCGCGCAGCGGCCTCTGTGGGGCTGCTGCCGAGCACCCGATGTCAGATCCCGACTCGAACGCCGAACCGCAGGATGCGCGGGCTCAGGTTCGAGCCGAGCACAAGGAAGTTGTTCGACCCGGCATTGCGCTCGCGAGTGATTTCAGTGTTGCCGTTGAACACGTTGAACACATCCGCGATGACCTGTATTGAGCTCCGCCCGAACCTGAAGTTCTTCGCCGCCCGCAGGTCGAGGTTCCACAGGGTTTCGAAGCGGATCGAGTCGACCTCCTCATTGAGCAGGATGCGCGTCGTGCCTTCACGGCCGAGCGACTGGTTGGAGTAATACGGATAGGGCGTGCCCTGCTTGCCGAACAGGTTACCCGCCACCTCGATAGCCCACGGCAACTGATAGACGCCGTTGACGTTGAAGCTCCAGCGCTGGTTGACGAACACGTCGCCCGAGCCGCTGCCCGCGCTGCGCTGCGCCCACTGGCCGCCGTCAATCAACGGGAAGATGTCGCTCCGTGTCGGGTTGCCATTCTCGCTGACAGGGACCACGCCGTCCTCGTAGTGCTCCTGTGGATTGTTATAGGCGGCCGCGAGGCGCATCTGCCAACGATTCGACATGCGCTTGTTCACCGCCATCTCGATGCCGTTGAAGTTTGTGAAGTAGCCGTCGAAGTTGGTGAGGAAGCGCCCGCCGCCGTTGGCCCCCACGATGTCCCCGTTCGGCTGGAACAGGGGAATGTTATAGGCGACGCCATCCGAAGTCGCGCCCGCCAGCGTGCCAAACTGCTGCCAATCGGCCGTTGTCACGCCGATGAACGGGAACATCGGATGGTTGGTCACCCGGCCGTAGGAGTAGTTCACCTGGAGCGCCAGGTTTGGAATCAGCTCCCGATCGACACCGACGATGAAGCCCATGCTCGACGGGGCCTTGAAGTCGGGATCGATCCGGTTGGGCGATGCTACTGCGGTCGGGTTGGCCGTATTGAAGTTACTCGAGGCCAGGAGCGGGAGGTCGGTTCTCACTTCGTTGGTCTGTGCCAAGTGGTCGCCGTTGAGGTCGTTCCACGGGTACTCGACCCATCCCGCTGCCGAGCTCGGATTGGCGTAACCAACGTAGGTTCCGACCGCCGTCAATTGGCCAGCGTTGCGGCTGAAGCTCGCACGAAGGATCGTCTTGTTGGCCTCGTCCAGCGCGTAGGTCATGCCGACACGTGGAGTGATGTCATTCCAGGTGAACGGACTGTCGTAACCATCGAACTCACCACCGGGGACGACGGTCGGGAAGCCCCCGTTGGCGGCGATGGTGCTGGGCATTGCCTTGCCCCATTGCCGGTCGTAGCGAACGCCAAGGTCGAGCGTCAGTCGATTGAGCGTGATCGTGTCGCCCAGGTAGAAATTGAGGTATTCGGCCCGGTTCGTTCCGGCGGCCTCACGATACAACCGAGCGCGGAAGTTGGTTGCCGAGTTCTCATAGGCCACGATGTTGTTGCCGGGATAGATCGTCCGCGCAAAGATGTCCGTGCGCCGCCAGCCGCCGCCGAACTTGAAGTCGTGGTTGAGATTGCCCCAGGACTTGAACAAGTTGCTGTCCACGTTGACCGTGTGCTGTGGACGCGTGAAGTAGCTCGCGTTGGTCGAGCCGAACGTCTGACCCTGGAGCGGGCTGATGCCCATCTGCTCGGTCAGCGGACCAATCGACTCCAGCGTGAAGCCGGTGTTGTAGTACGCGTACTTGCCGCTCAGGAACCAGTTGCTGGTCATCACACGGTTGTCCTCCCACTTCCACAGTCCGTGGAGGGGGTTGTCCGTGTAGAAGTTGCCCTGGTTATAGCGCGCCGACGACGGCTCGAACAGCGCGTTGCCGGGAGCACGGCCTTCCTTGATCTTGTCGCCGTTGAAGAACAGGAAGTTGACCATGTCCTTCGACGTCGCCTGCCAGTTGAGCTTCGCGTTGTAGGTCTTAAGGATCGTCCGATCCGTGCCACGCGCCGACTGCCGGTAGAGACGGATGTCCTGTTGTCCGATCGACC
The DNA here is from genome assembly GCA_963841905.1 of uncultured Acidobacteriota bacterium. GTDB lineage: Bacteria > Acidobacteriota > Vicinamibacteria > Vicinamibacterales > UBA2999 > JACCSI01. The sequence goes on from CAWJEM010000021.1 coordinate 2,240, forward strand.
CCCAGAAGAACAACCGATCTTTCAGCGCCGGCCCACCGAGGTCGGCGCCAACGTCGGTAATCTGCTGATTGTGATCCGCCGTCTCAGGCAGTGACGCCGCGCGCGAGCAGCTCGTCGGGCACGTTCGTCGCCTCGATCTCTTCGCCCGTGTAGTAGGCGCGAGCCGTTCCGCGGAACTGGTTGCTCCCGCGCTTGACCACGAAGTTGAGCCCGACGCCGCCAGTGGGCTGCCGGATGTCGTTGCCGCCCGTCGAGATCTGAATTTCGTCGAAGGCGTCGTAGTCGAAGTACGTCGGCGACGCGCCGTTGGTCGCCATGTCGGTAATCGGCACGCCATCCATCGTCCAAACGGCGTCGCCCTGCCGTGAGCCCTTGGCGACGAATGACGACTGCTGGCCGGTCTCGTTACCCGCGATGTTGACACGGTCGAGCGATACGCCAGGCACCGTGCGCAGGAGCGCCCACGGGTCGCGGGAGTTGGGCACGCGGCTCAACTCGTCCTGTGTGAAGTTGGTCGCCGTACCCATCGCCTTGGCGTCGATGACCGGCGACTCGCCGGTGACCGTGACGGTCTCCTGGACCGTCGCGAGAGTGAGGGTGATCGGCAGCAGGACGCTCTGGCCGACGGCCACGACGACCCCTTCACGGACGACCGTCTGGAAGCCCTGGAGGGTCGTTGTCAAGTTATACGTGCCGGGTGGGACGTTGAGGAATCGATACTGTCCATCCTCGGTGGTCACAAACGACTGGCTCGGGCCGTTCCCTGCCAGCGTGACCGTGGCACCCGGAAGCACGCCACCCTGCGCGTCCCGGACTGCGCCGGAGACGCTGCCGCTCTGCACCTGCGCGTTGGCGAACGTCGCGGTCGCCATGCCCAGGACGAGCGCCATTACCCACAATCGAACTCTCATTCCATTTCCTCCTCAGGTCGTCGGGAAGCATCCGAGGCGCCGGTAGGGTTCCGCACAGATGCTCGAGAAACACACAACGGCCGCGTTCTGTCGCGACCAAACGTATAACTGTAGCATCAGCGGTACCAGACGTGTGGTGAGCTGCACTCGCAAAAACTGGCGCAAAAATGCGACGAAGCGGCGAAACTGGTCCAGAGATCCAATAAATCGGATGACCAAAAGCCAAAAAACCGTGATGAATCTCAGCGGGGGTGACGACAGGGATGATTCGCGGAGGGACGAATTGCGACCCCTCGGGCTGATTGGCGGCCGCTGTCGAGGGACAAAAAAAACGGGACCTCGATCCTCTGAGGTCCCGTCCCTGTTTCCCGTCCGCGAACGAAGTGAGCGGCCTTCTGCGCGAAGCGCAGCCCACCGCGAAGCGGCCTTCCGCCCGGAGGGCGGCCTTACCAGTCGAACTTCACACCGAACTTCGCGATGCGCGGCCCGAGCACGGTAGATGCACGCTCGAACCGGTTGTTCGTGGCAGTCGACTGCCACACCAGGTTCACCGCGGTGTTCGAGTTGAAGGTGTTGAACATGTCGAAGAACAGGCCGATCCGCGCCCGCTGAATCGGAATCTGCTTTTCAACACGGAAGTCGAGCAGGGTCACGTTGTCCTGGCGACGGGTGCCAATCGGCTCGGCGAGCACGAGCTGGGTCCCGTAGTTCAGGCAGTTCGACGTGACCGTTGCCGAGCAACCGGGGACGCTGATGTAGCGGCCGTACGGCGCGCCACTCTGGACCTTGAACACCGGCGTCACGCGCAAGCCCCAGCCGGCGTCGACGGTGCCGCTGAACTTGGCGCCCCAGTTGGTGAACTCGTGCCGCGCTGGCTCGTTGGGATTCGAGGCGAACGGCCCGAACAACGAATTCTGCTGCACGAGCGAGGCAAACCGGTTGCCGAAGTACGTGTTATGGAACTCGTCGGTCCACGTGTGAGAGAACGATGCATTCAGCGACCAACGCTGGCTGTAGCGCTTGTTCGCCGAGATCTCGAACGTCTGGTACGTGCCCTCGTAGCCCTCGACGTTGCGAACCACGTTGCGCGTGCCGCGTGATGTGTCGTCGAGGTTGAGGAGGTTCAACGTGCCGTTGTCAGCGGTAGTCGCGATGTCGCCGTCCGGCCCCGGATCGGCGATTGTCACTGGGACGTTATAGGCGCTGAACGGCCGATCATCGTTCATCTGCTGCCAGCCGTTTGAATCTTTCTTCCAAACGTATCCGACGCGCACGCCCAGGTCGTTCATCACGGCGCGCTCGACGAAGAACGCGGCCTCGTCAGTGTAGGAGTTCTCGAGGTCGGCATCGATGAACGTGTTCGCCGCGCCGCCGAACTTCTGCGTCGGCTGCGAGCCGACCCGTTCGTTGTCCTGGAAGATGCGGTCGTTGTTGAGATCGTTCCACGTCCACACTTGGTACTGCGTGGATGTATTGGGGTTGACCGCATCCGCGAGGTTGACCCCCGGATTGAATGCGAAGCGGCCCCAGTTCGCCTTGAGGACGGTCTTGCCGTCGCCCATCAGGTCGTAGGTGGCGCCCAACCGCGGCACGAAGTGGGTGAACGCGATTACTTCCGAGACCTCCGGGAAGGTGTCACCAGCGGTAAAGCGGCCTGCTGGCAACGACTGTTCGGGCAGCCACGCACGATAGTGATCGAAACGCGCGCCGACGTTCAGCGTCAGCCGATTGATCGTCCACGAGTCGGTCACGAACAGGCTCGTGGTTGCCAGTGCATTGTGGCTGCTCGAGTTGTTGTACAGGCGCACCGAGTCAGACGTGGTGGCCGACACTGGCCCTTGCAGGCTGCCGCGGACGAAATGGATCACGTTGTCCGCGTAACCTTGCGCCCACGTGATGTTGCCCGACTCGTCGAGGTACTCGCCGCCAACCTTGAAGTTGTGCGAGCCACCCACGAAATTGTCTTTGAAGAAGCTGAACGCGCCCGTGTACTGATCGCGTCGCCGTTTGTTCAGCCAGTCGCGACCGCCGCCGATGGCCTCGTTGGTCGTGATCGACTCGTAGCGTGTGTCGGTCGTGTTGCTGATCAGGCCGAAATTGTAGCCAAACTGCCCGGCTCGGAATTCAGCAAACATGTTCTGCCCGATCGTGCCGTTCCACTCGCCCTTGTACACCCACGACGGTGAATCCTGGAGAACCGTCGAGTCCGCGGTGACGTGGACTGGCGCGCCGCCCGTGTTGATGTCGGTCCGGGTCGGCTGCTGCTTGGTGCCGTGCTGCAGGTAGCCGATGAAGCGGTTGTTCTGATTCAGCTGATACGTGCCCTTGCCGGTGTGGTTGAAGAGCTTTGTATCGAATGGCGTTCCGTCGAGGAACGAACCAGTCGGCGGTGCCGCCACCGAGTTCTGCTGGTTCAAGTACGCGTAGTATCCCCACAACCGATCGCGCATGAGTGGACCGCCGACGGAGACGTTCAGGTTGTCGTAGGAGCTGAGGCGGTTGCCGTCTTCGCGAATCGCCGTGTTGGGAATGACCTGCTCGGCGTCGAGGTTACGGCTCTGGATATCCTCGGTCTCGAAATCGTAGTAGAGGTTCACCGAGAGTCGATTGCTGCCGCTCTTGCCGACGAACTGCGTCAGTACGCCCGGGTTGGGCATTTCAGCGGAGTTGCCCGCGGCGCCAATGAACACTTCCTCGAAGGAGCCGTAATCGAGATAGAACCCGGCCGCTGCGGTGCCTTCGGTCGTGTTGATGCCTTCGATCAGCGGACGGTTCTGACCGGAATAGCCATACGCAAAGTAAGTCGTCTGCGTACCCATCGTCGAGCCGCCCACGTCCACACGATTCAGCGTCACTGAGGGCGTCGCCGCCAGCAGCGACCACATGTCGCGCGCATTCGGAATCGACGCGAGCTGCTGCTGATCGAAGTTGGTCTGGATGCGGGTCGACGAGGTGTCGACGATGGGGGATTCGCCGCTGACCGTGATGGTCTCCTGAAGCGAGGCCACGCCCAGCTGCACGTTGATCTGGGCGTTGAAGCCCAGCGTGACGCGAATGCCGGTGCGTTCGACGTTCTGGAAGCCCGACAGCTCGAACGTGAGCTTGTACTCGCCGGGAGGCACCGAGGGGAACCGGTAGATCCCCGCTTCGTTGGTGACCGCGGAGAGCTCGCCGATTTGCGCGGGACTCGTCGCCGTCACGGTCACGCCCGGGAGCACGCCGCCCTGTGCGTCCTTCACGTCGCCGCTGATGCTGCCGGTCGAGCTCGCGCCGCCGCCCTGGGCGAACGCGGGCGCCGCCGTCAGCGCGAACACGGCGATAAGAGCCCAAGTGATATTGCTCCAACGCTTCATCAAAACCTCCTGTGACAGTTGAGGGGTAGTCCGAACAAATGGAACAGCCGTAGAGCTGTGATTCAGCAAGCTGAATGCCCGATCGTTTGTCCCTGGCTGAACCCCAAAAGTGGGACGAGACGTCGGCGAGGCGTGACGAACGACAGAAACCGTGCGGATTCTTCGCGGCAGAGATGAGATCAGTTCAATGGGCTGAAGCGGTGGATCCGATAAACCGAAGGAACCTTGGAACTGGAACTCTAAACTTGGAACCCTTAGGCCAGGAGCATCGGCAACGCCGTGATGACCGACGCGCCGAGCGCGACCGCGGTGGCGAGCAAGCACGCGAGCGCCATTGCCATGTGATCAACGCGCTCGGGCTTGAGCGGATCGAGCAGCAGCCCCGTCAGATACCCCCCGATGAAGCCGCCCAGGTGCGCGTAGTTGTCGACGCCAGGAAAGATCAAGCCGAACACGCCGAGGAAGAGGGCGTACTGCAAACCTGCTTGCGAGGCAAGGTTGCTACCCGTTCGACGGCCATGATAAACGAGCGCGCCGAGCAGTCCGAAGATCGGCGCTGACGCGCCGACCGTGAACGCGGCACCGCGAAAAAAGAACGGGGCGTTGCCAAGATAGATGCCCGCCAGTGTGCTCAGCGCGAACCCCGTCACTCCCGACGTTGTGTAGAGGATGATCATCCGTGCGGGCCCATAGAGGTCCGCCACCGCGGGCGCGAGCTGTCGAATCCACAATACGTTGAAGAGCACGTGGAGCGGTCCGGCATGCAGCCAGCCAGCGGTCAGGAAGGTCCACCAACGTCCGAATTCGACAACCGGGACCGCGCCGCTGGCGCCGAGTAGAAACAGGATCTCCGTGTTGGGTTCGAGGACGCCGCGGATGTTCTGGCCTGATAGCAGCAACGCGAGCACGTACAGCGTGATCGTCGCGCCCATGACCAGCGGCGCAAAGCCAAGGTCCTGGCCGAGGCTCCGCAACGCGGGTCCGTAGCCCCACAGTCCCGGATTGCGGCGTCCGCAGTTGTAGCAGCGATCGTCGTTGACACCGACCAGCACGCCACAGGACGCGCAAACGATGGAGCCTTCGGTTTTGCGCTTCAGGAACACGAGGTAATCATAAGGTGCCTCAGTGCACCTCAGGCACACAGGCACGCAGGCACGTTGTTTCATTTCCTCCCCCGCGCTATCGTTGTGACCGGTTCTATCCCGAGGCGAGACATCCGCCCCGCCGCACGTGCTGCCCGCGCTCTACTTCAGTCGTCGATACGTACGGCGCGCGTCCTCGTATCGCGTAGAGGCCCTGCGGGCAGCGTTCTCCGCCGCCTCACGGGATTGGGCGGCAAATGGACTGGAGTTGTCGAGGATGCGGATCATGTAGAACTCCTCGTAGTGCGTGATCGCGTTGTTGACGTCGACGTTGAAATCCGTCAGCGCTGCGTCGCTCCATCGCTCGAGCAGTTTTCGGCCGCCTGCTGCATTCATGAGCGACCGGAGTCGTCGGACACTCGCCTGTCCCAGACTACGGGCCCGCTGGTCGCCCCCCAACGCCGCCCGGATTTGCGGGTCCAGTTCGTCCATCACCGCGACCATTTCGCCGGCGCAGGGAAGGTACTGCACGCGGGTCGGGCCAGCTTCCTGGTACTCGAGGTTATTGCAGGCGCTGTTGGACGCGATGTTAGTTCCGCATCCCGCGACGAGCGTGGCCCAGAATCCCAGCGCCAGGAACCAGCGGCTGTGCGAGTCAGCCCAATCCATCACTTGGATCATCATGTCTGCACCGCGCGCCGGGTGGCGAACGCACTCAAGCTTATCGGACCAACTCCTCCAAAACCGCAGCCACGGCGGTTTCGTCCACGCGGTCTCGCTCGATTGTGATGCCGCTGGTGATTCGTGCCTCCTCGTACGCCTGCGGATCGTCGACGAGGACGCTATCGACGCGAAGGTTGAACATCGCGAGCGCGGGAGCGCTCTTCATCGACGCCGACAACAGGAGCACGTCCCCTTTGACGTAGTAGGCCAGGCCGACGTCGATGAGGATCAGTGTGAGCCGTCCGTTGGCCTTGAGGTTGCGAGTCGTTCGACTCGAGACGTGCGTCGCCAGCCGAATGTTGCGCGCATCGAGCGCAACGACTTCGAACGTGCTCAGCATGGCCGGATGCGGCCAGCCGTGCTCGTCAATCGTGCAGATCACGATGGCGCGGTTCGCATTGGCCGCTCGATCGAGCGATAGCGCGGCTTGAAGGGCAGTGGGGAGCTGATCGGCAACGAAACGTGACATCTTGGCCGTGGTCAGCTATAGCACATTCCCTTCACGCGGTGGCGCACACGAAGGAGATTCAACCGCCGACGCTTCCGTCATTTCGCCGGATAGCAAGGGGAGCTGATGTTGTGAACATTGGCCGGCAGACTGCCGTCCGAATTGTCAATGTCGATCAGCACCAGCCGGTCTTTCCCGGCAATGCGTTGGATGTAGGAGAGGTAGAACCTTCCAGGACCCTCATCCTCGATGTCGATGAGCACAATGGACTTGCAGAGCGTTGCGGGGTTGATGATCCACAAGCCAAACTGCGTCCATGCGATCCACTCGATCGTATTGGGGTCGCCATCCAGTTCTGCGACCACTGGTGAAATTGGCCCCAGTCCGAACTGGGCCAGGTCCAGACTCTGCCCTTGCGACGGTAGGACAGAGCTGAGAATGAACACGATAGACAGCAGGAGCTTCGACATGGGGGTGTCTCCTTGGCATCCGCGGTTAGCGATTTCGGCAGGGCTTGTCGACGGATCGCCCTTCTGATCTCGTTAACGTTGCGCTTCAGGAATTCGAACTCTTCTTTCGACGGATGAGGCGGAGCCTCGCTGGCGCGGGGCGAAGTTTCAGTTCTTCGGCGTTACTCGCTGCGCCAAACACCCGTAAAACCGCTCCATCGTCATCCGCGCGACGCCTTCGAGGAGGCGCTGTCCCACCCTCGCCACGGTGCCGCCAACATCGGCGCTGGCGGCCACGTTGACGTTGGTGCCGTCGTTCTCACCAATGAGAGTGACGAAGGCTTGGCCGCGAACGAAGCCGGGACGACCATTCGCGTCGACGCGCAGCTTGTACGAGAGCGGCGGCTGTTTCTCCTCGATCGCGATCGTCGCTTTGAAGGTCCCGGAGACGGCCGCGACACCAGCCACCAGTTCGAGGTCGTACTTGTCAGGACCGCTCGGGTGCAGCCCGCGACATCCCGGCAGGCAGCTGGCGATGGACTCGGTGTCCATCAGCAGATCCCAGACCTCTTGCGGCGTGGCCTCGAAGCGATAGGTCGCGGTCAGGTCCATCAGGCGACGCTAACACACTCGCCAGTTGCGCGAGGCTCGCGATGTTGTGGACGGGCAGGAAGTCATCGACGTGGGGGAGAGCCGCCTGCATTCCACGGGTGAGGGGCTCGTAGTTCGCGCTTCCCAACAGCGGGTTGAGCCAGATGACTCGCCGGCAGCTCCGGCGAAGGCGCGCCATCTCACGCGCGAGCAGCGCCGGGTCGCCGCGGTCCCAGCCGTCGGACACGATCAACAGGACGGGCCCATTGCGCATCACACGTCGAGCCCACCGAGTGTTGAACGTGTGCAGCGCCTCGCCGATGCGCGTGCCGCCGCCCCAGTCCGAGACATCGCGCAAGACCTCCGTCAGTGGCGAGCGCGACCGAGCGAGCCGCCGCGTGATTCGCGTCAATTGGGTCGAGAACACGAACGCCTCGACATGCCGGGCGTGCGACGCCAGACCGGAGACGAAGTGGAGCAAGATACGGCTGTATCGTTCCATCGATCCGCTGACATCACCGATGACGACGATGGGTCGTGGAGATTGGCGGCGCCGACGATAGGTGAGATCGACGAGCTCGCCGCGCATCAGGCTCTGCCGCAGCATCGGCCGGAGATCGACGGTGCTGCCGGCGGCACGCTCCCAGCGTCTCGTGCGCCGCAGGCCGAGACGCCAGGGCAGCTGCGACAGCAGCCGCCGCGCCTCTTCCATCTCGGCTGGAGTGAAGTCGGCAAAATCCTTCGTGCGCGACACGCTGACCGCGCTGTACGCGCTCGTCGCGCGAGTAGACTCGTGCTGTTCTTCGGCAGCGATGTCTTCGAGTTCGACGTGGACGGGCACGCCAGGCACCGGTCGCGCAACCACCCGAGGCCGTTCGCCGAGCGAGAACAACGGGAGACTCGATGTGGACTCTTGCCGCGCCCGAAAGAAGAGCGCGAAGGCCGCATTGAACCGCTCCATGTCCTCGTGCCTATGAACGAGGAGTGCCGCGAGCGTGGCACGCACGTCGCGCCGATCGCCTATTCCCGTCCATTCGAGGGCGCGGATGGCATCAATCAATCGGCTGTGGTGGATGTCGAGGCCCGCGCGACGAAGAAGTCGGCCGAAGAGGAGGAGGTTTCCGACGAACGCCTCAGCCGCCATGTCGAAGCCGCGGCATCGCCTTATGCCTGCCTGGTCCCGCGTTCGATGGCACGTGCCAGCATCGTCCGGGTTCGCTCGCCGCGAATCGCCTGAATATCTTCCTGGTTCTTCAGCAGCAGACCCAACGTTTCGTCGATGACCTCCGGTGCGAGCGTTTGTTGGTTCAGCATCATCAACGCGGCCGCCCAGTCGAGTGTCTCTGAAATGCCCGCGACCTTGTACAGGTCGGCGGTGCGCAATTCCTGGACGAAGGCGGTAACCTGCTCAGCCAGTCGCTCGCTCACTCCAGGGACCTTGCTCCTGACGATTCGCTGTTCTTTGTCGAAGTCGGGGTAGTCGATCCAGGCGTAGACACACCGTCGCTTGAGGGCGTCGTGCACTTCGCGTGTCCGATTCGACGTGATGACCACGACCGGGGGTGTCGCGGCGCGGATGGTGCCGAGCTCGGGGATGGTCACCTGAAAGTCGGACAACAGCTCGAGCAGGTAGCCTTCGAACTCTTCGTCGGCACGATCGATCTCGTCGATCAGCAGCACCGGAGGACGGCTGCGGGTCTGCTCGATGGCCTGAAGCAACGGTCGCTTGATGAGAAATGCCTCGCTGAACAGATTTCGTGCGCTGGTGGGCTCGTTCCCCACGGACGGATCGTTGCGAAGGGCCGATTCGAGGAGACGGATCTCGAGAATCTGCCGTGGGTAGTTCCACTCGTAGACCGCGTGGCTGACGTCGAGCCCCTCATAGCACTGCAGGCGAATTAGTGTGGTCTCCAGAACCGCCGCCAGCACTTTGGCGACCTCGGTCTTTCCAACGCCAGCTTCGCCTTCGAGGAACAGCGGCCGCTTCAGCCGAAGCGCCAGATATATAGAGACCGCCAGCGCCCGTTCGGCGACGTACTGCCCGCGCGCCAGCGCGTCCTGGAGTGCATCGATCGACTCCGGAATGACGAGTGCGTCTCGGTCCGCAACGCTCACGCCACCAGACCTACTAGACCTACCAGCCCCACCCGACCTACCCGCCCGCGGCGCGAAGCGCGCGCCTCACATATGCGGGCGCCACGGCGGCACGGTACTCGGCTGACGCGAAGATGTCGCCGGTCACGTCATTACCCAGGTCTGCGGTCACGCCCGCGGCCGCTGTCTTGATGGTCGCCTCGTCGGCCGAGGTGCCGATCACCGCCCGCTCGACGGTGGGCGCTCGCTTCGCAAACGGGAGGAGACCTCCCAGCGCGACACGAGCGGCTGTGCACTTTCCGTCATGCCGCGTCAGCAATGCGGCCACACCCACAACCGCATATCGGGACGCCGGGTGCGAAAACTTCTCATACGCCGACTTTTGTCCTGGCCCGCTCGCGGGCACCACGACGGCCGTCACGATCTCGTCGTCTGCGAGGGTAGTGGTCATGATGCCCGTAAAGAATTGCTCGGCCGGGATCGATCGCTCGCCTTGCGCACGCGTTGCGACGATCTGCGCTCCCAGGGCGACGAGCACGGTCGGAAGATCGGACGCGGGATCGGCGTGAGCGATGTTTCCGCCAATCGTTCCGCGATTGCGTACTGCCGGATCGCCGACCTGGCCAGCGGCGTCTGCCAGTGCTGACGCTGACTTCTTCAACACTGAGGATGATGCGAGGTCGGCGTGCGTGGTCAGCGCGCCGATCCGAATGGTGTCGCCTGACATCGCGATGCCTCGGAGCTCTGCGATCCGGCCGATGTCGACGAGCGCCGCGGGCGATGCGAGACGAAGCTTGAGCAAGGGGATCAGGCTGTGTCCGCCGGCAAGCAGCTTTGCGCCCGGGTTTTCGGCGAGCAGCGCATGGGCAGCCGACAGAGAAGTGGCTCGGTGATAGGCGAAGTCTGGTGAGTACATCGTCATGCTCCCTGTGCGCCGTTCATCGCGCGCCACACGCGTTCGGGTGTCATCGGCATCCTGAGCGACTTGACGTTGAAGGGTTGCAAAGCGTCAATCACGGCGTTGTAGACCGCAGCACGTCGAGGCGATGGTGCCGGCTTCGCCGACGCCCTTGACGCCGAGTGGATTATGGGGCGACGGGGTGACGGTCGAGAGCACGTCGATGTCGCACAGCATGTCGGCACGTGGAATAGCGTAGTCGGCTAGCGAGCCGGTCAGGAGTTGCCCATTCGCGTCGTAGACGGCTTCTTCCCACAGCGCTTGTCCGATGCCCTGCACCACGCCGCCGTGCACCTGGCCTTCGACGATGACCGGATTGATTTGCGGTCCGCAATCGTCAACCGCGACATAACGCTTCAACGTCACATGGCCCGTCTCCGGATCGACTTCGACGACCGCAACGTGTGCGCCGAACGGGAACACGAAGTTCGGCGGATCGTAGAAGCTCGTGGCTTCGAGTCCTGCTTCCATGCCCTGCGGCAGGTTCCACGCCACGTTGGCGAGCAGCGCGATGTCCTGAATCGTCTTGTGCTTGTCCGGCGATCCCTTGACGAAGAACTTGCCGTTCGGCGTAGTCGATGTCTTCGACCGCAGCTTCCAAGAGATGGCTGGTCAGCAGCTTGGCTTTGTCTTTGATCTTCCTCGTCGCGACCGCCAGCGCAGCACCGCCAACGGCGTTCGTCCGGCTGCCGTACGTTCCCCATCCCATCGGCGTGCTGTCGGTATCGCCATGCACGATCTTCACATCGTCTACGGCGACACCGACTTCGTCGGCCACGATCTGGGCGAACGTGGTTTCTTCGCCCTGACCGTGGGGCGAGGCGCCGATGAACACATGCACCTTGCCGCTTGGATGGAAGCGGACGATGGCGCTCTCCCACAACCCGCCTTGGAAGCCGACCGCGCCAGCGACCTGCGATGGGCCGAGCCCGCAGATCTCCACGTATAAGGTCGATCCGATGCCGATATACCGGCCCTTCTCACGGGCCGCGGCCTGCTCCTTGCGGAGCTTGTCGTAACCGATGTGGGTGAGCGCTTTGTCGAGCACCCCCTGATAGTTGCCGCTGTCATACGTCAAGCCGGTGATGACGTTGTGGCCATTCGCGAACGGGGGAATCAGATTCCTTCGACGAACCTCGACGGGATCGACCTTGATCTCACGCGCCAGCCGATCGAGCAACCGCTCGAGCATGTAAGTGGCTTCGGGTCGGCCGGCCCCACGATAGGCTTCGACCGGCGTGGTGTTCGTGTACACGCCGTAGACATCTTCTTTGACGGCTGGAAGCTGGTAGGGCCCCGACAACATCAGGCCGTGGAGGATCGTCGGAATGCCAGGGGCCGCGGTCGAGAGAAACGCACCCATGCCGGCCCACACCGTGCAGCGCAGTCCGAGGATGCGTCCGTCGCGGGTGGCCGCCAGCTCCACGTCCTGCACGTGATCGCGCCCGTGCGTCGTGGACTGGTAGTTCTCCGATCGCGTCTCGATCCACTTCACCGGCCGCCCCAGCTTCATCGAGCAGAACGCCGTGATGAAGTCGCCTTGAATCTGCGCGATCTTGGAGCCGAAGCCACCGCCCACCTCCGGCGCGATCACCCGCAGGCGATCCTCCGTCACGCCGGTCACGAGCGACATGATGAAACGGACGATGTGAGGGTTCTGGGTCGTGTTCCAGATCGTCATTTCGCCGGTCGCTGGCACGTAATGCACCACGGCGCCGCGCGGCTCCATCGCGGTCGGAATCAGGCGCTGCTGAATGATCCGATCGCGCACCACCACCTCGGCGGACTTGAAGGCCGCGTCGATATCTCCGCCGGCGACCGTCCAATGGAACGCGACATTGTTGGGCGCTTCCGCGTGCAGCTGCGGTGCTCCGTCCTTGCTCGCCATTTCCGGATCGACAACGGCGGGCAGGGGCTCGTAGTCGACGTCAATCAGATCGATGGCGTCGTAAGCCTGCATGTGCGGAATCGGCAACGACCACCGCAACAGCATCGCCGACGTAACGGACGACGTCGCGCGCCATCGCGTAGTACGGCGCAATCTTGAGATTGCTGTTGGGAATCAGCCATGCGCAGGGAATCGGCTGGAGCGATGCCGCCGAATCAACCCCGGTGTAAACCCCGACGACTCCGGGTGCGCGTTTCGCACGAGACGTATCGATTTTTCGGATGCGGGCGTGCCCGTGCGGACTGCGAAGCGCCGCCGCGTAGGTCATGCCCGGGAGGGTAATGTCGGCGGTGTAGCGCGCCGTTCCGGTGAGGAGTCGTGGGTCCTCGCGTCGGCGGATGCCGGAGCCAAACACGCGTGCCGGCGCGGTACTCATGACCGTGCTCCCATCGCCGCCGCTTCTTGAACGGCTCGTACGATGTTTTGGTAGCCGGTGCAACGGCACAGGTTGCCCTCGAGCCCGTGCCGAATCTGATCCGCCGACGGCGTGGGATTGTGGCGGAGGATTTCGTGCGCGGCGAACAACATGCCCGGGGTGCAAAACCCGCATTGCAGGCCGTGCTTGGCCCAGAAGGCGTCCTGAATCGCGCTCAGCTTGCCATCGGTCGCGAGACCTTCGACCGTTGTCACCTTCGCGCCGTCGGCCTGGACGGCAAGGCAAGTGCACGACTTCATGGCAGCGCCATCGAGGAGCACCGCACAGGCGCCGCACTGGCTGGTGTCGCACCCAATCTTGGTTCCGGTGAGTCCCGCCACGTCGCGCAGGAAATGCACGAGGAGAAGGCGCGGCTCGACATCGGATTGATAAGGACGACCGTTCACGGTGATGGTGACGTTCATGGATCCTCCAGGCCGCTCGGCTCTCGCGGCCGCTCGCTGCGCTCGCGGAAGGGTGCTCGGCTCCGCCTCGCGGGAAGGCCGCTCGCTTACGCTCGCGGAGGGCGGCTCGGCTGCGCCTCGCCGAAGGGCGGCGTCACCCCGCGAACAAGCGCGAAGCATAACTCTAATTCGTGACAATCAGGTTGATTGGATCCTTCCGCGAGGCGAAGCCGAGCGGCCCCTTAGCGCAGCCCGCGAACCCCGACCGCAAAACACAGCGCGCCGAAGCCGAGGAGAATAGCGCACGGCAGCAGCATCTCGCTTAGGGTGAAGCTTCGCCACACGGCGCCCTCGAACGCGAGAATCGCCCACTTGACCGGGCTGGCGTTACCCACCGTCTGCATCCAGCCCGGCATGATGAACTGCGGCATCATTCCGCCGCCGAACATCGTCATGGGCATCAGCATCGCCCAGCCCGCGCCGGCGACGGCCTGTTCCGTTCGGGCGAGACCGGCAATCATCATCATGAAACCCACGAAGCCGATGCTGGCGCAGGCGCAGGCGAGAACGAGCAGCGGATACGACGACACCCGGATCCCAAAGAACCCCGTGCCAATCGCGAACATGGCGACTTGCAGGGCGCTAATCGACGCCATGCACGCAAGCGCCTTGCCGGCGAGGATCTGCACGCGTGTCAGCGGCGCCATCTGCAGCCGGACGAACGTGCCATGAACACGTTCGCTGACTAGTCCAATCGCAAACGTCATCACGCAGCCGATGATTCCCCACATCACGCCCTGCGGAAACGTCACATCGAATCCGTTGGTCGGCCCTCTCCGTTGCTGCGTGGTCGCCAGCTTCGTAATCCTGACGGACTGCCAACCGTCCGGCCCAGCGGGAGATGGCATCGCGGGCGCTGCAAGGAATGTGTCCAGCTCGCCGAGAAAGCGACTGAGAGGTGCGGCGGGGCTCGTGTTGGTCACGGAACCAAGGTCGCGTAACGCGCGTCGTCAATCATCCGCCGAGATGCGTGACCGGATCGTTGAAGACCTTCTGGAAATCGGCCATCGCGTGCTTCATCAACAACCCTTCGATCATCGACGCTTCGGCCTGGCGAGCCGGGTCGTTGCCAATCTCAATCTGGCGCGGCTCACCGTAGAACATCCGGGACGTGCTTTCGCCGAACCCCGCCTTGAGAACGACGAACGCCGAACGTGCCGCGCGTCGGACCATCGCCTCGGCATCCGCTCGCGACGCCCGGTCGACGATGAAGGCACCCGAGGATTCGAGCTTCTTTACGAAGGCACGAGAAGCGTCTGTTTGATCCTCATCCACGATGGCCACGCGCAGGGCGCGCGGCCCTTGGCTTTGCTCGGAGAAGACAAAGCCGAACAGGACGGCGACAATCACCGGCCAGACGAACGTAAAGAAGAAACCAGACTTGACGCGAAGCAGGATTCGCAGATCCTTGACGGCAAGTGCGACGATTCGTTGCATCTCTGAGTCTCTGGGTCTCTGAGGCCGTTATTGATTGCTGCGCTAATCCCGCAGGCTCCGTCCAGTGAGCTGCAGGAAGACCTGCTCGAGCGTCGGCCGCTCCAGTTGAAACGCGGCGACGGTTCCGACCGCTGCCAGTCGATTGAGCTCGGCGAGCGGATCGTCGGTTTCGACGCGGTGCTCACCCTGATTTGTTTGGGCGACGAGCGTCGGGCGTGCGCCGTACCTGGACAGCAGCTCATCGACGGTTCCGAGAGCCAGCAGCCTGCCCTTATCCACGATCGCGACGCGATCGCAGAGTCGTGCGGCCTCCTCCATGTAGTGGGTCGAGTAGATCAGTGTGCAGCCCTGCCGTTTCAGATCCAGGATGTTCTCGAAGATTTGATGGCGCGACTGAGGATCGACGCCGACGGTGGGCTCGTCGAGCAACACGAGCTCAGGATCGTGAACGAGCGCGGAGGCCAGGTTCAGGCGTCGCTTCATGCCGCCCGAGTAATCGGAGACGCGATCGCGACTGCGCTCGGTCAGCCCGACGAACTCCAGACTCCAGGCCACCCGATGGCGAAGCGCGGCGCCGGACAGCCCGTACATTTCACCGAAGAACCGAAGGTTCTCGATGCCAGACAGCAATTCGTACAACGCCAGGGCCTGCGGTGCGACACCCAGCCGCGCGCGCACGCCGGGCGATTGCGGATTGCCGCCGCCGTCAATGACGACCCGGCCGGTGTCGGGGGCCAGCAATCCCACGGCCAGGTTCACCGTCGTGCTCTTGCCGGCCCCGTTGGGACCAAGGAGGCCGAGAATCTCTCCCCGCCTGACCGAGAGCGAAAGGTCGTCTACCGCCACGGTGCTTCCGTACGCCTTTCGAACACGCTCGAGTCTCAGCATGGGATTCTCTGGCTTAGACGGAGAGGTTCGACGTGAGTTTCCGGGAGAGACTCGGATGGTTGGAATGGGGGATCCAGTGGCGGAAAAGTTACAAGTTACAAGTTCCAAGTTACAAACGTCGTGAACATCAAGGTGGTGGTGCCGGCGGCCGGGGCGTCCTCACTGGCCTGATGCCGTCCAAGAGCTTTGAACTTGTAACTTGTAACTTGTAACTAATCAGGACACCCGCCGAAGGCGGGCCCTAGCCCAATCAGTACAATGTGACCGAATGAGCGGGGTCTGGTTCGAGATCTTCGTCATCGTGTTACTGGTGCTGGCCAACGGTGTGTTCGCGATGTCCGAGATCTCCGTGGTGGCGGCCCGAAAGATACGGCTGCAGCAGCGCGCGGAAGAAGGCGACGCGCGGGCGCGTGCCGCGCTGGAGCTGGCGAATGCGCCGGCGCAGTTTCTGTCGACGGTGCAGGTCGGGATCACGCTCGTGGGCATTCTCGCGGGCGCGTACGGCGGCGCGACGCTCGCTTACACGCTGGCCGCCTTCATTGCGCAGTTCCCCCAGGTCGCTCGCTACTCGGAAGGCATCGCGCTGGCCATTGTCGTCGCCGGCATCACGCTGCTCTCGTTGATTCTGGGCGAGCTGGTTCCAAAAAACATCGGGCTCCAGTATCCCGAAACCATCGCGTCGTGGGTGGCGAGGCCGATGCAACTCTTGGCGCGGATTGGCGGTCCCATCGTCAAGGCAATCACTGGCGCCACGTCACTGATCATGCGCGCCTTTGGCTTCAAGGCGATGGCCCAACCCGGATTGACGGAAGACGAGATTCGGGCGGTGATCAGCGAGGGCGCGGAGACCGGAGTTCTCGAGCCGGCCGAAGAGTCGATTGTGCAGCGCGTCTTTCAGCTCGGCGATCAGCGCGTGGCGGCAATCATGACCCCGCGCGTCGATATCGAATGGGTCGATGTCGACACCACGCCAGAGGAACTACGCGAGTTCCTCGCGTCCCACAGCCACACGGAATTCGTCGTCTGCAACGACACGCTCGACAACGTGTTGGGAACGGTCAGGGCGGCCGAGTTGCTGCCGGCCATCCTCAAGGGCGGCCGGGTCGAGCTCCGGAGCCTGATTCGCGATCCGCTCTTCGTGCCCGACTCGATGCCCGCGTTCAAGCTGCTCGAAGCCTTCCGCGCCAAACATCGACACCTGGCGATCGTGATGGACGAGTTCGGCGCCGTCGAAGGCCTGGTCACGGTCGGCGATCTGCTGGAAGGGCTGGTGGGGGCCATTCCGGCAGATGCGAGTGAAGCCGATGGTGTGTTCGTCGTGCGGTCCGATGGCTCGTGGCTCGTCGATGGCTCCGCGCCAGTGGAAGAAGTCACCGCGAAGTTCAACATCGAGGTCCCTGAGAGCGAAGCAGGCGCGTATCACACGATGGCGGGCTTCGTGATGGCACGCCTCGGTCATGTTCCTCGTACCTGCGACAGCTTCGAGTGGAGCGGTCTGCGCTTCGAGGTCGTAGACATGGACGAGCGGCGCGTGGACAAGGTGCTCGTCACCCCCGCGCCATCGCCTCTATCGCATCCCACTGATCATCCGTCACCGGCATGACCGACAAGCGCGGGAGTCGCACCAGCGGGAAATCGGCGAATCGACCCGAGGCCTTGATTTCGGCGAGCGTCACCGGCCGCTTGAGTTTCTTGTCCACCGCCAGCTCCACAACCACGAGCTTGCCGCTCTTGTCCTTTGGATCTGGATAGGCAACCGTCGTCACCTTCGCGGTCCCGACGATCGCCTTCTCGTTTCCCGTGTGGTAGTAGAAGACGCGATCGCCCTTCTTCATGCCGCGCAGGTTCCGTTGCGCCAGCGGATTCTTGACACCCGACCAGACGGTCGAGCCGTCGGCGAGGAATTGAGCGAAGTTGTAGTTCGAGGGTTCTTCTTTGACGAGCCAACGCATGGGGACAGATTACACGGTCGCGTGGGTCGGGTGGGGCACGTGGTGCGGGTAGGGCGCGTGAGGCCGGTGGGCCAGGTGGGTCAGCTCGACCGCTTGCGACTTCGCGATCGCATTGCGCCAGGTGTCAAGGTTCTCTTCGTCGGCATCAATCCTGGCGTGCGTTCTGCGTTGACCGGGCATCACTTCGCCGGGTACTCCAACCGGTTCTGGCGGCTGCTGTTCGACGCAGGTCTCGTACCTGAGGCCATCACGTATGAGGACGATGACCGGCTGCCGGAGTGGGGTTATGGCATCACGAACATCGTGCCGCGGCCGACCGCCGGCATGAACGACTTGCGAGCGGACGAATTCCGCGCCGGGGCAAAGGTTCTGATGCGGAAGATTCGACGCCACCGGCCCGCGATCGTCGCCGTTATCGGCGTCACCGTGTGGCGTGCGCTGCTCGAAGCATCCGGCGAGCGCGATGCGCGGACCCGTCGTGTGGACTTCGGATTCCAGTCCGACCTCGCCATCTTGGACACACGATATTTCGTGTTGCCCAACCCCAGCGGACGCAACGCGAACTACTCATATGCGCAGATGCTTGCGGCCTATCGGAAGCTCCGTGTGGCGAGTGGCAACTGAACATCATTCCTGAAGGCCAGGATGGGCCTTCAATTGTGCACTCCCGGCGCCTCGTGGCCGCTTCTCTCGACGTACTCCACATAGGAACCTGGGTAGAGGTGAGGGCCTCTGTCTTCATCGCCCTCTCCACTCAATTCCAACACGCGATTCCCCAGGCCACGGAGAAAGCTTCGATCGTGCGACACAAACAGCATCGTGCCGTCGAAGTTCTCGAGTGACTGCACGAGCATTTCCTTGGTGGCGAGGTCCAGGTGATTGGTCGGCTCGTCCAGGACGAGAAAATTTGGCGGATCGAACAGCATGCGCGCGAGGACGAGCCGCGTCTTCTCGCCGCCCGAGAGCGCTCGTATCTTCTTGTCGACCTCGTCGCCTGAGAACTGGAACGCACCGGCCAGACTACGCAGGAGGCCCACGCCGTCATGCGGGAAGTCCTTCTGCAGGTGTTCGATCACCGTGAGAGTCGGATCCAGGATGTCGAGCGATTGTTGCGCGAAGTAGCCAAGCTTGACGCTGGCACCGAGGCGGACGAGTCCGTGGTCGGGCGCCAGCGTGCCCGCGACCATCTTGAGAAGCGTGGTCTTCCCGGCACCATTTCGGCCCATCACCGCCCACCGCTCGCCGCGCCGAACCGTCAGGCTGAAGTCGTCATAAATCAGCTGTGAGCCATAGGCTTTGCTGATCTGATCGATCACGGCTACCTGATCGCCGGACCGCGGCGGACTGCGGAAGTCGAACTGCACGATCTTGCGTTTCTTCGGCAGCTCGATCCTTTCGATCTTGTCGAGGGCTTTGATGCGGCTTTGCACCTGGGCCGCCTTGGCCGCGTGCGTCTGAAAGCGCTCGATGAATCGTTGCTCCTTGGCGAGCATGGCCTGCTGGCGCGCGTACGCCGCCTCGCGATTGGCTTCGCGAACTGTGCGCTCATGCTCGTAGAAGTCGTAATTGCCGGAATAGCTCGTGATCTCGCCGCTGTCGATTTCGGCGATCCGTGTCACGATCCGATTCATGAAGTCGCGATCGTGCGAGGTCATGAATAGTGCGCCCGTTTGCGCCTTCAAGAAGCGCTCGAGCCAGATGATCGACTCGATGTCGAGGTGGTTGGTCGGCTCATCCATCAACAGGATGTCGGGCCGGCCGAGCAGTACCCGGGCCATGGCGACACGCATCTTCCATCCACCGGAGAGCGCACCGGCGTCGCCATCGATGCGTTCGTCGTCGAAGCCGAGGCCGTGCAGGACCTCGCGCGCCTGTCCTTCGAGCGCATATCCGCCAAGGTGCTCGTATTCTTCCTGCACCACGCCAAAGCGTGACAGGATCTCTTCCATGGCATCGGCTCGATCCGGATCGGCCATGGCATGCTGGAGCGTCTCCAGCTCGTGGTGAAGATCTCCGAGGCGTCCGCTACCGGCGATAGCTTCGTCGAGCACCGAGCGGCCGCTCATCTCCTCCACATCCTGCCGGAAATAACCGACGGTGAGCTTGCGCGGAACACTGACCGCTCCCTCGTCGGGTGCTTCTTCACCGACGACCATGCGAAACAGCGTGGTCTTGCCGGCGCCATTGGGACCGACGAGCCCGACTTTTTCCCCGGGATTGATCTGCAGTGAGGCGTCGACGAAGAGCACTTGTCTGCCGTACTGCTTGCTGATGTTCGAAAAGGCGATCACTCCTCATTATGATCATCTGAATGCCCGTCGTTACTCTTGACCAGGTGTCCATCGCATACGGGCACGAACCGTTGTTCGAACAGGCGACGGTTCAGATCGACACGGGCGAACGGATTGCGGTCATCGGCCGAAACGGCTCGGGCAAGTCAACCCTCCTCCAGCTACTCGAAGGCCGGCTGGCGCCTGATGCCGGCAGCGTGTGGCGGCAGCCCGGCGCTCGAGCGGCGCGTCTCGTGCAGGACGTCCCGCTGTCCACCGAACGCTCAGTGTTCGAGGTGGTTGCCGAAGGACTGGGCGATCTGTCGGCGCTGGTGACCGACTATCACCGGGCCGCGCTCGAGGTGTCGGCTCTGCCATCGGAGACGGCGCTGGAGCAACTGGGTGTTCTTCAGCAACAGCTCGAGCACGTTGACGGCTGGCGGCTCGAACAGCGCGTCGAACTCATCCTGTCGCGCCTCAACCTGTCGGCCGATGCCGTGGTCGACAGCCTCTCGGGCGGTTGGCGGCGACGAGTGCTGCTGGCACGCGCGCTCGTCGGTCAGCCCGACGTGCTGTTGCTCGACGAGCCCACGAATCACCTCGACATCGATGCCATCCGTTGGCTCGAAGACTATCTCGCTGACTATCCAGGCGTCGTGGTGTTCGTCACTCACGACCGGGCATTCCTCGAACGTCTGGCGTCACGCATCCTCGAGATCGATCGCGGCCGTCTCACATCGTGGCCGGGAGACTATGCGACCTTCCTGCGACGCAAGGAAGAGTGGCTTGCCAGTGAGGCGATCGCGCTGGAGAAGTTCGAGAAGAAGCTCGCCGCGGAAGAAGCCTGGATCCGCCAGGGCATCAAGGCGCGCCGGACCAGGGACGAGGGCCGCGTCCGTGCACTGATGGCGATGCGAGCCGAACGCGCGGCGCGCAGAACGATTGTCGGGAGGGCTCGACTTCAGATGGATCGCAGCGACCCGTCAGGCCGCCTGGTCTTCGAAGCCGACGGCATCACCAAGGCTTTTGGCGACACCGTCGTCGTGCGTGCGTTCAGCACTCGTGTTCTCCGCGGCGATCGCATCGGCCTCATCGGGCCGAACGGCGCCGGGAAGACCACGCTGCTCCGAATGTTGATTGGCGAGCTACCGCCGGATTCAGGTGAGGTCCGAGCCGGCGCGAACGTGGAGATTGCGTACTACGACCAGCAACGCGAACAACTCGACCCGGAACGTACCGTGGCTGAGACCATTGGAAGCGGCAACGACGTGATCACGGTGGGTGGCCAGCCACGCCACGTGATGGGTTATCTGCAGGACTTCCTTTTCGGACCCGAGCGCGCACGCTCGCCTGTCAAGGCGTTGTCGGGAGGCGAGCGCAACCGCCTACTGCTCGCCCGGCTGTTCACACGGCCGGCCAACGTGCTCGTCCTCGATGAACCGACGAACGATCTCGACCTCGAGACCCTCGAACTGCTCGAGGAGCAGCTGCTCGACTGGCCCGGGACGCTCCTTCTGGTCAGCCACGATCGTCGGTTTCTCGACCACGTCGTCACCAGCACGATTGCGTTCGAGGGTGACGGACGGGTCGCGGAATATGTTGGGGGCTATGAGGACTGGCTCCGTCAACGGCCGGACGCCGTCACGCAGAGGTCGAGGACCGTCATCGAGCCGGGCCCTGCGGTCACGACCGCGGCCGCTGTTCGCTCCGTTCCGCGAGAGGGGCGCGCCCCGGTCAGGCGGAAGCTCACGTTCAACGAACAACGCGAGCTCGACGCGCTCCCATCGACGATCGAGTCACTGGAGAAGGAGCACCGGGCGCTCGAGGCGCGTGTCGCGGACCCGGCGTTCTACAAGGAAGGTCCCGACTCCATTCACCGCGTGATGACCCGCATGGACGAGGTCAGCACCCTGCTGTTGGTCGCTTATGAGCGATGGGACGAGTTGGACTCTGCTCGTCGATAGTGTCGATGCAGTCCTTCGGATCCGGGGAACTACCGTGGGAGCCATCGGGCTGGCCCGCGCCGCGCATGGTGTAACCGAGCGCGGCCAGGCGTTCGCGAACGCGGTGATCGACGGTGACTTCTGAGGCGGGCATGGCCGTGCTCGCAAGACCGGAGACGACATTCAGTCGTTGTTGCATCGCGCGAACGAGCGCCGGTCGCTCGCTGTACAGGTTGGTCGTTTCGAATGGATCCTGCTGCAGGTCGTACAGCTCGGGCCGAGGCGCGTCGATCAACTTGAACCGGTCGTCCCGAAGCACGCGCAAGGGACTCCAGCCGAACTGTTTGGGGTAGTAGGACTCGGAGTACGAGTCGAGATCCAGCGCCTGTCCCCTCATCACATCGACGAGATTGACTCCGTCCGTTTTGGGCGCGACGCTGCCCGCTACCGCCAGCACGGTCGGCATGACATCCGTCAAGCGCACGACCGACCCCACTCGCCGGGGTTGACGCGACACGCTTCGGATGATGAGGGGTACCCGCAGTACGTTGTCGTACACGAAGATCCCGTGATCACGTTCTCCGTGCTCGCCAAGCGATTCTCCGTGATCGCCGGCGATGATAACGAGCGAGCGATTCGAATGTGTCTGGTCGAACGCGTCGATCAAGCGGCCGATTTCGGCGTCCATGTAAGCGATTTCACCCAGGTAGGGATCGTGCGCATAACGTGATGCGAACGGTTCCGGTGGCGAGTACGGACGATGAGGGTCGTAGAGATGGACCCACATGAAAATCGGTCCGTTGTCCTCTTGTCCCAGCCACTCGAGTGCCTCGTCGACGACGGCGCTGGCACGCCGCTCGTGCGCTTGCGACATGCCAGGGCTGTCGCCGACGGCATCGCCGTAATGATCAAAGCCTTGATTCAGGCCGCGATCGCTCGCGATGATCGAGGCACCGACGAACGCCGCTGTGCGAAACCCGTGCGCCTTCAGCGACTCCGCCAGAGTGGTGTGCTCGGGAGCCAGCGGAGCCGCGTGGTTGTCGCGAAGCCCGTGGGATGGTGGGAGGAGTCCCGTGAGAATGCTCGCATGCGCCGGCAAGGTCAGCGGCGCTACGGAAATCGCCTGATCGAAGACCACGCCTTCGCGGGCGAGTCGATCGAAAGTGGGCATCGACGCGCTCATGTACCCATACGGCGTGAGTCGGTCCGCTCGAGTGGTGTCGAGCGTGACCAGAAGAATCGCGCGTGCTGGCTGCTCTTGATCAGAGGCACAGTTCGCCGCCACGAGCAGCGCGACTCCAACCACTACCGAACGTGCCAATGCCCGCATCAGCGACTCAACCTGAAGCGGTGCTGACCCGATCGGCACTGCTGTTTGGGTCTAGGGAAGCGCCGCGGGTCTCTGTCCAGGATGTAGAAGGTGCCATTCAATTGCCCGTCGAGAACGTCTGACGTGCCGGCCAAGGTTGCCCCGCCTCCAATGGCCACGTACGTCGATTCATCCAGCTGCTCGACGAGATCACCGTAAACGTAATAGTAGTAATAGTCGAGGCCAGCCAGCGTGAACAGCACGCGCGACGGCTCGACGCGACCACCGAAGCTATTCCCGCGTTGTCCAGACAACACAAACGAGGCTCCAGAGAGGGTCGCACGCAGTAGGGGACCATTCTGGTCCACGGTAGCCGCGTATCGCCGAGTCCACGTCGCTTCCGGGAGTTGTTCGCGACATTCATCCGCGGCGGTGATGGTCAGCGTGTAGCCGCCTGAGACGTGCAACCGGGGCGCGGCGAGCGGCAATACCAGATTGACGGTCCCGTGGTCGTTGACGACCAGGTTCTGGGTCACCGGCTGGTAACCGGCCTTCTCGGCTCGGATCTGTACAGGACCGGAAACCCCATACAGACGATACCGGCCATCAAAAGAGCTGGTTGCGGGTGGCACCGAAGGATTGCCAACGACGTCGACCCGCGCCTGGGCGACGGCGATCGATTGGCTATCAGCTTCGGTAATGACGCCCGCTACTCGGAACGTTCCCGTGGGAACGACGATGATCTCGCGCGTTGATGCGAGCGCATTCAATCGGACCTGCAGAACGGCATCCCCGACCGTCATCCCAGTGGCGCCCCCCGTTGTCGTCACGGCGAGCACGTTCGTCCTGTTACTGGTCCAGGCCACACGTTGCGTCACATCTTCGGTGGACCCGTCCGTACGATGGCCGATCGCTGTGAACTGGCTCTGTTGACCTGGAGCGACGGAGGAGGGGCCAACGATCTCCAGCCGATTGGTCAACACGGGCGGCGGGCTGTTTGCGCCGACGCCTGGCAGGCTCGGACCCGTGGGCGAGCGGTCGCACGCGATGACGGCTGCCGCAAGGAGGGCGGTCGCAGCGATGAGGTATCGCGCCGTTCCCATAGTGTTCTCCAGTTGCAATAGCGGGAAATGTCGGCGGTCTAGTGCATCACGGCACGAGTCGGTTCGTGACTCGTCGCCAGTGTGGTCGAGCGGGGGTGGTCTGTCTTGGGGCTGCGGTGGTGTTCTCGTGGTTTTTGGTACTTACAATCTGCGCGTCACGCGCCATCAAGGTGTGTCGGCCGGAGGCGACGGGCGAGCGTCGATTACCATCCCGTCGCTTCCGCCGCTCGTCCAGGGTGCACGTAACTGCACGCCCGCACGCGGGACGTCGTCGGTTTGACGGGGCGATTCGCGGGCAGATGCAATTCGGTCGCGGGCTCGACGGGATTTGTATTTTCACGTACATCTCTGCACTCGAGCTTTGACGGCGCGGGCTTGGATGGGGGTCGCAGTATGACGTCTAAGCTCTTACCGCACAGCCGCTTAGGTGGTGTCGGCAGGATTCTGTGCAAGTCGGCACCAGAGTTGCCCCTAGAGGGCGGCATGACAACCAAACCCGAAGCGGTACCGGCTGCCGCAGTTCCAAACTTCCTGAATATCGACAGCCGTGTGCCCAGCGCACTGCGCGATCTGCTGGCCGAAGCAGACGGTTGTCTCAAGATGGGCTTTCTCCTGGGCGGGACGGTATGCGCCCAGCGGGCCATCCAGAGCCTGCTCTCACTCGAAAGCGTCAACGGCGCCAATGACGATGCCCGTCTTCGCGCGTTGAGCGACAAATACCCGAGCGTGCCAAAGGTGCTGTTCGCGGTCTGCGCGCGCTTCCGCGACGCCTCGTCAACGGAGCAATCGCCGCTCGACAAGGAGCGCTTGAACCTCCTGATGGTGACGCTGAAGCTGATGCTGTACGAGGTCTACGTAATCGCCAAGGAGCGTACGGAGTCGCTGGAGTTCCTGCAGAGGATTCTGGAGCGGCTGGACGGGGAAAACTCAGTCGCGCAGTCGTCGGCCGTCCTCGCCTTTACCAAACAGTAGTCGCCTCGAAGATAACGCCCAAAGGGCGCGTGGGTCTGGTGGGACCCGCGCGCCCTTTTTGTTTTGGGTGCGACGGGTGCGATGGGTGCGATGGGTGCGACGGGTGCGGTGCGGTGCCCGGGTGCGACGGGTGCGGTGCCCGGGCGCGACAGGTGCGGTGGGGTGCCCGAGTGCGACGCGTGCGGTGCGCGGGTGCGGGGGTTCCAGAGTGGGCGGGCCGTTTGCGCCGCGCCTTCGTCAATGGTTTGGCGTCAGAGATTTGACTCAGCGACAGAAATCCGTCACCGAAATTGCGGTCCTAAGACGACCCCGCTCGATCAGTTCGGTCCTACGACTCGCAACCTGTGCACCTGTGCACCGCACCTGTCGAACCTGTCGCACCCGCCGCACCTGTTACCACATCCACCCGATGCGGCCGAGGGAGGCGACCTTCCTGTTCGCGGGGGTCACGGGTGCTTCCTGGTCCGGGCCCAGGAGATCGCGGGAGAAACGGTCGAACTGCGCCGCCAGATCGGTCTTGCCGGTGAGTGCGAGCGGGACTCCGGAGTTGAGCGCGGTCGACACGATTTTGTAGTCGCTCGCGAAGGTGTAGTCCACCGAGTACCCCAGCGCTCCCTCAATCTGCTTTGGTGGAATCGGATATGGCTCCGCCGCACGATTGAGGATGATGCGCACGCGATCCTTCTGCGTTCCGATCTGCCGCAGTCGATTGAGAAGCCGTTGCGCGTTGCGAATCGACGGGACATCCGGCGTGACGACCAGAAAAACGAGTTGCGCGCTGCTCAGCGCGGCCTGTGACTGCGGGTTGATCAGGTTGCCGGCGTCGATCAGAACGTACTCGTAATTTCGCGACAGAATGTGGAACATCTCGCCAATCGCGCCGGCGTCGGGAGCGGCCGGGCGATCAAATTGATCCGACCCGGCGAGAATCTCGAGCCCGGACTTGTGCTTGACGACGAGCGACTGCAGCATGTGGCGGTCGAGTCGCGGCAAGTTGTCGATGGCGTCCAGCAGGCTGTATTTCGGCCGCACACCCAGGAACAAAGACACCTCACCGAGCCCAGGCTTCAGGTCCACGATGACGGTCGGTCGCTTCCCGAGGCGAGCGATATCAACCCCGCAATTGACGGCAATGGTGGTCGTGCCCGCCCCGCCCTTTCCTCCCAAGAAGACCATTGTCTTGGCGAGCGGCGTGTCCTGGGTCAAGTCGCGGCGCGACGCCGCGCGGCGAATGGCGTCGCCGAACGACTCGTCGGACGGCAGCCAGGTCAGGAACTCGTTGACCCCGGCTCGCATCGCTCGGAGAATGAGATTCGGGTCCGCGCTGTCGGCGACCGCGATGATGCACGCTTGCGGCGCCCAGCTGCGCAACTGCTCGATGCTCACCATGGCTGCTGTCGCATCGCCACGAATGTCGGCGACCACGACGTCCGGCGGAGCGCTTTCTCGTCGAATGGGTCCCACGACCGGCGTGACCGGAATTGCACTCGCTCGCAGCAGATGCCCGATCTGCGACTGGAACTCGTTGTCCTCGCTTACAATTCGACCCGACAGTTGACTCATGATCGTAAACCCGAGGGAAGCGCACAGGCGAAGAACCGACGGTAGCGGTCCCGTTCCCTGCGCGGACGCGCAACGCAGAGCAACCGTTGTGCCAGACCATGCGTCTACAGGAATTACACCAAATGGCCGATGCAATCGTGTAACGGCGCAGCATTTGGGGGCTGGCCGCGCCGGGCCCGTCTCCATTCCGAACGGCGGCGGACAGAACTGTAAGCAGGAACCCGGAATTTGTGCGGGGCGGTCAGCCGGGGTGGTAACAAAACCGAGGGGACGGTAACATTTGACGCCATGAGCGGTGCCCTTCGAGCTTGGAACGGGGCTTGCCAGTCCAGTCGGTTTGGTCAGCTCCGACGGCTGGTAGCGCTGTGGCACATAAGCAGACTCGACGAATGTCTCTGATTATCGCGATCGAGCCGGACCGGGACCAGGCCGCCCAGCTCAAGGATCTCGTTCGCCGCCATACGGCGGCGGAGTTGATCCTGGCTGATACGACCGAACATGCCATTTCGGCAATCGGTCAGCGGATACCGGATTTGGTTTTGATTCCTGCGTTCTTGTCGCCCGAAGACGACGAGGCATTGACATCAGCGCTCAGGGCCACGCACGCCGCGGCGCACGTGCAGACATTGACCATTCCCTTGCTCGGGACGCCGGAGACGCCCAAGAGCGTGCCGCAAAGCGTTCTTTCTCGTTTGCTTGGTGACCAGCCGCGACCCGCGTCGCCGGACAGCTGCGACCCCAAGATTTTTGCTGAGCAGATCACTGAATATCTCGAGCGGGTTGCCAAAGAACGCCCTGCCTCCGGCAATGGCCATGGCCACCCGAGCCCGAACTCGGGAGTGCGGAGGCCCAAAGCGTCGGCGCCACCGCCACCGCGCCACGAATCGCCACCGCCACCGCGCCACGAATCGAAGTCCGGCGTCAAGAAGGCGATTGCGCTGCCAGCCTCTTCGCATGCACCGAAGCCGGTCGAATCGCCGGGCACCGACGTTGCCGCACTCGAGGCCGCGTTGGCGCAAGTGTCGTCGGACGCGTCGTCGGCGAAGGCGGCGGGCGGGCCCAGCGCGCCAGTCGACGAAGCCGATGCCCTCGTCATGGGTTTGACGTCCTTGATGGAGCGGCTGAGCGCTGAGGAACGAGCTGATGCACCAAAGGCGGCGCCGACGCCGAGCGTCACACAGGCCGCCGCGCCGGCGAAGAGCGTGTCAGAGCCTGCGAAGCCGGTCGCTCCGCCGCCTGCAGCGGCCTCACAGGCGACGAAGGCGCCCGCGAATTCAGCACCAGTGCCGGTGGAGCAAACGGCTTGGAAGGAACTCAAAGAGCTCGAATCGCTCGAGTACGCGATGCCGAAGAACGTTCTGCCTCGCGATGAAGACAAGGTCGATCCAGCCCCGCCTGCGCCCGCGCCCGCGACTGCACCCGCACCCGCGCCCGCGGCTGCACCCGCGCCCGCGCCCGCGCCTGCACCCGCAGCCGCAGCCGCTCCTCAACCCGCACCTCCATCGGCAGCGCCCAATTCTGGCGGGTCGGAGTGGGGAGATTTGATGGAGTCGCTCAAGAAGGATCTCGGTCGGTAGGCGCTTCGGCCTTCGGCCTCGCTCACGGTCCACGGTCCACGGTCTACGAGTCCACGGTCTACAGTCCACGGTAGTTATCAGTTTCCAGTTGCCAGTTCAAAGAAAGCCCCCTTGAACTGATAACTGATCACTGGCAACTAACCGTAGACCGTGGACCGTCGACCGTTATGGTTGGATTCTGACCTGGACCAGCTTTCGAAACTTGACCGGGACGCCGTCACGGGTGGCGGGTTGATATCGCCAATTCCGGCTGGCCGAGAGCGCCATGTTGTCGTACTTGGGATCCATCGGGGTGCGAATCGTGGCCGCCTCGACCTCGCCCTTTTCATCGATCACCACTTCGACAACCCCTTGAATCTGCGACAGCGGCTTGCGTGGAAATGCCGGCAGCGCCTGTCGAATGATTGAAGGCGGAACGATGTTGGCGTCGGTCACCGTGAAGATGCGCGGTGGCGCCGCTCCGGCCGATGCGGCGGCCGTTGTCGGCGCTGAGGCGGGCGCTGATGCTGGCGTTGCGATCGCGGCCACCGCCGTCTCGCTGAGATCGAGAAAGCCCTGAGCCAGCGTCCGCAGATCGGAAAGCGGTGGCTGCGCGGCGAGCGGCGCGACGTCCGGATCGCCCAGTGTCTTCAGGACCTGCGAGAACCCCTCACTGGCGACATCATACGCTTTGCGATCGTAGGCGGCCTTGGCCTCGTTGTATTTCTGCTGAATGATCGTTGGCAGCACGCGCTTACGTACCTCGCTGAACGCCGTGCGCACGCGAGGCGAGACGTCCGATCCGGCCGGCGTGTACGACGGCGCAGCGGATATGACGGCCGCAATTGCATCCTCCGCCTCGGTCGAACGTCCAAGCGCCAGCAGGCACAAGGCGCGGTACTGCTCCACCGTTGGAACGTCGGCGCTGGCCACGCCGGTCGCGCGAATTCGATTCAGGGAGGCCAGCGCGCGCTCGTACTCGGCAGAGGCGTAGAGTTCACGAGCGCCGCTCAGGGTGTCTTGCGTTTGCGCGGTCGTCGGCGTGACCGCAACGGCCAGGAGCCAAAGGGCGGCTGCAAGGATTATTCGGCGTGTCATCGCTTCCTCAAGTCGACGCTGAGCCGCGTCGGGGCCGTAAGGGTAACCGTCGCTGTCATCCGCTGTTCGCCAAGCTCGGGATTGCGGAACACGACTTCATGAGTCCCGAGCGAAACCGGTAGGTTGCCAATCGGCGTGTCGCCGACCTTTTCTCCGTCCACGAACACTTCCGCCCACGGGATGGCGTTGAGCGCGAGTGTTCCCTTGGGGAATTCCAGAACGATTGCGGCGTTGTTGCCCGCCGCCACCTGGACCGTTCGGGTAATCCGATAGCCGAGCGACTGATTGACGATCTCCAGTTGGTGCGCACCCACTGGCAGCGTCAGTCGTCCGCCCTGGCTGCTGCCGAGCAGTCGGCCGTTCTCGAAAATGTCAACGGCTGCGGGCGCGCTGATGGCAATCGCACCGGTAGTCGGTGGGGGAGGCGTGGTCTCGAGCTCGACGTTGATGTTGGCGGTGAGCCCGGCCGCGACGCTGACGCTCCGGGAAACGGATCCTCCCTGCCCATCCGAAAGCACCACCGTGTGACGGCCCACTGGGAGATCACTCACGGTCATGGGCGTGACGCCGCGACGCGCGCCCGCGATCGTGACGGTTGCGCCTGGCGGGATGCTCCGAATCTCGATCTGACCAGTGGGTGGCAGCGGCGCGATCGGCGTGCTCACGGCGACCGGTTCCGGCTCCGGAGGCGTAAGGTTTACCGGCGGTGGTTCGGGCGCTGGCGTCGTGCTGGCTCGTTCGGCATTGACTTCCGAGAATCGATTGGTTGCCGCCCATCCTGCGCCTACGACCGCAACCAACAGCCCGGCGGCAATGCCCATGCGCTTCCAGTCGCGTGTTGGCGTCGTGGATATGGATCCGCTCAGGAACCCCGGCGACGGAGGTGTTGCGTCGTCCACGCGAGGCTCGAACGGTACCGGGTGCGACGGGTGCGACAGGTGCTGTGCGTGCGACGGGTGCGGCGGCTGCGACGGGTGCAGCGGCTGCGACCGGTGGGGCAGGCCTTTGCGGCGGAGGCGCGGGAGCGGTTACTACGGGTTCGGGCTTTGGCGCCGCCGCGATCGGTTGCCGACTCACAGGCTGAGACGCGAGCTCGGCATGCTCCTGACAGAGAGCGAGAAACGCCTGGAGATCCGAAGGCGACAACTGGTATTTGCTTTCGGCGAGTGCCTTCTCGAGCTCGGCATACGCGTCGACCGCCGTTGCAAACGAGGACCGCGGGTCGAGCTGCAGTGAGCGCGACAGCCATGACCTCAAGCCGTCCGGGAGCGGTGTGTGATCGGTCACCGCCGACATCGCCCACGCCGACTCCATGAGCTCCTTCAAACGCGCTGGGTATTCCTCGTCGCTGAGCGGCCGCCCGAGGATGATCGACAGTGCGACGACACCCATCTGCGTGACGTCGGCTCGTTGGTTGAGCGCCACCGGCGGACTCAACGGTGGGCACGCGATCCGGAACGTCTTCCACAAGCGATCTGGACTCAGCTTGAGCCGTTCGATTGCGCCCCCAAGCACGTATTCGACGACGATCGCCCGCGCGTCTGGCGTGATGACGATGCGTTCGGCCGCAATCGCACCGTGGGCCACCGGCCCGTATTCGTGGAAGTTGCACACTGCTGCCGCGATTTGCCTAATCAGGCTCCATTCGGCACTGCCGTCGAGGGCCAGGCCCCGGCGCTCGGCCGTCAGCAGCAGCTCTGACAAGCGAACGCCTGGCGTCGGATCCGAGGCCACAACCAGTGTCGCGGCCGGGTCGCTCAGGCGCTCGACCGTTCGCACCCGTGCAACAGCGGCGTGACGAAAGTCGGCTAGCCGCGCCGCCCGTTCGCGAAGGGCTTGTTCGAAGCCATCCGCACCGGCGAGATCGCGATGGAGACAAAGAATTTCGAGCTTATCGACACCCGAGGCATCAGCCATGCGGCGCCGCTCGCCGAGGCCGTCACGAAAGGCCGTGGCTCGGAGAGACGAAGAGGGGGCGGGAGTCTGGTTCATGAGATCGGTTCCTTTCGGTCCGGGCTGAGACCTTGCGGGAAGTGTGCCGTTGCCCGAGGTGGCTTGCCAAACCCTAAGACGCTACTGGTCAACGAGTTACGGCTACCAGCTGAGCCTGATGGCCATCCTGTGAATTACAGGACTGTTAGCGGCGTGCGAAAACCGAATCTGGTGCAGGCGCGCCACGTTTGAGGGCCCGTTTCGGCGTCTCCGGCAGCTAGCTCAGCCAAACACACTCGGCCAGTCGACTAGCAAGCCTTGGCGGGCTTGTTGCAGCCCGTCGGTTCGGAATCGCATGGCGCGCGCCGGGCTTTGCACCGACCTTCGCTTTCTGCATCCAGGCCTTACGGCCGTGGCCGGAACGGCGTGCGACGGGATGATTGTCCGTACGACCTCGCGCCCCGTCGGCCGGCTCCAGGGCTTTCTCATCGATCGCGCCACTCAACGGATCTGCTATCTCGTCGTCGAAACCTGGGGTCTGTGGGGGCATACCAGATTGGTACCCATCACCGTGGCACGCATTGACTTCGAAGCACGGGCCATCGAGCTGCTCGATGAGGAGCAGGCCAATGGCGGGGAGCGCTTCAGACCCGAGCAGTTCGAGACCTATTCGCAAGAAGAACCAACACATTTTTGAGCGTGGACCGGTGACACTTGGGTGAGATGTCAACCCAAGATGGCGACCGGGAGCGATCGTTGATACGATGCGCTCACTATGACTCGACTCACCCTGCTCCAGGTCGTGGTGACCGCCTCCTTGACGGTTGTCGTCGGCTGTGATCGGCCAGAGGCGCCTCCCGCCGCCGCCGCTGCGCCTGCGGCCGATCCATTCGCTGACAAGGTCCAGGCGTTTCGCGACAAGCATGAGGTCGACTACAAGCGCGACTGGGTCAGCATTGCCGGTCTCCACTTTCTCGAGCCCGGCACGCACACGGTCGGGAGCGGCGTGAAGAACGACATCGTGCTGGCGGCGTCGGTGCCCGACACGATTGGCAGACTCGTGGTCAAGGGCACGAGCATTCACTACCTTCCTGCCACCGGCGTGAACGCGACCGTCAAAGGTGAGCCGGTCAAGGGCGCGGTCTGGTTGAAAGAAGAAGGCAAGCCTCCGGCTCCCGAGGTGATCATTGGCGATGTTCGCCTGGTGGCCCACCTCAGTGGCGAGCGGCTGTCGCTTCGCGTCCGCGACCCGAATGGACCGCTGGCGAAGGACTTTCGTGGGTTCTCGTGGTTCCCGATCGAATCGCGACACCGCGTGACCGGCAAGTTCATCCCGGATGCGGCACCAACCAAGAAGCAGGTGCTGAACACCTTCAACGACGTCGACACGTACACGACCGAAGGCGTCATCGAGTTCACGCTAGA
Organism: uncultured Acidobacteriota bacterium; assembly: GCA_963841905.1. Classification (GTDB taxonomy): domain Bacteria; phylum Acidobacteriota; class Vicinamibacteria; order Vicinamibacterales; family UBA2999; genus JACCSI01. Next base: position 35,124 of record CAWJEM010000021.1, read on the forward strand.
GGGACAGACGCTGCGTCTGCGCCCGTTCACGACCCGACCCAAGCGCTTCTACATCGTGTTCCGCGATGCCTCCGCGGGGCAGGAAACGTACGAAACGGCCCGGTTCCTCTACGCGGACCTGCAGGACGATGGCACGGCGGTGCTCGACTTCAACGAAGCGTACAACCCGCCGTGCTCGTTCAACCCGTTCACGACGTGCCCGATTCCATTGAAGGAGAACATCCTGCCGGTGAAGATTCTCGCTGGTGAGAAGGCGTATCCGGTTCACGTGTTGCCGCCGGAGGCGGCGACACGCTAGGCACTCTTCTATCGTCGCCTCCCCGCGGCGATGAACTCGGCGGGTGTCTCCACGCGGATACCGTGTCGGAGGGCGGCAAGAAAGTGCCGCCGATTGTCGGTCACGATCACGCCGGCGCCCGCGGCGCGCGCGACCTCGGCGATATGCGTGTCGTAGATACGCCCGCCCGCGATCGACTCGTGCGCTGCGGCCTTCAACAGCGGGACACGATCAGCCGCGGGAAGGTCATGCACCGCGATTCGCGCGAACACTTCTTCCTGGAGCAGTCGCACGGCGTCTGACGGCGGCAGCCGAAACTCCGGCGGTAAACGCGTCGCGACTGAAAAGAATTCGAGGCAGCAGTGCCAGGCAGTGCCTGCGCCGGTCGTCGTTTTCTCCGCGACGCCGTGCATGATCCGCTGGGCCGGCGCGCTTTGCGGACCAAAGTCCACGAGCCCGGCGAGCAGCACGCTCGTGTCGAGGAACACGGTTACGGCCAACGATTACGCTCCTCCTCGACGAGCGCGGCGACATCGATGACCGGCCGGGAATCGGGCGCCACGACAGGTCGAGCCACCAGTCGGCCACTCACTCGCACGATCTGAGGGCCGTCGGCGACGCGCTCGAGTCGAATCCCGAACTCGTCGACCGACAGTTCGAGCGTGGTGCCGGGGGTCAGCCCGGCACGTTCGCGAACCGAGGCCGGAATAACCACCCGCCCTGCCTTGTCGATGGTAGTTCGCATGGTATTAGTTTACCACTTGGGTTGGGTCGGTCCCGGCTTTCGTGGATGCTGTCGTCGCCGTGGTGATCTGCACGACGTACTAACTTGATGATCACGGCCGACGGGCGTGCCAAAGTCGTGACTTTGGGCCTCGCAGTCCGCGCCGGCGGGGTCAACCGGGTATGGTAGGATGGGTCAATTGAGCCATACTCCCATATGAAGACGACCATCGAGCTGTCTGACTCGGCGTTGAGCGAAGCGCGACGGGTCGCGGCCCGCGAAGGGACGACGCTTCGCGCCCTGCTCGAAGAGGGCTTGAGGCGGGTGCTCGCGGAGCGCCGCGCTCGGCGCGGGGGGTTCCGACTACGCAAAGCCACGTTCAAGGGAAAGGGGTTGTCACCCGACGCCGCGGGTGAAGGCTGGGCGGCCATTCGCGATGCCATCTATCGCGGGCGTGGCGCATGATCGCCGTCGACACCAACATCCTCGTCTACGCGCATCGCGAGGACTCGGCTTGGCACGCCTCCGCCCTGCAGGCACTCACGGGGCTCGCCGAGCAAGCCTCGCCTTGGGCCATCCCGTGGCCGTGCCTTCATGAGTTCTTTGCGATCGTCACACACCCACGAATCTATCGGCCGCCCACGCCGCTGGCGGCGGCCTGCGCGCAGCTGGATGCCTGGTTGGAATCCCCGAGTCTCGTGCCACTCAGCGAAGGCGACGATTACTGGCCGACGTTGCGCGCCGCCGTGCTCGAGGGGCGGGTCGCGGGTCCACTGGTGCATGACGCGCGGGTGGCGGCGCTGTGCTTTGCCCACGGCGTCCGCGAGCTCTGGACCCACGACCGGGACTTCGGGCGCTTTCCCGGACTGAAGATCCACAACCCGCTCGTGTGACCCGCGAGCGGGCATGACCCGGGCGTCGGCGTGCGGAGGCATGTTGTTCGCGTCTTCCTGTGGCGTGCGAGGTAAAGCGCGAACCTCGTCCGTCTAAGATGTCGGGGAGCTCAAATGCCAGAAAGCGACGGTGGCCGCCGGCTCCATCCACGACTGCGAGTCGTCCGCAACGGCGACCGATCGGTCAACGCGCTGCGGTCCGACAGTTCTACGACTGTGGTTTGCGCGCTGCCTTCGACCACAAGGGGCGGGGGGGTCCCCACGGCGCCCGCCCTTGCGGCCTCGTCTCCCGACGATTTGGCCGCGATGCGCGGCAAGGTCGCGACCCCCAAAGCGCGTTTGCCCCGCCGACGCAAAATCGAGGAGCAGCCCAAGCCTGACCGCTCGTACGTGAACGTGCTCATCGAGTTGTACCCGGAACGATCCGGTGTCTCCGCCGCTGCGTACAAATCGGCGCGCGAACGGCTCGATGGCAAGCTTCAATCCGCGATGGCCAAAGCCAGCAGCGATGGGATTAGCGCCGGTTTGCTGCTGCGTCGCAACTTCGTGTCGGCGACGGTGCCAATCTCGATGCTCGATTCGCTCGAACGCGACCCGGGCATTGCGTTCGTGCATCCTGTCGACTCCTTGAAGCTCGATGCGCCGGCGACCAAGCCGGCGGAGGCCCCGCTGCCACGGTCGATCGGGCGCGCGGCCACGCACGGTCGTGGCAAAGGTGTCCTGATCGGGATCATCGACGTTGGCGGGTTCGACTTCGCGCATCCTGATTTCCTCGACGACAAGGGGAAGACGCGATTTCTCGCCATCTGGGATCAGGGAGGTACGCGGCGAGCGCCACCGGTCGGACGAGGCTTCAACTACGGCTCGGAGTTCACCAAGCAGCAGATGGACGCCGCTCTGGTCGCGGCCCGGAAGCGTGGAGTTCCGCCCGCCACGCTGCTCGAACGTCAATCGCAAACCTCGCCCAGCTCGCACGGCACGCACGTGGCGAGCATTGCCGCGGGCAACCGCGGCGTGTGCCCCGAAGCCGCCATTGCCGGAGTGCTGATCGATGTTCCTCGGCTCGACGATCCGATTGAGCGCCGGCGCACCACCTTCAGCGACACGAGCCGCATCGTCCATGCGGTCGAGTATCTGCTGCACCTGGCCGACGAGGTCGAGATGCCGCTCGTGGTCAACATCAGCCTCGGGACCAATGGCGGTGCGCACGACGGCTCGAGCGGCGTTGCGCGATGGCTCGACGCCTACCTCGCGACGCCTGGCCGGGCGATCTGCATCGCCGCCGGAAACGCCGGTCAGGAGAAGGCAGAGTTCGAGGGCGACCTCGGCTGGATCATGGGGCGCATCCACTCGCAAGGGCGAGTGCCGTCGCGCGGCTTGGAGGTCGATCTCGAGTGGACGGTGGTTGGCGACGGCATCGAAGATCGATCGGAGAACGAACTCGAGATTTGGTACAGCGCCCAGGATCGCTTCGCCGTTGCGCTGAAGCCGCCCGACGGAGATTGGATCAAGGTCAACCCGCGCGAGTTCGTCGAGAACCATCGATTGCGCAGCGGCACAACCTTGTCTATCTACAACGAGCTGTATCACCCGACCAACGGCGCCAACTACATCGCCGCCTACCTCTCACCCAATCTCGATCCCGGCAGCTATCGTGGCATCGAGTCGGGGGTGTGGAAAGTGCGACTCATTGGCGAGGAAGTTCGAGATGGCCGCTTCAACGCGTGGATCGAACGCGATGATGTGGCGGAGCTGGAACCGGTGAGCGGTCGTCGCATGTTTCGGTTTCCCTCGTTCTTCACCGAACGCAGCCATACCGACTCGCATTCGATCAGCTCGCTGGCCTGCGGGTATCGCATCATCGCGGTATCCAACCTGGACGATGCGCGGCAGCGCATCAACGCCAGCAGCAGCCAGGGCCCCACGCGTGACGGCCGCAACAAGCCTGAGATCGCGGCGCCCGGCACCGAGATCGTGGCCGCCAACGGCTTCGCGCATCCCGATGAGCCCTGGATCGCCATGACCGGCACGAGCATGGCGAGTCCGTACGTCGCCGGTGTTGTGGGGCTGATGCTTGGCGCCAATCCCGGGCTGTCGTCGGCGCAGTGCGCCGGCATCCTGCAGCGCACGGCAAAGCCGCTGCCGGGTGCCTCGTACGACTGGGGCAACGACGTCGGCTTTGGGCGAATCGACGCGGTGGCCGCCGTGGAAGAGGCGCTGGGCGCCAACGAGCGTCGCGAAGTTCGACCGCGAGGAAGACGATGAAGCTTCGCATCTTCGAGTCGGCACAGGGGGACTGTCTGCTGCTCGAAGGCAAAGACAAGAAGCTCGTGCTCTGCGACGGCGGGATGCGGTCGAGCATCAAGTCACATGTTCGTGACGAGCTGGCCAAGCTGCGCACGAAGGGCAGAGAGCTCGCGTTCGTGTACGTGTCGCACATCGACAGCGATCACATTTCGGGCGTCCTGCAGTTGCTCGAGGACGAGGTGGAGTGGCGAGTGTTCGACTATCAGTCGAGCCTCCCGAACGGCAACCCCACCAAGCCCGACGTGCCGCGTCCGCCGGTGATCAAAGGACTGCTGCACAACTCGTTTCGCGATCAGATTGGCATCAACACCAGTACCGAAGTGGCGGATCTGCTGGCCGTCGCCGTGCCGTCCCTGTTGGCCACCGCGAATTTCGATCTGGTCAACGCAGCACTCGCGTTGCAGGACATCGCCGTCTCGATCCCCGAAGCCATCGAGGTCTCGCGATTGTCGGCGTCCGACGCGCTCGACATCCCCGTCAACCGAATTCCTGGGTTGACGACGACGGGAAAGCTGCTCTTCTTTCGCAGCGCCGCACAGTCGTTCAAAGTCGGTGGCATGCGATTCACGATTGTGGGCCCCGGAGAGCAGGAGCTGACCGACCTCAAGACCGGATGGGTCAACTGGCTGCGAGACAACAAGATTCGCGTGCGCGACCTGCGCCGGGAGCTCAAACGACGGATCGATGAATTCAGCAATGGCACGCCCGGCTCCCCGTTCGACCTGGGCGGCTGGAACGGCATCCCCGATTTCAAGCACGTGACAGCACCGAACGTCGCCTCGCTGATGTTCATGGTCGAGGAAGACGGCAAGCGTCTGCTGCTGACCGGGGATTCGCAGCAGGAGAAAATCCTGACCGGGCTCCAGCAGACTGGCTTCCTCGGCAATCAGGGCCTCCATGTGGAGGTGCTGAAGGTCCAGCACCATGGCTCCGAGCACAACATGGACCCGCACTTCGCCCGGCAGGTGTCGGCGGATCACTACGTGTTTTGCGGCAACGGGCTGAACGGCAATCCGAATCCGGAAGTCATCGACTTCGTCTTCAACTCGCGACGGGGCGCGCCCAACGAGCGGGCGCTGGCGCCGGTCGCCAACGGTCGGCGGTTTCACTTCTGGTTCAGCACGACGTCGGCGGCGCAGGATCCGGAGAGCGGACGCCACGATGCGTTCAAAGACCTGGAGGATCACGTCGAACAGCTGCGGCAGTCATCGCAGGGGCAGCTCGTCCTTCATTTCAACCAGGCCGCATCGATCGAGCTCAAGATTCCCTAGCCCTGCGCCCTGTGCCATTGCCCTCGGAACGACGACGGTCGTGATCGCCTTCGTAGGGCTGGTGGCTTGCATTCTCCCCGTTCGTCGCGCCCTCAGGGCGAATCCAGTCGACGTCCTCCGCGTCGAATAACGGCAGCCTCCGTGGCTCACCGTTCGACGATACTCGTGTGTCGAATTCGTCTCCTCAGAACGACTACTCGTAACGGGAGGAGCGTATGAAGTATCTGTGCCTGATTTACTCGGATGAAACGATGTGGCCGCGATTGCCCAAGACGGAGTCGGACCAGATGATGTCCGAATATCTGGCGTTCACGGCGTCGATCAAGGACAGCGGACACTATCTGGCCGGAAATCGACTCCAGCCGACCCGCTCGGCCACCTCGATTCGCCTTCGCAATGGCAAACTGTCGACGACGGATGGGCCTTTTGCCGAGACGAAGGAACAACTGGGCGGCTATTACCTCGTCGAGGCCCGTGACCTCAACGAAGCGATCCAGATTGCGTCACGGATTCCCGGCGCGCGGGTCGGCACAATCGAGGTCCGCCCCATCGCGCCCGTCCCCGGTGAATAAACGGGGACTGTCCCCATTTTATTGTTAACCTCGCGCGCAGATAGTGCGACAGGCGTGTCAGATTTGCCATCCCAACGGAAATCGCCGGCGTCGGCGCCGACACTCTTTGTCGCTGAGCCAAGAACTTGACGCCGATGTGCCGCGCGGCGACCATTCCCTTCGAATCGATCTATCACGCCGAATCGCGGCGCGTGCTTGCAACCCTCATCCGTTTGCTCGGCGATTTCGACCTCGCCGAGGAAGCGCTGCACGAAGCGTTCGTCGCCGCGATGGAGCAGTGGCCGCGTACTGGCGTTCCCGCCATGCCGTACGCCTGGCTCGTCTCCACCGGCCGATTCAAGGCGATCGACACTTTGCGTCGCCGCGCGCGATTCGACGCCGCTCTCATCGCGTTCGCGAATCGAGTCGAGGCCGCGACGCCGGACGCGGAGGTCTCCGAAGGCTGCGACGACCTTGAGGACGATCGACTGCGGCTGATCTTCACCTGCTGCCATCCGGCGCTCCCGCCGGACGCTCATGTCGCACTCACCCTCCGCGAGGTGTGTGGGTTGTCGACAGAAGAGATCGCTCACGCATTTCTCACCCGGCCGCCCACGATCGCGCAGCGGATCGTTCGCGCCAAGGCCAAGATTCGCGAGGCGCACATTCCCTATCAGGTGCCGCCTCGCGTTGACTTGCCAGCGCGGCTTGATGCAGTGCTGCACGTGATCTACCTGGTCTTCAACGAAGGCTACTCCGCGACCTCCGGTGATTCCCTGACGAGAACCGACTTGTCGAGCGAGGCGATTCGGCTCGGACGACTGCTCGTTAATCTGCTGGCCGAGCCCGAAGCCATTGGCTTGCTTGCGTTGATGTTGCTGCACGACTCACGCCGCTCCGCGCGCACGTCCGCAACGGGCGAGCTGATTCTGCTCGAGCAGCAAGACCGTTCGCGGTGGAACAAAGCGCAGATCGCCGAAGGCGCCGCCCTGGTTGAGCAATCGCTCGCCTCGCGTCGCATTGGTCCGTACTCGATTCAAGCGGCGATTGCGGCGGTGCACGCCGAGGCGGTGGACCCCTCAGCAACCGACTGGCAGCAGATAGCAGCTCTGTACGACGTCCTCATGCGAGTGGAACCGTCACCCGTCGTCGAACTCAACCGCGCGGCCGCCATTGCAATGCGCGATGGCCCGACAGCAGGCCTCGACCTCATTGACGGCATCCTCGCGCGAGGAGACTTGGCAAGCTACCATCTCGCGCACGCCGCGCGCGGCGATCTGTGCCGTCGTCTTGGGCGGATGCCCGACGCTAAGGCATCCTACGAACGGGCGTTAGGGCTAGCACGCCAGGATCCCGAGCGTCGCTTCTTCGAACGCAGACTTCGTGAAGTGACCTAGGCGAGATCCAAGTTTCCTGTCGTTCGCGCTCCGTCTCTGCGACAATCGGAAGATGAGCAGGCTGGGGAAGACGATCGTGCTCAAAGGTGAACTGCGATCGTCCGAGGATCTCACGCTCGAAGGACGGTTCGACGGCCCCATCACCTGCGAAAACGCCGCGGTGGTCCTCACAGCAACCGCAATCGTCACGGGCAGCATCATTGCTCGCGACATCACCGTATTTGGCCGCATTGCCGGTAAGCTCGTCGCGACCGAGCGCGTCACAATCCGGCGCGAGGCCGAGGTCACGGGGCAGGTCGTGTCCAAACGCTTCGTTCTTGACGACGACGCGCTGTTCAATGGTCGCGTAAAGCCACAGCACCTCGATGCCGTGCTGGGCATTGCGCGGTATGAGCAGCGCAAGCGCGACGCGGCTGCTGCAACCAGCACCTGAGCAGTCAGGTCGCTCTGTCGGCTTCTGGACTCGGCCGTTCTCTTGCAGTCACACGAACAGGGACCTGTATCGCGGCGTCTTTCGATTGAAAGGCGACGTTACGAGGGAGCCACCATGAAAAAAGTTCTAACTGCGATCTGTGCCGTGACGCTCGCGGCGACGGTTGTCGCTCAGGAAAAGCAACCTGAGCCCGGCGCGATTACCGTGTCGGGTTGCGTCGCACCGGGGGCAGGCGCCGATCAGTTCCAGCTGACCAATGCGTCGATGGCCACTGCCGCTGTCGATAAGGAGAAGATGCCGAGCGACAAGCCCAAGATGGGCTTGGGTGCTACCTACAACCTCGTCGGCGGGACGAACCTCAAGGCACATGTCGGCCACCGGGTCGAGGTCACCGGCACGGTCGCGAAGCCGGATGCCGCCGCCAAGCCGGATGCCGCCGCCAAGCCGCCCGCCGGTGCCGAGACCATCCGCGGCACTTTGAACGTGAGCAACGTCAAGATGGTATCGACGACGTGCCCGTAGGCTCTAGACAGGGGTTCTAATCGGAGGTTCTCCACGAGGGTTCTCCACGATCGTTCTACGGAGGTTCTCGACGATGGTTCTGATCGAGAACCTAGCGTGAAGAACCATCGTTGAACCTGTGTTGAGAACCTTCGTCGAGAACCATCGTGGAGAACGTTCGTGGAGTCGTCGTGGAGAACCGTCGTGAAGAACCGTCGTAAAGAACCGTCGTGAAGAACCGTTTATTTCTTCTCCACCTCGAGTTCGTTCTCCACGCCGAACACACCCGTGACTTCGCGCGCCCTGACACCTGCCATCTGTTTGTCCGAGTCGTTGGCGACGACTCCGAGGAGCGTGGTGCGGCCGCCCTTCACGATGATGTGAATGGGATAGGTCCCGAATGGCTGCATGCCAGGGAAGCGCTGGAACTGCTGCACTTCGTATCTGATCGACATCGCTCCGCCGGGTGCGTAGCGAGACAGGAAGTCGTCGGTGTAGATGTTGTAAAAGGTTGCCCAGCGAATGCGGTCGTCGTTCTGCGCGGCGGGCAGAATTTCGATCTTGTTGGCGACTTCGTCGATGCCCGAGACGCGTTTCACGGCCGCTTCTGCCTCGCTCTTCAAGCTGCCTCGGTAGGCGAAACCTAGCAGCGTGGCCGTACCGCGCTCGACGTTAAAGGCCAGAAAATCGAAAACCCCGTAGTACGGCAGGCGCAGGAGCGCCCGTCGCACCGACTCGATGCGCTGTTTGTCGGCGACGCTCTGCGCCTGCGGCGCCGCGAGAGGGACCGCGTTGCCGATCGGCACGACCAGCACGATCGTCATCGCAATCCAACTGAGTGTCTGAGGAGTTCGCCCGTGCATGTTGCTGGACCTCGTCTTCGTCGGCGGACGCCCCCGTCATCAGCGTCGAGTGCGCCGAATCTACAGGTACTCCGACCGTTCGTCGACACTGGTCCTGATTCGATGCTCATCCAATGGCCGATTTCATCAAGGTCGGGGTGGGCGGGCCGCAGTTCAGCCAATCCGCACGGTTTCGGTCGAGCCGCCGGGCGAGGGAATCCGGAGCGTGAGCAACACCGGCCCGAGACGGATCTGGTCGCCATCGTTGACAATCCGGGGGCCTGCAATGCGCTCACCGCGCACGAACGTGCCATTCTTGCTCTCGAGATCTTCAAGAGTGGCGCTCGACGCTGTTATCGTAATTCGCGCGTGATGCCTGGATACGCCAGGCGCATCAATCCAGACGCCGGCGTCCGGCGCACGGCCGATGATGTTCTCTCCTTCCAACAGCGGCACCTGCTTGAGATCCCAGATCAGCCAGTGGCGGATCGGGGCAAGGACCGGCGGCGGTGTGTCAGCTGATTCCTGAACCGGCGCGATGAACCAGTATCCGAATCGATGAACCGTGCGGATGTATCGTGGATCCTCCGATGCATCGATGAGGGCTCGGCGCACCTCCGCGATCAGGCTGGCGAGGTTCGTATCGAGCACGTATGTCGAAGGCCACAGATGCTGCTGCAGCTCCCCCCGTGACATGGCACGGGTGCGGTTCTGGATCAAAACCAACAGCAGGTCGTACGCCTTTGGCGACAAGTGGAGTTCCTCGTCGCCGCAGAGCAGGCGCCGCGTACGCCAGTCCAGTGTGAACCGATCGAAGCGGAACGTAGTCGACCTCCCGGCGGGCCGAAACGTATCCCTCAGCGCCGCGCAAGAATTCTAACAGCGTGATGACCGATCGGGAGCCTATGATCACGTCAGATGCCGACAAAAGAATGCTTTAGTCGTCTGCTGTGTCGCCTGTGGGCGCTCCCGGCCACCACCGTCGGCCTGTCGTTGGCCATGGCTGCCTGGTATGGCGGGAGGGTCCGCGTGGTCGGCGGCGTGGTGGAAGCGTGCGGACCGTTGCTCGCCTGGGGCCTCCGCTGGTTGGTTCCTGTGCCGGGCGGCGCAGAAGCCATCACCCTGGGGCATGTGGTGCTCGGACGCGATGCGCGCGCGCTGCGGACAACGCGCGCGCACGAGCGTGTTCATGTCAGTCAGTATGAGCGGTGGGGACCGCTTTTTCTGCCCGCCTATTTCGCGTCCAGTTTGTGGGCCCTCGCAAGCGGCCGCCATCCGTATTTCGACAACGTGTTCGAACGTGAGGCGTGGTCGAGCACACGCTACTTCCCGGCCACTACGACGCGCGTCTTCGACAGCAGCTCGAATGCGCGCTGATGCTTCTCGGTAAAGAGCGCGAACAGCACATCGACAAGGAAGATCTCCAGAAACATCGGCAGCTGCCGTACGATTGCCTGGCCCAGACCGATCCGCGCCCCGGACTCGCGCACGACGCGAAGACCGCACAAATACTTGCCAAGGGTTTGTCCAATCATGAGCTCGCCGAGGATCGTGCAGACGGCAAACGACCAACTGACGCCGACGATGCCGGCAAGCAGCGCGAATGGCGCGATCTCGGGCGGCAACAACGCCCACGCCAACCAGACCACCGGTGCGAGGCCGACGAAAACGACAATCACGTCAAGAATCTTTGCGCAGACTCGACTGCCGAACGACGCGCTCACCAGTGGGACGGCGCTCAGGTACGATTCAGCCAACACCCGCGGATCCCCGAGCTGATGTAGCACCTCTTCCTCGGTCTGTCCGGCAGCTCGCCGCTCGGCGATGTGCCCTCGCAGTTCGATTGCAATCTGCTCGCGACGAGGGGTTGCGTGCGGCAGCGCATCCAGCACGCGGTCCACGTAGCTCTCAGCCGTCATCGTCATTGTCAGCTCCTCAGCAGTTTTGCCATGGCTTTTGCAAACGACGTCCATTCGTGTGTCAGCCGCGCCAGCTCGAGTCGCCCGGCATCCGTGAGTCGGTAGTACTTTCGCGGTACGCCTCGCTCAGGCGTTTCCCATCGCACGTCGACAAACCCGCCGCGCTCGAGCCGGTAGAGGACCGGGTAGAGCGTGCCGTCGGTGACCTCGAGCGCACCGTTGGTGTCGGCCGTCAGCTTCGAGACAATCTCGTAGCCGTAGGCCTCGCGCGGCGCGAGCAGGTGCAGGACGATGAGTTCGAGCGAGCCACGCCTGAGCTCGCGCTCGACGCTTCGTCCGCCGTCCGGGCGGGTGACGTCCTCGGGCATGGTCGTCATGGTAGCGCAATATATTTTGTTACGCAATATATATGACGACACAGGGGTGGTGCTGGTTCCAGGGGTTCGCCACGGCCTATGGTCAACGGGACCAGGCCCCGTGTTTTCTGCGCGAATTGCTCGCTCAGAGCGGCCCGACGAGGGACCGAAAGGGCGGCGAACCCTGCAACGTCCGCGGTTACAATTGCGGTTCGATGATCGGCGGGAAACCCTCACTACGCTGCGCACTGATCCTCGCCGTCGCGTTGTGGGGAGGGCCCGCGGTTGCGCAAGAGGCGCCCGGTCGAATCATTGCCACCGTAACGACGCTCGAAGGCACCGTGCGCATGACCGGGGTGATGGTCGACTTGCGGGCAGAGGCTGACGGCCTCGTCATCGCCAGGACCGAGAGCGACGGTGCCGGTCGAGTGGAATTTCCTGATGTGCCGCCCGGCCGGTACGTCCTGGCGTCGAACCACCAAGGCTTCCTGGCGAAGGAAACAGCAGTGTTCGACGTGCGCGCCGGGCAGGCGACGGAGGTCCTGTTCGACATCCAACTCGAGTTTGAGTTCCCGGAGGTTACGGTTCGGGGCGACCTGCCGTCACCGACCGATAGCGTCCAGCCGGTGTCGGTCAGCGACATGCTCTCAGGATCCGTGCTCGAGTCGGCACCGCTCGAAGGCGACGACTTTCAGAGTCTGCTGCCACTCTTGCCGGGCGTCGTCCGCGGCACCGATGGGCGCTTGCGCATCCGCGGCGGCGAGGCGACCCAGGGGGCCCTGCAGATCAGCGCCGCCAGCCTCATCGACCCTTCGACTGGCGACTTCGATCTTCAGCTGCCCGGCCAGAGCGTCGACTCGGTCGAGATCCTGACGAATCCCTTCGCCGCCGAGTACGGCCGGTTTTCGTCGAGCATCACACAGATTCGAACGCGGCGTGGAACCAACGACTGGGAGATCACGACTGGGAACTGGATACCGAGGTTCCGCGGCTTCTTTCAAGGCATTCGAGGATTCGAGCCGCGCCTGTCGGTACGAGGCCCGTTGAGGCGGGACCGGGCGTTCCTGTCGGCGGATACTCAGTTCCGCTACCTACTCACGCCCGTGAAGAGCCTGCCCGACGAGCCGGAGATCAAGCTCACGAGCTTTGATTCGTTTGCTCGGTTCGACTTCGTCCTCTCGGCCAATCATTCGCTGGGAGCGGGGTTGGTGGCGTTTCCGCGTGAGGTCGCGAACGTCACCATGAATACGTTCCGACCCGAGCCTGTGACACCCGACTTCAATCAGTCCGGATTCTCGACGGGCGTCGCCGATCGCTATGCGCTTGGGCGCAACGTCGTGCTCGAGAGCACGGTGTCGATCAGGCGATTCGAGGTCGACGTCAACTCTGACGGGCAGGCGCCGATGACCTATTCGCCTGAGACGCAAATCGGCACCTTCTTCAACGATCAGGAGCGCGACGTCTCGAGCTTCCAGTGGGTCGAGGCGCTCAGCCTGACGCGCGATCTCCAGGGGCAGCACGTCTTCAAGATCGGGACCGATCTGCAACGGTCGTCTTTTCACGGCGCGAGTTTCAGTCGTCCTGTGGAAGTGCGTCGGCTCGACGGCTCGCTTGCCGAGCTCACGCATTTTGGTCCAGCGAGTCAGCAGAGCGTCTCGGGCTACGAGTTTGCCGCGTTCGTGCAGGATCGCTGGCGCATGGGGTCGAGAGTGACGCTCGAATTGGGCCTGCGGTTCGATCGCGATGCCATCGTCGAGCGGGTCAACTGGTCACCGCGCGCGGGCGTGGCGTTTTCGATTCTGCCCGAGGGCCGGGGAATCCTCCGTGGTGGTTACGGAAAGTTCGTGCAGCGCACACCGCTCAACATCGAAGCGTTCCCAAGCTACGAACCGCGCGTGGTCACACGCTTCGGCCTCGACAGCATCAGTGTCGGTCCGGCGATCGCGTTTGCCCATGTGCTCGACGAACTGCACACGCCGGAAGCGTACGTCGGCAATGCCGAATGGGATCAGCGGTTTGGTCGGCGACTGCTGAGCAAAGTCGCCTACCTTCAGCGCATGGGTTCCCATGAATACGTGCTGACGCCATCGCCCACCCTCGCTCAGCTGCGCGTCGGCAGCACGGGGGAGTCTCGCTATAAAGAACTCGAGTGGACGACTCGCTACCTTGGAGGCGGGCGACGCGACTTGACGTTTTCGTACGTCTGGGCCAAGGCAACGGCCGATCTGAACAACTACGACCAGTTCTACGGCAACTTCCGGAATCCCATCATTCGCGCGAACGAACACAACCTGACGCCCCATGATGTGAGGCATCGCGTGCTGGTGCGCGGCAACATCGGCTTGCCCTGGCAATTGGACTTTGCGCCCGTGCTCGAAGTGCGATCGGGGTTTCCGTGGTCAGCGGTCGACGACTATCTCGATTTCGTCGGGCCGAGAAACCGGACCGGGCGCTTGCCGACGGTGGGAAACCTCGACTTTCAGCTCACCCGTCCGCTCCGGTTCAGGAAGTACCGGTTCCGGGCCGGGGTCAAGATCTACAACGTGTTTGGCGCGTCGGCCGCTCGCGACGTGCAGAATCATCTGTCATCCCCCTTCTTCGGGCAGTTCTTCAATCCCATCGAACGCTCGATCGGGTTTGCGTTTTCGTCGATCAAGTAGTCGAACACGACCCGCCCTCGTGACCTGACCCCGTGCGGCTCATCCCGTTCAACGCTACACTCGGTCCATTGCCGGAGGAACGATGAAGAAGTGGCTGGCGCTGACGCTGATGGGGATCGTCTTGTTGGCGCCGACGTCGCCGATGTCGCTGAGCGCCACCCAGGGCGGGCCGGTCGCGCGTGGCGTCGCACGGCCGGCCCCACGCAAGGTCGACGTCAGCGACGGCGTCTACCTCTTCATGACGCAGCCGTACGGCGCCGTCGGTCTGGATGGCAACGCCATCGTCGTTACGTCGAACGACGGAGTGTTGGTGTTCGATTCGAACGGCACGCCGTCGGCCGCCGCCGCCGTGCTCAACGAAATTCGCGCTCTCACCCAGCAGCCGGTGAAGTATGTCGTGCATTCGCACTGGCACTGGGATCACTGGTACGGAGCGCAAGTCTATAAGCAGGCGTTTCCGGATGTGAAAATCATCTCGCATGAGAAGTCGCGCGAGATGATGGCTGGGCCCGCGATCGTTTTCAACAAACCGGGCCTCGAGACGCAATTACCCGGTTACATCAGCATGCTCGAGAAGAAGATCAAAGCCGGACGCGCGACCAAACCTCAGGCAGTGGACCTGGTAGCGCTTGAACAATCACTCGCAGAGGCTCGCTTTTTCCTCGATCAGAAACGGAGCGTCAAGCACATTCTCGCCGACCAGACCTTCAAAGACCGCCTCGACATCACGCTCGGCGGGCGGGCGATTCAGATTCTGCACGCGGGCCGCGGGGTGACGCCCGGCGACGCCTTCATGTATCTGCCGAGGGAACGCGTCGTGGTCACCGGCGATTTGCTGGTCAATCCGATCTCCTTCGCGCTGAGCTGCTATCCCACCGAATGGTTGAAGACGTTGGAGTCGATTGACGCGCTCGACACCGCGGTGATTGTTCCCGGGCATGGCGAGCCGCTGCGCGACAAGTCGCTCTTGCACGCGACCATCGACGTGTTTCGCACGCTGTCGAGGGAAGGGAAGGCCGCACACGCCCGAGGTCTCGAGGTCGACCACGCCGTGGACGCCATCATGCCGGCTCTGCGGACGTCGATGATCGCCATCACCGGCGATGTGCCGGCACGCAACAGCGCGTTCCGCAACCAGTTGGTCGACTGGTATTTACATCGTGTGTACGACGAACTCGCGGGACCGCTGGACGATTCGATCGCAGCGATTCCAACGCATCAGGAGACGTCGCCCGCGCAGACGGCCGTCAACGAGTTGCTGGCCGCGGATCGCGCGTTTTCAACCGCCGGCGCGAAGGCGATGGCGATCGACAGTCTGCCGGCGATGTTTGCCGAGGACGTCGTGATGCCGACACCCCCCACGGCGTTTGCACGTGGAAAGACGGCCGCAATTGCAGCGCTGAAGGCCAATCCCGACAACGAGACCTCGCGGGCCGAGTGGGCACCAATCCGCGGGGGCGTTTCCGCCGACGGGCAGCATGGCTTCACGTTTGGCTACATGACTTTGACTCGACCCGATGCGACGCGGGTCCCCATCAAGTACGTCGCGTACTGGATCAAGCAGTCGCAAGGCTGGCGTGTCGCCGTGTACAAGCGGGTTCGGGCGGGGGAGGGCAAGGTCTCCCGCGAGTTGATGCCAGCCGCGCTGCCCGCGCAGATGGTGGCTCCTGTGACCGACACGGCGGCGATCGCGAAGTTCAAGCAGGAGCTCGACGCAGCAGAACGCGCCTTCTCCGACGAGGCGCAGAACATCGGCATCGGTCCAGCGTTTGCCAAGAATGGAAGCGCGGATGCCGTCAACGTAGGAGCGCCGACGTCGCCTGGTTTCATCGTGTCCTCTGAGGCGATTGGCAAAAGCCTCGCGACTGGCGCGTCGGGGCCAGGCAGTCCCGTGCGCTGGGCGCCAGACGATGTGATCGTGGCGTCGAGCGGCGATCTGGGCGTGACGTTCGGCATGATCCGGACGAATGGCCAGGTGCCCCCCGGTCAAGCCGGCGCCGTGCCATTCATCACCATCTGGCGGCGCGCCAGTACGTCAGATCCGTGGCGATACGTCGCCGAGTAAGGCCGACGAGCGCGCGCGTTACAATTTCCCGCTGGTGACGCCTTTCGACGAGGTCTGCGCGCATCTCGAGCTGGTGCTCGACGGGGACGTTCGTCGCAGCATCGTTGCCGAGGCTTCGGATGCTGGCAATCTCGAACACGCCCTGCTCGCGATGCGCGAAGGCATGCGCAGCAACAGCTGGAAGCTTGGCAGCCGGCCGTTCGACATTGCGCGCCTGGTGCAAAAGTTCGATCGCAAGACGAGGCAGAACGGCTTTCACGTCCTGCACGACTGGGATGGCGTCGCGGATCGCGTCAACGACGACACGATTCCGGTCGATGTTCTGCACTATCTGATTGACAAGCGCGGTGCCGAGTCAGCGACCAGCGCCGCGCTCGCGGTGCTGCTCGACTACTACTTCATGCACCTCCTGGCGCTGCTGTCGCTGCGGATTTGGGACGGCGGCGATGCGGACGCGAATCTCGATCGCGTCGGTGCGCTGCTCGAACGGCTTCAGGGGCCGAACGGTAGCGGACAGCGGTTCGCGGCTGATGCGGAAACGCTGCTGCTAATCGGTACCTCACATTACGAGCTGCACGAACGCGGATACGGCGGGTTGCTGGAGCGCGTGCGGACGCTCAATCGCGTGCATCGCCTCCGGATCGCGCTTGGTCACGCGGCCAGCATGGGGTCGCATTTGCGGTTTGGGTTTCACGCCACCTACGGCCGCGATACCGTGAACATGCGCAATGACAACGTCGCGGACTACCCGTGGCTGTGTTACGCGCTCGCGACCTTGATGGACGAGTACGTCCAGCGCCGCCAGGCAGCGGGGGACGCGCCGACGATCAATCGCCTGCACCTGGTCGAGGCTCTGTTCAATGGGCTGTCTGCCGATGTTCGAGCGTTTATCGGTGCGCCCCCCTCGTCGCTGGCCGGCTGTGAAGTCGAGCGCGTCGGGGTTCGCGATCGTTTGGCTGCGCTTCGGGACGATCTGCTCAGCGAGTTCGCGGCGTATCGGCCACAGGACGGGACGTATTCGCCGCTGTGCTTCTTCTTCAACTTCTCGCACAACGTCGTGAAGGGTGCCGTCGTGGACACATTGTTGACGGGGAAGGTCTGGGCGCTCACGCTGAATGATCTGCTGACGTCGGTACTCGACCGATGAGTGAGTTCGGCGGAGAAGCTCGCTCTCGCCGAAACGCTGATGCGCTACGCGCGCGACAACCCGCACCACATCCGCGGGCGGCTGCGTCCCGTCATCGTCTACGACGTCGCCGCGGGTCGCGGAGCGTTTTCCGTGGCGATTCGCAAGCTGAAGGATAATGACTGAGCAGAATCGCTCAATTGGCAAAGGGGACAGGCCCTGTCATCGGGGGACAGGCCCTGTAACGGACTCGTGGGAGATTTGATGGTGCGTGTGCAGAAAATTCCAGTCGGTCTGGCACTTCTCGCGATGGTCGTCGCTTTGTTGTCGGTCACCGTCCATGCCCAGACCGAACAAGCCGAGCGCATCCGCAACGCCGCCATCGTCCTCGACGAGATCATGAGCGCCAGCGATCAGGCCATCCCATCCGGCGTGCTCAGCCGCGCCGAAGCCGTCGCGGTGTTCCCCTCGACCCTCAAGGGCGGCTTCGTGCTCGCCGGACACCGCGGCAAGGGCATCATGAGTGTGCGCGACCGCGCGACCGGGCACTGGTCGCTGCCCGCGTTTCTCACCGTGACCGGCGGCAGCATTGGCGCCCAGATCGGTGCGCAATCCGTCGACCTTCTCCTGCTTGTGATGAACCGACGCGGCCTCGAGAATCTGCTCCAGAACCAGTTCAAAATCGGCGCCGATGGATCGGTGACCGCGGGTCCGGTCGGCCGCTCGGCAGAAGCCTCGACCGACATTCAAATGCGTGCCGAGATCCTGAGCTACTCACGTGCGCGTGGCCTCTTTGCTGGCGTGAGCCTCAACGGCGCGGCGATACGCCAGGATCGAGACGCTAACGAAGGCTTCTACGGCATCCCGTTCCGCACGCGCTCCATCGTGCTCGATGGAAAAGCAACGTCGCAGAGTCACCCGGACGACGTGGAGGCTTGGCAACGAGCCCTGGCAAAGTACGCCAAGCCCAATACGACCGGATAGCGAGAAGAATGAGCGCACTCGATAACTGGATCGCCGGATTTGGTGGCGGCGGTCTCACACTCGGCCTGATCGTTGCGCTCCTGCTCGGCGCACGCCACGCGACCGATGCGGACCACCTGACCGCCGTGTCAACTCTCATCCTGTCGGACGATCGGCAGGGCGGCCGGCGCGCCGGTATCCTCGGTCTTTTCTGGGGACTGGGCCATGCGAGCACGTTGTTCGCGTTTGGCCTGCCGTTGGTCCTGTTCGGCACGCAGGTGCCCGAGACGCTGACGCGTTCCGCCGAGTTCCTCATCGGCGTCGTGACGGCGATTCTGGCAATTCGCCTGCTGCTGCGATGGCGTCGTGGGTACTTCCACGCACACGTGCACGTCCATGGCGACATCCGCCACACGCACCCGCACGTGCACGAGCACGCGCGAAGCGCTGCGCATCCCACGTCACACCCCCATGGTCACGCGGCATCGCTGGGGCGGACGCCGGCCGCGGCTTTTGGGATTGGCTTGATGCACGGGCTCGGGGGCTCGGCCACGGTCGGGATCCTGCTGATGGCGGCGGTGGCGGATCGAGCCAACGCTGTCGCAGGCCTGCTGTCGTTTGCTGCAGCGACGGCACTATCGATGGCGCTGGTGTCGGCGGCGGTCGGCTATGGCCTCGTGCGTGGTCCCATCGCGCCGCGCCTCGAACGCATCGTGCCACCATTGGGGGCGGCCAGTTTCGTTTTCGGTGTCTGGTATGCCCTCCAGGCGTTGGCGCTGGGCGCAATCTAGAACACTGCACGGAAACACCGAAACACGAGCACGGAAAACACGGAAGCACCGGCACCGAGCACCGCACCGCACATCGCACAGCACTTACGCACCCGCACCAGGCACCCGAGGCACATCCGGCACGGTGAGGCACCTCTGTCACTTGCCGTAGCGTATGATCCCTGCCGTTATGCATCGAGCGATTCTCGTGTGCCTCTGCAGCGTCCTAATTCCATCGACCGCGTTCGCCACCTGGTCGGTCATTGCCGTTGATCGCAGCACCGGCCGCGTCGTCATCGCCTCCGCGACGTGCGTCGATCGAGACGATCAGTTCCTCATGGGTGTGCAGGCCGTGGTCGTGCCGGGCAAAGGGGTTTCGGCGTGTCAGGCTGGCGTGGACAGCACGCACAAGAATCAGATGCTGGTGTTTCAAGAGCTGCAAAAGGGCACCGACCCGAAACAGATTATCGAGATGCTGGCGCAGGACCCCGCGTTTCAGAGCCGTCAGTTCGGCATCCTCGACCTGCAGGGGCGGATGGCCGGTCATTCGGGGCTTTCGAATGGCTACGTTTCGCAGGACATTCAGGGACAGGTGCCCGGCACCGACATTCTCTATTCCATTCAAGGCAACATTTTGCGCCCCGGTTTCGTCATGCCCAACGCGGTTCAGGCTTTCCTCAAGGCCAACGGCAGCATGACCGATCGCGTGATGGCGGCCATGGAGGCGGCCGATGGATCGGGCGGTGACAGCCGGTGCACCTGTCCGCCGTGGCCGACAGACGGTGCCAAGCCCAGGATTCCCTGTGACGGGCGCACGTCACACGTGGCGTACATTCTGATGGCCGAAAAGTCCGACACGAACGGCGACTCCCACAACGACGGGAAGTACACGATGTACATCACCGTTTCGCAGCCTGGCCCGGACAAAGGACCGAATCAGGTGCGTGAGGGGGAGAATCTCAACCCGGTCAAAACGCTTCGGGCCCGTTACGACGAGTGGCGCAAGAAGCAGCCAGCCTCGTTCAAATAGGTGGCAGCCATGCGACGCACTCGATTCGTTTTCGCTGTAATCGTGTTGGCGTCATCGGCACTCGAGGCCAGCGGCCAGCCACCGACCGGTCAGCCACCAGCAGGCGCTGCGCCTCCTGGACAACGTCCGGCACCGACCGCGCCCCAACCACCGGGCGGTCAGCGGCGTGGCGCGATCCAGGTGATGACCCTCACCAGCAGCGCGTGGCCAGATGGTGGGACGATTCCAGCCAAGTTCACGCAAGCCGGAGAGCAGGTGTCGCCGCCGCTATCGTGGAGCAACGTTCCCGACAACACCGTGAGCTTCGTGCTGATCACGCGCGATCTCGACGCGGCGGTCGGCAACGGCACGGACGAGGTGCTGCACTGGATGTTGTGGAACATTCCCGGCGAATCGCGCAGCTTGCCGGAGGCCATGCCGCACGGCAACCAACTCCCCGATGGCACGCGGCAGATCAGCGTCAGCGGTCCGTACTATCGCGGCCCCGGCGCTCCAGTGGCCGGACCCTCCCACCACTACGTTTTCGAGCTGTATGCCTTGGACGCGACGATTGATGTTCCGGCGGTCGGTCAGAGTCCGGCGCAGACGCGCGCAGCTGTAGTCGCTGCCATGGCGGGCAAGGTGCGCGGCAAGGGCGTCTTCCTGGGACTATTCAAGCGCTAACCCTCCTGGAACCTTGGAACCTCTGGAACTGCCCTGGAACCTGGAACCCTGGAACTGTGGAACCCTGGAACTGTGGAACCCCGGAACTGTGGAACCTTGCCAATGAAGCTTGAACCAATCAACTCGCAGACCTGCATTGTGCGAAACACGGGCGCACAGAAGGGTCGTACGCATTTCGTCGTCCCTGGCACGGCGGCATCGCGACAGTTGCGCTATGGCCGAATCATCCTCGACGCACACGACGCGCCGTTGCGATTCGAGACGAACGAATTCGAGGTTGGCCTGATTGTGCTCGCCGGCTCGGGCTCGGTACGCGTGGGCGACACCGTCACCGTGCTCGATCGTTACGACGCGCTGTACGTGCCGCGCGACTCGTCGATCGAAGTCAGCGCTGGCTCGCAGGGGTGCGACCTGGCCGAAGTGGCCGCTCCGGTGACGAAGCGACACGCGCTCCAGGTCGTGCGCTTTGCCGACGTGCAGCGCGATCCGGGGCTCCACTTTCAGACTGGGGGACCCGCAGCCAGGCGTGACCTGAACGTGCTGATCGGGAAGAACGTGCAGGCCAGTCGAATCATGGCGGGCATCGCGTTCAGCGAACCCGGCAACTGGACGTCGTGGCCGCCCCACGAACATGCGGCGATGTTGGAGGAGGCCTACCTCTACATCGACATGCCGGCGCCGTCGTTCGGCGTCCAACTGGTCTACACCGATGCGCGAGAGCCCGAACTCGTCACGATCGTCCGAGAAGGCGACGTCGTGCTCATGCCACAGGGGTACCATCCCAACGTCGCCGCTCCCGGTGGCGTCATCAACTTTCTTTGGATGATGGCCGCCAATCGTGAGGGCGACGACCGGCAGTACGGGGTCGTCAACGTGCACCCGGACTTTGCGGCTCTGGGGTCTGGGCTCGATAAGGGCCGGTCGGACAAGAGATGAGCACACACGGTCGCCGACGATTTCCCATCCCGGATTGCGGTAGAGTGGCGCTGCACTGCAGTGGTCATCAGCATGAACGCGGGGTGAAGATGCAGAAGCCAATGGGGTCTCAGCGAGGGTCGTTGTCGGCATTCGTGCTCGCCGGCGTGAGTCTGTCGTTGGTTGTCGTCGCCGGCCAAAATGGCGGTCGCACGCGACCGAGCGCTGCCAACGGCGATTGGGTGCACTACGCATCAGACATCAAGGGCACTCGATATATGCCCCTCGATCAGATCAGCGCGAGCAACTTCAGCAAGCTCGAAGTCGCTTGGCGGTTCAGCACTGCGAATCTTGGACCTCGCCCCGAATTCAACTTGCAGGGGACACCGCTCGCCATCAACGGGACGCTTTACGCGACTGGTGGCGGAGGCAATCGGCGGGCGATCGTCGCGCTCGACGCCGCAACGGGCGAGCTGCTGTGGAAGCACGGCCTGGATGAAGGCGCTCGAGCCGACGCCGCGCCGCGCCGGCAGTCGGGCCGAGGCCTGTCGTATTGGACCGATGGTAAAGGCGACGAGCGGATTCTTTATGTGACAATCGGCTACCGGCTGGTCGCACTCAACGCCAAGACCGGGATGCCGATTTCGTCCTTTGGCAAGGAGGGCATCGTCGATCTCAAGGTTGGCGTCATGAGCCACGCCACCGGGAAGGCCGAGCAGATTGATCTGGAAAAGGGCGAGATCGGCCTCCACTCGACACCAACCATCGTGGGGGACGTCGCGCTGATTGGGTCGGCGTTTTCAGAAGGGCTCAACTATCCGAGGAAGTCGAATAGCCGAGGCCTCGTCCGTGCCTTCGATGTGCGGACAGGCAAGCAGATCTGGAAGTTCGATCCGTTCCCCAAGCGCGGTGAACTCGGATACTGACACGTGGGAGAACGGGTCTCTCGAACACGTCGGCAACATGGGCGTGTGGGCACAGATCACCGCCGATGAAGAGGCGGGCCTCGTCTATCTGCCCGTCGAGTCGCCGACGCAGGACATTTATGGCGGCAACCGTCCGGGCGCCAACCTGTTTGCGGAAAGCCTCGTGGCGGTTGACGTCAAGACCGGTGTTCGCAAGTGGTACTTCCAGTTCGTGCACCATCCGATTTGGGATCTCGACATCTCGTCCGCGCCAATCCTGGCGGACATCGTCGTGGACGGGAAGCCAATCAAGGCCGTTGCCGTACCGACGAAGCAGAGCATGCTGTACGTGTTCGACCGCATCAGCGGTAAGCCGGTCTGGCCGTTCGAAGAACGCGCGGTTCCACAAAGCCAGGTCCCCGGCGAGAAGACGTCGCTGACGCAGCCGTTTCCGACCAAGCCCCCGCCGTATGCGCGCAACTTCCTCGCCAAGAGCGACATCATCGAGTTCACGCCCGAGTTACACACCGAGGCGTTGAAGATCCTCGAACGGTACAAGTGGGAAGAGACCTTGTTCTCGCCGCCGATCGTCGGGGATCTCAAGGGTCTGCTGGGCGCCGTGCAATTGGGCAACACGCTGGGAGGCACCAACTGGCCCGGCGGGGGCCTCGACCCCGAGTCCCATGTCGTATTCGTCATGGCCAGCAATGCGGGTGTCAGCGCCTATTCGGTCCAGAACCGACCGGATCTTGGCGATGGCCTGTACGTCTCTGGGGTGACGGGGCGACAGGGCGGCGGTGGCGGCCTCAACGTTCAGAACCTCTCGATCGTGAAGCCGCCGTACGGCGTGCTCGCGGCCATCGACCTCGACAAGGGCGAGCTGAAATGGCAAGTGCCCCATGGCGAGACGCCAGACGTCGTTCGCGATCATCCGGCCTTGAAGGGCCTGACGATTCCGCGCACTGGGCAGAACGGGAGTCAGGGGCTCGTCGTGACCAAGACGCTGGTGGTGATCGGCGATCGGCTCGTCACCTCTCCGCCAGGACGACCCAAAGGCGCGATGCTCCGTGCGTACGACAAGCAGACCGGAGAACAAGTGGGCGAGGTCTGGATGCCAGCTCCTCAGACCGGATCGCCGATGACCTATCTCGCCGACGGCCGCCAGTTCATCGTGGTCGCCAGCGGCGGCGCCGGATCGCAGGCGGAGTACATCGCGTTTGCGTTGGCGGCCGAGGCGAAGAAGTAGGGCATAGGGCATAGGGCGTAGTAGGGCGAAGGGTCCTCAGCCCTCCTATGCCCTGAGCCCTAAGCCCTATGCCCTTCGCAATCGCAGTAAAGTCCCCCAGGGATCGGCGATGACGCGGTCGGCGCCGTCCTCGGCAGCGCCGTAGCCGGAGACGCGGAGGCTTTCGGTCGCCGCCGCGACGTCGGATTGATTCGGGAGCACGAGCTCCCATTCCAGCAGTTTCGCGTCATCGACGCCGGCAGGTGGTGAGCCCGCAGCCCACGTGTTGGTACCGAGATGGTGATGGTAGCCGCCCGCCGACATGAAGAGCGCGCCCGGATAGCTCCACACCACGGCATCCAATCCGAGCCCCGCATGGTAAAACTCGCGGGCCCAACCGAGATCTCCGACGCTCAAGTGAACGTGGCCGATAGTGGTGTGGGCGGGGAACCCAGACCACGTCCCGTCCGCCGCGTCGGCGACTGACCGCAAGTCGAGAAGCTCGGTGCCTATGGCCAGCTCATGACGCTTCACCTGCCAGGATTCTCGCGGTCGGTCGGCATAGATCTCGATGCCAAGGCCGTCGAGGTCCCATAGATAGATGGATTCGCTCACCGCATGATCGGCCGATCCAAACTGCAACCCGAGACTTAGGAGGTGACGGACCAAACGGCCCAACGCTGCTCGGTCGGGGAGGAGGATCGCGAAGTGATAGAGGCCGAGGAGTCCACGGGGAGGCACGTGACGAGCGCCGGGGTGCTCGTGCAGCTCGACGATCACCGTGTCGTCATCACCCTGAGGGGTGAGCGCGCAGTGCCCATCGCAGCTGACGGCCCGGAAGCCCAAGACATCACGGTAGTAACCGGTCGCGCGATCCAGGTCACTGACCTGCAGGCGAACTCGCCCGACGCGCGTTTCGTCCGGGAGTCGGTAGCCAGCAGGCGACATGCCGTACTCACGAACCGAAGGCACGTGGCTCACGGCGTCTAAGGTAACAGAGGCGCACCCCGAAAGCGCGGCGAGCTTGCACGATGCTTGCACGATGATGGTGTCGTGGAGCCGGTTGGTCGGGGGCTGGCCAACTTCGCGGCCGATGATCGCCTCGGCCTGCCTTGGCGGCCGGTGGCCGCTCCGGCGAGCCGGCGAGGGCGGTTGGTCGGAGTAGGATCAAGGTGAATCATGGAGGCGTCAGCGTGGGTGAATTCAGTCGTCGAGATGTGCTGAAGTCGGGCGCGACAACCGCCGTGTGGCTTGCCGCGCTGGGCATCCCAGACAGTCTGTGGGCCCTTCAGGACGGTGAGGAGCTCGTTACCTTTACCGACTACACGGCGGATTTCAAGATCGACGCGCAAGCTTCAAACCCCACCGTTCGCTGCTTCGATCTGCGGACGCTGACGACGTGGGCCACGCCCAACGATCAGCACTACACGTTTCATCAAACGACCACTCAGCGCGTCGATCCCGCGACGTTTCGCCTGCGCATTGGCGGCTTCGTCGAACGGCCGCGCGAGCTCACGCTCGATCAGCTGAAGGCGCGCCCCGACCGTCGAGACGTGCCCGTGACCCTCGAGTGCTCCGGGAACTCCACCCGTCCGCAGCGCATGAGTGGACTCCTCAGCAACGGTGTGTGGACCGGCGTCGGCCTGGCGTCCCTGCTCAAAGAGGTCGGCCTCAAGCCCGAGGCTCGTGAAGTCGTCTTCCTGGGTCTCGACATGGAGACCGAAAAGAAGGCCCAGGCCGGCGGTCGCGAGTTCGTGACGCCGCACGGCCGCAGCATGTACGTGCAGGACGCACTCAACCCCGAAGCGATCCTGGCATTCGCACTCAACGGTCAACCGCTCCCTGCCGAACAAGGGTTTCCACTCAGACTGATTCTTCCGGGGTGGTACGGCATGACCCAAATCAAATGGCTTGGTCGCATCGAAGTGCTCGATCGCCGCTATGAAGGGCAGCACATGGCCCGCAACTACCTGGCGATGCGGTCGTTCGACACGCCCGACGGACCGTTGTGGCTCGATACGTCGATCTCGAAGACCAATATGAAGTCAGTGGTCGCTCGCGTGGCTCGCCGAAAGGCCGGCGACGGGTGGGAATATCGAATCACGGGACCCGCGTGGGGCGGCCAAGTGCCGATTCAGCACGTGGACGTTCAGATCGACGAGGGGCCGTGGCAGCGTGCGACGCTCGAAGCGTCGCGCGGACCCTATGCGTGGAGACTCTGGTCGCTGACAGTGCGCGACTTGTCGTCTGGGCCCCACAAGCTGGCCTCGCGTGCGAGCAACGTCAACGGTGTCGGGCAGCCAACATCTGACGAACGGAGAAGAACCATCGCGAGCGGCCGCGAGGATTTCTCGATCTGGACTCGCGAGATCCTCGTCGGCTGACCACGGTGCGTGGCCGCTCGTCGGCGGCAATCGCTAGCCCCTTCCACGACTGGCTGAGTTGGCAGTCGTGGTCCGCCACGAACTTGCTGCACCACACGTCCCGGAGACTATGATCGCAGTCGACAGATCGATCGGAAAGCGACCAACACATGGCAGTCAACGGGCTTCACCACATCACCGCGATCTCGGGGCCGGCGCAGGAAAACGTCGACTTC
This sequence comes from uncultured Acidobacteriota bacterium, assembly GCA_963841905.1. Taxonomy (GTDB): domain Bacteria; phylum Acidobacteriota; class Vicinamibacteria; order Vicinamibacterales; family UBA2999; genus JACCSI01. The sequence goes on from CAWJEM010000021.1 coordinate 61,516, forward strand.
TACGTTGGCGTTCTGGGGATGCGGCTGGTCAAGAAGAGCGTCAACCAGGACGACCCTGGAACCTACCACCTGTTTTACGCGGACGCCGAAGGCCGACCTGGTACCGACCTCACGTTTTTCCCGTGGGCGCATCTGGCCCCGCCGCGCGAAGGACACGGACGGGCGATGGAGGTCAGCCTCGAAGTGCCGCCAGGCAGCCTCGACTTCTGGAGCGCACGGCTCGACAAATACGGCGCGCGCTTGCGTGGTGTCGAAACGCGGATGGGAGAGAAGGCATTGTCATTGACCGATCCACATGGGCTCGATCTGGCCCTTGTCGAACCGTCGCGCGGCGCGCGTCCGGAGTTCACGCCGTGGGACGAGAGTCAGGTGCCCGCTGAACGTCAGGTCCGCGGTCTGCATGGCGCGCGACTGTGGGAGCGGGACACGGCTCCCACCGCACAGTTCTTGGTCGACGTCCTTGGCTTCACGCGGCTGGGCCAGGAAGGCAGCTGGACCCGCTACGGCTTCCCCCAGGCGATTGGCTTCGTCGACATTCAGGAGATGCCAAACGCTCGGCGGGGGGGCTGGGGCGTGGGCAGCGTCCACCACCTGGCCTGGCGAGTGGACGATGAGGCGCATCAGCAACGGGTGCGCCACGACGTGGAGAGCGGGGGCGCGCAACCAACGCCGGTCATCGATCGGTTCTGGTTCAAGTCGGTGTACTTCAAGGAGCCTGGCGGGGTCTTGTTCGAGATCGCGACCGATGGCCCGGGCTTCACGGTGGACGAAGAGCTCGGGCATCTTGGTGAAGCGCTCGTGCTCCCGCCGTTTCTCGAACATCACCGGCGCGAAATCGAAGCCGTCCTGCCGCCTCTCAAGCTTCCGATGCCGGCGACGCAGGGGTCGTAATGGACAGCAAGCCGCTCGATTTCGTCCACGTTTTCGAGCCGCCAGCCGATCACTCCCAGCCGACGGTGCTGGTGCTGCATGGAACCGGAGGCAATGAGCACGATCTGGTTCCGCTCGGGCACGGGTTGTGGCCGGGCGCGGGCATCTTGAGCCCTCGTGGAAAGGTCCTGGAGCGCGGGATGCCTCGCTTCTTTCGGCGGCTTGCGGAGGGCGTCTTCGACCTGGACGATCTCAAACAGCAGACCAACGAGCTTGCGGACTTCGTGACCAGCGCCGCCGCGCACTATGGCTTCGATCGTTCCCATGTGATTGCCGCCGGCTTCTCGAACGGGGCAAACATCGCTGCCAGCGTGTTGCTGCTCAGGCCGGGCGTGCTCCGTGCGGCCGCCCTCTTCAGTCCGATGGTCCCGTTTGTTCCCGACGTGCCGCCGTCGCTACAGGGAATCGACGTCTTCATCAGCGCCGGCCGACGCGATCCGCTCGTCCCCGCGGAGAATACCCAACGCCTTGCCAATCTGCTCGAACAGTACGGCGCCAGCGTGTCGCTGCGCTGGACGAACGGCGGTCACACGCTGACACCTGAGGACGCCGAAGCCGCCGCGCACTGGCTCAGCGCCCAGCGCGTTTAATCAGGCAGGTGGACGTGGCGTGCGCGTAGAGGACGTCGTTGGCATCGACGAGTCGTGCCTGCGCGAGAGCGACGGTGCGACCGAGATGGACGATCGTGGCGATGCCGCGGACCCGTCCCGTTTCAACCGTCATCGCTTTGAGATAGCTGACCTTGATGTCGAGCGTCGTCCAGACATCGCCCAACTCGAGGCACGAGTAAACGCAGCACCCCAGCGCCGAATCCAGGAGGGTTGCGGCCATACCGCCGTGGACGATCCCCATCGGGTTGTAGTGGTACTCTTCAGGCACGCCTTCGAACACGATTTCGCCGCGATTGGCAACCGTCAAGCGGATGTTCATCAGCCGGCCCATCGGCGGTGGCGGCAATCGTCCCGCGATGACCTCGCGCAACGTCTCGAGGCCCGTTTTCCCCCGAGCCGCCGCAACGATGGTCCGCGGATTCTCCCAGGTGATGGTCCGACTGCGCGTCTCTGTCAGCGACTCGTCGTTGCTCATGTCTCCATCCGCTTTCCGCACTGCGGTGCAATCAAGCACCCAGGCACCATCGGCACGCTAGGCACCAAGGCACCTCAGTATCTAAGCGTCAGCCCTACGCCCGCCCGCCAGAAGCTCAGGCTCGTGCCTTCGCGCACGGCTTCTTCATCGTTCGTGATGCTCTTGAAATAACGCAACTCGAAGCGGAGGCTCGAGACGTCGGTCAGCCGGCCCGTCGCGCCGCCTCCGACATTGATGCCGAACAGATTGCTCTTCACTGGCAGCAGGCCGGCCACATCGTCGATTCCGATGCGCATCCACCCCGCGCCGCCGCTTACAAATGGGCGCAGCGAGTCGCCGGTGATTTCCTGGGGAACTGACAGAACGAAGTTGCCCATCACGGTGATCACATGGCTGCGGGCGACCAAGGCGCCGCTGGAACGCTCGAAGAAGCGGGGCGAGTACCCGACGTCGGCCTCGAAACCCAGCAGGCCGGGGTCAATCCAGCCCACGATCGCACCCAACGTCAGTTTGGTATTGCTGGCGCCGCTTTCGAGATCGACCAGATTCGTGTCGCCGGCAAACTTGAGCCCGATGAAGGGCGTGATGAACCAGTCAGCGGACGCTGCGGGTGGGTACATCAGGACCAGGGCAAGCGCGAGGACGCCTGGCGCTTTCATGACGACTCTGGACGGCAGGAGCCCGGCCGATGCTTACAGGAACAACCGCAGAAAAGTCTTCGCAAAGACTGAGCTTGTCACATCGCCCTTCTCGAGCGAGAACGGGCTACTCAAACCATCGCTGTTGGCCAGCAGAATCAGCGTCAGACGACGCCCTGGCACCTTCAGGATAAGCGATGAATAGGCATCCGCAGCGAAACCGAAGTGCCACACGAGGCGCTGGCCCTCATAGGACTGCACGAACCAGCCAAGTCCAGTCGGTAGCGACGCGGCGCTATTGCTCCAGCTGGCCCCCAAGGTCGCCGGTGAAACCAGCACTTCGAGGCCGGCATCGTATCGTGCCAGGTCCCGCACGCTGGCGACGAGCCCCTGCGCGGCGTCGATACCTCCGGCAGGAAGCTCGTTACGGGACGCGCGGCCGCGGCGATCGACCCGATACGGCGTGGCGAGCCGGCGAAGGGCCGACGCGTAGCGTTCGAGCGCCGTTTCGTCGAACAGCGTTCGGACTTCGAGGGGCGCGGTCGTGATGTCCCGCCCCGGCACCGCATCGATCATGGCCAGGCGGTCGAGGATGTAATCCGCGATCAGCTTCCGATAGGGCTCGTCCCCGCAGGCTTCGAGCGGGATGGCCAACGCCGCGAAACGTGAAGGGTCGTATCTGAACGCTGGATTGGCCCCCGGCGAGGCATGGGCCAGCAATTGTCGAAGCGTCGAGCCCGCCACTTGAGTCTGCGGCGCCCATTTACCGATCGGGTCGTCAAGGTCGAGCAGACCGAAGTCGACGCACATCAGCGTCAACATGGCCGTGAACGTCTGCGTCAAATCAGCAACGAGGTAGGGCGTGTCGGCGGTGGCCGGTAAGGCCGCCTCGACGTCACGATGGCCAAAGCCACGTTCCCAAACGACTTGCCCGTCTTGAAGGATGGCCGCGGAAATTCCGGGAATGCCGGCCTGCTGGCGAAGCGGCTCGAGATATTGCTCGAAGAGAGAAAATGCGAGGGCTTGCTGCCCGCTCGCCCCGGTTTGGATCAGCAACCGAGGCAATCAGCGCCACGACGGCGGGGTTTCGAAGACGCAGCATGGGCTTCAAGCCGAAGCAGAATCATAGCATCGCCCAGCCGATCGCTAGTCTCGACACACCTTGGCACAACCACTGTGGTAAAGTTCCTGCGTCATCGTGGGCAAACGACCCAGAAACTCCCGCCTATCCCAGGCGTTGCGGTGGGGTGCCGTCCTCGCGATGATCGTGTCGGCGGTCGAACTCACGCTTGCGCAGGGCATGCGGATCATTCCGCTCGTCCGCGATGGTGCGGTCCTGATCTCCTTCGAGATGGCCGACGGCTATACAGACGATGTGCGGGCCGCCATCAAGAGTGGGCTGAAGACGACTTTCACGTACTACATTGATCTGCGCGCCGAAGTCCCAGCGTGGGTGGATCGAACGGTCGCCTCGGCCGTCGTCAGCACGGCTGTCAACTACGACAACCTCACGCGACGCCATACGGTGGTTCGGACGCTGGATGGTCGCGTCGAGGCCGCGCGGGTGACTGAGAGCGACGTGGAGGTCAGGCAGCTCGTCACTACGCTCGAGCGGCTACCCCTCTTCAAGACCGTCAGTCTCGAACCCAACCGTGAATACTACGTGCGCGTCCGAGCGGAAGTGCGGCCGCGAAACGCCGCTTTCCTCTGGCCGTGGGGGAGCGTGCGGTCGGCGCAAACGAAGTTCACGTTCATTCCCTAACGGTCTACGGGCCACGGTCTACGGTTCACGGTTTCAGCCAAGCTCGTCGAAGTTGTGAATCACGGGAAAGCCGCTCTCGTGCGAGGGCAGATTTCCTGGCCTGACAGCGAGCCTCGTGTGCATTCCAGCCGTGCGCGCTGCATCGAGCTCACGAGTTGCGTCGGACACGAACAGCACGCGGTCCGTCCCCAGGCCAATCGACTCCGCAATCCGCCGATAGCTCTCGCTCTCGATTTTCGCTCCGATCGTCGTGTCGAAGTACCAGTCGACGAATCCGCTGAGATCGCCGGCTGACGAATAGTGAAAGAGAAGCTGCTGGGCAAGCACGCTTCCCGAAGAGAAGATGCCGACAGGCAGGCGTCGAACGTGCCAGCGCTCGAATGCAGCCGGCACATCAGGGAAGACTTCGCCGACGAGCTCACCGCTTGTGTAGCCTTCCTCCCAGATCTTCCCTTGCAGCGCCTTCAACATCGTCGACTTTCGATCGCGATCCATCAGCCAGCTGCAGTACGCGGCGACAGATGCGAGCCGCGAAGCTCGAGGCGCATCGACCCAAGATGCGGGGACAGATCCACCCGCCGCGACATCAGAGGCATGCTCCTCCCGCAACGCATCAAAAAGACGCTCGTAGTCGGGCGAGCTCGCATGCCGTTCGATATGCTGGCCCAGATGCGTGCGGGCGTACGGGAACAACACGTCATACACGAACCTGATCGGAGTGGTCGTGCCTTCGATGTCGAGCAGGATCGCCTTGATCTCTGCCCGCGCCCGCGCGCCGCTCACATGCGTGCGGGCGACGAGACGTAGGCGGGTCCGAAGCACACGGGCTGGAACCCCCGGTCAACGCCCGTGTCCGTGTAATGGGGCGTCCATCCCGACGTGTCCTGGAACAGGCGGATGGCTCGTATGCGGCGCTCCCTACAAAGGTCGAACCAGTGGTGCGTACCACGTGGGACGCGGATGAGGTCGCCGGCCTCGACTTCAAGCGCGAAGACGGGACCCCCAACCGGGTGAATATGAAAGAGTCCGCGCCCTTCGACTATGAAGCGCACCTCGTCTTCGTCGTGCCAGTGCTCGCGACTGAACTTGGCCAGCATGGCATCGAGGTTCGGTGTGTCGGGGTGGACGTCGATCACATCGGCGGTGCGGTATCCGCCCCGCGCCTTCAGCGCGTCGATTTCAGGACCATACGCTTGAAGCACTTGCTCGGATGTGGCGTCCTCGCTGACAGGTCGATCGAGCGTCCACCGCTCGTAGTCGATGCCGTGAGTGGCAAGAAAGGACGCGACCACTCCCGGGGCGTCGAGCACTCGGTTCTCCGTCGGGATCTTCACGACCGCCATTGAACACCTCCTCGCTCTTTGGCCCGGCCCACAGCTTCGAGCAGGAACTCGACAATCTCGACATGGCGTAGGGCTTCGGCCAGCGTGCTGCCCCAAGTGTACATCCCGTGGCGCCGAAGGAGGAACGCGTGCGAGGCCGGATGTCGGCTGAGCACGTCGCGAATCGCAGCGCCGAGCCTGGCCATGTCCTGATCGTTCTCGAGAATGGGAATCCACTCCCGGTGCTCGTGCGACGACACGCCCGCCAACCCCTTCAACATTTCGTATCCTTCGATCTCGAACCCTCCCTGTGCGGCATGCTCGTCAGAGAGCAGCGTGCTCCACAGCGAGTGCGTATGCAGCACAGCGTCGGCGCCACGCGCGCGGACAATCTCGACATGGAGTCGCGCCTCCGCCGAGGGTTTGCCCAATCCCTGAATGACGGCTCCTTCCTCGTCGATTTCGAGAATCTGGTCCGGTGTCAGCGCTCCCTTCGATACACCGCTAGGGGTGATGGCGAGCCGCATGGGCTCGCGCTTGACGACGACACTGAAATTGCCGCTGGTGCCCAGCACCCAGTTGCGGCTGTCGAACCGTCGACCTACCTCAGCGAGCCGTTGGCCAACTACCTGGAGCTCTGCGTTCATCTGCGGCTGCCGGCCTTCATCTTAGCGGCAGCCGGCGACCGTGGGCCGGAGACCGTGGACCGGTGTAAGATTCCGTCCGTTTTCAGTCCTCCCAGGGAGATTGCGATGTCACGTGCTGTGTTTGCCAGACTGTCCAGCGCGGCGCTAGCCGCAGGGGTTTTCGTCGCGGCCGCGGTGATGCACGCCCAGCAGCCACCAAAGCCACCCGCTGCGCCGCTACCTGCCGCGCCGGCGCCAACCGCCACGGTGGCGCCGACCAATGATGCGCCGAACCCGTATCAAACCATCGAAGGCTATTTCAAGATGCCGCCGAACCGCAGCTGGGGTGCGACCAGCGCGGTGGACGTGGCGCCTGACGGCAAGACTATCTGGGTGGCAGAGCGCTGCGGCGCCAACACGTGTTGGGATGCGGGGGTCGGCAAGTTCTCGCCTTTCGATGTCGTGTTGAAGTTCGACGAGTCGGGTGCACTGCAGGCGAGCTTCGGTCAGGGCATGTTCGTGTTCCCGCACGGGATCCACGTCGATCGTGAGGGCAACGTCTGGGTCACTGACGGCCAGGACAATCTGCCGCGACGCCGCCCCGGCTCCGCGCCTGATGCGCCTTTGCCGCCGCCGCCGGAAAAGGTCGTTGGCCATCAGGTCTACAAGTTCAGCCCCGAGGGCAAACTCCTATTGACGATTGGCAAGCCCGGCGGCAATCAGCCGGGACAGCCGCCGGATCCGGCGTCCTTCTATCAGCCCAACGACGTCGTCACCTTGCCGAGCGGCGACATCCTCGTCGCCGAAGGGCATACCAACGCCGAGGCCACCGTCAACCGCATCTCGCGATTCAGTCGCGACGGGAAGTACCTGACGTCGTTCGGCAAACGGGGATCGGGACCGGGCGAATTCATCCAGCCTCATGCGCTGGCGCTGGACGATGCGGGGCGGTTGTATGTCGGCGACCGCAGCAACAATCGCGTGCAGGTGATGACGCCCGAGGGCAAGTTCATCGCCGAATGGCCCCAGTTCGCGCGCCCGAGCGGCGTGGCCGTGCACGGCGACATGATCTACGTGGCCGATTCCGAGTCCGGCTCGGTGGCTCCGTCGCAGAAGGCCTGGATCCGTGGGATCCGCATCGGCAGCATCAAGGACGGCAAGGTGATGTATTTCATCCCCGACCCGGACAAGGACAAGACGACCGGCACGTTGGCGGCCGAGGGCGTCGCTGCAGACGCCGCGGGCAATGTCTACGGAGCGGAAGTCGGGCCCCGCAAAGTGCAGAAGTATGTGATGAAGAAGTAGCGTGAGTCGTTCCAGGTTTGCAGTCGCCCTTGCCCTGGTATGCCTGGTCGTGCCGGGCAAGGCGGCCCAACCTTCCTTTGATGCAGCCGTCAAGGCGGCCGCCGAGCTCCCGCGCCTCCACAGCCTGCTCATCACCCAACGCGGGACGTTCGTGCTCGAGCGCTACTTCAATGGCGCCCGCGCCGACCGTCCCGCCAACGTCAAGTCGGTTTCGAAGAGCATCATCTCGGCGCTGGTTGGCATCGCAATCGCCCAGCGTCACATTGGCAGCGTGCGTGATCCAATCGGTCCCTATTTCGTCGAGCACCTGCGTGCCGAAGCGGACGCGGCCAAGCGTCGAATCACGATCGAGGATCTGCTGACCATGCGATCGGGGCTCGAATCGACGAGCAGCCGGAACTACGGCGCCTGGGTGACGAGCCGCAACTGGGTGCGATTCATCCTGAGTCGCAGCGTCGAGGACAGTCCCGGCAACAGCATGGAATACAGCACCGGGAACACGCACCTGCTGTCAGCGATTCTGACCAAGGCGACCCGCAAGAGCACCTGGCACTACGCGCAGGAAGTGCTCGCCAAGCCGCTCGGCTTCTCGCTCTCGCAGTGGCTGCAGGATCCGCAGGGGATTTACTTCGGCGGCAACGAGATGTTGATGACTCCGCGTCAAATGGTCACCTTCGGTGAGCTCTATCTCAATCGTGGTCGGCATGGCGACAAACAGATCGTGCCCGAGAAGTGGATCGAGGACTCCTTCGTGCGAAGAGGCCGCTCCGACTTTAGCGGCGAGTCCTACGGCTATGGCTGGTGGATCCGGGATTTGGCCGGGGAGCAGGCGTTCTATGCGTGGGGCTTTGGCGGCCAGTACATCTTCGTCGTCCCTCGCCTTCAACTCGTGGTCGTCACCACTTCATCGAGCACGACCGGAGACGAGCGGCGCGGCCACCGGCGCACCGTCTTCGATATCGTGGAGCAGTTGATCATTGCGCCCGCGGCGACTTCGCCTCAGACTCACGTCCAAGCCTCAGAGACTCCGAGTCACAGAGCCGGGAGGGTTGGTCTGCCTTGATTCTCTGTGGCTCTGAGCCTCTGAGGCTCGTACCATTGTGATCCAATGAATGCTTCGCGTCTTCGTGCCCTTCGTGGCTGACTTCGTCAACTCACTTGCTCGGCGGCTTGGGGTCATCCATCCCTTCGGTCAGTTCGATGTACGTGCCAAATGGATCGGTGAGGAACGCGATCGCAAACCCGATCTGCGGAATGTAGGTGTAGGGCCGATCGAACTTGATGCCCGCGGCTTCGAGCTGCTTGCAGTAGGCCTCGAGCCCCTTCACCTCGAAGCCGATGTGATCCAGCGCGCGGCCGCGCGTGCCGACGACAGGCTCGGCCGTGCCGCTAAAGGTGAGGTTGACGCCCGGAACGTCAGCCGCCTGAAACGAACCGCGCATGCCAGGCTTGGCCCCAAAGGTCTTCACATACCACTCCTTCATCGCGTCGATCTTGTCGGTGGCGAAGTGCACGTGGTGGTTCGCCAACGGCACCGCCTGTGAAGGGTTCTCGACGAACTCGACCTTCGTCTGGTCCGGCGTCATGGTGTAGGCGACGTTCGTCTTCGTCGACTCGACGAACGCGATGCCGTCGGTCACCGCCTGAGAAGCCGGCATCTCGTCGCGCGTGATGATTGGATACCCGGCTGCCTTCACCGTGTCGATTATCTTGCGGACGCTGGGCACATGGAACCCAACGTGATTGACCGTCGTGCCCTTGGAACCGCCAGTCGGCGCACGCTGCGTAAACACGATGATGACGTTCGGGAACTTCACCATTTCGAGAACGCCGGCCGTGACCGGTGTGCCGCCCAGCGTATCGACCCAGAATTTCTTGGCTTCGGGAATGCTCGCGACGTTCAGATGGTGGTGGGCGTACACGAGGTTGTTGTCCTTGAGCAGCGGTAGCTGCATTTCTCCAAGGGTTGAGGCTGTGGCAAGCCTCCCCCCGAGTGCCGGGGCTTCAGCCCCCGCCAGGACTGCCACAATCAAAATCATCCCGAGGGTCGTGCCACGACGTATGGTTGGCTTCATCACTTTGCTCCCAATCCGGCCGGCAATACCTTGTTGGGCAAAACTATATCGCTGAATCGAGCACTTCGATGGTGTGCTGTACCGGGATCCCGGTGAGGTGGGCCTCGAGTTGTGTCAGACAGCCGATATTGCCGGTCGCCACGAGGGCGGCGGCACTGGCGCGAATGGTTGCAGCTTTACGACGTCCGAGTTCGTCAGCAGTGTCCGGCTGCTCGATGTTGTAAAGCCCGGCGGAGCCGCAACAGATGTCCGAGTCACCAATCTCGACGAGAGTGACGCCACCAATCTGCTCGAGTAGTCGACGAGGTGCGGCACGAACGTTCTGGCCGTGCGCCAGGTGACACGCATCGTGATAGGCGACGACCACTGGTTCTGGGAGTGCCATTGGGGTCCGGACCCCGACGGCGTCGAGAAACTCGGCGACGTCGCGCACTGGCGCGCGAAACGCCTGCTCCTTCATGGCGGATCCACAGCCGGCGGTGTTCGTCACGATCGCGTCGACGTCGTCGGGGAACACGGCGGCATTGTGGGCGGCCGACGCGGCCGCTCGATCTGCCAGGCCGCTGTGCAGCGACAATGCGCCGCAGCATCGCTGCGCGGGTGGGATCACGACCTCGACCCCGTTGGCAGCGAGCACCCGACATGTGGATCGATTGATCGACGGTCGCAACACTTGTTGAACGCAGCCGGCTAGCAGGGCAACGCGAGCCCGTCGTTGACCGAGGGCGGGCACATGGGCCGGTAGCGTCTCCGTGGGAGGGAGTCGATGGGGGATCAGACGAGTCATCGAACGAATCGGGACCGGCAGCAGCCGAGACAACGCCCGTGCGATTCGTCCCGCACGGACAGCCGCGCGAAAGCGGGCCGGCGATTCCACCGTGGCGACCAGCGCGCGATGCCAGGCGCGCTGGCTGGCCGACTGCGCCTCGCGTCCAATGCGGGCCCTGAACGGTACGAGAAGCTCACGGTATTGAACTCCGGAAGGGCAGGCTGTCTCGCACGACAAGCAACCTAGACAGCGATCGATGTAAGGCCGAGCCTCCGACGTTGTGAGCGTTCCTTCCAGCACCTGCTTCATCAGGACAATGCGCCCGCGGGGGGAGTCCATCTCCTCTCCAAGGACGCGATAGGTCGGGCAGGCGGCGAGGCAGAAACCGCAGTGGACGCATGTCGACACGGCCCGCGCCATGCTTTCGCCATGAGGCCCAAGACTATCGGCTGGAATCTGATGCTGCATGGAAGCGATTGTGAGGATCGAGCACGCGGCGAACACGCGTTTCGAACGAGCAGGGCTCGACCCGCCCGATCAGGGCGCCGGCGTTCTCGCCGCGAACGATCTGCCCGCGAAGCCCCGCGCTGGTAAGAACGCGGCCAATCGCAAACGGATCTGGGCTGGCGATCCACACGCACGTTCCGGCACAGAAATACCGCGCTGACGAAAACGTCGAGCCAACCTGACGAAGGTCAGCGGCAGCGACTTTGATGATCGATTCAGTCGGAGCGACCCAGGCAAACTCTCGCGCATCGCTCCACGAGCCGGGCTCGGCTGAAGAGGAAATCCTCTCACCTCCGAGCAGGTCCTGCAGCACTGCCACCCGCGCGTCCACTGACTCGGATCGACCCGCGATTCTCACCCACAACGTCCCACCGGAGTCGAAGTCGATGGACTCGACGTCTCGACGAGCCATCTGAAGGCGCTCAACCGCGTTCCACGCGCGTTCGAGCGAGCCGCACTGCACGCGAAGAGTCGCATGCGCCTCTGGCCGTGGAAACACTTTGCACGTGACGTCAACGATGACGCCAAACCGGCCGAGACTACCAACCATGCCGTGATGCAGGAGGAACCCGGCGGCGTTCTTGACGACTTTGCCGCCGCTTCGGATCAGCCGTCCGTCGCCATCGACGACGCGCATGCCGATGACGAAGTCGCGCACACCGCCGTAGCGATAGCGTCCAGATCCGCTGAGCCCACTTGCGACCGTCCCGCCCAGTGTGGCACCGGTGCGGACCAGCACCGGGTCGAACGGGATGTACTGGCACTGCGCGGCGAGGGCCGACTCGATCTCGGTCAGCGGTGTTCCGGCCAGTGCCGTGAACACGCATTCGTCAGGAGAATAGTCGGTGATTCCCCGGAGTTTCGTGCTGTCGAGCGTGGCGGCTCCAACGCCGACCAGAGGCGCCGACTTGGTGCCGCAGCCCCGGATCGTGAGGCGGTTGTGGCCGAGAATGGCCGCTTGCAGCTCTTCAACCGATTGAGGCTGCAGGCTCATACGCGAGAGATGACTCCTGCCCGTTCCAGGGGATGCAGACCATGGGCGGCTCGTGCGTCGCCGGCACCCAGCATCTTCCCGCGATTGGCCAGCTCTCGAGGGTCGATGCTGTCGCGCAGTCTTCGCATGAAGGCGACGTCTTCGTCGCCGTACATCTCTCCGAGAAACGCGCGCTTCTCCAGCCCGATGCCGTGCTCACCCGTGACCGAGCCGCCAAGCGCGATGCACATCCGCAGGATGTCCGCCGCGAGCGCTTCCGCGCGATCGAGGGCGCCGGCCTCCCGGCCATCGAACAGGATGAGCGGGTGAAGGTTTCCGTCGCCGGCATGAAACACGTTGGCCACCCGCAGGCCATGTCGAGTGCTGAACTGCTGAATGGTCGCGAGCGCTTCGCCCAGCCGCGAGCGTGGCACGACACCGTCCTGCACGATGAAATCGGGGCTGATGCGTCCGACTGCCGAAAATGCGCACTTGCGGCCTTTCCAGATGCGCGCGCGATCCTCGGCATCGCTGGCAATTCGTGTCGCCGTGGCACCGGACTGCGCGATCAGTTGCATCAAGCGGGCGTGCTCGGCCTCCACTTCCGAGCCGTCGCCCTCGAGCTCGACGATGAGGATGGCAGCGGCGCCGGGAGGATAACCGGCGTCCACTGCCGCTTCGGCTGCGTCAATCGCGAGGCGATCCATGATCTCCATCGCGCCCGGCAGTAGGCCTGATGACACGATCTGTGACACGGCATCACCCGCCGCTTGCAGCGACACATACGCCGCCAGCACTGTGCGATATGCCTCTGGACGAGGCATCAATCGGAGCGTGATCTCGAGCGCGATGCCAAATAGACCTTCGCTGCCGACGAACAGCCCGGTCAGGTCGGGGCCGACCTGTTCGATACTGTCGCCCCCTAAATGCACGACTTCCGCGTCGGGAAGCACGGCTTTGATGGCCAACACGTGGTTGGCGGTCATGCCGTGGCGGAAGCAGTGCGCGCCGCCGGAATTGAACGCGACGTTGCCGCCAATCGTGCACACCGACTGGCTCGAGGGGTCCGGCGCGTAATACAAGCCGTGCGGCGCCGCCGCCGTCGTGACATCCAGGTTCACGACACCGGGCTCGACAATCGCGACTCGTGCGACAGGGTCGAGGCGAACGATCCGATTGAGTCGATTGAGCGCGATGACGATGCCGTCCTCGATGGGAACCGCGCCTCCGGAAAGACTGGTCCCGCTGCCGCGGGCCATGAACGGGACGCCCGCTCCGTGGCACAACCGGACGATCTCGACAACCTCCTGCTGCGTCTCGGCGAGCACCACGGCGCGCGGCCGCGCGCGGAACGTCGTCAGACCATCCGATTCATAGGCCGCAAGAGCGCCCGGCCGTGTGAGGACACGCGCGCCGAACTGTTGTTCCAGTGCTGCGACCAGGTCCTGTGGCTGCATTCGTCAAGAACCACTATAAGCTTACGCGGCCGCCGGCAGCCGGTCGCGTTTCTGGAGGACGCATCGATGGACTGGACCCAGACGTACGACCCGCTTGGCAACGTCTTTCTCTCAACCGTCCTTGCCGCAGTGCCGGTGGTCGTGCTGCTGGGCAGCCTGGCATTTGGTCACCTCCGCGCCCACGTCGCCGCACTGTTGGGACTCGCCTCCGCACTCCTGGTTGCGATCGGGGTCTTCGGTATGCCAACGCCATTGGCACTCGCGACTGCCGCCTATGGCGCCGCCTACGGCCTTCTCCCGATTGGGTGGATTGTCTTGAACGTCATTTTTCTCTATCAGCTCACGTCGGACGCCGGCCTGTTCGGCACGCTGCGGCACAGCATCACGGCGGTGACGCGCGACACGCGCCTCCAGTTGCTTCTCGTGGCCTTCTGCTTCGGCGCGTTCTTCGAGGGCGCGTCAGGATTTGGCACGCCGGTCGCTATCACCGGAGCCTTGCTGATCGGATTGGGATTCACGCCGCTGGCCGCGTCCGGTCTATCGCTGATTGCGAATACAGCGCCGGTGGCATTTGGTGCGCTTGGCACGCCGATCATCGCGTTGCAGGGGGTGACCAATCTCGACCTCTTCAAGCTGAGCGCCATGGTCGGACGCCAGTTGCCGGTGTTCTCGCTCATCGTGCCGTTCTGGCTGATTTGGGCATACGCCGGTCGTCGTGGAATGGTCGGCGTGTGGCCCGCCATTTTGGTTGCCGGGCTCTCGTTCGCGACCCTTCAATTCGTGGTGTCGAACTATCACGGTCCGTGGCTCGTCGACATCCTCGCGTCGGTCGGCTCGATTGCTGCCGTCGTGCTGTTTCTTCGGGTGTGGCAGCCTTCCGATCAGTGGCGAACGTCGCACAGTCGATTGGCACCCGCACAGAGCACGATGCCCAACCACGTCGATGCGCCGCCGGCTCGCGAGGTGATTCGCGCCTGGGTCCCATGGCTGATCCTGAGCGTGCTGGTATTTCTCTGGGGCGTGCCTCAAGTCCGGGCATGGCTGGACAGCGTGTCAGTGATCCGCATTCCGGTGCCGGCCCTTCACATGCACGTGCTGCGCACGCCACCAGTGGTGGCGGCGCCGACTCCCGAGGCCGCCATCTTCAATCTCAACTGGTTGTCGGCCACCGGCACGGGGATTTTCGTCGCCGCCATTGTCGCCGGCCTGGCGATGGGTCGATCGATTGGTGAGCTTGCGAGCTGTTACGGACGAACCTTGCGGCTGGTCAGCACCTCGTTGCTCACGATCAGCGCGATGATGGCAATCGGTTTCACAACTCGGTACTCCGGCCTCGATGCCACGCTCGGTCTGGCGTTCGCAGGCACCGGCATGCTCTATCCCTTCTTTGGAACGATGCTCGGCTGGCTGGGTGTCGCGCTGACCGGATCGGATACGTCGTCGAACGTGCTGTTCGGCAGCCTCCAGCGCATTACCGCGGAACAGTTGAACCTGTCACCGACGCTGATGGCGGCGGCCAATAGTTCCGGCGGCGTCATGGGCAAGATGATCGACGCGCAAAGCATCGTTGTCGCCAGCACCGCGACCCGCTGGTACGGCCATGAAGGCGAGATCCTGCGCTTTGTCTTCTGGCACAGCGTCGTCCTTGCGTGCCTGGTAGGCTTGCTGGTGTTTCTGCAAGCCTACGTGCCGCCGTTCACCAACTTGACCATCTGGTAGGGAGAGGCTCAGAACAACGCGTCCGACGAATTCGAGCCTCAGAGGCTCAGAGGAAAGTCTCGAAGAGGAAATCCTAGCGAGAAGCTCTGTTCTTCGTGAGTTCTGTGGCCTGTACGTGGTCAGTTGGTGTGTCTTTAGTTCTGCGACCTCTTACTGAACCGTATCAACGCTTTTGGCGATCAACACCGGGCCTTTCTTTTCAATCCTGGCTTCGATCTTCGGCTCGAGGTCCCATCCGACCTCACGTTCGATCTCCGTGACGGTCATCCTGCCCACGGTCCCCGTCACACGCACGTAGTCGTTCAACCATGCGTCGTCGAGCGGCGCAAGCTCTAACGACTTCGGATAGAAGACCAGGAGATCGTTGTCGATGCCTGCCTCGATGATCGAGTCTTCATCGAGCGCAAACGCGTGCGGACTCAGCACTTCGTCCATCTCGCCGACAACGGTAACTTCTTGGCCGATGTACTTGTCTGCGTCTTTGACCAGGTCTTCCACTTTCATCTCGGTGTTGGCGGCTGGAGCGGCATCGCTTGGGCGACCAGCTTGTGGCGCCGGCTGGGTTTCGGTGGTGGTGCGCTTCTCAGTCCGATCACAGCCGAAGGCCGCGATCGATAGTGCGAGCGCACCAATTGTCGTGATTGACTTCCAAGATCTCATCAGGATGTCCTCCTCAGCGTCACCGGAATGAGGTGCAAGAACGCTGCCCCTGAATTTCCGGCCAGCCCCGCCAGCCCTACCCTACACTGTCGCCATGTCGACGCTCGCGAGACGCACCCTCTTCATCACTGGATCAAGCCGAGGCATTGGCAAGGCGATTGCGCTCAAAGCCGCGGCCGATGGCGCCAACGTCGTCATTGCTGCGAAAACGACGGAGCCCCACCCGAAACTGCCCGGCACCATTTTCACCGCTGCGGAAGAGGTCGAGCGTCAGGGTGGACGGGCCCTGCCGATCGCCGTGGACATTCGTGACGAAGCGCAAGTCGAAGCCGCGGTCGAGCAGGCCGTTGCCACTTTCGGTGGCATCGACATCCTGGTCAACAATGCCTCGGCCATTTCGCTCACTGGAACGCTGGCGACGCCCATGAAGCGCTTTGATTTGATGCACCAGGTCAATGTGCGCGGTACCTACCTCTGCACGCAGAAAGTCGTGCCGCACCTCATGCGTGCAGCCAATCCGCATGTCCTCAATATCGCTCCGCCACTCGAGTCGACGCTGCAGCCGCGATGGTTCGCTCCCCACGTGGGCTACACGATGGCGAAGTTCGGGATGTCGTTGTGTGTCCTGGGAATGGCGAACGAGTTTCGAGACGACGGAATCGCGTTCAATGCGCTCTGGCCGCGCACGGCCATCGACACCGAAGCCATTCGATTGATTGCCGGCGAGGGCGCACGCAAGAAGACGCGAAGTCCCGCGATCATGGCCGACGCGGCGTACGAGATTCTCCTGAAGCCGAGTCGAGACTTTACGGGAAATTTTCTGATCGACGAGGACGTGCTGCGAGAGGCCGGGATCACCGACCTCTCGCCGTACAACCCGCCCGGAATTTCCGACGGCGAGTTGATGCGTGATTTCTTCGTGTGAGGATTACAGTTCCGGCCTTTCGTCGCCGGTGAACCGCCCGAGGCCGGTCCAGATGGCTTCTTCCGTGGCCGGTGAAGTCGCGGTAGGTCAAACTCGGGATTGGCGCCGCAGTGCCCGAACAGAATGTCGATGACGAAAACATCTCGCGATCCCTCGGCCGTGCCCGGCGCCCGCGAAATAAGTGATTTCATCGCCGGCCGCGATGACAGGGAAGCCGCCGTTGTCGGCTGGCCCTCTGGTGGGCTTTTTGTTGTAGCCGAACCGCGTGTCGTACTCGCGCAGACGATCGACCATGCGGTCGAGCCACGGATTGTTGATGTACTTCCGACTGTGGGATCGGGACACGACTGCGCCAGCAACCCGGGATTCTCGTTGTGAATGCGGACCAGCAGTTGCCGAATATCTGGCAGGCCCAGGAGCGTGCCGGGATCCGGGTCAGCGACGCGTCCGCTGCTGCTGGGGAATGGGACCGGGACCTCGTTCGACACCGGGCTGGTGCCGCACGAGCTCGTGGCGGCGACGCGCGCAAAATACGTCCCCGAGCTCGCGCCGGCGTTGATGCTGGTTTCCGCTGTGGCAGCCTGCAGGATCGTCTGACCGGGAGCGCCACCCGCCTGCACGATGTATTGGCTGGCGGAGCCGGCGCTCGGTTCGTCGCCAGAACAAGTAGGCCTCTTGCCCGCGCATCATCGCCCGAAAATTGAGCGGCGCGCTCGGCGCGCACGTCAGTGTGACCACCACTTCGTTGGACGGCGCACTCCCGCCCTCGTTGTTGAACGCGATCGCGCGCACATAGTAGGTGCCGGGCGCGCCAGATGCCGAGAATGACGTGATCGAACCACTGACAGACGCTTGAACGACTGTGTCTCCGGGTGCGAAGCCTGCTTGCAATACGTAAGACGTCGGACTGTTGGCCGACGCGGTCCACGACAGCGTCACATTCGACCCGTTGACGGTGGCGGTGAGGTTCGATGGAGCGGTGGGGGTGTCCGCGCGCAGCGTCAAGCTGCCGACGGCAAACGTCAGCACGATGATCGCAAAGAACGTTTTCGAGCGAAGGACGTGAAGATCAAACATGGACCACCACTCTATCGGACGGTCATGGCCTCCGCAACACTGAATCGGGGTGGTTGGAAATGCGCGACGCAGATCAATGGTGGTCACGACGGTTCTTGACGAAGGTTCTCCACCGCGGTTCTTGACGGTGGTTCGACGATGGTTCTTCACGACGGTTCGCTGGACGACGACGCGACCTTTCGTGCAGAACCTTTGTCGAACGTACGTGAAGAACCTCTGTCAAGAACCTTCGTGAAGAACCTTCGTGAACCGGTCACGTCCGATAGTTGCCGAAACTGAGGTGAATGCCGAAGTCGTGGTCCCGAAGCAACTGGATCGCCGACTGCAGATCGTCGCGGGAGGGCGACTGGACGCGAACCTGGTCCCCTTGAATCGATGCTTGAACTTTCTTCAGTTTGGCATCCTTGATGACTTTCACGATTTCTCGCGCCGTGTCCGTCGGAATGCCGATCTGCAGCGTGAAAACCTGCTTGACCGTGCCGGCGGACGCCGGCTCGATCTCGGCCGGCTTCAGGTTCTTCACGGGGACGTTTCGTCGCACCATCCGCGTCTGCAGAATCTCGAGCAGCGCTCCGATTTTGAACTTGTCCTCGGCGGTGAGCGTCAGGGTGTGATTCTTCTGGTCGAGCTCGATCGAGGCGGGCGACCCCTTGAAATCGTAGCGCTGGGACACCTCCTTGCGCGCCTGATTGATGGCGTTATCAACCTCTTGCATGTCGACCTCAGAGGTCACGTCGAACGAGTTCATCGTCGCCATGCGCAATATCGTAAGGCAGATGGAGCGATGGCACGATAGTTGTGCTTGTTCGAACTACGCGCGACGGCTACAGTAAACGTCTTGCGATGACGACCTCAGCCGATCCGCTCGTCCTCGTCGTCGACGACTACAAGGATGCTCGCGAGATGTACTCCGGGTACCTGAAGGCCTCCGGATTCCGCGTGGTCGAAGCGGGAACCGGTGTCGAAGCCGTGGCGAAAGCGCACGCGCTCCAGCCCAACTGTATTTTGATGGATCTCTCGCTCCCCGGCATCGACGGCTGGGAAGCGACGCGGCAGCTCAAAGCTGACGACAAGACCGCACACATCCCGATTGTCGCGATCACGGGACATACGTCCGAACTGGAATTGCGCGATGCCCGAGCCGCTGGATGGTCGTCTTTTGTCCTGAAGCCGGCACTGCCGGACGCAGTCGTCTCCGAAGTCCGCCGGGCGATGACTGGCGCCACTATCTAGCGAGGCTCCGCCACGAGCGGCGAGAGCACCGACGGTTCGGCTCCGCCTCGCTAGTGGCAGTATCGCTTTGCCCCGCCACCTCACTCCACCACGCACAAAACGCGTGGCGGGGCCCCTCCGGCGGGGCGACCGGTGTAATGTCGATGGATGAATTCGCCCGGTTGCCGGAACGTTCACCTTCATCGAGTCAGCGGAGCCATCCAGACCATCGATCGCGACGTGGTAGCGGTCGAGGAACCCATGGAGGTGCGGGTCAACGGCGCGTCGTTTGCCGTGATCATGCGAACGCCAGGCGCCGACCGCGACCTGGCGGCCGGGTTTCTCCTGGCGGAAGACGTGATTCGCGGCGGCCACGAGTTGGCGACGATCGAGTACTGCGAGGACGCCGAGGCGGATGCCCGGGAGAACACGCTCAATGTCACCGTGATTGGGGAAGCCGTCGAGCGGCTCAGCCTCCGTCTCGGTGAGCGACGGCAGGTCATGATGACGGCCTCCTGCGGCTTGTGTGGCCGCCGCACGATCGAGTCGCTGCGGTCGCGTGCACCTTCAGTGGCGGGGCAATGGACGGTCAGTGCCGACGTCATTCGCAGCCTGCCGACGACGCTTCGTCGCGCGCAGGACGTTTTCGAGACGACCGGCGGGCTTCACGCAGCGGGCCTCTTTGCGCTCGACGGCCGGCTGACGATGCTCGCCGAGGACGTGGGCCGACACAATGCCGTGGACAAAGTCGTTGGCAGGCGTCTGCTCGAGGACGGCCTGCCGCTCGATCAGTCGCTTCTCATGGTTTCTGGTCGAACCTCGTTCGAGCTGGTTCAAAAGTCGCTGCTGGCGGGTGTTCCACTCATCGCCGCCGTCTCCGCCCCTTCGAGCCTCGCAATCGAATTGGCGGAGCAGGCGGGCGTCACGTTATGCGGGTTCCTCCGTGGTGACACCTTCAACGTCTACGCGCACGGGCAGCGGATCGGTTAGCCAAGTCGACTATCTGACGCAACCACGCAGAGACTGCGACAGTTCGGTGACAGGGCCTGTCCCTGTCATTGGCGGACAGTCCCTGTCTCCAGGGAAGGAGACGAGGACGACAGCCGCCGGAGGACGCGTAGCTGCAGGCCCATGCCGGTGGCAGCAAACCCCGCGTCGAGCAGGAAGGGCGCGACGGGATCCGATGCGGCCGCGGTGCCGTTGATCTCTTCGACGAGCCAGCCGCGTGCGCCCTCTGGCGCGCGATGGGCCAGCGCCACGAGCTCGTGCGCCAAACTGCGCGCCACGCGTGATCGGTCCGGATCGTCGGCAGGTAGCGACACCAGCAGCGAACGGTCGCCGCGCGCAATCCATGCCGTCAGTCGTCCGTCGACGAGGACCACGCGAGCGCCGGCGAAGCGGGCCGCGCGTAGCCCGCCGGGCAGACCGGCGGTTCTCGAATCGGTCGTATCCGGCGCGACCCAGTCAGGCCACGGCACCACGGCCCCATACGGATTCGCCGGGTCCGTGGCGGCCAGCGTGACGACTTGCGGCCCGTCGGTTTCATCGCGGCCAGCGCGGAGCAGATCCACGGCGCCCGGCTGGGCGAACTGCGCCGCACCGAGTCCCATCACGAAATAGCCGCGCCGCACGCGGCCTGTCTCTTCGAGCCGCCGGAGCACGGGATAAATCGCACTGAAACCGCCTGGAATCTGCTCAATCGCCGTGATCTCACGCGTCACGACCCCGTGGCGTGTGAGCAGCTGCTCGGTGAACGCGGTCGCCCATTCCGTGAGCGACCGATTGGTCGGCCTCGCAATCGTCGTCCATCGGCCTTCGGCGGCGGGAGGGACAATCCGTCGTGATCGAAACGGCGCTGCGCGGCCCGGTCGTCGCGATCGCTCGGGCGAGCGCAGGTACGCGCGCAGCGCGTGGAGCGTATCGTTGGTGACGAGTCCTCTCCATACGAGCGACCACAGCGCATCCACGGTTTCAGCGGGGAACCCACCGCCGATGGCCTCGTGGAGCGGCGCGAAGAACGAGGCGCCCGCTCCCTCGAGCTGTTTCAATACTTCGGGCTCTCGGCCTCTTAAGTCCAGGTTCCACGGTTCCAAGGTTCCAGTCAAGGTTCCAGGGTTCCAGGGTTCAGTCCGTCGGAACTTTGGAACCTTGGAACCCTGGAACCTTGGAACCCTTGACTGGAACCTTGGAACCTTCCAGAGGGGGCAACAACCTCGACATGTGGTCCGTCAGATACAGCGCGATGCGACCATCGCGATCGCCGAGCGGTTCGACGCCAATCCACGACACCTCGCCCGCGCCGAGCAACGTGTCGAGTTGTGCCGGCGAATAGTCGGAGACGCGCGCGGGCAGGATCTCGTGTTCCAGAAGCGATGCGATGACGGGCACGCCTTGCAATTGCTCAATCGTGTCGAGGAGCACATCCAGGCCACCTCGCGGTCGACCAATGCCATGCCATGCGGTGAGAAACTTGCCGAGCACGGGCGCCTGAACCGGTTCCACCGCCTCGCGCAGCCGCGCGAGGGATCGGCGACGAATGCTGCTCAGGACGTCGCTCTCGCACCACTCGCGACCGCGCCCGCCCGGGCGAAAGGCGCCCTCGATCACACGGCCAGTCGTTGCGAGCCGCGCCAGTGCGGCCTCCACGTGACCGATCGAGAGCCCCAGTCGCGCCACGACGTCGGTGGCAGTGAACGGACCGTGGGTGCGTGCATATCGCTTGACGAGATCGTCCCGCGCATCGACGGCGGGCTCCAACAACGCCGCCGGCAGCCCGGGCGGCAACGGAATCCCGAGCGCATCGCGATACCGCGAAGCGTACTCGACGGCCACGAGTCGAGCCTCGCCTCCGACCACGAGCTCAATCGCCCGCCGCGTGCGCAGCAATTCGTCGACTGCGGGACCAGCGACTGCCGCTAGCGATCGCGCGGCGATCTCCTCGCGCGTCAACTCGCCCAGGCGCAAGAGGAGATCGTGCACGCCATCAGTGGACTTGGCATGAAGGCGGTTCGAGAGGTGCTGGACGTCGGCTGCAACGGTTTCGATGGCGGTGCCGTCGAGCAGATCTCTCAGCTCCGCATCGCCGATGAGCTCGCGGAGTTGAGATTGATCGACCGACAGCGCCTGCGCACGCCGTTCGGCGAGAGGCGCGTCGCCGTCATAGATGTAGTTCGCCACGTAGTTGAAGAGGAGCGAGGCGGCAAACGGTGACGGGGTACGCGATTCGATGGTGGCCACGCGCAAGGATCGACTGCGGATCCGGCGCAGCACGTCGACCAGCGCCGGCACGTCGAAGACGTCGCGCAGGGTTTCACGATAGGTCTCGAGGATGATTGGAAAGGATCCATAGCGCGCGGCGACGGCGAGCAAGTCCGCGGCGCGCTTGCGCTGCTGCCACAAGGGCGCGCGCGCGCCCGGGCGACGGCGGGGCAACAGAAGGGCGCGGCCTGCCGCTTCGCGGAAGCGCGCGGCAAAGAGGGCGGTCGAGCCCAATTGCCTCAGAATCAGCCCTTCGACCTCATCGGGGTCTGGCAGCATCAAGGCCGAGTCCGGGGGGCCATCGCCCTCCGGGCATCTGACGACGAACCCATCGTCTCCCCACATGATCTCGGCATCGAGTCCGTGCTCGTCGCGAAGTCGCGCGCTGACCGCCATCGCCCACGGCGCGTGCACGCGGCTGCCCAGTGACGACAGGATGAGCACGCGCCAGTCGCCCAGCTCGTCGCGGGTTCGTTCGATCACGAGCGTGCGATCGTCGGGGATGACGTCCACCGCGCGCTTCTGATCGTCGAGGTACTGCAGCAAGTTGGTGGCCGCCAACCGGTCGAGTCCGTGCTCGCGCTCGAGGCGGTCCCGTGCATCCTCTAACGAGACATCGCGCAGTTCGCGAACCAGCTTGCCGATGGCGAAGCCCAACTCGATCGGCCGGCCGCCAGCTTCGCCTCGCCAGAACGGCATTTTTCCGGGCTGCCCAGGTGCTGGTGACACGATGACCCGGTCGTGCGTGATCTGTTCGATGCGCCACGTCGAGGCGCCGAGCAGAAAGGTCTCGCCCGCCCGCGCCTCGAACACCATCTCCTCGTCCAGCTCGCCGACGCGCGCGCGGTCACGCTCAGCGCCGAGCAGGAAAACCCCGAACAAGCCGCGGTCGGGGATGGTGCCGCCGTTGGTGATCGCCACCTGCTTGGCGCCCTGACGCGCCGTGAGGGTTCCCTTCACGCGATCCCACGTCACCCGCGGGCGCAGCTCGGCGAACTCGTCCGAGGGATAACGGCCAGACAACATGTCCAGGACGCCCTCGAAGACTCGACGACTCAACTCCGCATAGGGTGCGGCACCGCGGATGGCCATGAAGAGATCGTCGACGGACCACTGCTCCGTCGACACCATGGCGACGATCTGTTGGGCGAGCACATCGAGCGGATTGCGTGGATATCGCGACGGCTCGACTGCTCCGCGTTGCATGGCGCGCGTGACGGCCGCGCACGACACCAGATCGCCGCGAAACTTCGGAAAGATGATCCCGCTGCTGACTGCACCGATCGTATGACCCGCGCGCCCGATCCGCTGCAGCCCGCTGGCGACCGAGGGCGGGGCTTCGATTTGCACGACGAGATCGATGGCGCCCATGTCGATGCCGAGCTCGAGCGAGCTGGTCGCGACCAGCGCGCGCAGATGTCCCGCTTTCAACAGATCCTCGATTTCGACGCGTTGTGCGCGCGCGAGCGAGCCGTGATGCGCGCGCACCAGCGGCTGACCCGCAAGCTCGTTGAGGGCGCCCGCGAGGCGCTCCGCAAGCCTGCGGCTGTTGACGAAGATCAACGTCGATCGATGCTGCTGAATGAGCTCCAGCAATCGCGGGTGAATCGCCGTCCAAATCGAGCCTGGGCTGGGACCCTGCGCCGCAGGGCTACTACGAATCTCGAAGGTCGGCGCGGCGGCGGCGGCAACCGCACCGACTTTAGCCATGTCCTCGATTGGCACTTGGACCCGGATGTCGAGATGTTTGGGCTCGCTCGCATCGACGATTGAGACCTCGCGATAGGACACCGGCCCCGACGGCGCCGCGAACTCATCGTCTACGACGTCCTGAACGTTCTTGGGGGGTTTCGCGTCCCGCGTCTTCTTCGCGCGGGCGCCGCCCAGAAATCGCGCCACTTCGTCCAGGGGTCGTTGCGTGGCCGACAGTCCGACCCGCTGCAGCGGCGCCGACACGAGCCCCTCGAGTCGTTCCAGCGAGAGCGCGAGATGTGCGCCACGCTTGGTCGAGACCAATGCGTGAATCTCGTCGATGATCACCGTCCGCGCCGACCGCAGGCGTTCGCGGGCGTTGGACGTGAGCATCAGATACAACGACTCGGGGGTCGTGATCAGGATGTCGCCAGGGTCGCGCAGAAAGCGCGCCCGATCGGACGAGGGCGTATCGCCGGTGCGCAGCGTGATGGCGGGCGAGTGAAAATCGACCGCCGCGGCACTGGCAAGGCTGCTGATGCCGACGAGCGGCGCTCGAAGGTTTCGCTCGACGTCAACCGCCAGGGCCTTGAGTGGCGAGATGTACACGACGCGGCACCGGGACGCCCGCTCCGGCACCTCGTCGAACATCAGACGATCGAGCGAGGCGAGGAAGGCCGCGAGGGTTTTGCCGGTCCCAGTCGGTGCCAGGATCAACGTCGACTCGCGACGCGCAATCACTGGCCAGCCGAGCCGCTGAGGCCGCGTCGGCGCCGCAAACGACCGCGTGAACCACTCGCGGACCGGCGAATGAAAGAGGTCGAGCGGATCGCCACGCATCCAAGTTTCGATTCTATGGCGAACGGCGAAGACCGTATAATCCTTGGCTGGCCGAACGGGTCCCCCACGACGCAGTGGCCAGTGATCGGTGATCGGCCAGTGATCAGTGGTCAGTGATCAGTGGTCAGTTCAAAATGAACCGGAAACTGATCACTGGAACCGACAAGGACTCTGAAGTTAATTGGACACTGTTCTATAGGACGGAAGACCATGGGTGATGCGGGCGAAGGACTTATCGATGCGGATACGAGGCTCCAGGAGCGAATGGATGAACTGGAGGAAGAACGGAAGGCAGCACGAAACCGGAAGCCGCTGGAAGACCCGGAGAAAGTACGCCAGCGCGAGTCGCTGAAGCTGGCGCGCGCCGAAATGCAGCAACAACTGACACGCACCGAGCACCCCGCTCGCCGCAGTCAGATCGAGCAGGCCATCATCGAGATCGACAAGCGGTTGGTCGACGTTGATGCCGTCAAGAGTGCGCCGAAGGCTCGGCTAAAGCGCTAGCGAAGGCCGCCGCGCTGGCCGGCCGATCGTCGCGGGCAACCGAGAGAGCCTTCATCAAAACAGGAAGGATCGCGGCCGGTACCCCGGTGACGTCCAACTGGCCGGTCAGGTCGGTCTGCTTGATGCCAATCTCGACGATGGACCCGCGCCGAACGGCAGCCGTCCGGTCAGCACTTCGTAAGTGAGCACGGCCAGGCTGTAGACATCCGCCCGCTCGTCCACCCGCTCGCCTCGCAGTTGTTCGGGCGCCATATAGGCCGGTGTGCCGACGATGGTGCCGCGGTGAGTCAGCGTTTGAAAATTGCCCGTCTCACTATCTGCGATCGTCGCGACGCCGAAATCGAGAACTTTTGGACCGATGCCGCTGGCTGGCAGCAGGACGTTCTCCGGTTTCAGGTCGCGGTGGAGGACTCCGGCTCGATGGGCGAACTCGATGCCTGCCGCCACACCGGTGACGAGCGCGATCGCGTCCGGTGGCGCCAGTTGCTGCTCTCGCTTCAAGAGGCTTCGAAGATCCTCGCCACGCACGTACTCCATCACGAGAAAGGCGGCGCCGTCCGGCAACGTGCCGTAGTCGAAGACCGTGACAATGGCCGGATGCTGAAGCCGGGCGACGATTTGCGCTTCGCGTGCAAACCGGCTGCGGGCGGCCGGGTCGGCGAGAAGATCCGCGCGGACGACCTTGATCGCGACGTCGCGTGCCAGTCGTAGATCGTGCGCGCGGTAGACCGCGCCCATCCCACCACGGCCGACGAGCGTGTCGATGCGGTACTTGCCATCCACGACCGGCGGGATGCTCTCCGCCGTCGTGGGAGTGGGAGTCAGCACTGCGCCTGTGCCGAGCACGGCGGCGGCGGCCAGCCGTGAACTGGAGGAGAGGCGGCGTCGCAGTCTCGACAGGTCCATCGCCACGCTCATTTGCCCCGCGATGCCGCTGAGGAGTTGCCGATCTTCCAGAGTGTACGGCTCCTCCGATCGTTTCGCGCCCAGTCCAATCAAGCCTGTGAGTGCGCGTCGATCGCCGCTGCCCGCGAAAATCGGGACCAGCAGCGACAACCGATTGGCGTCGAGCCATGCGCGGTCCACCGCCGGGAGCCGTGCCGCCGGCGACCGCTCGTCGTCGAGGAACACCTCGAGTGGATCCTCGGACCAGCGCAGGAGCGTCGCGAGTGCGCCGTTGCGTGACAGAACGCCGACGTCTGCCCTGAGGGTCGACACAACCTCGAGCCGATCATCGTCTCCTGCGAGTACGGCGATGGACTCGGGGTGGAGCGCGCTGTCGATCTGCGAGACGACCAGCGACACGAGCTGTCGCGGCTCGGGTTCACGTGGCAGCCGATTGGCGAGCGACACGAGGATCTCTCGAGCGTCGTATTCCGCGCGAAAGAACCGCTGATCCAGCCATTGTTGCGCCTTATCGCGATAGCGAAACGCCAGGGCGGCCAGACCAATGGCGACCGCGTAGAACATTGGCTGCCCCAGAACGACGTCGCTGAGCGGCCGCTGGCGATTGGTGACCAGCGCGACGACCAGCGCGGCCACGGGAAGTGCCAACAGGATCGACAACGTTCGGCGCGCCAGCGCGTACTGCAAGCTGCGACGCAGCACGGTGCGGGGGCTGAAAACGTGTCTGACCGCGACCGCGTAGGGCAGCGCCAGCGCCGGCAGCAAGATGATTGCGCGAAGCAAGCCCTCCACGAGCCACGGCAGTTGAATGGGAACACCCGAGAGCGTCGAAGCCGCAGGGATTGAGGTGCTCAGCGCGTACGCCAACACGGCGGGGACGCCCGTATACACGACCATTTGGATCCGGCGTCGTTCGTTGGCGTCGTGGTTGGCTCTATAGCGTGTAACCCCTTCGAGCACGATGGCCACGTTGGCGGCCAGCGCGACGGCAAACGACAGGTTGAACACCCAGGGATTCGTGGCAACCCACGTTACGACTGGCAGCACGCCATCCACACCCAGCAGGAAAGCCGCGGTCAACAGCCCGATCGCCAGCATCGGCGCCGCTGCCAATCCGAGCGCGGGATAAATCCATCGATGCCTGTCGAGAATCGATGCTCGGGTTGGAAAGTGCAGCACCGCAAGGCCGATGATTGGAAACGCGACGGGCGTCGCAATCCACGACAGCATGAGCAAGAGGCTGCCGAGGAGCGGGATGGTCCGCTCTTCGCCATAGAGCGGGCCAGCCGAGGCGATGGCGGCACAAATCAAGGCCAGCGTCATGAGGCGCGCGGTCGTCCCGCGCGTGCCCAAGGCCAGGAGCGCGAGAGCGCCGGCGAGAAAAGCAATCACCTGCAGCAGCGGACCGCCGTGTTGTCGCAGCCAGGCGGCCTGCGTCTCGGTATCCGCCCGCCAGACGGGCTCACGTGCAACGCTCACCATGGTCGCGTCGCCCGATGGGCCTTGTACACGCAAATCGAGAGTTCCTTGGGCACCCAGGTGGTACGCCTCGCGCCAGAGAGGCAGGATTTGTTGCGGGTCGGCCGGGATGCCCTGTGACAGCTCGATCCGGCCGCCGCGCGCGTTGTAGATCCCCGTGATGGTGACCCCTTCGGCCAGCACGCTCGTCGCCGGGAACTTCGAGGGGTTGACGTGAGCAACGGTCACACTCGTGTTGGCGACGTCGACCAAAGGGGGAGGCTGCAGTCGCGGTGCCGGGCCCAACTCGCCGAGGCTGGCAAAGAGGCTTTTGCCCGACAGGACGATTCCGGCGCCGGCAGGCCAGAGATAGGGCCGGACGACCGCAAGGTGCAGTCCCGCAATTGCGATGGCGAGCGCGAGGATCGTGCTGACGATCGTGCGCGCGCGAGTGGGCGATGCAGGATTGGCCACTCGCGTCAGTGACCAGCAAACTCGCCGAGTCGATGGCCGATGCTCATTTCCTCCCCAATCGACCGGCCTCGCCCCCACCCTTCGTCGATCAAGTGCCGTGGCAACGTGCAAGTAGGTGGCGCCGCGGCGGCAGCAGCCTGCAGGACGCGATCGTAGGCTGCGGCCATGGCAGTCAACTGATGGTGGCGTTGCCACCAACCTCGCGCGGCAGTCCCTAGAGAGACGCGCAGCGAGGCGTCGCTTGCGAGCCGGTCGAGCGCAAGCTCCAGCGAATGGAGTTCGTCGATGAGCTCGATGCTGACGGCGACCGGCACGCGGGACGCATCGAGGGCGGCGATGTCGAGCAGACGCCACCCGCGCGGATCAAGCGTGGGCACGTCGCCGAGGTATTCGAGGTCCGTGATGATGGTTGCCCGCCCAGCGGCAAGGCACCGCAGCCAGGAAGCCGACGTCTCACCGTTCGTAGGCCACCGCAGGCAGGCGCAGAAATCCGCTGCCGACAGGTATGCCGGCAGCTCCTCGTCGCGCACGTAACCTGTGACGTGGACGCGTTCGGCAATCCCCCAACGCTGAGCCTCTCCCCTAGCGTCGTAGTAATCGCTGGACGGGCCCACGAGCATCACGTGCAACTGCGGGTGACGATCGGCAATGCTTCCGACTGCACGAAGCAGGACGTCGATGCGCTTCTCCGGTGTGACGCCACCATAGGCTGCGACGATCGTCGCGTCGGGCGGGATGCCGTAACACTCGCGGATACTGCGGAGCGCCGATTCCGCAATCGGTTCCTCGAGCGGATCGCGCACACCCATCGGCACGTGGTCGAGTCGCGCAGCCGGATGTCGCCGATGCAGCTCCTCTTTGAGCAGCGGGTTGTGAACCACGGTGAGCCGCGCGCATTCGACGACCAGGCGAATCATGGGCCAGAGCTGGTAGAGCGAGCCGCCCAGGCCGGCGATGACGAGATTCACGATCTCCGTGGGCGCATCGGGGTGATTGGCCCGGAACTCCTCGAGGTAGTCGTCGCGGCGAGGGAGCCAGCGCCGAGTCAGCGCAAGCGCGCGCGCCTGATGGAGCTGTGCGTCGTGAAGCACCACCAGCCCGGGATACCGAAAGACATGCGACCACATGTAGTCGTGCCACGCCGCGTTGCCCAGCTGATACACCGCGAGGTCGTAGGGTGCCCGTCGTTGCTTCCACACGAAATCGCGGGCGGTTTCAGCCGTGAAGGTCTCGATCTGGTGGCCCCGCATCGCCAGCAGCGGCAACAGCTCAGCCGAGTAGGCGGCGATGCCCGAAGGTGTCGGTGGAAGGGGAGAGAACCAGGCGACTCTCACGGCTCAGTTCTACACGCTCGTAGGATTTTGGGAAAGAACAGTGGCCAGTGGTCGGAAGCCGGTAGCCGGCAGCTGACCCCGGTTCGCAATGTGTTTCTGATACAGTGTCAAGTTGGACTTGGGAAATTCTTCACAAGCTGTTCCGGCTCCCAAGAACCGTGGAACCGGGAACCTGGAACCGTGGAACGCTGGAACCCTGGAATCTGGAACCTTAGGATGGGCGGCTGGGACGGACTGATCATCATGATCGTGGCGGGCGTCGGCTTTGGCGCCTTCTCGCTCCTTCTGTCGAGGTTCATCGGCCCGCGCAATCCCACCCCCGAAAAAATGGCGCCGTATGAGTGCGGCATGCCGCCGGTGGGAGACGCCCGCGAACGGCAATCCGTCAAGTTCTACCTGATTGCGATGATCTTCCTGCTCTTCGACATCGAGATTGCCTTTCTTGGGCCGTGGGCGATGGCGATTCGCGAGCTGTCGTGGCCCGGATTCGTCCAGATTGTCGTCTTTTTCCTGATTCTGGTCGTCGGTTATATCTACGTGTGGCGAAAGGGCGTGCTCGACTGGGGTCCCGAACACGACCCCGACTACGTACACGCGCGGCCCCCAGGACCGGCGGTCGTCAAGAGATACCGATATGGGACTCGAAACTGAATACGAAATCCCGGTGTTGACGACCAACGTCGAGAAGCTGGTCCAGTGGGCCCGGCGCTCGGCGATTTGGCCGGTGACCTTCGGGTTGGCCTGTTGCGCCATCGAAATGATGGCGATGAGTTGCGGCCGTTACGACATTGCTCGCTTCGGCGCCGAGGTATTTCGCGGCTCGCCGCGCCAGTCGGACCTCATGATCATCGCCGGCCGCTTATCGCGTAAGATGGCGCCCGCACTGCGCCGGGTCTACGACCAGATGCCAGAACCCAAATGGGTGATCTCGATGGGCGCGTGTGCGTCGTGCGGCGGTGTGTTCGACAACTACGCAATCGTCCAGGGATCGGATCAAGTCGTGCCGATTGACGTGTACATTCCCGGTTGCCCGCCGCGTCCCGAATCGGTCATTTACGGCATCGTGCAACTGCAGAAAAAGATCGACGCGTCCCGTATGTAACGGCCGCGCGCCACCTGTCCGCGCTCCAATCGATGACCGCTGCCGAAATCATCGCGACGCTCGAACGTGAGGTTCCCGGCGCCCTTCAGGCGCTCTCGCCGCTCGACGAGTCGATCAACCCGAGCATTCTCGTTCCGGTCGAGCACTTGGTTCGGACGTGTCTGGCGTTGCGCGACACGCCCGGCCTCGAGTTCGTGGCGTTTAGCGACGTCACCGCCGCCGACTTCCATCCCGGCCGCCGTCCACGGTTCGATGTCGTCTACCACCTGGTGTCTCCACATCGTCGCACGCGGGTGCGGCTGAAGGTCCAGGTCGATGGCGGCCAAGCGGTCCCGACCGTGCAGACAATCTGGCACGGCGCTGGATGGCCCGAGCGCGAGGTCTTTGACCTGTTCGGCATTGTGTTCGAAGGGCACGACGATCTGCGCCGTTTGATGATGCCCGACGACTGGGAAGGTCACCCGCTGCGCAAGGACTACCCGGTGCAGGTGCGCAAGGACGCTCAGACGTTCATGCCGCTTCAGGTGACCGAAGAAGAATTCAAAGCCAGCGTGGAGCGGGATCGGCTGATCCGGCCCAAGTCGTGAACGAACGATTGGAATCGAGCCGTGCCTGGTCCGTTAACTGGAATCCCTAATGGCTGACGTCCGAACCGAGACGATGACCGTCAACATGGGGCCGCAGCACCCCAGCACGCATGGCGTGTTGAGGCTGGTGCTCGAGCTCGATGGCGAGACGGTCGTTTCAGTGTCGCCGACCATCGGTTTCCTGCACACCGGCATCGAGAAGACGTGCGAGCAGAAGAAGTGGCAGCAGGTCATTCCACTCGTCGAGCGCATGGATTACCTGGGAGCGCAGTCCAACAGCCTGGCGTTCGTTCTGGGGGTCGAGAAGATGCTCGGCCTCGAGATGCCGGGGCGCGTGCAGGCAATTCGGGTGCTGATTGCGGAACTCCAGCGCATCAGCAGTCACCTGGTGTGGTTTGGCACGCACGGCATGGAGATTGGCGCTATCACGGCCATGCTCTACGCGTTTCGCGAGCGCGAGATCCTGATGAATCTCAACGAGCTGCTCGCGGGCTTCAGGTTTTTTCCGAGCTACATCCGGGTCGGCGGCTTGCGCGAGGACATTCCGCGCGGCTTCAAGGAAGCGGTGTCCGCATTCCTCGATCGCTTCCCCGGCAAGCTCGACGAGTACGAGACGCTCATCACGAAGAATCCGATCTGGCTGGGGCGCACCCGCGGCGTTGGGGTCATCAGTCTGGAGGATTGCTATTCGTGGGGACTCTACGGTCCAGTCGCCCGCGCCGCCGGGGGCGACTACGATGTTCGCCGCGCATTTCCATACTGCGGCTACGAGACGTACGACTTTGACGTTATTGGCGCGTCGAACGGTGACGTGTACGATCGCTACCTCGTGCGCATGGCCGAGATGCGCGAGAGCGTCAAGATCTGTCGCCAGGCACTGGAGCGCATTACGCCGGTGGGGGAGTGGGCGGTCAATGACCGTCGCATCGTCCCTCCGCCGAAGGACGAGGTGTACACCGAGATGGAGGCGCTGATTCAGCACTTCCTGATTTACTCGCAGGGGTTCACGGTGCCGGTCGGCGAGTCGTATTTCCCGGTCGAAGGGCCTCGCGGCGAGCACGGGTGCTACATCGTGTCTGATGGCAGCAATCGGCCGTGGCGCGTCCACATGCGATCGCCCGGGCTGATGGCCTGCCAGGCGCTGCACAAGTTCATCGTCGGCGGCATGATCGCGGACGTGATTGCGGTGATTGGCTCGTTGGATGTCGTCATGGGAGACGTGGATCGATGAGCTTTCATCCGGTAATGCCGTACGGAACCGAGGAGTGGCATCGCTCGCGCCGCGTCACCCTGCCCGAGGGCCCGGAGTTCACATACACCATCACGAATCGTGAGCGCTTCGAGGAGTTTGCGGCGCACTACCCGCCTGAGCATCGCAAGGCGGCCGTCTTGCACGCTCTCTACCTTGCGCAGGAGCAACAGGGCTACATCACTGCCAACGCCGCTCGTCACATTGCCGAGGTGATCGGGATTACGACCGCCGATGTGGAAGACGTGGTCTCGTATTACGTCATGTTCTTCCGAAACCCGGTGGGCAAGTTCGTGCTGCAGGTGTGCAATACGCTGTCCTGCGCCGTCGCCGGATCGGAGCGCGTGCTCGAGGAGCTGGAGCGTAAGCTCGGGGTCGCCGCGGGCGAGATCGATCCGACTGGCCTCTTCACGATTCAGCCGATGGAGTGTCTCGGGGCCTGCGATCGTGCGCCGGTCGTGATGGTCAACAACGACCATTGGCACGAGCGGCTGACTCCCGAGGAGACGCCGGCGTTCGTCGACGCGATCCGCGCGAACGGCGTTGCCGCACTCAACGGGTGTCATCTCGCGATCGAAGGGCGGCCCGAAAGCGAGTGGAAGGGTAAGACGACGACGCCGGTCCGGCCGAGGGCCATGCCGGATTACGAGCCGGTGCTGACCAAGTACGCGTTCACGCCAGGCGGCAACACGCTCGATCACTATCTGCAGAACCAGCAAGGTTACCAGGGCTTGAAGAAAGCACTGGCCATGACGCCGGATCAAGTCGTCGAGGCCGTGAAGGCCTCGGGATTACGAGGCCGCGGCGGCGCCGGATTCCCGACCGGCCTCAAGTGGCAGTTCGTCGACAAGAAGTCGCCGAACCCGAAGTACATCGTCTGCAACGCTGATGAGAGCGAGCCCGGGACGTTCAAAGATCACCTGCTGATGGAGCGCAACCCGCACCTCTTAATCGAGGGTTGCGTGATCGGTTGCTATGCGATCGGCTCGACAGCCGCCTACATTTACATCCGCGGCGAGTTCTTTCACATGCAGCCGGTGCTGGAGCAGGCGATCGAAGACGCGCGCCGCGCTGGCTACGTGGGCACCAACATTCTCGGCACCGGCTTCGACTGCGAGGTCTACATTCACCGCGGTGCCGGTGCGTACGAAGCGGGCGAGGAGACCGCGCTCCTCGAGTCGCTCGAGGGCAAGCGCGCACAGCCGCGGTACAAACCGCCATTTCCGGCGGTGGCTGGCCTCTGGGCCTGTCCGACCGCGGTCAACAACGTCGAAACCTTGTGTAACGTGCCGCTGGTGTTGACACGAGGCATCGAATGGTTCACCTCCTTGGGTCCCGAAAAGAACGGCGGGCCGAAGCTGTATTGCGTGAGCGGCCATGTCAAGAATCCGGGCGTATTCGAGGCGCCGATGAAGGTGTCGCTGCGCGAGCTGATCGACGACTATGCCGGCGGGATCCGCGATGGCCATACCCTCAAAGCCGTCATCCCGGGCGGCTCGTCGGTACCGATTCTCATGCCGGATCAGATCGACATCCCGGCCAGCTTCGAAGACATCGCGAAGGCAGGCTCGCTTCTGGGCTCGGCGGCGATTATGGTGTTCGACGAAACCACCGACATGGTGTGGTTGGCCGAGAACCTCCTGCACTTCTACCGCCACGAATCCTGCGGCAAATGTACGCCGTGCCGCGAGGGTACCGACTGGCTGTTCCAGTTGCTCAATCGATTGTTGAAGGGCGAGGGATCGGCGAAGGATGTGTCGCTGCTGCAGAGTGTTGCCGACAACATCAACGGCAAGACGCTGTGCGCGTTTGGCGACGCGGCGGCCACGCCGGTGCTGACCACACTCAAGTGGTTCAGGCCCGAATACGATGCCTACGTGAAGGGGAACGCCCCGGCACCGGCCGACTACCGCGCTCGAGAAGCGGTAGGAGCGCACTAGCGTGGCCGAGTTCGTGACGCCGCAACTGCTCGCCTACATCGGCATCATCACGGTCG
This sequence comes from uncultured Acidobacteriota bacterium, assembly GCA_963841905.1. Taxonomy (GTDB): domain Bacteria; phylum Acidobacteriota; class Vicinamibacteria; order Vicinamibacterales; family UBA2999; genus JACCSI01. The sequence goes on from CAWJEM010000021.1 coordinate 95,959, forward strand.
TGTTCTTTGGCCTCCAGATTGGTGCCGCCGTCATGGTGTACGCCGAGCGCAAAGTCTCGGCGTTCATGCAACAGCGTGTTGGACCGTTCCTCGTCGGGCCGCGCGGTCTGCTCCAGCCGCTGGCCGACATCGTCAAACTGATCTTCAAAGAGGATCTGCGCCCGAAGGCCGCGGATGCCGTGTTATTCATGGCGGCCCCCGTGATCTCGGTGGCGGCGGCGTATGTCGCGTTTGCACCGGTGCCGTTCGGCGCGGCAACGACCTTCTTCGGCTTGCTCGATGAGCCGATGCCGCTGCTCGTCTCGGATGTCAACGTCGCCGTGCTCGTCATCTTTGCGGTGGCCTCGATGGGGGTCTACGGCATCGTGCTGGCGGGCTGGGCGAGCAACAGCAAGTACTCGCTGCTCGGAGGACTGCGCAGCTCGGCGCAGATGATCAGCTACGAGCTGGCCTACGGCATCTCGCTCGCGACCGTCATCTTGCTCGCCAATTCGATGTCGCTGCGGGACATCGTCGACGACCAGGCGGGCTACTGGTTCGGGTTCATTCCGAAGTGGTTCGTCTTCCTGCAGCCGGTCGGCTTTCTCGTGTACGCGGTCGCCGGCGTGGCCGAGACCAATCGTGCGCCGTTCGACTTTCCTGAGGCGGAGCAGGAACTGGTCGCCGGCTACCACACCGAGTACAGCAGCATGGCCTTTGCCATGTTCTTCCTGGCCGAATACATCAACATGATCACGGTGTCGGCCGTGGCCACGAATCTGTTTCTCGGCGGATGGCATGGCCCGTTCCTGCCCCCGGAGTATGGCTGGATCTGGTTCCTCATCAAGCTGAGCGCGATCCTGTTCGTGTATTTGTGGCTGCGCTGGACGCTCCCGCGGTTTCGTTACGACCAGTTGATGGCGTTCGGGTGGAAGGTGCTGCTGCCGGTCGCAACGCTCAATTTGATCGCGACAGCTGCGGGGGTGCTGTACTTTGGCGTCTGAGCTGCTTCTCTTCGTCGTGTTCGCGGCGGTTACGCTGTTGGGGTCGCTGTTCGTGATCGTGCAGCGCAATCCAATCTACAGCGTGTTGTCGCTGATCGGGGCGTTCTTCGGATTATCCGGACTCTACGTCCTGCTCGAGGCGCCGTTCGTCGCCGTCGTGCAGATCATCATCTACGCCGGCGCCATCATGGTGCTATTCCTGTTCACGGTGATGCTGCTCAACGTGCCTCGTGAGGACGCCGCGGAATGGGATCGTGCGCACGCGCTCCATCGGCCGTGGCCGAGGCGCATCGGAGCGCTGCTGTCGCTGGTGCTGGTCGCGCAGCTCGGATGGGCACTGACGCGCACCCCCGGCGTCGCTGGCGCCGTTGGCGAGAACGGGCCGGGCATCTCGGACGTCGGCGAGCTCGGCAAGGTGCTCTTTACCGACTATATGTTTGCGTTCGAGGTGACATCGATCTTGATCATCGTGGCCATGGTCGGCGCCGTGGTGCTGGCGCGAAGGCAGGTCGAATGACGACCGCACTCGTGCCGCTCGAGTACTACCTGTTGTTGTCGGGGATGCTCTTCACGATTGGCGCCGCCGGCGTGTTTTTGCGCCGCAACCTGATCACACTGCTCCTGTCGGTGGAGATCATGCTGAATGCCGTCAACCTGACGTTCATCGCATTCGGCCGGCAATTTGGCAGCGTCGACGGACAAATCATCGTGTTCTTCGTCATGACCGTCGCAGCCGCCGAAGCGGCCGTTGGGTTGGCGCTGGTGATTGGCTTGTTCCGCCATCGCGAGTCGCTCAACCCCGAAGCCTTTACCGCGTTGAAGTGGTGATCGCGTGCTGTCACTGATTCCGCTGCTCCCGCTCGTCGGCTTCGTGGTCAATGCCTGGCTGGGGCGTCGGCTCACCAAGAGTGTGTCCGGAGGGCTGGCGTGTCTGGTGATGGTGGCGGCTTTTGCCGTATCGGTGATCGAAGTCTGGCGGCTGGCGGGCATGTCGCCCGGTGCGCGTGCGATCACCGAAACGGTCTACACCTGGATCGCATCCGGCGATTTCGTCATCGACCTCTCGTTCCGCCTGGATCCGCTGGCGGCCGTGATGATCCTCGTCATCACCGGCATTGGATCGTTGATCCACATCTATTCGACCGCTTACATGCACGAGGAGACGGACCGCGAGTATGCCCGTTACTTCTCGTATTTGAACCTGTTCGTCTTCTTCATGCTCGTCCTGGTATTGGGAGCGAACGTCCTCGTGATGTTCGTCGGCTGGGAGGGCGTGGGCCTCTGCTCGTATTTGTTGATTGGGTACTACTACAAGCGCAAATCGGCCTCCGACGCCGCCAACAAGGCATTCATCGTCAATCGCGTGGGCGATTACGCGTTCATCCTCGGCACGCTGCTCCTGGTCGTGACCGTGGGCTCGCTCGACTTTCAGGAGGTCGCGTCGCGAGTGGCGGCGTTGCCGCCCGAGGCGACGTTCGGCACGCTGTCACTGATTACGCTGCTGATGTTCATCGGCGCCACCGGCAAGTCGGCACAAATCCCGTTGTACATCTGGCTGCCGGACGCCATGGAAGGCCCGACGCCGGTTTCCGCACTCATCCATGCCGCCACGATGGTGACGGCCGGTGTCTACATGATCGGTCGCAACGCCGTGATCTTCGAACACGCCCCGTTGACGCTGAGCGTCGTGGCCGTGATTGGCGCCGCGACGGCTCTGATGGCGGGCACCATCGGCCTGGTGCAGAACGACATCAAGCGTGTCCTCGCGTACTCGACCGTTTCACAGCTCGGCTACATGTTTCTCGCGATGGGCGTCGGGGCTTTCGGCGCGGGCATTTTCCACCTCTACACTCACGCCTTTTTCAAGGCGCTGCTCTTCCTCGGGTCGGGCGCGGTGATCCATGCGCTGCACGGCGAGCAGGACATCCGAAACATGGGTGGGTTGAGGAAGTACCTGCCCGTGACTTTCTGGACGTTCATGATTGGCTCGCTCGCAATTGCCGGAGTGCCGTTGCTGTCCGGCTTCTTCTCGAAGGACGAGATCCTGTTCGAGACCTTCTATCGCGGTCATCAGTGGCTGTGGGTGATTGGGGTCCTGACCTCGCTCCTCACCGCCACCTACATGTTCCGGCTGGTGTACCTCACGTTTTTTGGCCGCGAGCGATTCGCGATGGCGCATTCGTCGCACCCGTCGCACCCGAGCACCGCACCGCACCTGACGCACCCGTCGCACCCATCGCACCCGCCGCACCTGCACGACGCCCCTCCCGCGATGGCGGTGGCGCTGGTCGTGCTGGCCATCGGTTCGGTGTTTGCCGGCTACATCGGATTCCCTCATGCGCTCGGTGGCCACAATTTGCTCGGTGCCTGGCTGGAGCCAGCATTTGAAGCTCACGCCGCGCCCGCCTCGAATCTCTCCGCGATGACCGTGGGTGGCTGTGTGCCTGGCGCGGCCGATACGACGACGGCCGGCGGTGCGCTGGCGGGGATGGCGATTGCCGACTGTGCGCCGGGTACGACGACCGGCGGGAGCGACGTCGCGCTCGCGTCGAGTTTCTTGATCGCCGATGCCACGCAGCCAGCCGCCGAGCATCAACCAGCGGCGGCAGCCGGCGCGCCGGCCGACCACGCCGAGTCGGCTGCGAGCGAGCAGCAGAAGATCGCGCTCGAACGTTATTTGATGGCGCTCTCGAGCCTGGTCGCGCTGCTGGGCATTGCCCTGGCCAGCTGGCTCTGGCTGAAGAACCCCGCCGTGGCGGATCGGATTGCGACTCGCTTCCCGGCCCTTCACCGCGTGCTGCTCAACAAGTATTACGTCGACGAGTTCTACGACGCCACGGTCGTGCAGCCCGTGCGGATCGTGTCCGAGGACGGGCTCTGGCGCGGCATGGACGTGCGGGTCGTCGACGGCGCGGTCAATGGCGCCGGACAAGTGGTGGGTGGCATGAGCGCGCTGCTGCGGTTGTTACAAACCGGTTCGGTCAAGGCCTACGCTGCCGCGACGCTGATGGGTGTGGTTGCGATCCTCGCCTATTACTTCTGGAGATAGTGCGTGAGCGGACTACCCCTGCTGTCGATCGTCATCTGGCTCCCGGTCGCGGGTACGTTGCTTCTGCTCCTGATTTCCAATCGAGACCGGCAGAAGGACGCTCTCGTTCGGCAGATTACGTTCGCGGTGTCAGTGCTCACATTCGGCGCGACGTTGCTCCTGTGGTCGGGATTCGATCCGTCCGCGACCGGCGAGGACTTCCAGTTCGTCGAGCGGGTGCCGTGGATTGCGGCGTTTGGCATCGAGTACTACCTCGGAATCGACGGAATCAGCTTGATGCTGATGGTTCTCACCGGCTTCCTGACGCCGATTGCGCTGTTGTCGTCGTGGGAGAGCATCGAGAAAAAGGTCAAGGAATTCTCGATCTTCATGCTGCTGCTCGAGACCTCGATGCTGGGCGTCTTCGCCGCGCTCGACCTCTTCCTCTTCTACGTGTTCTGGGATTTCGTCCTGATCCCGATGTACTTCCTCATCGGCGTGTGGGGCTACGAACGGCGCATCTACGCTGCCATCAAGTTCATCCTCTTCACGATGGCTGGCAGCGTCCTGATGTTGGTGGCCATCATTGGACTGTCGTGGCTGCATCACACCGCAACCGGCAACTACAGCTTCGACGTCATCCGGTTGTATCAGCTCGACATCGCCGAGCAAACGCAGTACTGGTTTTTCCTCGCCTTTGCCCTGGCATTCGTCATCAAGGTCCCTCTCTTTCCGTTCCACACCTGGCTGCCCGACGCGCACGTGGAGGCGCCAACGCCAGGCTCTGTCATCCTGGCCGGTGTGATGCTGAAGATGGGTGGGTACGGTCTGATCCGTTTCGCATTCCCGCTGTTCCCGGAGGCCGCGCTCTACTTTGCGCCGGCCCTGGCGGTGCTCGCCGTGATTGCGATTGTCTACGGCGCGCTGGTCGCGATGGTGCAGCCGGACATGAAAAAGCTGGTGGCCTATTCGTCGGTCAGCCACATGGGCTTTGTCGTCCTGGGAATCGCCGCGATGAATCTTCAGGGCGTGCAGGGCGCGACCTATCAGATGCTCGCGCATGGCGTCACAACCGGCGGGCTGTTTTGCCTGGTCGGGATGCTGTCAGACCGCCGTCACACGCGTCTCATCAGCGAGTACGGCGGCATCAAGGAAATCGTTCCCCGTCTCACGGCGGGTGCGCTGATCCTCACGCTGGCGTCAATCGGCTTGCCGGGGATGAACGGATTCATCGGCGAATTTCTCATCATGCTGGGCGGCTTCAAATGGGAGCCGCGATTCGTGGTCGTCGCGGGCCTCGGCGTCATCCTGTCGGCCGTCTACATGCTCTGGATGTTCCAGCGGGTGTTCTACGGCGAGGTCACAAGCGATCACAACCGCCGCATGCCCGACCTCTCGCTACGCGAGTGGGCAATCATTGGACCGTTGGCGGCGATCGCAATTTACATGGGCGTTTTCCCGAACCAGTTCCTGAAGCCCATGGAGCCGGCGGTGAATCGCATCGTCGAACGAGTGAACGACTTCCAGGCCATGACCGCCTCCGTTCCGGAGCATCCGGATGAGCCTCGGCGAAACAGACTGGCGACGGCACCCTACGCACCTTACGCACCCTACGCACCCTACGCACCCCAGGCACCCCAGGCACCTCCGGCACCTCCGGCACCTTAAACCATGCTTTCCTCCTCCTTCGACGCTGTCATCCCGGTCCTGTGCGTCACGCTGGCTGGTCTCGTCGTTCTGCTGGCGGAATCGTTCCGGCAGCGCAACGAGCGCATGCCGATGGCCGGCCTGCCGCTGATTGGGCTGGGGGGTGCGGCGGTGGCCTCGATCTTTCTATGGGATCGTAATGCATCGAGCTTTGGCGTGGTCACGGCGGACAATTTCGCGCTGTTCGTCAACCTGGTGCTCGTCGCCGTCGGTGTGCTCACCGTTTTCTTTGCCAGTCAGACAATCGATCGCGACAAGCTGCCGCCAGGCGAGTTCTACACGCTGGTTCTGTTTTCGATCGTCGGCATGATGCTGATGGTGCAGGCCACCGACCTCCTGCTCCTCTTTCTCGCACTCGAGACGATGTCGATCGCGGTGTATGTGCTGACCGGCCTCCGCCGCGATCAGCTCACCAGTACCGAGGGCGCCTTCAAGTACTTCCTGCTCGGCGCCTTTGCAAGCTCGTTCTTTCTCTACGGCATTGCGTTTCTCTACGGCATTGCCGGCAGCACCAGGCTTGATCGCATCGGCTCGGTGATCGCGGCCCAGTCGATGAGCGACAATCCCATGATCCTGCTCGCCGTCGGGCTGTTGATCGTCGGCTTCGGTTTCAAGGTGGCGGCGGTGCCCTTCCACATGTGGTCGCCCGACGCTTACGAGGGCGCACCGGCCATCGTCACGGGCTTCATGTCCACGGGGGTCAAGGCCGCCGCGGTCGCGGCCTTTGCGCGTGTGTTCCTCTCCGCGCTCGAGCCGATGATCGCGGAGTGGTCCCCCATCCTGTGGGCGATCGCCGCGGCGACGATGATCGTCGGGACCGTCTTAGGGGTGGCGCAGACCAGCTTGAAGCGGATGTTGGCGTATTCCAGCATTGCGCACGGCGGGTACCTGCTGGTCGGCCTGGTGGCTGGGAACGACGTTGGCAAGGCCGCGATTCTCTATTACCTCGCGGCATACGCGTTGACCAACCTCGGGGCGTTTGGCGTGATCGCTCTCCTCGGCTCGCGCGAGCGCGCCAACGACGATCTGCGGGACTACGCCGGTTTGTGGTACTCGCATCCTGGGCTGGCGACGCTGATGACCATTTTCCTGCTGTCGCTCGGCGGCTTTCCACCGACGGCAGGCTTCATCGCCAAGTGGTACATCTTCAGCGCTGCGATTGGCTCGGAGTACTACGGGCTCGCCATCATCGGCGTCCTGTCGAGCGTGGTGTCGGTGTTCTTCTACTTGCGCATCGTCGTGATGATGTACATGTCCGAGCGTGATGCCCGTCCGATGCCCGCGCCGCTGAGCACGGTCGCGTTCGCCGGCCTCGCGCTGTCGGTGGTGGGCATTTTGTATCTCGGCATCCTGCCGGCACAGATCATCGACCTGGCGCAGGGGTCGGTCGCGACGATTTTCTGAGTAATTCTCGGTTCTCCAGTCTGTGGTTCCCACTCGGCGAACCGACAGGTGCGCGCCATTAACGGAATCGCCGATAATGGGTCCCGGGTAGTCGGGTGACGACATGCCAGACGCACATGAGCGATTTCGAATCGACCTTCGACCTCATCGAAAAGCGCGCGACGGAGACGCCGACGCCCTCGACCGCCTGTTCGCTCGGCATCTGAAGCCGCTGCAGCGCTGGGCGTCCGGTCGGTTGCCCAAATGGGCGCGCGATCTCACCGATACCGACGATCTCGTTCAGGACACGTTGCTCCACACCTTCAAGCGAATCGACGCCTTCGAGCCACGTCGAGTCGGGGCGTTGCAGGCTTACTTGCGTCAGGCGATCCTCAATCGACTGAGAGATGAACTGCGGCGGAAAGGGCGTCAGGGCCGGTCCGTTGGGCTCGACGACATCGATCTCGAGGGCGGCGGTTCACCGCTCGAGGAAGCGATCGGACGGGAAGCCGTCGAGCGGTATGAGCGCGCACTCGAGCGGCTCAAGCCGGAGGAGCGGGAAGCGATCGTCGCCCGGGTCGAGCTCGGTTACAGCTACGACGACCTCGCTGAGGCGCTCAACAAACCAACCGCCGACGCGGCTCGGAAATCCGCGGAGCGGGCCCTCGTCCGACTCGCGGAGGAAATGAAGCGTCTCTAGGCCCGGACTCCGAGCCATCGCACGCATCTCCCTCATTTAGCCGGATAACAAGGGGAAATGATGTTGTGAACGTTGGCCGGCAGGCTCCCGTCCGAATTGTCAATGTCGATCAGCACCAGCCGGTCTTTCCCGGCAATGCGTTGCACGTAAAAGAGGTAGAACGTTCCAGGAACCCAATTCCCGAGGTCGAGGACGACCATCGACTTGCATAGCGTTGCGGGGTTGATCACCCACAAGCCAAACTGCGTCCAGGCTATCCACTCGATGGTATTGGGGTCGCCATCCAATTCGGCGACCACTGGCGCGATGGCTCCCAGTTCGAACTGGGCCAGGTCCAGAGTCTGCCCTTGCGACGGAAGGACAGAGCTGAGAACGAACATGATAGACAGCAGTAGCTTAGGCATGGGGGTGCTCCTCAGCATCCGCGGTTAGCGATTTCGGCAGGGCTGTCGACCGATCGCCCTTCTGATCTCATTAACGTCGCTCACCAGGAATTCGGACTGGCGCGCTCGGTGTCGACCTGATTCAGTCGATCAGAAGAAATTCGGACGGGACCGCCGGGAAGGCCAGATAAGGTACGGACCGCTGGATCGATGCCGTTTCCGCGGGCTTGGGAAGCGATTGGACGCGAAGCGGCAGATTGTTACCAGCGCGCGCTCGCACTGGTCACAATCTGCGCCTTCGTGTAGTCATCGCCACCATCTACCATCACTTCGCCGGATAACAAGGGGAGGTGATGTCGAAAACACTGGCCGGGAGGCTCCCGTCCGAGGTGTCAATGTCGATCAGAATCAACCGGTCTTTGCCGGCAATGCGCTGTACGTAGGACAAGAGGAACGTTCCAGGACCCCAATCCCTCGTGTCGACGGTCACAATGGACTTGCAGAGCGTTGTGGGATTGATCACCCACAAGCCGAACTGCGTCCATGCAATCCACTCGATCGTATTAGGGTCGCCATCCAATTCTGCGACGACAGGTGTAAAAGATCCCAGTCCGAACTGGGCCAGGTCCAGATTCTGCCCTTGCGAAGGAACGACAGTGCTCAGAACGAATATGACAGAGAGTATTAGCTTTGGCACGAGGTGTCTCCTTAGCACGGCGGTTAGCGATGCATAAGCCTCGCCACTTCTAATTTCGTTAGCATCGCTGGCCAGGAATTCGAACAGCGGCGGCGAAAGTGCCAGCTCTACAGACCGGGAAATCGACACGCCTCCGGCAGGGTCATTCGCGATTTAGCGCGATTGCTGATCAGCGCTCGGTCAGCGGTAGTGGAAAGGAGCCGGACTTTGCGCCGCTGACATCGAGTTCGACGCCCGTTGCGGTCCCTCCGCGCAGAGTGTTCCGCCAGGCGAGGGTCAGATCCGATCCATCGGCCAGGCCAAGAAGGTCCGTTGGTGCGGAAGGTAGTCCGGGGACGTTGACAGAGATCTGGATCTCGTTGGAAGCGCCGCTCCTTGTTTGACCCACGAGCGCGCGCACCCGGAGGTAGAACACACCGCTCGGCGCCGTAAACGTGAAGGTTGTCGCGGTGCCCGGCGTGGTCAGACTTCCAAGCACCGCGCCCGGCGTGAGACCTCCCTCGATGACGTAGCCTGCGGGGGGAACGCCATTCGCTGGCGCCCAGCCAAGGGTCACGACGTTGCCGGATATGTCCAGCGTCCTGAAATCGCGGGGTGGTTCCAGGCCAGCCATTCCCAAGGCTCTTCCGGATGATGACCCACGGCCCGAGACGTTGAGCGCGCGAACGTGCACTGGTCCCCGTCGCCCTCGTGATCTCAATACGTCGACTGAGCAGCAGATCGGTGTTCGGTAACTGGCGGCTGAATTGCGACGGCATTCGTCCGGACGCGGCGGCGACCGATCCAGCGACGAGAGAGGATCGGGCCACGTAGACATCCGAGATCGCCCAGTCCCAGCCCTCTTCCGTCCAGAGCGCCATGAATGTCCCGGCGGCATTCGCGGCAATCCGCGGCGGCGACTCCGGTCCGTATACGCCGAGGCTCACGGAGCGGCTCCAGGTCGCCGTGGCTCCTAGAAACCGCGCGGCACGTACCATCGGCGGCGAACTGAGGCGTTCCCACACGACCGCCGCGTTTCCCAGTCCATCCACGGCGACACGTGGATCCGTTCCGGTTTCGCCCGCTTCGGAAACGTCCATGGGAGCGGTCCAGGCATCAATGCCTGGTGAATACCGTGCCGACTGAATGCTCCCATAGACCTCGTTTGTCCACACTGCGGTCGCGCTCCCCGATCCGTCCATGGCGATCTGTGGTTGCAAGCCGCGCAGGGGAGAGATGTTGACAGTTGCCCAGGTCGATGCACTGACCTGAAAGCGAGCGGCCATCACGCTGGAATGCCGGCGTGTCATCCAGCGTGACCCACACCACAATGGCGTTTCCGACCGCGTCAATCGCAATCTGAGCAGAGTGCCCAAGATTGTCGAGCTGTGTTGAGGGGCGCCAACCAGCGCTCGCTGTGTAATGTGCCGCTTGAACAGGACCGGATACAGGGACGCTTCGCGCTCCACGTCACGACGGCATTTCCCGACGGTGCGACGCCAACTCGGGCGACGCAGGGCTGCGCTGATGGGTAGACGGTTGTCGCTGCGGCCCAATTGCCGTCGGCGCTGGAGTATCGGGCTGCCTCGACGAAGTGTCGACTGCCAGCCGAGGTGCACCAGACGGCAAGCGCATTGCCCGCGGCATCGACGCCGACATCCGGGTTCGAGTGAAGGCCCACACCAGAGAGGTCGATGATGTCACCTGTCCAGCCTAGCTTGCGCCCGAGCTGTCGATGCGTGCGCAAGATTGCAGCACAGCAGCAACAGTGCGATGCGCGCGGCCGTCGTCAGTCGCTGGTGTCCCGTTGTTGGCATGACACGAACCCCTTGCCTACATAAGGCGTTGCGAGGCAGGAATTCGGACGCGCGCCAAGTGAACAGCGCGGGGAATCGTAGCGGGACAATCTTCGATCTCGTTACCGGAAATCCCAACTAGACGCGCGATCAGCAATCCATCCGCTGGGGCGGTCAGCTCGAACAGGTTCTGAGAACGTTCACCGTCTGGCCTGCAGGCTGCCGCGACAATCATCAGGCAGAGCGCAGGTGCGAGACGTGGCATGGGACCCTCATTTAGCTATCGCAGCCACCCACGGTTAATTCGTTGGATAACACGGGGAGATGATGTTGTGCATGCTGGCCGGCAGGCTGCGTCTGACGTGTCAATATCGATCAGCACCAACCGGGCTTCCCGGCAACGCGCTGCGCGTAGGACAAGAAGAACGTTCCAGGACCCCACCGGGTAAGAGTTCCAGCGAGGAGCTACTCGCACAATCATTGGCGGATCGTTGCCGGGCATCTGTAGCCCGGCCCAGTGGGTGACGAATTCTGCAAGATGACGTCCTTGGCATCTGGGAGCGATGCCCGTCCAGGTTGCGCCTCGATGGGTCCGCGACTCAGGTAGCCGAGCGCGGCGAGTCGTTCACGGACTTCGGGCGGTGCAACTTCGTCGCGGACGGTCCGGACCTCTGGCCACGATTGCCCGCCTGCAAGAGACGCGAGCCGCCGACCGAGTGCGGCGGCGGTTGCCGGACGCTCGCTGTACACGTTGCGCCGTTCGAATGGATCGTGTTCGAGGTCGTACAACTCCGGGCGCGGCGCATCAATCAGCTTGAATCGCCCATCGCGCAATGAGCGGACCGGGCTCCATCCGAATCGCCGTGGATAGATCGACTCCGCGTAGGCCTCCAGCTCCTGCCGTTCCCCGTTCATCAGTCCCGTCAAGCTGACGCCATCGGTCGTGGGCGCAGGCAGGTCAAGCAACTCGAGCACCGTTGGCATCACGTCGATGAGCCGCACGACGGAGGCAACCCGCCGCGGCTCGATCGAGCGCGCGCGGATGATGAGCGGGACGCGCAGCACGCTTTCGTAAACAAAGATGCCGTGGTCGCATTCGCCATGCTCGCCAAGCGACTCACCATGATCGCCGGCGACAATCACGATGGTCTTGTCCAGCACCCCCTGACGTTCGAGGGCCTCGAGAAGCCGGCCAACCTGGAAGTCGGCGTACGCGATTTCGCCGACGTACGGATCGTGGGCGTAGCGCGACGCAAACGGTTCGGGCGGTTGGTAGGGACGATGGGGGTCGTACAGGTGGACCCACAGGAAAAACCGGGAATCGCCAACGCCCCGGAGCCAATGGAGGGCTTCGTCGACGACGACCTGAGCGTTCCGCTGCGCCGTTCTGGCCTCGCGGCCATGACTTTCCGACGCAGCGCCATAGCGATCGAATCCCCGACTCAATCCGCGATCCGGATCCAGTACGCCTGATCCCACGAACGCCGCGGTGCGAAATTCGTGCGCACGGAGAATCTCCGCGAGTGTCGTGCGGTCGAACGACAGCGACGGTGTCGCGTTCTCGCGCAGCCCGTGCGACGGTGGTAGCAGGCCCGTGAAGAGACTGGCGTGCGCTGGCAGCGTCAACGGCGCAACCGAGGTCGCCTGATCGAAAACCACGCCGTCGCGCGCCAACCGATCGAGATGCGGCATCTCGGCGCCCTGAAACCCGTAGGCGGTCAACCGATCTGCGCGCGTGGTGTCGAGCGTGATGACGACCACATTGATCGGCGAAGTCGACGCCGTGACCAGACAAAATATCGCCGCGGCCGCGCCCGTGAGCAGGACGAACGCGGTGACCATCTGACGCCTCACGAGGAAGGCAAGCATCGACGTGCTACGGAATCGTGATCGTCGTTGTTGGCGTTGGGAGGCTGGTCCCGCAGCTATTCGCCGAGGCGACGCTGATCGTGTACGTGCCCTGACCGACAGCGCCCGACACTGCGAGGCCCGTGACCGAGAACTCTCCTGCGGTCGGCCCACTTACAGACAACACGTAGCGCGTCGGTGCGGCGCCGCTTGCGGGCGGTGACCAGCGCAAGACGATGGTGTTGCCGCTGTTCGACGCCGAGAAGTTGGCTGGCGTCGTCGGCGGTGAGCACGTGCCGGGGAAGGTCAACGTGACAGCATTTGACGGACTGCTCTCCCCAGAGGCGTTGAACGCTCGAAGCGCGAAGGTGTAGGTGCCCGGCGGCACTCCCGAGAACGAGAACTGGTCTGTGAGCGGCGCAACGGGAGGTGTTCTGAACGATCTCCACTCACATCGAGAACACAGGCCTGAGGGTGCGCCCCCGGCGAAGGTGTTTTGCCAGGCAAGTGCCAGGAAATCGCCGTCGGCGAGCCCGAGCAGCCCGGCCGGTGGCGAGGGAGGCCCGTCCACACCAACGTTGACTTGGATTTCAGGCGACGGTTCACTCTCAGCCAGGCCGAGAGTTGCCCGCACCCGCACATGAAAGATTCCGGCGGGCGCGGGAAGAGTGAAGATCGTGCCGGTCCCAGGGCTGGGCAGCCTGGCCTGCACTGAGCCTGGACTCAGCCCGCCCTCCAGCACGTAGCCGGTCGGCACGACACTGGTTGACGGCGGCGTCCAAGCAAAGGTGACGGAGCTGCCAACCACCGCAGCTCTCAGATCCGCCGGTGGGGCGAGCCCAGGCGTCAGGATGATGGTGTCCGACGGGAGGCCGGGCCCGGCGACGTTGACGGCCCGGAGCCGCATCGGGTAGGCGTCGCCGTCGATCAGTCCGTCCACGACCATCGGACTCGAAGCCGACGCGGGTGCGCGTGCCGTCCACGTGGCGCCGTTGTCGAGCGAGTATTCGTAATTCAGCACCGCGTACGATGGATCGAGCACTTGCAGTGGCGTGAAGTCGATGCTCAGCGCCCCGCTGCTCGAGATGACGCGCCCGATGGTCGGCGCGCCAAGCGTCGCGCTCCAGCGCGCGGCTCGCAGAGCCCATGGTCGTTCGTACCTGCCCCACAGCAGAAAGACGTTGCCGACGGCGTCGGAGGCAATTCGTGGGCTGCCCGGTAATCCGCCGACGCTGGCGTCCGGGCTCCATTGGCCACCGACCGGTCGTCGTGCAGTCCGCAACGTGTGATCTTGTCCATGCCAAGTGGCTGTGGCGTTCCCGGCAGGATCGACTGCGACTCGACCGCTGCCGGTGAGGGGGCTCGCAGCGATGTCAGCCACTCCGCTCCAGGCGTCGGTCGATCGCAAATACTGCATCGATCGGAGCATGGCGGGACTCCCCGCGGTAGGGCGAGCGGTATAGACCACAGTTGCGTTGCCCGCCGCATCAACGCCCAGCGCGCCGACTGGGTCGGTGACAATGCTCTCGGCGGCCACAACGACCGGGGCACTCCACGTTCCGGTTGCCGCAGACAGGCGCGCTGACTGGAGCCCTCCAGGGAACAAGGTCCAGACCCCGATGACGTTGCCTTCAGTATCGACAACTATCCGAGGGGGGGAGGCCACGCCCGACGAAATTCCGCTTGACAGCGGACCAACCATTTGTCCCTGCGACCAGCGCACGGACTCGATGACCCCGTTCCGTCTCCACAGGACGGTCACGTTACCTGTGCCATCGATCCCGACCTCCGATTGAGATCCACCTTCGCCTGAGAGAGTGACTGGCGAACTCCAACTCGACGTTGCGGCCTCGTAGCGGACGGATAGAATCGCGTACACATCAGGCTGCCGCCGTAGTAGTAGTAGTACCACCCGCCGGTCCCCGCGCGTATGAGTTCAACCCACACGACTGTTATGTTTCCCTGCCGGTCGATCACCGCCTGAGCCCCATGTCCGTTGGCTGGGATCTCGCGCGCGAGGTGCCAGGTTCTCGTTGAGGGCAAATAGCGTGACACCACGATGTAATCCTCCAGGGGGGCGGAGGATCGGTCTGCTCTCCAGACGGCAACCGCGTCACCGGCGGCGTTCGATCCGACCCGAAGGTTCGAGCTGTGATCGAGCGGGTTCGAAAGTGTGACAGCGGGACTCCATGAGCCGGTCGCCGCTGTGAAGGTGGCCGTCCGCACCCGCCCATCAGCCGTCGTCGTTTCAGAGCGCGTGGTCCAAACCGCTACCGCATTGCCCGCGGCGTCGATGGCTATATCCGGCGGCCAATGACTGAGCCCGGCCTCGAGGTCGGTCACCTGCCAGCCCGCGTTCTGACTCGCCGGCACGGCCTGCCACAGGCCCCCGCAAATCCCGATGACAGCCAGGATCACGGCCGCGGTCATTCGTGGGTGCATGGGCATCGCCTCTACTCCCTACAACGTCCGCGGCGTGAAATTCGGACAGTGGGCCGCCCGAGAACCTGGATAATCTAGAAACCCTTGGTCGAGTTCCCCGGGGTTGTCCGGATTTCGGGAATCGAACGTTTAGGGAGTGAGCAGCACTAAATGCCAGGCCATAGCGGTGTGCTTGCGGACGTCGCCAGCGCGATCCTCGACGGGACCCCAATCGACTGGGCGTCTGCCGAGTCGAGTGCCGAGGAGATCGACCGCGCGCTGCTCGAGCCCCTGCGAATAGTCGCGGCGGTTGCCGACCTGCACCGCCGACTTCCGCCACGACCGGGCACCTCGCCCGTTTCTGGACAATCCGCCTCCGACCCACTCGTCCAACAGGAGCACTGGGGACACCTCCGCGTGCTGGAACGCGTCGGCCGCGGCACGTTCGGGCGGGTCTACCGCGCCTGGGACACGCGGCTCGATCGCGAGGTGGCGCTCAAGCTTCTGCCGGCCGGTCCAGCCGCGAGCGACGCGCGCGCCACCTCGATCATCGAAGAGGGTCGTCTGCTGGCTCGAGTTCGCCATCCCAACGTGGTCAGCATCTACGGCGCCGAGCGCATCGGCGAACATATCGGACTCTGGATGGAGTTCGTGGACGGACACACGCTGGAACAGCTGCTCGAGCAGGGACGCGTTTTCGATCAGAAAGCAAGCGGTCGAGATCGGCATTCAACTTTGTCAGGCGGTTGCGGCCGTGCACCAGGCGGGCCTGCTTCATCGAGACATCAAAGCGCACAACGTGATGTTGACGAACGAGAACCGGGTCGTGCTGATGGACTTCGGCACGGGGCGCGCGCTGGGTGACGGGCCGGCCGCCGCGATTGCCGGAACGCCTCTGTATCTCGCTCCAGAAGTGCTTGCTGGAGGCGAGACCACCGTCGCAAGCGACATCTACGGTATCGGCGTGCTGCTCTACCACCTCCTGACAGGCGCCTATCCCGTGCAGGCGAGCGACCTCGCCGATCTTCGGAGTGCCCACGAGCGAGGGGATCGAGCCGACCTTGTCGCCGCGCGCCCGGATATCCCGTCGAAGCTGGTTCGCATCATCCAGCGCGCGATCGATCCGCAGCCTGCGCGTCGTCCACACAGTGCGGCGACACTCGCGAGCGACCTCGAGTCACTCCGGCCGCGCTCGAAGCTGATCCCGTTGGCGTACGCGGTTACCGTTGCCGCAACACTTGCGCTTGTGGTTTGGATTGCGTCGGATTTTCGCAGCCGCGAACCAGTCAGGAACTGTAGCGGCCGTCGCCGGCATCGCGGCGCCGAGTCCCGCCGAGCAACCGATTATTGCGGTCCTGCCGCTGACGAACCTCAGTTCCGAGCCCGACAGCGATTACCTGGTGGACGGTCTGACGGATGAAATCATCCGCAACCTGGCCACGGTGCGAGGTCTGCAGGTGCGGTCACGGACATCCTCGTTCGCATTCAAGAACAAGCCCCGCAACCTCCGCGATGTTGGTCAACTGCTCGGCGCAAACCTGGTCGTCGAGGGCTCGGTGCTGCGGTCGGGCAACCAGTTGCGGATCAACGCGCAGCTCGTGCAGGTGGCAGGGGACGTTCCTCTGTGGTCCGATCGATTCACTCGCGAGCTCAAGGACGTCTTTCTCATCCAGGACGAAATCGCGCGGGCGATCGTCAACAAGCTTCGCCTGACGCTTGGGCCAGGGGCAGCGACGCTACGACCTCGATCCTGAAACCTATGAGCTCTACCTCAAGGCGCGCGCGCTGGCCGAACGCCGGGACCGTGCCGGCCCGCAAAAAGCCGTGGAGATGTTC
Organism: uncultured Acidobacteriota bacterium; assembly: GCA_963841905.1. Taxonomy (GTDB): domain Bacteria; phylum Acidobacteriota; class Vicinamibacteria; order Vicinamibacterales; family UBA2999; genus JACCSI01. Next base: position 112,720 of record CAWJEM010000021.1, read on the forward strand.
GAGCAGGTCATCACGAGGGATCCGTCGTTTGCCCCGGCCTACGCGGGACTCGTGAACGCCTACGCGTGGATGTCGATGCTGCCGTATCAAGGGGCCTCGTTCCAGACCGCCCAATCGATCATGCGGCCAGCAGCCCTCAAGGCCGTCGAGCTCGATCCGTTGCTGGCCGAAGCACACGCCGCCATGGGATGGGTCAGGTCGCGCGAATTCGATTGGGAGAAGGCCGAGCAATCCTTTCGGCGCGCCATCGATCTCAACCCCAGCCTCACGCAGGTCTATTCCGGCTTTTCGTTCTCGACCCTCCGGCCGCTCGGAAGATTTGACCAGGCTGAGCAGCTGATGCAGGCAGCACGGGAAATCGATCCGTTGTCGCTGGACGTGTTCCGGGAGATAGGGCAACTTCAGTTCCTGGCCGGGCGGTACGTGGACGCCATCACCACGCTTCAGCAGGTGTACGCAGCCGATCCCGATCTCCCTTTCGTGAAGGTGTTCCTGGGCCGATCTCTATCGTTCGCGGGACGGGTGACCGAGGCCATCCCGCTGTTAGGAGATCCGAGAAACAACCACTACGCAGCCCACGCGTATGTCAGGGCCGGCCGGCGCGTGGATGTTGAGAAGGTGGCCGTCACTCATGCTGGCTATCCCCAACGTCTGGCTGTGATCTATGCCGCCTTGGAAGACAAGGACCGGACGTTGGCGATGTTGGAACGGATGATCGCCGACGAGCCGCACCGGGTGGCAATCAACCTCAGTTTTCCTGAATTCGCCTTCCTTCAGGGGGACCCGCGTCTCGCCGCGCTTCGCAGGAAGCTCAACCTCCCGAGAGATGCCAGTGGCCAGTGAGCAGTGATCAGTGATCGGTGATCGGTGTTGCGGCTGAGATCTTGTGACTTCCTGACCTGACCACTGACCACTGACCACTGACCACTGGTTCACCATTCCACCTTCGCCCCGATGCGCGCGATCCGTGGCGACACGATGCTCAGCGGACGCAGGAACGATGAACCGGACGACCAATTGAGGTTCTGTTCGGCGTTGCTGTTGAACAGGTTGAAGAGATCGAGGAACACCGCCACCCGTCGATCGCTCGACAAGCGAACGCCTTGCTCGAGACGCACGTCGACGATCGTGATGTTATCCATCCGTCGCGTGCCGATCGGCTCCGCGAGAATGCGAACCGTGCCGACATTCAGCGAACGAGCAAATGTTCGACCGAAGGCCTGACCGGACTGATGCCGTAAATAGGGTGTAATTCGCAGGCCCCACGGCGCGGCATAGGTACCGTGAATCTTGGCCGACCACATGCGGAATCGGTGTTGCCCGTTCGGACCGGTATTGATCAAGTCATTCGGTGTGAGCGGGTAAAGGTTGCTGCGGACGGACTGTCCGAGATACGCGGAGGCCTGGTCACCATACCAGGTGTGCGCGAATCCCGCGACGAAAGACCATCGTCCAGTGAACCGCCTGGTCCCCGTAATTTCCCATGTCCAATAGCGACTGTCCGCGTCCGCCACGTTACGAACGGTGTTGTCAGGCGGCAAGTCCTCAAACGTCGGACCCAGCTCGAACGCGGTGACGCTGGTGCCATCGTCGGCCGTTCCGGCCACGCCATCGGCGCCGGGGTCTATGACTGGGATTGCGACCGAGAATCCATCGAACGGTTGACTCACGTTCTGCCGCAGATAGTTCTGTCGCTGCCTCCGCCAGACGACGCCGGTGCGGAGTCCGGTGTTGGACGCGAGCTCTCGTTCGAGCCATCCGGCGACCTCGTCCACAAACGAAAGCTCGAGGTTCGGATCGAGCGACTCCAGTGACACGCCGCCCCGACTACTCACCGGCTGCTGCCCCTGTTCGCCCTCGTCCCAGACGCCGTTGCCGTTCGCGTCAGACCACCGGTATTGCTTCCACCACTGGTTGGAGTTCGGGTTGGCATTGAAGCCGAGTTGCGTACCAGGCGCCACCCAGTACCGCCCGTAGCTGAACTTTGCAACGGTGTGACCGTCGCCAGTTAGATCGACAGTTGTGCCGATTCTGGGTGCGAGGAGGTTCCACGCCTTGACGGTTTCGATGGCGGGAAAAGTCTGGGCGACCGTATTGAATCGACCGACCGGATGGGTCTGCTCCGGCAGAAAGACATGGTATCGATCGAACCTCAGCCCGACGTTGAGCGACAGGCGAGCACTCGGCTGCCACGAATCGTTCGCGTAGGCCGAGTAAATCCACAGCCCGCTGTCGGCTCGAGAGGGCGCCTCGAACAAGTAGACGTCGACTTCGTCACCGTTGCGTAGCACGTGCAGGATGTCATCGGGATAGCCCGTGTTCCAGATCTCGGTCGAGACGGATCGAATGCTCTCAACACCGATCTTGAAAAGATGGCTGCCGAACCAATCATCCTTGAAATAGTTGAGAGCCCCAGTTACCTGGTCTCGTCGCAGGCGTTCTCCTGCCAGTCACGACTGCCGCCCCGGACAATTAGCGTGTCGATGTCCTCGTAGCGCGCGCCCGTACCATTGGGCGTCTCCGGCCGATCGGCGCCGAATTGCCCCGCGCGCACCTCGAGAAACAGCTTGTCAGTCATGGCGCGGTTCCACTCGCCCTTCCAGATCCAACTCTGTGCCGAGCTGCTCGGACGTCGAATCCTCCGACACATGAACCGCGGTCGTCGGGCCGAGAGCGCTCCCGCTCGATCCAAAAGGTCCGAGGCGATTTGGCTGATGGTTGCGTCCGGCTTGCCCAAACGCGATCACTTTGTCGCGATCCGTCACCCGGTACGTCGTCTTGGCGGCGATGTTCGAGATATGCGTTCGATATGGTTTGACCGGGAAGTTGACCAGGCGCGTCGAAACGTCTTGATCGCGCACGGACGAATACCACCAGATGACGTCCTTCTTGAGATAGCCGCCGATATCGCCATTGAAGTCGCGATAGCTCCACATCCGGTTGCTGTCGCGCGGCGCCAGCCCATCCCCGCCTCGTGCGCCACGAGCGATCTGGTCGGCATCGATGTTGAACGACTGCCAATGTCGGTTCTCGTAGTCGGCATACAGCGTGGCCCGGTATCGGTTGCCACCTGACTTCGTGATGAACAGCATCTGCACGCCGGGCAGCCCCCATTCCGGGTTGTGGGCTCCGGTACCGACCGAGACTTCCTCGAAGGATCCAAAGTCGAGCGCGACGCCAAACCCCAGGAGGCCACTGACGCGAATGCCTTCGACGGTCGGTACGTTCTGGCCGAAGGTGCCATAGGCGCCGTAGATCCCCGTCAGTTCGGTATTACCGCCGACGTCGAAGCGAGTCATCTGCACGGCGGGCGTCGCGGCGAGAATTGCCCCCATGCTCCGCGCCCCCGGCAGATTACCGAGCTGATACGCCGTGAAGCTGGTCGAAACGGCGGTCGAATGTCGGTCCACGACCGGTGCCCGACGCTCGACCACGACGCTGTCCTTCACGGAGGCGATACCGAGTTGGGCGTTGACCGTGGCGGTGAACCCGATCGTGACGAAGGCGCGTTGGGTAATGGTCTCGAAGCCATCCCGCGCGAAGGCAAGCGTGTATTCGCCCGGAGGCACGACCGGAAAGCGAAACAGTCCCTCCTCCGTGGTGACGGCCGATTGGGTTCCCATGAGGGCGTCACTGGAAATGGTGACTGTGACGTGCGGCAGAACGGCGCCCGTCGCATCGGTGACCCGGCCGTTGATGGCGCCGCCAATGGCGCTGGCCGTCTGGCCGTAGGCGTCGGCCCCCGCCAGGAGCGCCGCGACGACGATGAGCGGTGAGCCAAGACGGACCATAGCAGCCTGAGGGGCACAGCCCCGCGATCCTTAGACGGCCGCATTCTAGACGATTCCCTCCACGTCCCACGCGAAACTACAGTCGGAGCCGTTTTTGAGCGTTGGGGTACCTCTTTGACCCTTCGTCAGCACTTGCCGTACGCTTCGACATCCTCTCGCCTTGCGGTCCGAGAGCTTTCGATCTATGGGAACGCACGCACTTTGGCGTTTGGTTGCTGATTTCAGCGGGTTCGTGGACCTCGGCGACCGCGGGGGCCCTGACGCAGCAGGACCGTCAGATCGTTCTGAGCCCTGGCGCCTCGCAGCGCATTCCAGACACTGATCTCACGGTGGTCTTCGAAGCGGTGGTCGAGGATTCGCGATGCCCCGTCGGAACCAACTGCGTGTGGGCGGGCGATGCAATTGTCCGGATGCGAATCGATAGTGCGAATGCGAAGCCGACGACGTACATGCTCCATACGAACGACGGCTTCGAGCGAGAAGTCGTGCACGGCAACGTGCGGATTCGTTTGTCATCGCTGACGCCCGAACCAACTGCCGATCGACGGCCCCGGGCCGAGGACTATCGCGTGACGCTCGTCATCCGAGAGAGTAAGAGTAAAGGGGTGGCCCCATCCCCCTTGAAGAGCCCTCCGCTCGGTCGAGCCGCGTAACGCAATGTCAAACAGGCGCCTGTTCCGCACCGCACGGTCTACTTCTCCGCGAACGATACGGATTGGTCGGTTGAGCGTGGTCACGGTGGCCATCACGATGGCCGTGCTCAGTGCCCACACCGGGGCACAGGGGCCGAGACCCGATGCTCTCTCACAAGAACGATATCCAAACTTCGATATCCGCCGCGAAAAGCTCGCGGAAACGTCGGAGTACATGGAGAAGCATACGGTGGCTCGCCCCGCCGAACTCGTGGCGTCGATGGTGGAGGCTCGCGTTGAGGCGCTCGCTCGACTCGGCGCGGAAGGCAAGCAGATCGAGATCGTCAACAGTGAAACGCTCGGTTCGGTTGAAGTCCTGGGCGTCGAATCAGGCCGGCCCCTCCTCACCGAGCCGACCGCGGATCGCGTGCGTGCGTTGCGCGCGTTCCTGTCGGACTATGCCGGCGTGTACGGTCTTTCCGGGCAGCAGCAGGCTGACCTCGAGCTGGTTGCGGACTACGTGAACCCGGCCGGAAACATGGCCTGGGTGGAATTTGAGCAGCGGCTCAACGGCTTGCCGGTGTTTCAGGGATCGATCCGCGGCGGTTTCACGTCGAAGGGCGAGCTGGCGCGCACGGCTGGCCACCTTGCGCCGGCCCTCGATGGCAGGGCCGTGGCGACGTCGCCCTCGCTGTCGGCTGCGGAGGCGATCTCGCGCGCAGCGGCCAATGTCGGGTGGGACGTGCCGGAAGCGGCGCTCGTCAAGAAGGCTGAAATTGAAGGCAAGCTGACGTTCGATCGCGGTCCGATGGATTCCGACGCCAGGGCCTGGTTGGTCTACTTTCCGCTCCATCAGGGCGTGGCGCGTCTGGCATGGGCGACAGAGATTTGGGGAGATCCGGACGTTTTCCTCACCGTCCAGGATGCCGAAGATGGCACCGTCCTATTCCGAAAGAACCTGACCAACTTCCAGACGCAGCCGGCCACTTACAACGTCTACAACTCCGACAGCCCCGCGCCGTCCTCGCCGACGCCTGCGCTGCCTGGTGCCAGCTTCCAGGCCCCCTTTGTGTCACGCACGAACGTGACGCTGATTGGCAACGAGGCGCCCAATACCTTCAATAGCCTTGGTTGGATGACCGACGGCACCAACCACACGGACGGCAACAACGTCGAGGCGGGCGTCGATCTTGGCGCCCCAAATGGTGTCGATGCACCGGTTGTTGGGGCCAGCCGAGTCTTCAACTTTGCATATGACCCAGAGACGGATGCACCGACGACGGCGGCGTATCGCAATGGTGATGTCACCAACATGTTCTATTGGATGAACAAGTACCACGACTTGACGTACCTGTTGGGGTTCAACGAGCAGGCCCGCAACTTCCAAGACAACAACTTCGGTCGTGGCGGCGTGGGCGCAGACCGCGTCCGTGCAGAAGGGCAGGATTCCTCCGGTACAGACAACGCAAACTTTGCCACGCCGCCTGACGGGGGCCGTGGGCGAATGCAAATGTACGTCTGGACCGGGCCCGATCCCGATCGCTCGGGCGACCTCGACCAGGATGTGATTTTCCATGAGGCAACGCACGGCCTCTCGAACCGTCTGCACGGCAACGCGACGGGGCTCAACGACAATATGTCGGCTGGCTTGGGCGAGGGATGGTCAGACTTCTATGCGCGAGCGCTCCTCGCCACCGAAGATGAGGACGTCAACGGGATCTACACTATTGCCGGGTGGGCGACCCACCTGACTGCCGGAAGCTATACAGACAACTACTATTACGGCATCCGCCGATTCCCGTATGCGCCACGAGCGGTCACAGGTGGTCCGCTGAACCGGCCGCACAATCCTCTGACGTTCCGCGACGCTGACTTCACACAATTCGACATTACCGACGGGGCGTTTCCGCCTGGTCCGTTCGGAGCCCCCTTCGTGGACGCGCCTCACCATCTCGGTGAGATCTGGGCTTCTATGTTATGGGAGGTTCGCGCGCGATTCATCGCGCGGCAGGGCTTCTCAGGAAACCAGGAATTCCTGCAGTACGTGACCGATGGGATGAAGCTCTCCCCACTCAGCCCCAACTTCCGCCAGGCGCGCGATGCTATCGTGGCGGCTGCCAATGCCGGCGGCGCGACGCCAGCCGACGTCGCCGACATTTGGGCCGGCTTTGCCACGCGTGGTCTCGGGGTCTTCGCGGAAATTCTCAACGAGAGTGGCGGCAACAATACGCGAGTCGTCGAGAGCTTCCTGAGCGCTGCTCCGACGTTCTCCATCAACGACGTGAGCCTCGTCGAGGGCAACGCCGGCACCACAACGGCGACATTCACGGTCACGCTGACCAACCCCTCGCCTGCGGAATCGCGGGTCAGCTTTTCGACTGCTGACGGCACGGCGACCGGCGGTACCGCCAACGACTATATGCCAGCCTCGGGGTTGTTGACGTTCCCCGCCGGCACGACGAGCCAGCCCGTTGCGGTAACCATCAACGGCGACGGCACGGTCGAGCCGAGCGAGACGTTCTTTGTCAACCTCTTAGCTCCGTTCAATGCCGTCATTGGTGATGCCCAGGGTCAGGGCACGATCCTCAACGACGATGGTGGAAGCTTGCCGACCACGGCGAACGACGCCTACTCGACGGCGTTCAACTCGGCATTGACGGTGGCTGCGCCAGGCATTCTCGCCAACGACAACAGCAATGGTGGTGGGGCGCTCACGGCGTTGCTGGTCGGCAACGTGGGCAGTGGAGTGTTGACGCTGGCAGCCGGCGGCAACTTCACCTACACACCCAACGCCGGGTTCGCAGGCAACGACAACTTCACGTACCGCGCCATCAGCGGAAACGGTGCGGGCAACGTTGCGACCGTCAGCATCACCGTACAGCCCGCTGTGCCCCCGACAGGGCTCGACGATGCGTCTAGCACGCCGTTCAACACTGCCCTGTCCGTGCCAGCACCTGGTGTCTTGAGTAATGACAGCAGCAATGGCGGCGGCGCGATGACGGCGACGCTCATGACCAACGCGGTCAACGGCGCCCTGGCACTCAACGCCAACGGTGGATTCACGTACACACCAACCCCAGGGTTTGTCGGCGCCGACAGCTTTAGTTACCTGGCGACAAACTCGGTGGGTGCCGGCAACGTCGCCACCGTGTTGGTGACGGTTGCCGCTCCGACAACCATCCAGCCGCCGATTGGTCTGTATGTGTCGTCGATGGTGGGAAATCTCGTCACCTTCCGATGGAGACCGTTCCCATTCGGGCCGCAGCCCACCGGCCACGTCATCGAAGGCGGTGTCAATCCAGGGGAGGTGCTTGGGAGCTTCGCGACTGGCAGTCCGTATCCGATCTTCACGGTTCCGGTGCCGACGGGGTCGTTCTTCATCCGAATGCACGCGATCGATGGATCGGATCGCAGCGGTGCGTCGAACGAGATTCAGATCTTCGTCAACGTCCCGCAAACGCCATCGTCGCCAGCCAACCTGGTGGGGGTTGCCAACGACGGCACGGTGGGCCTGGCGTGGCGGAACACGTTTGCCGGGGGCGCGCCCTCCTCCCTCGTGCTGGACGTCACAGGGTCACAGACAGGGTCACTGCCGCTGGGGATGACCGATAACTTGAGTTTCGCTGGTATCCCCGCCGGAACCTATACGTTTACGGTTCGCGAGACGAACGACACGGGCACCAGCGCTCAGTCGAACGCCGTCACGATGACGTTCCCAAGCGCGTGCTCGGGAGCGCCACTCGCGCCGAGCAACTTCCTGGCTTACAAGATCGGCAACACCATCTACCTGGTCTGGGATCCGCCGGTGAGCGGGGCAGCGACGACGAGCTATATCGTGAACGTCACGGGATCGTTCGTCGGAGGTTTCCCGACGACTGCCCGCTCGCTCTCCGGGGTCGCCCCGCCGGGGACGTACACCTTTACCGTGACCGGCGTGAACGATTGCGGCTCGGCGACCACGAGCGAGCAAACGGTCACGATCCCCTAGCGATTGACCAGACGGCTTGCACGTGCCTTTCACAGCAGTCGTTTATTCGCGGACCAAGGGTTGGCATTCCTTGTCCGGACCTCCGGACGGCCATTCGTGCCCGATGAAATCTTTGGCGTCGCGGAGTTTCCCGCTTGCCGGCGGCCCCGAGGCTGGAGCGCGACTGGCGTAGCCGAGCGCAGCGAGTCGCTCTCGGACCTCGAGCGACGCGACTTCACGCCCGGGGCTCGGCCCTTCTGGACCAGAGGTTGACCACTTTCGAACGAGGAAAGCCGCTGACTGAGTGCAGCGGCCGTTGCCGGACGCTCGCTGTATACATTCCTCTCTTCGAAGGGATCGTGTTCGAGATCGTACAGTTCAGGACGAGGTGCATCGATCAACTTGAATCGCCCGTCACGCAACGAGCGAAGCGGGCTCCATCCGAATTTCTGGGGATAGACAGACTCGGCATAGGCGTCGAGATCCTGCCGACCTCCGTTCATCACTCCAGTCAAGCTGATGCCCTCGGTCGGCGGTCGTGGCAGACCAAGCAGATCGACGACCGTCGGCATGACGTCGATGAGCCGCACGACCGAGCCGACTCGCCGTGGCTTGATCGAGGGCGTGCGGATAATGAGCGGTACCCGCAGCACGCTTTCGTAAACAAAGATGCCGTGACCGCATTCGCCATGCTCGCCGAGCGACTCACCGTGATCGCCGGCGACGACCACGATGGTTCTGTCCAGCCGGTCCTGGCGGTCGAGGGCTTCCAGCAGTCGGCCGATCTGGAAGTCGGCATAAGCGATTTCGCCGACGTAGGGATCGTGGGCATAACGCGATGCGAAAGGCTCGGGTGGTTGGTACGGACGGTGAGGGTCGTACAAGTGGGCCCACAGGAAAAAGCGCGAGTCGCCGACGCTCTCCAGCCAGTCGATCGCTTCAGTGACAACTGGCTCAGCGGTCCGCTGCGCCGTTTTGGGCGTGAGACGATGATTCTCCGGAGACGCCGCCGTAGCGATCGAAGCCCTGACTCAATCCGCGATCCGGGTCCAGTACGCCTGATCCCACGAACGCTGCCGAACGAAACCCTTGCGCGCGCAGAATCTCGGCGAGGGTCGTGTGGTCGAACGACAGAGGCGGCGCGGCATTTTCGCGGACTCCGTGTGAGGCGGGCAGCAGGCCAGTGAAAAGACTGGCGTGTGCGGGCAGCGTCAACGGAGCCACCGATATCGCTTGATCGAAGACGACCCCGTCGCGCGCCAGCCGATCGAGATGCGGCATCTCGGCGCCCTTGAACCCGTAGGCCGTCAACCGATCGGCCCGCGTCGTGTCGAGTGTGATCACCACCACACCGATCGGCGGAGGCGGATTTCTGCTGCAGAAGGTGATCGACACCGCGCACGCGAACAGGACGAAGACTCGGACCATCTGGCTCACCAAGGAAGTACGTTCCTACGGAATCGTGATCGTCTTCGGCGGCGTGGCGGGGCTGGTGCCACAGGTGTTCTCCGCGGCGACACCGATGATGTAGGTCCCCTGGCCCACAGCACCCGACAGCGCAAGGCCCGTGACCGGTAATGACCCCTCAATCGATCCACTGACAATCAGAAGGTAACGAGTTGGTGCCGTCCCGCTTGCCGGCGGTGACCAAGACACAAAGATCGTGTTGCCGATCTTCGACGCCGTGAAGTTGGTTGGCGTTGCCGGCGGCGAGCACGTGCCCGGGAAGGTCAACGTAACGGCGTTCGATGGACCGCTGATGCCAGATTCGTTTGACGCCCGAACTGCGAAGGTGTAGGTGCCCGCGGGCACCCCCGAATGCGAGAAGCGTTCGGTCAGTGGCAACTGGATGGACTCCAATCGATCTCCAGTTACGTCCAGGAAGATTTCCGACGGTGCACCGCCGGCGACCGTGTTTTGCCAGGCAAGGGTCAGAGCGTCACCGTCGGCAAGCCCGAGCAGGTCCTTCGGTGGGGAGGGAGGTCCTGGCACGCCCACGTTGATCGTGACTTCATTCGACGGTTCACTCTCAGCCTGGTCAACAGTCGCGCGCGCGCGCACATAAAAGACTCCCTGGGGCGGGGCAAACGTCACCGTAGTGGCGGTCCCTGGGCTTCGCAGTCCAGCGAGCGTCGTGCCGGGAGTAATCCCGCCCTCCAGCAAATAGCCAGTTGGTAAGACACCACTTGATGGCGGAGTCCAGATCAGGGTCACAGCGTTGCCAACGACGGTTGCTCTCAAATTCTCGGGCGCCTCGAGGCCAGGTGTCGCTGTCAAGGCATCCGAAGCGAGACCTGTTCCAGCGATGTTGATGCCACGCAGTCGCAGCCGGTAGGCGACTCCATTGGTCAATCCTTCCACCAGCATCGGACTGGCGCCAGACGCTGGTGTGCGTGGGGTCCATGTTGCTCCGTCATTAACCGAATACTCATAGTTCAGAACGGCGTGGGCTGACGTCAGCACCCGCGGTGGCGTGAAATCGATTGTCAACGCCCCACTCCGTGATGTGACGCGCCCGATGGTCGGTGCGGCAAGGCTGGCGCTCCATCGGGCGGCTTGCACGGCCGGCCCCGGCGCCCTCCTGCTCCACAGCAGAAAGATGTTGCCGACAACGTCGGAGGCAATTCGTGGTGTGCTAAAGGCCCCCGCAACGGTCGCGTCTGTGCTCCACTGGCCGCCGATGGGGCGTCGCGCGGTCCATAGGGTGCGGTCCAGTGTCAGCCAGGTGACCGTGGCGTTCCCGTAGGGATCGACGGCGATCTGCCCCCCGCCAAAGCCCGCGTTGGTGGCGATGTCTTCGGGCACACTCCAGGAGTTTGACGCGCGCAAATACGATATCGATCGGAGGGTGGCAGGATCCGGTTGCGGAAAGCCATAAGGGTAAGGGGTAGAGGCATAAACCACGGTCACGTTGCCCGTCGCGTCAACACCCAGCGACGTCTCGGGGTCGCTCGGGGCGGCAACGAAGACTGGGGGACTCCACGTTCCGGTGTCCGCCGAGTAGCGCGCTGCGTGGAGAGCCCTAGGGTTGCTCGGGGTGGACTGGTGCCACACGGCGGTGACGTCGCCTCGCGTGTCGACTACGATCGCCGGGAAGTAGGCGGAACTCGACGAGAGTCGTCTGATGTCGGACCAACGACCCGTTCCGGATGACCAGCGGACAGACTCGATGAACCCGTCCGACCAGCTCCACCACACGAGGGTCACGTTACCGGCGCCATCGATCGCGACCTCCGGTTGCCACGCATACTCACCAGAGAGGACGACTGGCGAGCTCCAAGTCGCGGTGGCGGCATCGTATCGGACGGATCGGAGCTCGTGCACCTCTTCGTCGTAGTAATACCCCGGGGTAACGCGTAAGAACTCGGCCCACACGACCGTAATGTTCCCTTGTCCATCAATGACCGCTCGAGTCTGAGATCCTTTCGTCGGGAGCTCGAGTGCGTTGTCCCAGGTTTTCGTCGCCGCGGAATAGCGTGACAACGCGATGTACGTTGTCCCGTTTGAGGATCGAGTTCCGCTCCAGACGGCAATGGCATCACCGGCAGCGTTCGAAGCGACCCGATGGTCGAAGGTGAAATCGACGGGGTTCGAGAGCGTGACGGGCTGACTCCACGTTTCGGTCGCTGCGGCGAAGGTGGCAGTGCGGATCCGCTGACCGTTATCCCAGACTGCGATCGCGTTGCCGCCCTCATCGACTGCGATCTTCGGGAAGCTGCTCGCTCCGCTATCGAGGTCGGTCACCTCCCATCCTGCCTGCTCACTCGCGGGCAGCGGCCACCCGAACATCCCACACACACCGATCGCGACAATCGTGGCCGCCGCCGTTAGTCGGGGTTGTCGTGAGTTCATGGCATGGGCCTCTCTAGATTCCTTAACGTCCCAGACCGGGAATTCGGACAAATCGGTTCGGACTCTGGTCACGGAGTGCCTCGCGCGCTTCGCTACGATCTATGCTGAACTCGATTTGATTCGGCGCGACGCGCGGTTGGTCGAATTCAGCAAAACCCCAGAACTCTCCAATAAGTCATGACCTACATTGCCCTTCTTCGAGCCGTCAATCTCGGCGCATACAACAAGGTCGCGATGAGCGATCTCCGCGATCTCCTCACCTCTCTGGGGATGCAGGACCCACAATCGCTCCTGCAGAGTGGCAATCTGGTGTTTCGGAGTGCGGCGCAGCCAACCGCACGACTGGAAAGCCTGGTGGAAAAGGCGGCGGCCAAACGTCTCGATCTGCAGACCGACTTTTTCGTGCGCACCGACAAGGAGTGGAAGGCCATCATTGCCGGCAATCCGTTTCCCGACGAAGCGCGGCGCGACCCGGGTCATCTCCTGGTCGTGTGTCTGAAGGATCCACCCACGCGCGAAGCCGTGGCCGCCCTGCAGCAGGCGATCGTCGGTCGCGAAGTGGTTCGCGCGAAAGGCCGCGAAGCGTACATCATCTATCCGGACGGCGTCGGTCGATCGCGGTTGACGACCGCCCTGATCGAGAAGAAGCTCGGCACGCGCGGTACGGCGCGCAACTGGAATACGGTGGTCAAACTCGGAGTCCTCGCGGGCGGGTCGTGAGTGCAGAGAGGAACGAGAGGAGAGGGCTGACTATGTCGAGCATTCGTGGGATGTCCGGCGGCGCTCGCCGTTCAGATGGTCAACCACGTCCTGAAGTACGCACGATCAAACTAGCAAGGCTGCTGATGCTGAGGTGCGCAATTCTCGTAGGCTTCGTGATGAACATCGCGACGGACGCTCGCGCAGATCAACTGATTGGACTGTTGACGCTGCCCGAGGTCTTTGGCCGCGAACCTTGTGACAGGTTCGAACCGCAAGAGGTTGCGCTCTACGCCGGACCCATCACCAAGGAGCGCATCGGGTCGATTCGCGTTGACAAGTACTGGGAGTTTCATGCCGTCGGAGGATGTGCAGGTCTGGAGGTCCGGGTGCACCGAACCAGCGGCGGCGTGGGCAATTTCCCAACGCTGGAGTACACGTACGAAGCTCCAGCAGCTATCGTTCTCGAACGGCATGACCGGTGGTTCAAGGTGCGCCTCAGCGACGGGGTGGGCTGGATTCACGCTTCAGAACGCGACGAGTTTCATTCTCTGGAGGCGTTGCTTACGAATGGGCTGACTTACCTCACCGCGGATTTCGACGGCCGTCTCATGAAAACAGCGGGGAGCGCGATGCCGGCCGCAGGCGATCAAGAGCTGGGCCTCGGTAAAGACACCTCGGTACGCACAATTGACTTTCGGCTTGTGGACGGTGACTTATGGGTCCACGTCGAGGTCTTGAGTGGTTCGATCTGCACCTCGATTGATCCGCCAACCGTCATCCGTCGAGGGTGGCTGCCTGCACACAGCGCCGGTGGTCAGCCCAGCATCTGGTTCTATTCTCGCGGCTGCTGATTGTTGTGCCGGACTATGTTATTCGCCGTGCCACCGCCGCCGATATCGTGCACCTTCCGTCGGTCGAGAAGCGTGCGGCCGCGATGTTCACCGACTGGTTGGCGGAAACCGGGCTGACACGCGAGCTCATGGGAGAAGTCAGCTCGATCGAAGAGTTTGCGGAGGCGCAGCAGCGAGGACACCTCTGGGTGGCAGTCGCCGACAGGTCTCCCGTGGGTTTCGCGCTGGTCGAGCTGCTCGGACCTGCGGTCCATCTCGAAGAGCTGGATGTTGTCCCTGAACACGGCCGACGAGGCATTGGTTTGCGACTCCTCGAAACGGTGTGCGCATGGGCCATGGCCGCCGGTCATCCATCGGTCACACTCTCCACATTCACCGCCGTGCCGTGGAACGCTCCGTTCTACCAACGTCATGGGTTTCATGTGGTCAAACCGGCCGACGTTTCTCCCCAACACGTCGCGCTCGTGGATGCCGAGCGGGCGCGCGGCCTGCGAACCGACCTGCGCGTGCTTATGGAGTACAAAACGTCCGGTCGTCGCGTCGGTTGAATCCGTATGATTCTCCGCGAACGCGTCCTCCGCGGCATCCGCGACGGTGCGATTACCGTGGCCTTTCGTCGATGGCGTCGGCCATCCGTGCGCTCGGGCGGCACCTTGCTGACTGCGATCGGCCAACTGCACATCAATGACGTCACACGTATCGAACTGTCAGCAATCAGCGCCACAGATGCTCGTCGTGCTGGTTACTCGTCGCGCGAAGACTTGTTGGCGGATCTCAACGCTCGAACGGAAGGCGAAGTTTACCGAATCGAGCTGGGTCCGCTTTCGCCAGATCCGCGCGTGTCGTTGCGCAATACTCGGCCGGCAGGTGATGACCTGAAGACATTGACGGAGCGACTGCGCCGTCTCGACGCACGCACGAGCGAGCCGTGGACCGTTCGAGTGCTCGAGCTCATCGAAGCGCATCCGGCGCTTCGAGCGGCCGATCTCTGCAAGAGAGCTGGCCAGGAGCGCTTGCCGTTCAAGATCAACGTGAGGAAACTCAGGGCTCTCGGCCTCACCGAGAGCCTCGAGGTGGGTTACCGCCTGTCGCCGCGTGGAGTCGCCGTCTTGCAAGCGATTCGGTCGAACCGTCGAATGACTGAATAGAGGTATCGCCTGGTACCTTCGAGAGGTTGCCTCCAATGATTCACGTTCGTTCGGCGGTGGAGGCCGATGGGCCAGCCTGGCTGGCGATGCGCGAAGCGCTCTGGCCCGATGAGACTGGAGCACACGCTCGCGAGGTTCACGATTATTTTGCCGGTTTGCTGAAGATGCCGCTCGAGGTGCTGCTCGCCCTCGATGATGCCGGCCTCGCGGTCGGCTTCGCCGAGTTGTCGATTCGACCCTATGCCGAGGACTGCGAGACCGATCGCGTGGCCTACCTCGAAGGGTGGTACGTCGTTCCCGGTGCGCGCCGACAGGGGGTTGGTCGTGCATTGATCGAGGCGGCAGAGCAGTGGGCAATGGCGCAGAAGTGCGCCGAGTTCGGCTCCGACGCGCTCCTCGACAACGAGGTCAGTGCTGTCGCTCATCGTGCGCTCGGCTTCGAGGAAACCGTGCAGATCCGGTGCTTCAAGAAAGACCTCAGGAGACGACCATGACATCTCGTTCATGTGCCAAGTGCCACGGCAGAATGGCGGAAGGCTTTATCAAGGTCGAACTGTACGGTGCCGGTGAAAGCGAGTCGATGGGTGGAAGGCCCGCCTGAAAAGAGCTTTTGGACCGGCATCAAGACACACGACAAGAAGCAGTTGGCGGTCAAGACTTATCGCTGCTCGGCGTGCGGTTACCTCGAATCGTTCGCGCCGTGACATTCATTTACAGGGACTGTCCCCGATGACAGGGACTGTCCCCCGATTCCAAGACCCGTCGCGCCGCGGACGGACGATCACCCAATGCGATGAGATTGCCACAATTACTCAGAATCGATCTCCCATCATCCAGGCGCCGATGGCTGGCGACGCGGAGCGTGAATCGCGATGGCGGGCGGGCCTGACGACCCGTTGCGAGGGGATGGTAAAGTGTGGCCGCGGAGCAGAAAGGGCACCGTCAGAGGGTCGGCTCGATGAAGCGTTTCGCGCGGTCGATAGTTGCCGCTGTCAACGACAGCAAGATCCTCGGCATTCGTGCCGGCGGCAAATCCGAACACCGCTTTACGGGCGTCTGGCCCGTGGTCGTGAACGGACGAATATTCGCCCGCTCGTGGACCTTGAAGTCAGGCGGGTGGTATCGAACCTTCCTCGATGATCCGCTCGGGACCATCCAGGTAGGCGATCGACACCTGCGCGTTCGTGCGGTGCGCGCGCGAGGCGAACGCATCCGCGATGCGGTCGAGCGCGCGTACGCCGAGAGGTACTCGACAAAAGCTTCAGCGAAGTACGTCCGCGGCTTCCGGACGCCACGAAGGCGTGAGGCCACGATCGAGTTCCGACCGCGCTAGGCAACCAATGCGTTGCGCTTGGGCACAGACCCCACTCGGCATCGCCTATCACGACCGCGAGTGGGGTGTTCCGGTCCACGACGACCGCGTGTGGTTCGAGTTTCTCTTGCTCGAAGGGGCCCAGGCGGGGCTGAGTTGGGAGACCATCCTCAACAAGCGGGACGCCTATCGCAAGGCCTTCGACGATTTCGCGCCCGAGCGGGTTGCTCGCTACACGCCTGCACGCATCGAGCGCCTCCTGCAAAACCCAGGCATCGTCCGGAATCGACTCAAGGTGCAAAGCGCCGTTGGCAACGCAAAGGCATTTCTCGCCGTTCAACGCGAGTTCGGAAGCTTCGATGCTTACGTGTGGCAATTCGTCGGGGGCTCGCCGCTGGTCAACCGGCGGCGCACCATGAGGGACGTTCCCACTCGGACCCCGGAATCCGACGCGCTCAGTCGAGACCTGTTAGCGCGCGGGTTCAAGTTCGTAGGGTCGACCATCTGCTACGCCTTCATGCAGGCGACGGGGTTGGTGAACGATCACACGCTCGATTGTTTTCGGTACAAGGCGCTGGCGGAACCCGGACCAAAAGGGCGATCTCGGTCGCCGCGCATGGTGTGATCGAGTGGCGTATCAGCTGATTCGGCATCGCGGCTCCGATCTTCCGGCTGAAGCCGGAAGCCACAAGTGCGGCAAAATATCCGTGGCTTCCGCCTTCAGGCGGAAGTCTGAAGCGCGCGGCCCAGTAGTCATCCACCGTGTCCACGTCACCCCAACCACCCACTCTGGATGAAGGACGGCTGGTGGGGACTGTGAGCGGGACGCGACGCCGATCGTCAAGCTTGGCGAGCTCCAGGCATTGAGGGACGATTGAGGAGAGGGCAGCCGGTATGACCCAACAACATTTTCGGCGCATCGCGCTCGGCATGACCGACGCCGTCGAAGGCGCACATATGGACCATCCGGATTTCCGCGTCCACGGCCGTATCTTTGCGACCTTGCAGCCCAAACACAATCGGGGCATGGTGGTGCTTACACCCGAGCAGCAACAGCGCCTGTTGCGCGAGGCGCCGGCGATCTTCAGCCCCGAGAGCGGCGCATGGGGGCGACAAGGATGCACGCGCGTACACCTGGAAGCCGCCGACGATGACACCGTCGGGGAGGCGATGACCTTGGCCTGGCAAAACAAGGTGGCCGCCTCTCGCACGTCGAAGGCGAAACCAGCGGCACGTCCGGTGCGGCGTCGGTCGAGCAAACGTGACATGAGTGCTCTTCCGAAACTCTATGCCGAGCTCGCGGACTGGTGGCCGCTCCTGTCGTCGCCTGCCGAGTACGAGGAAGAAGCCGCCTTCTACTCCGCGGCACTTACCGCGGCATGCGATCGACCTCCCGAGACCGTCCTCGAACTTGGCAGTGGCGGTGGCAACAACGCCTCGCACATGAAGAGGCATTTCCGCATGACGCTGGTCGACCCGTCGCCGGGCATGATCGCCGTAAGCCGCGTGCTCAATCCTGATCTCGAGCACGTTGAGGGCGATATGCGCACAGTCCGCCTGGGCCGCCAATTCGACGCCGTGTTCATCCACGATGCCGTGGTGTACATGACCACTGAGGCCGACGTGCGCCGAGCGATCGAGACGGCGCGGGCCCACTGCCGCCCCCGCGGCGGCGTCCTGTTTGCGCCGGATCACGTGCGCGAAACATTCCGCCCGTCGACCGATCACGGCGGCCACGATGGACCCGCCAGGGCGCTCCGCTATCTCGAATGGACCTGGGATCCCGATCCGACGGACAACACGTATACGGTCGACTACTCATATATGCTTCGCGACGAGCGAGGATTGGTCAGCGTCGAGCACGATCGGCACTACGAGGGCCTCTTCTCACGTCACGATTGGTTGACGTGGCTCTCTGAAGCTGGATTCGAACCGCGGGCGGTCCCCTTCGATCATTCCGAGCTCGAGCCAGGGAGTTACGAGGTGTTCGTGGCCAAGAAAATCAGCCGAAGAGACGACTGATGACATACGACAACTCCGCCGCCAGCCGCGATCTGTTACGGCATGCCATCGCTACGCTGGCCTACCGTGGCGGGAAGGCCATGCGAGACGTCCCGGACGATTTTGCGACCTTTGCGATTGGACCGACGAGTCGGACACCGGGACAAATCCTCGCGCACATCGGGGACTTACTGGACTGGGCCTTGTCGATCGCCAAAGGCGCACAGACGTGGCACGATTCACCGCCAGATGAGTGGCAGCGTGGTGTGCAGCGTTTCTTCGATGGACTGGGTCGCCTGGACGCATACCTCGCGTCAGACGCCCCCCTGGGCGCGCCGCCGGAGAAGTTGTTTCAGGGGCCGATCGCCGATGCATTGACACATGTTGGCCAACTGGCGATGCTTCGACGTCTTGCGGGCGCTCGGGTCAAGGGCGAGAACTACTTCAAGGCTGATATCGCCGCCGGTCGCGTGGGCCCCAATCAGACCGCGCCTCGCCGCGAGTTCGACTAGTGGTGGAGGAGTTACGCACGATAACTGGCCCGCCTCAAACGGCGGCCGCCGAGCGCGATGACTGGGTTCTGATTGTGGTGTGCGTCATCGCGGGCGCGCTGAGCGTGCGCTTTGACACACTAGGCACGCCGCTCGCCGCGGCCGGCGCTGGTTTGCTCGGTTTGCTCGGTCTTCGGCTGTATGAGTGGTCGCGTCTGCCGAGTTTTACGCTCACACATGGGCAGCCCGAGGACCGGGCGTCAGTCGCCGACGCTCTTCTGTGGTTCGTGGTCGGACTCGTGGTGGGCCTTTCGATTCTGGCCGTCATTCGCGTCGTCATCGAACCCTCGATCCCGGCGATCGCCCAGCGTATCGAGGCGGCCGGCGAACTGTCAGTATGGCGGCGCCTGGTGATCATCTACGTCGCGGCGGTTACCGAAGAACTGCTCTTTCGCCTTGTCATGCTTTCCGGAATTGTCGGCACCGCGATTCGGGCGCTCCGACGGACGACGTTGGTGCCCACTCACGGGATCGTGTGGTCCGCGAATGCCGCGTCAGCAGTCGCGTTTGCTGGCATCCATCTACCGTCATGGGGCGCCGCCGCGGGGGACCCGTGGTTGGCGGTCTCGGTTTTCGTCCTGAACCTCGTGGCTGGGCTCGTGTTGGGGTATGTGTTTGTCACGCGTGGCATCGCAACCGCGATGTGGGCGCACGCGGGCGGCGATTGCGGGGTCCAGCTCGTCGGGCCGACGTCAAACTGACATAGTTCATATTCGCCGAGGTGCCAAGTGAAGACCTCATCCCAGGCGTTGAGCGCAGTCGGGTTTACCGTCAAATCGGGATGGGCGGCTGCGGTGCTGCTCACCATCGTCGGTCGCACGCCGCGAGTGGTCGCGAGCCGGCGGATCGAGTTGAGCGATCCGAAGGTCCCCGACTCGCGGCAACCGTATCACGATGGCTTTGGCACAGCGCGAAAGGAGGGCGCGGCGCTCTCGCGTCTCCTCGACTCTGTGCAATCGTTCGGCCGCCGATCAGTCATCAGCGCACTCGCTGATCTCGAGTCGGACGGGACCCGGCTGGCCGGTGCCGCGCTGGTCGTTGGGAGCCTGACCGATCCCGAGACGATCGCCAACGAACACATCAGGATTCACGCCAGGGAAGGTCAGTTGTTTCGGCGGGTGATCGAGGAAGCGTTGGCCGACCGCGGTGTGAGGTGCGAGATTCGCCGCGAACGTGACCTCTGGCAGTTCGCCGCCACTACCCTTGGGATGGGTGAGGCTGACCTGCGCTCGAAGATTTCGGCGATCGACCGCGTGACGGATGGACCGTGGCGGGTCGAGCAGAAGACCGCGGCCGTGGCGGCATGGCTTCTACTCAGTGATCGGTGATCGGTGATCAGTGATCAGCGGCCGGTAGCCGGCTTGTGTTGTAACTTGTAACTTGTAACTTGTTAACTCTGTGAGGAGCCACCATGAACGTTACGGATCCGCTGCTCGCACCCATTACCGATTCTGTACCTCGAGAGGTTGGCGGCGTGCAGATCGATGTCGGACGAGCCGGCGAGTCTCGCGTCAAGCGACTGATCTATCGACCCGGCTTCCGCTGGTCACGCGACATGAAGCCGATCGTCGGCACCGACCAGTGCCAGCATGCACATGTGGGCTTTCTCGCGAAAGGCGAGATTCACATCGAGTACGGCGATGGCTGCGTGTTGGAGCTGAAGGCTCCCCGCTTCGTCTCGATCGACCCCGGGCACGATGGCTGGGTCGTTGGCCCTGAACCTGTCGTCCTCATCGAATTCGACTTCGAGGGCGACACGATCGGGCGTTGCGGCATGCCGACGGAACACCGTCACTGAAATCTCGAGGCAAGTAGGAGCGACGTCCAAGCCTCCGAAACTCAGAATCACGGAGCCGATTGGTCAAATGTTGCCTGCCATGATTCTCTGTCTCTCGGCCTCTGAGGCCCGTAGGTGAGATGGCGATCCGCATCGTTCGGCTTGGCGAGCCACGCCGCAGGAATGAGGGCATC
This sequence comes from uncultured Acidobacteriota bacterium, assembly GCA_963841905.1. Taxonomy (GTDB): domain Bacteria; phylum Acidobacteriota; class Vicinamibacteria; order Vicinamibacterales; family UBA2999; genus JACCSI01. The sequence goes on from CAWJEM010000021.1 coordinate 133,498, forward strand.
CGTCTTGGCACGGTGCGCCGGCCACCGCGAGGTGTTCCCAAGCGGGACTTTGCGACGCGCGACTTTTTCGATGCGTGGCTTCCCGAGCTCGCGCCGAGCCCAACGCTTGTGGCCTGGGCGCAGCAGTCGCCGTGGACCGACGCTCGATGGCGTGAGTTTGGCCGCCGCTACCGCAAGGAGATGGCTGTCCCCCAGGCGCGTCATTTGATCGACGCGCTCGCGGCGCTTTCGCGCCAGACCAATTTCGCGGTTGGGTGTTACTGCGAGGATTCAGCGCGCTGTCACCGCGCGCTCTTGCGTGAGCTGCTCGTCGAGGCTGGGGCGACGGTCGTGGCCTGAGGAGCTCATGCTCCGCTTCAGGCCTCGATTGCAAGGAGGGCTTCGGTCAGGGTTTCATCCTGATGCTCCAGCACGGTCCGCAGGTCCAAGACAACGCGCCCGCTCTCGACGCGTGCGATCACGGGAGGTTCGAGCGCCCGTAGTCGCTCCTCGAGTGCACTTGCCGTCAGCACCGTATGGGTGATGGCGAGCAGTACCGTCGGCAGCTCGATACCGGGCGCGCTGCCGCCGCCGATTGCGGATGATCCGGTCGTCAACGTTACGTTCCAGCCAGCACCGAGCAGACGCTCGGCGATTTCCGTGGCCCGCACTTCGATAGCTTCGACGGGCATCTGGACCATTCGGGCGACCGGCACGGTGCTCGGCGCACGTCCAGCCAGGTACTCGATGAGCGTGCCCTCGAGGGCGGCGAGGGCGAGTTTGTCGACGCGCATCGCCCGCATCAGCGGGTGCTGCTGCAACTGAGTGACCAGGGACCGTCGGCCCACAATGATGCCGGTTTGTGAGGCGCCAAGCAGCTTGTCGCCACTGAAACAGACCAGCGCGGCACCCGCAGCCACCGACGCCTGCACCATCGGCTCCGAGGCAATCGACTCCAGCATCAGGCCGCTGCCAAGGTCCTCGACCACGGGAATGTCGGCCTCCTGGCCAAGCGCGATGAGCTCGGAAAGCGTCGGTCGCTCGGTGAATCCCACCATCCGGAAGTTCGATGGATGGATTCGCATCAACAACGCCGTTCGGGGACCGATAGCGGCCCGGTAGTCTGCGGCTCTCGTGCGATTGGTCGTCCCCACCTCGCGCAGCGTCGTGCCGGATTGCATCATGATCTCCGGCACCCGAAAGCCGCCGCCGATTTCGACCAACTCGCCGCGAGAGACGACCACCTCGCGTCCGTTTGCGAGCGCCGCGAGGATGAGCAGCGTGGCGGCGGCATTGTTGTTGACGACCAGCGCGGCTTCCGCACCGGTGAGCGCAGTCAGTAATGACTCGGCGTGCATCGTCCGCGAGCCTCGGCTGCCGACGTGCAGGTCATACTCCAGATTCGAGTACCCCTCGGCAATCTGGCGCAGCCGCTGAAGCGCGGGCAGCGCCAGCGGCGCACGGCCGAGATTGGTGTGCACGATGACGCCCGTGGCGTTGATGACGGGTCGCAACGACCCTCGGAACCGTCCGGTGAGATAGCGGTCGACGCTGGCTTCGATCCGTGCAATCAGCTCTTCACGATCGGCCGGCAGATCCCGAGCCGAGTCCGCCGCGGCGATGCTGGCACGCGTCTCCGAGGTGGCCAGGCGCAACGCTGCCAGCGTGGCGGTCGATCCGTATTCCTGTTCCAGGGTCATGATCCGCGGACGCTGACGCAGGAGGTCGACGGATGGAATGATGCGAAAGTCGGGCACGCTGGAAATTCTATGCGTGCGACAGGTGCGACGGGTGCGACAAGTGCGACAGGTACGGTGCAGTGCTCAGGTGCAGGAGTGGCGACAGTGGGACAGGTGCGACAAGGGTTGCACGACTTGCGCATCGTGGCAAACCTGTCACACCCATCGCACCCATCGCACCGGTCGCACCGGTCGCACCCGTCGCACCCGTCGCACCTGTCGCACCCGTTAGGCAGTGTTACCATGAATCATCAATGGCCACCGAACGCCATTCGCGCCCGCTCGAGCGTTTCTGGCCCTACGCCGAGCGCTCGGAGGAGCCCACACCCGAGGAACTGGCGGCGCTTGATCCCGATTTGCATGCAGCTCTGTTCGGGCCGCGTGATCTTCCGTTTTCCATCACGCTCGTGTTCCCGCGCTTCGAGGGCCCCAACTACGCTCGCGCGGTCGAGATCGCCCGCCAAGCCGCCGAGCATCGCGAAATAGGGACTGGCACCGCGTTCCGACATCGCGCGCGGTTTTTTCCCGCTGATGCGATGCACCTCCGCGACCTGTTCACGCTGACCAGTGATCAGCCAGAGACCGAGGTCCTGATCGATGATCGCCCGGTGCCGTACGCGCGCGAGCTCTGGCTCCCGTTGATTTGGTTCCTGCTGCTCAGATAAGGACGCGAAGGGATTTGACGGCGCGAGGTGGGCATTCCGAAAGCGACCGGCGCCGGGGTCAGCCGGCGCCGGGCAAGTCAAGCAGTCAGATCCGGACGACGTTGCCGGCCTGTGGACCCTTGGGGCCGTCGACGATTTCGAACTCGACGTTCTGTCCCTCTTCGAGAGACCGGAACCCCGAGCCCTGGATGGCCGAGTAGTGCACGAAGACGTCGCTTCCGCCTTCGCGCTCGATGAACCCGTACCCCTTGGCGTTGTTGAACCACTTGACCTTGCCTGTGATGCGCATCGTTTCTTCTTCCTGGCTTGCTGGCAGCGGTGCCGCCAGACTTTCTTCCTCGGCCCATCGACAGATGAACCGGACCTCCGAACATAAAAAAAAGGCCGCACATGCGGCCTTTCTCGGGTCCCGAAAAAGCTGGACCGCTCGGGGATGATACCGGCCCAGCAGTTCAAGTGTCAATTGCGTCATAGTAGGCAAGTCACTATACTTCACGGTTTCGCGTTAGGTTCGCCGGACTCCGGCTCCCCGGACTTGCGCACCTTTGACAGGCACAGTGCAACATTATGCGGAATGGTCACGAAGGCTCGGGCGTCGAACAGCTGCTTCTGGTCGCCATTGCGGCGTTGCTCGTCCTCGCCGTGGTGCTCTCTCGCTGACGAGTCGACGTCGCTCGAACCGACAGGTTCCCCTCCTCGAGTCGTGACTCACACGGCTCCGCAGCCGCATTCAATATACGTTCATGCGTAACAGCCGTCGTGCCGTTCTCAGTGTTTCTGACAAGACCGGTTTGATTGCGTTCGCGCAGGGGCTGATTGGCCGCGGCTTCGAGCTGGTGTCGACCGGCGGAACCGCGCGCGCGTTGGCGGCCGCGGGGCTCCCTGTGACGAACGTGTCTGACGTGACCGGCTTCCCTGAAATGATGGATGGCCGCGTCAAGACGCTTCATCCGAAGATTCACGGTGGCATCCTCGCGCGTCGCGCCCATGCGGCCGATCTGCAGGATGCTCGAGCGCATGGCATCGGGCTGATCGACATCGTCTGCGTCAACCTCTATCCATTCGTTGAGACGGCGGCGAAGCCGGGCATCGCTTTCGACGACCTGATCGAGCACATCGACATCGGGGGCCCCAGCCTCGTGCGCGCCGCGGCCAAGAACTTCGCCGACGTCCTGGTCGTGGTCAACCCAGCGGACTATGCGGCGGTCCTCGACGCGCTCGACCGCGACGGCGGACCTGACGCCAGCTTTCGGTTTGACCTCGCGCGGCGCGCGTTCGCCCATACCGGGTCGTATGACCGTGCGATCGCGGCCACCCTGACTGAGGTGACGGTCGAGAATGGCAGCTTTCGACGACCGGAACGCGCCACGCCGTTCGCGCCTCCGCATCTGGTCGTCGAGGCGACGAAGCTGAGAGACCTTCGCTACGGTGAGAATCCGCATCAGGTGGCTGGCTGGTACGCCCTCGATCCGCCGGCTGCGCTCGGAGCGCCGACGATCTTGCAGGGAAAGGAGCTGTCGTTCACGAACCTGCTCGATCTCGACGCGGCGGCGCGGCTTGTGCTCGAATTCGACGAGCCTGCCGCCTGCGTGATCAAACACACCAATCCCTGCGGCGCGGCGACGGGTGACGACCTCGTGACGGCGTATACACGCGCGCGTGACGCCGACCCATTGGCGGCTTTTGGTGGCATCGTGGGGGTGAATCGCGCGATCGACGAGCCGACCGCGCGAGAAGTCGCGTCGACGTTCATTGAGGCCATCGTCGCGCCTGCGGTGCTGCCCGAAGCCGCACCGGTGCTGCAGACGAAGAGCAACATGCGGGTCGTCACGATTGACTTGTTGGCCCTTGCCGCGTCCACCGTTCACGCGCGCGAATTGCGTTCGATTCTCGGGGCGTTGCTGATCCAGCAGCGTGACGAGGTCGGCGAAGCCCGGACAGCCTGGCCTTCGGAGGCGCTGAAGGTCGTGACCAGGCGGCCACCGACCGCATCGGAATGGACGGCGTTGCGCTTTGCGTGGCGCGTGATGGCGCACGTCAAATCCAACACGGTGATTTTTACCAACGAGTTTCAGACGCGTGCAATCGGCGCCGGTCAGATGAGCCGCGTCGACGCGGTGCGAGTGGCGACTCTGAAGGCCGCGGGGTGGATTTCCACGGTTCCGCGCCCGCTGGCGAACTCCGTCGCGGCGTCCGATGCGTTCTTCCCGTTTCGGGACGGCCTCGATGCGGTTGCAGCCGCCGGAGCAACGGCAGTCGTTCAGCCCGGTGGATCAGTGAGGGACGCGGAAGTGATCGCGGCAGCGGACGAACACGGCCTCGCAATGGTGTTTACGGGTCGACGGCACTTCAGGCACTAGCCGCTCGCCTGCGGCTCGCGGGGGCCGGCTTCGCCGGAAGGCCGCTCGCCTTCGGCTCGCGGAAGGCCAGCTTCGCTGGAGGGCTTCACAGAAGGCCTCGCTGCGCTCGGAGGGCCGGCTTGCCGCCGGAGGGTTCTTCGAGAGGGGCCGCGCTGCGCGCGGTTAACCCCTTCTCACTGATCGCAATAAGCGCTATTGAGCGGCCTTCCGGCTGTTAACCGGAGGGTTGCTGGTTCGAGTCCAGTCTGCGCCCCGGGCTATCGGGTGGGGATCAATTTCCTCATCGGGCCGAATCACCGTTTGCCGTTCCCCATTTCTTCCGCCGGACCGCCAGTGGCGAAGATGTCCTTGAAGTCAGGCCGGGCGAAGACGTGGCGCTCGCACCACTTTTTCTCACACCGCTGACTCCTGTCACTATGGATGTCCGAGTGCAGCTCGAGGATGGAAGCCCTGCGAATGACGTCGTGGTGGCCGCGGATGCGGTTGGCACCGTCGGGCCGTTCGTGTCGGAGGAGGCGTACAAGCCGATTGCGCCGGCACTATCGGTTGGTGCTCGATCGTGAAAGGTCGTATCGAATCCCTTGTGATGCGTGCGCAGAAAACGCTGCGCACCGCTGAAATTACTGGCGGCGAGACGTCTCTGCTGATCACGTTGGAAGCACGGAAGTAGGAGCACGGTGTTGAGTTTCGGATCCGTCGTCCTCAAGTTTCGCGATACGCCCCGAAGGGAACCCTCAGCGAACCTTCCTGGAACCCCTCGTCAAGAACCCGTCAGTCTGTCAAGAACCCTCGTCAAGAACCCCCGTCAAGAACCCCTGCTGAGAACCCGCGTCAAGAGTTCCTCCGCCGTCACAGTCGCCGGCCCGAACTTGCCGACCACGATCCCGGCGGCTTCGTTCGCGAGGCGCGCGGCCTCGGCCATCGTGGCGCCGGCGGCCATGGCAAGTGCCAGCGTTGCGACGACGGTATCGCCCGCGCCCGTGACATCGGACACTTCTCGCGCCGCCGCCGGCAAGTGTCCCTCGACGCTTTCGGCTGCGAGCCACATGCCCTGTTCGCCTCGAGTGATTAGAACAGCGTCGCAGTGCGACCGCTCGCGAAAGACGGCCGCAGCGCGGTGCACATCGCCTTCAGTCCGGAGCCGAATGCCGGTTACGGCCTCCACTTCGCTTTGATTCGGTGTGACCAGCGTCGCTCCGGCGTAATAGTCCACGTGAGGACTCTTGGGATCGACCAGCACGGGCACTTCATGATGGTGACCGGCCGCGACCGACGCCGCCATGACCCGCCTCGTCACGATGCCCTTCAGGTAGTCCGAGACGACAATTGCTCCGGCGGTCGGCGCATGCGCTTGGAGTTGCTCGATGATCGCGCTCTCAATCGCGTTCGATACCGGGTCGTCGCTCTCGTAGTCCACACGCGCGACCTGTTGATTCCTTGTTGTCACGATCCGCACTTTCATTGTCGTTCGCCGCCCCTCGTCCGTGACGAGCGACGACGTCCGAACGTCGGCCGCGTGAAGCTGTTCCGTCAATCGCGTCGCGGCTGCATCCGCACCGATCACCCCAATCAGGTCGACCGTGGCGCCGAAGGCCCTGACGTTCAATGCGACGTTTGCGGCCCCGCCGGCGCGGTACTCGTCACGCTCGAACGTGACCACTGGCACCGGCGCTTCGGGTGAGATGCGATTCACTCGCCCGACGCTGAACTGATCGACCATGACGTCGCCCACCACCAGCAGGCGGCAACGGCTTATGCGCTCGACGATCGCCGCTGCTCGATCGGGAGCGAGCGTAGGCAACACTAGCGGAGCTGCGCCTCGAACCGCCCAGAGGAGCGTCGGTGGCTCCGCCGAAACCCCCTTGCCTCTGTAGTCATGCCTGTGGCCTTTGGAAGATGTCTAGGGCAGACCACCGTCTCGCGCCGCCGCAAAGGGGAGGGTAGCGAGCACCAGGAACAACATCAGGAACTCCGAGTCCCCGAAGTTGTATTCGAACATCCCGGCGGTAAGCATGGCGACGATGGCTGCGATGGCCGTGGTGGCCAGCACGCGGTTGCGACCGCGCTCGAGCAGGGGACGCAGGCCCAATAGAGCGGCAACAACGAACCAGCACCAGAGAAGCAGCGCCGGGATTCCACGCTCGGCCGCGATCTGCATGGGGACGTTGTGGAGATGCAGGTTGTTCTCCTGCACTGCACCCGCGACGCGGTACTCGGGGTAGACCCGCCGGACCATATCAGGCCCGACCCCCGTGAACGGGTAGTCGCGAACTATCGCCACGCCGGCTTGCAGCATGGCAATGCGATCGCGACTCGTCGGGTCGTTCAAATCGAACGTCGAGTAGACGCGATCGGTCAGGGCCGCGGGCGAAATGGCGAGGACGCCGGCCGCCAGGATGGGCAGGAGCCCGACCAGGCGGAAGTCGCGCAACAGGAGGAGCACGCCCACGCCAGCGGTCACACCAACCATCGCGCTGCGAGTAAACGAGAGCATGAGAGCGGCGACGAGCGCCGGCATCACGACGGCCGCCCAGGCGCGATCGCGGGTATCGTGAAGCAGCCGCGCCATTGCCGTGCAGATGACGAGCATCAGCGTGCCCGAGTAGGTCATCCAGTGCGAGAGGGTTCCCTGCGGCCGCCGTCCGAGGTCGTAGTTGAGAATCGCGTACTGCACGATGCCGACGATGGCGCTGATGGCGCCGATGGTGAGAATGACGGTAATCAGCAGCCGCGTGCGAGTCCCACGGGCGAAGTCGTAGACGATTGGAATCAGGAGGAACAGGGAGAGCTGCTTGCAATCGGTCACGCTCACGACCGGGTCGAGTGAAAAGCCCGCACTGAGTAGCGTCAGCGCGGCATATCCCACCAGCGGCCAAAAGAACAACGGCGCCTCCAGTCGTTCACGGCGGATGACGTGCCACGCGAACCAGCAGACCGCCGACACCGCGAGCAGGATCTGAGCGGCGGCGATGGAAAGCTGCGAGGCGGCGACCAGCCCGACGAGCGTCACCCGCCCAGCTTGTTCGAGGCGATCGCGGGGGCTGACACCGGCGGTTAGCGTCAGCGTGGTCATGCGTCCCTCGACGGTGCTCGGGACAGGTCCCTCGATGGTGCTCCGGGCCGTGAGGGGTCGGTCGTGAGAAGGTGTTCGGCGGCCATCACGACTCGCTCCGGTTTCACGCGGGTCAGGCATCTGAAATCGCCCGGCAGGCAGTGTCGTTGATGGCAGGGCCGACAGGGCAGCGGACCCGCGTCAACGGCGATCGCCCGCGTTCGAGCCGTGCGCCAGGGCATCGACCGCTCGGGCAACGTCGGGCCAAACAGGGCCACCACCGGGACAGTGGTCGTTGCGGCGATGTGCATCGGTCCGCTGTCTCCTCCGATGAAGAGCGCCGCGCAGCCAACGAGAGCACGCAACTCGGACAAATCGAATTCTCCGCAGCGGACGATGCGCGGGCCCGCTTCGCCTGCCAGCTCCTGGGCCCGTGCCGCGATGCCATCCGCGGCGCCGCTCTCCGAAGGACCCGAGGTGATGATAATCCGCCTCGACAAGTCCTCTCGCGCAAGCGAGGCCGCGACGAAGGCAAAGTGCTCGGCGGGCCACCGTCGAAACGGATTGCCGGCGCTGACGTGTATCACGACGATCCGCGCCTGTTCGCCGACGCCAGCGTCCGACAATCGTTGACGAACCGCATGTGCAGCGAGCGCATCCTCAGGCATTTCAACCGGCGTCCGGTCAGGGTCTGGGGGGGCGACGCCGAGGAGAGGCACCAACAGATCCCATTGGCTTTCGACGGAATGCCGTGGCGGTACGAGCGCGCGCGTCCATGGCCGGCGAATCGTGTAGGCCCACGCACGACCCGGCAGGTTGTAGCCGATGCGCTCGGAGGCGCCGGTGGCACGTGTGAGCCACGCGCTGCGCGGCCCGCCGTGGAAATCGATGACCAGATCGAACCGCTCGCGTCGCAGGCGCCATGCCAAGCCGAGGTCGTAAATCAATCGTCGCAGGCCCCGCGGGCGTTCGGCGACGACGACCTCGGTGAGGTGCTGGTTGTGGCGGACGACCGGCTCCGCCGCGCGTTCGACCAGATAGGTGATCGAGGCCGCGGGGAAGTGACGCCTGAGGGCGGTAATCGCGGGTGTCGTAAAGACCACATCGCCAATCAGGCGCAATCGGATCAGCAGAATCTTCACCCCTCGACTCCTGGGGGGCGTGACCTCAGCATGTCGAAGGGTCAGGGTTCGACCGTGGCCTCGTCGATCAACATCACGGGAATATCGTCTTTGATGGGATACACACGGCGGCAGCGATCGCACTTCAGGCCGGTGCCATTGTTGACGAGCTTCACCGGAGTCTTGCAGGCCGGGCACGCGAGGATTTCCAGAAGTTCAGGATCGACGGCCATGGCAGAACTATAGCCCGAGCAGAGCCCCGGACCCGGAACCGTTTTAATATCGCGTATGCCCCGTCTGCTCCTGGCCGCCCTGGTTCTCTCGTGCAGCATTCCGGCGTTGGCGCAGCCGCCCGGGCGCGCCGGTACAGCGTCGGCGGATGCATACCTGCAGTTCATGCTTGCACGGCAACTCGAAGCACAGGGCGATGCGGCCGGCGCGCTCGAGGCATTGAAGCGGGCCGAAAGCCTGGCGCCCGACTCGGCAGAAGTCATGGCCGAGATGGCCAGTATGTACGCGCGTCAAAACAAGGCGACGGATGCGATCGGCGCCGCAGAACGCGCGCTGACGATCGATCCCAAGAACGTCGAAGCGAATCGGTTGCTGGGCCTCCTGTATGCGGCATGGAGTGATGGTGGCGTCACGCCCCCTCCCGGACGCACACCAGAGCAGCTTCGGACCGCGGCCATCGATCACCTCACGCGCATCCTCGAGGCGCCATCGGTCGCGACCGATCTGAACCTGCAGCTCACTCTGGGGCGCTTGCAGTTACGCGCTGGGCGAGCCGATCGCGCCGTGCCCATTCTCGAGAACATCGTGTCCCAGGCGCCGTTTGCCAGCGAGCCGTACACCCTCCTGGCGGACGCCCGGCTGGCGCTCGGTCGCGTCGACGCGGCCATCGAAGCGTTGGAGAGAGCGGCGGAGCTGAACCCTCGCTACTACGTCAACCTCGCCGAGCTGTACGAGAAACAGCAACGCTGGACGGCGGCCGCGGGCGCGTACGAGCAAGCCGTCAAGAGTATTCGTAACCCGGGTCGCGACCTGCAGCTTCGCTGGGCGGCGGCACTGCTCAACCTGACCGACGGGTCTGGCGCGAGCAAGGCGCGGGACGTCCTCAAAGACTTTCTGAAGACGAGCCCGCAGGATGCCCGTGCGTTGTTCCTGTTGGCGAGCGCCAATCTGCAGACCAACGATTTCGTCGCTGCCGAAGAAGTGTCGCGCAAGCTCTTGGCGCTCGAGCCGACGAGCATCCCTGCTCTGCGTGCGCTTTCGGCGTCGCTCGCTGGGCGCGGCGATTACCGGGCTGTCGTGGACCTGTTGACACCGTTTTCGAAGGAAGTTGCGACGCGCGCCAAGGGCCGTGAAAGCGATGCCGCCCTGCTGCTGGCCCAACTGGCGCATGCTTACACCGAACTCGGCCAGCACGAACAGGCGATTGCCTCGCTGACGGCCGCGATCGCGAGCGATCCGCTGAGCGCGCCCGCGTTGAACTCGTTGGGGTACACACTCGCAGAGCGAGGCGAGCGACTTCCCGAAGCGGTCAGCTTCATCGAGCGCGCACTCAAGGTCGAGCCCGACAATCCCGCGTATCTCGATAGTTTGGGCTGGGCTCTCTTCAAACAAGGCCGAGCCGAGGAGGCCGAGCCGTACCTGCGCAAGGCCGCAGATGCGCTGCCGTCGCAGTCGGTGATCCTGGATCATTACGGTGACGTGCTCCTGCGACGAGGCAAGCCGGGCGAGGCCATTGGCGCCTGGGAGCGGGCGCTGGCGGGTGACGGCCTCGATGTCGATGTCGCCACGATTCAAAAGAAGATCAAGGACGCGAAGGGCCGCCAGAAGTGATCGCGCGTGTCGCGCTGGCCGCTGGTGCCGTCGTCCTGACGGCGTGTGCGGCGCGCGCGCCGCTTCGCCCGTCCGGTACGGCCATTCCCGACCCGACCGCGCTCGACGCGTTCGTGCAGGCGACGCGGACGTGCGCGGGACTCCAGACCGTCACCACCGAGATCCGCTTGTCCGGCCGCGTGGGTCGCGAGCGCATGCGAGGCACGCTCCTCACCGGGCTGGCCGTGCCGGCGTCGATGAGATTCGAAGCGGTCGCCCCTTTTGGGCCGCCGATTTTCATCCTCGCGGGTCGCGATAACCGCGCCACGCTCTTACTGCCACGAGACAACCGTGTGTTGGTGGATGCGGCGGTGCCGGACGTGCTCGAACGTCTCACAGGGCTGTCGTTGGCGGCCAATGATCTGCGGGTGATTTTGACGGGGTGTCTGGTGGAGCAGCAGCCGCCGACGGAGGGTCGCCGCTGGCCCAACGGCTGGCGCAGTGTCACGGTTGGACGGGAGATCACCGCGTATCTGCGCGACGTGAGCGGACAGCCCGTTGTCACCGCCGCAGACCACGGACGATGGCGGATCGATTACGCCAACCACCTCAACGGGTGGCCACGCCAGGTCCGCATTCGAAGCGCCGAAGCCGGCAACAGTGGGGCGCAGTCGACCCCGATGATCGACCTCACGGCAGCGCTCGACCAGCTCGAGATCAATACGGGCATCGACGAGAAGGCGTTTGTCGTCGACCCGCCGGCAGGGGCGATTCCCATCACGCTCGATGATCTGCGTGCCGTGGCGCCGCTCCGCGGGTCGAATTAGGCGAATGGCTGCGCAATCGTTGACGCTCTCGGCGTGCGCCAAGATCAACCTTGACCTGCGCGTGATCGGCGTGCGGCCCGACGGATATCACGACCTGCGCACCGTGTTTCAGTCGCTGGCGTTACACGACACGCTGACGTTTACGCCGCGCACGGGTCGCTTCAGGATCGAGTGTGACGATCCCACGTTGCCAACGGATCGACGAAATCTGATTTGGAAGGCGGCGTCGCTCTTGTGGCGAACGCTCGGCCGCCGACGCGGCGACATCCCGCGCGACGCGGTCGTGACACTGCGCAAACGCGTACCGGCGAAGGCCGGACTTGGCAGCGGCAGCTCCGATGCCGCGATTGCATTGCTGGGGTGTGCGTACGTGTGGAGACTGGACGTGGATCCGCCGACGCTCAATCGTCTGGCGGCGCGGATTGGTTCCGACGTGCCGTTTTTTCTGGTGGGTGGAACCGCCCTGGGTCTCGGCCGCGGTGACGACATCTATCCGCTGGTCGACCTGCCGCGCACCGAGGTCGTGATCGTTCGACCGCGGTTCGGGGTCGCGACCGTCGAGGCGTACGGCTGGTACGACAACGAGCCGCGGCGCGCAGTGCGTGAAACCGGGCGCCGTGGCTTGCCACAGAAATGGCCGGAATGGGCGAACAACCTACGCAACGACCTCGAGCCCGCCGTCACTCGTCATCACCCGACGATCGCGCACATCAAACACGCGCTCCTCGACGCCGGCGCAGTCTTCGCGGCCATGTCCGGGTCGGGATCGGCCGTGTTCGGCCTGTTCGACCGTCACGACGCCGCGCGCCGCACGGCGACCGACCTTGCGCGCCCCGGCTGGCACGTGGTCCATACGCGGACGCTGTCGCGAACCGAGTACGGACGGCGACTACGACCGGTGCTTGCAGGCGTCAGGAAGAGTCGTATAAGCTAGGATGTTCTCAGGGCTGAGAATTGCGCGATATAGACTGGGGCGTGGCCAAGTGGTAAGGCGCGGGTCTTTGGATCCCGTATTCGAAGGTTCGAATCCTTCCGCCCCAACCAGATCCTTCAAAGGGCTATGCGACCGACCGGCTACGGCGACCTGAAGGTGTTTTCTGGCAGCGCTCACCCCGAGCTCGCAAAGCAGATCTGCGAGTTCCTGGGAGTTTCGCTGGGACAGGCTCGGCTGCGCCGGTTTCCGGATACGGAGGTCTCATTCCAGATCGACGAGAACATCCGCGGCACCGACGTGTTCATCGTGCAGCCGACATGTGCGCCGGTCGATCAGCACCTCGTCGAGTTGCTGGTGATGGTCGATGCGTTTCGACGCTCGTCGGCCTCACGGATTACGGCGGTGCTGCCGTATTACGGTTACGCTCGTCAGGATCGCAAGGACAAGCCGCGCGTGCCCATTTCGGCGAAGCTGGTTGCAAACTTGGTGAGCGCGGCCGGCACGAATCGTGTGTTGACGATGGATCTGCACAAGGCGCAGATTCAGGGGTTCTTTGACATCCCGGTGGATCACTTGTTTGCTGCGCCGGTCGTCATCGACTATCTCGCGCGCCAGGATTTTCAGCGGCTGACGATGGTGGCTCCCGACGCGGGCGGAGCCGAGCGGGCGCGCGCGTATGCGAAGCGGCTGGACGCCGAGCTGGCTATTATCGACAAGCGTCGCTCGGACGACGGCAACGCCGAGGTGATGAACGTGATTGGTGAGGTCGGCGGTCGGACGTGTGTGATCGCCGACGACATCATCGATACGGCGGGGACGGTACAAAAGGGTGCGCAGGCGCTCGTTGACGCCGGTGCCGAACGGGTCCTGGCCTGCTGCGTCCACGGTGTGTTGTCGGCGCCGGCGCTGCAGAGGATTGAGAACTCGCCGCTCGAACGGCTGATCGTGACCAACACGATCCCGGTCGCCGACAAGCGGCTGAAGTGCGGAAAGATCGTGGAACTGCCCGTGGCGCGCCTCCTGGGCCAGGCTATTCGCAGCATCCACGAGGAAACGTCGGTCAGTTCGTTATTTGTATAGTGAACTGTGGAACCTGAAATGGAAGCAACGCTCGAAGCAGTCAAGAGATCGACCCGAGGGAAGAACGAGGCGCGCCGGGTGCGCGCAGCCGGTCGGATTCCGGCAGTCGTTTATGGAGTGCAGAAGGTTGGCGACGCTCCGAAGACCATCGAGATCTCGGTGGATCCGAAACCGTTGATGCGGATTCTGCATTCGGGGTCTGGCGTGAATACCCTCATCACCTTGAAGGTCGACGGTGAAGGCGATTCCCGGGTCCTGGTCAAGGAATACCAGGTCGATCCGGTGACGAGCCATCTGCTCCACGCCGATTTCTACCGGGTGAACATGGGCCGCCGCATCAAGGTGTCGGTGCCAGTCGTCATCAAGGGCGAAGCGCGAGGCGTCAAGGTCGAGGGCGGTATCATCGACTTCGTCCACCGCGAGATCGAGCTGGAGTCCTTGCCGGGCGAAATTCCGAGCTCCATCGAGGTCGACGTCAGCAACCTCGGCCTGAACGACGCGATTCACCTGCGCGACGTCATCGGTCAGGCGCAATGGACCCCGGTCAGCGATGTCGACATGATGCTGGTGCACGTGATCATGCCGCGCGCGGTCGAGGAGCCGGTGGCGGCGGATGCCGCAGCCGCGACAGCCCCGACAGCCGCGGCACCGGTGGCTGCGGCGGAGCCCGAGGTCATCAAGAAAGGCAAGACCGAGACAGAGGCCGACGACAAGAAGGAAAAGAAGGACAAGAAGTAGACGTGAAGCTGCTCGTCGGCCTCGGCAACCCGGGGCCGCAGTATCGCGACACCCGCCACAACGTCGGCTTCTGGGTGATCGACGAGATCGCGCGACGATGGCAGTTGAGCGATGCGTGGCGCGAGCGAGACGACGCCCTGTTCGTGAAGCGGGCCGGCGGCGACGGCCTGCTCAAGCCGCTGACGTTCATGAATCGGAGTGGGTACGCCGTCTCGCGCGTCCGGCAGTTTTATCAGGTCGAGGCCACGGACCTCCTCGTGATCGTCGACGAAGTCGCGCTCCCGCTCGGGCGGTTGCGAGCGCGGCGAAGTGGAAGTGAAGGCGGGCACAACGGCCTGCGCTCGGTGATCGAGCAGTTGGGAACCAGTGAGGTTCCGCGATTGCGCATTGGTGTGGGTCGAGGGGACGAGCGGCGGGATCTGGCCGATCACGTCACGTCGACCTTCGATCCCGATGAACGGGAAACGATTCAGGCGGCTACGCTGCGGGCCGCCGATGCCGCGGAGATGTTTCTGGCCGACGGCATTGAGCGTGTGATGAACACGTTCAACGCAGCGATGGACAACGAGGCGGGGTAAGACTCCTTGCCACTTCGGTGGCTGGGCTTCGGTCGGGTGGGGCGGGTAGGTCCGGTGGGGCCACCTGACCAACCAGACCGAGACCTATCCACGAGGAGAACACAGTGCAACGTACCGTACGAATTGGTCTACATCGTCAGACCCGACGCGACTGAGCAGCAGGTCGCCGATCTGCACACGCAGGTCGAACAGATCGTCGGGCGCATGGGCGGCGCGCTCGAGAAGAGCGACACGCAGGCAGCTTTCGGCGGCCGGCGCAAGCTCGCCTATGAAATCGGACATCACAAAGAGGGCATTTACGTGCTCGAGCTGATCAAGGGCAACGGCGCGCTCGTCCACGAGCTCGATCGGCGCCTGAAGGTCACCGATGATCTGCTTCGTCACCTGATCGTCCGGGTGGACGAGGCCCAGATCAAAGCCGAGCGCGCACGAACCAAGCGAACGGAAGAATCGCGACGTCGGCGCATCGCACGTGGACTTCCGCCGGATCGGCAGCCGGGTGAGGGGCCGCAGAACGATGATTCGGATGATGCCGGCGAGTACGACGGCATCGAGACGGAGGTGTAGTCATGGCGATGGGACGAGGACGGTCGGGCGGTCCCGGCGGGGGTCGGGGCCGCGGTGCCGATGACAAGAAGGGCGACGGCAAGCAGGGGCAGCGCCGCGGGCTGTTTCGTCGTCGCAAGGTCTGCAAGTTTTGCGCGGACAAAATCGACGATATCAACTACAAGGATGTCAAGCTTCTGACCGGGTTCGTGCCGGAGCGTGGCAAGGTCCTGCCGCGGCGCATCTCCGGAACGTGCGCGAAGCATCAACGCGGCCTGCGCATTGCCATCGTTCGGGCGCGTCAGCTCGCGCTGTTGCCGTACGCGGCTGATTGAGGTCGCCACGAAATGGAAGTCATTCTGAGAGACCACGTCGAACATCTGGGCCGCCGCGGCGAGATTGTGAAGGTCGCCGACGGATACGCCCGCAACTACCTGCTGCCCCGCAAGCTCGCCCTGCCGGCGACCGATGCGAACAGGAAGTGGGTCGAACGGGAGCGCAAGCTGGCGGAGGCGCGCGATGTCGAAGAGCGCGGCGCGGCGGAGGCGATCGCGACGCGCCTCAATGCCCTCGAACTACAGATCAATCGTCGGGTCGGCGAGAACGATCAGCTGTACGGGTCGGTGACCAATGCGGACATTGCCGAACTGTTGACGAGCAAAGGCTTTGAGATCGATCGCCGTAAGATTCTGTTACCTGACCCAATCAAGACACTCGGCAGCAACACCGTGCCGGTCAAGCTGCATCGTGAGGTCACGGCGCAGTTGAAAGTTTCGGTCGGCAAGGAAGAGTAGTCGAGTAATCTTAGGGCCGGCGGGTCGTTTACTCCGCCGGCTCGTTTTCTTTTCAGGGGATCCGTTCCGATTCAATGGCTGAAGTCGCCACAGCTACCGCTCCTGAGCGAACCCTTCCCCACAATCTCGACGCTGAGCGTTCGGTTCTCGGCGCGATCCTGATCGACAACGAAGCCTTCAACGTGGCCGCGTCGGTCATCGATGCGCGCGCGTTTTTCCGCGACGCCCACCGGCGCATCTTCGATCGCATGGTGGCGCTATCCGAGCGCAGCCAGCCGATCGATCTCGTCACGCTCAAGGAGGAGCTCGAACGAGCAGGCGAGCTCGACGAGGTCGGCGGCCCTGCCTACATCGCCGCACTGCTCGATGGTGTGCCGCGGACGACCAACGTCGAGTACTACGCCCGCATCGTCAAAGAGAAATCCACGCTGCGGCACCTGATCTACTCGGCGAACAAGATTCTCGCGAATGCCTATGAGGCCGATCAGGACGCGGACCTGATTCTGGACGAAGCCGAGAGCGCCATTTTTTCGGTGGCCGACGACCGCATCAAGTCGGGTTTCATCCCGATGCGGGATCTGGTCAAAGACAGCTTCCCGAAGATCGAGCTGCTGTTCGAACACAAGAGCTTGATCACGGGCATCTCGACCGGCTTTGCCAACATCGACAAGATGACCCGCGGCTTCCAGCGCGGCGACCTCATCATCGTCGCCGCGCGGCCATCGATGGGCAAGACGAGCCTGGTGCTGAACATCGCGCAACACGTGGCGACCAACAACCAGGTGGCCGGCTTCTTCAGCCTCGAAATGTCGAAAGAGCAGTTGTTCATGCGCATGCTCGCCTCCGAGGCCAAGATCGACAACTTCCGGCTGATGAGCGGACAGATCGGCCAGAAGGAATACGGCAACATCACGCACGCACTGGAGACGTTGAGCGATGCGAATCTCTACATCGACGACACTGCGGGCGCGGGTGTGCTCGAGATGCGCGCCAAGGCGAGACGCCTGCAAGCCGAGAAGGGCCTTGATTTACTGGCCGTCGACTACATCCAGTTGATGACGGGACGCGGCCGCTTCGAGAATCGCACGCTCGAGCTCGCCTCGATCTCGCGTTCGTTGAAGGGGCTGGCCAAGGAGCTCAACGTCCCGATCGTGGTGCTCTCTCAGTTGTCGCGTGCTCCGGAAGCGCGATCGGACAAACGTCCGCAACTCTCCGACCTGCGCGAGTCGGGCGCGCTCGAACAGGATGCGGACGTGGTCATCCTCATCTTCCGTGAGGAGATGTACAAGCAGTCAACGGAGCCGGCAGAGACTGATGGCATTGCCGAACTCATTGTTGCCAAGCAACGCAACGGTCCTACCGGCATCGTCAAGTTGGCCTTCCTGCGTCAGCAGACGCGGTTTGCGAACCTCGCCGAAGGAGCGTAGGTCATCGCGCGAGGCGTGCTCAGATGGGACCAACCCAAACCATACCGGTCGGGCGACACGAGGGCTTTGCCAGCACGCAGCGCGTCGACCGGTGGTGGATCGGACCCGCAGCAACGGCTCTCGGTCTCGTCATCTTCTTCGGCTACCTGACGCTCCGCGCCTTTGACGCCACCTATGTGTGGTACGACCCGTATATCAGCCCGACGGTAGCGCCGCCGGTTTTCACGCCCGCGTCTGGTTATCCCGGGGCCGTGCCGGTGGAGCATGCGTGGCTGGGCGCGTTTCCGGCGTGGTGGCCGGCATTCCTCCCGCAGTCGCCGGCGTTCTTCATCCCCTGGATGGCGATCGCGTTTCGATTCACTTGCTATTACTACCGCGGCGCCTACTACAAGGCGTTCGCGATGACGCCACCGGCGTGTGGAGTGCGCGGCGTGAGCCAGCAGTACCGCGGCGAGGCAGCGTTGCTGCTGTTTCAAAACCTGCACCGTTACACGCTGTATGGTGCAATTTTTCTGCTGGCGTGCCTCTGGTGGGAGGGTCTGGCCGCATTCTTCCGCGACGGCCGGTTCGGCATCGGCGTTGGCACCGTGGTGATGCTGATCAACGCGGCGTTGCTGACGGGTTACACGTTCGGCTGTCACTCCTGGCGTCACGTGATCGGCGGGCGGCTCGACTGCTTCACGTGCGAGAGAGCCACGTCGCCGCGATATAGGCTCTGGAAGGGCTCGTCGTGGCTGAACGAGCGACACATGGCATTCGCCTGGTTGAGCCTGGTCTGGGTAGCGTTTACCGATTTCTACATCTATCTGGTCTCGTCGGGCACCATGCGGGATCTGAACACCTGGTGACGAAAGACGTCACGACGAGGGAGTAGGATTGACCTATGACGCCGGCGCGATCGATCGAGATCGTTCGGCACGCCTCGCCACTGGGCCGCTGGGAAAGCGCGGTCAGCCCACCCCATCCAGCGCTCCGCCCGTATGTTCGCGAGTACTTTGGCGGCACCGAGGAAACCATCCAGCCGCTGGTGCGCCGCGAGCTGCCCACGGAAATCGCGCCGCTCATCATCAACTTCGGCCCGCCGTTCCGAATCTTCGACCCCGCTGACCCTTCGCGATTTCAGCAGGTGTCCAGTTTCGTGACCGGGGCGTTCGATTCGTTTGTCGTGGTTGGGACCACTGGCGCGTACGCTTGCATCCAGGTCAACTTCACGTTGCTGGGCATGCGGTTGTTCCTCCGGCGCCCGCTGCATGACCTGACCAATCGTGTGGTGTCGCTGGATGATGTCTTTGGTGCGACCGCGGAGCGCTTGATCAGCGAACTTCATGATGCACCCACGTGGGCATCGAGATTCGACATCATCGACCGCGAGATCCTCAAGCGGCTGGCGGATGCGCCGGCGCCAGCCGTTGGCGTGCAATGCGCCTGGCGGCGATTGGTCCGAACGGCAGGGCAGGTGGCGATTGGTAGTCTGGCACGCGAGGTCGGTTGGAGTCACAAGCATCTGGTATCCCAGTTCAGTGAGCAGATCGGGCTGACGCCGAAGATCATGGCGCGTGTGCTGCGCTTCGGCCGGGCAGCCGACCTGTTGGCGACGAGTGAGCGTGGGCAGCTGGCCGACATCGCGATCGCGTGCGGGTACTATGACCAGGCGCATTTCACACGAGACTTTCGTGCCTTCGCAGGTGTCAGCCCGACCGAGCTGCTCGCCAGCCGGCTGCCCAATCGCGGCGGCTTCACCGCCTGAGGCCCGAGCGAGTCTCTCGTGCGTGTCGCCGCGCTCTACGACATTCATGGCAACCTCCCCGCGTTGGAAGCGGTGGTTGCGGAGCTGAGGACGCTACGCGTCGATCAGGTCGTCATCGGCGGCGATGTCCTGCCGGGTCCCATGCCGCGTGAAACGCTCGCGTTTCTCCGCGGACTCGACATCCCATGCCACTACATTCGAGGCAACGGCGATCGTGAAGTGGTTCTGCGTCGGCAAGGTGTCGAGAGCGACGGCGTCGCCCCAGCGTTTCGCGGGATGATCCAATGGGTCGCCGACCAGCTCGATGACGACCACGAAGCGTGGCTCTCGAGTTGGCCGCCTGAACGCACACCATGGACATCTCTGGGCTGGCGTCGGGTGTTGTTCTGCCACGCGACACCCAGAAACGACACGGACATCTTCACGCGTTCGACACCCGATGTTCCGCTGATCCCGCTGTTCGAATCGGTGTCCGAGTCATTCGTTGCGTGCGGACATACCCACATGCAATTCGATCGAGTCATCGGACGGACCCGGGTCGTCAACGCCGGCAGCGTCGGCATGCCCTTCGGAGAAGCGGGCGCCGACTGGCTGTTGCTGGGCCCAAACGTGGAGCTCAGGCGGACGCGGTACGACCTTGCCGCCGCCGCGACGCGTGTTCGCCACACGCAGTACCCGCTGGCAGAGGAATTCGCGGCGCGAAACATTCTGCAGCCGCCCTCGGAGGCTGAAATGATCGCCGCGTTCTCGAAAGCCGAGGTGCGATCGGGCGGGTAAAAAACTTGCAAGATCGATGGACTGGCCGCGCGCTACGCTCCCACACATGACAAACATCAAAGCAAACCTATCAGGCGTGTTTCGCTATCAGGACGGCCCAGCCGCCATCGAGTGGCTGGTGACCGCGCTTGGTTTCGAAAAGCATTCAGACCATCGCACACCCAATGGACTTGTGGCGCACGCTGACCTGCGGTTCGGGTCCAGCGTCATCGGCGTCAGCTCGGCGGCGGCGTCGGATGCCAAGAGTCCGTGGGCGACCGTACGAGAAGGGCTTTACGTCTGCGTTGACGATCCAGACGGCTTCCACGATCGCGCGCGGAAGGCGGGCGCCGAGATCGTGTGCCCCCTCATCACCCAGGACTACGGGTCGCGCGACTTTACGTTGCAGGACCCGGGCGGTCACCTGTGGGCGTTTGGCACCTACGACATGGGCGCTACGAAGGACGAACCTGCAGCCTGGCCAGAGCTTCGATATGCCGATGCCGCACAAGCCGTGAACTGGCTGGAGCGAGCGATCGGATTTGAGCGCGCCGCCGAGATCCCCGACTCGTCAGGAACGTTGGTTCACGCCGAGCTCCGCCTCGGTTCGAGTGTTCTCATGCTGGGACCTGAGATGCCGGGCTCGGAGTGGCCCGACGCACGCCAGGTCGTTCATTTGTGCGTGGACGACCCGGATGCGCATTTCGCTCGGGCCACTCAGCACGCTCGCGTCGTCGTTCGCCAGCCCCAGACGGCGCCGTACGGTGCCCGGTTCTACGCGGTTCGCGATCCGGAAGGCTTTTTGTGGTGGGTCAGCAACTATCGCCCAGCTAACATAGCGGCGTGATTCGTTGCACGACCGCCCATGTTGATCTCGATGCGACGCGAGCCAACTACGCGGCGATCGCCGACTACCTCGAGACGGAGGCCGCGCTCAACCGTCGCGCGTCGCGCGAGCCGGTCTCGGCGCCCGGCATCATCACAGTCGTCAAGGCCAACGCGTACGGGCATGGAGCGACCCGGATCGCGCACGCGTTGGAGGAAGCCGGGGCGAGCTGGCTCGCGGTTGCGGATATCGAGGAGGGCATCGAGCTCCGTCAATCGGGGGCGCGCGCACGCATTCTCGTGTTTGGTGCGCTCAGTGTCAGCGACCTTGCCGGGGTGTTCGAATACGACCTGACGCCAACCATTGCGAGCCCAGCGGCGGGTCGGGCCCTGCAGACCGCGGCACAGGCTCGCAATGCGCGCGTCCGATATCACCTGAAGATTGACACTGGCATGCATCGGCTCGGCTTCCGGCACGAGAATCTGCCGTGGACGCTGCCAGAGATACTCGCCAGTTCGAATCTCGAGCTCGAGGGTGTCTACACGCATTTCGCGACCGCCGACGAGCCGGAGCACCCGCTCTTCGACGAACAGCGACTGGCGTTCGATCGGGCCTGCGTTACGCTCCGCGAGCTTGGCGCGCGCTTTCAGTTCCGCCACGCCGCCAACAGCGCCGCGCTTCTCCGTGATTCGCGGGTCTGGTACGACCTCGTGCGGCCCGGCCTGCTTCTGCACGGAGTCGTCCCTCCGCCGCTCGCGACGACGATGAGGCTGCGGCCGGTGATGTCGTTGACCAGCCGTGTGGTGGCGGTGAAGAACCTTCGCGCCGGCGAGTCGGTCGGGTATGGCGCTCGTTTTCGACCCGACCATCCCCTGACGGTGGCTGTGATTCCCGCGGGGTATGCCGACGGACTGGATCGCCGGCTCGAGGGACGCGGCGATGTGCTGATTCGAGGGCGCCGCGCGCCAATCGTTGGCGCCGTCAGCATGGACATGCTGACGGCTGACATCACCGCGATCGACGACGTCAACCCTGGCGACGAGGTGGTGTTTCTGGGATCGCAGGGCAGCGGCCCATTACAGGCGCTCGACGCGCGCGAGATGGCGGCCGCGATCTCGTCGATTCCGTACGAGGTGTTGTGTCGGCTCGGCGCTCGCGTGCATAGAGTCTACGATTGAAGACAAGGCACGGAACACGGAATCACGGAATCACGGAATCACGGGAGAACGATGCCACGAAGGGCACGAAGGCACGAAGCAAGATCTCCCAGTTCTTCGTGTTCTTCGTGCCTCTGTGGCTAATCCGTCCTTCCGTGCTTCCGTGTTTCCGTGCATAGTACGAAGAGTGAAGAAACCCACAACCGTTTTCGTCTGCCAAGAGTGCGGCTCGCAATCGCCGAAGTGGCAGGGGCGATGCAGCGAATGCGGCGCCTGGAACTCGCTGGTTGAGGAACGTGCCGGGCCGGCGAACGAGGCCTCGCCGCAGGGCCATCGCTATGCGCTACCGGGCTCCGCGGCCCAGGGCGCCAAACGCTACTCGGAAATCGAAGCGTCTTCGGCGGAGCGGATTCCCAGCGGCATCGGTGAATTCGACCGCGTGCTTGGCGGCGGCATCGTTCCCGGCTCGCTGGTCCTCCTCGGAGGCGAGCCGGGGATAGGCAAGTCCACGCTGCTGTTGCAGGCCGCAGCGCTTTTTGCGGCGGCCCACGGCACGGTGCTCTATGCGTCGGGCGAGGAATCAGAGCATCAGATCAAATCGCGTGGCGATCGTCTCGGCGTCGGTGATGCGCCGCTCTATCTGCTCGCCGAGACGTGTATCGAGAGCATCCTCGAAGAGGTCGGCCGCGTGCGACCACGCCTGCTGGTCGTGGATTCCGTACAGACGGTGTTCTCACTGAAGTTTCAATCGGCCCCCGGGAGCATTGGTCAGGTGCGCGAGGCGGCGACGCAGTTTCTCTTCACCGCGAAGGGCCACAACATTCCGACCTTTCTCGTCGGACACGTGACCAAGGAAGGCAATATCGCTGGGCCCAAGGCGCTCGAGCACGTCGTCGATACGGTGCTCTACTTCGAAGGGGAGCGCCATCACTCACATCGTGTCGTGCGGGCGGTGAAGAATCGCTTTGGTGCGATTAGCGAGTTGGGCGTCTTCGAGATGACGGGTGGCGGCTTGAAGCCGGTCGCCAATCCGTCCGCTCTTTTCCTGGCCGAACGTCCGCAGGCCACGCCTGGCTCGGCGGTCTTGTGCTCGGTCGAAGGATCGCGACCGATCCTCGTGGAAGTGCAGGCGCTGGCCAGCACCACGTCATACGGCATGGCGAAGCGGATGGCCGTCGGCATCGATCCGAACCGCCTGTCGTTGCTCCTCGCGGTGCTCGAGAAACGCGCCGGGCTTCACCTGGTCACCGATGACGTGTTCGTGAACATTGCGGGCGGCATGTCCATCGAGGAGCCCGCCGCGGACCTGGCGATCGTGTCGGCCGTGGCGTCGAGCGTCAGGAACCGTCCGCTCGCAGAGGCGACCGCCGTCTTTGGTGAAGTGGGCCTGGGAGGAGAGATTCGAGGCGTGCCTCAGGCATCGCTCCGCATTCGCGAAGCCGAGCAGATGGGGTTCACGCGAATCGTCCTGCCAGTAGCGAATGTCGATGGCGACCGCAGTCAAGCCGAGTTGATCGGCGTTCGGCATGTTGGTGAGGCGCTGGACGCGTTGATGGCCTGACGCTCCGACAGTTACTGCGATCGCTCTATCCTTAGCCAGCGATTCCGTGAAGCCCTGGGTCATCGTAGTCGGCGTCTACCTCGCCGTCACCGTCGGCATGGCGCTGCCATTCGTGGAGCTCCGCCAGCTTGACACAGCGACATTCGCTGGAGACGGACGGTTAATCGTCTGGACGATCGCGTGGACGAATCACGCGCTGCTCAACGGCCACTCGCTCTTCGCTGCCAACATGTTCTTCCCCGCGCCGAATGCGCTCGCGTACAGCGAGCATATGATCGGGCTCGGGTTGCTCGCGCTGCCGCTCAACGCGCTGACTGGCAACCCAGTTCTGATTTTCTCGATACTGTGGCTGGCAGGGTTCTGGACCAACGCGATCGCCGCGCATCTGCTGGCGTTCCGATTTACCAGTCGTCACGACGCCTCACTGGTTGCGGGCCTGGTTTTCGCGTGGACGTACTTTCGGATGTCGCACGCGGGCCACCTGCATCTGCAATGGACCGCCTGGCTGCCGCTTTCGATGTGGTTCCTCGACCGCTGGGTCCGTCGAACGTCGTGGAGCGATTCTGTGGGCGCGACGGCGACGACGCTGATGCAGATGCTGACCTCCTGGTATTTAGCGGTTCTGACCATGTTCGCGAATGTTGGATGGCTGGTGTGGCTCCTCGCGATTGCTCGGCCGCCGCAATTCGGGCGTCTGGCTGGGCAGGCGGGGGCAGGCGCCCTGGTCGGTGCCGTGGTTCTATTCCCATTGGCGGTTCCGTACGTCCGCGTGCTCGGTGCGCGGCCTGACACCGTACTCTCGGAGAACTCGGCGGACCTGTCGTCATACTTGAAAGCTCCTGAAGATACCTGGATGGGCCAGGTTCTCGAGACACGGTTCGCAATCGATGGGCGCTGGATCTGGGGTGAGCAGACCCTCTTCCTTGGATGGACTGCCCTGGCGCTCGCCCTGCTTGGCGGCGGGGTCGTGGTCGCTCGGGTGGTTGCCGCGCGTGGCGACCTGCGGCGACAGCACGCGATTCCACTGTTCTTCGTGGCACTCGCCAGCGTTGGTTTGTGGCTATCCCTCGGGCCGAATGCTCCGTTCTTGCCGTTCTCTTTTTTTAGCGTGGTCCCCGGCTTATCGCTCTTTCGCGCACCAGCGCGCTTTGCCCTACTCGTGGTGCTTGGCGTCGCAGTTCTGGGAGCAATCGGTTTCGGGTGGTGTCTCGAGCGAGTCGGCACCCGGCGCACTTCGGGAGTCCTGGTGGCGTGCATCGGTCTGGTCATGCTGGCAGAATGGCGGGTTGTCACACCGGTCCTGCGCGCCGTCGATGAGCCGATTCCGGCTATTTACAAGGTCCTCAACGTCGTACCAGCTGGAGCGGTCGTGTCCCTGCCTGACTACAGGCTGCGGGCCGAGTGGTTCAATCGGGCCGACTATCTGCTCTACGCCACGTCGCACTGGCGTCCGATCGTGAACGGGTATGGCCGCAGCGAGCCACCCGAGTACTTCTCCATCGTCGAGCAGCTGAGCACCTTCCCGTCGCAAGACGCGGCCGAACTTGCCCGAGCGTTGGGCGTGCGCTACTTCGTGATTCATACCCAGAGGCTCGGCACGCGCGACCCTATTGACGCGGCCCTTCGAGGGCGCGACTTCAGACAAGTTGGTATCGCGGGCACTGACTACCTGTTTGAAGTCGTGGCCAAGCCATGAGACACCGGATTTCGGCATCGGGTTCCACATAGGAGGTCCGGTCTGCAAGCGGTTACCGGGCTGATCCCCGCCGGCGTGAGGGCGATGGTGGGCAAAACCTGGCTATTGCCTGAGGCTTGACCTTTTCGCCCCCGGGTTCTACTGTTCGACTGTCATATCGGCGTCATATCGGAGCGAAGATCATGGCCTGGTACATCTTGGCCCGCGCCCTGTTCACCGGCGCGGTCGCATACACGGCGTTTCTCCTCCGTCCACTCGAGGGCAGTGCGCTCGTCAACGTCCTGTTCGGGCTCGGCCTGGCAGGCGTTGCCGTCCTCTTCGAGTGGTTCCTGCGCGACCTCGCCCCAACCCGCTTGCTGGGCGCGCTTCTCGGCGGTGCCGTCGGTCTGGCCATCGCGAAAGGGATTGGCGCCGCGCACTTCTGGGCCGACACCAACAATTCCCGCGTCAAGTTCTTGCATGGCTTCCTCCTCCTGGTCCTGCCTTACATCGGAGTGGTCATGGGTGCCCGTCGAGGCGAGTGGCTCGAGCCCAGCCGTCTGATGACCCTGTTTCGCGCGTCTGGACCGCTGCGACGCTACAAGATTCTGGACACGTCGGTGATCATCGATGGCCGCATCGCTGACCTGTGCGATACGGGCTTCGTTGACGGTACGCTCGTGATTCCGCAGTTCGTCCTCAAGGAACTGCAACTGGTCGCCGACTCGGCCGATTCGATGAAGCGCAATCGCGGCCGCCGGGGGCTGGATATTCTGCAAAAGATTCAAAAGATGTCGGGCGTGGAAGTGATGATCTCGGACGTCGACTTTCACGAGGTTCGTGAAGTCGATCTCAAGCTGATCGAGCTGGCCCGTTCGCTTCAGGGCAAGATCGTCACGAACGATTTCAACCTCAACAAGGTGGCGCAGCTGCGCGGCGTTGAAGTGCTGAACATCAACGAGCTCGCCAATGCCCTCAAGCCGGTCGTGCTCCCGGGCGAGATCATGAAGGTGTTCATTCTGAAGGAAGGGAAGGAATACAACCAGGGTGTGGCGTACCTGGACGACGGCACCATGGTTGTCGTTGACAACGCGCGAAAGATGATTAGCAAGACCATCGACGTCGTCGTCACGAGTGTGCTGCAGACCACCGCCGGGAAGATGATCTTCGGTCGCTATCTCGATCCGACCCTGACGGGATCGGCGGGCGCGGAACGTGACGAGGGCCGGCCGCGATCATCGCGACAGATTCCAGCCGCCCAACCCCCGTCATCCGCGGCTCGTGTGGGTATCGCTGCGACCACGAACGAGGCAACCGGCGATCGCCCGACAGGAACAGTCACACCATTGGCGGCCGCGCCACCTGTCACGGGAAAGTAAACGGAGAAGGCTGCCGGTCCTGCCGGTCACCAGTCAGCCGGCAATGACTCGATCACCCAATCACGCACTTTAATCACCAATCGCGCAATTGCCCGATTCAATCACCCAATCGCGCAATCACCCAGTCACGCAATTCCACTGGTGGCGCACGGTCTTCTGGTTGATCCCGACGATTACCCTTTACACGATCGTTCTCGGGACCCTATCGATCGGATCGAGCCTCTTCGAGTCGAGCGGATACTTTGCTCACTGGTGTGCGCGGACCTGGTCGTGGCTGATTCTTGCCACGACGGGCGTACGCGTGCAGGTCCGGGGCCTGGAGCGTCTCACGCCTGGAACGACGTATGTTTTCGTTGCGAACCACCAGAGCATCTACGACATCCCGGTGCTGTTCGCGTCGCTCCCCTATCAGTTGCGCATCATCGCGAAGCAGTCGCTCGGCCGCTTTCCATTTCTGGGATGGCACCTGAGCCGCACCGGCCATCTGCTGGTGGATCGCCGGAAGATCGATCCCCGACGCGTGTTCGACTGGGCCAATAGTCTCCCGGCGCGCGGCCTATCACTGCTCGTGTTTCCCGAGGGTACGCGCAGCAAGTCTGGACAGCTCGGTCCCTTCAAGGGCGGAAGTCTCTACCCCGCGGTGCAGGCGGGGCTGCCGATCGTTCCCATCTCGGTCGCGGGAAGTCGGCACGTCATGCGCAAGGGTCGCTTGATGACGTGTCCCGGCGAAGTGGAGCTGGTCGTCCACGAGCCGATCCCTACCGCGGCGGCGGCGGAGCCTGACGTGCGCGCGGTGCGCGCACTGGCCAATCGCGTTCGCGAAATCATCGCGCCGGTCGTGGAAGCCGAGGCGCGGAACTTGTAACTTGTGACTTGTAACTTGTCTCTAGACCGACGGCTCGTTCTGTGAGTTCGGGGGGCGGCGCCAGCTCCGAATGACTTCGACGACCATTGGCAGGACCGAGACCGCGACGATTCCCACCACCACCAGCTCGAAGTTCTCTTTGACGACCGGAATATTGCCAAAGAGGTAGCCCGCACCAACGCAGATGCCAACCCAGGCGATGGCGCCGGTCACGTTGTAGAGCGCAAACACGCGATAGGACATGTCAGCGCCGCCCGCCACGAACGGCACGAACGTTCGAACGATCGGGACGAACCGCGCCAGCACCACGGCCTTACCGCCGTGCTTTTCGAAAAACTCGTGCGCCCGTCGCACGTGTTCCCGCTTCACCACTCGGTAGATCCATCCGGTATCCGGCACATCATCGAGGAAGGTGCGCGCCAGACGACGGCCGACGCTGTAGTTGATCGCATCCCCGAGCACGGCGGCCACGATGAGGACCGGTATCAGAAGCCCGATCGACAGCGCTTGCGTGGCCGCGAGCGCTCCGGCCGCAAACAGGAGCGAATCGCCCGGGAGGAAGGGCGTGACGATCAATCCGGTCTCGGCAAAGATGATCCCGAAGAGGATTGCGTAAGTGAGCGTGCCGTACGCTTTGACGAAGTCAGCAATGTAGACGTCAACATGCAGTAAGAAATCAAGCATTCACCCAGAAGCATAGACGAAGTTGCCTCGTGCGAAAGTGGCTGCAGGCTACAATCGTGAGCTGTGAACGTCGCATCCTTCACGCGAGCGGCCGATTTGGCCGCGATCGTTCGCCCTGGCCTCCTCTGGTGGGACGGCGCTCGTGTCGTCGAGCGCGACGACCGACTCGACCCGTGTCTGGAGGAAGCGGAACGGCGCGTGCGGGCACACCCGCCCGCGGATTCGGTCGCCGTTCGGACGATGTACAAGCGAGTGGGCCTCGATCCAACCAAGACCCGTCCGTCGAACGAAGCCTTGCTCAGGCGGGTCCGGAAGGCGTTGCCGTTACCTCGTGTGAATTCAATGGTCGACATCATCAACTGGTGCTCGCTCGAGTTTCAATTGCCGTATGGCCTGTACGATCGTCGCCGCATTCGCGGTGAGGTCACCCTCAGGCTCGGACATCACGGCGAGTCGTACGCGGGTATTCGGAAGGACACCGTTCACGTCGCCGAACGAATCGTGTTGGTCGATGATGAAGGCCCGTTCGGCAACCCCACCTCGGACTCCACCCGGACGATGGTGACGACCGAAACAGAGGATGCCCTGGTCGTGGTGTTCGCGCCCGCCGAGGTCGACGAACTGCGGCTGACACGGGTTCTCGACACGACGGCGCAGCGGATAGCCGACATCACTGGAGGGCGCGAGGTCGCTCGGCTGGTATGCGTGTAGCCGCCATCATTGCGGCGGGTGGAACCGGCACTCGCATGGCTGGATCGGTGCCCAAGCAGTTTGCCGATCTGGGCGACGGCATCATGATGCTGTGGCGGAGCGTCGATGCCATCGCACGTTGCCGAGTCGTTGACGAGATCGTTGTGGCACTCCCCGCGAGCGCGATGGGCAGCTTGAGCAGCGATCACCTCTCGATCGCACAGCCGATCGCCTTCGTGACTGGAGGCTCCAGACGGCAGGATTCGGTGTGCAACGCGCTCGACCAGGTGTCGCCCGCTGCTGACCTCATCGTGATCCACGATGCGGCCCGCCCATTTGTGACGCCCGATCTCGTCGAGCGGGTCGTCAGGGTCGCGTACCAGCACGGTGCGGCGATTGCCGCGCTGCCGGTCACCGACACCGTGAAGCAGTCCCATGGGGAGGGACCGGACGCACGCGTCATCAAAGCCACGCTGCCGCGCCAGACCATCTTTCTCGCGCAGACGCCTCAGGCGTTCAGACGCGACCTGCTGACGACGGCGATGAGGGCTGCGGACGGCGCAAGTGTGACGGATGAGGCCATGTTGATCGAGCGCTCCGGCCACCCGGTCCACCTGGTCGAGGGCGAGGCCCAGAACATCAAAGTCACGACGCTTGCCGATCTGGATCGTGCACGCAGCGTGATTGCCCACATTCACTCGAGCCGTGCTGGCGCCGCGCGGATCGGGACGGGGTACGATCTGCATCGGCTCGTGCCTGACCGGCCGCTGATTCTGGCCGGTGTCCGCATCCCTTTTGAGCGCGGTTTGATCGGTCATTCCGACGCCGACGTCGTGTGCCACGCGGTCACCGATGCCGTCCTTGGGGCCGCCGGACGTGGTGACATCGGCCGGCTGTTTCCGGATACCGCGGCGGAGTGGAAGGATGCGGACAGCCTCGAGCTACTGAAACGGGCGATGGAGGTCGTTCACGCCGGCGGCTATCGGGTCGAGAACGTCGATGTCACGGTGATTGCTGAGAAGCCCAGGTTGCTGCCGCACCTCGACGAGATGCGCGCGAACCTCGCGCGCGCGCTGGCGATCGACGTGGCTGCCGTGAGCATCAAGGGCAAGACCAACGAAGGCGTGGGCGAAATCGGCCGCGGCGAAGCGATGGCGTGCCATGCGGTGGCGCTGCTGGTAACGGACGGCTCACGGAAACGCGGAAACACGGAAAGATAAAATCTCTTCCGTGCTTCAGTGTTTCCGTGCATCGTTTGTGGTTCGAACATCATGAGGGTTCGCTTCGCGCCTTCTCCCACTGGTCACCTTCACGTCGGCAACGCGCGGACCGCGCTGTTCAACTGGTTGCTCGCGCGGCACGCCCGCGGTGTGTTCATCCTGCGCATCGAAGACACCGACAGCGAGCGATCCACTCGCGACTCGGAGCTCGCGATCATGGAGGATCTCCGGTGGATGGGGCTGACTTGGGATGAAGGCGTGGACGCAGGTGGGGACGTCGGCCCCTATCGGCAATCGGAACGGCTACCGTTATACGCGGACCACGCTTCAGCATTGATTGACGGGGGGCGCGCCTACTACTGCTTCTGCTCACCCGAGAAGCTCGAGGCCGAGCGCCAGGCCATGCTGAAGCAGGGGCTTCCGCCCAGGTACGCCGGCACGTGTCGAGCCCTGCCGATCGAACAGTCGCGCGCCCGCGTTGCCGGGGAGGAGAAGGCCGTCATTCGCTTGCGAGTACCCTCCGGTCGCGAGGTGACATTCCACGATCTCGTCCGCGGCCCCGTGACCTTCCACACGGATGTCATCGGCGATCCCGTGCTCGTCCGGTCCGACGGCATGCCTGCGTACAACTTTGCAGTCGTCGTGGACGATGCCCTCATGCGGGTGACGCATGTGGTTCGCGGTGAAGACCACATTTCGAATACGCCTCGTCAGGTGCTCTTGTACGAGGCGTTCGGATGGCAACCGCCGTCGTTTGCGCACCTCTCACTCGTGATGGGGCCCGATCACACGCCACTTTCAAAGCGGCATGGCGCCACATCGGTCGCCGAGTTCCGAGCCAAGGGCTACCTTCCGGAAGCCCTCGTCAACTACCTCGCGTTGATTGGGTGGTCGCCAGGCGATGGCGAGGAAGTCTTGCCGCTCGACGAGCTGGCAAAGCGGTTCGAGCTGGCGACGGTCGCGCACAGCGCCGGGGTGTTCGACGAGGACAAGCTGGCGTGGGTGAACCGTCACTACCTCAAGGCGGCTGACCCTGCGCGGCTCGTGGAACTCTCACTACCGTTCCTGCGTGAGGCCTCGCTGGTGGCCGGCGATCCGACTGCCTCGGCACGTGAATGGCTGCTCGGCATCGTACCGGCGCTGGCGTCGTCGCTCGATCGTCTCTCGCAGCTTCCCGAGCGCATGCAGACGGTCTTCTCCTACGACGCGCGCACCACGCTGGCGAGTGGGGACCTACGGCGCGAGTTCGAAGACGATGGCGCACGCCTGGTCGCGGCGGCGCTTGCCGAGGAACTGGCGATGGCTCCCAGGCTCATCGATCGCGAGTTGTTCCGCGCGGCGGCTGGACGGGTCAGGGACAAGACGGGGCAGAAAGGCCGGGCCCTTTTTCACCCGATCCGCGTCGCGTTAACCGGGGCTGCCGAGGGTCCCGAATTGGACCTCCTGGTTCCGGCCATTGATCGAGCAACCGAGCTGCCGTCCGGTTCGGGTTTGCCGGCGACCATCGGGTGCCGCGAGCGCGCACTCGCGTTTCGGGCGGCCCTCGGCCTCGGATCGGGTTCAGGTCACGAGAATGGAGTGACCTGACCCCATGCTGATCTACGGCCTCAATAACGTCGCCGAAGCGCTCCGCGCCGGCCGCGTTCGGCAGATTCGAGTCGCGCGCCGCGACGACGAACGACTGCGACGACTGGTCGACGCTGCGCGAAGTCGTGGGATCCAGGTCGAGCGGGTGTCGATCGATGTGCTCGATCGCGAGGCGCGACACGGCGTTCACCAGGGTGTGGTCGCGGCCGTTGAGGATCGTCAGTCCGTCACGCTGGCCGATCTGGTGCGCGCTGATGCCGAGCCTCCGCTCATCGTTGTCCTCGACGGCATTGAAGATCCGCAAAACGTCGGCGCGATTCTTCGGACCGTCGATGCCGCTGGGGCAACCGGCGTGATTCGTCAGACGAGGCGCGCCGCGCCGCTGGACGGGGCGGCGGCCAAGGCGTCGGCGGGCGCGGTTCACCACGTGTCGATCGCTGACGTGGTCAATATCGCCCGTGCGATCGAAGAATTGAAGACGGCCGGCGTGTGGACGGTGGGGCTGGACGCCGAGGGAAAAACACCGTACTATGAGTTGGATCTAGCGACACCGACAGCGATCGTCTTGGGCGCGGAAGGTTCTGGTCTTCGGCGGCTCGTGCGCGAACGGTGTGACTTCGTGGCTGCTATCCCAATGGCGGGTCACGTCAGGAGTTTGAATGTTTCGGCGGCCGCGGCGATCGTCTTGTTCGATGCCGTGCGACAGCGCCGAAGCCGGGGGAGGCTGGGGTGAGATTCCCGTGGCGAAGGCCACGGAAAAACCACCGTCGCGGCAACACGTCGCGCCAAGCCGATAGCGACCCCGGAGGAGGAGCCGAAGGGGTCCTATCTTGGCCGGCCACGGTAGTTGCACGTCTGGCACGGGACGTGCTACGCTTACCGTTTCGTCTGGCTGGCGTAGCTCAGCTCGGTAGAGCAGCTGATTTGTAATCAGCCGGTCGGGGGTTCAAATCCCTCCGCCAGCTCCACCGACACGACCTGCGAGCCAGAAGTGGACAACGACGGCCGACAAAGCACGGGCAATCCTTACAAGTTTCCGAATTCCGAAATGAGGTGTACGCGACGAGGGGCGAGCGGCGGTCTGCCGTTTGTGGCCACCGACGCGCCGGATTGTGGGCAGGTGGCGGAGCGGTCAATCGCAGCAGACTGTAAATCTGCCGCCCCAGCGGCTACGGAGGTTCGAATCCTCCCCTGCCCACCAACCTTCGCTCACGGCCGCAACGTGGCCCGCGAGCTTCGGCAGCCAGTTGGTATCGGGACGACGAGCGCTGCGGTTGGGTTGAGCGCTGGGGTTGGGCTGAGCGCTGCGGTTGGGTTGTGAAACGGCGGGCTGCCCGCCGTAGTGTCGAGGCGGCGAAGGTGCGAGACGCGAAGGCGGGAGTAACTCAGTGGTAGAGTCACAGCCTTCCAAGCTGTTGGTCGCGGGTTCGATCCCCGTCTCCCGCTCCAGCCTTCGCTCGCGTGTGAATTATGACCGCGAGCTACGGCCAGGCAGGCTCCGTATGCTTCGAGGCCATCGCGTCAGGCTGCGCTCGCGCGAGTGCCAGTCCGGGAAATTGGAGCCTGCCTCGCCGAAACTCCGAAGGAGCGTAGGCGGGCCGATGTAGCTCAGTTGGCAGAGCGCGTCCTTGGTAAGGACGAGGTCACCAGTTCAATCCTGGTCATCGGCTCCAACCTTCGCTCTCGGTAGGCGAGGTTGCCCGCCGAAGCTCACCGGATGGTTGAGCGCGAGCGGGAGGGCGGCCGAAGCGTTGGGGTCTCGAGCTTCGGTTGGCACGCAAGGTTGGTGAACGAGAAACGCAAGGTCACGACGCCGGCACGGGGCCGGATCGTCAGTCCGCGAGAAGAGAGACATGGCGAAAGAGAAATTCGATCGGTCCAAACCGCACGTCAACGTTGGAACCATAGGCCACATCGACCACGGCAAGACCACCCTCACCGCGGCCCTGACCAAGGTCGCGGCCGACAAGGGCTGGGCGAAGTATGTGCCCTATGACCAAGTGGCAAAGGCCTCTGAGTCACAGGGCCGCCGTGACGAGACCAAGATTCTGACCATCGCGAGCAGCCACGTCGAGTATGCGACGGCCAATCGTCACTACGCGCACGTGGACTGCCCGGGCCACGCCGACTACATCAAGAACATGATCACCGGCGCGGCGCAGATGGATGGCGCCATCCTGGTCGTGAGCTGTGTCGACGGACCGATGCCGCAGACCCGCGAGCACGTGCTGCTCGCTCGTCAGGTCAACGTGCCGTATTTGGTCGTGGCCTTGAACAAGGTCGACATGATGGACGACGCCGAGCTGGTTGACCTCGTCGAGCTCGAGGTGCGCGAGCTTCTCAAGAGCTATGGGTTCCCCGGCGACGATGTCCCGGTGGTGCGCGTGTCGGCGCTCAAGGCGATCAACGGCGAGCCGGACGGCATCGAGGGCATCACCAAGCTGATGGAAGCGCTCGATGCCTATATCCCGATTCCTCAGCGTGAAGTGGACAAGCCCTTCATGATGCCGATCGAAGACGTCTTCTCGATCTCCGGCCGCGGCACCGTGGTGACGGGCCGAGTCGAGCGTGGCAAGGTCAAGGTCGGCGAGGAAATCGAGATTGTTGGCTTCAAGCCGACGAGCAAGAAGGTCGTCACGGGCGTCGAGATGTTCCGCAAGCTGCTCGATTCGGGCGAAGCGGGCGACAACATCGGCGTGCTGCTGCGCGGGGTGGAAAAGAACGACGTGGAGCGCGGTCAGGTGTTGGCCAAGCCGGGTTCGATCAACCCGCACACGAAGTTCAAAGCCAAGGTGTACGTCCTGTCGAAGGAAGAGGGCGGCCGCCACACACCGTTCTTCAACGGGTATCGTCCGCAGTTCTACATTCGGACGACCGACGTCACCGGCTCGCTGCATCTCGGCGAAGGCATCGAGATGATCATGCCCGGGGACAACACGGAGATCAACGCCGAGCTCATCGCGCCGGTTGCACTCGAGCAGGGCGCGCGCTTCGCCATTCGCGAAGGCGGCCGCACCGTGGGCGCCGGGACGGTGACGGAGATCGTGGAGTAGTATCAAAGTTACAAGTTCAAAGTTCAAAGTCGGGCAATCGACTTTGAACAATCTTTTGAACTTTGCACTTTGCACTTTGAACTTTGAACTGACAAGAGTTCAGCAATGAGAGACATCATCCAATTGGCGTGCGGCGAGTGCAAGCGTCGCAACTACAGCACGACCAAGAACAAGAAGAAGACGACCGAGCGGATTGAGCTGAGCAAGTTCTGTCCGTTCTGTCGCAAGCACACGCCGCACAAGGAGCAGAAGTAGGAACGGGGGTTCTGCACGAGGGTTCTGGAAGGGGGTTCTCGACGATGGTTCTCACAATGGTTCTGACCCAAGGTTCGATTTGAGCGCGAACCGCCGTCGAGAACCACCGTTCGAACCGTCGTTGAGAACTGTCGTCGAGAACCATCGTCGAGAACCGTCGTGAACAGGCCAGTAGTTCAATTGGTAGAGCACCGGTCTCCAAAACCGGGAGTTGGGGGTTCGAGTCCCTCCTGGCCTGCCAAATGTTCGGGCCTTCGGACCGGCGGTCCACAGCCCACGGGTGACGGCGGAGAGTGAAGCGAGCAGGAAATGGCGACCGATAAGTACGACACCGGCGAAGAGCATACGGGGCTTCGCGCGCCGCTCGGATGGTGGCAGCGCATGACCGGCTTCTTCGCGGATGTTCGCAGTGAGATGAAGCGCGTGACATGGCCGACGCAGAAGGAAGTCTACGCCACCACGATCGTCGTCATTCTCACATCGGCCTTCTTCGGCCTCTACTTGTTTGGCGTGGACCTGGTGCTCAATGCCGCGGTCCAGCGCATTTTCCAGCGCTTCGGTGCCGCATGACCGAGGTGACCGGCAAGAACTGGTTCATCGTCCACACTTATTCGGGATTCGAAAAGAAGGTGGCCGAGTCGCTCCAGCAGCGCGTGCAGGCCTATGGACTGCAGGACGAGATTGGTGAGGTCCTCATCCCGACCGAAGATGTCGTGGAAATGCGCGGCGGCAAGAAAGTGGTGTCCTCGAAGCGTTTCTTCCCCGGCTACATCCTGGTCGAGATGAACATGACCGACAACGCGTGGCACGTCGTCAAGAACACGCCGAAGGTCACCGGGTTCGTCGGGGCGGGCGCCAAGCCCACGCCGCTGACCAAAGACGAAGTGGAGCAGATTCTCCAGCAGGTGCGGACCGCGGCGGAGAAGCCGAAGCCGAAGTACAGCTTCGACAAGAGCGACCAGGTCCGGATCAACGAGGGTCCATTTGCGGGCTTCAACGGGGTGGTGGACGAGGTCAACACCGACAAGAACACGCTGAAGGTGATGGTGACCATCTTCGGCCGGTCGACGCCGGTGGAGTTGGATTTCTTGCAGGTGGAGAAGTTGTAGTGAGTTGCCCGGGCTGAAGCCCGGGCCCTCGGTCGAAACAGTCCGAATTGAGGGACCCTGGCTTCAGCCGGGTCGGTGCGTCACAGGGCAATGGCAAAAAAAGTTCAAGCAATGGTGAAGCTCCAGATTGCCGCCGGCAAGGCGACTCCGGCGCCCCCCGTGGGGACGGCGCTCGGTCCGCACGGCGTCAACATCATGGACTTCTGCAAGGCGTTCAACGCCCGAACCGCGAAGGACGAGGGCCTGATTATCCCGGCCGTGGTGACGATCTATTCGGATCGGTCGTATACCTTCATCACCAAGACGCCACCCGCGTCGGTGCTGCTGAAACGCGCGGCGAACCTGGCGAAGGGATCGGCGGAGCCGAACAAGAACAAGGTTGGCACGGTGACGCAGAAGCAGGTTGAAGAAATCGCGAAGCTGAAGATGCCCGACCTCAACGCCGGCTCGCTCGAGGCCGCGGTCAAGACGGTGGCCGGGACAGCGAGGTCGATGGGGTTGGATGTAGTGGGGTAGGAGAGACGGCGAAGTTACAAGTTCAAAGTTCAAAGTTCAAAAACGGACAATCGACTTTCGAACTCGGACTTTGAACTTGTAACTTTGAACTTGTAACTGCCGTGCGCAGCGCGGCTGGTGGGAGGACCCGCAGGGTCCGACAACCACACAGGATTTGTTATGAGGACTCACGGCAAGAAATACACAGCGGCGCGGCAGCAGGTCGAGGATCGCGCGTACGCCCTCGACGAGGCGTTGCCGCTCGTCCAGAAGATCAAGTTTGCGAAGTTCGACGAGACCGTTGCGTTGTCGATACGACTCGGAGTCGACCCGAAGCACGCCGACCAGATGGTGCGCGGCACGGTCGTGCTACCCCACGGGCTCGGTAAATCCAAACGGGTCCTGGTCATCGCGTCAGCAGACAAGCAGAAAGAAGCGGAGGAAGCGGGCGCCGATGTCTTCGGCGGCGAGGAGCTGGTCGATCGAATCGCGGGCGGCTGGATCGACTTCGAAGCCGTGGTCGCCACACCCGACATGATGCGGGTGGTCGGCAAGCTCGGCAAAGTGCTCGGCCCGCGAGGCCTGATGCCCAATCCCAAGACCGGAACCGTGACACCGAATGTGGCGCAGGCGGTCAAGGAAATCAAAGCGGGAAAGGTGGAATTCCGCGTCGACAAGACCGGCATCGTCCACGCCCCGGTCGGCAGGACGTCGTTTCCGCCGCAGAACCTGATCGACAACGCCTCGGCCCTGCTCGACAGCATCGTCAGGGCGAAGCCGGCGGCAGCCAAAGGCAAATACCTCCGCAGCATCACCGTCTCGTCGACGATGGGGCCCGGGGTCAAGATTGATGAAGTCCGCGTCGCGGATGCAGCGAAGAAGGTAGTTGCGTAGACCTCAGCGAAGAACGATATGGCAGCCACACGAGCGGAAAAAGAAACCGAGCTGCAGATGCTCGAAGGCGTCTTTCAGGGCGCCGATGCGGCGATTCTGATCGACTACCGGGGGATTAACGTGCCTCAGGTGACCGAGCTGCGCGCGCAGCTGCGCAAGGCGAAGGCCGGTTACAAGGTGGTCAAGAACTCGCTCGCCAAGCGCGCGTTGAAAGGCACGGATTACGAGCCGTTCGACGCCTTCTTCGAGGGCACGACCGCGGTGGCGTACACCCAGGGCGACCCCGTGGTGTTGGCCAAGACGCTGACGGCGTTCATGAAGAACGCACCGACGCTGCAGATCAAGGCGGCGGTCGTGCAAGGCCAGGCGATCAAGCCCAATCAGGTGACTGACCTTGCGAACCTGCCGGGCAAGCCCGAGCTGTATGCCAAGTTGCTGTTCTTGTTGCAGGCGCCCATGGTCAATCTGGTGCGAGTGCTCAACGCTGTGCCGCGCGACCTGATGAGCGTGCTCGTGCAAGCGGAGAAGAAAAAGGGCGAGGCGCAGTCGTAGTTCGAGTGATGGGTTGGATAGTGAGGACCCGGCTGTGCCGGGTGGGAATGATTCTGGGAGACAGAAATGGCCGAAATCAATCAGCAGCAGGTGGTCGACTACATCAAGGGGATCAGCGTCCTCGAACTCAGCAACCTCGTGAAGGCGCTCGAGACCGAGCTCGGCGTGTCGGCGGCCGCGGCGATGCCGATGGCGATGCCCATGGCTGGCGGTGCCGCTCCCGGCGCGGCGGCTCCGGTGGAGGAGCAGACCGAGTTCACCGTGACGTTGACCGAGATTGGCAGCAACAAGATCAACGTGATCAAGGTGGTCCGCGAAGTGACCAGCCTTGGTCTGAAGGAAGCCAAGGACCTCGTCGAGAGCGCGCCCAAGCCAATCAAGGAAGCGGTGACGAAGGACGAGGCGGCGGCGATCAAGAAGAAGTTCGAAGACGCGGGCGCGAAGGTCGAGGTCAAGTAACTGGCCTGTGGCCTGGTCGCCGGTGGCCAGTGGTCACTGGCCAGTCATAGGTCGGTAGGTGGCCAGTCTGGCCACTGATCACCGATCACTGATCACCGATCACTGATCAGCGCTCCTGTTTTCTTCGAGGTCATGAGAGATGTACAGCCTTCCTAAGAACGTCTACCGCGAGCGCAAGGATTTTTCGAAAATCAGGACCACGGTCGAGATCCCGAACCTGATCGAGATTCAGCGGAAGAGCTACGAGCGCTTCTTGCAGATGAACCGGCTCCCGTCCGAACGGGAGGACCAGGGCCTGCAGTCGGTGTTCAAGTCGGTGTTCCCGATCAGCGACTTCCGCGAGAACTCGTCGCTCGAGTTCATCGAGTACTCGATCGGCAATTGGGAGTGCAAGTGCAGCAAGCTCCAGGGGCTGCACCATTTGCGGAAGCCGTGCAAGACCTGTGGCCACACGCTGGTTGCCGATCCGTACGGCGACAAGGACGTGCTGTGCCCGAAATGCGGCACCCCCAATCAGGCCCGGGGCGACGTCTGTGACATCTGCGGTCACACCGTCGCGCTGAAGCTCAAGTACGACGTCGACGAGTGCCAGGAGCGCGGCATGACCTACGCGGTGCCGCTCAAGGTCACGATTCGACTGGTGGTGTGGAACAAGGATCCCGAAACCGGGGTCAAGACCATCCGCGATATCAAGGAGCAGGAGGTCTACTTTGGCGACATCCCGCTGATGACGGACAACGGGACGTTCATCATCAACGGCACGGAGCGCGTGATTGTGTCGCAGCTCCACCGCTCGCCAGGTGCGTTCTTCCACTCGGAGGACAAGACCCTTTACATCGCGCAGATCATCCCGTATCGCGGGTCGTGGGTCGAGTTCGAGTACGACACCAAGAACCTGCTGTACGTGCGGATCGATCGCAAGCGCAAGTTCCTGGCGACGGTGTTCCTGCGCGCGTTGGGTCTGCGCGGCGCCGACGAGATCATCCGGGCGTTCCACCCCGTGGATCGCATCCATGTCAAGAACAACACGTTGAGCTGGGCGGTCAGCGACAGCCTGGTCGGTCAGCGGGCCAAGCGCGACATCAAGAAAGGCGACGTCTCGGTGCCCGAGGGTCGCAAGATCACGAAGGCGCACATCGATGGTCTGCGGAAGGCCGGCGTCGAAACCGTTGAGGTCGCTGACGAAGCGCTCGAGGGTGCCTACACCGGGTCCGATATCGTCGATCCGTCGACGGGCGAAGTGTTGCTCGAGGCCAACGAGGAGCTCACGGCACGCGTCGTCGCGATGGCGCAGGAGAAGAACGTCGAGCGCATCGAGGTCTTCTTCCCCGAGCGTGACGAGGTGGGTCCCATCCTCTCGCAGACGCTGAAGAAGGATGCGGTCCGCACGCACGAAGAGTCGCTGATCGAGATCTACCGGCGGCTGCGGCCGGGCGATCCGCCGACGCTCGACAGCTCGCGGTCGCTGTTCGAGAACATGTTTTTCAACCCGCAGAAGTACGACTTCTCGCGGGTCGGCCGTCTGAAACTCAACACGAAGTTGGGTCTGAACACTCCTCTGGATGAAAAAATCCTGCATCCGCAGGACTTTTACGAGGTCATCGGCTACCTGCTGAAGCTGCGGCGCAATCCCGCGAACGTGGACGACATCGATCATCTGGGCAATCGCCGCGTCCGATCCGTCGGCGAGCTCCTCGAGAACCAGTTCCGTATCGGGCTGGTCCGCATGGAGCGCGCCATCAAGGAAAAGATGTCGGTCTACCAGGAAATGGCGACCGCCATGCCGCACGACCTGATCAACGCGAAGCCGGTCATGGCGGCGATTCGCGAGTTCTTCGGGTCGTCGCAGTTGTCGCAGTTCATGGATCAGACCAACCCGCTCTCCGAGGTCACGCACAAGCGTCGTCTCTCGGCGCTCGGGCCGGGCGGCCTGTCGCGTGAGCGCGCCGGCTTCGAAGTGCGGGACGTCCATCCGACGCACTACGGCCGCATCTGCCCGATTGAGACGCCGGAAGGTCCGAACATCGGGCTGATCAGCTCGTTGAGCTGCTATGCGCGGATCAACGAGTTTGGCTTCATCGAGTCGCCGTATCGACAGGTGAAGAACGGCATGGTGCTCGACTTCGTGCAGGTCACCAATGCCGGGGGCAACCCGAAGTACAAGGTCGGCGACATCGTCGAGGCCGACGAGCTCGTCAACGCCGAGGGTCGTCCGAAGAAGAAGGGCGTCGAGTGCGAGCCCTACTGCTTCTACCTGTCGGCCTGGGAAGAGGACCAGTACATCATCGCGCAGGCGAACGTCGAGCTGGACGAACGCGGCAAGCTCGTCGCCGAGCGCGTGAACGCGCGACAGGCGGGCAACTTCATTCTGTCGCCGCGCGAGCAGGTGCAGTTCATCGACGTGTCGCCGAAGCAGCTGGTTTCAGTCGCCGCCTCGCTCGTCCCGTTCCTCGAGAACGACGACGCGAACCGCGCGTTGATGGGATCGAACATGCAGCGCCAGGCCGTGCCGTTGCTCCGCGCGCAGGCGCCGTATGTCGGCACCGGCATGGAGTACATCACGGCGCGCGACTCGGGCGCGGTCGCGGTGGCGCGCCGCACCGGGACGGTTGATTACGTCGACTCGCAGCGCATCGTGGTGCGGGTGGAAAGCGAAACCGAAGCCGCGAGCAAGGAAATGGGGGCGGATATCTACCCCATGACCAAGTTCAAGCGGTCGAACCAGAACACCTGCATCAGCCAGAAGCCCATCGTTCGAACCGGGCAGAAGGTGCAGAAGGGGCAGGTGCTGGCCGATGGCCCGTGCACCGAGCTCGGCGAACTGGCGCTCGGACGCAACGTGCTGGTCGCGTTCATGCCGTGGCGCGGCTACAACTTCGAAGACGCGATTCTGGTGAGCGAGAAGATGGTGAAGGAGGACTACTACACCTCCATCCACATCGAAGAGTTCGAGATCGAGGCTCGCGACACCAAGCTCGGACCCGAGGAGATCACGCGCGACATTCCAAACGTGTCGGAAGGCTACCTGCGCGATCTCGACGACAGCGGCATCATCCGCATTGGCGCCTACGTCAAACCCGGGGACATCCTGGTTGGCAAGGTGACGCCGAAGGGCGAGACCCAGCTGACGCCGGAAGAAAAGCTCCTGCGCGCGATCTTCGGTGAGAAGGCCGGCGACGTGCGCGATGCGTCGCTCATCTGCCCGCCGGGCATCGAGGGCATCATCGTTGGCGTCAAGATCTTCTCGCGCAAGGGCATCGAGAAGGACGACCGCGCCAAGGCGATCGAGCAGGAAGAGCTCGATCTGATGGAAAAGAACCTGCAGGACGAGGTCCGCATTCTTCACGACGAAACCAAGAAGCGCGTGATGCAGATGCTGCAGGGCGCGCAGCTGCGTTCCGACCTCTTCGACGAGTTCGGTCGCGAGCGGCTGCTCAAGAAGGGCACCGACCTCACCCTGGAGGTGACGCAGGACGTGCCGTACAACGTTCTGGTTCGCGCCAAGGTGCAGACCGACGATGCCGGTCTCGAGCCCGACTTGCGGGCGCTCGAGGACCGCACCGAACGGCAGGTCGAGGTCATCAAGCAGCTGTTCGAGGAGAAGAAGGAAAAGATTCGGCGCGGCGACGAGCTGCCGCCGGGCGTCATCAAGCTCGTCAAGTGCTACGTCGCGATGAAGCGCAAGCTGTCGGTCGGCGACAAGATGGCCGGCCGTCACGGCAACAAGGGCGTCATCGCGCGCATCCTTCCCGAAGAGGACATGCCGTATCTGCCCGATGGCACGCCGGTTGAGATCGTGCTCAACCCGTTGGGTGTGCCGTCGCGAATGAACGTCGGCCAGATTCTCGAGACGCACCTCGGATGGGCGGCGCACGCCCTCGGTCTCTACTTCGCGACACCCGTGTTCGACGGCGCCCGCGAGGGCGAGATCAAGGGCTGGCTCGAAAGCGCGGCGCTCCCGATCAGCGGCAAGACCAAACTGTACGACGGCATGAGCGGTGATGCATTCGAACAGGACGTGACCGTCGGCTACATCTACATGCTCAAGCTGTCGCACCTGGTCGACGACAAGATTCATGCGCGCTCGATCGGACCGTACTCGCTCATCACCCAGCAGCCACTGGGCGGCAAGGCGCAGTTCGGCGGCCAGCGCTTCGGCGAGATGGAGGTGTGGGCGCTCGAAGCGTATGGCGCCGCCCACATCCTGCAGGAGCTGCTCACGGCCAAGTCCGACGATGTGACCGGCCGCGCGAAGATTTACGAATCGATCGTCAAGGGTGACGCGAGCTTTACGCCCGGGTTGCCCGAATCGTTCAACGTGCTGATCCGCGAGCTGCAGTCGCTGTGCCTCGACGTGGAGCTGATTTCCACGAAGCGGCCGCCGCAGATGCAGCCGGTGGGGGTTGAAGAACCCACGGCACAACCAGCCGAACCCGTTCTGGAGGGCTGAAGCATGAGACCGAGCTTTACCGACAACAAAACCGCCCTCAGGGCCGACTTCGACGCCATCCGCATCAGCCTGGCGTCGCCGGAGAAGATCGAGCAGTGGTCGTTCGGGGAGGTGACCAAGCCCGAGACGATCAACTACCGCACCTTCAAGCCGGAACGGGACGGTTTGTTCTGCGCCAAGATCTTCGGGCCGATCACCGACTGGGAGTGCTTGTGCGGCAAGTACAAGCGCATGAAGCACCGCGGCGTGATCTGCGACAAATGCGGCGTTGAGGTGACCCAGGCCAAGGTGCGCCGGGAACGGCTCGGCCACATCAAGCTGGCCACGCCGGTCAGCCATGTGTGGTTCTTCAAGGGCCTTCCGAGCCGTATTGGCCACCTGCTGGACATCTCGCTCCGTGATCTCGAGCGCGTGCTGTATTTCGAGGCCTATGTCGTCAGCGAGCCGGGCGACACCGACCTCAAGTTCAAGCAGCTGCTGTCTGAAGAGCAGTACCGCAAGGCCCGCGAGGAGCACGGCTACACCAAGTTCAAGGCGCAGATGGGCGCCGAGGCGATCAAGGAGCTGCTCCGCCGCGAGAACGTAGACAAGCTGGCCGAAGAACTGCGCGCCAAGATGCGCAGCGAGACCTCGGCGCAGAAGAAGCTGAAGTTCGCCAAGCGGCTCAAGGTGGTCGACTCGTTCCGTAAGTCGAACAACAAGCCGGAGTGGATGATCCTGGATGTCATTCCGGTGATTCCGCCCGAGCTGCGCCCACTCGTGCCGCTCGACGGCGGGCGTTTCGCGACCTCTGACCTCAACGACCTCTATCGCCGCGTCATCAATCGCAACAACCGGTTGAAGAAGCTGATGGAGCTGAAGGCTCCAGACGTCATCATTCGCAACGAAAAGCGCATGCTGCAGGAGGCGGTCGACGCGTTGTTCGACAACGGCCGACGCGGCCGTGTGCTGCGCGGCGCCAACAACCGGCCGCTGAAGTCACTCTCGGACACGCTCAAGGGCAAGCAGGGACGC
Source organism: uncultured Acidobacteriota bacterium (assembly GCA_963841905.1). GTDB lineage: Bacteria > Acidobacteriota > Vicinamibacteria > Vicinamibacterales > UBA2999 > JACCSI01. Next base: position 177,587 of record CAWJEM010000021.1, read on the forward strand.
TTTCGGCAGAACCTGCTCGGCAAGCGGGTCGACTACTCGGGCCGTTCGGTGATCGTCGTTGGCCCCGAGCTGCGGCTCAACCAATGCGGGTTGCCGAAGAAGATGGCGCTCGAGTTGTTCAAGCCGTTCATCTACAACAAGCTCGAAGAGCGGGGCCTGGTCGCGACCATCAAGCAGGCCAAGGAGATGGTCGAGAAGCAGGTCGGTGAAGTGTGGGATGTGCTCGAAGAGGTCATTCGCGAGCATCCCGTGCTGCTCAATCGCGCGCCGACCCTGCACCGGCTGGGAATCCAGGCGTTCGAGCCGGTCCTCGTCGAGGGCAAGGCGATTCGCATCCATCCGCTGGTCTGCACCGCGTTCAACGCCGACTTCGATGGCGACCAGATGGCGGTGCACATTCCGCTGTCCCCGGAGGCGCAAATCGAAGCTTCCGAGCTGATGATGTCGTCGAAGAACATCCTGTCGCCGGCCAACGGCGCCCCGATCGCGGTGCCGTCACAGGACATCGTGCTCGGGTGCTACTACCTGACCAAGGCGAAGCCGGGCGCGCGCGGCGAAGGGCGTGCCTTTGCCGGTCTCGATGATGTGATTCTGGCCCTCGAGGCAGGCGAGCTCGAGACCCTGACCCCGATTCGGCTGCGTTACTCGGGCGAGCTGCAGGACCTGACCACCGCTCGCGACGATCAGGACGTGCTGCACACCGAAGTACAGCACGTCGAGAACCGCATCATCAACACGACCGTCGGCCGCGTGATCTTCAACTCCGCGCTGCCGAAGAACTTGCCGTTCGTCAACGGCATGCTGAAAAAGAAAGGGCTGCAGCAGCTGGTTCAGAAGTGTTACCTGACGTCCGGCCTGCAGACGACCGTCGAGATGCTCGACGGCCTGAAGCACCTCGGCTTCACCTATGCCACGCGCTCGGGGATGTCGATCGGCATCGAGGACCTGATCATTCCGCAGAGCAAGGCAGAGCTCTCGGAGAAGGCGCGCGACGAGGTCATCAAGGTCGAACAGCAGTACCTCGAGGGCGCCATCACCAACGGTGAGCGCTACAACAAGGTCATCGCCGTGTGGTCGGACGTCACCGAGAAGATCGCCGACGCGATGTTCAAGGAGATGGAGCGACGGGATCAGGAAGGCAAGTTCAATCCCGTCTACATCATGGCGGACTCTGGCGCTCGAGGCAGCAAGCAGCAGATCCGGCAGCTCGCCGGCATGCGCGGCCTGATGGCGAAGCCGTCGGGTGAGATCATCGAGACGCCCATCAAGGCCAACTTCCGCGAAGGGCTGTCGGTGCTCGAATACTTCATTTCGACCCACGGCGCCCGCAAGGGGCTGGCCGACACGGCGCTCAAGACCGCCGACTCGGGTTATCTGACTCGTCGCCTGGTCGACGTGGCTCAGGACGTCATCGTTTCCGATCGCGACTGTGGCACGCTCGATGGCATCGAGGCCAGGGCCATCGTCGAAAGCGGCGAGATCATCGAGCCGCTGCGCGACCGCATCATCGGCCGGACGTCGCTCGAAAAAATCGTCGATCCCCTGACCGGGGACGTCCTGCTCGACGTGAACGACGAAATCGACGAGGAGAAGGCCGCCACGGTGCAGGATTCAGGCATCGAGAAGGTCAAGATTCGGTCGGTGCTCACCTGCGCGTCACGCCGGGGAGTATGTGCGGCGTGCTACGGCCGCGATCTCGCGACCGGCAAGCTCGTCGAGATGGGACTGGCCGTGGGCGTGGTCGCCGCGCAGTCAATTGGCGAGCCTGGCACTCAGCTGACGATGCGAACGTTCCACATCGGCGGCACGGCGTCCCGAGTATCCGAGCAGTCCACGCTCGACTCGAAGCACAACGGTGTCGTCAAGTTCGACAACCTGCAGGTCGTCGATCGGCCCAATCAGCAGGGCGGGACCGACTTGATCGTGATGAACCGAAACGGTCACCTCGTGATTCAGGACGAAAAGGGCCTCGCCCGCGAGCGCTACCAGATCCCCTACGGTGCGCGACTCAAAGTGGCCGAAAACTCGCAAGTCGAGAACGGGCAGATCCTGGTTGAATGGGATCCATACACCTTCTCGATTCTCACTGAGGACACAGGTCAGATCCGGTTCAAGGACATCATCGAAGGCCTGACGGTCCATGAGGACCTCGACGAGGTCACCGGATTGTCGCGACTCATCATCGTCGACTCACCCGATGAGAAGAAGCAGCCGACCGTCGAGATCAAAGGATCGACCGGCAGCGTGCAGCGGCGGTACATCATGCCGGTCAATGCGCACCTGATGGTGCAGGACGGCGAAGAGGTGCACGCCGGCGACGTCATCGCGAAGATTCCTCGCGAGACGACGAAGACGAAGGACATCACGGGCGGTCTGCCGCGCGTGGTGGAGCTCTTCGAGGCGCGCAAGCCGAAGGATCCGGCGGTCATCAGCGAAATCGACGGCACGGTCAAGTACGGCGGCATCGTCAAGGGACAGCGCCGTATCCTGATCGAGCCCGACGACGCCAACATGGAAGCGAAGGAGTATTCGATTCCACGTGGCGTGCACGTCAACGTTCAGGAAGGCGAGCGCGTGCGTGCCGGCGATCCGCTGATGGATGGGCCAAGCAACCCGCACGACATCCTGCACGTGCTGGGCGAAAAGGAGCTGCAGAAGTACCTGGTGAACGAAATCCAGGAGGTCTACCGCCTCCAGGGCGTCAACATCAATGACAAGCACATCGAGGTCATCACTCGTCAGATGATGCGCTGGGTGCGCATCGAAGATGTGGGTGACACAGAGTTCCTGGTCGACGAGCAAGTGGACAAGTTCCGCTTCCTCGAAGAGAACGAGCGTGTGATCAAGGACGGCGGCCGGCCGGCGTCGGCGCAGCCGCTGCTGCTCGGGATCACGAAGGCGTCGCTCTCGACCGAGTCGTTCATCTCGGCGGCCTCCTTCCAGGAGACGACGAGGGTGCTGACCGAGGCGGCCATCTCCGGCAAGATCGACTACCTGCGTGGTCTGAAGGAGAACGTCACGATGGGGCGGCTAATCCCGGCGGGCACGGGCTTCTGGTGGTATCGGCACGTGCAGATTCCAGCCGACGAGCCGCCACCGCCGCCTCCGGTCGTTCAGCCCAGCGACGAGGACATGGAGCTCGATCACATGGAGTATCTGGCCGAGCCCGAAGAAGCGCTCGATCGCGGAGTGGACGAAGGCATCTAGCACACGCCTCGCTCGCGCATGTGGCGCGAAGAACATCACGGCACGGAGGACAGAGCTTCCTCCGTGCCTTTTTTTTGGTGGCTTGACGCGGCACCGCTGACGATGGCATCGTCGTCCCGAGGTCAGAGAGGATCGTGTTTTGTGGAACCGTCCGACTTTCCGAATGCGCTGCGCGAGCGCCTGGGAAACACAGGTATCACCGCACTGGCCGAAGTGTTGGCTGTTGAAAGGACTGACATCGTGACGCTGGTCATCGACACGTTCGAGCGACGGCTCGCCGAGGAGTGTGGCCGCCTTCGAACCGATCTTCGCACGGAGATGGTCGCACTTCGATCCGACTTTCGCTCAGAGATGAAAGACCTGCGCCTGGAGTTGGGCGCCGACTTCAAGGTCGAGGTCGCCAACGTGCGTTCTGACCTCATCAAGTGGTCCTTCCTGTTCTGGATCGGTCAGGTGATCGCCGTCGTGAGCCTGGCGTCAGCGTTTCGCTGAGCCGTCGCCTAGTCAATCGACAGATCGTCTCAGCCGGGCATTCTCGAGAACTGGCCTCGGCTCTGTCGAAATGGTGGGATCGAGCATCCTGCTCAGGCACTTACAATGTGCCGGATGCCGGCCATCTCAGCGGCGGATCTTGGTGTCCCACAAGTCTTCAATGCCGCCTCGTGGTTCGTGGATCGGCACTCGGAAGAGGGTCGAGCCGAATCAGTCGCGATCGAATGCGGCGACGAGCGGGTCACGTATCGCCAGCTCGCCGAGCGGGTGAATCGTTGCGGCAGCGCACTCCGCGAATTGGGCGTGCGTCCAGAGGAGCGCGTAGCGCTCCTCCTGACTGATGAGCCTGCGTTCGCGTACGCCTTTTTTGGGGTGTTGAAGATTGGTGCGATTGCCGTTCCCTTCAATACCCTGCTCAAAGAGCACGACTATCGCTATCTGCTTCAGGACACGCGGGCGGTGGCCCTGATAGTCAGTGCCGCGCTCGTGCCGGCGGTTCAGGGCGTGCTGGGGCAGGAACGAGGCCGACTGCGTCATGTGCTCGTGGTCGGCTCGACGGTCATGGCCGACGCCATGTCGTTCGACGACTTCCTCGCGAATGGGTCACCCACACTCGACGCTGAGCCAACGTGCCGAGACGATGCCGCCTTCTGGTTGTACTCGTCGGGGAGCACTGGCACGCCCAAAGGATGCGTCCACCTCCACCACGACATGCGGATCTGCGCGGAATTGTTTGGCCGCGGTGTTCTTGGCATCACGGCGGCGGATCGTACCTTCAGCGTCGCGAAATTGTTCTTCGCCTACGGCCTGGGCAACGCACTGTACTTTCCGCTCGCCGTCGGGGCCACGACGATTCTCTGGTCGGGTGCGCCGACGCCGGCCAACGTCTACGCCGTGATCGAGCGCCATCGTCCCACCCTGTTCTACTCGGTGCCCACGGGCTACGGCATGTTGCTCGCGTACACGCGGGAGAGTGGGCCGGATTTCGATCTGACGAGCGTTCGCCTTGCCGTCTCGGCCGGCGAAGCCTTGCCGCCGGCCCTGTTTGATCGCTTCAAGCAGCGCTTCGGCCTCGAGATCATAGACGGCATCGGCTCGACCGAAGCGCTCCACATGTTCATCTCGAATCGGCCGGGGTCGATTCGACCCGGGTCGAGCGGTGAAATCGTTGAAGGTTACGAGGCCCGAATCCTGGATGCGTCAAGGCAGCCGGTGGCAGACGGAGACATCGGAAACCTCTGGGTAAAGGGGGACTCTGTCTGCGCGGCATACTGGAACAAACACGAGCAAACGAAGGAAACCATCGAGGGAAGCTGGCTGCGGACCGGCGACAAGTACACGCAGGATGCCGACGGCTATTTCTGGTACGCCGGCCGCTCTGACGACATGTTGAAGGTTGGCGGCCAATGGGTCAGCCCGGTCGAGGTGGAGAATGCCTTGCTGCAACACCCGGACGTCCAGGAATGTGGCGTCGTCGGACGCGAGGACCAGGATGCGCTCGTCAAGCCGATGGCTTTCGTGGTGCTGAGAGCCGGCATCGAAGCCACAGCGGGCCGCGGCGTCGAGCTCGAACAGTTCGTGCGAACACGACTGGCGGACTACAAGCGACCCCGGTGGGTGGCGTTTCTGCCAGAACTGCCCAAGACCGCGACCGGAAAGATCCAGCGCTTCAAGCTTCGCCAGCTGGCCTCGTTGGACGGCGCGAGTTGAATATCCATCACGCGGCTGCGGTAGGATGCGCCAATGCGCAGCTCGCTTCTGGTGCTTGCCCTTGCGGGGACCCTTTCAGTGACTGCCGCTCCGATCGTGCATGAGACTGCCGACGTCAACGGAGTGACATTGCACTACGCGCGCTCGGGTGGCGGCCCGCTCATTCTGTTCCTCCACGGTTTCCCCGAATTCTGGTATGGCTGGAAGAACCAGCTCGACGAATTCGGTCGCGATCACCTGGCCGTTGCGCCCGACATGCGCGGCTACAACCTGTCCTCGAAGCCGGCCGGAAGTGAGAACTACCGCATACCGCTCCTCGTCGAGGATGTGCGCGCCCTGGCCGAAAAGCTGGGCCACGGACCGCAGCGCAAGTTCGTTCTCGTTGGTCACGACTGGGGTGGTGTGGTCGCGTGGTCGTTTGCCATGGCGCATCCCGATAAGATTTCAAAACTGGTCATCGTGAACGCACCGCATCCGGCCGTCTTTCAGCGAGAGCTGCGCGACAATCCGGCGCAGCAAAAGGCGAGCACGTACATGCTGATGTTTCGGGGGCCGGAGGCCGAGAAAACGCTCTCGGCGAACAATCACGAGATGTTGGTGAATATCGTCCTCGGCCCGGGATTGAAGGAGGGACACTTCACGGAGGCCGACAAGAACGCGTATCTCGAGGCGTGGTCGCAGCCCGGCGCTTTGACCGGTGGCCTCAACTATTACCGCGCCGCCCAGGTCGGCCCGCCAGCCGGCGCCTCCGGCGCGCCAGCGCAGCCGAGCCCCACACCGGCGCTGCCAATGATGAAGGTGACGGTCCCTACTCTAGTAATTTGGGGCGAGAAGGACACCGCGCTCCTGACCGGCAATCTCGACGGCCTCGACGCGCTTGTGTCGCAGCTCACCGTCCGGAGAATTCCGGATGGCACTCACTGGGTCGTGCACGAACGGCCAGAACTGGTGAACAAGTACATTCGCGAGTTCATCGAGAAGTGAGCAACGCGAGTCCATCACGTGCCGGCAGCTAGTGCCTGAGTGCCTAAAGCGCGTTCATGACCTCTTGCGCGCCGACGACAGCGAACAGGGCGAGGATGGCGACCAGCAGAACGTTGGTCGTCCAGTGATTGTGCGGGACGTCGGCAGACCAGTGGACCCGATTGTTCAGATACAGGAGGGTTGCGGCGAGGAACGGAATGAAGAGGCTGCCCACGACGGTGTAGGTCACGATGATCACGAGCGGCCGGCCGGTGAAGGCAAATGGCAGCGGCGCGAGCGTGACGAAGGCGAGCGCCAGACGATACGGGGTGCTGGTGACTTTCGTGACCTCGTGCCGTGACTCGGCCGGCAAACGCTTGATGATGGCGTAGAAATCGGCGTAGAGATAAGGAACGCTCTGCCACACGCCTAACAGCGATGCGAAGACCGCGGCCCAGAACCCGAGCGAGTACGCGTAGACGCCAAACGGGCCCAGCAGAGTGCCCAGAACCTCGGCCATCTTGGCGACCGCTTGAGCGTCGGTAATGGTGACGCGAGCCAGATAGAACGCCTGGTTCGCGATGAGCATCACCGACATGCCGAAGACGGCGGTGAAGAGATAGGCGATCGCGACGTCACCACGAACATAGCCAAGCCACCCAGCGCCAGCCATTCGCTCCTCGCGCATCCAGTAGTTGTACGACAGCATCGTGATGGATCCGCCGATGCCTCCGATGATGGACAAGACATACATGCCGCTCGCGGATGGAATCGTCGGCACGAGGAGGGCGGTGGCCACGCTGGTCCAGTCGCGCACGATGAGCAGCGCGCAGATCAGGATGCTGAAGCCCATGACCCCGACGAGCAGCTTCATCAGTTTCTCGAACCACGAGTAGCCGCCAATCAGCACCAGGACGAATCCAATCAGGCTATGACCGATGGCGCCCCACGACTGCGGGATGGCGCCTCCCGAGAGATTGGAAATGCCAAGCCCGGTGGCGTTGGTCAGTGCTGCAGTCACCGCCACCGTCCACACGATGAGGTAGATCCCGAAGTAATGCTTCACCCACGGCGGCAAGTGCACCGCCCATCCTTCGAGCGCCGTCAGCCCCGTGGCCAACTGCCACCGCGCGATGCCTTCGCTGAGCACGAACTTGAGGAACGCACCGAGCGCGATCGCCCACAAGAGGACCACGCCGTAGCGCGCGCCCCCCACGGTGGCCGAGACCACGTCGCCCGATCCAATGCCGGTCGCCGCGACGATGAGTCCAGGCCCAGCCAGCTTGAGGACGCTGATGCGCGGGGGAGACGCCGCGCCGTCCACCAGTGGCGCGCTGACAGTTGACTGAGGCACGGAGGACAGTGATTATCACCCGAAACTGTCACCCCCCGCGCCGCTGCGTAGTGTGGCAGTCCGGTCGGCGAGGAGGTTTCGCGATGCGATGGCTCGTTGAAGTACCCCGCGCGTTGACGCAGGGGATCCGCTGGATGCGCGTCGTCCGCTGACGGCCCTGACGTCCACGCTGTGTCTTGCGGTGGGCATCGCGGCGTGGAGTATTGCGTGGACGCTGCTTGACGCCGCCATCCTGCGGCCCTTCGGACTCACCGACAGCAATCGGCTGGTGGTGGTCTGGGAGGCGGACCCATCGAAGGGTCACGATCTGATCGAGGTTTCACATCTCAACTTTCTCGATTGGCAGCGATCATCGAAGACGCTCGAATCGATGGCTGCGTTCGGGTCATCGCATTGGCCGGCACTGGCGAGGATCGGATCGGAGACCGTGCCGCTGGCCACGCGGGGTGTGTCTCAATCGTTTTTCTCGACGCTCGGCATAGGTCCCGTTCTGGGCCGGGATTTCGTCGCGGCGGATCTCACAGAAGGCACCGTCCCTCCCGTCATCCTGAGCCATCGCTTCTGGCACGGGCGCTTTGCGGGGGCGGCGACGGCGGTTGGTCAGTCGCTGTTCATCGATGGCGAGGACCACCGTATCGTCGGTGTGATGCCCAGGGGATTCGGGTATCCCGACGACCCTGACGTGTGGATTTCGGTCGAGCGGGCGCTGGGCGAGGCGTTTGCCGAGACGCCGATCGACCAGCAGCGACTGATTGGTGTCCTCGAAGTGCTGGGGCGTCGGAGACCTCGTGTGTCTAACGACACGGTCCGCGCCGAACTGACGAACATAATTCGCACGTTGCAGGAGAGGCATCAACAACCGGATCCGCAAGCGCTCGCCGTAGTGACGCCGTACGCAGATGTGCTCCTGGGTCGACTGGGCACCCGTTTGTGGATCGCCTTGGCCATGGCGGCGGCGGTTCTCTTGTTTGCTTGTGCCAACGTCGCCGCCGTTCGACTCGCTCACACACGAGAACGCGAGGCGGATCTGGCGGCCCGATTATTTCTGGGGGCCTCACGGTCCCGAATGACAATCGACCTTGCAGTCGAAGCTTTTCCACTCGTCGCTGCCAGCCTCTTGATCGCGGCCGTTTCCTGGCTTGGACTGGTCGCTTTGCTGTCACGTGTGGATGCCGTCTCAGCGAGCGGCCTGGCGCTCGAGGAGCATCGCGGCACCGCGGTGGTCGCCGCGCTTGTGGCCGGCCTGGTTGCCTGGATTGTTGTCGGGCTGGTCACCGCCTGGGTCACGAGCCGTCGCGATTTGCGTGCTGCGCGACAGTGGTCGTCGCGCGTGGCGCCGCGCACGAGTTCGATCGGCGCGCCCCTCGTGTTTGGCCAGGCGACCGTCGCCATTGTCGTCCTGGCCGTGGCGGGTGCGGCCCTGCAAACATTCGATCGCCTGTCGCGCGCGGATGTGGGGTTTCGAACTCAAGGCGTCACCCTCGTCGACATCGCGGTGCCGGGCTGGAAATATTCGACGACCGCAGCTCGTCGTGTGCTGGTCGAGGAGCTTCTACGCGGCTTGCGTCAAGTCTCGGGCATCAAGGACGTGGCGGCTGTTTCCGTTCGCCCGTTTCGCTTCGGTGAGATCGTCGATGGATTCCCCGTTCGCCGCGCGGGCGACGCGCTCGTCCAGCCAGACGAGGCGACGGGGGGCAGCCGGGTGGTGGCCACGCCCGAATACTTCGCATCATTGGGTCAGTCAATCGCCGAGGGGCGCGGGTTCACGGGATTCGACCGCTCGGACACTGAGCCGGTTGCGGTGATCAGCAGGACACTCGCGCGCGCGCTTTTCGGCACTGCCCCGGTGGTCGGTCAGCGTATCGAGACGTTCTCCCTCGGTGAGAAGTGGAAGTCACGGACCATCGTCGGGATCGCGGCGGACGCCAAATATCGTGGCCTCGAGCGACCGTCGATGGAAGTGTATCTTCCGTCGGCACAGTCACCCGGAGAGTTGAGCACCTTCGTCATCGCGACCGAGCCATCGGCCCTCATTTCCGATGCCGAGGTCCGACAGTCGCTTCAGCGTGTCGAGCCCGAGATTGCGATCGAACGCATCCAGACTACTGGCGAGCTCATGCAGTCAGTCCTCAGCCCGGCGCGGCTGCTCGCCCTGCTCATGAGTCTGCTGGGTGCAGCTGGCCTGTTGCTCTTGACGCTGGGCATTTTTGGCGCCGTCGCCACAGCGCTGCGGGCGGCGTGGCGGGAGATTGCCGTTCGTCAGGCTGTGGGTGCCATGCCGTTTCAGGCCGCGCGTGCACCGTTGCGGATGCTCGGACGCGCGCTGGCACTCGGAATGATCGTGGGTCTCTTCCTGACACCTGTGGCCCTTGCCGCAGCCGAAGCGCTGGGATTGCATACAAGCGACGGGATTGTAGTGCCACTCATCGCCGGTGTTGCTGCGGTGGTTGGCGCGGCGGGGATCGCATCCGGGCCGCCGCTGGTCAAGGCAGTGCGGACGTCGCCGGCTGAGTTGCTTCGGCAGCATTAGTGCGTGTGGTTCTAGCCCAAGGTTCGTCCCGATGGTTCTACACGACGGTTCTACAGTCGTTCTACGCGGGGGTTCTGAGCAGAAACCGTCGTAGAGAACCGTCGTAGAGAACCGTCGTGAAGAACCCCAGCGAAGACGCTACGCTGGCTGCGTCATCTGAGCGCGCGCGGCTGCCGCCTTCCGTTCAGTCGATGCGGAACGAAGCATCGTGGCAGCTGTGTAGATCACGACGCCGACAACCAGCCAGCGCACGTACAGGAGCGGTAGTGACCGAACGATGAAGGCTGCGATGAGCACGGCGAGTGGGCCGCCCACCGCGAGTCCAACCGCTGCACGGAGGTTGTAGCTGTCTTTGCGCACGAACTGCAGGCTTCCGACGGGCATCAAGAACGCGCACGATCCCATCATGATCGGAAACGCCGCTGTCGGGTCCATCCCCAGCATGCTGATGAGGATCATGCAGGGCGCATAAAGCCCGATGCCCAGCGTCATCAGTGCGCCGAGCACGAAGTTGCCCCCCAAGCCCATGGCCAGTTTGGTGCCGCTCAACGCCAGGGCGGTTCCGCCGCCCGGTACCAGTCCCAGCAACTGCAGGAGCATGATGCTCGCGGCCCCGAACAGCGCGAGCCCCATGCCGATCTGAACGTTGCGGCGTGGAAGACCCGCAACCACCCCGGCGCCGAGCCACGCGCCTGCGCACGCGGCCGCGATCATGAGGAACAGCGTCTGAAATTCGACCTGGACGAGCTGGGTGTAAATGATGGCTTGGATCACGGTGGGCAGAACATGCCCGACGTTGAGCGTGCCGGGGATCTGCTCATCCGGCACCAACTTCCAGGCGCGGAACATCGCCGTGGTCGTTGCAAACGATCCGATGCCGAGCGTGTCGAAGAAATTGGTGATGAAGCCAATCGCGCTATGAATCGGACGAGGCGCGACGGGTTCGTGGCTCCCGTGGCCCCCGGTTGCGCGCCTTTGGCGCGCCATGCTCCACCATGCGGCCGCATACCCGAAGGTGATGACGACGAGAGCGGCGATGAGAATGAGCTTGGCGTCCATGGCAGGCATTATCTCAGAAGGGCTCAGGGCTCAGGGCGCACCCTAACCAACAAATTTATACCCCGACCCGTGGATGGTGAGGATGTGCTCGGGCGCGTGCGGTGACTTTTCGATCTTCTGTCGCAGTTTCGCCACGAAATTGTCGATGGTGCGAGTCGTCGGGAACTCCTCGTACCCCCAGACCTCGTTGAGGATCTGCTCACGCGTGACCACTTGCCCGATGTGCTGGACGAAGTAGCGGAGAAGATCGAACTCTCGCGCCGTGAACTCGATGCGGGTCTTGCCCCGCCGCGCCTGGTGAAGCTTGAAGTCGATCTCGATGTCCCCGATGCGAACCAGGTCCACCGGAGTCGGCTTTTGCGACGTGGTGCGCCGCAGCACCGCGCGGACGCGCGCCAACAGCTCGGTAATCGAAAAGGGTTTGGTGACGTAGTCGTCGGCGCCGAGCTCGAGGCCGAGCACCTTGTCGGTTTCGGCGGACCGAGCCGTCAGCATGACGATGGGCGTGGCGTTGGAGCGCGCGCGAAGCTCCCGGCACACGTCGAATCCGTTCTTGCGCGGCAGCATGACATCCAGGATCACCAGGTCGGGTCCGAAACTGGCGGCGCGCGCCAGTCCTTCGTCGCCGTCGGCTGCAGTCTGAACCTCGTAGCCTTCGAGCTCGAGGTTGTCACGCAGACCGAGCAACATCTGCGGTTCGTCCTCGATCACCAGAATCCGTGTCATCACGATCTCCGTCTGCGGTCGTGACCGCAGCGATGGGGAAGTGCAGCGAAAACGTGCTGCCGCGATCAGGCTCGCTGTCGACTCGCACGAAGCCGCCGTGGCCGCGCATCGTGTGATCGACGATCGCCAGGCCCAGGCCGCAGCCCTGAGGCCCGCCGTCGAGACCGCTGTCGATACGATAGAACTTCCGGAAGATCTTCTTTTGTTCGCGGCGCGAGATGCCGATGCCCTGGTCGATCACGCTCACGCTCACATACTTTTTCTCGCGGCCGACGCGCACGTCGATGGTGCGCGAAGTACCCGAGTACTTGATCGCGTTGACGAGCAGATTTTCGACCGCCTGCTCCACGGCATCTTCATCGGCCATCACGGGTGGGAGGTTCGGTTCGACGTGTGTCTGGACCTGGAAGGGCGCCTGACTGAACTGACTGTTCATTTCCGAGAGCACTTGAGTGGTCAGCTTGCCGAGATCGGTCGGCGCCATCCGATACGGCCGCAGGCCGGCTTCCATTTTCGAGAAATCGAGGATGTTCTCGATCAGGCGGGTCAGCTTGCGCGCTTCGGTGTTGATGATGCGGTAGTACTCCTGCGCCCGCTCCTGGGTGCGAATCCGTCCGAGCTCGAGCGTTTCCGCAAACAGTTGGATGAGCGCGAGCGGCGTCTTGAGATCGTGGGAAACCGACGCGACGAAGTTCGACTTGAGCTCGGCGACCCGGACCTCGCGCGCAGCCGCGCCGGCAACGAAGAACACGCCGCCCGCCATCACGAGCGCGAGCACGATCATCAACACCATCTGGGGACGGGTGCTCGCGCTGACAATCTCGGGTATCGTCTGCACCCCGTAGCCAGTGCGGACGCGCCAGGTCTCGCGCGCCTGTTCGTAGGGCGCCGCGTACTCGAGCAGTTCGCGGTCGAAGAACACCAGCGGCAGGCTCTTCTCGTCGACGAACGACATCGAGGAGGGCGGCGCGTTCGGCGGGGCAATGGTTCTGCCGTTGCCGTCGAGCATGTAGACTTCGAGCGGCGGGAAGCCGGCGAGTTGTTGCACTTCGGCCAGGCGTTTCTGAATGATGCCGGGGAAGTACACCGAACGGAGGTGCTCGGCATCGACCATGAAGCCGAGAAAGCCGGTGATGTAGTCGCGATTCTCGGGGGGGAATCGCAACTGTACCTGCACATACTTGTGCCGTCCGTCGATCTCGGCCGGGAATGCGACGATGGCGCGACGCTGTTCGCCCATGACCCGCATCAGGGGGACCAACTGTGCGAGGCGGGACGGCGATTCCCGGAAGCGCTGTTCGAAGGCGCCAGCGGGCGCTTGAAGGCTCGCGCGGTCATACACCAGGAACTTGTCGAGTCGCCCTTCCGGGTTCTCGTTCCACAGCCAGAGTTCCTCGATGAACGGACTGCCCGCCAGCCCCTCGGTGAACACCGTATCGAGCCAGGCGAAGTCTGGTGGATTCAAACGATTCTGCTGCCCCGGGCGCAGCAAGAGATCGATGTGAGGACGCTTGAGCACCTCTTCGATTTGTCGCGACAACGAATCGGCCGTGTCGTGGCTCAATTGACGCAACACGACCGCTGAAGCGGCCTCGAGATCGTTGAGCGACCGAAACTGAAAGTAGAACAGCACCGCAACGGGGATGGCCACGACGACTGCGAGGCCGGCCGCGAACCGCACCCCGCGGTCGTACAGCAGGTGGCTGAGGGCAGTCGGCCGTGTGCTCGTCGAACGTCTGGACTCTGCCAGGGTGTTTTGAGGCGTCATCGGGTTCCCCTGCATATACGCGATCTGAAGGCCTTGCGTGTACGTGACCTGCCCTGCCTCGCAACTCGTTGGTCTTCTTTATGCCTGGCGTGCCAGTTCGCCCGACAACCAATCGTTGACCTGCCTCCATCCCGGCAGCTCCGGACGATGGGTCAGAAGGGCCCACGCGATCGAGTTCGTATCCGCCAGCAGTTGCTGCCGATAGTCGTGCGGCAGGCCGCTCGTTGCCCGTTGCAAGTCGCGGATGGCGCCGGTGCCGTCGCCAACCGCCAGCCGACACAACGCTAAACGGCTGGCCTGGACAGGGTTCCGTTCAGGATCTCGCTTCTGCCCCTCGACATACGCCGAGAGCGCCACCTGGTATCGCCCCAGCAAGAACAGCGTGTGTCCGAGATTGTAATAGCCAAAGGCCAGGTCCGGGGCCAGCTCTATCACCCGTCGGAACGCCGCTTCCGACGCCGAGAGATTGCCCAACTCCCGGTTCACCACCCCCACGTTGTTCAAGGCTTGAGGGCTGGCCGGATCGCAGCGAAGGGCCTGATTGAACGCCTCGAGCGCTTCTTCGGCGCGATCCAGCTCCCCGAGCGTGGCGCCAAGATTTGCCCAGGCCGACGCAAAGTTCGGCAGGCGCTCAGCTGCCGCCCGAAACGACCGACTCGCACGTTCCATGTCGTCGCGGCGAAGCCACAGCTTGCCCTGCTCGAAGTGCGCGGCCGCCCAATCGGGCGCCTGGTCGAGCGCCTCGTCCAGATCGCGGGCCGCCGCGTCGAGGTCGTTGACCTCCATACAGGCGCTGGCGGTCGCCAGGAGCGCCGGGGCGACGCGACCGTATTCGAGCGCTTGCACGCAAAGCGCGAGACGTTCCGCGGAGTCAGCCACCCGAATTGCCTGGGTAAGCAGTGTCATCGCCTGCGACCCAACCCGACCCGGAACCCCGCTTGAGCGGGACGCCACGGCGGAGTCTTCCCCATCGTCCGACCCGTAGCCCTCGACCTGGAACATGTCTCGTTTGAACACGTCCTGCGCGTACGTCTCGAGGCTCTCGGTGTCAGCAATCCCCATCAGGAGCACGTCGTGGCCGTCAAACGCCTCGAGCCACGCCTGCGTCAGATAGCTGGCTTGGGTCGTGACCAACCGTGTGCCGGCAGTCTGCTGGTTGACGAACGCTTCATGAAAATCGGGAACCACGATGATCGCAGGGTCGCTCGGGAAATCGAGGTCGAACGGATAGGTGAACGGCCAGGTTTCCGCCGGCCAAACGGAGAGGGTGACGCGGTTCGAAGAGCTGGTCAGAGACGCATCATGCACTGCCGATCTCACCCCTTCAAACCCGTACGAGCCGGGCCGCAGGAGAGCAATGCTGGGCATGGCACTCATCAGATTCATTTTAGTCTCCGCCCGCGGAACGCCCCGCACGCGTCTCACCTGTCGCACCCATCTCACCTGTCGCACCCGTCGCACCTGTCGCACCCGTCGCACCTGTCGCACCCGTCGCACCCGTCGCACCTGCCGCACCTGTCGCACCTGTTACATCCCGTGACGGATCGGGCCGACATCATTTCGTATAATTCTGGCAGTTCCCGCGCGTTTTCCCGCCCAGCGCCAAGCGAGGCCGCGCCTTCCATCGCGATCGGACATGACGGACAACCAACCGGGTACTTCCGCGATCGGCCGCCGGAACTTCGTCGTCCGGGCGATCCTGGCGATTCAGGCGACCCTCGGCGCGACCCTCGCGTTCATCCTCGGCGCCACGACGCTGACGCCGAGCTTCGCTCGCCGCCAACCGACCTGGCTGAAAGCGGCGGCCCTTGATGCGCTGCTCGACGATCAGCCGCTGGCCGTCACGTTGCGCCTGACTCGTCAAGATGGGTATTCGCAGGTGGTCGATCGGACGGTTGTGTACCTGGTTCGCACCGGTGAGCACGAGGTGCGCGCACTGCAGTCGACCTGCACCCACCTGGGCTGCCGCACGTCCTACGATCGGCGGTCGAAACGCATCCGCTGTCCCTGTCATGGCGGCGTCTTCGATTCACAGGGCAACGTGATCGACGGACCGCCGCCGGCACCGCTGCCAGCGCTGGTGACGCGCGTCGAGAACGGACAGGTGATGGTGCAGGTGTAGCATGAGAGGTTTGCTCGATTGGCTGGATGGGCGCACCGGCTATCGTGCGGTCCTGCACCATGTGCTCGACGAACCGCTGCCGAAAGGCACCGGCTGGGCGTTCACCACCGGCAGTGCGCTCCTCTTCCTCCTCGGCGTACAGTTCGCGACCGGCCTGGCGCTGGCCATGTATTACGTGCCCGCTCCGCTCCTCGCGTACGACAGCGTTCGCTTCATCACCGACTCGCTCACTCTCGGCTGGCTGCTCCGCGGTCTCCACTACTGGGGCTCCACCTTCATCGTCCTTGCGGCCGCGGTTCACATGCTTCGGGTCTTCCTGTACGGCTCGTATAAGGCGCCGCGTGAGGTGACGTGGCTGGTCGGGGTCGTGCTGTTTCTGCTGATCCTCGCCTTCTCGTTGAGTGGGTATCTGCTGCCATGGGATCAGAAGGCCTATTGGGCGACCATCGTCACGATCAATATCGCTAGGGCCACCCCATTCGTCGGTGAGCCGATCGCCGACATCATGCGCGGCGGCAGTCAGTTGGGCGCGCTGACGCTCGGCCGCTGGTACACGGCCCACGTCTTGCTGTTGCCGGCGGCCCTCATTCTCTTCGTCGTTGCTCACATTTCGTTGATGCGGCGACATGGGATTTCCGGTCCGCTTAGCGGCGGGACCCCCGCATCCCAGCCGCGAGAAAACCGGGAGCGCGAAAGCCACACGGTCCCTTTCTTCCCGTGGCATGCCATCAAAGACACGCTGGTCATGGCTGCCGTGTTCGCTGTGCTGCTCGTGTTCGCGTTTTCGTTTCCGGCGCATCTCGACGAGATCGCGAATCCCGCCGACGCGTCCTATGTCCCGCGTCCGGAGTGGTACTTCCTGTCGCTGTTCGAGCTGCTCAAGTATTTCCCCGGGCCCTTTGAGCCTCTGGCGACGATGGTCATTCCAGGGCTGGTGATGGGCTTCTTGTTTGCCCTGCCGTTCCTCGATCGCGGCCCGTCGCGACACCCAATGAGTCGCGGCCGCCTTCTGCTGACGCTCGCGATGGGTGCGATCGGAACGGCCACGGTGGTGCTGACCATGATGGGGCTGAGCGATTCGCCTCGGCAGTACGATCCCCACGACTGGGGGCCTCGCGCCATTGCCGGGCATCTCCTGGTGAGCTCACCAGACAACCAATGCGCTCGCTGCCACGTGTCGGGCGGGCCGGCGGCTGAATTGTCGATTACACGCATGACGAAGGACGAAGAGTGGCTGGTTGCGCACATGGCGGACCCCGTCGCTATTGCCCCGGGTGTGCGGAGCGAATCGGACCCGGCGCCGCCGCCACAGATGACGAGGTTTCAGGCTCAGGCCGTGCTCGCGTACTTGCGCCGGATCCGCGCGGGCTCCCACCCGCCGCCGGTGACCGACGAGGATCGACTGGCCGCAACGACCTTCTCGAACATCTGCGTGGGATGTCACAAGATCGCCGGCGAGGGCGGGGAGAGCGCGCCGGACCTGTCCCGGGTGGGTGCGCGCCGCGACGCAGCGGGCATCAAGCGGATGATCCAGGATCCGACCGCCGAGTTCCCGGACACGATGATGCCGCCCTATCGGGAACGGCTGACTGAGCAGCAGATCGACGCGTTGGTGCAGTTCCTTTCAAAACGGCGCTGACCGCGCCTTGACTTGACCATGCGCGGGGCGTAAGCTCCGCGAAAATTCCCGCCTCGTCCACCTGCGCAACTTGGAGGTAGAGATGTCTCGTGCTCTCCTCGGCTCGTTGGCGGCTGCGATCGTTTTGACAGCGACAACCGTATTCGCTCAGACCGGAGACGGTAGCCTGAGAGGCTTCGTCAAAGACGAACAGGGTGCGATCTTGCCGGGCGTGACCGTCACCGCTCACAGCCCAGCACTCCTCACGCCAGTGTCCGTCGTGAGCGATAGCACCGGCTACTACCGCGTCCTGAACTTACCGCCAGGAACCTATGCCCTGACGGCGGAGCTGGCCGGCTTCGCGAGCTGGCGTTTCGAAGGGATCGTGATGCGCGCCGGCACGACGTTCACCGTCGACGTGCAAATGAAAATCGGCACGCTCGCGGAAACGGTGACGGTTAGCGGCGAGTCACCGATGATCGAAACGGGGCGACCGACGAGCGTCCTCAACATCGATGGCGAGTTGGTGCGCGCTGCACCGATCACCTCGCGACGACTGTTCAGCGATGCGCTCGATCTTGCGCCTGGTGTGGGATCGAGAAACGTGGATGACGGCGTGGGGCGGCGCGCCTACTACTTCCGCGGCTCTCATATCTACGCGCACGCGTTCCAGCTCGAGGGCGCACCAGCGTCGGCCTACATCGATTCGGCCGCGCATTCGATGGGCATGGGCGGCGACACGGTTCAGGATGTCGAGATCAAGCTCGGCGGCGCCGATGCCTCCACACCGCTCAGCACAGGTGTCGTCATGAACATCGTGACGCCGCGCGGGCAGAACCAGCTCAAAGGCTCGGCAAGCTATTCCTATCAACCGCTCGACTGGAACAGCGACAACACGAAGGGTGGCGCGGCGCCTGGCGGGCTGCCAACCTTCCAGAAGGTCAGTCAGTGGGATATGTCAGTGGGTGGCCGTGTGATTCGGGATCGGGTGTGGTTCTTTGGCACCTACCGATACGCCGACCTGATCAACGGCATCAGTCGCACGCCGCAGGACCTTTACTATCTGACGACGTTCAGACCCGATTTCGTACCGTTCGACAACGACTCAGTGAGCAGACAGCCCTACATCAAGTTGACCGGACAGCTCACCGCCAATCATGAGCTGTCGGGGTTCTGGCAGAACGATCGCAACCGGTTCAGCAGCAATCGCGAGCGTGACACGCATGACATCAACCCGCGCGGCACTGGCGGATCGTTGTACCAGGCGAAGCTCAACTCGGTGTGGACCAACCGGCTGCAGACGCAGTTCTCGGCTTCCTATAACAACAAGGGCGGCGCCGAACGCGATACCTACGAAGACTTCCAGGGATTCGGCCCGTCGACCACGGTCGCGCAGACGACACGGATCTCGGGAGGTGTTCCGACGGCGTCGGCCATTCTAGTCACGATGAACAACGTGGAAACGAATTCCATTGCCCCCTCGTCGATGGTGACTCTCAGGGGCGATCTGACGTACTACAAGGAGGGTTGGGCGGGATCGCACGAGTTCAAGACCGGCATCTGGGCGGCGCCGAGCCTGAGCCGCGATGTCTTCAGCGAGGCCCTCAACGACGGCTTCACTCTCGAGCGTCTGGTCCAGCGCGATCCGAACAACCCCGACGCCGGATTGCGCGTATACCAGCGGCGCTATCAGACGCCGCTCAACGTGCAGACCACGGCGGCCCGCGATCGCGACATCGCGTTCTACGTGCAGGATAACTGGAAGCCGCATCCGAGGCTCTCGCTCAATTTGGGTGTGCGCGCCGATTACGTCCGTCGCTTCGACGATATGTTCGAGGTCGTTCGAATGGACAGCACGAACATCGGGCCGCGCGTTGGTGGTGCGTTTCTGGTGACCTCGGATGCGCGGAATGTCCTTCGCGCCTTTTTTGGACGCGTGCACGAGCAGGTGAACGGCCGCGACCCGATCACCACGTTTGGACCAACCTCCAATCGAGATCAAATCAACATCTACGATGTCGACGCCGATGGCGTGCTCGAAACCACGGTGGCCACCCCAGCCGCGACGCAGGCGCTCAACCAGCTCGCCTTCGATCCCGAGCTGCATCAACCCTTCGTCGACGAGTATGCGATTGGCTTCGCGCGGCAGTTTCCCGGTCAAGTCAGCCTCGACCTTTCGTTCAATCGTCGCTATTTCAAGGACTCGTACGCCGAAATCGACCTGAATGGGTTTTATCCGAGCGGGCCGAATCAGCCATTCGGCGGCTTTGGTCGCATCGACCCGAACCAGGGATTGATCATGCAGCAGACCAACGCCACCTGGAGCACGGTCGTCGTGACCAACCTGGAAGCCATCCTCGCCAAGAACCTGTCGCACAACTTCCAGGTCGTGGGCACCTTCACGCGTCAATGGCAACACCTGGACGGGACGTGGAACCCGACCGATCCGGCACGATTCGTCCAGCCGGACGCCTTCCCGAACAATCGCGATCTGTCGCGACATCTGTTCGGCAACGGCGATGACAGCAGCCTGGATGGCGGCGGCGCCGAGTCCGGCGTTGCGTATCGTCCGTACTCAGTGCGCCTGGCGGGTCAGTATTTCGCCCCGTGGGACATCAGAGTGGCAGCCAGTTACGTGATTCAGGCCGGTGGCTACCTCGGACCGGTACAGATTCAACTGCCCGCCGGCGATCCCATCTTCGGGCCGGGAACCTTCCGGCTCCCGAATGGCACCAACGCCTCAAATCCGCTGGCTACGTCCTGGCGGTTTGCATATGGCACCCGCGGCGACGGCCAGGTCCGCAACGAGACCACGCGCTATTTGCAGCTCAATCTCGGCAAGACCTTCAGGTTTGGGCGGCAGAGCGTCGACACCGGCCTCGGAATCTTCAACGTGTTCAACACCGGCGCGCATACGCAGTGGAATACCGGCGCCAATCGGCTCAACTCCGATTCGTACCTGTCGCGATTCAATCGTCATCCACCGCGAGCGTTCCAGGTGACGCTGGGGTACAAGTTCTGACGCATGTCATTTGGCGACTTGGTGACTGGGCGCTTGCGTGATTGAGTTTCGTGATGGGGTGATTGAGTGATCAAGGTGCTCA
>CAWJEM010000022.1:0-159538 GCA_963841905.1 uncultured Acidobacteriota bacterium
TAAAGGTCCACCGCCTGCGCCTCGGGCACGTCGGCGATCCTCAAGGTGCGAAGGTAGGCATCATAGAACTTGACGGCGACCGCACCTTGCTTCTGCCATCGGCGCAGCGCGTCATCGATAAAGCGGACGTAAGCGGCCAGGTCCGGGGGGATTGCCGTGAGACCGGCGTCCGTCAGAAATCCGCGGGAGATCCTCTGCGCGTCGGTGATGTCGGCCTTGTGTGCCGGACTCCGCGCCATCAGATGTTCGGCTGCCAGTGGATACAGCAGTGTGGTGGCCTGGGGCACCCAGCGTAAGCGTTTGTCATCGATCCCCTGGCGACTGTTCCCGTTGACGAGCGCGATCTCTGTTCGCGTGTAGTCGAGGTGATTCATCCAGTAGCCGTGCTCGCCGAGCCGCTTGATCATCGCCGCGCGCGTGGTGGCGATGGCCTCTACGCCTGGCGCCCAATCAGCGGCGTCAACCGTGACATCGAAGCGCGCCTTGATAATCGAAGGGAACCATGGATGCGTGGCGCGATTCATCAGCGGCGCCTGTGCGGCACGCGCCGGGTCGAACTTCCCAGCACTCAGCAGGTGCGTGTGAGTATCGATTGCGAGAACCGGGTCGAGTGCCGCGCTGAGACGCTGAAAGAGCGCGTCATCCCTCCACGGAGTCGGTGGTTCCTGGGCGACAACCAGACCCGACAGTAGGCCGGTCTATACGAGGAGAGACACGAGCCGGTTCTGCGCCATGTAGGACAAACGTTCGCGAGTATCTGCTGCCCGCTCGTTAGCTACCTGCATGTCCACTCTCACTTCGGCGCGGCCTCGGCCCCAGGTGGTTCGCTGAAGGGCTCCAACGGAGATGCGCTGATAACGCACCTCCAGGATCTGCAGTTGCTCGGTACCGGCCGGCGCGTGAAGGACCACGCGGTCGCCGGGCCCGGACTTCATCAACGCGCGCGCCAGCGGCGACACCCAGCTGATGTAGTTGCGATTCAGATCGACCTCGTCGGCGCCGACGATGCTCACCACCCGCTCCGTTCCAGCCGCGTTGGCGTAGCGCACGGTCGCTCCGAAGAACACCTGCCTCAATGCCCGCCCGCCTCTTGGGGCTTCCGGGTCCACCACTTCCGCGGCATCGATCCGTTTCGTGAGAAAGCGAATCCGCCGATCGATCTCGCGCAGCCGCCGTTTGCCGTACTGATAGTCGGCGTTTTCGCTGCGGTCGCCGTTGCTCGCCGCCCAGGCCACCACCTGGGTCACGGCCGGCCGTTCCCTGGTGAGCAGAAACCGTCGCTCATCTCTCAGCCGCTGCAAGCCGCTCGGTGTGATGTAGTTCTTGACTCTCGAGATCGGGGCGCCTGCGGCCTCGTCAGCGATGTGGTCTTCCTCCTCGCGGTCGCCGTCGGGTTCCTTCGTAAACGCCTTGCTCATTCGCTTCAACCGATTCAATCACGACTGTACGGTCACCGTGCAGCCCTTGCGAGGTCGACAGCCTACCTTAGCGCCATCTAGCAGCCCGTGGCGACAACGCCTGAGCAGTGGACGAGAATTCTCGAGAAGCCGCGCTAGTCTCCGCGAAGCACTGTAATCGGGTCGACTTTTTGGCCCGCACGGCGGGAAGAAGAGATGCCAAGGCGCAAGCCACGACAAGTGCGACAACGACCAATGCCGGCGTCGTGGGATCCGCAGGCGAACGTCAAAGACGAGGCCGCGCAGCGCCCGTGTGAGCACGAACGCGCCGGCCACGCCAGCGACGACACCGAGCGCCGCGATCCGCAAGCTCTCAGCGACGATCATGCGTACCACGGTGACTGGTGACGCGCCCAGCGCGACGCGGACGCCGATTTCCTGCGTTCGCTGGCGCACGGCATAAGCCATCACGCCGTACACGCCAAGCACCGACAACATCAGCGCGACGCCCGCAAAGATCGCCAGGGCGACCATCGTCAGCCGCTGTCGCGCGAACGAGGCGGCGACATGATCGGCCAATCGACTGACGTTGTGACCGGCTGGTGTCGGTCGACCGACTGGATCGCGGCCCCCACCGCTCCTGCCAATGACGTCGCATCGCTGTCGCTCCGCACGACGAGCGTGCCGAAGCCGATGCCACTGAAGGGGGTGTACATCTGCGGTCGGCGCGTGCCGTCAGCGTCGCGCGTACGTCGCCCACTATGCCGATGATTTCGTGTGCGGCCTCTCGCCGCTTGAATCAGCAAGGCGCGCCGATCGGATCGGCATCCGCGAAGTGGCGTCTGGCAAAGGCGAGATTCACAAGCACACAGGCGGATGGCCCAGCACATCGGACTCGGTGAACGGACGTCCGCGCAGCAACGGAATCCCCAGCGTCTCGAATACCTCGACGTGACGCAGCCAAGATACGCGTAGTCGCCTTCCCCGGGCGGCTTCGTGGGACGGCCGACGACGTCGAAGCCAATCTCCCAGTATCCGTCGCCACCCGCTAGCCGAGGATCCGAAATTATGGCGGCGCTTCGCACACCCGGTAGGGCGGTGGCGGCATCCACGACCCGTTGAAAGAAGCGCACGGACTGCTCGGTGTGGATAGCGGGCATCCGGAGAAGCTCACATCGACGGCGAGCACGCCCGCCGCACTAAAGCCCGGGTCCACCCCACTCAGGTTCACGAGCGTGCGCACCATCACGCCTGCACCGGCGAGCAGGATCAGCGCAATCGCCACTTGGGCCACGCTCAATAGTGACCGGATGGCCCGACGCTCGGCTCCCGCAGAGTGGCTGGGCCCGCTTTCACGGAGGCGGGCCTGCAATTCCATCTGCCGATGCGCCACGCGGGGGCCATGCTGAACAGTAGTCCAGCCAGCATCGAGACCCGGCGGTCACGACCAGCACGTCCTGCTCACGCTGATCGCGTGGAGCCGCATGACCGGCAGATCCAGTGTGCGCAGTGCGCTCACCACGACAATGGCGATGCCCACGCCGAGTACGCCGCCGGCTGCGGACAGCATCAGGCTTTCCGCGAGGAGTTGGCGTGAGAGACGCGGCTCGCGCCGAGTGCGATGCGCATGCCCAGCTCACGGACGCGTCCCGTTGGCGCGCGACCAGGAGGCCCCCGATATTGGCGCAGCCGATGATCAGCACAAAGCCGACGGCGGCGACGAGAACCATCGCGATGGTGCGGATGTCGCGGACCACGCTTTCGTGGAGCGGCTCGACGAAGGCATCCCAGCCCTTGTTGGATGCCGGGTACTCGCTTGCGAGACGCCCCGCGATGGTGGACATCTGGCTTTGCGCAACCTCCAGCGTCACGCCGTCGAGCAACCGAGCCACGACGGCGAGGTTGTGCGAGCCTCGGCTCGGAAGCCGCGCGCCGGGATACACACCCAGCGGCATCCACAGCTCGGCGAACGTTTCGGACCGGAACAGCTCGGCCGACAACTGGTACGCGAAGTCGACTGGCATCACGCCGATCACCCGGAACGGTTCGCCGTCCAGATCGACGGAATGTCCGAGCGCCGAGGGATTGCCGCCGAACTGGCTTTGCCAGACGGCGTGACTGAGGACCACGACCTTGGCGTCAGCCCGATCTTCAGCCTCGGTGAACGAGCGGCCGATCACGGCGAGACACCCAGCACGTCGAAGAACTCGACGGAGACACGGGCAGCCTGCACGTAGCGCGGCTCGCCGTCACCGGACAGATTGACACTGCGCGGTCTGTACCCCGCGATGGCACTGAACACGGTGCTCTGCTGCTTCCAGTCGAGGAGATTCGGCGGTGAGACGGCGTTGCGGAGCAGACCGTAGCCGGTGTGCCGGCCGTAGAGCCGGACGAGGCGATCGGGCTCCCGGTAGGGCAGCGGCTGCAGGACCACGGCGTCAACGACGCTGAACATGGCGCTGGTCGCACCGATGCCGAGCGCTAGCGTCGTTAATGCCACGGCGGTGAAGCCGGGCGCGCGCCGCATCATGCGCAGTGCGAAGCCGGCGTCCTGGCGAAGCTGGTCGGCGTGCTCGCGTGGGGCGGTGTGCAGCAGATCCCCGATCGTTTCGAGCCAAGGGCGGCGACGCCGAAGATGCCGCCGCGTGCTGCGTCGCGCTGCTGCGCCCTGAACGTGCGCTCCATGTCCCTCCCGTAGGCGTCCCGAAAGTCGGACGGGAGCAGCTTGAGCAGCCGACGGAACCAGCGGGCGTGAGTGTCCGTACGCGGTCCTCTAAATGGCGCAACCATCGTCAGCTCGAGCGCGGCTTCCGGAACAGGAGCTTGGCACGCGCCTGTTCGATCAGCGCCTCCATGCGGCGCGCCTCGGCGATTGCGACGCGACGGCCGTTCTCCGAGAGCCTGTAGTAGCGACGGCGCTCGTCGTCGAGCGCAGGGTCGGGGCGCTCGTTGCACTCGACGATGAGGCCGTCCTGCACGGAGCGTTTTATGAGCGTGTACAGTGTGCCGGCGCCGAGCCGGACTTTCCCGTCGGTGCGCCGATGCACCTCCTTGATGATCGCGTAGCCATGCTTCTCGCCGTCGGCGAGCGCGATGAGAGCGTGGAACATCGGTGGAGTGAGCGGTAGATGGCTTTCGGGATCGAAGCTCCGCCGCGACATGTTCCGAAGATTATAACGGCAATCGATAGAGTGTCAAGTATTGCGCTATAGTTGTTCGAGGTTCAAAGAGTACACGGTCATCACTCGCGATGCTTTGCCATCTGCTCCTCACTCAATCGGAGGAACCGCGCGGCGTTGTTGTAAAAGATGTCGCGCTTCTGCTCCGAGCTCAAGAGTGGCGCGGTCTCGACTGCTTCGATGGCCAGAAGTAGAAGGTGACGAACTCCTCCGGCTCGATCGCGCCGAAGTTGGCCGTCCCGCCGCGATTGAAGATGATCCTCGGCAGCTTCCGTCCGGTAGTGTGCTTCGGCTTGTAGATAAAGCCGACGATGCGCAGGCCGCTGCTGCGGTAGGTGATTTTCAGGCACTCGAAGTCGCGCTGGTGCCGGCGCCGCTGTCTGTTCTGCAGGAACCTGCGCGTGCCCGCCGGCGGCTGCGACGCAGCGCGTCGCGTAGCAAACGAACCACGACGCTCGTCTGACCAAGAAAAGGGGCATCCGTATGCCTTTCTGGACGAAGCCGATCGAGACCTACTCGGATCGAAGCGCCTGTAAGACATCGACACGTGACGCGCGCGTGGCCGGCATGAGAGACGCCACGATCGCCGCGCCGATGGGCACCGCGGCTGGTCCCCAATCACGGGCAGCGCGCCCGGCAGTCGCACGTTCGCGAAAAACCCCTCTGCTGTGCGTGCAAGCGCGTAGCCGCCGACCGCGCCGGCGGCGACCCCGATCGCCGCAATCCGCACGCCGTCCCAAAAGCACACCGGCCCGCAGATCCCGTGGCGAGGAACCGACGGCCAGTCGTATGCCGAACTCACGCGTGCGCGCGCTCACCGAAAACGCCAGGACGCCGGCGACGCCGATGACTGCGATGAGCAGCGCGATGCCACCTAATGCCGAGAACACGAATGTGCTCAACCGCTCCGGCGTCAGCACGTCGGCGCGCACATCCTCGAGCGTGGCCGGTCGCTCGACCGCCTGGTCGGCGGAGAGCTCGCGGATGGTGCGCGTCACGGACGGGACGAGCGCGTAGGGATCTCCTGCGGCTCGGACAAACAGACGGCTGCCCAGCCACGGCTCGTACACTGTCATCGTCGGCTCTTGCACGATGTTCTCGTCATCCACGTCCGCGACGATGCCGACGATGCGGCGGGGCTGTGGCTTGTCACTTCCACGACGAGAGGTCCACCACAGACGCCGGTTGACCGCGTCGCCGTTCGGGAACAGGCGCTGTGCCACACTCTGGCTGACAATGGCCACGCGTTCGGTGCCGTTGCGGTCCTCGTCCGTACAGTCGCGGCCCGCAAGGATGGGGACACCGAGCACGGCGAAGAATCCGGGCGAGACGGGCCGCAACCGACCCGTCGGGTTCTCTTCGCCATCCGCGGGCTGGTACCCCTTGACCGCGAACTGGAACTTCATGCCATTGCTGGGGTCGCGCCAGGGCACGACCATCCCGGACGCGACACCCTGCACGCCCGGCAGCTCGCCGATCCGCCTCATGGCTTCCTGGAAGCTGAGCCCATCTGGGTCGCTGAAGCCCGTCGCCGACGATGGAACGTCGATCGCCAAAACCTTTCGCATGTCATACCCGGTGTTCGCGGTCTGCAATGCCGTGAGCGTGGCGACCAGCATGCCGGCGCCCGCCAGCAGCACGAACGAACACGCGATCTGAGTCGTCGCAAAGATCCGCAGACGGCGGTTCGTGCCGGGCGTTATCCGCACGCTGCCGCCGGTCAACCCCAGACCGCCCGACCGATCGGACGACGGGAGCCGTGGCACGGAGGCGAGCAGCACCGCCGCGACCACGGCCAGCCCCGCGCCGAGCCAGAGCACGCCGCCGTCCACTGTGGCTTCGAGCGCGCGAACGGAAAAGCGCGCGGCGTAGCGGCCCGCCACTCTCACGAGCGGCTCCGCCAGTATCAGGCCGAGCGTGGCGCCGGCCGCGCAGAGGACCAGGCTTTCTGCGAGAAGGGTGCGTCGGAGCGCGCCCCGGCCTGCACCAAGCGCGGCCCGGATGGCGAGTTCCACCTCACGGCGGACCGAGCGGGCCAGAATCAGATTGGCGACATTCGAGCACGCGATGATGAACACGATTGCCGCCGCTGCCAGGAGCACCAGGAGGATGGTCCGTGCCGGCGACGCGAGTTGATCGGGGAGTGTCGTGACCTGCAGTTGAACGTGAGCCCGCGCAGAGGACGCGTTGGGATGCTCGCCCATCATCGACGCGTGCACGCTGGTGAGCTCGGCGCGGGCCGCTTCCAGCGTGGCGCCTGGCGCCAGCCGCCCGAACAGCTCGGTCATGCGGTGTCTGCGATCGGTATTCATCGTCGCTCCGAGATGGTGCGGGCTCGTCACCATGTTCGCGATGAGTTGGGTCTCCTCCGGATAGGGCGCGGACGGTTCGAGGACACCGCCGACGGTCGCGGTGCCTGGACCGAGACGGATTGTTTGGCCAATCACTGTTGGGTCGCTCTGGAGCACCGTCGTCCAGAACCGGTGTGTGAGCACCACCGCGCCCGCGGCGGCGGGGCCATCATCGGCGGCGTTCAATAGCCGGCCGAGCACCGGTTGAAGTCCCATCACCTCGAAAAATGACCCGTTGACGACACCAGCCTTCACGACGCGAGGCTCCATGCCGAACCCGATTAACGTGAAATCGACGGTGGAAAAATCGCCGAACGCTGCGAAGGTCGTAGCGCTCGATTTGAGGTCATTGATTTCAGGAACCGAGAAGGTGAGGTTCTCGGTCCCGATACCCTCGGCAGTCTGGCGAATATAGATCAGCCGATCCGCGTCCCGATTGACGAGCGGACGGAGCAGCACGCTGCGGACGACACTGAAAATCGCCGCGTTCGCGCCGATGCCCAAGGCAAGCGTCACAACCACGGTGATGGTCAGGGTCTTGACGCGAACGAGGGAGCGTAAGGCAAACCGGATATCTCGTGCGAGCGCTTCCGCCGCGTCGAACCAACGGCTGTACCACACCCGGCGCATCGAATCGCGGATGGCCGGAACGTAACCGAACTCCCTCAGCGCGGCCAGGCGAGCGGCCTCGGGATCCTCGCCGCGCTCGATCCGTTCTTTCACGCTGATGGCCAGGTGCCCGCGGATTTCCTCGTCGAGGTCGCGTTCGTCGGGTCGCATAGGGGGCTTGGTCATAGTCGTAGACGGTCTACGGCTTAGACGTAGACGGTCTACGGCTCGTTCCAAGATAAGTACGGCAGCTCATCTAGTCGCGACATCCTGCCGAAGTCAACGATCGAGCAGTGAGTAGGCTTCGCGGCGCCGCGCTAGCGCAGGGGTCGAGTTTATGGAATTTGCCAGATCAAGTAAGCCGCAGCCATCGTACCAACCACCGCGAGCCCGTAAGACACGAGGGCGATCACCTCGTTCAAGTGCTTGATCTGAAGGCCGTCATACAGCGTGTGGCGAAACCGGTGTGCCCAGTGAAACAGCGACAGTACCGACGAGCGCGAACAGCACGACCTGCGTGATCGGGTTGGTCATTACGCTCAGCATCCGCTCGTACGAGGGGGACGCCAGCCAACCCAGCGGAAAGGCGATGCCGAACAACAACACCAGGATCGGCATCAGCATCGCTGACACAACGCCGCCGGCGCTGAAGAGCATCCACAGCAGCGGTTCCGGGTGTCGTTTGATCATTGCGCGACCTCCGTCACCCCACGAGCAGCCACGCGACGATCGCCGAGGTCACAACCCATGCGGCATAATGACCCGCCAACACGAGATGTCCGGGCACGCGCCTTCTGCCAACATGGACGACGAGCGCCTGGGGCGCCGCCTCGAAAAACGTCACCGCGTGGAAGACGATAAACAGAAAGGCGACGATGTTCGTGGCAAGCACCGGCCGGCTGGCCGACCATTCCATGAAACGCGTGTAATTGTCGGGGCCTTGGCCGACCGCGTCGATCGCCATCAGCAGGTAGACGACAAACCACGCCACGAACATGCAGCTGAGCTCACGCAGGATGAAGCGGAAATAGCACCACTTGCCCAGCCACCAGTAGGTCGACATCGGTTGCCGCAGCCAGCGCGGATGGTACGGCGTATACACGTGGTGCCCGTTCATTGCGCCCCCCGCGGCATGAAGAACGTCTTCATCGATTCCACGGCGGCGCTGAGTTTGTAGCGCTGAATCGCGCCGGCGGGATCGACGTTCTTGGGACACACCTTCGTGCACTCGCCGACGAACGTGCACCCCCAGATCCCCTCATGCTCGGACAGCACCTCCAAGCGCTCGGGCGCGCCCTCGTCGCGGTTGTCGAGGTTGTATCGCTGCGCCAACGCGATGGCCGCGGGCCCGATGAACTTGGGATCGAGGGCGTAAATGGGGCACGCCGAGTAACACAACATGCAGTTGATGCACATGCTGAATTGCTTGTACTCGTCCAGCTCCTCCGGCGTCTGGCGATACTCGCCGTCGGCGAGCGGCTTCTCCGCCGCTCGCACGAGCCAGGGCTTGACGCGCACCAGCTTGCGCATGAAGTCGTCGATATCGACGACGAGATCGCGAATAACGGGAAAGTTTTGCAGCGGCTCGATGCGGATCGGACCCGGCGCGTAGTCTGCGAGAAAGGTGGCGCAGGTCAGCTTCGGCTCGCCGTTGACCGTCATGCCGCAGCTCCCGCAGATCCCCATGCGGCAGGACCAGCGGTACGACAGCGAGCCGTCGAGTCGATCCTTGACGTGATTCAGTCCGTCCAGCACGACCCAGTCTTTCGGACAGGGCACCTCGTACTGGTCGAAGGTGATGTCAGACTGTTGTTCCGGACGGTAGCGCGCGACCTGCAGCGTGATGCGCTTCGCCATGCGGTGCGGCCTCCCCATAAATTCGCTCAGCCGGCGGCCAGCGGGTGATCGTCACCGGTAAATACTCCACCCGGCAGGAACCATCGGCGTTGCGGTAGGTCAACGAGTGCGCGAGGAAGCGGTCGTCGTCGCGCTTGGGAAAATCGGTGCGCTGATGGGCGCCACGCGATTCGTCGCGGCGGAGTGCCGCATGGACGATGGCGTTGGCGACATCGAGCATGAACGCGAGCTCCAACGCGGCGATGCGCTCGGTGTTGAACGTCCTGCTCCGATCGTCGATCGCAAGATCGCCGTAACGCTCCTGCACCCGGTGCAGCTTTTCGATCCCCTCCTTCAACGCCGCGCCCGAGCGGTAGATTCCGGCGCACTGCTCCATCGCCTCTTGCATCCCGTCGCGCAGATCGGCCATGCGCTCGCGCCCTTTCTTGTTCAGCAGGTCGTGCTCGAGGCGGCGGTGCTCGTCGGTCTTCTGCGCGATGACACGTGGGTTGATGTCGAAGCGCTCGGAGGCGTACTCCGCGGCGGCTTTGCCCGCCCGCGCCCCGAACACCAGCAGCTCGGGCAGCGAGTTCGATCCGAGACGATTCGCACCGTTGATGCTCACGCACGCGGCCTCGCCCGCAGCGTAGAGCCCTCGGATCGGGGTGGCGCCATGGATGTCGGTATGGATGCCGCCCATCATGTAGTGAACGACGGGCCGGACCGGAATCAGATCCTTGACGGGATCGAGATGCTGGTACTTCGTGCACAGCTCGCGCACGAACGGGATCTTGGCGTTGATCGTCTTCTCACCCAGATGGCGTAGATCGAGGTGCACGACGTGACCGTACGGCGTCTCGATCGTCCGCCCCTTCTCCAGCTCTTTCATGAACGCCTGCGACAATCGATCGCGTGGGCCGAGCTCCATCGATCGCAACACCGGCCCCGCCTGCGGCCGGCCCAGGTTGTAATCCTGCAGATAGCGGTAGCCGTCCTTGTTGATCAGATAGCCGCCTTCAGCGCGCGCCGCTTCGGTGATCAGAATGCCGGTGAACGGCAGTCCCGTCGGATGGTACTGAACGAACTCCATGTCCTTGAGCGGCGCGCCGGCGCGGTACGCCAGCGCCATGCCATCACCGTTCTTGATGGCGGCGTTCGTGGTGAAAGGGAAGATTTTGCCGCAGCCGCCGGTGCACAGGATGACGGCGCGCGCGGTGATCGCTTCGATGCGTCCCGACTTGAGGTCGATGGCGATCACACCTTCGACCCGGTCGTCGTCCACCAGGAGCCTGGTGACGAACCACTCGTCGTAGCGAACGACGCTGGGATATTTGAGGGAAGTCTGGAACAGCGTGTGGAGCATGTGGAAGCCGGTCTTGTCCGCGGCGAACCACGTGCGCATCTTTTTCATGCCCCCGAAGGGGCGCACGGCAATCCGCCCGTCGGCCTCGCGGCTCCACGGGCAGCCCCAGTGTTCGAGGCGGAGGAGCTCCTCGCGCGCTTCCTTCACGAAGAGCTCCACCGCATCCTGATCGCACAACCAATCGCCACCCGAGATGGTGTCGTAGGCGTGCTCGTCGAGGCTGTCGTCCGTACCGATGACACCGGCCGCTCCACCTTCGGCAGAGACGGTGTGGCTGCGCATCGGGTACACTTTGGACACCACGGCCACGTTGAGGCGGGGATTGGTGTCCGCGATGGCAATCGCGGCGCGCAGCCCCGCGCCGCCGCCGCCGACCAGCACTACGTCGTGTGAAGGCGTCACGTGTGATCGCCGGCGCTATTCCCCGGATAGCAACTCGTCCACCAGCACGCGGCCGTCGTGCCGGACGATGCGCTGGCTCACGCTGCCGTCGTGATACTCACGCCGGAGGCTCTGACAGCCACACTTGTAGAAGGTTTCCCGGGTGACGACGATCTCGTCGTCGTGATCCTCGTAGTTCTCGCCGGCCACGATCTGGCCGCAGGGTGCCCGCTGGCCTGTGAAGCTGCCGTCCGCGTTCATGCGCCCCTCCTTCGGTAGTGCCCGGGGTCTGCCGATACGCCGAACCGAATAGTAGGCCAAACACACGCCGCGATGGAAAGGATTTCCCGCTTCAGCGGAAAGTCTGCTACCTGTGGCTTTCGGCTTCAGACCCTATGTAGGGGGAACGATAGGTCGGCTGTATGTTGAATCTCTTTTGAGAGCTGACTCGAAAGGAGTTCGACATGACGAGCACAACCCAACTGCGGCGCTCTACCAGGCGGTCTAACTGAGCACACGGGAGTGGTGGTTGACGATGGCGGCGACGCCAGGCGGGGCGCGGCACCGCGCGCGGGTGGCCCCTGGGGATCGGGGGGCGGTGACGCGAGCGGTCGCGGCCGCGAAGCTGCGGGGCGGCCTGCCGGCGACGGCGCCCGTGCGAAGTTGCTACGAAGCGGGGCGCGAGGGATTCTGGCCGCATCGATTCTTCACGGCCCTGGGCCTCACGAATCTGGTGGTCGACTCCTCGAGTATCGAAGTGTCGCGCCGGGCGCGGCGCGCGAAGACGGACCGCCTGGAGGGGCAGGCGTTGCTACGTCTGTTGAAGCGCAGGGACTTGACATCAGTCCGGCTCATAGAGCCGGAACGGAGCAAATGCGGCCGCACCCTAACAGCCCGCTGACGCCGAAAAACTCGGCCTCGTTCATTCTCTGTCTTGTGCAGCGCCGAGCAAAACCGCGCAGTCATTCTGTGTTGGGAGGACCTTTCCGACGGACAGGCCGTACGGATCGGTGCCGGTGACTAATCCGCCGCAAGCGGGGCGTGTGAGTGACGCGCGGGCTTTACCAGAGTCGGCGGCTGTGATGTACTCCACCACGAATTTTCACTCGAGGTCGCCGTCCGAGTTGTCGACCGGCGGTCTTCGGCATATCGACGATTCGTCACGATTCTTAACATGAGGAGCAGACCATGCGTTTGGTTGGTCGTCCACGGTTGGCGCTATCGTTCGGAGTCTTCGCACTCGGGGTGGTCGCCAGCAAAGGTGAGGCACAGATACTTGGTCCGTACAGCTTCCAGCTCGCCCCCTACTGCAATGTGCTGACCGTGACAGTCATACCCGTCCCGACAGGGTTCCAAGTCTCGGGCACGGACAACGGTTGTGGCGCGGATGCGCAAGGCACGTTTGGCACAGCCTTCGCGAGCGGTGCGGACGTCAAGCTCAGTCTGGTCACACTCGGCGCCAACGGGCAACCGCGCTATGTCGCTGCGACGATCAATCCGCTCGCGGGTACCGGGACGTGGAGCGATAACGGTGGGCATGGCGGCCAGTTGGTAGCTGCCGGGAGCGCGCCCGGCTCGCCTCTGCCCGCTCCGTCACTGCCAACCGGGCCGCCGGGCGCTTCCGGCCCCCAAGGCGCTCCCGGCCCCCAAGGCGCCCCAGGTCCCGAAGGCGTCCCCGGCCCCCAAGGCCCCCCCGGCCCTCCGGGAGTACCCGGCGCGCCCGGCGCGACCAACGTCGTTGTCCGTAGAGTAGAGGTCACCTCCACCGGGGTCACCATTGACCTCAACCCTGCCTGCCAGAGTGGCGAGGTCGCAACCGGCGGTGGATTCGCTACGTTTGGGACCACTAACGGGATCTCCCCCGTCATCAACAGCCCCCAGTCGGGAGGGGCCGACGCAGGAGAGGGCAGCGTCCCCAACGGCTGGCGGGTGTCGCTCGTGAACCCGAACAACCACAGTGCGAACTTTGTCGGCTACGTAATCTGTGTCTCGCCATGACCTGACACCGGGCATGGTCTCCCTCGGCGTCATGGCAGTTGGTGCGCAACCGTTCAGCGTGATCGTTCGTCCATGCGTCGATCGGCCGGATCGTCTTCCGCAGGCGCTGGTGCCAGAGGCTCGTCGCCAGTGGCCGCGTTGCCCTGGTGCAGGACCTGTTCTGCGGCCTGTGCCATTCGCGTCTCGAGCGACGTCGCAGCAAATGTGCCTGCTGCGTGAGGCGTAGCGCCGTAGAACGACGATCCGAGGTACAGCTCACTGAGGAACCTGACGAAAACCTGACCCACTGCAATCGTCGGCACGGCCAGCAGAATACCGAGCAGCCCAAACAGCTTGCCCCCCACCAGCAGGCCGAGAAGCACCGCCATCGGGTGCAGTTGCAGACGCCCACCGAGAATGCGCGGGGTCAGGTAGAACCCCTCGATGTTCTGCACCACGAAGAACGTCGCGAGAACGCCAACGACGCGCCACAGCCCGGCGCCGTCTGCCAGCGTGAATCCCGTTGCCAGCACCAGTCCAAGAACAGTGCCGACGTAAGGAATCGCGTTGAGGAGTCCCGAGATGGCCGCTATCGCCGCCCAGGCTGGGACCCCGAGCATCCAGAAGCCGATGGCGTAGAGGCTCGCCATGATCATCGCGACCAGGAGCTGTCCGGTGACGTACGACTCGACGATGCGGCCGACTTCGTCGAAAAGTCGCTCGAACGTCTGACGAAACCGCGGGGGAATCAGCGCTTCAGACGAGCTCCGCCAGGTGCTGAAGTCGACGAGGAGGTAATAGGCGAAGAAAGGAACCAGGATCAAATCGAGCGATG
The DNA here is from genome assembly GCA_963841905.1 of uncultured Acidobacteriota bacterium. GTDB lineage: Bacteria > Acidobacteriota > Vicinamibacteria > Vicinamibacterales > UBA2999 > JACCSI01. The sequence goes on from CAWJEM010000022.1 coordinate 13,929, forward strand.
CCGCGGCGGTCGAGGCGATACCCGTGGCGGCTCCCGCGAACCAGGGCGCGGAACCGCTGAGCGATACGCCGGCTCGCGCACGACCTGCTCGATCCAGGGACCGATCGACCGATCAAACACGAGCGAGTAGCTGCGCAAGAACGACCGGAGGCGTCCGGCAGTTTCCGGTGTGAAGAGTTGCGCGAGCTGTTGACCGGTGTCGACGATCTGCTTCCAGAGCTCCGGTAAGACCAGCCCGACGAACGCTATCGCCGCGACGAACACCCCGGCGAGGGCGAGAAGCGCGGCGAGCGATCGAGTCATGCCGCGTCCTTCGAGCAGAGACACCACGGGATTCAGAACGAACGCGATGGCGAACGACGCGAGAACGGGAACGATGACGACGCGGCCGACGACGTACAGCAACTGCAGCAGCAGAACCGTGACGACGATCGCTGGCACCCAGCGGAGCCACCAGAGTGGCGAGTCGGCTGTTTGTTTGTCGCGAACAGGCAACTCGCGAGTGGGTTCGAGGACGTCACCCGTGTAATTGGCCTCGACCTTGGGGGTCATTCAGGCTCCAGGTGTCAGAGTACGGCGGGTCGGAGGCGGATGCAACTAACTGAGACTACGGCTCGTCGGCGCTCGGTCCGTAGATTTGCGGGACGGTGGATCCCATCGGGCGCAGGTACGTAGTGATCTGCCCTCGATGGTGCACGATGTCGAAGAGAAAGCTCCACGCCATTGGCGACGCCGGCCGCTGAGCGCCGAAAAACTCGAGCGTACCGTTCCAGCGTGCGACAGGCAGCTCCTTCAATCGGCGCACGACGTCCGCACTCTGCTTCTCATAAATATCGAGCAGCTCCTTCATCGTTGCGGGAGCGGGCGCCGGCGTCCACGCGGCCTTGCCGGTCTCGAGCGCCTCGATGAGCATCTTTTCTTCGCAGGCGATCTGCCAGGCGATTTCGCTCGCCGGGCGAGACTTCGGATCTGGGCGGTAATCAGAGCCTTCCGGAATACGCGCGATCACGTTGCGCGTCGTCTTCGATTCGTTCTCCCAGAAACCTGTGAACAGGGATTGGTCGTCCATGCAATGCCTCCTGGCAGCTTTAACTCAATCGTGAACGGCTTCGTTCAGGGCCAGGCGCATCTCATTCGACGGGCGGAAGCCCATCGTGATGTAGACGGACCGGCCTTCGTCGCTGGCGTGGAGCGATACGAGCGAGTAGGACTCGCGGCGGCACCACGCCACCATCTCCTCCAACAACCGACGGGCGAGGCCCTGGCGCCGATGCTCCGGCTCGGTAAACATGTTGACGATCCAGGGCCGCTCCGGCCGCGTGTTGTACATCTGCGGCTGAAACGGCAGAATCAGGATGCCCCCGCCGGCGACGACCAGGCCCTCGATCTCGACGAACCAGCCGCGATAAGTACCGGCCGCGAAATGATGGCCGAAAAACTGCGTGGACGCCCGTTCCAATTCCTCGAGCTGCACGGGATCGGTGTGGCCCATGTCTTCGTACATGCGCCGCCGGTGGCGGATCACAATCGCGAGTTCTTCGGGACGTGCTTCGCGCATGACGTAACGTGTCATCCCGCGATCATAATCGTCCTGAAACCTAGAGTTTGTCCGTGCGCCACACCTTGGACATGATCTGGATGAAGTTCACGATCTGATCGTCCCACACGTCCCACGAATGCCCAAACGGCGCGACTTCCCGGTGTCGGTCACAAACAGATCCTGGTTCCCGCACGCCAGGTAGAGACGGGGGACCGACTCGAGCGAGATGGCATCCGCAAGCGCCGCGGGATCTCTCTCCAGGCGTTCGGGAGTTCCAGGCGCGCCGAAGCCTTGTTGCTCCCGAGACTTCATGTCCATGTCGGGCGACTGTCTCGAGATTAGAAACGGCGCACTCATCGCCCCAACCGAGCCAAAGAGCTGGTGGTGCTTCAGGCCAAGCAGCATCGCGCCCCATCCACCCATGGAGATGCCCGCCACGGCACGACCCTGTCGCGACGGGACCGTACGGTAGTGCTTATCCACGTATGTGACCAGATCCTGGACCACGAAATCCTCATACCGCGCTTTCGGATCCGAAGCACTGTTGATATACCAGCTCTCGCCCGCACTTGGCGTCACGATGATCAGGTCTTGTGAGGCTTGTTCGACGAACCACGGACGCGTCGTGAAGATCGTGTGGTCCTGGCCGCCGCCATGAAGGAGGTAGAGAACCGGGTATCGCTTCTCTGGCCGTGGATAGTTCGACGGTAGGAGGACGGCGATGGGCACCGTTTTACCAAGAGATGTGCTTGGAACTTGCACGATCGTGGCCGCGACGCTGGCGGCCGAAGGGTTCGGTTGATTGGCCGCACGGATTGGAGTCGACAACAAGCCGCAGGCCGCGGCGACGGCAATCGCAGTTCGCATACCAAGTGCCCTCCGCTGCTGTTCTTTGGTGCCGCCGATGCTAGCCCAGAACAGGTAAGATGCGGGCGGTTGGCCTGGAGTCATCACATGCACAGCCGATTCATCTCACTCTTCGCTCTCGGCGCTGGTGTTGTCGTGCTTCTCGTGGCAACGTCACGCGCACAGCAGCCCGCTGGCGACGTCGCCATCGACCCCGACGACATCGGCGGGGTGGTCACCGGGCCCGGCGGTCCGGAGGCCGGTGTCTGGGTGATCGCCGAAACGCGCGAGCTCTCCGTCCGCTACATCAAGAGCGTCGTGACCGACGACCGCGGACGCTTCGTCGTGCCGGATCTTCCGCCCGCCACCTACACCGTCTGGGCGCGAGGGTATGGCCTGGTCGACAGCGACAAGGCAACGGCGAAGCCAGGTCAGCGTCTCGCGATCGCCGCCAAGGTGGCCCCGAACGACGCCGCTGCCGCGCACTACTACCCGGCCATCTATTGGTACGCGATGCTCAAGATCCCCGCGGCCGATCAATTCGGCGGCAAGAGCAGTATCCCTGAGCGGTTGTCACAGAACCAGTGGATTGCAGCCATGAAGAACACCGGCTGCATCGGCTGCCATCAGCTCGGTCAACTGTCCACGCGCACGATTCCATCGGCGCTCGGCACGTTCGCCTCTGGCGCTGACGCGTGGAAACGAAGAGTGCAGTCGGGTCAATCGGGGCAGCAGATGCTCAACCAGTTGAACAACCTCGGCGACCTGTCGTTCGCCAGCTTCGGTGAGTGGACCGATCGCATTGCCAAGGGCGAACTTCCATTTGCCAAGCCGCCGCGGCCGCAAGGCGTGGAGCGAAACATCGTCGTCACACTGCGTGATTGGATGACCGAGAAGCACTATCTGCACGACCTCATTGCGAGCGATCGGCGGCACCCGACCGTGAACGCGTACGGGCCAGTGTACGGATCACCAGAGTACAGCTCGGACCTGCTGCCGATTTTGGATCCGATAAAGAACGTGGCGACGACGTTCAAGGGATCGGTGAGAGATCCCGAGATGCCGCTCAATCTCGGCCCTGGACACGCGGCCGCACTCGACCCAGTACAGCCGTCGCCCTACTGGGGCAGCGAGCGGATCTGGGAGACGCGCGTCAACAATCACAACTCGATGTTCGGACGCGACGGCCGGCTGTGGCTGGCGGCGTCGGTGCGCGGCAACGACAATCCCGCCTGGTGCCGAGCGGGCTCGGATCATCCGTCGGCAAAGGCGTTTCCCATGGATCGGGCCGTCCGCCATGTCGCGATGCTGGACCCGAAGACGATGAAGTACACGTTCATCGAGACGTGCTATTCCACGCACCATCCACAGTTTGGCTACGACGCAAACGACACGCTGTGGACGAGCGGCGGCGGCCCGGTCGTCGGCTGGCTGAACACCAAGATGTTCGATGCGACGGGTGACGCTGCGAAGTCTCAGGGATGGACGGCGCTCATCCTCGACACGAACGGGAATGGCAAGCGCGACGCCTACACCGAGCCCGATCAGCCCCCAGATCCCGCGAAGGATCGGCGCGTCAACTCGCCGTTCTATGCCGTGATGCCGAGTCCCGTCGACGGTTCGATCTGGGGATCGACGCTCGCTTATCCGGGCGCGGTAGTGCGACTATCGCCGGGTTCGAATCCACCCGAGACTGCGCTCGCCGAGGTCTACACTGTTCCATTGCCCGGCTTCGCCGCGCGCGGTGCCGACATCGACAGCAAAGGCGTGGTGTGGGTGTCACTCGGCAGCGGTCACATTGGCAGCTTCGATCGACGCAAGTGCAAGGCGCCACTCAACGGGCCAAAAGCGACCGGCGATCATTGTCCGGAGGGCTGGTCGTTCTACAAGTATCCAGGTCCCGGCTTTCAAGGCATTGATGAGAACAGCGCGGAGTCGAGCTATTACACCTGGGTCGATCAGCACGACACGTTCGGGCTCGGGAACGACGTTCCGATGTCGACCGGGAATCTGAACGACGGGCTCATCGCCTATGCGAACGGACGCATGGTGGTGCTGCGCGTACCGTATCCCATCGGTTTCTACGCCAAAGGCTTCGACGGCCGCATCGACGATCCCAAAGCAGGCTGGAAAGGCCGAGGTCTTTGGGCCGCCAACGGGGATCGCACGCCGTGGCTGATCGAGGGCGGCAAAGGCACCAGGCCCCTGGCGGCGCATTTTCAGCTGCGCCCAAATCCGTTGGCAAAGTGAGCGGCGAGACCCTTGGGTACCGACTACGCCATAATCACCGCGACGCGAGCGGCGCGCTCCGGCGCTCGCGCAGAAGGCGAGCGCGTGTCACAAAACAGGGTCAACCCCGAGGCCACAGAGGATCGACTGCGCGACGTGCGCCGAGAACTGGCGCAGGTGGCCCGACGCACGACGCTCTCGGCGATGACGGCCTCGATCGGACATGAGATCAACCAGCCGCTCACCGCGATTGCTGCCAATGCCCATGCGAGCTTGCGATGGCTCCGCAGCCCGGAGCCCAATGTTGGCGAGGTGCAAGCGTCATTGGAGCAAATCATCCGCGACACCAAGCGTGCCAGCGACATCATTGAAAACCTCCGTGCCATGTTCCGCCAGGATGGTCAAGAAGCGGGGCCGCTCAACGCCAATGATCTCGTGCGCGAGGTGTTCGCGCTGCTTCAAGGCGAGCTCGAGCGTCACAGAGTCCAAGTGGAGACGGAATTGCGCGAAGACCTTCCGAACATTGTCGGTGAGCGCATACCCCTGCAACAGGTCCTTCTCAATTTGATCGTGAATGCGATCGAGGCGATGAGTTCGGTGACGGAGCGCCCGCACCGGTTGTCGGTCCAAACTGACGTGCACGAATCCGACTGCATCCTGATTACCGTGGCCGACGAGGGACCGGGTATCGACCCCCAGAACATGAAGCGAATCTTCGATGCATTGTTCACGACCAAGCCGCAGGGTGTGGGGATGGGCCTTTCCATCTGTCAGTTAATCGTTAGGAACCATGGCGGGCGGGTCTGGGCTGCGCCAGGGACGCCACATGGATCGACGTTTCGCGTGCAGCTACCGATCGGGCAGTAATGCCCCACCTCTCTGAGCGGGCGAGCGGCGCCGATCAGCCGCGCCCCAGCATCACGAGCGCTCGATCGGCCGCCAGCACGCCGCGGTACTGCGCCTCCTCGAACAGTGGCAGTCCGCTAACGTCGGAATGTGCGTAGAGGAGGCGATCGCGTACCGCTTGCATCGCGCGCCAGGACGGATCGGCCAGCAGGCCGGGCGTCGGCCGAATCATGGCGTGGCCGAGCCGCATGATGTCCACACGCGTGACGCAGTCGCGAATGTCGGGATGAGCGCGGCTCAGGTCCGCGAGCATCTGGTCTCGCAGCGTCTCCCAGTTCTGGGCCAGCAGCCACTGCCGCGCGCGATTGGCGGGTTGGTGCGCCAGCGCCCAGTAATACGTCCACACGGTGCGCGGCACGTGGCGACGTAGCTGCTGGTGAGTAGCGACGACATAGCCAAGCGACTGCGAGTCGTAGATCACGTTGTCCCATGCAACCGGGAAGCCGGTCTCGCGTGGCCAGCGATCGAGCGTCACGTTTGCGGTAAACCACGGGGAGTAGGTCACCCGCACGGGGGGCGCGCCTTCGACGATGCGCGTGGCGACCAGCAGCGGCGCCGCGACGATCACGAGGTCTGCGAGCCACTCCGTGTCCGTGGTCAGCACTCGAAAGCGCTTGCCACGCCGTTCGACACGGTAAGTGAGCTGCGCCGGTCTGGACGCGTGGACCGATCTGCTCGAGCAACCGACGCACGATCCAGCCGTTGCCTTCGGGCCATGTCAGCAGGTCTTGGTCGTCGCCTTCTCGCGCGGCGAAGTAGAGCAGTCCGGCCCACGCGGAGACGTCCGACGACAGGGCACCGTAGTCGTCACGGCACGCGTAGTCGACGATCCAGCGAAGGTAGGGCGAATCGAGCCGCTCGCGATCGAGCCACGCAGCCATCGACAGGGAATCCTCAACCGGCGGCGTCGACCCATCACTCCCGGCCGCAGTCGGAATCGTGAACCGTCCAGTCGAGCGATACTTCGCGATGCGCTCGTCGAAACGCGCGAACTGATCGCGGTCGCGTTGTGTAGGACCCACCGCCGGGTCCAGTCCCTCCTGCCAGCGGCCGTGAATGAACAGCCTTTCGCGAGGCGCATGCACCAGGTGGCGCTCGTCCCACCGCACTCCATCGAAGACTCCGAGATCGGTGAACAGCTCCCGTACGAGGCCGGCTGCGCGGCCAGGGACCGGAACGTAGTGTGCGGCCCACGGAAACGCCGCCACCTCGTTTTCGCCCCAGCGCGCGTTGCCACCGGCGGTCGGCTCCATCTCGAGCACGACGAAGTCGCGCATCCCTCGCTTGCCGAGCCGCCAGGCCGCCGAGAGGCCGGCAATGCCGCCGCCGACGATCACGACCGGTGACGTTCGCGTTTGTCGAGGTGCGGGAAACCGTGTGCCATCGCGCAATTGATGACCGAGCACGTGCGACTCATTGACGAAGCCACCATCGATGCGTCGCCCGCTTTTCTGTACGAGGCCGACCAGCGCAGCGGATAGGAACCCGCGACGCGATAGCCGCGTCACCGGTTGATGGTGGCCCACTCGCGTTCGTAGTAGCGAACCAGCGCCTGGGTGTGCAACCGATTCGTTTCGACCGGCACGCGGGCCATGTCGCGTGGGAAGTCGAACATCTCGCGGATGGTGGCGAGGGTTAGAAAGCGCAGATCCGACGGCAGCGTCGACGGCGACTGCCGGAGCCGTTCGGCCCGCCAGGACGAAGCCCCATTCGCCGAACGACGGCACATACACGTGATAAGGCGCGACCTCGAGTCCCGCCTGTTCGAGGGTCGACACGATGCACCAGTACGACTGCCGGGCAAACAGCGGCGAGGTCGCCTGGACGACGAAGGTCGCATCGGGCGCGAGCCGGTTCAGCAGCATCCGGTAGAACGTCGTCGTGTACAGCTTGCCGAGCGAGAAGTTGGAGGGGTCCGGGAAGTCGAGCGACCGCGAAATCGAATCGGTCACTCGACGTGTCGAGCCACGTAAACGCATCGTCGTTCACGACGCGCACCCGACGGTCGGTGAGCGCCCCGTGGTTCAGCCGGCGCAAGTCGGGATGCGTCGAGAAGAGGCGCGTCATCTCGGGATCGAGATCGACCAGCGTCACGCGTTCCACGTTTCCATGGCGAAGCACCTCGCGCAGGGCCAGGCCATCGCCGCCGCCGAGGATGAGCACGCTGCGAGCGGAGGAAATCGCCGCGAGCCCGGGGTGCACGAGCGCCTCGTGGTAGCGGTATTCGTCCCGGGAGCTGAATTGCAGATTCGAGTTCAGAAACAGGCGGAGGTCGTCCTTCCACGCCGTCATCACAATCCGCTGATAGGGCGTCGTTCGCGCCAGCACGATCTCGTCGGCGTAGAGGTTCTCCTCCGCCAGATCGAGGATGGCGTTCGCCCGCCAGAGACCGACGCCGAGCAGCGCCAGCGCCGCGACGCAGATGCGCCTGCAGGATGCGCGGCGCACGGAGCGACTGGCGAAGAATCACCGTCGTCCACAGCGCGACGGCGACGTTGATGGCGCCAAAGAGCATCGGCGCGCGCACGAGCCCGAGCCGGGGCACCAGGACGATCGGGAAAGAGCACCGATGCGCCCAGCGCGCCGAGGTAGTCGAAGGTCAGGACGTTCGCGACGACGTCCTTGAACTCGAAGCGGTCGCGCAGCAGGCGCATGAGCAGCGGAATCTCGAGACCGACCAGGATGCCCACGATCAGCACGAGGACGTACAGCAGCAGCCGGAACCCATCGGTGTAGGCGAAGGCGAGAAAGAGCAGTGCCGACGAGAACCCGCCGACGAGACCGACCATGATCTCGATGAGGACGAACCGCGTCGCGAGCCCACGCGCGATGAATCGCGAAAGCCACGATCCGATGCCCATGGCGAAGAGGTAGGTGCCGATGACCGTCGAGAACTGCGTCACGCTGTCGCCGAGCAGGTAGCTGGCGAGCGCGCCTGCGACCAGCTCGTAGATGAGCCCGCAGGCGGCGATCAACAGGACGGTCGTCAGCAGCGCCGCGGTCACGGATGCCTCGTTCCTAGGGCCCCAGCGCCGTGTCCACGAGCCTCAAATGATCGCCGCGGCGATGATGATCGACATGCCGAGCGCGATCGCACCGATCAGAATCGCCAGCGCCGTGTTGTGCTCGTCGATGATTTCCTTCCACAGCGTATACGGCGTCAATCGATCGATGGCGAGAAACGACACGAGAAAGACGGTGATACCGAGCAGGGCGAATACTACCGCGGCGATCAAATTCGGTACAAGGGTCTCGGGCATCGGTCACTTCCCTCCGAACAGGCGTGGCGAACCGCTGTAGATGGCCCGGTAAGCCGCGGGGTTGTCGCGAATCGACCGGGGTACGTTTCCGACCAGTGCCGCGCGGGTGGCGAACCAGCCCCGCGTGTCGGCGACCAAGGCGCTGCTGACGACCATCAGACCAAGCAGGAAGAAGGCGGCACGAATCATCGGCTAGCTCCCGTAGTCGCTTTCTTGCAGCCGTCGCTGCTCGAAGGACGCCATCCTGAGCGTGACCACGAGAGGCGGCACGAGCAGCAGCAAGAACGCCAGGCCGTACGGCAGGAGCGAGGGGACATCGCGGCGAACGTGAATGGCGTATGTTACCGGCTGGCCCGCCGTCTCTCCTTCGGGTTCGACCCGCACGTAGTATTCCCCCGCCGGGACGCGCGGCAGGAGCAGTCGGCCCTGCTGGCTGCCTTCCGTCCACGGGCCGTCGCTGTCCGAGCCGGAGTAGAAACTCAACTCCCGTCCAACATTCCATGCTGTGCCTGAGTCGGCGTTGATGAGCGCGAGATCGAAGTGCAGCCAGGCGTTTCGGAGATTGGCATTGAGCGCAATCTCCACGGTCCCGGGTTCGCGCAACGCGAAGGCGTCGGTCACCAGGGCCGACTCCGCGACGCCCGGCGAAAACACGTACTGGCGGGAAAGCACCGGTTCGCGATCCGCCGTGAGTTGACGGCCGATGAACATCAACAAGAGGAGCGCAGCGAGCAGGCCGAAGGCACGATAGGTGAAGGCGAGCCGCTTCTTGTGCGGATTCGGCTGGTTTGCAAAGACCCCCGGCCGGCGTGGCGGGTCGCCAGGCACTGCAAACGCCTTCCAAATGTCTTCCGGGTCCGTGTAGACACCGAGCGACCACGTCGTCTCGTTGGCGGTGCCCTCACTCGACAAGAGATATGGCGCAGCGGCGTAGTCACTGACCGCGACCGGCTCCTCGACGCGGACCCGCCAGGGAAACTCGCCGAGGACGAAGTCGGTGCGAGCGATGGCGCTCTGAAAATGTTGGTAGACACGGCCGCGATGCCGGACCTTGGGCCGCTTCCGCTCGATCAGCTCCGGAAGCTCACGAACCGTCCGGACATCGTTCCAATGGCCCTCGTAGGTGCTGAAGTAACGAAACCCTCGGTACGGATTGAACAGGACGTACTCATCCCAGCTGTAGCGCTCGCCGTCGACCTCGATCGATCGTCGTTGGAAACCGATCACCTCCCAGGGGTGACCATCCCAGGTGCCCCGGCTTCCCAGCGCAATCGCCGGAGTAATCGACTCCCGAAGCGCCGCCGTTTGGAGCACGTGGACGTTGGGGTCGCGCGGATCGAGGACAGCGCCACAGCTCGTGCACGCAACCGTTCGCGTATGCTGAAGCGCTCGCAGCTCGACTGCCGCACCACAATTGCCGCAGTTGAAGCCGCGCGTGGCCGGGGCCTTCCCGCTTACCATCCTTCGTACGCTCGCACGTTGCGCAACGCGAGGTCGTCGTAGTCGACGAACCGTCCGACGAAGAGCAGGGGTGGCGTGTCGCTGTAGTCGATCGTCGCGAACGTCAGGTCGTGTCCGCGCAGGTCGGCGAACAGGACATCGGTCTTGTCCCAGTATTCGAATGGCAGTTCGCCTTCGACGCCGGCGTAGCGCGCCTGCGTCAAGGTCGTGACCTGCAACGGTCGATCTGCCCAGTCATACCGGTACCCGACGCTCAATTTCTCGGCTGACGGAAGAGCGGTTGGCGGCGTGACGAGTGCCGAAACGGCGTACTCGGCCTGGGCATCGGACAGCCATCCGCTGGTGCCGTCGGCAAACGCCAGGTGCCACTCGTTCCACCCGCCCTCGTCGTGTTCGTAGACGATGCGGCCGATCACGGTGAACGACCGGCCTTCGAACCGGCCCTCGGTTCCCAACCGGATAGGTGAACTGTCGGGCGGCAAATCGCTCACTTTGCCCATCGCTTCGAGGTCGACGTCATGCCGCACGACCACCGATCGGCAGCTGTCGCAGACGGTTTGAACCGCGCTCGACCAGCGGAACTTGATCGGCGCGTTGCAGTTGGGGCAGCGGCCGGCCGGGCCTCTCATGCTAGCGAGGCTCCGCGGTAGACGGTCGAAACAATGCGTAGACGCTCCGCCTCGCTAGCGGCAGTGTTGGTTTTGCCCGGCTCCGGGGTCCCCGCCGCGCGGACTATGCGCGGTGGGGTGGTCTCCGCCGGGCGAGACATCTCGAAGGCATCCCCAAACATTCGCACAGAGCCTGCCTTCAAGATGTCTGGCAACTCGCGGGCGCGTAGGTTCGCTCGATGGAACGCACCGCTGTCTGTTCGGCGCCAAGAACCTCCGCCACTACGCGCGCAGCGTCCACGTCAGGCCGCGGACGGCAGCAGAACACGTTGACACAAATGGATCCAAACTCCGGAAACGTGTGACAGGCCAGATGGGATTCGGCGAGCACGACGAACCCAGTGATTCCGCCCGGTGCGGGGAACGTGTGCCACACCGGTGCGGCCACCGACGTGAGGTGAAGATCCGCGATCAGCCGATCGAAGAGTCTCTGCAGGCGCGTCAAGTCTCGCAACACGTCGGGTTTACAACCGTAAGCCTCGATGATCCACTCCGTGCCGTGCATGCTGCGATGAATTATATTGCCGCAGCCTGCTCGTGACCACGTCACCCATCGACATCGGACGGCTCCTGGATGACGGGCGATTGGGCGCCTATCAAGCGCAAGTCGTCGCGCTCACCGCGCTGACGATCATCTTCGATGGCGCCGACATTCAACTGCTTGCCTTCGCGATTCCCTCCATGATGCAGGAGTGGGACTTGACGCGTCCGAGCTTTGCGCCCGTCCTGGCGGCGAGTCTGGTCGGCATGATGATCGGCGGAGCGCTGTCGGGTCTGGTGGGCGATCGCCTGGGCCGCAAGGTTGCCTTGACGGCAAGCGTGGCAGGGTTCGGCCTCTTTACCCTGGCAATGGTGGTGGTGAACGAACTGGTCACGCTCGGCGTGCTCCGTTTTCTCGCCGGCCTGGGCCTGGGCGGTGCCATCCCGAACGCCGCGGCGCTCGCATCGGAATACGTGCCGCGACGTCACCGGCCGCTGGCGGTCACTTTGACGATCGTCTGCGTCCCGGTCGGTGGGACGGTCGCCGGGCTCGTGGCAGCCCCGCTGCTTCCCGCGTTTGGATGGCGGGCCCTGTTTCTCGTCGGCGGTGTCGCGCCGATTCTGGTGGCGATGCTCCTGGTGTGGCTGCTGCCGGAATCACCGCGCTTTCTTGTGCGCCACCCGAATCGCTGGCCGCAGCTGCGGAAGGTTCTGCATCGCCTCGGTCACTCGTTGCCGAGCGGAACGGTCTTTGCCGACGCGACGGACCAGTCACGAGGACACGCGTCGATTGGCGCACTACTGTCTCGAGACTTCGCCCACGATACGGCGGCCCTCTGGGGTGCGTTCAGCTTCTGCTTGCTCGCCGTCTATCTGGCTTTCAACTGGGTGCCGGCCACGCTGACGAGCACGGGCCTCGATATGGCGACCGCGAGCCGTGGATTAGCCGCATTCAACTTCGGCGGCATCGCCGGCGCCATCGTCGGTGCACTGATGACGACGCGCCTCGGGTCGAAGACGACGCTGGCCGTCCTGGCGATCGGTGCGGCGGCGGCTGCATCGATCACAGCGGTAATGCCGATCGGCGCCGGCGCCTCGGCGCTGCCCGTCATCGCCATGCTCGCCATCATCGGCGCGCTGGTGAACGGTACCCAAGTGGGGCTCTACGCGCTGGCGACGCACATCTATCCAACGACCCTTCGCGCGACTGGCGTCGGTACGGCCTTATCAGTCGGCCGCTTGGGGGCGGTCGCGAGTACCTACCTTGGCGCCTGGGCGCTCGATGCCGGGGGGACGCCGTTGTTCTTTGCGTCGGTCGCGCTGGCAATGGTGGTGGCGATGGTGTCGGTTGTCCTGCTTCGCAACCACCTGCCGAAACCTCGCGAAGCTTCGCCTCCAACCGCCCAGAAAGCCGGGTCGGCTCCGCTTCGCTAGGGACAGTATTGTTTTGCCCCGCTCCGCGGGGCACGGACATATTCTAAGGCCCGCGAAAACTTGCTTCAACTGCGATTGCTGAGGCCTTAGAAGATGTCTAGCGCATAGCGCTACAGGTCGCGTGGAGATTCATTTCGTCAGCTTGCGCGAGTCGAAATCGAGACGATTGAGCGGCACATCCCAATGCGCCACCAGAATCTCGAACCGGCGTTGTTCTTCGCGGTCGAACTTCGCGCGATCGGGATAGAGCTTGGCAATGAACTCCTCGTTGGTGGGCGTCGTGGGCGCGTTCGGCGGCACCACAAGCTCCACTGCAAATGTCCAGTCGCCACGGCCGTCGCCGTGGAACTCTGGCACGAAGGTGCGCACTGAACGATACTGCCCGGCTTTCTCGCGGGCCTTGAGCAGCGGATAGTGATTGCGCTGAAACAGATCGAGGAACTCGTCCTGGAAGCCCCACTTGACGGTGTAGAAATACCAAGTGGTCTTCGGCTCGGTCGTGGACTGTTTCGGCGGCGCCTGAGCGCCGATGGTCAGCGATCCGAGCACCATGATTGCACTGACGCCAGTCATCACTCGTCGTCTCATGAATCGGCTCCTCTGTATTGGCTGTGGGTAAATCATAGCGGCTCGTACAAGCCTCATATAATCACGGGATGACGGTCGACATGGTGGGGCGGCCAGGACGAGATCTGGTTGAGGCCGGCATCGCCGATCTGGCCCGAGGGAGACAGTCGGTGCCGGCGTTGCTTGTCGCCATCGGCGCTCCACGCCTGCGTCGACTCGGTCTCGCGATACCGGAGGGGCCGGCTTGTCCCGAGCACCTCCTGTATGCGCTGTTGGCCGGCGACCATCCCAATTCTGCCCACAGTCGCTACAACGCCTTGATTCGTCGGCTCGTGAGTTTCGAGCGCGCTCTCCCATGCGCGAGTTAGCCGACGCGGATCGCATTCACCAATTCATGCGCGCGCTAGGAGAAAGGGCAACCGCGCCGTGCCAGATCTTCTTCACGGGCGGCGCAACGGCCGTGCTACTGGGGTGGAGGAATACGACGATCGACGTGGATATCAAACTGCTCCCCGACCGCGATGAAGTCTTGAGAGCCATTCCGGTCCTCAAGGACAACCTGCGTCTCAACGTCGAACTGGCCGCTCCCGACGACTTTATTCCTGTTCGCAGCGGGTGGGAGGACAGGAGTCCGTTTGTGACGCAGGAAGGACGCATCACATTTCGGCATTTCGATCTGGTGGCACAGGCGCTCGCGAAAATCGAGCGAGGGCACCACCAGGATGTGGCCGATGTGCGAGTCATGATGGAGCGCGGGCTGGTCACCGCCGACCAGCTTCGCCTCGAGTTCGCGGCAATCGAATCGACCCTGTATCGCTACCCGGCAGTGGACCCTGAAGCGTTCAGGCAAGCGGTAGCGGATGTCACGGACCTATAGCCAGCCCTTCTGCCTCGCCAGACGCGTGGCCTCGATTCGGTTGCTCACGCCCAGCTTGGAGATCGCTTCGGACAGATAGTTTCGCACCGTCCCTTCCGACAAGTGCAGGCGTTCGGCGATGTCGGCACTTGCCAGACCCTCCTCGGCGGCGCGCAGGATCTGGCGCTCGCGATCGGTCAGCGGATCGCTCTCGCCCCAGGCATCTTGCGCCAGCTGCGGATCGACGACCCGCAGCCCTCGATGCACGCTTCGAATCACATCGGCCAGCTTCTCGGCGGGCGCGTCCTTGAGCAGATAACCTGACGCGCCGGCTTCGAGCGCGCGGCGTAAGTAACCAGGTCGGGCGAACGTGGTGAGAATGATCACCCGCGGGCGGCCGCCCTGCCGGTTTTCCGGAGTTCGGCCGCCAGCTCGAGTCCCGTCAGCAGCGGCATCTCGATGTCGGTCAGCACGACGTCCGGCTGCGTTCGCGCAACCAGCGCCAGCGCTTCGCGTCCATCGCGCGCTTTGGCCACGACCTCGATATCCTGCTCGATGTCGAGGAGCGCAGCCAACGCGCCGAGCACCATACTCTGATCTTCCGCGATGAGGACTCGAATGGGAGGCACGGTCGGCTGCTATTGTCCTTGGAAGATGTCTAGTGTGACGGCGTCAGAGAAAGCGGCACTTTGATATGAAGCCGAGTGCCGCGGTCAGTTTCGCGCTGCAAGACGCCGCCGAGCGCCTGAATGCGCTCACGCATCCCCTTCAATCCATTGCCGAAAGGAACATCGCCGCCTCGTCCGTTGTCTTCGACTTCCATGAGGACGGAGCCGTCGCGGGCATAGAAGCGAATGTGACACTTCGTGGCCGCGGCGTGCCGAATCACGTTGGTCGTGGCTTCTCGAAGCGCGAACGACAGCGCGGTTTCCTGGGCGGGGTCGAGCGGCACCGATCGCGCGTCGATGGTGGCGTCGATCCCGGCGGTCACGAGCGACCGTCGAACGTTCTCCATCTCGCTCAGCAGGCCGGAGGATCGATAGCCCGTGATCGCCTCACGAACCTCTTTCAAGCCGTCGCGAGCGATTCGCTCGACTTCGGCCATCTCCTGCAGGGCTCGAGCCGAATCGCGCGGCATCAGCTTCTGCGCCAGCTCGCTCTTCAGCACGACCACAGAAAGCGTGTGACCGAGGAGGTCGTGCAGGTCGCGTGCAATCCGCTCGCGTTCGGCAACCTGCGCAAGCCGCTCGACCTCGGCTTGCGCCAGACGCAGCTTGGCGTTCCCAGACTGAGTGACGGCCGCCTGTATGCAGACGGCGCCAACGAGGGCCGAGATGACCGTCGCCGGAATCAGGAACCAGGTCGGCAGGTCGAGCAGGAACCACGCCACTGCGGCCAGCGCCACCTGGCATACGAGCGCAAACGCCGCCTGACGTGCGGGGAGCGCCGCGCCGAGTAGGGCCGAGCCGTAGATGAAGAAACAGGACGCAGGGGGGTTGCGGGCACCAAAGATGACGGCAAGAGCGTTGAGGGCGCCGACGATCCAAAGGATTCGTGGGCCACGGACAAAATGGCCGCCGAGATAAAGGGCGAGGAACACCGGATACGCCCCCACCATCGCCCATGTCTCGCGTGCGCTCAGCGCGGGGTGGAACGCCGCAAAGAGAAAGGGAAGGGAGTAGACAAGCCAGGCGTAGGGCTCCCATCCCAACCGGCGCAGGCTCGTGATCACTCCGAGCGCCAGGGGGTTTCCGGCGTCCGATCCGGCCAGGATGGGCACGCCCGCCCGGATGGCCCGTGCTGTCTGCTCGAGGGAGCCTGCAAAGGCTGCATTGAGACGGTCTGTTGCGGGTCCGTCGGTCAAGAGCGATGCGATTGGTGACTGGGCACCACGGAGGCTCTGCAAAATGGAAGGAAGCGCCAGTTTCCTCGCGAGGTCGTCTTCCCCGGCGACGCTCCTGCGCTTCCAGCCCCAGTCCAGGACGACGTTCGTCGGAGTGAACGTGACCCTTTTGGCCGCCATCATCGCGATGGTCTCGTCGGTGAGCCCGCGAGCCGTGTGCTCGACGCCATTGGCGCCCGCATCGATGGCCAGCCGCACGTCCTCATCAGTGCCGACGTGGACCGTCGTTCGCATCTTGCGAGACCGGGCTTCTTGCATGGCCGCGCGAAACACTTCCTCACGGAGCCGTGGCAAGGGACGATCCTTGAATCCGGGTTCGAGCACGAGCTTGACTAGATCAACCCGCGCGCGATCGAGTGCCGCGATCGCTGCACGAGCCTCGTCGGGTGTCTCCACCTGCCGCGTGAGCTGCTCGGCAAGCCCTGGGAGGAACCCGAAGAGCTCGCTTGGATGACCACCACGGGCGGTGACCGACGGGCCCGCGAAGAAGGTCCGCGGCGCCCGGTGCTCGGCCGCCGCCACGGCGGCGGCGAGCGACCGCATGGTGGCGAGATCATCGGTAAGCGATACCACGGAGGTCACACCTGCCGCGAGCGCGGCGCCGAAATCGTGCGCCATGCGGTCGTCGGTCAGCTCCACGGGTGCGAGGCCGGTTCCACCAGAGCCGCCCCAGTGCACGTGCGAATCGAAGAGACCAGGGATCAGATACCTTCCATGAAGGTCTTCGACGGTTGCCCCTTCCGGCAGTGGCACGCGCGCATCGTCCAGCGACACATCCGTGATGCGGTGCTCGCGGATCGTGACACGGGCCTTGACGATGCGCCCGCCCAGACCGTCGAGCACGGTCGCCCCGCGGAGCACCAGAACTTGTCCGGCGGCGGCGCCAGGCTCGATGTGGCGCGCGCCCGGCAGCTCGCCGATTCGAAACGAGGGGGCGGCAAACGCCGCGACGCCGAGCATCAACGTAAACGCCGTCGCGATCAGTGCGAGAGACTTGCGTGGAACTGGGTCCGTCCCTTCCCATCGAAAGAGCATCGAGTTCAAGACGATGCCGACCGCGCCGACGCCGAGGAGCACGGCCAGCGACCCTGCGATGGACATCAAACCTTCGCCGCGAACGATGACGCTGGAATAGGTATCGACCAGATAGGTCGTCGGCAGGAAACGCGCGAACCGTTTGACGCCATCGGGCAACAAGGCAAACGGCAGTGCGGAACCCGACAAGAACATGAGCGGAAAGAACAGGAGATTGGAAATTGCCGGTGCCGTCCGGATGTCGCGCGCAGTGCTCCCGACGAGCAGCCCCATCGGAATGAGCGCGCAGGCCCCGCAGGCGAACACACCCGCGAGTGCGAGCCAGGAGCCAACCATCTCAACGCCGAAGATCGCTCTGGCGAGCAGCATCAGCGTCACGAGAGAAAGGAAGCCGGTCATCAGCGCGGTCACGCCGTGCGCAAGCACGACGGCTGTGGGTGACACGGGGGTCACGTGGAGCCGGCGCAAGAGTCCCTCCTCTCGTTGTTGAACGAGCGGCAACGCGACGCCGAACAGCGCTCCCGACATCAGCGTCGTCGTCAGCAGGCCCGGCATCATGTATGCCGTCGCGCGGGCGTCGCCGCGGGCCATCACGTAGCCGAAGAGCAGGAGGAACCCGAGTGGGAAGGCCGTCATCCAGAAGATCGCGGTCTTGGATCGGCGAATCTCGATTAGTTGGGCGCGGACGAGCGCAAGCACACTGCGAAGCAACATGGTCAGACCTCGGATGTGGTGGGTGAGGGCGATGCATGAGCCGCCGGGCCCACGAGCTGAAGGTAAACGTCTTCGAGCGTCGGACGTTTCAAGCGCAGGTCGTCGAGGCGCGCACCCGAAGCACGAAGCGATTCTGCGAGACCGACGATGGCGGACGTCGGATCGGCGGTCCGGTACCTGAACAGCGAGCCGTCCGGTCCTTCGAAGGTGGCCCCCGGAACGAGCCCCACCGCGTCGACCGGCCCAGAGACGGCCACCCAGAGCGTGGAGTTGCCCGCGCCGCGCGCCAGCAGCTCCAGAGGCGTGCCGTCGGCGACGATTTCTCCAGCCGAGAGAATCAGGACGCGGTCGGCGAGCGCCTCGACCTCGTCGAGGTAGTGCGACGAGAGGAGGATCGTCTTGCCTTCACGCCTGAGTGTTCTCAGGATGTCGTGAATCTGCCGACGCGCGGCCGGGTCGAGCCCAGAGGTGGGCTCGTCGAGGATGAAGAGATCGGGGTCGTGCAACATCGCCAGTGCGACGGCCAGGCGCTGGCGCTGGCCACCGGACAGCGTGCGAACCAATGCCTTTGCCTTGTCGACGAGATCGACGCGTGAAAGCACGTCGCTCGATGACAGCGACCGGGGATAGAGCGCGGCATAGAGCCGAAGCGTTTCGGTGACCGTCAGCTCAGGCACGAACGCGGTGGTTTGGAGTTGCACGCCGATGCGGGCGCGGAGCTCAGTGGGTGCGTGGCCGGGATCCAGACCGAGCACGGCCACCGTGCCGGACGAGGCGGTGCGCAGCCCTTCGAGGATCTCGACGAGGGTCGTTTTGCCGGCGCCGTTCGGACCGAGCAGGCCGACAATCTGTCCGTGGCCGTCGATCGAGAGGTCGATGCCTCGAAGTGCGTGGACGGGTCCGTAGGACTTGCGAAGCGCGCGAACGTCAATCGCATTCATCGTGAGGGCATATTCGCCGCTGCACGATGAACGCGCTAGTGATGCCTGTCACGAGTTGAGGTGACAGTTGTCATATGCGGGAACGAAGCCTCTTCCAGCGCGCCAAATCTGCAAAAACGGCCAGAATCGACCCCGTTGCGGCCAACCCGAGCATCGCAAGGCCATGCGAGCCGACGATATGCGTTGGCTCCGAAATCCAGCAGCTCAGTCGCCAGCCGGCATCCGACAAGACCCCGGCTGACATTCCGCACAACGCGCCCGCGATGGCAGGGCGCGTCGGGAACGCGCGGACGGCCATCAGCGTCGCGATCAGCATGAACGGTGCTCCAATCGCCAGCGGCCAGGCCACGCACTCCGCCCAGGTACTGCCACTCTCGTCCGGGGGGCACGATGGTTGCGCTGGCCGAGTTTGTCATCACCGTCACCCCGCCAACGAGCACCGCCGTCAGGACGGCCGCGAACGCAAGGGCTCGCCACGACACGTTCTGACCTGGGACCGCTTCGCGAAGACCAAGCGCCAGCAGCCACAAGCCAAGCAGCGACTGGAGACCCGTGAGTCCCCAGGTGACGAGCGGGGCGTAGGCGCCAAGATCGCCGCGTTGTCCCGCTAGCAGGGGCGCGGTGATCGAGAGCAGAAGGCCCAGTGGCACGAGCATCCACACTCGTCGCGCGGGCGTCGGTAATGGGCGTACGGGCGTCAGGCTGCCGACAATCTCCTGGCGATAGTCAGGCGTTGATCGCAGGCCGGAATCACTCATTCATCGCTCCTTCGCAGCAAGGCCCGCATGAAGCGCGCAGCTCGACTCGATCGAATCTTTGCCGCGCCAGGTGTGATGCCCAGCCTGGCGCCTATCTCCGTGAACGAAAACCCAAAGAGGTGGTGGAGCACGAACGCGCGACGCCCGTCCGCTGGAACGTGTCGGAGGGCCGATTCGATTTGTTGGCGGGCGTGCAGGCGATCGGCCTCAGCCGATGCGATGGACATCTCGCCGTTGTCCGCGAAGGAGCGCTGCTCATGTGTGGCGCGACGCCTAGTAGCCCGTCGATTCATCAGGAACACTCGCTTGGCGATTGCGAACACCATGGCCTCCTCCCGGTTCGAGGGGCGGGCGATTCCACTATTGCGACACGAAGGCGTGCAGGTCGAAGCAGTCTTCGTCACGGAGTCGTCGCCCAACACGTTCACACGACTGCCCGTCCGCGAGGGAGAGCATCTCTTGGTGTGGTTTGGCACACTGCAACGCGAGAACGTGCCGGTCACTCAACGGCTGCAGGAGGCCAGCGCCGCGTTGAGCTCAGTGGCTGATGCGCCGCTGGAGATCCTGGAGTTGGATCCCACGCCACGTTCTCTATTGGGGCACTAGTCAGTTTCCGGCGGCGCAGCAGTCGACGCCGGTAACGTCCCTGCGGTCACCGTCTGCGAATCCGCTCCGTCTCACGCGAGGCGTCGGCCGACCACGTCCGAAACGTCAGCTCGGCGGATCCAATCTGCAGCACATCGCCGTCGCGTAGCGTCTGTGGCGCCGTGATGGGTTTCTGACGCACGGAGGTGCCATTCGTGCTGTTCAGGTCTTCCACCAGCACTCGACCCGTCAGGCCATCGACGAAAATCCGCGCGTGTCGACGAGACACACCTGTCTCATTGAGCCAGATGCTGCACTCCGGGTGACGGCCAACGACGTTGTCGCCATCGATCAACGGGTACGTTCTGTCTCTCCACTGAATCCAGAAGCGCGCGCCGGTCCGCGGCCCTCGTTGGCTGCGGTCCTCCTCGACGGCGTCGGCACAGAACGCATAACCGACGCCGTGCACCGTCCGGATGTACCGCGGCTGCTGTGCGGCGTCGCCGAGGGCGCGGCGAATCTCCCCAATCACGACGTTGAGATTGGCGTCGATCACATGAGCATCCGGCCAGACCAAGCTGAGCAGTTCGTCCTTGGAGACGACGTCAGGTCGACGCGTGATGAGCGCACACAACAGCTGAAAGGCCTTGGAGGACAGGTGAAGCTCGGTCTCGTCACGGAACACCAGCCTTGCGCCTGGATTGACGACAAAGGGTCCGAATCGAACGATCACGTCAAACACTACGGAAGCTTTGGAACTTCCTTAAGACTGCGGTTCGTAATTTCGCCATAGTGTGACAAACGCGATATGACTCCGCATCGGCGAACCCCAGGCGCTGACGCGGGCCGACGGCCCGCCCGAGATCTGATTGATGCGGTCCTGTCAAACATGCGGCAAAACGTCGAGCAGCTCAAGTACTCGGTGCTGGCCCCCAGCCGCTACGTCGTTTACCTCCATCCCAGCGAATACGCGCGCCTCGAAGGCGTTGTTCCGATTCTCCAGCAGGAAACCGGCCGCGCGCTCACCGAAGCGCTCGACGCATTGAACCGCCGGTCGATTCTCGACCGCTACGCCGGGCGAGTGTTCGGTAACCGGCGGCCGCCGGTAGAGAACGCCGGGCGAGAGTGGCAAGTGGAGTTTGTGCCCGACCCTGATGGTGACCTGAACGAGGGCGACATTCTCGTCGATTCCGAGTTACTGCTGCCGCAGGGCCCGGTGCTTGGCGCCGGCGCCCGGACTCGCCGAATCACGACCGTGCACGCAGGGCCGCACACGACCTCGCGAGAGCGGACAGTCGAGAGCCAGCCGCCGGCGGGGCAGCGGTTCGCACGCATTGCCTACGAGGACAATGCCGGGCGGCACGCACATGACGTCGTAAAGGACTCCGTCACGATTGGCCGAGGGGGGGTCGCCTATCCCGTTGACGTTCGGATTGTTTCGTCGGTCGACGTGTCACGCGAGCACGCGCGGATCCGGCGCGATCCGCGGTCGGGCCTGTTCTTCCTGATCGATCTGAGCTCCCTGGGCACGACCCTCAACGGCCGCCATGTGCCGCGCGGCTTCGACGACAGCGAGGGCACGAAACGTGAGAACGGTCTCGAAACGTTGTTGCCACCGCAGGCTCGCATCGGCTTAGCGGACACGGTTTATCTCGACTTCGAAGCGCCGAGCTAGACAGATGGAGCTACTGCTTTGGGCTCGTTTCGTGATGCTGCTGGCGATTGCTGCCGTCGTGGCCTGCTACCTCTGGGTCGACATGGCTGGTGACGCGTAGGGCATTGTCCGATGCCATCAACCCACACGATCGCGGCCGCCGGCCTCACGGACCCCGGCCTCCAACGCGAGGTGAACGAGGACCGGTTTCACGTTGACCTGACGCGTGGGGTCTTCGCCGTGGTCGACGGCGTTGGCGGACAGGCCGCGGGGGGACGGGCGGCAGACGTGGCGCTCATGATGCTGCGAACCCGCCTCGAGCGCGAGACCGGTCCCGTGAGCGATCGAATCCGCGAGTCGATCACGATAGCAAACAACGAAATCCATCGTCTCGCCGCCGGTCGACCAGAATGGAACGGGATGGCGTGCGTCCTCACCGTCGCCATCGTGGAGAACGGCCACGCAGTGGTTGGTCATGTCGGGGACACGCGGCTCTACAAGCTGCGAGATGATCGCATCGAAAAGATCACACGCGATCACTCGCCGATCGGCGAGCGCGAAGACGCCAACGAATTGTCCGAAGCCGAGGCGATGCGGCATCCGCGACGCAACGAGGTGTATCGCGATGTTGGGTCCGAGCGCCACGAGCCCTGCGACCCCGAGTTTGTCGACATCGAGCACGTTTCGTTCGAGCCGGATGCCGCGCTCCTGATGTGCAGCGATGGTTTGACCGACCTGGTGCCTTCCGGCGACATCAAACGCATCGTGACGCAGTTGGCCGGCAATCCGGACGCCGTGGTACGGGCGCTCGTCGCCGCCGCGAATGCAGCCGGTGGGAAGGACAACATTACGGCGGTGTATGTCGAAGGAGAGCATTTCGCGCGCCGCTTGGTTTCCGATCGCGATGGGTCCGGGCAACGGCGTCTCCGGCAAGCCGCGCTGGTCTTCGTGGTGGCGCTCAGCGTTGTCCTCGTGCCGGCGGACTTCAGGCAGCCGCTGTCTGGTGCCGTTGTCAGACCGATGGCGTCCGGGCCTGGCGCCGAAGTGGTCCGTCCTGATGAGTCGATCAGCGCGGCGATTGCACGCGCCACGCCGATGTCGCAGGTGATTGTGGAACCTGGGGAGTACCGCGAACAGCTTCACCTCAAGAGTGGAGTCCGGGTTGTCAGCCGTGTTCCGCGCGCAGCGACAATTCGGTTGCCCGCGACCGCCTCCGACGAGAATCCGGCCGTGGTCGCGACAGGGCTCGCCTCCGCCGAACTGGTGGGCTTCCGCATCGTCGGCGATGCGGCGACGCCGCTCGGAACCGGGCTGTTGGTTCGCAATTCGTCGGTATCCATCGTTGATGTCGAAATTACCGGTGCCACGCGCACCGCGGTCGACTTCGCCGAAGGGTCCGGGGCCGGGCTGGTGGCCAGCGAGATCCACGACAACCCGGGTGCCGCAGTGGCCATCGGGCCCGGGGCGTCTCCGCGCATCGCCCACAACACGTTCGGGCGCAATGGTCTGGGCGAGCAGGGGGCGCGGACACTCATCATCGAACCGGGTGCGTTCCCCCGGTTCCAACGGAACGTTTTTCACGGTGTCCGCGTCGAGGCGCTTGGGGCCATGGACGACGCGATGCGGCTGGCGCTGATGCGCGACAACTGGTTTGTCGGCGCGGTGCACGCGACACGTTCAACGGCCGCGAACCGCGTTGTTGAGCGAGGCAAATAATGGCGACGGTCTTCAACAGGGTGGGCCCGTACGAGATTGTCGAGGAAATCGGCCGTGGCGGCATGGCCGTCGTCTTCCTCGCCCGGGATACGCGGACAGACGCGCGCCTGGCGCTGAAGCTGGTGCCGCAAGGAACCGATCGCGAAGCTCGCGAGGTGCTCGAAGCGGAGCAGTGGGGTGCGGAGCTCCAGAAGCAGTTCTGTCAGATCAGCTCGCATGTGCCCTTCGTCTACGAACACGGCCTCGAGTCGGGCTACTTCTTCGTCGCGATGGAGTACCTCGAGGGCGAAAACCTGTCCGACCTGATCAGCCGGGGCCCGGTGCCTGTCGCGCGTGCCGTGGCGGCGGCGATTGAGCTGTGCCGGTTTCTGGAGGATGCGCACCGCTTCGAGACCACCATCGGCGCTCGACAGCTACGCCGGTTGCTGCACGGCGACCTCAAGCCGCGCAACGTGCGCCTGATGCCAGACGGGCACGTCAAGGTGCTGGACTTTGGCATTGCCAAGGCCCTGTCGCTCAGTCGCAAGGTGACGCGCAACGACTTCGGCAGCATGGCGTACCTGTCGCCGGAGCGTCTCGAGTCTGGTGAAGTCGACGGCTATGCCGACTACTGGGCCGTCGGCGTCTTGCTTCACGAGATGCTCAGCGGCACGCCGCCTTTCCAGGCGCCCGATACCCATCGATTGGAACGGCTGATTCTGTCGCGCTGTCCACCGCCAGTTCTCAATGGGAACTGTCCAGTTCACGCGCAGGCGATTGTGGCCAAGCTGCTCGCACCGGACCCCTCCGCGCGCTATGGGGATGCCCAAGGCATCCGCGAGGATCTCGAGCGTGCCGTGTCGGGGCAACAGACGATGGCCGAGGGCGAGGGTTGGCCGGCCCGCGCACGTGATGAGGCGGCGACGAGGCGAACACGTCCACCCGTGGAAGCGGAACCGGACGCAACGCGCCGCACGTCGCCGTCATCCGCACCGGTCGTGATACCGCCGATTCCCGGCTCGGCGATATCACCGGCTCCCGGATCGGCGAAGCCACCCCGGCGGCGGCGACGGTGGTTGCGACGGCTGGTTCTGGCGGCGGTTCTCATGCTGGTGCTCGGAAACCTCGCGAGTGAGATGTCGATTGCCAGCGATGCCAGACGAGTGGCGGCGTCGATCCCGACCCGTTCGTTGGATCAACTCGCCGACGCCTGGGACGAACATGAGCAGCTGGCTCGGCGAAGTCGCCGCAACTCCGGCGTGAGAGAACTCGAACGGTCGCTCACCGATCAAACGAAGGCGCTCTCGAGTGCCGTCATCGAGGATTATCGCAGCCCACTGCCCTCGGTTCGCGAAGCGCAGTGGCGTGTGGCACAGGCCGCGCTCGCGCGCGCCGTTGCGATGTCGCCAAGGGATCGGCACCTGAAAGCGTTGCTCCGATATTGCGACGGGCATCTGCATCGAATCAACGGCGAGGCGAGAAAGGCGAGAAAGCAGATCACCGCACAGCAGGAGCTGACTGCGGCCGTGGCGGCCTTTCGCGAAGCCGCAGAGCTGAGACCGGGCTGGCCGGATCCGTTTCTGGGCCTCGCTCGCACCTTCATCTACGGCCTGGAGGATGTCGATCGGGGCGCAGATGCGTTGACGCAGGCCGAACGCAACGGCTACGCCCCCGCGAACCGCGAGACGGCGCAGCTCGGGGACGGCTACCGGTTGCGCGCAGAGACGCTCGCGCGCAATGCGCGACACGTGGCCGGCCTGTCGCAAGAGCACGACTATTTGTCCAAGGCCGCAGACGCCTATCGCCAGGCGATTGCCCACTATGCCAGAGCGGGTGACTACGGGAACGTTCCCAGAAACCTCGGCCTTTCGCAACGCCGACTCGATCAGGTCCTCCATCGGATCTCGGAGCTCGATGAGTCGTCCGCGAAGGAGTTTCTGGTTAAGGACGCACTCGCGACGCGCGTTCCAGAGACGCGGTAATGGGCGTCACGTATACAACAACCGTCGATCGCCAGCTTCGGAGCACGCGAGTGGCCACCGGCCCATTGTCGGCGCGGCATCTCTTGCTGCCGCTCACGTCGCTGGTGGCCATGCTGGCAATTGCGCTGGCTTATGAAGGCCAGGCTCGCACCGCACTACCTGCTGACTCCGCGTCGAACCTTGCGAGGCTCATCAATCTCAACGCCATCGGCAAGGCAGAAGATCTCGAGCAACCACTTGCAACGGTCTTCGACAACAATTCGGATCGGCGCCTGGCTGCTCGCGTGCTTTTCGAACACCTCCGGTCGATTCGGATGGACGGCGGGACCGTGTCAAACGTGGGCACTCTTGCGACCGCAACCGTGGCTGCTGAAACCATCGAGCGAACGCCAGGCGTGGTCACATATCGCGAGCGGCTCCTGACAGCTCGTGCGAGGCATTCCGGAGCGCTGGCCCCACGTGCGCTGCCCGCCTTGACCGCTGATGATCTCGCGGCGCTGAAGCCGCAACTCATCGTTCGGACTCCGGACGCGTTCAGGTGGGAGACCTTGACGGTTGCAACGACGTATCTCGCGTCCTTTTACGTCGTGATTCTTCTCTGGCGGCTGATTGGTGTTCGTGGCGACGGTCTCTTGCTCGCGGCGGTCCACTTGCTCACCGCCGTCGGCTTTGCCGTGATGCTCGCACGTCCCGACCCGCTTCGCGATGTGATGCTGGTGGTGCGCTACACGCAAGGCATGGTGCTGGGCCTTGGCGCACTGGTGGTCGTCTCGCGCGTTGATTTTCGCAGAGCCGCGCTGCTGAAGTTCAGCTACATCCCGCTGCTCATGGCCTTGTTCCTGTCGATTGTCTTGATGGCCTTCGGCGATGGACCGGGACACAGCACCGCCAAGGTGAACCTTGGTCCGGTCCAGCCGATCGAGGCGATCCGGTTGTTGCTCGCGCTGTTTCTCGCGGGCTACTTCGCGCGACGGTGGGAGTTGTTGCGTCAGGTTCCCAGCACGACACTGGGGTCGTATCGCGTGCCCCGGTGGCTCCACCTCCCACGCCCAGACTACGCATTGCCGGTTCTCGTGGGCGTTGGAGCGGCGCTCGTGCTGTTCTTCCTTCAGAAGGATCTCGGCCCGGCGCTGCTTCTGTCCTGCGGCTTTCTTGCGATGTATGCGATTGCCACGGCACGAAGCGGGATGGCAATCGCCGGGTCCATGCTCCTGATCGCCGGCTTCTATGCGGGCTATCGATTGAACGTTTCGACCACGCTCGCAAACCGCGTCAGCATGTGGCAGTCGCCGTGGGACAACGCCGTCTTCGGAGGCGATCAAGTGGCGCAATCGATCTGGTCGTTGTCAACGGGCGGGTTCTTCGGCACGGGGCTCGGGTTCGGCGACACACGATACGTGCCCGCAGGCTCGACCGACCTCGTGCTTGCTGCAGTCGGCGAGGAGCTTGGTACAGCCGGTCTCCTGGCGATTGCGTTGGTGTATGGCCTGTTGACGATGCGAGGGCTACGGATCGGCTTGAGGGCCGCGAACGACTACGGCTTCTTTCTCGCCACCGCGGTCACGCTGTTCCTGATCGTTCCGGTCCTCGTGATGACCGCCGGCGTGCTTGGCGTCACACCACTAACGGGGGTTGTGACGCCGTTTCTGAGTTACGGCGGATCGGCGATGGTGGCCAATTTTGCGGCGCTCGGAATGTTGATGAGCATCCAGGCCAATGCAGGGCGGGTAGGGCAGGATGGTCTGGTAGGGCAGGGTCGAACCGAGGCATCGGAGCCATTTCGCGTTGCCACCAGGTATCTGGGCGGCGGTCTCGCTGTGGCGGCCGTCGCATTGCTCATTCTCGTTGTCGACATCCAGGTGGTTCGCGCGGACCACTATGTGGTCAAGCCTCACCTGAGCCTGCAGGGCGACGGGGTCCGCCGCTATCAATACAACCCGCGGGTGCTGGACGTGGCGCGCATGATTCCACGGGGCACCATCTATGACCGGCGCGGTCTTCCGCTTGCCACGAGCGAGGCATCTGTCGTACTCGAGTCGCGAGACGCGCTGCGCGACCTGACGACCGTGCCGGACCCGACTTGTCGGCCGCCGATCGAACGGTGTTATCCCCTCGGCGGAGCGGCCTTTCATGTGCTGGGGCAGCAGCCGAGGCGCGAGAACTGGAGCGCCTCGAATACGTCCTACGTCGAACGCGACGCGGAGGCGCGGCTCCGTGGATTTCAGGACTACGCAACCAACGTGGCCTCGACCGACGCGTCGGGACGTCCCGCGGTCACCGTGCGGCGCGACTACCGCGAGCTGCTGCCGCTCTTGCGTCATCGTCGCGATCGCAGTCATCCGGAGGTCACCCGCCTGCTGGCGACCAAGCACGATCTGCAGGTGACGCTTGATGCCCGTTTTCAGTATCGGGTGGCCACGATTCTCTCGGAGTACGCTCGGAAGTCAGCCAGCGGCAAGGCGGCGGCCATCGTGATCGATGCGGACACCGGGCACTTGCTGGCCGCGGTCAGCTATCCATGGCCCGGGATACGTGATGGTGATGAGGGAGAGACCGCCGCGGCCGATGCGATGCTCGATCGCGCGAGATACGGCCTGTATCCTCCCGGTTCAACCTTCAAGCTGGTGACCGCCGCGGCCGCCCTTCAGCTCGGTGATGAATGGAGCAATCAGACGTTCATGTGTTCGCTGCTTCGTGATGGTCGGGTGGGCGCCCAGATTCCGGGGTGGAAGCGGCCCGTCCGAGACGACGTCCTGGATAAGCGTCCGCACGGCAAGATCAGCATGCACGATGGCGTCGTGCACTCGTGCAATGCCTACTTCGCTCAACTTGCGGTTCGTCTGGGGCCCGGGCCGATCACCGAGACGGCCACCCGCCTCGGGATCTCGGTGAGCCCGTCGAACTCGATACAAGACCTGCGTGGGACACTGGCGCACGCTGGATACGGCCAGGGCGCGGTGGTGGCAACGCCGCTTCGAATGGCGCGCGTGGCCGCGGCCATTGCAAGCGGCGGTGTGCTGCGTGACGTGCGACTGGAGCCCGATCGCTCGATGCCGATGGCAACCGACCGACTGCTGCCCGCCGACGCAGCGGCGCGGCTGGCGCGCTACATGCGGGACGCAGTGGTCAGTGGTTCCGGTCGAAGGCTCAAGGATCACACATGGCGCATTGCCGGCAAAACCGGCACCGGCGAAGTATCAGGGTCGCCGTCGCATGCCTGGTTCGTGGGCTTCGCGCCTTACGGTCCGGCCACCAGGCGAATCGCCTTCGCCGTCATCATCGAGAATGCCGGATACGGTGGCCTGGCGGCGGCGCCAGCGGCTGGCGAAATCGTGAGCGCAGCCGCGGCGTCTGGCCTCATTCACTAGCGGATTCCCGATGAGCATCCTCAGCCAGGCTCGCAAGCTCGAGACCATCATCGCGCGCACCGTCAACGATGCTGCCCAACGGGTGGCGCCGTCGGGCTCGCGTGAGCCCCTGGAGCTGGTGCACGCGATTCTCGATGCGGTCGAGGAGGAAGTGCAGCCCGCGGGCCGAGGGACACACGTGTTTCCGTTCAACCGGCTCAAGATCTCGGTAGTTGCACCCTCTCGCGAGGTGCGCGCTCGGCTCGAGGCAGTCGTTGAAGGATCGCCCACACTGCGGGAGCGAGTGCTCGATCGTCTTCATGGGGTGGGGTGTGACGTAACGGATCTCAGCGCCAAAGTCTCGTATGTCTCGAAGGCGGCGGCCGATTGGCAGCACCCACAGTTTCGCGTGGAGTTCGTCCGTGCCCCGCAAGTCAGTCCCTCAGGTCCGCCAGCGCTGCAACCGAAGCGACGGCTCGAGCTGGCTGTGGTCAGCGGAACGGTTGAGACGTTTGCGAGCTCATTTTCCCAGACCCGAACGGACATTGGCCGATGTGCTGAGGTGCGCGACGATCGGCATCGACTGATCAGAACCAATCACGTGGCGTTCTTGGACGATGGCGCGAGGGTCAACGAATCGGTGTCTCGTTGTCACGCGCACGTCGCGTATCAAGAATCCTCAGGCGACTACCGGGTGTACGACGACCGCAGCGCCCACGGAACGGGTGTGCTCAGGAACGGGCGTACCATCCTCGTTGCACCTGGAACCCGCGGCGTCCGTCTGCAGTCGGGCGATGAGATCGCGTTGGGGGAAGCACGATTGCGTGTGACGATCTCATCGTCAATGCCGCGCTGAGTCCTCGTCCAGCGAGTCATCGATGGCATCTGAGGACGCTCGCTCCCGGCGGGCCAGGCAGATGAACGGGATCGCCAGCGCCTGAACGACGGCGGTGCCGAGATAGGAAATTGGATAGCCCCAGATGTCCGCGGTCTTGCCTAGGATTGGTTGAACGGCCACTGCGCCACTCGATCCGAGCATCGAGTCGAACGAAAGCACCGTGGCGCGCTCTTTCGAAGCGATCAGACCATTGATGTAGGCCTGACGTACGGGCGTGAGCGCCGCAAACATCAAACCCCACAACACGAGCAGCGCAATGACCGTCCAGAAGTGCGGGACAAGTCCGATGACCGCGAGCAGAATGACGCTGACCACCGTGCCCCAAAGCAGCACGGAGGTCCGCCGGCGAAAGATCCGACCAATATGCGGGACGAGAAGGCCGCCCGCAATCTGCGCTCCGGCGACGATGGCGGCCGCCAGTCCGGCGACAGCATAAGCTCGTTGGTCGCCGTACAAGTCCAACAGGTATGGTTGCATTGCGTAAAACGCGTAGATCATCACGCCCCCGGTGAACGGCGCGGCCAGCATCACCCACCGGATCGGAGGGTTGGCGAGTCCGTGCTCGATGGAGCCGCGCACGACGCTTTTGATTTCCTGGATGGGGTGTTTGCCGTGACTCGGCGTGAACCCCGTGTCTCGCATCAGCGTCCAGGCACAGCCGAAGCTGAGAACGAGCGCGACCGCGCGCAGGACGTAGGGAACGCCAAGGTTGGTCGCCTGCGCGATGACGCCCCCCGCGACCGATCCTCCGAGCATCGCAACGCCCTCGACGATCTCGCCCTTGGCCAGCACTGACTCGAGTGTTCCACCTTCTGCCAGGTAGCCACTGGACGTCAGGGCATCGACCAGCCACGCCTCGAAGGCTCCAGAGAAGAACGTGAAGCCGAGCCCGAGCAACGCGGACGCCAGCGCCCAGGCCCAGAACGGTGCGGAGATGCGCCACATGAGGAGGTAGAGCAGCGTCGAGAGGGCCAGGGTGAATGTGCCCAGCAGATACGACGTTCGTCGCCCGCGTGTGTCGGCAATCACACCCGTGGGCACCTCGAAGAGGACCATTCCTGCGGTGAAGAACGCGTTGGCCGCAAAGGCCTGCGTGTTGTTCAATCCGGCATCGAGCAGAAAGAGCGTGTTGATGCCCCAGATGAACGAAGCCGCCAGCGTCTGGAGCGCCAGCAGGAGGAGGTAGGTCGTCTGAATCCGTTGAGATGCGGGGTTCATCGCCGCGTGGGGCAGCTCCTAAATGAAGTCTATCGAACACAACGCTAAGATGGACGCTGTCGCATTACATCCATGTCATCCGAGGCCGAATCCCGCAACCTCATCGCCGGGAAGTACCGTCTGATCCGTGAGATCGGCAGCGGCGGCATGGCCACGGTCTACCTCGCCGACGACCTCAAGCACCAGCGCCAGGTCGCCGTAAAGGTGTTGAAACCCGAGCTGGCCAGTGCCATCGGCCACGACCGGTTTCTCCGTGAAATCGAGATCGTCGCGCGACTGAATCACCCGCACGTGCTCCCACTCTTCGATTCGGGTGCAGACGCGGGGCGGCTGTTCTACGTGATGCCATACATCAGCGGGGACTCGCTGCGAGCGCGATTGGACCGCGAGAAACAGCTGGACCTGTCCGAGGTCGTTCGACTCACACGCGAGATTGCGAGCGCGCTTGGCCACGCGCACCGGCAAGGTCTCGTGCATCGAGACATCAAGCCCGAAAACATCCTGCTGGCGGACGGCATCGCCCTGGTCGCCGACTTTGGTGTTGCTCGAGCGATCCCCGCGTCCGACGGCACCGATCGCACCCAGGTGTCCACCGGACTGGGGATGATGATCGGTACGCCGCGCTACATGAGCCCCGAGCAAGTAGTCGGCGGGACGATCGACGGCCGAACCGACGTGTATGCGCTGGCCTGCGTGGTGTTCGAAATGTTGGCGGGTCGCCCACCCTTCGTGGCCGGTGCGCGGGATCAACTGATCCGGCTGCACCTGACGGGGACACCACCCGCGCTCTCGGATTTGCTGACTGGAATTCCAATCGGGGTGTCCGCGACTGTTGCACGGGCCCTTGCGAAGGATGCCAACGATCGCCACGCGACGGTGACCGATTTCGCCGTTGCACTGAATACAGAGATTGGCGGATCACCAACGCCAACGCCGACACCGTTTCGAGGAAAGCCCAATCGACTCCCCAGACCACGGTCGCGCTTCGTGGGACGCTATCAGGAGCTTGCCGACTGCGCGGCGCTCCTGGCGGAGAGCCGGTTGCTCACGCTGACCGGCATCGGAGGCTCCGGCAAGACACGGCTCGCGGTCAAACTTGCGGAGCGGCTGTCTTCACGCTTTTCGGACGGCGTGTACTTTGCCGACCTGTCGCCGATTCAGGATCCGGATCGCGTGGCGCGAGCCGTCGCCGTTGCCGTTGATTTGACGATCGACGAACAGGCGGATGCGCGGGATTCCCTTACACGCCATCTGCAGGGCAAAGAGGTCCTCTTGGTGCTCGACAACTGCGAGCAGCTCCTGGCGTCGTGCCAAGACCTGGTGGACCATCTCCTCACTTCGACAGACCAGGCCCACATCATTGCGACCAGTCGCGAAGCGCTTGGCGTGGAAGGCGAACGCGTGTTTGCCGTCAGGTCCCTCGCGCTGCCGGCGGCCGACGACGGAGCCAACCTCGCGTCCGTGCAGTCGTCCGAGGCAGTCGTGCTCTTCCTCGATCGCGCGAGGCTCGTTGTGCCTGGTTTCTCGGTGAACGCTGAGAATGCCGCGCCAATCGCTGAGATTTGTCGACGACTCGATGGCATCCCGCTGGCCATCGAGCTGGCCGCTGCGCGGGTGAAGGTCTTGTCGGTCGAACAGATCCGCTCCAAGCTCGATGACCGATTTCGCTTGTTGACCGATGGCAGCCGGTCGGCGGTGCCACGCCATCAGACGCTCCTGGCCACGATCCAGTGGAGCTACGACCAGTTATCCGACGAGGAGCAGCAGCTCATTCGTCAACTCTCGGTCTTCGCCGGCGGTTGGACGCTTCCCAATGTCAAGCCGGTTGTCGCCGGCGACGCCGACGAGTTCGGGCTGATTGATCTCCTGACGCGGCTCGTCGACAAGTCGCTGGTGTTTGTCGATCGTGAACGGTCAACCGAGGCGCGCTACGGGATGCTCGAAAGCGTTCGGCAGTACGCCCTCGAGCGGTTGACCGGTCTGAACGAGGTGAACGAGGTGAGGCAACGCCATGCGGCCCGGTTCTATGCTCTCGCGCAGCAAGCCTATCCCGAGCGCTTCGACCGTCCGGAGCACTGGGCCGATGTTCTGGAGCGTGAGCACGACAACCTGCGGGTCGCGCTCATCAGCTATCGCGACAGCGACGTCGTGCGCTACCTCGAACTTCTCAACCTGCTGGGATGGTTCTGGCAACGACGGTCGCATCTCATCGACGGGCGTGAGCAACTGGCGGCCGCCCTCGACGCCGCCCGCGAGAGTCTGATTCGACAGTCTCGCGGAGCAGGAACGGCAGCAAGAGTCGCGCGAATAGCCGGGTTCCCCCATGCTCCGTGGCTTCCGCCTTTAGGCGGAAGATCCAGCCGATCGGCTGTAACTTCCGCCTGAAGGCGGAAGCCACGGGCGAGCTTGGATCAGTCGGACCGTAACGCCTGCATCACATCCACTCGCGACGCCCGCGCCGCCGGCATCAGCGACGCCAGGATCGCTGCCGCGACGAGAATGAGGGCCGCGCCGATGATGGGTACGGCTCCTGGTATTCGCACATCGGTGACCCAGGCGCCGACCAATCGTGCGAGGAGCACACCGCCGATCGCGCCCGCCACCACGCCGGCGACGGCGATCACCGCGCCCTCGCCGAGGATGCGCGTCAGCAGATGCCGTGGCGCCGACCCAATGGCGAGACGGACGCCAAACTCCCTCGTCCTGGCGCTCACCGAGAACGCCAGCACGCCGGCCACGCCGACGATGGCAATTGTCAACGCGACGCCGGCGAATCCGCCAAACACGAGCGCGTTCAGTCGATTCGGCGCCAGCACCTCGGCGCGGATGTCCTCCAGGGTCGCGGCCCGCTCGACCGGCTGTTCCGAGGAGAGATCGCGAATGATCTTGGCAATCGGGGTGACGAGTGCGTACGGATCGGTCCGTGCGTGCACGAAGAGCCGTCCGCCGCCGATTTCCTGTTCCATCGGATGGTAGATCGTCATCGCCGCTCCCGGCACGACGTTCTCGTCGTCCACGTCTGCGACGACACCGACAATCCGGCGCGGCTCGCCGCTGACGTCGATGAACTTGATGACCGGATCGGTCCACATCAAGCGACGGTTGACGGCGTCCTGGGTCGGGAACATCCGTCGAGCGACGCTCTCGCTGATGATGACGACACGCTCTGCGCCTCGACGGTCGTCGTCGTTGAAGTCACGTCCTGCGACGATAGGAACGCCGAGCGCGGCGAAGAATCCCGGCGAGATGGTGCGGAAGCGCGATCGTGGATCCTCTTCGCCATTTGCTTTCGCATAGCCTTCGACCGCGAACTGCGCCTGGAAAAATCCTTCGTCGCGCCATGGGACGTTGGTGCCCACGGCGACGCGTTCCACGCCAGGCACCTCACTGATTCGTC
Organism: uncultured Acidobacteriota bacterium; assembly: GCA_963841905.1. Lineage (GTDB taxonomy): Bacteria > Acidobacteriota > Vicinamibacteria > Vicinamibacterales > UBA2999 > JACCSI01. Next base: position 48,303 of record CAWJEM010000022.1, read on the forward strand.
GGATGACTTCTCGGTAGAACCCCGTGATTTCTTCCGGTTTCCGGGAATACGAGACGATCGGCACGTTGACCGCCAGCACCTGTCTTGTATTGAAGCCGGTGTGCGCTCTCTGAAGGGCGAACAGCGTGGTGAGAAGCATCCCGGCGCCTGCAAGCAGAACGAACGACGCCGCGATTTGGGTGACGGCAAACATCCGCAACCGCCGATTGGTGCCGGTTGTAATGCGCACGCTGCCATTAGACAACCCCATCCCGTTCGCGGAGTCCGCCGATGGCAGACGAGGCACGAACGCCAGGAGCACCGCCGCGGCGACGGCCAGGACGACGCCCACCCACAGCATGCTCGCGTCAACCGTGACGTCCAGGGCCCGCACCGAGAAGCGTGCGGCATAGCGAGCGAGCACCGACACCATCGGTCGAGCGATGAGGACTGCGAGAATGGCGCCCAGACCGCAGAGCAGCAGGCTCTCCGCCAGCAGAGTGCGCCGTAACGCCCCCGCACTGGCGCCGAGGGCCGCGCGAACGGCCAGCTCTCCCTCGCGTCGAACCGACCGCGCGAGGATCAGGTTGGCGACGTTCGAGCACGCGATGACGAAGATCAGCGCGGAGGCCGCCAACAGGACGAGCAGGACCGTTCGTGCCGGCGAGATGATCTGATCGCGCAGGCGAACCGCGTTGAGGCGAAAGTCGGCCTGCGCGGGGTACGACTCAGAATGCTCCTTGAGAATGGCGCCATGGACGGCCTGGAGCTCGGCTCGCGCAGCCTCGACTTCGACGCCCGGCGCGAGTCGACCGAACAGCTCCGTCATCCGATGCACACGCCCGTCAACCATCGTCGCATCCAGGTGATGCGGGCTCGTGACGACATTGGCGATGATCTCGGTCTCGGTGGGGTAGGGAACAGACGGTTCGAGGACGCCGATGATCGTCGCGGTGCGATCACCCAGCCGAATGGTCCTGCCGATCACTGATGGATCGCTCTGAAACTCCGTGGTCCAGAACCGGTGGGTGAGAACGGCCGCTCCGGCCGCCTGCGCCCCGTCATCCGTCGCATCGATCAAGCGACCCAGTACCGGGCGGAGGCCCATCACCTCGAAGTACGAGCCGCCAACTACTCCGGCCCGGACGACACGCGGTTCGCCCAGCCCAACCATGGTGAATTCGATGGTGGAGAAGTCCCCGAACGCCGTCAGGGTCTTGACCCTCGACTGCAGGTCGCGCAGCTCCGGGATCGAAAAGTGCGCGTTCTCTGTGCCGATACCTGGCGCACTCTGGCGGATATAGATCAGGCGGTGCTCGTCGCGGTTGACCAATGGGCGCAGCAATACCCCCTGAACGACGCTGAAGATGGCAGCGTTGGCGCCAATACCGAGGGCCAGCGTCAGGATGACGGTGATGGCGAGCCCCTTGACGCGGGCCAGGGAGCGGAGGGCGAAGCGGAAGTCGGTGAGCAGTTTCATAAGGTTCTATTCAGCTGGTCCTTAGCCAGGTTGTACGCGTTCCTCTATGGACTACGTCGAATCTGGTGGCATGGGATCGACATCGTTGAAGGCAGGTGGGTCGGGTTGGTCTGGTAGGTCGGGTGAAAACCGGACCCAGCGCACCCGACCCGACCCGCCCGACCCGCCCTACCCGTCCGACCCGACCTTCTGCAGATACGCGTCCAGACGCTCGAAGCTCTGATCGGCGCCTTCTTTCATGCCGGTCTTGAGCGCCGCTTGCATGGTCTCCTTGGACGGGTACAGCACGGTCTGTGTCATCGTGGTCCTGCCGTCGGCCTCAATCAACACCAGCGTGTTGATGGTCTCTGGCCACTCGTCGCCCCACTTCTCGGTATGAACGACTCGCTCGGGTGGCACGACCTCTTTGTACGTTCCGCTCATTGCCATCTCGCTGCCATCCGCCTTGCGCCAGACGAAGCGCCACGTGCCGCCCGGCCGAAGGTCGATTTCGCAGACTGGCATTGTCCAGCCGTCGGGACCGAGCATCCAATTCGGCACGTGCTTCGGGTTGGTCCACGCATCGAACACCAGCTTTCGCGGTGCGTCGAACACCCGCGTCCACTGGACCTCTCGGTCCGACGGTGTCGTGAACGTGGTCACCCCGCTCCTACTTACTGAGGTCATGATCCTTCTCCTTTTTCCTTCATCCGTTCCAGGTATTGATCAAGACGTTTGAAGCTGGCGTCCCAGAACCGGCGATAGTTCTCCGCCCACTCGGCCACCTCTTTGATCGGAGACGGCTCGAGACGGCGCGGACGATATTGCGCCTGCCGGCTGCGAGCAACGAGTCCTGCGCGTTCGAGGACCCGCAGGTGCTTGGACACCGCGGGCCCGCTCATGTCGAATGGCTCGGCCAACTCCTTCACCGAGGCCGCGCCCGATGCCAGTCGCGCCAGGATGGCGCGGCGGGTTGGGTCGGCAAGGGCGGCAAAGGTGAGACTCAGAGGATCGTTTGCCATCCGTATATAACCGTTCAGTTACTTAACTATAAGGTTATATACAACCACGCGCTGCGGAGAGTCAAGCAGATTCCCGGCTCCGCGCGAGGACGGCTACGCCGACGAGATTTGAAGAAACCATCACGACAAAGGCCACCGCCCAGCTTGCAACGGACTGACCACCCATCGTGTCGAGCACGGCGCCAGTCGCGAACGATGCTAACGCTGCGGCGCCAAATCCAACCATTGAGTAAAGGGCCATCGCGGTGCCACGGCTTTGCGGCGGGGCGACGGTGACCAACCCTGAGGTTAGCGCCGCCGAATCGGCCATGACCAGGCCGTGATGGATCAGGCTGACGCCGAGGATCAGGGTCCACTGGCTCGAAGTCAGGACACCCACTGTCACACCGAGCGCAGCCGATAACAGCATGATCGTCATCACGACTCGCCGTGGACCATACCGCGCGCTCAGCTCGGCGCCAACGAAACTCGACGGGATGCCCGCCAGCGCCAGTATCGCGGCGAGCGTCGTTGGCGCGGCAAACGTCGGACCAATGAGCGTTGCGCAGAACACGAGGAACGGGACCAGCCACGCGCGCATGCCGAACAACTCCCACATGTGGCAGGCGTACGCCGCGACGTACCGCATCGTGTCGGCAGACTGCAACACATCGCGCCATCGCGCGCCCGAGATGTCGGCCTCGACGTCCGAGTGTGTGGGCGTCACGCGGTCGAGCGTGAAGTAGATCAGCGCCCACGCGATCAGCGGACCCAATGCTGCCACCGCGATCGCGCTTTGCCATGTCAGCTCCTGCACCAACTGACCAACTAGAAAGTACGATCCGCTGGCGCCCAGGCTGAACGATGTGGTGTAAAAGGCCACCTGCCGTGGGTGCAGGGCGGTCGCGATGCGATCGCCCATCAACCTCAGTCCTGGCATATAGGTGCCCGCCAGGCCCGCTCCGGCTAGCGCCTGGCACAACACCGCAGTGACGGGGCCGCGTGCGATCGTACTGAAGCCGATCGCCGCGCCAGTGGCGAACGTGATCGCGGTGAGCCAGACGGTGCGCGCATCGAAACGATCCGTGAGGCTCGCAAGCACCGGGACTGCGATCATGTAGCCGGCATAGTAGGCGCTGCTGATCCATCCCGACGTCGTATTGGAAAGCTGCCACTCGGCCTGCAGAATCGGTTGGAGCGCCAGAAACATCGAGAACGGGGTCATCCCCAGAATCTCGGCGACGCAAACGATAGCGACGATGATGGCCGGCGAACGAGCCGGACGGATGGTCACGGGGTGGAAGTGTAAGCATAGGGCATAGGGCATAGGGCATAGAGGGCGCAGGGCGCAGGGCGCAGGGCGCAGGGCAGTTCGAGGCTTCAGCGGGAATCGTCGTACAGTTCTAACCGTATGAGAACAAGCCGATGGCTCGCAGCCCTGTTCGTCGCGGCGGGTTGCTCGCCCTCCACGCCGGCACCGAATGCTTCGGCGCCAGCCTCGAGTGTCCAACCGCTTGCCCCGACAAACGTTACAGATCGCCTGGTGAACAAGGTCTGGCGCATCACATCGCCCTCGGATCGCGCACCGGGCAGCTTTTATATCTTCCTCGCCAACGGCACGTTGGTGATGGCCTCGTGTGTCGAAACGTATCGCCTGGCAGCCTGGCGCGCTGATGGCCCCTCGCGGTTGATGATTACCGAAGATCCGGGCGTGCAGTACCCGGGGGAGATGAGCGAAGTCGGCGAGCGCCAAGCCAGCTTGCGCCTCCTCCTGAAGAGCGAGCAGGTCGACCTGACCCTGGCGCAGGCCGACGTGCCGTATGTGTGTCCGGACATGCCGCGGTAGCCAACTGGACCTTCCTGAAAATATTCCTGCGCGTGCTTATCCGTTAGGATTGCGTTACCCGTGTCACGCTTTGCACTTCTCATCCTGTTCTTTGCCAGCGGCACGGCGGCGCTCATCTACGAGCTCGTCTGGTTTCACCTCGTTTCGCTCGTCGTGGGGGCGTCCTCGCTATCCATCGCGGCCCTGCTGGCAAGCTTCATGGGCGGCATGGCGATCGGCAGTGCGCTGCTGCCACGGATAGTCTCCGTCAAGGCACATCCATTGCGGGTCCTGGCTGGACTCGAGCTGGGCATCGGCATCATCGGCGCCGTCATTCCGCTGCTGCTCCCATACCTTCAAGCGGGATATCTGACGGTTGTCGGTTATGGCTACTCCGGCGTCCTGCTTCGCGCTGCGGTGTGTGCGGTGGCCTTGTTGCCACCCACAATCCTGATGGGCGCGACGCTCCCGGCAATTTCCCGCTGGACCGCCGCGACGCCTGCGGGCGCTTCGACCGTCGGAATGCTCTACATGGCGAACATCGGTGGTGGCGCCTTCGGAACGATGGTTGCTGGTTTCTACCTGTTGCGAGTACACGACACGATGGTCGCGACAGCCGTCGCCGTGGCGACCAACGCGTTCGGCGCAGCGTTCGCGTGGTGGCTGAGTGGTCGCTATGCCTATACGCCGTTTTCGGGTGTTGGCGATCCGCCGGCTTCGAAAACAGTGAGGACACCGGTTCGCACGGCCGCTTACGGCGTCGCTGCCGTGTCTGGCCTCACGGCGCTTGGCGCGGAAGTGGTGTGGACGCGGCAACTCTCCCTTCTCTTTGGGGCCAGCGTCTACACCTTCTCGCTCATTCTCGCGGTCTTTCTCTCTGGTCTCGGTCTCGGGAGCCTGCTCGGATCGAGTCTGGCCCGTCGCGCTCGTACGCCGGCCGTCGCGCTGGCCTGGTGCCAACTCGCCCTCGTGCTGGCGATCGCGTACGGCTCACGGGCGATTGTGGACCTTCTGCCGGCATGGCAGCCGACGCGCTCGTTTCTGCCGCAGCTTCGCTCGTCACCGGAGCTCCGATTCGCGTTTGATGCACTGCGCACGGCCGTCGCCTTGCTGCCCGCTACACTTTTGTGGGGCGCCAGCTTTCCACTTGCTCTCGCGACCGCGACGGGAGGACATGATGCGGGTCGGCCTGTCGCGCGGCTCAATGCCATCAATACACTCGGCTCTCTGGCTGGCGCTGTGGTCTTCACGTTGTTGGCCGTACCCAACCTGGGGAGCCAGCGCGCCCAGCAGATGTTGGTCCTTCTCGCCGCGCTGATGCCGGCGCTGCTGTTCTGGCTCACTTCACCCGTCACGCGCCGGCGTGTTGCCCTGACGGCGTGTACGCTGGTCGCCCTGGCTGCCGCGTTCTGGATCGTGCCACCCGTCCCGGCGCGACTGATCGCTTACGGCCGGTCGGTTGATTCGTGGGCATCGATCAAACAGTTTCTCTATCTCGAGGAGGGTGCGACCGCGTCAGTCGCCGTCACCGAAGGGATCGCGGGCGCGCGTCAGTTTCACATCAGCGGCAAGGTCGAAGCGTCCGACATGGACATCGACATGCGCCTCGAGCGCATGCTCGGACACATCCCGGCCCTGGTGCATCCCGCCCCCAAGACTGTCCTGATCGTGGGTGTCGGCGCCGGTGTCACGGCTGGCACATTCGTGGTCCACCCCGAAGTCGAACGCATCGTGATCTGCGAGATCGAACCGGTCGTGCCCGCCAGCGCGCGTGCCTACTTTGGCGAGGCCAATCATCACGTGTTCGACGACCCGCGCGTCGAAGTGGTGTTCGACGATGCCCGGCACTTTCTCCAAACGACCCCCGAGACGTTCGACATCATCACGTCGGATCCCATCCATCCGTGGGTCCGAGGCGCGGCGACGTTGTACTCGCTCGAGTATCTCGAACTCGCCCGCAGCCACTTGAAGCCGGGCGGCGTGTTTACGCAGTGGGTGCCGTTGTATGAAACCGACGAAACCTCGGTCAAGACCGAGCTGGCGACCTTCGTGCAAGCGTTTCCGGAGTCGACCTTCTGGAGTCCCGACCTGTTGGAAGAGGGCTACGACCTGGTGGCGATGGGACGCGTGACTGGCGATCCCATCAACGAGGCGGTGATCGCCAGACGCTTGGAGGAGAGTCCCGAGGTGCGTGAGTCACTCAGCCACGTGGCGCTTCAATCGGCCCGCGCCCTGATGGCGACCTACGCGGGGCGAGGTCGCGACCTCGCCCCGTGGCTCGTGGGTGCTGAAATCAACCGCGAGCGCCACTTGCGCTTGCAGTATCTCGCGGGCATGGCGGCCAATGCCGATCAGCCGTTCGCGATCTTTCAGGCCATCCTTCGGTATCGCCGCTATCCAACGGACCTGTTCGCGGCCTCGGCCGAAACCGAACGATGGCTCCGTCGATGGTACGTGCCCTAGCGAAGCTCCGCCTCAATCCGCCTGGAAAAGCACGTCGGCTCCGCTTCGCTAGCAGTATTGTTTTGCCCCGCTCCGCGGGGCGAGGCATCTTCTAAGGCCTGCCGAAAACTTGCTTCGATCCCACGATGATGGCCTTAGAAGATGTCAGGCGAGGCTCGAACCGCTCGACTATCCCTTCTTCTTTCCGGTACCGGACGTACTGAACTGCCCACCGGCGATGTCCTGCTTGACGACGAGGCCGCCATCCTTCGGTGTGAGCGTCATCACGATCGGGATCTCGCCCTGAGGGCTCTCTTGACTCCACTTCAACACCAGATCAGTGCCCGCCATGGAAATGTCGGTAATCGAAACCGGGCCACCTCGACCACCCGCCAAATCGGCGGCGACTTTCCCCCCTACGTCGGTGATGCTCAGCGGACGTTCTTGCGGCCCGCGTCGCCCTTCGATCGTCAGAATCCACTCGCCGATGAATGCCTTGGCTTTTGCCGTATCCAGTGTGGATGGCTTGCCCTGCGCTGCAGAACCGACAGGAAGCATCCCGACGATGGCAGCCAGACCGATGACTGCGATGAAGTGTCTGCGAATCATTTCGTGTCTCCTCTCACGCGAATTACGCCTCTGATAACTAACAGTTCGTCGACCGGGCCGCTTGGCCTGGATCGGTCCGTATACGGCACCCATCCGCAGCGCGCTTACTCGATAGCCACTGCGTGGAGGGCCACTCGTGGACGCCTTCGGCGGAATGCCGCTGCGCGGAGGGTTTGGCCTTGGCAGTGGCTACTCAGTACAAGTACGTGGCGGGATCGGCTCCGGCCGCCCGTCTGGCGGGGACAAACGATGCAGCCAGGACGATCACGACGAGTGTGGCAGCGCCTGTTGCAAACGCGGCGGGATCACCAGGGCTGACCTCATAAAGAAGCGCGCCCAGTGCGCGCGTTACCGATGCCGCTGCCGCCAGACCGACCGCAGCGCCGATAGCTCCCATTGCCGCGCTGCGTCTGACGACGGCCCGAAAGACGTCGGATGGTGAGGCTCCCAACGCCGATCGGACCGCCAGTTCCTGACGGCGCTGACTGACGTCGTACGACAGGACGCCGTACACTCCGACGCCGGCAAGGATGATGGCGAGGAGCGCAAAGAGACTGGCCACCGTTAACGCGGTTCGAGGTCGAGACAGCTCCTTGGCCGCCAGTTCGTCCATCGTTGCGATCGAGCTCACGGCAAGATCGGAATCCGCGTTCAGGATCGTTTGGCGAATGGCCGGGAGCAGCGATTCCGGCGCCTGCGTCGTGCGGACGACCAAGGATCCGGGTTGGAAGAAAAAGAACTGAGGCGCTGGAAAGTACACCGTCATCCAACTCTTCGTGAGTTCTCGATATCGCGTGTCCGCGGCCACGCCGACGACCGTCGTCCAGTCCATGTCTCGGATGAATTTCAGGCGTTTCCCGATCGGGTCCTCGCCCGGCCAGTAACGTCGTGCCATCCCCTCGCTGACGATCACGACGCGCGCCGCGTCCGGGCCATCCGCCGTCGAGAACGCGCGTCCGCTGGTGATCGGGATCCCGAGGGTCTGAAAGTAACTGGGCATCACGGGTTCCCAGGTCGCCCATTGGTTGCGCCGCGAATCTTCCGGGGTCTGGCCCTCGAAAATCAGTCCGGCGCTGAGTCCGGTTCCGCCAGTACCGGGTCCCAGGTGCACTGGTGATACCGAGGCCACGCCCGGGAGAGAGGCGACTTTGGGCGCCAGTTGTTCGAAGAGCGTGAGCCGGTGCCGAGCGGTCTCGTAACGACTGCCCGGCAGCAACATTTTGAACACGACCATGTTGCTCGAGTCGTAGCCGCGGTCGATGGCCTGCAACTGCATCAGCGACCGCACCATGAGTCCTGCCGCGACAGCGACGACCACCGCGGCGGCCACTTGGGCGACCGTAAACACACGGAGGGCTGTGGTGCCACGAGCGCCGCGAAGAGCAAAGTCCTGAATCAAACCCTGCGTCACCCCGCGCGCCCGTCGGCTCCAGGACGGGGCGGTACCGAAGGTCAGCACCCATGCCATCGACGCGACAAAGGAAAACGCCAACACGCGCAGATCGATCGAAGCCTGCTCGATGCGCGGAATCTCCTCTGGTCCCAGCCAGCTCACGATTCCGAGCGAGGCTTGCGCGACGAGGACGCCGCCCACGCCACCGATCATTCCGAGCAGTAGGCTTTCGGTCACGGTCTGACGCGTCAGTTGCCCGCGGCTGGCACCCAGGGCGAGTCGAACCGCGACCTCTTTCGCCCGCGCCGAGGCGCGCATCAGAAGCAGCGCCGAGACGTTCACGCCGGCAATCACGAACACCAATCCGGCGGCCGCGAACAGGAACCACAGGACTTGACGACCGTTACCAAGGACCGCGTTCAGCAGGGGTTCGACGACCACCTCGGTGGCTGGCAGGTTTGGAAACTGAGCAACCCAATTGCGATCAATCACGGCAAGCTCGGCCTGTGCTTGTGTCAACGAGACACCAGGACGCAGTCGAGCGAGCGCATGGAACTGGCGGAACGTTGCGGCGCTCGAGTCGAAGGTCGATGAGGAGAACGGTCCGTAGTAAGCAGCCAGCGGCATCCAAAGGTCGGTCGCGAGCGGATAGTCAATGGATGTGGGAGCCACGCCGATGATCCGAACCGAGTGCGCACCGCCGGCGCGGGTGAGCCGCCGACCGACGAATCCAGGATCGCCGCCGCTCACGCGGCGCCAGAACGACTCGCTGACGACCGCGACCATCTCGGCGCCCGTGGCTTCGTCCGCGCTGTCAATCCAACGCCCATAGAGCGGCGGCGCATCGGACAACACCTCGAAGAATCCTTCTGAGACCGGCGTGACCTGGACCGGGACCGATTGATCGCCAACCTTGAGGGCTATGGCGGACGAATCGGCGTACTGAATGGCGGCCATTCGCTCGAAGCTGCGGCCGCCGTCACGCCACGCCTTCATCTCCGGGTAGGACACTTGAACCTGGTTCAGCCCTCGGACGACGTCATTGCCCCAGATGCGAACGACGCGTTCCTGCTGGTCCGCCATCGGTTGGAGGATGACCGCATCGACCACCGCAAACAGGGCGGTGACGACGCCGATGCCCAAGCTGAGCGTCAGCACCGTCATGCTGGCGAATAGCGGGCTGCGTCGCAGACCGCGAATCGCATACCGGAGGTCGTTCATGGGCTGATTCTAGTTCAGGGCGCAGGGCACAGGGCGCAGGGCACAGGGCACAGGGCGCAGGGCGCAGGTGGGATCGTTCGAAGTACAGGGTTCGAGGTAACAGAGTCGGGCGAACTCGACGCCCGTGTTCAACGTAAAGGTGTCTAACACCGTAACTGCGCTGCCCTGAAAGGATTCTCGAGCATGGGTGTCTGGCAAGACCTTCAGTTCGCCGTCCGTCTGCTCGTCAAGGACAAGTGGTTCACGCTGGTGGCCGCGCTTGCGCTGGCGATGGGGATTGGGGTCAATAGCGCCGTCTTCACCTTCGTCAATGCGGTGCTGATACGGGGTCTGCCGTTCAACGACCCGGACACGATCATGGCGCTCAGCTCGCGCGATCCCGTCCGTGATCGCAACATGGGGACGTCGTACCTCGATTTCAAGGACTGGCGGGCGAGCAGCAAGACGTTCGCCGCGCTGGCTGCTCATACCGGCGCCACGATGAACGTCAGCGACGAGGGGCGCGCGCCGGAGCGCTTTGCTGGCGCCTATCTGTCGGCCAATGCGTTTCGGTTGATCGGCCAGACCCCCGCCCTTGGTCGCGACTTCCTGCCCGAAGAGGATCAGCCCGGCGCTGCCCCCGTCGTCTTGCTTGGTTACGGGGTGTGGACGGGCCGCTACGGCAGTGATCCTGCGATCGTCGGTCGGACGATCCGGGTCAACGACGCGCCCTCGGTTGTGATCGGGGTGATGCCGGAGGGTTTCAAGTTTCCACAGAACGCCGATCTCTGGCAGCCGCTGCCGCTGATCTCGGGCCTCGAGGACCAGCGACGTGCCGCGCGTGGCCTCGAAGTGCTCGGCCGGCTGGCGCCTGGTGTGTCACGCGAGCAGGCGCAGGCGGAGCTGATGGCCATCGGCCAGCGCCTGACGCAGGAGTACCCGGACTCGAACAAGGACGTCCAGCCGCGCGTGCAGACGTTCAACGAACGCGTCAATGGTGGTCCTATCCGAGCGGTGTTCCTGTCGCTGCTCGGAGCCGTTGCCTTCGTGCTGCTGATCGCCTGCGCCAACGTCGCCAATCTTTTGCTGGGGCGCTCGGCGCGTCGATCACGGGAAGTAGCCGTGCGTGTCTCGATCGGCGCGACCCGCTGGCGCGTGGTACGTCAACTCCTCATGGAGAGCCTCGTGCTCGCCCTGATCAGCGGCGTGCTTGGCCTGGCGCTCTCGATCATCGGGATTCGACTCTTCGATGCCGCGACGCAGGACGTTGGCAGGCCCTACTGGATTCAGTTCACGATGGACTGGCGCGTCTTCGCCTACCTTGCGGGAATCTGTCTGGCGACCGGAGTGATCTTCGGCCTCGCGCCCGCCCTCCATGTCGCGAAAACCGACGTCAACGAGATCCTGAAGGAAGGGGGACGATCGGGATCCGCAGGCACGCGGGTCCGTCGATGGTCTGGTGTGCTCGTGATCGCGGAGTTGGCCTTGACACTGGCGCTGCTGGCCGGCGCGGGCTTCATGATGCGCAACTTCCTGACCATGTATCGGATGGATCTCGGTATCGACACGTCGAAGCTGCTCACGATGTCGCTGCAGTTGCCGGACCGAAAATATCCCGCGACCGAGCAACGTCTGGCCTTCTATCAACGCCTGCAAGAGCGGCTCGAAGCCAGCATCCAGTTCCGCGCCGTCAGCGTGGCCAGCAATATCCCAATGCAAGGGGGAAACTCCCGACGAATGGCCATCGACGGTCGTCCACTCGCAGCGGGTGAGCAGCCTCGGATGGTGAGCATGCTGACCGTCGACGCCCGGTACTTCCCGACGCTCGGACTGACGCCGCTACGCGGTCGTGTGTTCGAGCCGACCGACGGCGCACCCGGGCAGGAGAGCGTCATCATCAACGCCCGCCTGGCGCAGATGCACTTCGCCAACGAGGATCCGATCGGGCGGCGAATCGAGTTGAGCATCGATCCCACAGGACCACCGCCGCCACCCAACGTGCCCACGTCTCTCAGCGGGACCATCGTCGGCATCGTGCCGAACGTTCGCCAGCGCAACTTCCAGGAAGCCGAGACCGACCCGGTGGCCTATCTGCCGTTTCGGACCGATCCCCGTGGGTTCATGTGGATGATCGCTCGCATCGACGGAGACCCGGCGGGCGTGACCGGACAACTGCGCGAAGAGATCCGCGCGATCGATCCAGATCTTCCGCTCTACAACATCCGTACGATGGATCAGAACCTCGCTCAGGTCCGCTGGCCGTTCCGCATCTTCGGCACCATGTTCGCCCTCTTTGCGGGCATCGCCCTCGTGCTTTCCGCGGTGGGGCTATACGCGGTCACGGCGTATGCGGTGTCGCAGCGCACGCAGGAGATCGGCGTGCGCACGGCGCTCGGCGCCGATTCGCCGCAGGTGATGTGGCTTTTCCTGCGTCGCGCCTTCGTACAACTGGCCATTGGCCTCACGCTTGGCGTTGCCGGAGCGTTTGGGGTTGGCAAGATCTTCGAGAGCAGCGACTTACTCGTTCAAGTCAATGGCCGCGATCCGGTTACGATTCTGTCGATCGCAGGACTCTTGACCATCGTGTCGCTGGTTGCCTGTGTGTGGCCGGCGCGTCGCGCTACGCGGCTGGACCCAGTGATTGCGCTTCGTCACGAATAAATCGAAACTCCACACAATTCCTACTTCACTCTCCGCAATGCCTGAGGTAGCCTTCGGCCGGGGACACTTGGAGGTCTTATGAGAGTGACGACTGCGGCGGCGCTCGGGATGGTCGTGCTGACTGGAGCCTGGGCGCTCGGAAGTCTCACGGTTAGCGCGCAAGGCAACAGCAATAACATTACGATGCTGGACGACTGCGATCCGACGACACGAGTTTTCCACCACCTCCGTGTGTCAAGCCCGGAGGCGACGTCACGCTCGCAGAATTCACGCCTGCTGCACCGGGCTCGGATCATCTTGATCGGTCACCCGTCGTGGCGGAACGAACCATCCCACCTCACCTCCGGGCAGGTCGGAAGATCAGGTCTCGAACGATGGCGGTCGAGGACACACGTTCACCCCGGTGAGCGAATTTGCGGTGGCACTATCGGGGGACTGAACGCGGGCTCGCTCGCGCTGACGGGTGCCCAGCCTCGCCAGCGTCTTCCGCCGGTCGTGCTGCCGGGGGTTCGACCGAAATCACGTAAACAACCAGGGACTGCAGCGCTTCCAGTGCTGCATTCACCCCTGGATGCGGGCGACGATTAGGGTCGAATAGCGTCGAAAACGCAACATCGAAGTAACACGAAGCACACGAAGGATTCCCTAAGGTGTTCTTCGTGACCTTCGTGCTTCGCTTCGTGCTGAATTCGCTTCTACAGTTTTCGAACGCCGTGCGCCAGCCGTCAATCGCCACCAGCAGGAGCGCCGTCAGGTAGGGCACGAGTGTGGGAACGCCGGCGAGGCCGAGGCCATAGACGACGGCAAAGGCCGCGATTGCACGCAGAGCCCATCGCCGCCACTTCGTCATGCGTCGGTGCGGAGGTTACTGTGGCCAGCCGTTTCGCGGCAACCCTTTCACGACGCGTAGAGCGTTTTGAAAGTAGATCTTCTTGAGCACGGCGTCGGGAAGGTCCATGCCATAAAGCTTCCAGAAGGCGTGATAGTCGCGGTAGTAGTCGAAGTACTCGTCGCGCGTTTCGAAGACCCGCCAGTAGTACGGATACTCTTCCGGCTGAAACGCGTCCTTACCGAACAGAATTCGATCCTGATACTTCACGAAGAAGTCGTGAGCGGCGCGCGGCTGACGGCCAAGGTCGTACAGAATCGCACCCACCTCGACGACCACGTTGGGAAACGCATCGAGCATGGCTGCGGCCTTCTGCAGATCGTTGGCATGCCAGCCGAAATGCGCAGCGATGAAGCGCGTCTTGGGATGCTTCTTGAAGACATTGTTGCGTTCGATCATCAGCTCGTCGAACGTCACGTGACCGGGCTGGTTGTTGCGCCGGCTGGCGAAGAGCGCCAGTTCCAGCCAACGCTCGTTCTGATTGTCGAGTGGTTGGAAGAACTCCTGAGGCTCCGCGGTGTGGATGAAGACAGGAACATCCAAACGCGCGAAGGCTTGCCACAAGGGATCCAACTCGGGGTCGTCCACCTTCAATCGTGAGCCATCGCGCTTTCGCACATTCAGGCCGAAGCTCTTGGAAATCTCGCCCACGCCAACGGCCCCGGCCTTGATATCGGCCTCGAGCTGCCGCACGGCCTGATCGGCCCATCCCGGACCGACATTTCGAAAATCGACGCCGGCGAGAATGCGAATCCGATCCTTGTGCGGGCTGGCGTTGACGGCCTCGAGGGTCCGCGTGAGGCGCTCGCCGGACGAGTTGTCAGCACTCACGAACACACGGAGGTTCAACGCATCCATCGCGCGCACGACGTTGGCAATGCCTTCCGGCGAGCTCAGGGAGGCGTGGCCGTGAATATCGACGACCGGGAACTTTGCCTTTGGTACCAGTTGTTGTGCCGTGACCAATGTGGATCGCGGGCGATAGTCCACGATGCTGGGAGCAGGAAACTCCGGCGCCTGGCAGCTGCCAGGTCGTGTCTCGGTTGTTCCTGGCGGACACGGTTCTCCAGTCTTGGTCCGCGCGCCCCCGCGATTCCCAGGCCCTTGCGCCATGACGCCGACGATCAGAATCGCCACGCCCAGGAGTGCTGCCGACCACGTTGATCTGCGCATACGAAGGCATCATATCAAGCGGACAGGCGTTCACGACGGTTCTTGACAACGGTTCTCCACAGAGGTTCTCAACGATCGTTCTACGAGGGTTCTGGACGAGGGTTCTCCACGAGGGTTCTGCGAGGTTCTCAACGATCGTTCGACGAGGGTTCTGGACGAGGGTTCTCCACTGAGGTTCTCGACGAAGGTTCTGCACGATGGTTCTTCACGAAGGTTCTTCACGATCGGTTCTAGAACAGTAGGTCTACAACGACGTCCGAAGAACCGTGGTCGAGAACCTCCGCCGAACCTCCGTTGAGAACCGTCGTGCAGAACCATCGTGCAGAACCGTCGTGAAGAAGCCTCGTCGCTAGTCCCGATGGCCGCAGCACCACATCCACTCGTTTGGTTGCTGGAATCGCTTCGCCGCCGCGTCGTGCCGGTTCGTACTTCCAGTTGCGCGCGGCGTCGAGGAGCAGCTTGTCATAGGCGACGTGAACTGATTGCACCATTCGGGCGGCAACGACTGTCCCGGCCGCGTCAATGTCGACTTCTACCGAGCCTCTCAGCTCGACGGCTGACTGCGCACCGGGCAGGATCTGAGTCCAGGCCGGCATGTCCTGTCGAATGGCGATTGGCGGTGTTAGAGGGGCGGATGGGAGTGACTTGCTGGCCGGAGGGGCAGGTGCTTCCGGGGTCGCCGGGGGACTCGGCTCCGGCGCCGCCGCGGGCTTGGGCAGCGCGGCCCGACTGAGTTCGAGAAAGCCATCCGCGACAGTCGCGAGATCGGCGAGGTCGGGGTCGCTCTTGGCATCGGGATGAGCGCTCAGTCGTCGAACTCGCTCGAACTTGTCAATCGCCTCGAGGTACGACTTATTGTCAAAGGTTGCCTTCGCGTCGAGATACATGGCTCGTCCGATGCGAGGCAGCAGCCGGCGGCGGACGTCGCTGAAGGTGTTGCGGATTCGCGGCGGAACGTCCGCGCTCGCCGGGTCATAGAATGGATCGATCGTCAGAATCCCTTCGATGAGCGGCGTGGCTTCCGATGGCCGGCCGAGGGCGGTCAAGCACAGGACGCGCAGAAGGTCGACCGACACCAGGTTCTTGGATCGTTCGTCGGGCGGAAGGCGGTCAACTGCGGCCAGTACCCCCTCGTAGTCGGCCGACGCATACAGCGCTCGGATCGAGTCGAGTGCGGACTGTGCGGCGACTGTCGTCCACACGCACACGACGAAAATCGTCGTGGCGAGCCGCACTAGTCGTGGCCCTTCCTCAGATCGACTCCCACGCGCACCGGCGGCCCTGGCTTGACGACGACGGTCTGACGCTGTTCGCCGAGCTCAGGATGCCGGAAAACCACTTCGTGGCTGCCGATCGGCAATGACAGGTTGGCAATCGGGGTCTCGCCGATCGCACGACCATCGACGGCGACTTGAGCCCATGGTAAGGCGTTGATGTGCAGCGTGCCAGTGGGCACGTCGAGGGCGATCACCGTCGTTTGTCCGGGCGCCACCTGCACGCGGCGTTGCGTGCGATACCCGAGCGTCGCGCTGGTCAGCTCGACGTCGCGCTGCCCTGCGGGAACCGCGATCCGTGATGTATCGGAAGTGCCAAGGACCATTCCACGGTCGCTGATTTGCACTGAGAAGGGGCTGGCGACTGACAGCCAACCCGAGCCAACCGCAGCAGCGGTGGCCGAGGGAGCGGAGGCCCTCAGGGGGATCACCAGTGAAGCGACGAGGCCCGCTTCGATCGAGACCGCCCGAGTGACGGTGCCACGAGCGCCGCTGACCCGTACCTGATGAGTCCCGGGCGCGAGATCCTTGATAGAGACCGGCGATTGACCACGGGCGTAATCATCAACCCACACGCGTGCGCCGCTCGGCTCAGTGCTGATGTTCAGGCCGCCAACGGCAGGACGCACGGATTCCACGTCGAGCGTCGCATGGAGCGATGACTCGCGCCCGGCGCTGATGTTGAGCGTGTGCGTGCGCACTTTGCTGCCCAGCGTCAAGTCCACACGGTGTGAGCCGGCCAGAAGCGCCGCCGTCACGGGCGTCGCGCCGCGTGGTTCGCCATCGATCGAAACCATCGCACCGGAGGGTTCTGACGTGATCGACACCGAGCCGTTCTGCGCGGGCGCTGCGATGCGAGTCGAGCCCCACCAGATGGTGATAAACGCGCCTTGTGCCAACGCGACGAGGGCGAGCACTCCAACCGCCGTGTGGATCCAATTGACGCGAAGCCAGCGCAATCCGGCGTAGAACCAATAATGTCGAGGCGGCGGTGGCGGTGGCGGAACGTAGTTGAACGGCGGCGGATCGAACTCCTGCGTATCAAACGCCGCCAGTGGATCACCCGATTCATCGACGGTGATAATCGCCGGCTGTGGAGAGTGCTGCGCGCCCTCGGGCGCGAACTCACTGATGGACGACGAATCGGTCTGACGGGCGAGCTGCGCGCTCATGGGGGCCATCATATGAAAACGACACGTTTGTAACGTGTCATCGAGAACCGTAATCAGGGATTAGTATCAGGGCCAGGCGGCCTTTCGCTCAAGTCTTTCGTGCGCACGAATGCCAAGAATCCGCACGCCAGGTCGGTCTGGTCCGCTACAAACACCGGTAAGTGTGGCTCGATGGATACAGTTGGAGGGGTAGAGGGCCGGCCGGCGCTAACGAAAAATGTCTCTGATCCGGCGCCCAACCTCGGTAGCCCACCCCCGGACCGTCCCGGCCACCCGCTGCCGAAGGCTCCCACGATGGAGGGGACACAGCCTTGACGGCACCTGGTCGCCCTCCTTGAGGTACTCGGTATACAACGGGCACCCGTCGACCGGTCGAAGGTAAGTCTCGGCGCATAGCGTTTCGTCTTCAAGCCCAGCCGGCCGATCGAACGCCTCCGGCCGACGGACCCGGGCTGCTCGCCGCATGAAGTCGGACCAAATGGGGAGGGCGTACCGCGACCCATAGCCCTCGCGCGCGATGGTCCTCGGCTGGTCGTAGCCGATCCACACCGCGGCAACGATTGAAGACGAAAACCCGACGAACCAGGCGTCCTTGAAATCGTCTGTAGACCCGGTCTTCCCACCCGACGGAAACGTCACCCCCATTCGTCGTGCGGAGCTGCCGGTGCCGCGATCGACGACATCGCTCAACATCGAGACCATCTGGTAGGCAACTTGCGGCGAAATCACCCGCTCGGTCTCAATCCCGTGGTCGAGTGCCACGCTGCCGTCAGCATCGCGAACGCGAACGATGTCGCGCGTGCGTACTGCAAAGCCGCCGTTGGGAAACATCGCATAGCCAGCGGTCAGCGCGAGCGGCGTCACGAGGCCAGTCCCAAGGGCCAACGACGGCACGTCGGGCAAATCACGAAGGCCGACATCGGAGGCCAGGCGGAGGACCGGGCCCGAACCTACTTGCTGCTGAAGAACGGTCGCGGCGCGGTTGTTCGACTCGATCAAGGCGGCGCGCAACGTCAGGGCGTCTGCGGGGTCGTCGCGAACATTTCGCGGCGCCCACTCGTCGGGCCCCTGGGGCTGAATCGAATCCAGTCCGCTCAGGATCGAAACGGGCGAGAAGCCGCGTTCGAGCGCGGCCGCGAAGACGAAGGGCTTGAAGGCGGAGCCTGGCTGTCGGCGACTGCGAAACGCGCGGTTGAAGGCCGACCGCTGATAGTCGCGACCGCCGACGAGGGCGAGAACGTCGCCCGTTGCCGGGTCCATGGCCACAAGCGCGGCCTGCAAGTCGGCTTGACCGTGGCGTTGCAACCCTGACTCGACGGCGCGCTCGGCAGCATCCTGAAGCGCGACAACGAAGGTCGTGTCCACGCGCCAGTCGGGTGGGTGATCGCCGCCAAAGCTGTCCCGAAACCGTTGGCGCAGGTAGTCCTTGGCGTAACCGTGCCGCCCGGCACTTTGACTCCGATAGGGGCGCACCCGGATCTGGGCACGCTTGGCGTCGCTTTCCTGCTTAGCGGTGATAAACCCCGCGTCGCGCATGCGTGCCAGCACGACGTGGCTGCGCTCGATGGCGCCATCGAGGTTGGACCATGGCGACAGGGTCGCGGGCGCGCGTGCCAGCCCCGCGATCAGCGCGCTCTCAGCGACCGACAGATCCTTGGCCGACTTGTCGAACACGCGGCGCGCCATGGCCTCGACGCCGTACACGCCTGCACTCAGATAGACGCGATTCAGGTACAGCTCGAGAATCTGCTCCTTGGTGAGCTGCGCCTCGATCAGCACGGAGAGCACGGCTTCGCGCGCCTTTCGAACGTAACTCTTGCGGTTGGACAAGAAGAGCGTCCGCGCCAACTGCTGAGTAATCGTGCTGCCGCCCTCGACCGTGCCAGGCTCACGAACATTGCGAAACACAGCGCGAGCAAGTGCAATGGGGTCGATGCCCGGATGCCGATAGAAGCGGTGATCCTCGACGGCGACAAAGGCCTGTTGCAGATGAGGCGCTATCGCGGCAATCGGCACGTCGTGCCGTTGCTCGTCGAGACGAAACCAGCGATCCCCATTGGCGGCGTGGAACCATGTGTCGCCAACGCCGCGCGTGAGCTTGTTGACCGAGTAGCTCTGTTTGGCGAGCCAAGCGGTCGCCAACAGGCCGAGAACGACGACCGCGACCAGGAGAAGTTTGGCGCGTCCCAGGTCAGTGCGCAGTGACCCAAGCATCATTCAAGTGTGGCACCTCTTAGGACTCCGTAGTGGTTCAAAAGGACGGCGCCCGCCCTGTGACTCCCGCGAAGTTCCCGAGCATTGCCTCGAGCACGCGGACGGCGCGCCAGGTACTCGTCGAGTGACAAATGCTCGTTCGGCGTGTGGTCGAGCGCGCTGTCGCCCGGCCCGTACGCGACGATCGGGCATCGCCAGATTGGCCCGACAACGTTCATGTCGCTCGTGCCGGTCTTGACGACAAAGCCAGGCTGCACTGTCGAGTCGACGCTGCGAATCGCGGCCAGAAAGCTTCGTGCAAGCGGATTCTGCCGATCGCCGCGCCACGGCTGTTCCCAGCCACGGAATCGCAACTCGAACGTGGTCCGAGTTCCTTCGATCATTACCGGCATGCCCCTGATGACGTCTCGCGCGGCAAGCGTTGGCGATGACGCGGCGACGTGCGATGCGAGCCAGCGCGTCAAGTCGTTCGCCAACGCCTCGGCGTCGAGGCCGAGCGGCAGGCGCCATGCGAACTGAGCATCGACTTGGTCCTGCATTGCGACGGTAGTCGACGTGATGAATCGCCGCAGGCTGGGACTCAGCTGATCGAACACCTTGGAGCGACCGTTGTTGAACGCTGCCGCCCGAGCCGCCACCCAGTTCCACAGATCGACCACGGTCGTCGCGACGCTGGCGTCCGGTCCCGCCGTGTGCGCCATCGGCTGTCGTGCAGTGAGGTCCAGCAGCAGGCGACCCTTGTACCCAAGAGTGAAACGGTGCCACTGGCTCGGCTCGCCGATCACGCACGCGGCCGGCGCGGCTTCGTCGTGACCATTGAAACGCGATGCGATGAAGCGTGCGCCCTTGCTGGTCGCGGCCTCTTCCTCGACGGCCCCGACGACGACGACACGAAGGCCGAGCTGTCGAGTCCTGGCAGGGCCGAGACGGGCCCCGGCGGCCACGAACGCTGCGAGAGGCCCCTTCGCGTCGACACTGCCACGGCCGAAGAGCACCTCGCCGTGGCCAGTAGCCTCGATCCGGACTGGGATATCGCCTGGCACGGTGTCGATGTGGCCGAGCAGGACGACGACGCGAGCGGCGTCGGGTGTGCCGACTTCGCCGACGGCATTGCCCGCTTCATCCACGAATGCGCGATCGTAGCCAGCCGACCGCATCTGCCCAACCAACCAGTGGCTGGCCTCAGCCTCGTGCCGCGACCGTGAGGGAATGGCTACCAGCCCGCGGATCAACTCGATGGCCGCTGCGCGATCCATCAGGTGGACGCCCCTTGTACCGCCGCCGCCACCGCGCGCACACCGTGGTCGACCTCTTCCTCGGTGATGACGAGCGGCGGGAGCAGGCGAAGAACCGTCGGCCCGGCAGGAAGCGCGATGATGCCATGCTCATTCATCAACGCCTTCAGGATTGGTGCGACCTTGACCCGCAACTCAATCGCAAGCATCAACCCGATCCCGCGAACGTCGCGAACGAGCGGGACGTCGTCGAGAGCGTGCCGAAGCGACGCCAGCATGCTGGCGCCGAGCGATGCGCTGCGATCGATCAACCGATCGTCCTGGTAGGTTGCCAGCGCGGCGAGTCCCGCGGCGCACGCCAAGGGCGAACCGCCGAAGGTGGTGCCATGAGCCCCATGGTAGAGCGCGCGGCGAACCGACTCGGTATACGCGAGCGCGCCCATGGGAAAGCCCCCCCCGAGGCCCTTCGCCAGGCAGATGATGTCTGGTTGCAGTCCCGCGTGTTCGACAGCGAACCAGCGGCCGGTGCGCCCGAAGCCTGTCTGGATCTCGTCGACGATGAGCAGTGCGCCCCGATCGCGGCAGATTCGCGCCGCCGCCTGTAGGGAGGCCGAGGCGATAGACGACGGCGAAGGCCGCGATTGCACGCAGAGCCCATCGCCGCCACTTCGTCATGCGTCGGTGCGGAGGTTACTGTGGCCAGCCGTTTCGCGGCAAACCCTTTCACGACGCGTAGAGCGTTTTGAAAGTAGATCTTCTTGAGCACGGCGTCGGGAAGGTCCATGCCATAAAGCTTCCAGAAGGCGTGATAGTCGCGGTAGTAGTCGAAGTACTCGTCGCGCGTTTCGAAGACCCGCCAGTAGTACGGATACTCTTCCGGCTGAAACGCGTCCTTACCGAACAGAATTCGATCCTGATACTTCACGAAGAAATCGTGAGCGGCGCGCGGCTGACGGCCAAGGTCGTACAGAATCGCACCCACCTCGACTACCACGTTGGGAAACGCATCGAGCATGGCTGCGGCCTTCTGCAGATCGTTGGCATGCCAGCCGAAATGCGCAGCGATGAAGCGCGTCTTGGGATGCTTCTTGAAGACATTGTTGCGTTCGATCATCAGCTCGTCGAACGTCACGTGACCGGGCTGGTTGTTGCGCCGGCTGGCGAAGAGCGCCAGTTCCAGCCAACGCTCGTTCTGATTGTCGAGTGGTTGGAAGAACTCCTGAGGCTCCGCGGTGTGGATGAAGACCGGAACATCCAAACGCGCGAAGGCTTGCCACAAGGGATCCAACTCGGGGTCGTCCACCTTCAATCGTGAGCCATCGCGCTTTCGCACATTCAGGCCGAAGCTCTTTGAAATCTCGCCCACGCCAACGGCCCCGGCCTTGATATCGGCCTCGAGCTGCCGCACGGCCTGATCGGCCCATCCCGGACCGACATTCCGAAAATCGACGCCGGCGAGAATGCTAATCCGATCCTTGTGCGGGCTGGCGTTGACGGCCTCGAGGGTCCGCGTGAGGCGCTCGCCGGACGAGTTGTCAGCACTCACGAACACACGGAGGTTCAACGCATCCATCGCGCGCACGACGTTGGCAATGCCTTCCGGCGAGCTCAGGGAGGCGTGGCCGTGAATATCGACGACCGGGAACTTTGCCTTTGGTACCAGTTGTTGTGCCGTGACCAATGTGGAGCGCGGGCGATAGTCCACGATGCTGGGAGCAGGAAACTCCGGCGCCTGGCAGCTGCCAGGTCGTGTCTCGGTTGTTCCTGGCGGACACGGTTCTCCAGGCTTGGTGCGCGCGCCCCCGCGATTCCCAGGCCCTTGCGCCATGACGCCGACGATCAGAATCGCCACGCCCAGGAGTGCTGCCGGCCACGTTGATCTGCGCATACGAAGGCATCATATCAAGCGGACAGGCGTTCACGACGGTTCTTGACAACGGTTCTCCACAGAGGTTCTCAACGATCGTTCTACGAGGGTTCTGGACGAGGGTTCTCCACGAGGGTTCTGGACGAGGGTTCTCCACGAGGGTTCTGGACGAAGGGTTCTGACGAGGGTTCTGGACGAGGGTTCTCCACTGAGGTTCTCTACGATGGTTCTTCACGATGGTTCTTCGACGATGGTTGTTCACGATGGTTCTAGACAGTAGGTCTACAACGACGTCCGAAGAACCGTGGTCGAGAACCTCCGCCGAACCTCCGTTGAGAACCGTCGTGCAGAACCATCGTGCAGAACCCGTCGTGAAGAAGCCTCGTCGCTAGTCCCGAGGCCGCAGCACCACATCCACTCGTTTGGTTGCTGGAATCGCTTCGCCGCCGCGTCGTGCCGGTTCGTACTTCCAGTTGCGCGCGGCGTCGAGGAGCAGCTTGTCATAGGCGACGTGAACTGATTGCACCATTCGGGCGGCAACGACTGTCCCGGCCGCGTCAATGTCGACTTCTACCGAGCCTCTCAGCTCGACGGCTGGCTGCGCACCGGGCAGGATCTGAGTCCAGGCCGGCATGTCCTGTCGAATGGCGATTGGCGGTGTTAGAGGGGCGGATGGGAGTGACTTGCTGGCCGGAGGGGCAGGTGCTTCCGGGGTCGCTGGGGGACTCGGCTCCGGCGCCGCCGCGGGCTTGGGCAGCGCGGCCCGACTGAGTTCGAGAAAGCCATCCGCGACAGTCGCGAGATCGGCGAGGTCGGGGTCGCTCTTGGCATCGGGATGAGCGCTCAGTCGTCGAACTCGCTCGAACTTGTCGATCGCCTCGAGGTACGACTTATTGTCAAAGGTTGCCTTCGCGTCGAGATACATGGCTCGTCCGATGCGAGGCAGCAGCCGGCGGCGGACGTCGCTGAAGGTGTTGCGGATTCGCGGCGGAACGTCCGCGCTCGCCGGGTCATAGAATGGATCGATCGTCAGAATCCCTTCGATGAGCGGCGTGGCTTCCGATGGCCGGCCGAGGGCGGTCAAGCACAGGACGCGCAGAAGGTCGACCGACACCAGGTTCTTGGATCGTTCGTCGGGCGGAAGGCGGTCAACTGCGGCCAGTACCCCCTCGTAGTCGGCCGACGCATACAGCGCTCGGATCGAGTCGAGTGCGGACTGTGCGGCGACTGTCGTCCACGACGCACACGACGAAAATCGTCGTGGCGAGCCCTGCGCTCGTCGCTGGCCCTTCCTCAGATCGACTCCCACGCGCACCGGCGGCCCTGGCTTGACGACGACGGTCTGACGCTGTTCGCCGAGCTCAGGATGCCGGAAAACCACTTCGTGGCTGCCGATCGGCAATGACAGGTTGGCAATCGGGGTCTCGCCGATCGCACGACCATCGACGGCGACTTGAGCCCATGGTAAGGCGTTGATGTGCAGCGCGCCAGTGGGCACGTCGAGGGCGATCACCGTCGTTTGTCCGGGCGCCACCTGCACGCGGCGTTGCGTGCGATACCCGAGCGTCGCGCTGGTCAGCTCGACGTCGCGCTGCCCTGCGGGAACCGCGATCCGTGATGTATCGGAAGTGCCAAGGACCATTCCACGGTCGCTGATTTGCACTGAGAAGGGGCTGGCGACTGACAGCCAACCCGAGCCAACCGCAGCAGCGGTGGCCGAGGGAGCGGAGGCCCTCAGGGGGATCACCAGTGAAGCGACGAGGCCCGCTTCGATCGAGACCGCCCGAGTGACGGTGCCACGAGCGCCGCTGACCCGTACTTGATGAGTCCCGGGCGCGAGATCCTTGATAGAGACCGGCGATTGACCACGGGCGTAATCATCAACCCACACGCGTGCGCCGCTCGGCTCAGTGCTGATGCTCAGGCCGCCAACGGCAGGACGCACGGATTCCACGTCGAGTGTCGCATGGAGCGATGCCTCGCGCCCGGCGCTGATGTTGAGCGAGTGCGTGCGCACTTTGCTGCCCAGCGTCAAGTCCACACGGTGTGAGCCGGCCAGAAGCGCCGCCGTCACGGGCGTCGCGCCGCGTGGTTCGCCATCGATCGAAACCATCGCACCGGAGGGTTCTGACGTGATCGACACCGAGCCGTTCTGCGCGGGCGCTGCGATGCGAGTCGAGCCCCACCAGATGGTGATAAACGCGCCTTGTGCCAACGCGACGAGGGCGAGCACTCCAACCGCCGTGTGGATCCAATTGACGCGAAGCCAGCGCAATCCGGCGTAGAACCAATAATGTCGAGGCGGCGGTGGCGGTGGCGGAACGTAGTTGAACGGCGGCGGATCGAACTCCTGCGTATCAAACGCCGCCAGTGGATCACCCGATTCATCGACGGTGATAATCGCCGGCTGTGGAGAGTGCTGCGCGCCCTCGGGCGCGAACCCACTGATGGACGACGAATCGGTCTGACGGGCGAGCTGCGCGCTCATGGGGGCCATCATATGAAAACGACACGTTTGTAACGTGTCATCGAGAACCGTAATCAGGAATTAGTATCAGGGCCAGGGACGTTTCGCTCAAGTCTTTCGTGCGCACGAATGCCAAGAATCCGCACGCCAGGTCGGTCTGGTCTGCTACAAACGCCGGAAGTGTGGCTCGATGGATACAGTTGGACGGTAGAGGGCCGGCCGGCGCTAACGAAAAATGTCTCTGATCCGGCGCCCAACCTCGATAGCCCACCCCCGGACCGTCCCGGCCACCCGCTGCCGAAGGCTCCCACGATGGAGGGGACACAGCCTTGACGGGACCTGGTCGCCCTCCTTGAGGTACTCGGTATACAACGGGCACCCGTCGACCGGCCGAAGGTACGTCTCGGCGCATAGCGTTTCGTCTTCAAGCCCAGCCGGCCGATCGAACGCCTCCGGCCGGCGGACCCGGGATGCTCGCCGCATGAAGTCGGACCAAATGGGGAGGGCGTACCGCGACCCATAGCCCTCGCGCGCGATGGTCCTCGGCTGGTCGTAGCCAATCCACACCGCGGCCACGATTGAAGACGAAAACCCGACGAACCAGGCGTCCTTGAAATCGTCTGTCGACCCGGTCTTCCCACCCGAGGGAAACGTCACCCCCATTCGCCGTGCGGAGCTGCCGGTGCCGCGATCGACGACATCGCTCAACATCGAGACCATCTGGTAGGCAACTTGCGGCGAAATCACTCGCTCGGTCTCAATCCCGTGGTCGAGTGCCACGCTGCCGTCAGCATCGCGAACGCGAACGATGTCGCGCGTGCGCACTGCAAAGCCGCCGTTGGGAAACATCGCATAGCCAGCGGTCAGCGCGAGCGGCGTCACGAGGCCAGTTCCAAGGGCCAACGACGGCACGTCGGGCAAATCACGAAGGCCGACATCGGAGGCCAGGCGGAGGACCGGGCCTGAACCTACTTGCTGCTGAAGAACGGTCGCGGCGCGGTTGTTCGACTCGATCAAGGCGGCGCGCAACGTCAGGGCGTCCGCGGGGTCGTCGCGAACATTTCGCGGCGCCCACTCGTCGGGCCCCTGGGGTTGAATCGAATCCAGTCCGCTCAGGATCGAAACGGGCGAGAAGCCGCGTTCGAGCGCGGCCGCGAAGACGAAGGGCTTGAAGGCAGAGCCTGGCTGTCGGCGACTGCGAAACGCGCGGTTGAAGGCCGACCGCTGATAGTCGCGACCGCCGACGAGGGCGAGAACGTCGCCCGTTGCCGGATCCATGGCCACAAGCGCGGCCTGCAAGTCGGCTTGGCCGTGGCGTTGCAACCCTGACTCGACGGCGCGCTCGGCAGCATCCTGAAGCGCGACAACGAAGGTCGTGTCCACGCGCCAGTCGGGTGGGTGATCGCCGCCAAAGCTGTCTCGAAACCGTTGGCGCAGGTAGTCCTTGGCGTAACCGTGCTGCCCGGCACTTTGACTCCGATAGGGGCGCACCCGGATCTGGGCACGCTTGGCGTCGCTTTCCTGCTTGGCGGTGATAAATCCCGCGTCGCGCATGCGCGCCAGCACGACGTGGCTGCGCTCGATGGCGCCATCAAGGTTGGACCATGGCGACAGCGTCGAGGGCGCGCGTGCCAGCCCCGCGACGAGCGCGCTCTCAGCGACCGACAGATCCTTGGCTGACTTGTCGAACACGCGGCGCGCCATGGCTTCGACGCCGTACACGCCTGCGCTCAGATAGACGCGATTCAGGTACAGCTCGAGAATCTGCTCCTTGGTGAGCTGCGCCTCGATCAGCACGGAGAGCACGGCTTCGCGCGCCTTTCGAACGTAACTCTTGCGGTTGGACAAGAAGAGCGTGCGCGCCAACTGCTGAGTAATCGTGCTGCCACCCTCGACCGTGCCAGGTTCACGAACGTTGCGAAACACAGCGCGAGCAAGTGCAATCGGATCGACGCCCGGATGCCGATAGAAGCGGTGATCCTCGACGGCGACAAAGGCCTGTTGCAGATGAGGCGCTATCGCGGCAATCGGCACGTCGTGCCGTTGCTCGTCGAGACGAAACCAGCGATCCCCATTGGCGGCGTGGAACCATGTGTCGCCAACGCCGCGCGTGAGCTTGTAGACCGAGTAGCTCTGTTTGGCGAGCCAGGCGGTCGCCAACAGGCCGAGAACGACGACCGCGACCAGGAGAAGTTTGGCGCGTCCCAGGTCAGTACGCAGCGACCCAAGCATCATTCAAGTGTGGCTCCTCTTAGGACTCCGTCGTGGTTCAAAAGGACGGCGCCGGCCCTCTGACTCCAGCGAAGTTCCCGAGCATTGCCTCGAGCACGAGGACGGCGCGCCAGTACTCGTCGAGTGACAAATGCTCGTTCGGCGTGTGGTCGAGCGCGCTGTCGCCCGGCCCGTACGCGACGATCGGGCATCGCCAGATTGGCCCGACAACGTTCATGTCGCTCGTGCCGGTCTTGACGACAAAGCCCGGCTGCACGGTCGAGTCGACGCTGCGAATCGCGGCCAGAAAGCTTCGTGCAAGCGGATTCTGCCGATCGCTGCGCCACGGCTGTTCCCAACCGCAGAATCGCAACTCGAACGTGGTCCGAGTTCCTACGATCATTACCGGCATGCCCCTGATGACGTCGCGCGCGGCACGCGTTGGCGATGACGCGGCGAGGTGCGATGCGAGCCAGCGCGTCAAGTCGGCCACCAACTCCTCGGCGTCGAGGCCGAGCGGCAGGCGCCATGCGATCTGAGCGTCGACTTCGTCCTGCATTGCGACGGTAGTCGACGTGATGAATCGCCGCAGGCTGGGACTCAGCTGATCGAACACCTTGGAGCGACCGTTGTTGAACGCTGCCGCCCGAGCCGCCACCCAGTTCCACAGATCGACCACGGTCGTCGCGACGCTGGCGTCCGGTCCCGCCGTGTGCGCCATCGGCTGTCGTGCGGTGAGGTCCAGCAGCAGGCGACCCTTGTACCCAAGAGTGAAACGGTGCCACTGGCTCGGCTCGCCGATCACGCACGCGGCCGGCGCGGCTTGGTCGTGACCATTGAAACGCGATGCGATGAAGCGTGCGCCCTTGCTGGTCGCGGCCTCTTCCTCGACGGCCCCGACGACGACGACACGAAGGCCGAGCTGTCGAGCACTGGCAGGGCCGAGACGGGCCCCGGCGGCCACGAACGCTGCGAGCGGCCCCTTCGCGTCGACGCTGCCGCGGCCGAAGAGCACATCGCCGTGGCCAGTAGCCTCAATCCGGACTGGGATATCGCCTGGCACGGTGTCGATGTGACCGAGCAGGACGACGACGCGAGCGGCGTCGGGTGTGCCGACTTCGCCGACGGCATTGCCCGCTTCATCCACGAACGCGCGATCGTAGCCAGCCGACCGCATCTGCCCAACCAACCAGCGGCTGGCCTCAGCCTCGTGCCGCGACCGTGAGGGAATGGCTACCAGCCCGCGGATCAACTCGATGGCCGCTGCGCGATCCATCAGGTGGACGCGCCTTGTACCGCCGCCACCACCGCGCGCACACCGTGGTCGATCTCTTCCTCGGTGATGACGAGCGGTGGGAGCAGGCGAAGAACCGTCGGCCCGGCCGGAAGCGCGATGATGCCATGCTCGTTCATCAACGCCTTCAGGATTGGTGCGACCTTGACCCGCAACTCAATCGCGAGCATCAACCCGATCCCGCGAACGTCGCGAACGAGGGCGACGTCGTCGAGAGCGTGCCGAAGCGACGCCAGCATGCTGGCGCCGAGCGATGCGCTGCGATCGATCAACCGATCGTCGTGGTAGGTTGCCAGCGCGGCGAGTCCCGCGGCGCACGCCAAAGGCGAACCGCCGAAGGTGGTGCCATGAGCCCCGTGGTAGAGCGCGCGGCGAACCGACTCGGTATACGCGAGCGCGCCCATGGGAAAGCCGCCCCCGAGGCCCTTCGCGAGGCAGATGATGTCTGGTTGCAGTCCCGCGTGTTCGACAGCGAACCAGCGGCCGGTGCGCCCGAAGCCTGTCTGGATCTCGTCGACGATGAGCAGCGCGCCCCGATCGCGGCAGATTCGCGCCGCCGCCTGTAAGAAGTCGTGACGTCCGATGTTGACGCCGCTTTCACCCTGGACGACTTCCAGGATGACAGCCGCTGTCGAATCGCCGACCGCGCGGTCGAGTGCGGCGGCATCGTTGAATGGAACGTGAGTCGTGTCGAGGAGCGGCAAAAACCCTTCGCGATACTTTGGTTCCCACGTCACCGACAGCGCGCCCAGCGTCCGACCATGAAACCCCTTGGTCGTCGAAACGAAGGCGGTTCGCTTTGTGACGAGCCGCGCGAACTTCAAAGCGCCGTCCACGGCCTCTGCACCACTGTTGGCGAGAAACACGTGGGGCAGGTGATTGGGGAGGACGTCGACCAAGGCAGCGGCGAAGCGTGCGCGGACGTCGTTGTACAAATAGCTTGGGCAGAGCATCAGCCTGCGGGCCTGCTCCGCAACCGCCTCGCTGACGCGCGGAGGGCAGTGCCCCAGCATCGCGACACCCTGTGCCGACGAGAGATCGAGATAGCGTCGCCCGACCGAATCGAACAACCAGCAGCCCTCGCCGCGCACGAACACGGAGTCTCCGCGACGCGCCGTCGTGCCACCGAGGATCTGTTCTTCCACCGCCGCGTAGTTCATCGTCATGGGCAGTTGGTCATGCGATGTGGGTGCCGCCGCCTGCCAAGGCACGGCTCACCGGTTGAACGATACGCCCGTCGGCAAAGATCACCTTCTTGACGCCGCCGTCGATCGCCTCGACCGCGCCGAGCACTTTCTTTTTCATTCGACCGCCGGCAACGGTCATGAAATCGTTTGCTTTGGCCTTGGGGATGGTCGTGATCAGGCTCGATTCGTCTGGAAACGCGCTCAGCAGCCCCGGTACGTCCGACAGTATGACCAGCGCGTCGGCCGCAAAGGCCCCCGCAGCCATTGCTGCAGCGCGGTCACCATCGACATTGATCGCGTCGCCGTCTGCAGACGATCCGGGCGGGGTCAATACTGGTAGATAGCCCGCATCGAGGAGCAACCGAAGCAACGCCACATTCACCCGCTCGACGGTTCCGGTCCAGTCGTCCCGTAGGACCAGGCGGCGACCATCGACTCGCACCCGCAAGGTCTCCTTGCGAGTCCCTTCGAAAATACGGCCGTCGAGGCCTGAAAGGCCGACCGCATTGACGCCCAGGCGCTGGAGTTTCTCGACCCACATCTTGTTCAGCTGGCCGCAATAGACCATCTCGAAGATCTCGAGCGTGCGGCGGTCGGTGCGCCGGCTGATGTGCCCGCTCTCGCTGGTGACGAACTGCGGAGGGTGCCCCAGCGCCTCGGCGACCGCATTCGTCGTCTGCGCGCCACCATGGACGAGGAGCAGTTCGGTGCCTGCCGTACGCAGCGTGACGATGTCGGCGACGATGGCGTCGACGTCGAGGGTCGTGCCACCGCCGGCCTTGATGACGATCATCGGTGAAGGTCTCTCTGAGCCCTCTGAGTCTCTGAGGCCATTAGATCGGGTGCAACCCGGGGAACTCCAAGCCAAGCCGCTCGTCCCATCCCATCATGAGATTCGCGCACTGCACGGCAGTGCCGGCCGCGCCCTTCATCAGGTTGTCGATCGCGCACAGCGACACGACGCGGCCCGAATCCGCATCGAGCTCGAAGCCGACGTCCGCATAGTTGCTGCCCACGACGATCTTCGGCTCCGGGTAGCGATAGAGGCCGGCGCGTTCCTTGACGATTCTGACGAACGGCTCCGCACCATACGTCTCGCGATACGCTTTCCAGATGTCGCGCTCGGCAGTGCCGGGCTTGACGAACGCGTGCGCGGTGGCCAGCACGCCACGGACGTTGTCGACGGCGGTCGCGCTGAGATGGACGCTGCTCGTCAGGCCGCGAAGCCGCAACGCCTGAACGACTTCGGCCGTGTGCCGATGACCGGTGGGCGCGAAGCTGCGCATGACGCCGGCCCGCTCGGGATGATGCGTTGCGTCGCTCGAGGTCGCACCGCCTTCGCTGCTGCCCACCTTCACCTCGCAGATGATGTCGCGCGAGGCATCGAGCACACCAGCGACGGCGAGCGGCCAGATCGCAAGCGTCGTGGCAGTTGCGTTGCAGCCAACACCGCTGACATGGGCGGCGGTGGCAATCTCGGCGCGATGGATCTCGGGCAAGCCATAAACGAAGCGGTCGAGCCACGCTGGCGCTGCGTGCGCGCTGCCATACCAGCGCGGGTAGTCATCTGCGCGCCGGAGCCGAAAATCCGCACTGAGGTCGACGATGCGATCGGCGAGCGTAGCGAAATGATCAATGCGGCCTGCCGCACTGCCATGCGGCAGGCAGAGAAACAGGAGATCCACCCGCGCCAGAGCCTCGGACCGCACGAATTTCAGGGCCGTTCGCCGCCGCAGGTTGGGGTGTGTAAAGTGAACGAACTGCCCATCGAGACGTTCGCTGGTGACCTGCCGGACATCGAAGCGTGGATGGTCGAGCAGGAGGCGAAGCAGTTCGCCGCCGGTGTAGCCAGACGCGCCAACGATGGCGGTGCTGAGACGATCGGCCATGCCGCGGCTATACCGACGCGCCTTCGGCAAGCGAGATGGCGGTCACGTGCGGCTCGGCACCGTCAGGCCATCCATTGGCGGCGTTCCATCCATCGCGCGCCACCTGCAGACAGAAATCCACCATGCGCTCCGGAATGTTCACGTTGGTCGGGGCGATGCTGTTGCGAAACTCCATCGTGTAGTTGACTTCGTTGACGAGCAATCCGCGGTCGGGATCCTCGAACAGGTCGAGCGCGAGGAGACCGCCGCCGACTGCGCGAGCCGCCCGGGTACAGATGTCCGCGAGCTCCGGCGTGATCGGGCAGTTGCTCGACGATCCCCCGCGGGCCGTATTCGTGATCCAGTTCGGTGAGGTGCGGTAGATGGCGCAGATCGTGTCGGGGCCCACCTGAAACGCGCGAATGTCTCGACCCGGCTTTTTCACGTACTCCTGAATGTAGAAAATGCTGTGGTGATAACTCCCCAGGGTCTCTTTGTGCTCGAGAATCGCTTCGGCCGCATCGCGGTCGTTCACTTTGCTCAGCAGCCGCCCCCAGGAGCCGACGGTCGGCTTGAGGACGGCGGGGTAGCCGAGCCGCTCGATTGCTTCGAGCGCGCTCTCCGGCGTATACGCGACCAGGACTTTCGGCTGCGGGACGCCAGCCGCCGCCAACGCGCTCGTCGTCATCAGCTTGTTGCCGCAAATGTCCGCCACCAGGGCCGTGTTGACGGTTCGCACGCCCTGATCGTTCAGAATCTTCAGGCTGTAGAGCGCGCGGCTGTGGTTGATGCAGCGTTCGACGATGACGTCGTACTCGCGGAACGGGTGCTGATGGACGTCGGTGATGTCGAAGATCAGCTTTTGATCGTCGAGCAGATCCAGCACGACGCCTCGTCGGTCGAAGGCTTCGAAGAGGAGTTTCTCCTCCACCCGAACGCGACTGTAGAGGACACCAACCCGTGTCTTACTCACCCCAATCCTCCTCTTCCTGAGGGGCGAGCGACAACGTGATGGGCGACAGGCTCGTAATCTCGAGCTCGGCGCCACACCCGGGGCACTGGGTGATTTCGTTCTGCATGACGTCGGTCATGGTGACGTCGGCGAAACACTCGGGGCACTGCGCTTGCCCACTCGCGGTCTGGACGGCCATCGAACAACTCCTCAAGTGTCAAGTGAACACTAGATTCTAATCCGGTCGTGAGCTCGAGGCGAACAGTCTTCGTGACTTCGGCAACCGGCAACCGGCAGCCGGTCTAGCCCTCGCGCAAGGCCAGCATCGGGTCGACGCGAGCGGCCCGACGCGCGGGCAGATAGCCGGCGATTCCGGCGGCGGCCCCGAGCGAGGCAGCCGCAATCAGAATCATCGTCAAGTCGCTGCCGACGAGGTTGAAGAGGAGAGTGTTGACGAACCGTTCGGCGCCGAGTGATGCGCCTGCGCCGATGACGAGACCGATGATCACGATCCAGGCGACGTTGCCAAGCACTTGACCCATGACGCGTGACGGCTCGGCGCCGAGCGCCATGCGAATACCGATTTCACTGCGACGCCGAGTTACGGAGTAGGACATCACGCCGTACAGCCCGATCGCTGCCAAAAGCAGCGCCAGGCCACCGAAGAACGCCGACAATGTAGCGACCAGCCGCTCTTGCAGCACCGAGGCCCGCAGGTCTTCGTCGAAGGTGCGGAAATCGACGGCGATTTCTTTGTGAACGCTCTCGATGGCCTTCAGTACTGTCTGGCGGAAGCCGTTGGCGGCGCCGTTGACCTGAATGCTGACTCGCGCGCCAGACGCGGCCGTCTCTTCCTGAGCCCACGCGGCGTACATCGTTGGCTGCGGCTCCTCGCGCAGCGTCCGGTACTTGGCATCGGCAACCACGCCCACCACTTCGCCGGTCACCGCCCGCGGCGTTCTCCAATCGCCGATCGTGAAGGAACGCCCGAGCGCCTGTTGCCCTCGAAAGTACTTCTTGACGAAGGCTTCGTTGACGAGCAGGACTCGCGGCGTCCCGAGTCGATCGCCGGCGGCGATGTCGCGACCCGCGAGGATGGGAGTGCTCATCACGCGGAAGTAGTCGGGGGTCACGCGGTTGTAGAGAGCTGAGCGGCCTTCTTCCGGCCCGTCATATCCGGGAACAGTGATGCGATTGTTCCAGGTGCTTCCGCTGATTGGAGTCACGACCGAGACGGCGGCGGCCGTCACGCCAGGAGCGGCGGCGATGGCCTGTCGCAGGCGCTCGAACATCATCGGTCGTTCCTTGTCGCTCAGCCCGGTGCGCCGCAGATCGACCGCGGCGATCAGCACCCGGTCCTGCTTGAATCCCATTTCCTGGGAGGTCAGGTCCACGAGCGTGCGAACGAAGAGCGTGGCGCCGAGCACCAGCACGAACGACAACGCCACCTGGATCGCCACCAGGCCGTTGCCGAGATTGAAGCGGCTGTTGCCGGCAACGATTCCTCGAGAGCCGTCGCGTAAGGCGGTGGCCGGTGCCAGCCCGGTCGCCCGCAAGGCGGGCGCAACGCCAAACAATAAACCGGTGACGATACCCACCAGCGTCGTGAATCCCAGAACTCGCCAGTCGAGGGTGAGGTCGAGTGAGACGACGTTGGCGCGCGTCGAGATGAGCTGCACCAGGCCCCGGCTGCCCCACAATGCGAAGAGGACGCCGGCGATCGATCCAAGGAACGACAACAAGAGGCTTTCGATCAACAACTGTCGCGCCAGATGCCAGCGAGTGGCGCCAAGCGACAGGCGGACGGCCAGCTCACGCTGGCGAGCCGCCGACTGTGCGAGCAGCAGGTTCGCCATGTTGGCGCAAGCGATCAGCAAGACGAGCGCGACGATACCGAGCAGTACGAAGAGGGGACGGCTGTAACGCAGCCGCAACCCGGACAAGCCGGTCGCTGCCGGCGCCAACTGGAACGGCTCCGTGAAGTACTGCTGTTGATCCCGGGGTTGCCAGTCCTGCGGCATCGTGGCTTCGCGGAGGCCTGGCCGTAGGGCTTCGAGTTGGGCGATTGCCTGCTCGACGGTCTGGTCCGGCGCGAG
Source organism: uncultured Acidobacteriota bacterium (assembly GCA_963841905.1). GTDB lineage: Bacteria > Acidobacteriota > Vicinamibacteria > Vicinamibacterales > UBA2999 > JACCSI01. The sequence continues at coordinate 82,771 of CAWJEM010000022.1, forward strand.
GCGCGCGAGAAAACTGATCCACCACGAGCTTCGTCGGTCGAGGCTGCTCTCGGCGCCACGAATGATCGGCTCGGCTCCAAAAGGCACCGCGACGTCGAAGGTGCGACCGACGGTCGTCCCGAAAAAACCAGGCGGCGTCACGCCGATGATCGTGAAGGCATGACCGTCGAGATAGAGCGGCCGCCCAAGGACGTTCGGGTCGGCTCCGAACTCGCGATGCCAGAAGGCGTCGCTGATGACTGCGACCAGCCCATGCTTGCCGCCTCCACGTTGGTCATCCTCAGTCGTGATGGTCCTGCCGATCTGCGTGGTGACGCCCAGCACGTCGAAGAAGTGACCATCAACCCACATCCCATTGATGCGGCGCATCTCGCCCGCAGTGTTCAGGTTGAATTGCGCGTTGCTGGTGGCGAGAAGTCCCCCGAAGAACTTCTGGTTATTTCGGAGGTACTCCCATTGCGGATACGTAAAGAACGTATTGGGCTGGGTTTGGGGCCCGCGCGGCTGCTGGACGATGTTGACGAGCCGCTCTGGCTCGTGAATGGGGAGGGCCTTGAGCATCAACGCGTTGACAAGGCTGAAAATGGCGACGTTCGCACCGATCCCCAGCGCCAGCGACAGCATGGCCACGCCGCTGACGACCGGAGTCTGGCGCATCAGGCGCAAGGCAAACCGTACGTCCCGCGCGAGCGCGTCCAAGCGCATCATGGCAGTCATTATACGAACACTTTCGTAGTGGTCAAGCGTCTGCGGAGAATGGACGGTAGTCAGGGCCGATCGGTTGGCTCGTCAGCGGCGGCCGAGTTACAAGGCACGGAAACACGGAAACACGGAAGATTAGGTTTCGTTCTGTGTCTCCGTGTCTCTGTGACCCGTCCGTGTCCAGGCTTATCGCTTCCGTTTGAAGGCGTACCCGGAGAAGACCTCGCTGACCGAGCAGACCTTGAAATCTACCCAGCCGGCCGCGAGGCCAATCGCGCGCACGTCGTTGGCGTTGACGTCCGACCGGACGCGGGATCCCTTCTTCGGCCAGATGACCCAGACCGTTTGGCGATCGACGTGGCGTGCGACGGCGACGAACTGCGCGGCAAGCTCGTGCTGGCTGCGAACGACCACGAGAAACAGTTCGCAATCAGCCGACGCTTTGGCCGTGAACGAAGCCTTGGCCGGTAAGCGACCCAACGTGCCGAGAAAGCCTGGCGGCGCACCCAAGACGCAGACTCGCATCCCTGCCTTGACGCCGAGCTTCTCGACCGTGGGTTTCCCGGAATAGATCGCGGATGGCGGGACGAAGGGGTTCGTCACTCGCCGCGACACGGCTTTGGGGAGCGAATTCTTCAGGCGGCCCCAGGTCGTGAACGTGGCATCGGGCAGAACCGCCTTGACCTTTTGCACCTTCTCTGGCTCACCATCGACGAACACCATCGGAACGTGCCGCGTGTCCTTGTACGTTCGCAAGGCCATCGCCACTTCTCGCCCTTGCGCCGGCAGGCGAGAGAGATCGATGACGTAGGCGTCCGGAGGATTCACTCGCAAGGCTCGCCTTTGGTCGAGACGGTCGAGATCGTCGAACTCCACCTCGTGGCCGAGTGCTACGAGCTGCTGCTTGCGCTCGCGTCCTTCAGGGCCATTCCAGTGAATCAGCCGTACGCGCATCAGTTACAGACACGGAAGCACGGAGGCACCGAAGGTTATTTCAGCGTGGCGGTCAAATTGATCGTCTGGACGCCCGCCAAGGCACGTGAGACGACGCAGCCTTTCTTCGCACCTTCCGCGTGTTGTTTGAACGCCGCCGCGTCGATTCCCGGTACCTCGCCGACGACGTCGAGGTCGATTTGAGTGATGGTGGGGCCCGCGTCGGTCGCACCGAGGTGCACTTTCGCGCTGGTCTTGATGCTCGTCGGTGTGAGTCCGGCGCGACCGAGGGCGGCGGCCAGCGCCATCGAGAAGCAGCCGGCGTGGGCCGCTCCGATCAATTCCTCAGGGTTGGTGCCGGTTCCACTCTCGAAGCGTGAAACGAACGAGTACGGCCCCTCGAAGGCGCCGCTCCCCAGTCGCATCGATCCCTTGCCCTCTTTGAGCGACCCCGACCATTCCGCGCTTGCGCCACGAACTGCCATTGAGTCCTCCCGCGAGATGACTGACGAACCGCCATCATAGCGCGGGGCAATGCCGCAAGTGCGTAAGGTGCCGAAGGTGCCGAAGGTGCCGGAGGTGCCAGCAGAATCCGTGCACCCTTCGCACTTGAGCACGGTGGCACCGGAGGCACCAGCACCCTCAGGCACGACAGGCACCTTCGGCACCCTAGGCACCCTAGTTCCCTACTTCTTGTCTCGAACGACAAATAGCTTTTCGCCGGGCTTGATGAGGCCGAGCTCGCGGCGGGCGACCTCTTCGACGGCCCTCGGGTCTTCGCGCAATCGGCGAGCCTCTTCGCGCAGCTCGGCGTTTTGACCGCGCGATTGTTCGAGCGCCTGTTCGACGAACTGAAAATCCCGACGCGCCTTGATGAGCGAGAGCAGTCCTTTTTCGCCGACGATGGCGTCCACGAGCAGGACGGCGGCGATGAATCCGAGCAGGTAACGGGTGAACCGACCTCTACGCGGAGCCGTGGACTTGGGTGAGGGACCGGTCGCCAGCGGCGCCGACGGGTCGCTCATCGCTCTCGCCCTCGCCGGGTAATCGTGCGTGCTGGCACGCCCAGATAGGCTTCGAGCGCGCGAATGAGGACCGAGCGCAAATCCACGCGATCGTCCATCGCGCGGATTTTGGCGGCGCGCCACAAGTCACCTGGGAGTTCGACGGTGGTCTTGACCGGCTCGCGTTCGGTGCCCTCCCGGGCCTTCGGCACGGCGTGGAGTATAGCAGCAGACCCGTGGGGATGGTTCGACATCGAGACGGGCGAGAGTATACGCACACCGATATCTGGGAATCAATATGTTTTCACGGCTGACCGTTGTGATGTGATTACGTGACGACGGGTTTACGGGTCTGTTGGCGATGTCGCCGCTTGTTGGTTTGGCTACTCTTAACGCGTCGCCGACGCGTATCGTGTGCGGCTGCAGGATGGTCTGGAGAAAGTCACGACTGCCGCAACCCTCTGATGGGATCGACGCGCGCGGCGCGGCGCATGGGGATCCACGATGCCACGAGCGCCGCACCACCCGTGACGGCAAGGACGCCGAGATACGTGCCGGGGTCCGCGGGCCCGACACCGTAGAGAGCTGACCGCATCGCCTGCGCGAGCCCGAACGCCCCGGCGAGGCCCAGTGCCGCGCCGATGCCGGCCAGGGCGAGGCTGCGAGCGATGACCTTCGACGCGACATCGCGCGCGGACGCGCCGAGCGCCATGCGGATGGCAATCTCCGACGTCCGCTGGCTGACAGCGTAAGACATCACGCCGTAGAGTCCCCCCGTGGCCAGCAGCATCGCCACGATCGCGAAAGCCGCGAAGAGCCCGCTCAATAGCCAATTCGAGGACGTCTCGTCCGCAAACGCTTCCTCGACCGTTCGAAGCTGATACGTCGGCAGGTCGGGATCGACGTCGCGGACCGCTGCTCGAAGTCCGGGAGCAAGCGTCTCCGGCGATCTTGCTCGGACGATGAGGTTGAAGCTTCGCGCCGGACGGTGTGCGTCCAGCACGTACAGCTGTGGCCGGGGAGGCTGGCCTAGACCTGCGTTGGCGATGTCCGCGGACACGCCAACAACCGTAGATGCCACGTGCCGCGCAGAGGAGGGGTCGAGGACGATCTGTGCCCCAAGGGCGCGACCTTCGTCCCCCCAGGTACCTGTTGTGCCATCGCACGCGAGACAACCACGACCGGCGCCGGACTCGCCGCGTCTCCGTCCGCAAATCCCCGTCCCGCTACGATCGGGATGCCCATCACCGCGAAGTAGGCGGGGCTTGCAACGGTGATTCCGGCGCTCGGACGACCGGCGTGATCCTCGCTGACCCGGTTTGCTATTGCAAACGTCACCGTTTCCAGCGGCTGTAGCGCGGGAAGCTCCGTCGCAGTCGTGGCGCCTTCCACACCAGGAATGTCTGTTGCCCGCTGCACCAACGCCTGTCGGATGCGGAAGGCCTCACGATCGTCCGCGATTTTCCATGTCGGGATTTCGATGTGCGTCGAGAGCAGGCCCGAGACCGCGTAGCCGGTATCGATACGAGTCATCGTCTGCATCGATTTCACGATGAGCGCTGCCACGGCGAGGAGTGTGACGCCCAGGGTGACCTGCAGCACGACCAGCGCCGACTGGCCTCGGGCCGTGCTTCGGCTGCCGATGCTGCGCATCGTGGCGTCGTTGAGGGCTGTGGCTGGGTCGGCGCGAAGCATGCGAAGCGTGGGGAGGATCGAGAAGACGAGCGGCGCCACAAAAGCCAGTGCGGCGGCGAATCCGACGACTCGAACGTCGAACGCAAGCTGACGGAAGAACGGCTCGTACGCCATGGTTCGCACGGCCACAAGGCCGCCCCAGGCAACGGCTAGGCCCAGTGCCCCACCTGCGAGGCCGAGGACAAGGCTTTCGCTGACGATTTGTGTGACGATGCGTCCGCGACTGCCGCCGAGCGCAGTCCGCATCGCCAGCTCCTGGCGGCGGGCAATCAACCGCGCAATCAGCAGGTTCATGACGTTCGCGCATGCGAGGACGAGCAGAAGGCCGACGACCGTCACGAGCATTGACAGCACAATCCACGTGTTGGGCGTGCCCAGTGCGTCCTTCGTCGGGCCAACCCTGGCGGAGCGGTCGCGATCGGTGTCCGAGTGTTCCGATGCCATTCGCGCGGCGAGCGCGGTGACCTGGGCATGAGCGGAATCGATGGTGGCACCGCCCGCCAGCCGGCCCACGCCCCTCCACGAGCGATCGGTGCGAGATGCCTGGGTCGCGTCGCCCTGATAGGGCAGCCAGACATCGATCTCAGAGATGTTGCCCAGCTCGATGTCCGGTGTGAGCACGCCGACGAGCGTCCGGTGCTGGCCGTCGAGGCGAATGTCCCGGCCGATGATGTCCATCGAACCGCCGAATCTCGTTCTCCAGAATCGGTGGCTGAGCACAGCCACGCCAGGCGCGCCCGGACGCTCGTCGGCGACTGTCAGGGTGCGCCCTCGGATGGCGGTGAGTCCCCAGAGTGCATGAAGATCCCCAATAACAACTTGTCCCAGTACGCGTTCGGCGGTTCCATCCGCGTTCATCGCGAACGTTCGCCGTTGGTACGCGCTGAGAGTCGAGTAGGCGGGGGCGCCGTCGCGATACGTGACATATTCGGGAAGCGAGATCGGACCCGCGCCATGAGATCACGTCTGGGCCGGTCGCAAAGATCCATGCGAGCCGCTCGGGTTCACGGATCGGAAGCGGCTTGAGCACCAGCACATTGGCCATCGTGAAGATCAACGTGTTCGCGCCAATGGCGAGTGCGAGCGTCACGACCGCTGCAAGGGCATATCCCGGCTGTTTGACAAAGAGTCGCGCACCGTGGAGTACGTCCTGTCCAATCAGGCTCATCACGCCATCTCCCTGCGGCTTCGGCCCGACGCGTCGCGGCGACCACGGCGGGCCGAGCCGCAGCACGAGCCCGATCGCGCGTTTCCAGTAACCGAGGCGGGCCCGGATCGGATGCGCGCTCTTCTCGGAGGCAAAGATCTCGGCGAGATCGCCAACGACCGCGTCTCGCAGCCGCGGGTCGACCAGCCATTCGACGATCGCGCGAGCCAGACTCGGCGTCCTCATTGCGTACTGAGCTCCGCTTCGAGACCATCGGTCATGCGCGCCAGCGCGTCCAGTGATGCCCGCAGCGCACGGAGTCCGGCGGCAGTCAGCTGATAGACACGCTTACTCCGCCCGCCGCGTTCGGCGGAGGGTTGTCCACGAGCGCTGCGCAGCAGACCCTTGGCCTCGAGGCGGTCGAGCGTCTTGTAGACCGCGCCGAGCGACACCCGGCGGCCGGTACGTGTTTCGAGCTCCCGCCAAATAGGGACGCCATATGCGTCGGGGGCACCCTGCAGAACTCCGAGAAGAACGAGTTGCTCGAAGTCGCCAAGCACCTGGTGTCCTGACATCCGCCTATGTTAGACGATGTCTGACAAATAAAGTTCGACGAGGCACGGCAAGATGGCCCGGCCAGAGACGCCCTCACAGATAGATGTCCTTGTTCAGCAGAAAGCGCGGCGTGCACCCGAGGTTTGTCGTGGGCGGAGCGTGGAGCAGCAGCGGATGCATGAGGATGACGTCTCCTGCCGTCGCGGTATTTTCCAGCACCTGCAGCGGGATTCCGTCGACCGCCTCAACGCGCTCGTGGAACCGCTCGATGCGGGCAGCGGCCTCGCCGGCGGTGCAGAGATCCCGCATGTACGGATGGCGATGGACCGATGCCCGGAGCTCGGCTCCTCGGGCCCCCGCTCTCGGTGGATGATCGAGGAACCACCGATGGACCAGCCGATGCGAGCCGCTGATGATATTCATCCCACCGGCGCGTGGTGCGACATCGCCGAACATCGCGTGGACCTTCACGCCCTTGGGTGGTGACAGCGGGCCCGTATAGTCGGCATCGACGTGCCAGCCGTCAGCGGGTACGTTCCACGGCCGCCCCGTCGGGAACACCAGGAAGAACGCGCCCCAGTCCGAAGGCCGTCGCCACGGCTGCCCGCCGAGGACTTCGTCGATTGCCGCCACCGTGAGGTTGCTTCCCACAGCGCGAAAGACGGGGTCGGACTTCAGATGCTGCAGGTGGTCGGGCCGCTCCGTGCGCCACGTGGTCGGATCGTCGCGTTGGATGCCGACCGCAGCGAGCGCGCGCCAGACCACGTCACGCATCGCTGCAGCCTCTTGGGCACTGAACGCGCCTGGGATTCGAACCCAACCGTGGGTCTGGAAGTGATTCATGTCGCCGGTTGAACCACATAGCCTACTCCGCCGTGCTGAGAATTCCGGAGATGGCGACCGAGAGCCGCAGCTGTTGATCGCGCCGTAAGCGTTGTGCCTACCGCAGCAGCGCGATCGCGGTCGCAAGCGTGCTGTCGCGATCCGTGAACAGATCTGCCGCCGTCAGGTGAGCCGGGACATCCGGCTTGAAACCAATCCCGACGAACTCGGACCGTCTGGCGAGAACGACGCCGGCTGCACACCACGCCGAGCCCCCCGCCGGGCAGCGGAAACACCAGCGGCTGGCCGGTCGACCCTGCAGTGGGTTCGCCGATGAAGATGGTGTCGGGCCGCCGGCGGATGACCGACAGGAATCCGCTCTCGGTCGCGCTGTGCGATTGCGGGCCGATGAGCACGATCAGCTTGCCGGTGAATCGCCGGCCGGTAGCCGGCGCCAGCGTGGGTTGCGTGCGGATCACCTCTTGTGGCTCCCGGAATGCTCTGCGATCCGCGCGATACGACGTCACTTCATAGATCGGTCCGGTCGCCTGGCGATCGATGAGGCGGCGAACCATCTCGAACGACACCTGGTCCGACCCGCCGCCGTTGTAGCGGACGTCGACGATCAGCCCCTTCAGGTCGGCGGCGTCCTCGATGAACCGCGCAAAGGCCTCGCTGACGTCCGGCCGCATCTGGTTGGCTTGAAAATAGCCGAGGCCGCCATCAAGGTGGCGCGCCACGTGCGCGACCGGCGGATCGAGGTTGGTGTCGTTGAAATATTTCTCGGATCGCGTCAGGCGGACCTGCCGCGTCGCACCGTCCGGTGTTTCGACGGTGACCGTGACGATGCTCTGGCGAGGGCCGGTCAGTACGCGGAAATACGCCAGGCGATCGGTGGCCTGCGGCGTCGAGCCCGTCTTCAGCGCGCGCCAGTAGTCCACCAGCTCGCCGACGGGACGATCGTCGACGCGATTAATGGCCAGGCCGGGGCGGATGCCGAGCGTCGTCAGTTCGTCGGTCTGCCGGAGCAGCCTGACGATCACCGCTCGTCCGTTGACCGGGCGAATCTCGAGCGGCGGATACCCGAGCGCTTCGTCGAACGCCGCCGGCCAGAACACGCCCGAATGGCCGTCGTGCAGGTGCGCATAGAAGCGCATCAGCTCGAGATAGTAGGCATGGTCCGTCGTCGCCGCCGCGACGCGCGGCGCGAATTGCTGATAAAGATGATCCCACGTCGCGGCAACGCGATCGTAGTACGCAAAACTGTCACGCGCCTCGCGCCACAACTGCGCCAGCGCCAGCTGACGATCCGCCGGCGACACCGTTGCGCGCGCGAGCACCTCCTGCGGTGCGACGTTCGCCTGGCGCGCCGAGCCCGCCGGTGACAGCAAGAACAGGGCAGCCACCACCATCAGCATCACGCCACCTCGATTCACGATCGGGTTTTGACGAAGACGGCGCGGCAAGCGTTGACAGCCCTGCGCCGTCAGTGAGACCGCACGACCTCGATGTCCGGCTCGTCCTTCAGCGCCGGACAGCCCCGGAACCAATCATGGGATGGGCGGTGGATCTGACGAGCTGCAACCGGCCGGCGGCAGCACCGCATGACCTTCCCGATCACGGCTGCCAAACGATCCCGGTTGGAACCGCATTGGCGAATGATCCACGCGGTTGACTGACTCGATGGTTGCATATCCGAGAGGTGGTAAACGCAACGGCGTTACGCGCGAGTTGAGGAAAGGGGGATGGAGAGGCCGCCGAACCTAACTGGCCCGCAGCACATCCGCAGGTGCCATGTGCATACCCCGGCGAGCGGGGACGTACGAAGCGATCGCGGCAACGAGCAACAAGATCGTTGGCGTGACGGCAAAGGTCCAGGTATCGAGCGGTTCGACTTCAAACAACAACCGCTCGAGCAGCCGCGTCAAGGCCCCTGCCGCGATCAGGCCGATCGCGACACCGATTCCGACGAGGCGCAGGGCGTGGCCCACCACCAGGCGACCGACCGCCATCGCGGTCGCGCCGAGGGCGACGCGCACGCCGATTTCCCGTGTGCGTTCGCGCACCGAGTAAGCGATCACGCCGTAGACGCCAACGGCCGCGAGGCCCAGCGCCAAGAGCGCAAACGCGCCGACGAGGACGGTAATCGCGCGGGGACGTGCGATCGTGGCGGCGACGAGATCGTCGAGCCTGCGGACGTCTACTGGCGCCTCTGGTTCCATCGAGCGGACCACCTGCGTCACGCTGGTAGCGAGCGACAGCGGGTCGCGATCGGTTCGCGCGAAAAACCTCATGTCGCGGCTAGGTATCTGCGGAAAGGGGACGTAGACAATCGGACCGGCGGCGCCATCCACCGACGACCGGACGTCGCGGACGACGCCGATCACGGCCCACGGCATGTCGTCGCTGCCGTTGACATGCGTGACCGTGTTGATGTGAAGCCGCTGATCGAGGGGATCTTGACCCGCGAAGTGATCGCGGACGAGTGATTCGCTGACGATCGCCACGGGGGCCGAATCCGCGGTGTCGGACGCCGTGAAGTCGCGTCCGCTCAGATGGGGAATGCCCATGGTCTTGAAGAACGCGGGCGAGACGGGCCGGATCTCAGCCGATCGCCTCTGACTATCCGCAGGGGCGGGCAGATCGAGCCGCCAGATGCTGGTGGCGGTGCACGGTGAGGGTGGCAGCAGGCACGTGGCGGCTGCCGTGTGCTGAACGCCGGGCAGCGCGGACATCCGCGCCAGCGATTCTCGATACACGGCGGCGGTGCGAGGCGCGTCGGAACGCGTGGCCAACCGGACGCGCGCCGTGAGCACGCCGTCGGAGCGGTAGCCCGTGTCGATGCTCCTCTGGTTGACAAAGCTGCGCATCAACAGGCCGGCGCCGACGAGCAGCACGAGCGACAGGGCGACCTCGGCCACGACGAGGGCGTTCAGCACGCGATGCAAGCGGCGGCCGCCGACGTGACGGCCACCTTCGCGCAGCGCGTCGCTCGCGGATGCCGTGGAGATCAACGCTGGCACGAGTCCAAACGCGATGCCGGTCGCGAGGGCGACGACGAGCGCGAAGGCGACGATCGACAAGTCGAGCTCGACCTGATCCAGCCGGGGAATGGGAATGCGCTCGCCGACCACTGCGAGGAGGCCGCGATGCAGCAGCGCGGCCACGCCGAGGCCCGCGATGCCGCCTGTGGTTGCGAGCACCAGGCTTTCGGTGAGCATCTGACGTACGAGCCGTCCCCGCCGCGCGCCAAGCGCCCCACGCATCCCGACCTCTCGCGTGCGCGCGGCGCTCCGCGCGAGCAGCAGATTCGCGACGTTGACGCAGGCCACCACGAGGACGAGCGCCACCGCACCCGCGAGCGTGAGCAGGGCGGGCCGAATCTCTCCGACCATCTGATCCTGCAGGCGGAAGAGCATCACGGAGCGTCCCGCATTCCGCTGCGGTTCCTCCCGCTCGAGCGCGGCGTAGATCGCCCGCATCTCGGTGGAGGCGTCGTCGAACGACAGACCGTCACGCAGGCGCGCGATGGCGTACGAGCCCCCGCGCCCCAGGTACCGCGCGAAGCTGTTCCGTCGTGAGGCCATACGGCATCAGGAAATCGGCGTGCTGCCCGGCGATCGTGAAGCGCGGCGGCATGATGCCGATCACCGTGCGGCGCTCTCCGTCCGTGGTCAGCGTCAGGTCGAGCACGTCGGGCCTGCCGCCCAACGCTCGCTGCCAGAATTCGTGACTGAGCACCATCACGGAGGTGCCGCCGTCTTCCGCGGCGGTGTAGGCGCGTCCGCGTGCCGGCGCAACACCCAAGGCGCGAAACACCTCGGACGAGGCACTGAGCCCGGCAATCTGGAGCGGCTCGCCATTCAGCGTGATGGCGACAGACCGCGACCCCACCATCGCGAGATGCTCGAGGGTCTGAACGCGCTCTCGCCAGGCGACGAAGTTGGCTGGCGCGATCGAATTGCGATTGACGCCGCCGCGAGTCGTTTCCCAGACGGCCACGATTCGCTCGGGCTCGCGATAGGGCAACGGCTCGAGCATCACCGTGCGGATCACACTGAACATCGCGGCGGTCGCGCCGACGCCGAGTGCGAGCGTCAGCAACGCCGGAACCGTGAACCCTGGGGTGCGGAGGAACGACCGCACGCCGAACCGCAGATCCTGCACCACGCTATCGATGTGTGCTTCCCACCCGACATCGCGCACGCGGTCTTTAATCGCCTCGACGCTGCCGACCTCGACGCGTGCCGTTCGCGTCGCCACTTCGCGCGGCAATCCCGAGGAGATCTTCTGTTCGATGGCCATGTCCAGATAGGCGCGCAGCTCCTCGTCGAGTTCGCGTTCGACGCGGTTTTTCCAAACGAGCGCACGAAGACCCGACACAAGGCGATTAAGACGCCTCATCACAGTTCCCCTGGTGCAGCTCTTAGAATGCGCGCGATGGCCGAAGTCTGCAGTTCCCAGTCGCGCGTCTCCCGTTTCAGACCGGCACGTCCCTCGGCGGTGAGCGTGTAGTACTTCGCGCGGCGATTGTTCTCGCTGGTCCGCCACTCACCGACAATCAGACCGTCACGCTCCAGGCGCCGCAGGGCTGGAAAAAGCGAGCCCGCGTTGACATGAAAGACGCCCCTGCTGATCTGCTCCAGGCGCACACCGATGCCGTAGCCGTGCATCGGCTCCAGCGCGAGCGTCTTGAGAATAAGCATGTGCAGCGTTCCCTGCACGAGGTCCCGCTGTTCTCCTCTAGTCAATCTAGATGGGAAGCATATAATACTTCTCTAGATTGTCAAGAGGAGCGTTCCCGACCGAGTCGTGTTGGTTTGGACCGCCACCGCCCACCGGCCAGTGTCAGGCACGAGTGAACAGCACGATGCGATTGGTGTTCGTGCCGCGGCGGTTGTTCGCCACTCCCCAGATGTTCGCGGTCTTGGTAAACACCTGCTCATTCACCAGCACCGCGACCGGCGCCAACCCCGCGGCCAGGCCGGCAGGAACGACGATGTCCTCGAGGCGCAGGGTGCCGTTTCGCACTTCACCGACCTCGAACGCGACATACGCGCCAGGACTCAGCAGCCGCGCAATCTGTCGAAACGCGGCCTCGATGAACCGGTGCCACGCGTCAACTGTTGCGTGAACGTTGATGCGCGCCGTTGGAGTCCACGCCGCAGAACCAGCAGCGCAGCCAGTTGTCGGCCGCGTAGTTGACGACGTCCAGGAACGGCGGCGACGTGACCACCAACTGGACGCTTCCCGGGCGCCAGAACCGGCCGGTACACGATCCCGTGTGAAACCGGCTGCGCGACCCGAGGCGCGTCAGAGTCTGTCGCGTCGGTTCGTCGACGTCCGCGAGTAGCGACGCGCTCTTGCGATTGACGACGGCCCGCAAGTCCCGCCGCGGCGGCGTCTGGCGTCGCCGCGTATTGATCTTCAGCTGCGACGCGATGCTGACGGCCTGATTGGGTGGCAGGGTATAGACGGAAAGGAAACCCGTCGAGTGGCCGGTCAGGCGGTTGACAACGACCATCCGGATCCAGCGGTCGAGGTCGTCCATGCGGCCGTCCTGCTCACGTCCCATCAAGTAGGTACGGAGGGCGCAGATCTCGATCAGCGTCTCGGGATGGTAGAACGCCAGAAGTTCGTCGGGAACCTCGCTGGCGCGGGACAGGTCGAGGCGATCCAGGCGCGCGCGTACCTGATCACCCTGTGGCGGCCGCAGACGCGGGCCAGAGCAGGGCCTGAGCCAACGGGTTGATGTCACAGCCCGCGGGCACGCGGCCTCGGAGGGCCGCTTCGAGCAAGGTCGTACCGCGTCCGGCAAAGGGGTCGTAGACGGTGTCGCCGGGACTGGTCAGCCGATCGATGAAGAACGCCGGCAGCTGCGGCTTGAAACAGGCCCGATACGAGATCTCGTGCAGGCTGTTCGCGGCACGCTGACGGCTGGTCCAGTACTCATTCGTGAAAACCGGTACGCTCACCCCCGCCGTTACGTGTGCGCTAATCCGCGTCCGTCGTCTCTTCCACTTGAAGTCCGCCAGCGCTCCGAGCACATGGTCTGGTGAAACGCCACCGCGACTGGTCGGCGTTGATACGGGCTGCGGTTGCGGAAGCGACATGCTTGCGACGTCGATTGTAACAACGTCGGTGAGCGGTCCCATGCCGATTAGACTGGTCGGTGGAGAATCGCCGTGCCTCAAGCCGTCATCGTCCTCACTACGTTTCCCTCCGACGGGGATGCCGACGCGCTCGCGCGCAGCCTGGTGTCGGAGCGACTCGCCGCCTGCGTCAACATCCTGCCGCAGATGCACTCCATCTATCGATGGGAAGGCGCGGTCGAGACGGCGTCTGAGCGACAGCTAATCATCAAGACCGAAGAGTCTCAGCTCGAGTCGCTCAAGAAGCGGCTGACCGCACTGCACCCGTACGACGTGCCAGAGATGTTGGTTCTCGCGGTCGCTGATGGCGGGGTCAGCTATTTGCAGTGGATCTCGGACTCGGTCGGATAGATCCAGCACCCACGGCACCCGCGCACCTTGAGCACAGTTGGCACCAGCACCCAGGCACCCGAGGCAGCTGAGGCACGTAAGGCACCTTGCTACGCGAGCGCCTGGTCCACATCCTCCTTGAGATCCTCGATGTCCTCGATGCCCACCGAGATGCGAATCATCCCGTCGGTGATGCCGATGGCGCCGCGACGCTCGGGCGGGACGGAGGCGTGGGTCATGATGGCCGGGTGCGAAATGAGGGTTTCGACGCCGCCGAGGCTCTCGGCGAGTGACATCAGCTTGAAACGAGGCAGCACCGTTCTGGCGGCGTCGATCGACCCCACGTCGAACGTGATCAGGCCGCCGAATCCCCGCATCTGCTTTTTCGCCAGGCCGTGGTGCGGGTGATCGGGAAGACCCGGATAGATCACGGATTTCACCTTGGGGTGCTTCGCCAGATGTTCCGCGAGCGCCTGGGCATTGGCGTTGGTGCGCTCAATCCGGATCGGCAAGGTCTTGGTGCCGCGCAGCACCAACCATGAATCCATCGGTCCCAGAATCGCGCCGGCGGCGTTCTGAACGAATTTCATCCACTCCACGTCATCGGCATGCTTCAGCACGTTGATGCCGCCGACGCTGTCGCTGTGCCCGTTCAGGAACTTGGTGGTGCTGTGAGTGACGAGGTCGGCGCCGAGCTCGAGCGGGCGCTGAATGTACGGGCTCGCGAACGTGTTGTCGACGATGACGCGGACACCATGGCGATGCGCAATGGCGCAGGCGGCCGGGAGGTCGGTAATCCGAAGCATCGGATTGGTTGGTGTTTCGATGAACAAATACCTGGTCTTCTTGGTAATTGCCGGCTCGATCAAGTCGAGGCGCGAGGTATCCACGTAGGTGAAGTCGAGGCCGAACTTGCGGCGCACCCGTTCGAAGAGACGGAAGGTGCCGCCGTAGGTGTTGTCGCTGACCACGAGATGGTCACCGGCTTCGAGCCTGGTCAGGATGGCATCAATCGCGGCCATGCCCGAGGCGAAGGCAAACGCGGCGGCGCCCGACTCGATCGCTGCCAGGTTTGCTTCGAGCGCCATGCGAGTGGGGTTCTGGGTGCGGCCGTACTCGAACCCTTTATGCTGCCCGAGACCCTCCTGCACGTAGGTCGAGGTTTGATAAATCGGGGTGATGATGGCGCCGGTCGTCGGATCGGGTACCTGACCGGCATGAATGCACACGGTGTTGAAGCGCGCGGTGTCCTTGAGTTTCACGGTCCCTCTTTTTACTCTGTTATCATTTTGCGAGCAATTCAGCCGCCGCCAATAACGCCTTCCATGAGATGACGTCCACCCGTCTGACGCTGCCCGGTGCAACGCCGTCCCGCGCGCAGCTGTGGCGGCGCCAACTGTTCGGCAGTGTTCCTGGACGCGCCGCGTTGATTGGTGCGGCCGTCAAGGCGGTCACCACAATCCTCGGGTGGATCACGCCGGGCGCGTCGGTGGTGGAGGCCCTCGACGCCTTTGGCAGCCTTGCCCTGCTGTTTGCCGGTGGCTACGCGCTGACCCGCGGCATCATCTGGGCCAAGCGCCGGTTGTTGTGGCGGGTGCGCCGCAAACTCATCCTCTCGTACATCTTCGTTGGGTTGGTGCCCGGCCTGTTGATCATCGCGTTCTTTCTGATCGCTGGCCTGATCCTCTTTTTCAACGTCAGCACCTACTTGCTGCAGTCGCGGGTGCGAACGCTGGTCGACCAGGCGGACTTCCTCGCCGAGTCGGTGGCGCTGCAAGCCGCGCACGGCGACCCGGTCGATACGCTCCGCCGGACGCTCGTGCGGCGGCAGGCGAGCGCCGCTGAACGCTTCCCGTACACCTCGATTGCCATCGTGCCGGTGGAGAAGCTCCAATGCCCCTCCGAGGGTCTAACCAACGTCACGGTGCCACCGGTTCAGCCGATGACTGTCGGGCCGTGGCAGCACCTCGATCCGCCCGCTCGGGTGCCAGGGTGGGTTCCGTGTGATGGGTTCACTGGAATCATCGCTTACGAAGGGTCCAACGGCCAGTCGATGGAAACGCGGCTGGTCATGCGGGCGGTTGCGCTGCCACAAAGCGCCTCGCCCCAGTGGGCGGTCATCGTCGATCTGCCGTTCACGGTGACGATCGAGGAGCGCTTGCGCGAGGAAACGGGCATCCGTCTGGGGGCAGCCACGGCCCTCCCGTCACAAGACGCGCGCATCGCGATCCCGCGTGGCCGGCTGCTCGAGAATCGACTCAACCCCGAAGCCGATGCGACTTCCGCGTTTGGTGAAGGCTGGGTGGCGTTCTTCGACGTTCGCGACTGGGCGAGGGGCGCCACCTACTTCGCCACCATCGCTATCCAACTGAATGTTCGGGAAATCTATGACCGGATGACTGCCCTTTCCGCGCAGCGGCAGTTCGGCCAGCTTCTGCTCTTGACGCTGGCGTTTCTCGGCGTGCTGTTCCTGACCATCCAGTTCGTCGCCTTCGTCATTGGATTCGTGCTGGCGCGACAGATTACCGGCGCGGTTCACGATCTGTTCACCGGGACCGAGCACCTGCGGAATCGGAACTTCATGCACCAGATTCCGGTACGCGCGCGCGACCAGCTCGGCGAGCTGGCCGAATCGTTCAACGTCATGACGGGGGAGGTGACCAAGCTCCTCAAGGAGAACGCTGACAAGGCGCGGATGGAGCAGGAGATGCTCGCCGCCCGTGAGATTCAGCAGAGGCTGCTCCCGTCGGGTCCGCTGAGCGTGCCGGGGCTTTCGATCATGGCGTTCTGCGAACCGGCACGCGAAGTGGCAGGCGATTACTACGACTTCCTCCATATCTCGGACACGAAGCTCGGCGTGCTGATCGCCGACGTGTCGGGGAAGGGTCTGCCGGCTGGCCTCTACATGGCGCAGCTCAAGGTGCTGGTCCATTTGCTGGCGCGCACGCATCCATCGCCACGCGACTTCCTCAAGGCAATCAACCGTGTGGTTGCCGACAACATCGACTCGAAGAGTTTCATCACCATGTCGTACGCCGTGCTCGATCTCGAACGCGGCGATATAGTGTTGGCGCGCGCCGGACACTGTCCCTTGATTCGCATCCCGGGCATCGCGCCGGCTGGACTCCGCAAGGCCGAGGTCCATGCGCCTGATGGGCTCGTCCTGGGCTTGAAGATCGACAGCGGCGAGATGTTCGATGCGATGATTCAGGAGGTCTCTATCCCGCTGGCGGCCGATGACCTGATCGTCTTTTTCACCGACGGTATCAGCGAGACCATGAACGACGCGTTCGATTGTTACGGTGAGCCGCGGCTAGCCAAGGTGCTCGAACAGTACGCGCACCTGCCGTTCGAGCAGCTGCGGTCCTTCATCTTCGCCGATCTCCGGTCCTTCTCTGGAGAGGCGGATCAACATGACGACATGACGATGATCCTGCTCAAAGTCGATTCGTCGATGGTGAGCCGACCGGTCGACCACGTGGCGCCAGTCTAGACCATGCCAGAACTGACGGTCATCTTTCGCACCGCGTCCAACATCGAGGCCAGCATCGTGCAGGCCCTGCTCGACAGCCACGGCATCGAGTCGGTGCGCACCTCGGGTCCGCCGGCGTCGCTGTTTCCCTTCACCGTCAACCCGATGGGCGAGACGTGCGTCTCAGTGCGGGAAGACGACGGACCCGAGGCGGTGCGGATTATCGAGAGCCATCGCGAAGAGGTGAGTGGCGGTTTGGTGGTACCGCTCCCGCAGCAATTTGCCGCGCTCGAGCTGCGAATCGGGTATCGCTTTCGCGATCGCGGGCTGCTCGAACACGCTCTCACTCACAAGTCCAAGGCGCATGAAGATCCAAGCGGGGGAGTGATGGACAACGAGTCGCTCGAATTCCTGGGCGACGCGGTCCTGGGGTTGGTGATAGCCGACGCGCTGTGCCGGGTCTTCCCGCGGTCCACCGAAGGTCAGAAGTCGAAGATCAAGGCCACGATGGTGTCCACCGCGTCGCTGGCGGAGCTCGCGGAACGCTTGCAGCTCGGCGACCACATGATTCTGGGTCGCGGCGAGGAAAAGACCGGGGGGCGCCGCAAGCAGGCGCTGCTGGCCGACACCTGCGAGGCGCTCATCGCCGCGATTTACATCGACGGGGGACTCGAACCGGCGCGTCAGTTCCTGATGCGCGAGATGGGCGAGGCGGTCGAAGCCGCTGGCCAACCCGACTACCTGGGCCGCGACCACAAGTCGCGGCTACAGGAAGTGCTCCAGGCGCTTGGGCGTCCGCTCCCGATCTACCGCATCGCTGGTGAAGCAGGCCCCGAACACCGCAAGATGTTTCACGTCGAGGTCGTCGTGTCGGGCGAAGTCATCGCGCAGGGCGTTGGCCGCACCAAGAAGGACGCGGAGCAGGAAGCCGCGAAAACGGCCCTGCTCGGGCTGACGGGCAACGCTAACGACGCGGAGTGATTCGCAACAGTTACAAGTTACAAGTTACGAGTTACAAGTTTGAGTTGTCAGTTTCAAGCGCTTTGAACCTGTAACTTGGAACTTGTAACTTGTAACTATCTCGAACCTCCCCTCAATCAATCTCGATAATGCCCCACCCTTTGCGTTCGGCGCCGGCGGTGACCATGGCGAGTGAGGGTTCTGGCTGCGGGAGGCGCGAGAGCGCGTAATTTTGAACCTCGCGCGCGACCTCGTCGACTCCGGGCGGGACGGGGCGGCAGTGGAGACGGACCCACAGACGGAGCAGCGGGTCCGAGAAGCTGTATCGCTTTTGCCGCGACACGACGAGGTCGACGTCCTCCAGCCACGAGAGGTAGTCCTTGGTCGAACCCGGTGTGCGCTGCAGGCGCAGCGCGATCTCGGTCAGTGTCAGCGGTTCTTCCTCGGCGAGGATTTCCAGGATCGCTTTGAGCGCCCCGTAGCCGCGCGCGCGATGCAGGCGAATCTCGTAGCGATAGCCACACCATGCGGTGAGCGCGCCGTCCGAGGTCAGCAGGGCGGTGAGCGCAGAGATGGGATCGCCGGCCCGGCCGCTGACGCCGGCACTGGCTTCGCTGATCGCGTGCACGTAGGCAGCGCGGCCATCGGCCAGCGCTTGAATCGTTCGACTGAGGAACTCGCGATCCTCAACGCCCGCTTCGCCCATCGGCGGCAGCATGGCGGTCACTTCGCTCGGTGAAAGCGCCGGCAGATGAATCACCTCGAATCGGGGCGAGCCATCGCGCAAGAGGCGATGCGCACGGGCCACGTAGCGTGAGGTCAGGACGAACCGGTTGCCGCTCTCCGCCAGCGCCTGCAGCAGTTCGCGCAGCACGTGGCGCAGCCCGGGGAAGCTCTCGAACGTCCGCAGCTCGAGGACCTCGTCCAGCAGGATGGTGGCCGGGCGATTGGCACTCGTGGCATGCGACAAGTAGGACAGCGTGAGCTCGAACGCCTCGCGCGCCGAGCGCGGACTCTCGGCGGCGAGGAGTGGAAACGGCGACACGGCCGTGACGGCGCGGAAGAAGCGCTCCGGGGTGCTGGCGGAGCGTTCGACATCGATGTACTGGCACTGGTCGCCGCCCAAGCGCTCGGCCAGTGAGTGCATCGCCGTGGTTCGACCCGTACCGCACCCACCCAGAACGACCGGAATGCGAGGCGGCGTGGCCTCGAGTGCGGAGATGAGCCGCCGCTCGAGCCCGGCATGAGGCGCCATCATCGTCGTGTCTCCACCATCGGAATACGTACAGCCCGCTCACCTGCCGTGCGCAGCGCGTCTGCATATCCAGCGTCCGCGTGACGTGCAACGCCCAGCCCAGGATCGCACGTCAGCACTCGCTCCAGGCGCTCATCGGCTTCGCGCGAACCATCGGCAACAATCACCATCCCGGCATGAATGGAATAACCAATCCCGACGCCGCCGCCATGATGCACGGACACCCAGGTGGCTCCGGCGGAGGCGTTGAGCAGCGCGTTGAGGATTGGCCAGTCGGCAATCGCATCGCTCCCGTCACGCATCCCCTCGGTTTCGCGGTTGGGCGACGCAACGGATCCCGCATCCAGGTGATCGCGACCGATGACAATCGGCGCCTTGACCTCGCCACGTCGAACCAGCTCGTTGATCCGCAGTCCGAAACGAGCGCGGTCGCCATACCCTAACCAGAAGATTCTGGCCGGCAGGCCCTGGAACGCGACCCGCTCACCGGCAAGGCGAATCCAGCGGCAGAGGGCCTCGTCATGGGCGAACATCTCCAGGGCCGCACGATCGGTCACGAAAATGTCTTCGGGGTCGCCTGACAATGCCGCCCACCGGAACGGTCCTTTCCCCTCGCAGAACAGCGGGCGGATGTATTCGGGCACGAATCCTGGGATTGCAAAGGCGTCTGCGACGCCGGCACGAGCCGCCTGGGCTCGAAGATTGTTCCCGTAGTCGAACGCCACCGCGCCACGCCGCTTCATCTCCAACATCGCCGTCACGTGAACGCCCATGGCGGCGACGGAGCGTCGTTCGTACTCCGCCGGGTTCGACGCGCGCAGCGCATCGGCGGCCGCGAGTGACAACCGATCCGGCACGTAACCCGTGAGCGCATCATGGGCCGACGTCTGATCGGTGACGATGTCAGGCGTCACTCCGCGACGTACAGCTCCGGGAGGACTTCGGCGGCGTTGCCCAGGAGTCCAATCGATCGCGCTTCTCGGGCCTGTTGCCAGGCGCGCACCCGTTCCAACGCGATCTCGATGTCTGTCGTCCACTCATCCAAGTAGCGCGAGGCCACACGACGCTCGATACGCTTGGGGTCGATTTCGACGATCAGCGCGACGCCCTCGTTCATCGTGACGGCGAGCGGCTGGGCCCCGCCCATCCCACCCAGCCCGGCGGTCACCGTGAGCGTTCCCGCGAGGCTCCCGCCAAAGTGGCGGCGGGCGATGGCCGCCAGGGTCTCGTAAGTGCCCTGGAGGATGCCCTGCGTGCCGATATAAATCCAGCTGCCGGCCGTCATCTGGCCGTACATCGTGAGGCCACGGTCTTCGAGGTCTCGAAACGTTTCCCAGGTCGCCCACTTGGGAACCAGATTGGCGTTGGCGATCAGGACGCGGGGCGCATGGGCGTGGGTCCGGAACACCCCGACGGGCTTGCCGGACTGCACCACCAGCGTCTGGTCATCGGCGAGATGCCGCAGCTCGTGAACGATCGCGTCGAAGGCGGGCCAACTGCGCGCCGCCCGCCCCGTGCCGCCGTACACCACCAGATCATCCGGACGTTCGGCCACCTCGGGGTCGAGGTTGTTCATCAACATTCGGAGCGCCGCTTCCTGGAGCCATCCCTTACACGTCAGCGACGTGCCACGGGGTGCGCGGACCAGACGAGCGGCAGTCGTCATCGAAGGAGTCGTACGGAGGGCGAACGTGAAGCTAAGAAACTAAGCAGCGTGCCTCGCCTTGTCAATCGAAATTGCAATCGACGATGATCACTAAATCAGTTGACAACGACGCCGGAGGCGTACTCAAGTGTGCGGGACTGAATCATCTCAGCGATTCGATCGAGATCAGGAGCCGGCGGCCGATCATCCCCCAGCATCGCGACGTGTTGACGCACCGCCGCATGCACCTGCATCAGTGAATCGGATGATGCGAGCGGCGACAGCAAGTCGATCGCCTGGCACGCACACAAGACCTCGACGGCGATCACGTTGATCGCCAGCTGCAAGGCGCGTTCCGCCTTCAGGGCCGCGGCCATGCTCATGCTGACATGATCTTCCTTGTTCGCCGACGTCGGAATCGTGTCGACGCTGGCGGGATGGGCCAGTGTCTTGAGCTCGGAGGTGAGCGCGGCGGCCGTCACCTGGGCGATCATCAAGCCCGAGTGCAGCCCGCCGTGCCGAGTGAGGAAGGCTGGCAGGCCGCTCAGCGCCGGGTTGACGAGGCGTTCGGA
This sequence comes from uncultured Acidobacteriota bacterium, assembly GCA_963841905.1. Lineage (GTDB taxonomy): Bacteria > Acidobacteriota > Vicinamibacteria > Vicinamibacterales > UBA2999 > JACCSI01. The sequence continues at coordinate 104,015 of CAWJEM010000022.1, forward strand.
GCGTCGTTCGCTGATCGTCGCCAGCTGGGTGAGTGCGATCACCAGCAGATCGGATGCCACGGCCACTGGCGCGCCGTGAAAGTTGCCGCCCGAGACGATTTCGCCGGCCTCGGCGAAGACCATCGGATTGTCGGTCGCTGAATTCATCTCGATGCGGATGACGTTGTGAACCCACGTGAGCGCGTCGCGCGCCGCACCATGGACCTGAGGCGCACATCGCATCGAATAGGCATCTTGAACCCGACCGCAATTGGCGTGCGCCCGATTGATGCCGCTGCCGGTAATGAGCCGGGTAAGGTTGTCCGCGACCGTCCGTTGTCCCGCGAACGGTCGAGCCTCGTGAATCCGCCCTTCGAACGGCCGAACCGAGCCCTGAAGGGCATCGATGGAGAGGGCAGCGGCGACGTCGGCCGCCCGAGCGAGCCGTTCGGTGCCGGCGACGGCCAGCGCCGCGACCGCCGTGGACACTTGCGTGCCGTTGATGAGCGCGAGCCCTTCTTTCGGGCCCAGCACGACCGGCTCAATCCCCGCCTCGTCGAGCGCCTGTTTCGCGGGACGGGTCTCGTGACCGTCCCACACCTCGCCTTCGCCAATCAACACGAGCGCCATGTGTGCGAGCGGCGCGAGGTCGCCGCTGGCGCCGACCGATCCGCGACTGGGCACGCGAGGATGCACGCCGCGGTTCAACGCCGTGACGAGCGTGTCGAGCGTCTCGAGTCGGATGCCTGAAAAACCTTTGGCGAGGACGTTGGCGCGCAGGGCCATGGCCGCCCGCACGGCACGAATCGGCAGGGGCTTGCCGACACCGGCAGAGTGACTGCGGAGCAAGTTGATTTGGAGCTGCGCCACGTCCTCGCGCGGGATTCGTGTTTCAGCGAAAGAGCCAAACCCGGTGTTGACTCCATAGATCGGACGGTCGCCATCGGCCAGTGCATCGACGACGCGGCGAGCGGCTTGCACTTGCGCGCGCGCGTCCGGCGTGATGGCGATCGGCTCGCGCCCATCGGCGATGGCCACGAGTTGGTCGATGGTCAGGTCGTGGCCGTTCAATTCGATCATGTCACGACAATGATAATGCGTGGTTCTTCACGATGGTTCTTCACGATGGTTCTCCACGGTCGGTCGACCGGGGGTTCTCCACGATTGTTCTGAAGACCGCCGTCAAGAACCGTTGTCGAGCCGCCGTACAGAACCTACGTGAAGAACCGTCGTGAAGAACCTTCGTGAAGAACGGCCGTCCTGCGTCAAGAACCTGCGTCAAGAACCCTCGCCAAGAACCGTCGTCGAACCGTCGTCGAGAACCATCGTGACGAACCTCCGTTGAGAACGCTCGTGCAGTACACTTTAGCCCGATGAACATCGTGGTTCTTGGCACGCAGTGGGGTGACGAAGGGAAAGGCAAGATCGTCGATCTCATGACCCCGCGATTCTCGATCGTCGCTCGCTATCAGGGCGGACACAACGCGGGGCACACGGTCTACGTGGACGGCAAGAAATTCGTCCTGCACCTCATCCCGTCGGGCATCCTCCACCAGGGCGTCATGTGCGTCATCGGCAACGGGGTGGTGGTCGACCCGCAGGCGCTCTTTGCCGAGATCGAAGAGCTGTCGCGACTCGGGATCGACGTCGGCGACCGGTTGCTCATCAGCGACAAGGCCCACCTGATTCTTCCGTACCACCGCGAGTTGGACGTGCTGAGCGAAGCGCGGCGCGGCGAGCGCAGGATTGGCACGACGTCGCGCGGCATCGGCCCAGCCTACGAGGACAAGGTCGGACGCCGCGGCATTCGCGTCTGCGACCTCGTTGACACGCGCGCGCTGGCCGACGAGGTGCGCGAGAACGTCCACGCGCGCAATCAGATCATCAAGGAGACGACGCTCGACTGGAAAACCGTCTACGCCGAGTTGCTGGCCTTCGGGACCAGGATGCGGCGCTGGACGGCCGACGTCTCTCTGTTTCTCTCGACCGCCATCGCGGACGGGCGGCGGATCTTGTTCGAGGGCGCCCAAGCCACGATGCTCGACATCGATCACGGGACGTATCCGTACGTGACCTCGTCCAACGCGTCGATTGGCGGCGTCTGCACCGGCCTGGGCGTCTCACCGCGCGCGATCGGTGGTGTGCTGGGAGTCGCCAAGGCGTACACGACTCGTGTGGGCGAAGGGCCCCTACCCACCGAGCTGTTCGGTGAGCTGGCCGAGCGGCTGCGCGAAAGCGGGCTGGAGTATGGAGCGTCCACCGGGCGACCGCGCCGTTGCGGGTGGTTCGACGCCGTCGTCGTGCGCTACGCCGCCCGGATCAACGGTCTCGATGCGGTGGCGCTGACCAAGTTGGATGTGCTCGACGGCCTCGATGAGCTGAAGATCTGCACGGGCTACCGCGTCGGTGGCCGCATCGTCACCGAGTTTCCTGCTGATCTTGCCGCCGCACCGTACGAAGCGGTCTACGAGACCGTGCCGGGTTGGAAAGAACCGACGCGCGGCGCCCGCGACTTCGACGAGTTGCCCGCAGAAGCCCGCGGGTATGTCGCACGGTTGGAAGCAACCAGCGGTGTTCCCATCGCGATCGTGTCCACGGGATCGGATCGCGACGAAACCATCATCCGTAAACGGTCAATCGCGGAGCGGTGGTTGGCGGGGTAGCGCGCGAAGTTACAAGTTACAAGTTACAAGTTCAAAGTTCAATTGAAGGAGACTACCGCAGCGCGAGCCAACTCGCGAGCGCTGTTTGGAACTTGTCACTTGTCACTTGTAACTCTGCCTTCTGATCTCGCGTCGTCAAACGCAGTAGGATCGACAGGTGTCGCTCGAGTCGCTTGCCGTGCGTTGTCGCGGCGTCATCAAACGCTACGGCGACGTGACCGCCGTCGACGGCCTCGACCTCGATGTGGAGCGGGGCGAGTGCTTCGGCTTGCTGGGACCGAACGGCGCCGGGAAGACAACGTCGATCGAAATTCTCGAAGGGCTGCTGGCCGCCGATTCCGGCGATGTCCAGGTCCTGGGTCGCAGCTGGCAGACCGATCGCGCGTGGCTTCGTGCCCGCCTCGGTATTCAATTGCAGGAGACCCAACTCGCCGACAAGCTGACCGTCGCCGAAACGTTGTCTCTATTCCGTTCGTTCTATCCAGACGGCCCGACGGTCGATGAGCTGCTGGCGACCGTCGAACTCGGAACCAAACGAGACAGTTGGGTCGTCAAGCTCTCCGGCGGTCAGAAGCAGCGACTGTCGGTGGCGTGTGCCATGGCCGGCAAGCCCGATCTGTTGTTTCTCGACGAGCCGACAACCGGACTGGATCCGCAGTCGCGGCGTCAGCTCTGGGGCGTGCTCGAGCGGTTCAGCGAGACGGGCGGGACGATTCTGATTACAACGCATTACATGGACGAAGCGCACGCGCTGTGCGATCGCGTGGGAATCATGGATCTCGGAAAGTTGATCGCGCTCGGCACTCCGACAGCCCTTGTTGCCGGCCTTGGCGCCCAGCACGTCGTCGACTTTGCCGTGGCCGACCCGACGCGCCTGCCGGCTGATGACCGGTTGCGGGCGTTGCCTGGCGTGACCGAAGTGCGGCACAACGACGAGGCGGTGTCGCTGGCGACCGCGGAGGTGCATCGCGCGTTGCCGGCATTGCTCGACCTGGTGCGCGAGCATCAGGTTGACCTCAGTCTCTTGACGACGCATAGCGCGACGCTCGAAGACGTGTTCGTGGCGCTCACCGGCCGTCACCTTCGCGAAGCCTAGCGAGGCTTCGCCTCAGACCGCTGAGCACGTTCTACTGAAGCCGCCCAAGATGCCTAGACATCCGCTCATCGAGCTCACGCTGGCGCGCTTCCGCGAGTTCGTTCGCGAACCGGAAGCGGTGTTCTGGTCGTTCGCGTTTCCGATCATCATGACGTGCGCGCTGGGTGTTGCGTTTCGATCGAGCACCGACGCGCCAATCATCGTCGGGGTGGCGCAGACGCAAGGTGCGGACGCCGTCACCCGTTCGCTCGAGCGCGCCGGGGGGTTCGTCGTGCGGACGATTCCCGCTCCGGAGATTGAGCGTGCCGTCCGCGATGGCCGCGCAGCGGTCGTTGTCGAAGCCGGGCAGCCGCCCGTGTACCACTTCGATGCGGCGCGCGCAGAAAGCCAGGCGGCGCGCCTCGCCGTCGACGAAGCGCTTCAACGCGCGGCAGGCCGATCGGATGTCTTCGTGGCCGAACGTCGTCCGGTCGCGCAAATTGGTTCGCGCTACATCGACTGGCTGGTCCCGGGGTTGCTCGGGATGGGCATCATGAGCACCGGTATGTGGTCGGTGAGCTTCTCGATCGTGACCGCGCGGACGCGCAAGCTGCTCAAGCGTCTGGTGGCAACGCCGATGTCCCGCACGCATTACCTCGCGTCGTTCGTGCTGAGCCGTCTCGTGTTTCTCGCGCTCGAGTCCGTTGTCCTTGTCGGCTTCAGCTGGCTGGTGTTCGGCGTGGCCGTGCGAGGGTCGCTCGGGACGCTCGCCGCCGTCTGCATGACTGGCGCTCTGGCGTTCGGCGGAATGGCGTTGCTGGTGTGCAGTCGCGCTCGGACCATCGAAGCCGTGTCCGGCCTGTTGAACCTCGTGATGTTGCCGATGTGGGTGCTGTCGGGAGTCTTTTTCGCGTCGACGAACTTTCCTGACGTGATGCAGCCATTCATCCAGGCGCTTCCGCTGACGGCACTCATCGACGCACTCCGCGTCATCGTGAACGAAGGATTATCGATTGCCAGCGTTGCGGGTGAGTTGGCGATTCTGTCGATCTGGGGCAGCGTGTCCTTCGTGTTGTCCTTGAAGTTGTTTCGCTGGCAATGACTGGCAGTCAGCAGCCAGCAGCCAGCAGGCAGCAGCTGGCGACCGGCAGCCGGCTGCCGGCAGCTACTAGCGAAGCCCACAGAAGCGCATCGCCGTAAGTGCGAGAACTCTGGCGGTGGTCATCAGGTCGTCGATCCGGACGAATTCGTCGGGACGATGAGCGTGCCGCACGTTGCCTGGCCCGAAGAGCACTGTGGGGACGCCGCCCTGGTTGACCAGTAGCCGCATGTCCGCGCCGTAGGTCATGGCTTCGAGTCGAGGAGGCCGGGTGGTCACGTCCGAGATTGCGCCGGCGGTCGTGGAAACGATGAGCGCCCGTTCGTCTGTCTCGGCCGGCAGGAACTGACCGCCCCACCATTCGACGGTCGGTGGATGCTCCTCGAGGTGTGGGTTTCGATGGGCGGCGCCGGACACGATCCGCTCGAACGCGATCTTGGCGTCGGCGGCATTCTCGCCCGGTGCGATTCCGAATCGCCCTTCGCAGACCAGCCGATCCGGGACCGACGAAGGCCAGTCACCCGCACTCATCCGTCCGACCGAGAGCGCGAATGGGAGCCGGTAGCGCTCGAAGCGCGGGCTTCGCAACCGCGCGTTGCGCTCCGTTTCAAAGGCGAGCAGCGCATCGTGAATCGGCCGAAATAGCTCGATCGCGCTCACGCCCTCTTCGCGCACGCAGCCGTGTGCGGATCGACCCTGAATCCGAATACGAAATGTCAGCGCGCCGGCGTGTGACGTGGCCAGCATCAGCTCGGTCGGCTCCATCGACACGGCGCCATCACCACCGTGACCGCGAAGGAGCGTTGCCAGTGTGCCCGCACCCCCGTCTTCCTCGGCCACCACCGACTGCAGCGCGACGCGCCCGCGCAGCCTGATGCCGCACACGGCCAACGCGCGCAGTGCGGCGATTGCCGCCGCGAGCCCGCCCTTCATATCGCAGGCGCCTCGCCCAAACACGCAGCCGTCGCGTACCGTCGCCTCCCACGGGTTGGTTGTCCATTGATCGTGATCGCCGACCGGCACGACGTCGACGTGACCGTTGAGGATCAGCGTCGCCCCGTCGCCTTCGCCGAGCGTGCCGACGACGCCGAGTCCAGTTGTGCGTGGCACCTCCATCGCAAACGCCGGATGAGTCCGAATGGCGTCGAAATCGATGGTCCAGCAGTCGAGCGTCATGCCGAGAGAGCGGAGGCAACCGGCCATCCACTCCTGAGCCGGCGATTCATCCCCGCCGAGGCTGCGGATGCCAATCAGTGCGGCGAGATCGCTCAGGAGTTGCGGCCATTCGATCGCCTCGAGGACGTGAGCTTCCAGTGCCGTCGGCATGGCTGAGATTGAACCTTATTTCGGGCGCGTGCGTCTCATGCCTAGTAGCCATGCTAAATAATTAGCAATGCAGGAGGACCGATGCGTTTGGACATTCTGACCGCGTGGCGACAACTACGTCGGGCGCCGGGCACGGCCGTAGCTGCGATTGCCACCCTGGCGGTCGGTATCGGCGCCACGACGGCTGTTTTCTCGTTCGTCACCGCGGTCATGTCAGCGGCGTCTCCCGCGCCTGATATGGAAGGCGTGGTTGCTGTGTGGTCACATAATCGCAACGAATCCGAAACCAAAGGGCTGGTTTCGCCAGCCGATTTTCTCGACTGGGGGAGACGCTCCACCTCCTTCGATGCAGTGGCCGCATGGCGCGGGACGCAGATCAACGTCAGCGGAACGACGACTGCAGTCCGTACGGACGCCATGGTGGTGACGCCCTCATACCTGCAGATCTTTGACTGGCGCCCAATGCTTGGCAGGCCATTCACGGATCAGGATGCGCTGAGCGGTGCGCCTCGAACCGCGATTGCGTCCTATCCGTTCTGGCAGAACACGCTCAACGGCCGGCCAGACGTGATCGGCCACACGATCAGACTGGATGGCGCGCCCGCGACCATCATCGGCGTGCTGCCGCGGCTGCCGGCGCTGACCGGACTCCTGCTGCCGTTGTCGCTGGACGCACAGCAGTCGGAGCGCAGCGCGCGTACGCTCTTCGTGTTCGCGCGGCTGCGCTCAGGTGTGTCAATCGAGGCCGCTCGCGCGGAGATGGAGTCCATCGGCCAGGCGCTCGAGCGCGACTTTCCCGACACCAATCGCGGATGGTCGGTCAACACGCGGCCCGCCCAGGAGGAGTTCGTCGGCCCGCAAGCGCGTCTCGTGTTTGCGCTGCTCGTGGGGCTCGTCACCGCAGTGCTGTTGATTGGGTGTGTCAACGTCGCCAACCTCCTGCTCGCGCGAGGGGCCTCGCGTCGTGGCGAATTGGCAGTGCGACTGGCGCTCGGCGCAGGCGGGTGGAGGGTCGCGCGCCAACTGTTGATCGAGTGCGCGGTATTGGCGGTGCTTGGCGGTGTGCTGTCGCTCGTCGTGTCGCGGTGGACGCTCAACCTGCTGATGACCTTGGGCTCGATCGATTCGCCCTGGGTCGCCAACGGCGGCATCAATCCTCGCGCGTTGCTCCTCACCGCGCTCGCCAGCCTTGCCGCAACCGTGCTTGCCGGTCTGGCGCCTGCGCTGTCGGCGCGCCGGGCGAACCTCGTGTCCGGTTTGCACGACTCAGGTCGCTCCGGAGGAAGGGGTACACGCCGCACGACACGAATCCTGGTGACCGCCCAGGTCGCCATGGCCGTCGCCTTGCTGGTTGTCGCGGGCCTCGCGACTCGCACACTCATCGCACTCGAGCGGTTGGAGCCGGGGTTCGAGATGGAGAATGTCCTGACCGCGTCGGTCACCTTGCCGGACTCGATGCCGCCCGACGTGGCCCATCGCTGGATTGAGGAGTCGATCGATCGGGCGCGGCGACTGCCGGGCGTCGTCGCCGCGGGCGCCACGTCACGTCTGCCGTTTGCCGGCGGGCGCTGGAACGCGAATCGTGGGCTCGAGATCGAAGGGCAGTCGGCCACGACGTCGGAGGGACGCTGGGCCGTTGACTATGTGATCACCCCGGGACTCTTCGAGTCGCTCCGCGTCCCGCTGGTTGACGGCCGGCTGTTCGCGCCCAGCGACGGCGCGGAGACGCAGCCGGTTGCAATCGTGAACCAAGCAATGGCGCGACGATTCTGGCCCAACCGGTCGCCGATCGGCGCGCGGCTCCGCCAAGGAGGGACAGACAGCGTTTGGCGAACCGTCGTGGGTGTCGTCGCCGATATCCGCAATGACGATGCCGACCAGCCACCGTTGCCGTATCTCTATGTACCGCTGGCTCAGGAACCCATTCGAACGGTGTCGATCGCCATCCGCACAGCGAACGATCCCGCGAGGCTCGCCGACCCGCTGCGACAAGCGATCGCGGCATTTGATCCCGATCAGCCACTCTATGACGTTCGGACGATGGTCGACCTGTGGGCAGCGGATCTTCAGGGCTCTCGCATCCTCATCCAGGTGATGAGCGCGCTCGCGCTGATCGCGCTGGGCCTGGCCGGCCTTGGTGTCTGGGGGGTTGCCGCCCAAGCCGTCGGGCAGCGCACCCGCGAGATCGGCGTCCGGGTTGCGCTGGGCGCAAGCGCTGCTCAAGTCGGCCGATTGATTGCGTGGCAGGGGTTCGTGCCGATTGCGATTGGCCTTGCGATTGGACTGGTTGTGGGACTGGGCCTCGGTCGCGTGATGCGCAGCATCCTGTTCCAGGTCACGCCAACCGATTCGCTCACGCTCGCCGGCACGCTGACGCTGCTCGCGCTAGTCGGACTCGCGGCAACTCTCGGCCCCGCCCTGCGAGCCGCTCGCCTCGACCCGCTGGCGGCGCTAAGGACGGAGTAAAGCAGGGCACAGGGCGTAGGGCGTAGGGCGTAGGCGGCAGGGGATAGGGTCCCTAAGCCCCTCCCTATGCCCTACGCCCTATGCCCCATGCCCTAGTCCTGCAGTGTCGCGTTCTTCGAGTACCACTCGAGCAGGAAGCGCTGCGAATCGACGGGCTCGATGCCTTCGGGTGGGCGAACCGGTTGATAACGGCCGTCGGTCTGCAGCTCCCACGCGCGATGCGAGTCGCTGAGCAGGGCTTCGAGGACGGTGTCTCGCAAGTGGCGCTTGAGCGTCGGATCCTGGATGGGACACACGACCTCGACCCGGCGATCCAGGTTGCGTTCCATCAAGTCGGCGCTCCCGATGTAGAGCTCCTCCTCGCCACCGTTCAGGAAGTAGTAGATGCGTGAGTGTTCGAGGAACCGGCCGACGATCGATCGCACCTGGATCCGGTCGCTGATACCCGGAATGCCTGGCCGCAGGCAGCACACTCCTCGAACGACCATGTCCACCTTGACGCCGGTCTGCGACGCCCGGTAGAGCGTCTTGATCATCCCCTGATCGGCAACCGCATTGTTCTTGATGATGATGCGCGCCGGGCGTCCGGCCTGCGCATGCTCGATCTCGCGGTCGATCAGCGCCTTGAACCCTTGGCGCAGACCGACCGGCGCGACCAGCAGCGCGTTGTACGAGCGCTTGTTCGAGTATCCAGTGAGGAAATTGAACACCTCCGTCACATCGTCGACAAGCGCCTGATCGCCCGTGAGTAGCCCAATGTCGGTATAGACCTGCGTGGTGACGCGGTTGTAGTTTCCGGTCGCGACATGTGCGTAGCGGCGAATGCCGTCCGCTTCCTGCCGAACCACGAGTGTCAACTTGCAGTGGACCTTCAGGTTCACCAGGCCGTAGACGACGTGGATGCCGGCCGACTCCAACCGGGTGGCCCACGCGATGTTGTTCCGCTCGTCGAAACGCGCCTTGAGCTCGACCAGCACGGCGACCTGCTTGCCCTGCTCGGCCGCTTCGATCAGGAGGTCGACGAGGGGCGAGTTCGCGCCGATGCGGTAGAGCGTCATCTTGATCGCGACGACTTGCGGGTCGTTCACCGCGGCAAGCAGGAATGTCTCGATCGTCGTGAACGAATCAAAGGGGTGATGAATCAAGAAGTCCTGATCGGCAATCTCTTCGAACACCTTGTCGGATTGATCGGGCGGCCAGAGGAGGCGCGGGTGAAAGACCGGATCTTTCAAGGCCGGCCGATGCAGGCGCGTGAGCATCGACCAGTCGGCAAACCCCATGCGCTCTGCCGTGCGCACGACGATGTCATCGCCGACCTCGAAGTTTTCGACCAGAATGTTGAGGACACGGCGCGGCATATCCTCCTCGACCTGTAACAGCGACAGCGCGCCGTAGCGCAGCTGCTTGAGGCCACGATCCACGGTCTCGAGCAGGTCATCCGCCTCGTCCTCCTGGATCACCATGTCGGTGTCGCGGATGATGCGGAACAAGTGCGCGCCTTCGACCTGAGTTCCTGGAAACAGCTCCTGGATGTTGCGGCGAATGGCGTCCTCGAGAAAGACGTACGACGTTCCGGCACCCGGACGCGGTGACAGAGCCTCGGGAATCGCGACAAACCGCGGCAGCATCCCGGGCACCTTCACGCGGGCGAACTTGGTGCGGCCGCTGTGCTTGACTCGCACGGCCAGGTTCATGCTGAGGTTCGAGATGTACGGAAACGGGTGGCCCGGATCAAAGGCCAGCGGCGTCAGGACCGGGAAGATATGGGTGCCGAAGTATTGCGTGAGCCACTGGTCCATCGCCGGCGTGTATTCACCAGGGTCGATGAAGTGGATGCCTTCGGCGGCGAGCAGCGGCCGCAACGACGTCGACCAGCACGCGGACTGGAGGTCCATTTGCTCGAGGGCCCGCTGCCGAATCACAGCCAGCTCCTGTTCGGTGTTGAGCCCGTCGATCGACACATCGTCGATATCGGCGCGGAACTTCTTCAAGATGGTCGCTACCCGCACCATGAAAAACTCGTCGAGGTTGGACCCCGTGATCGCGAGGAACTTGACGCGCTCGAGGAGTGGGTGATAGGCGTCTTGCGCCTGGGCCAGCACGCGGTGATTGAATTCGAGCCAACTCAGCTCTCTATTTATATAGAGAGCGGGCGACCCGAGGTCTGCGCTGTCCATTGACGACCAGTCGACGGCGGGCGTGGGCTGTGGACGGCTTTCGCCGGTTCGTCGGGCGCGGGTCCGTCTCAGTGTTGGACCTAGCAGTGGCGGGGACGGGACCGGAAGTAAGTTGACGGTACGACGCGAGCGCGGATCTGTCATGCGGGTTCAACTGAGCATAGCAAACTGCGGTGACTCGAGCCCGGCCTTACGGAAAGCACACGCGAATCGATGGCGGCCCACTCAGCCCATCACGAGCCACGCCGCGCACCTGCACGCACTCGCCGGTCGTGCCTACGACTTCGGCCGCATTCTCGACGAGAGGCGTCCGGTCCGTCACGAGGCCGTTCCGAACGCGCTCCAAGGCGTAAGAGATGGGCGCCACGCCCTCCGTGTCCGGCGTCCAAGCCGCAAACAGCCGGGTATCGTCGAATTCGGCCGTCAGCTGCGGCGGTCGCGGGACGGCTGAGAAGTCGGGCACGATTCGAACGATGCTTCCTCGCGCGTAATTCAGCACCAACAGTTCGCCATCGTGATCGGCGCCAAACGAGCTGATCAAGCCCAGTTGCGCGTCGCCCCCAAGGCTTTCGGTGTGTTCACGCACGTCGACCACACTGGCTTCGCCACTGGTTGAATCCAGCTGCAACCCAAGCGAAAACAGTCGGCCGCTGGCGAAGTCCCCGTAAAAATAGCGGCCGTTCAGGCTCGGATCGAGCCCCTCCCCTCGGTAGATCAGTCCGCCGGTTATCGCGGCGCCGATGTCCCGACCGTAGTCGTGGATGGGCTCGGTCAGCGGCAGGTACGCCGGCCGCGTCCGCATATCGAACGGCTCATGGCCCTCACGCAGGCGCCAGCCGTAGTTTCGTCCGCCTCGCCCGGATGGTTCGAAATTCACCTCTTCGCGCGAGTTTTGGCCAACGTCGGCGATCATCAACGCTGACGTCCCCCCGCGGGTCCAGTCATCGAAGCTGTAGCGCCACGGGTTGCGGAGACCAAACGCCCAGATCTCGGCCAACGCACGGACCGGCCGGCCATCGACGAATGGATTGTCGTCCGGCACGCGATAACCACGCGAATCATCGTCCGGCACGTTGACATCGATGCGCAGCATCTTGCCGAGCAGCGAGTCCAGGCCCTGGGCATGGTTCATGGGGTCGCCGCCGCTGCCGCCATCACCGAGACCGATGTACAGATAGCCCTCCGGGCCGAACGCAAGATGACCGCCGTTATGATTCGAGAACGGCTGATCGATGACCCGACGACCGTTTGGCCACTGCAGATCGAACCGCGACTCGGGATCTGCGCGTAGGGAATCCTCGGCGTCACGCCGAAAGCGCGCGACAACGGTGTCACCGTTTCGATTGGTGAAGTTGACGAAGAAGCGTCGGGACTCGGCATAGTCCGGGGCCAGGGCAAGACCCAGCAGCCCGCGTTCGCCCCCGCTCGCGACGTCACGTTGGAGATCGAGGAACGGCTGCTCGCGCACCATGCCGTCGCGCACGACGCGGACCAACCCGCCCTGCTCGACAACGATGAAGGTGGCGGGCTGAGTGGGATCGGCCACGACTGCAACCGGGTCCTGCAGGCCGGTCGCTACGACCTGGCTGGCGATCTGCGGCGCGCACGGGCTGGCAGTCGCGAGGCTCGCGAGAAGTGCCAGAACAGCGCTCCGACCCATACGAAGGAGCATATCCCGCGAGCGGTACGCTGACAGTGCGAATCCGCGGCGTGGCCCGGTGGAGAACAGCTCGGGCTAGTTAACATTGTTAAGATCAACAACATGATAATCTTAACAACGTTAATATGAGGCGCCCGAAAAGCCACTACCATCATGGATCGCTCCGCGCCGCCCTGATTGAGTCGACGGCGCGTCTGGTAGCAGAGAAGGGGCCGAGCGGTGTCACCCTGCGCGAGGCCGCGCGACGCGTCGGCGTGTCGGAAGCGGCGCCGTATCAGCACTTCGCCGATAAGTCAGCGCTGCTGACCGGAGTGGCAGACGCCGGCTTCGAATTGCTTCAATTGTCGATTTCCGCAGCTCTCGAAACTGCGCCCTCCGATCCGGTGGATCGCCTCGAGGCGCTGAGCCTCGCCTATCTGCGATTCGCTCTCGATCGACCGCACTATTTCCGGCTGATGTTCGGTCGGCTGAGTGATGCTCGTACCACGACGGCCGCCCCTGCCGTTCCGCTCTTCGACCACTTCGTCGAATCCGTTCGTGCCGCGCGTCTGAGTCACGGCCATGACGATGAGGATTCGCTGAACGCGGCGGCGTTGCTCTGGTCCGTGCCGCACGGCTTGGCCTTGCTCTATCTCGACGGGTCGATTGACGCGGGGATTGGACCGCGCGCGCTCGAGGATCTGATACGAGCTGGCGTTCGTGCGCTGGTGGCGGCGCCGTTGCCCGAGGTCGGGAACAGCGAACCGACGTGGGGAATCTAAAGCACGGAAACACGGAACATCGGAAGTGTCGTTTTGTGCCTACTGTGGCTTCCGCCTTAAGGCGGAAGCTACGCGTGGTTCGCTTTGCGGCCCAGGTGGCTCCGCGATCGCAATTTTGAAGTAGCGGCGCTGCACTCGCGTGCGACAAAGGCGAATGATCAAACCCAGGGTTTCGGACGAAGCCGTACAGCGCGCAACTGGACGGGCTTGGGCTGAATGGTGCCGGCTGCTTTAGTCAGTGATCAGTGATCGGTGATCCGGTGATCCGTGATCAGTTAACGACTGACCACGGACCACCGACCACCGACCGGACCACGACCGACCACTGACCACCGACCACCTGACCACGGACCACCGACCACTGACCACCGGACCACGGACCACTGACCACTGACCAGGGACCACCGACCTAGTCAGTGAGCCACAAAAGGACCGCGAATACGATCACCGTCACGGTGACGACGCCTTCGAGCCATTTGTGTCCGCGGAGGACCGCGAGTCGGACACCCACCACACCTCCGACAAGGTTGCCAACTCCCAGCGCGATGCCAGTCGGCCAGTCGACGTTGCCGGTACCGGCAAAGACGGCCAGAGACAAGAGCGTCAGCAGCGACATCGCGAAGACCTTGACCGCATTGCCTCGCACGAGGTCGAGACCCGCGAGGTTGGTCATCGCCAGGGTGAGAAAGCCTACACCTGCCTGAAGGAAACCACCGTAGAGCCCGACCACGAAAAATCCCAGGACCATCGTCCAGTGCCAGGGACTGCGGGTCGGTGACGGCTTCTCGGCAGAGATCGAGTGCCGGAAGAGCGTCGAGAGGGTCATTGCCAGCATAACGATCGACAGGATGCGACGAAACGCGATGTCCGGCACTCTCAGTGCGCCCCACACACCGATGCCAGCGCCCAACAACGCCGGCGTGCTGACCGCCAGCGCCCATCGCCAATCGAGAACGCGGTGTCGATGAAAGCCCCAGGCGGCTGCGACGTTCTGGGTCACGATGCCCACGCGGTTGGTGCCGTTTGCGACCGATGCCGGCAATCCGAGAAAGAGCAGGAGCGGCAGGGTCAGAAAGGAACCGCCGGCAGCGAGAACGTTGATCACGCCGGCGATGAATCCAATCACGACACAGGCAAGAAACGCGACGGGTGACACTAGCGACGCTCCGCCGCGAGTTGTTCAGAAGCGATGCGGAAGGCGTCCCAGAAGGGTGGTTTGATTCTCACGACAGCGGCTTGGATTGGAAGATGTCTGGAGCTTATCGCTTCCTGTAGAGTACGCGTGTGACGCCCCACGGCATCCTGCAGGAGCTCGTCCTCGTGTACGCGCTCGCGGTCCTGCTTCTGATGCTGGGCGCACGCCTGCGAGTGCCATCGATTGTGGCCCTCATCGTTGCCGGTGTGATCGCCGGTCCCGCCGGCGTCGGACTGATGAAGTCGCAGGAAGATGTTGACCTCCTCGCGGAAGTCGGGGTCGCGCTGCTGCTGTTTACCGCCGGGCTCGAATTCTCGCTGAGCGATCTGCGGCGCACCTGGCGGAGCATCGTGCCAGGAGGACTCGCCCAGGTGCTCCTCACGGTCGTTGCGACGGGTGGCTTGATCGCACTCTTCGCTGGCGGATCGTTCAATCGTCTGTGGATTGTGGGCCTGTTCGTCGCGCTCTCGAGCACGGCGGTCGTGCTCAAGGAGCTCGCGCGCCGCAATCACCTCCACTCGCCACACGGAAAGATCACGGTTGGCGTCCTGCTCCTGCAGGACTTCGTCGTGATCGCGCTCCTGGCCACCGTACCCACGCTGCTGGGCAAGGGCCCCGCACGTGGCGGTGTCGCCGCGGCGTTGCTCAACCTGCTCATGGTCAGCGGAAGCGTCCTCCTGGTCGGACGCGTGTTGCTGCCACGCTTGCTCCGCGCTGCTGCGGCGCTCTCACGCGAAGCGTTCGCGCTGTCGGTGCTGCTCGCCAGCGTCGGTACGGCCTACCTCGCACAGTTGCTGGGCCTTTCCATGGCGGCCGGCGCGTTTCTGGGCGGCCTGATTCTCGCAGAGGGTGAATTCAGCCATCAGGTCCACGCCGATGTCCGACCGCTGCGCGACCTGCTGGCCAGCCTCTTCTTCGTCTCGGTCGGCATGCTGATCGACGTACGAGCAATGGCGCCCGTACTGCCAGTGGTGCTGGTCGTAGCCGTGGGAGTCGTGACACTCAAAGTCGCGGTCGCTTTTGGCGCCTTGGCGGTCGCATGCGCCCCGCCGCGGGTGGCGCTGGCATCGGCGGTGGCACTGGCGCAGGTCGGTGAGTTCTCATTCTTGCTGGGACGCGCGGCGCTCGATGGCGGCGTGATCACGCAGGAATGGTGGCAAGTTCTGTTGGGGGCCAGCGTCCTGACGATGGCCGCCACGCCGTTTCTCATTGGTGCGGCGCCCGATCTTGCCGCGTGGACGATGCGCGGGCGCGCCGGCGCGCCACTCACGTTGGACACGCAACGCGACACGCTCAAGGATCACGTCGTCATTCTCGGGTACGGGATTGGCGGACAGCTGGTTGCGCAGTCACTCGCGGAGTTGTCGGTGCCGTACGTCGTGCTCGAACTGAATGGTGCGACCGTCCGCAACGCGCTCGCGCGCGGCGTGAATATCCACTATGCCGACGTGACGGCGCCGGAGCCGCTCGAGGCGGCTGGGGTCGCGCGAGCCGCTGCTGTCGTGGCGCTTCTCAGCGATCCCGACGCCTCGGAGCGCGCAATCAAAGCCGTACGCGCCCTCAATCCGCACGTTCCCGTGATCGCGAGAACACGATACCGGCTCGAAGCGGAGCGGCTGGCCGCTGCGGGCGCGACGCTGGCGGTAGCCGAGGAGCTCGAGGCATCGCTGGAAGTGCTGTCGCAGTTGATGATGCGCCTTCACATTCCGGGGAACGTTGTCGAGACCCTCGTCGACAATTACCGTCGTGTGCTCGGCACGCCGACGGGACGCGCGACCCGCGCGCCGGCGGTGCCGTACGATCAGATGCCAAAGGAGATTCTCGATGCGCCGGTGTCGAGCTTCCGCCTTGGTGCGGACGCGTGGGCGGCTGGACGTTCGCTGCAGGAATTGAATCTGCGCGCGCAGACGGGCGCGACGGTGCTGGCGATCAGACGTGGTGGCTCGACCATTACGAGCCCCGTTGGATCTTTCCGGCTTCAGGCACATGACGACGTGTTTCTGCTGGGGGATGACAGCGACGTGCTGCTGGCCCGCAGTTTTTTGAGTGATGGACCGCGTGCCCGGGGTCTGGCCCCCCAGTGACATTCGGAGACAAGCTGCGCATCGGTGCGCGCAGAGCATGTAGTCGATTTGTTTCCCGCATTCCAACGCAACCGTGTAAAATTCTCCGCGTTATATAGTCCGTGCGGTGCCGCTGAGGTCGCGGCACTACCAATTAGGTAAGGAGGAAGCCCATGTCGCTGTCCCGTCGGCGACTGTTTCAACGGTTCGGCTCGGCGCCCCTCAATGGAGAGTGGATCGCCGCGCGTGGCCGTGAGGCAGCCGTAGCCGAAGGTTCCCTGGAGTTCGCGCAGCAACAGCGCGCGGCCGCCAGTTCGAACGTCATTCGCATCGCCAGCAACGAGAACCCACTCGGCCCCGGGCAGCACGTGGTCGACATCATTGTCGGCAAGTTTCCCGAGGCTGGCCGTTATCCGTTCAATGCCCAGCAGCGCGAACCCGTGCTGGTCAAGGCGCTGGCCAGCAAATACAGTGTGAGCGACAACCAGATTGCGTTGGGCCCGGGCTCCGGTGAGATTCTCTCGAATTCGGTACGTGCCTTCACCTCGCCGAGCAAACCGCTGGCGACGGCTTGGCCGACCTTCGAGAACCCGCGCGACACGGCCCGCAAGATTGGGACCGAAGTGCGTGCGATAGACCTCGATGCCAACTTGCGAATCAACATCGACAAGCTCGTCGAGGCATCCAAGGGTGCGGGTCTCGTTTTCTTCTGCAACCCCAACAACCCGACTGCAACGGTTCACGGTGCGCCGGCAGTTGCCGATTTCGTCAAGCGGGTGCGTGCCGCGTCACCGGAGACGGTCATTCTGATCGACGAGGCGTATCACGACTACGTCACGGATCCGGCGTACAAGACGGCAATGGACATCGCCAAGAGCACGCCCAACGTCTTCGTGGCCCGAACCTTCTCGAAGGCGTACGGCATGGCGGGTCTGCGAGTGGGCTACGCCGTTGGCGATGCCGAAGTGATCAAACGGCTGAACGAGTTCCGGATGCCGTACGCGGTGAACCTGCCAGCAATTGCTGCCGCGACCGGCGCGCTCGCCAATCAGAAGCACATCGACGAGGAGCGCGGTCGCAACACGTCGGTGAAAACGTTCACCATCAAGGCATTCGAACAGATGGGGTTCAAGGCGACCGATTCGCAGACCAACTTCATCTTCGTCAACATCAACCGTCCCGCCGCGGCCTTCCGCGACGCTTGCCGTGAGGCGGGCGTAATGGTCGGACGCGACTTCCCGCCCTACGAGAAGACCCACTGCCGCATCTCCATCGGCACCCAGCAGGAGATGGAGCGCGCGGTCGGCGTCTTCAAGAAGGTCCTGGCAGCCAGCACGAGCACGGCCAACCAGGGGCGGCAGTAACAGGGATTTGAGAAGGTGAAGGAGGATTCCGTTATGTCGCTGTCGCGACGTCGATTCGTTCAAACTGTGGGCGCGGGCGCTGCCGGGTTCTGGGTGGCGGGCCGCGGTCGCGAAGCCGGTCTCTTCGACCTGGGCTTCGACGCGCTGCACGCGCAGACCAGCTCGCCGATCATCCTGGCGAGCAACGAGAACCCGCTCGGCCCCGGCCGGGCGGTGCTCGACGCCGTGCGCGCCGGATTCGGTGAGCTCGGCCGGTATCAGTTCGCCACGGCCGCCGAAGTCACCGAGCTCGTGGCCAAGAAGCACGGCATCAAGCCGGAAAACGTTTTGCTTGGCTCGGGCTCGACCCAGATCCTCCGCAGCACGACCCACGTGTTCTGCTCCAAGACCGCACCGCTCATCGCGCCGATTCCGGCCTACGAAGAGTGTGCGGGGTATGCGGCGCTCATGGGCTATCCGGTCCGCACCGTGAAGCTCACCCCGCCGCCCGAGCTCAAGATGGATGTGGCCGCCATTCTCGACGCCGCCAAGGGCGGCGGAATGGTGTTCGCCTGCAACCCGAACAACCCGGTCGCCACGGCCGTCGATGGCAAGACGTCCCGGGACTTCATCGCCGCGCTCGCCAAGGTCTCGCCGAACACGACCACGCTCGTCGACGAAGCCTACTTCGAATACGCGACGATGCCTGGTTACGAGACGATGATCCCGCTGGCGGTCGAGAACCCGCGCGTGGTCGTCGCCCGCACGTTCTCCAAGGCTTTCGGTATGGCCGGCTTGCGCATTGGCTACGCCATCGGCCATCGCGACTCAATCGCGAAGCTCCGTGCGTGGGATGCCGACGGCGCCATCAACGTCCTCGGGCTCAGCGCGGCTCGTGCCGCGTTGACTCAGGATCCCAACATCCTGAAGAACGAGAGCAAGCGCAACACCGAGGCTCGTGCGTTTACCGCCAAGTGGTTCAAGGATCACGGCTACACGCCGACCGATTCGCAGACCAACTTCCTGTTCGTGGACATCAAGCGTCCGGCGCGCGGCTTCCGTGAAGCCTGTGCCAAGCAGGGCATCCTCGTGGGCCGCGACTTCCCGCCCTACGAGAAGACGCACTGCCGCATCTCCATCAGCACGATGGAGGACATGCAGAAGGCCGTGAAGGTGTTCGAAGCTGCGCTCGCCGTCCCCGCGCAGGCGGCGTAGACGACGAACGGTGTTAGAAACGGGCCTCAGCCTCATGACAAGCGGCTGAGGCCCGTTTCGTTTAGGTGAGGCCCACGGCCTACGGTCCACGGTCGACGGCCCACGGTGCTGGCGAGGTTCGCTGAGGCTCTTCCGTGGACCGTGGACTGTGGACCGTGGACCTCAACTCTCTGGTGCAGGAGTCGCAAATGGAGATCGATCGCAGGGCATTCATTGCATCGCTTGGCGGCGCGGCGGTCGTCGACGCGATGTGTCCGGAAGCCAAGGCCGAAGCGCTCGAACATCACTTGAGCGATTTGCTCGACGAGTCGCTGGGCTTCTCGCACCACGATGCCGAGCAGGTCGTGCCCGCACCGCCCGAGGCGACTGTCCGGCGCGGCGCCGGATCGCTCTTCACGCCGCAGGGTCCACAGAACGAACGCAAGATGCCGGTCCTGGCGCCGATGCCTGACAAGCCGACGCTGGTCGACTTTTTCAACCTCCGCTTCGCGCCGGCGAACCACGTTCTGCAGAGCGCGACCCGCGCGCTGAAGACCGGCATGACCGAAGAGGTTATCCTCGCCTGCCTCATGCACGACGTCGTGCAGAACCTGATCAAGGTCGATCACGGTTGGTGGGGAGCGCAGATGCTTGAGCCGTACGTCTCGGAGAAGGTGAGCTGGGCGATCCGCTATCACCAGGCGCTTCGCTTCTATCCCGACCCGTCCGCCGGCTACGAGTATCCCGAGCTGTACGTGCGCATCTACGGCAAGGACTACGTGCCGCCGCCGTACATCAAGGCCGCTTACGAGTTCGCGAAGAAGCACAAGTGGTACATGGAGGCGCGCCTCATCACGGTGAACGATCTCTACGCGTTCGAGCCGGGTGTGGAGGTGTCGCTCGATCCCTTCATCGACATCATCGGCCGCAACTTCAAGCAACCGAAAGAGGGTCTTGGCTTCGACAACAGCAAGACCGCGCACATGTGGCGCACGATGATGTACCCGGATAATCCGCTCTAACGGTCCACGGTCCACGGTCCACGGTCCACGGTCTAACGGCCTAGGTCCACGGCCAACGGTCCACGCCAACGGTCCACGGTGGGCGCTAGCTGGCTGGTTGCCCTTCGACAACTGGAAACTGATCACTGCCGTAGACTGTGGACCGTAGGCCGTAGGCCTCTACGATGTCATCCACCACTCTGACCCGAGCCATCGGTCTCCCTCAGGCCACCGCGATCGTCGTCGGCATCATCATCGGTGCCTCGGTCTTCGTGCAGGCGTCCGAGATCACGGCGCGCGTGCCGTCGTTGTGGGGCGTCACGCTGGCGTGGGTCACCGCGGGACTGCTGACGATGGGCGGGGCGCTCGTCTGTGCTGAGCTGTCATCGGCGATGCCACGAACCGGCGGCGTCTATGTGTTCCTGAAAGAGGCGTTTTCGCCGGCGCTCGGCTTCCTGTGGGGCTGGGCGATGTTCTGGAGCATGCACACCGGCATCGCAGCGGCGATCGCCACGGTGTTTGCGCGCTACGCCGGCTACTTCGTGCCGATGGGCGATGCCGCGCTGCGAGCGACGGCGGCGGGAGCGATCGTCGTCCTCTCGGTTGTCAACTATCTCGGTGTCCGGTTCGGCAGCGGAGTGCAGACGGCCTTCACGATCGTGAAAGTCGTTGCGGTGGCGGCCATCATCGCTGCCGGAGCGCTCCTTGATCCCGCCGGGACATCGCCGGTTGGCGCGGCTGCGGGGCCGCCCGACTACGGCGGCGGTGACTTCCTGCTTGCGGTTGGCGCCGGGCTGTTTGCCTTTGGCGGTTGGCACATGGTCACCTACACCGCCGAAGAGACCAAGGATCCAGAACGTACGATTCCCAGGTCTCTGGTGTACGGCACCATCATCGTGACGCTCTGCTATGTCGGATTGAATATCGTTTATCTGTCGGTGCTGTCGATTGAGCGCGTGATCGCGTCCTCGCGCGTGGCCGCGGATACGTTCGAGGCGCTCGTGGGTCCCGTCGGTGGGAGCCTGGTGTCGGGACTGGTCATGTTCTCGGCGTTCGGGGCGCTGAACGGCGTCATCCTGGCCGGCCCGCGCGTCTACTACTCGATGGCGCAGGATGGCCTGCTGTTCAAGTGGGCGGCGGCGATTCACCCGACGTATCGAACACCTGGCCGCGCCATCCTGTTGCAAGGGTTGTGGGCGGTGGTCCTCGTCTTGACCGGCACTTATCGCGAGCTGTTCACACGGGTGATCTACACCGAGTGGATCTTCTTCGGCATGCTCGCACTCGGGGTCGTGGCCCTGCGCCGGCGGGCCGATTACCGGCCGGCATGGCGGATGCCGGGAGTTCCCGTCATTCCCATCGTGTTTGCGTTGGTCTCGTTCGCAATTGCCGCGAACCAGATCCGCGTTGATCCGATCAACAGTGCCATCGGGCTGGTCCTGGTGATAATCGGGCTGCCGGTCTATTGGTGGTGGGTACGCGCGCGCCGCGTACCGCTTGGAGTGGCGTGACAAGGTCCGGCGACTGGCAGGGAGGTTCGAGTGAGACACGAGACCGCCGAACAGGCCATTCTGGCGCAGGAGCGCCGTGCGCTGGACCAATGGTCACAGGGCAAACCACTGGGGTATGTAGCGAACGTCGCCGAGGATGTCACGTACTTCGACGACATTGGCGCGCACTCGCGAGTCGTCGGTCGTGAAGCCGTCACGACCTACTTCGCTTCACTCCAAGGAAAGATCGGAATCCTGACCCTGCACTATCTCACGTTCGCGCCAGACGGATCTCCGCTGACGCCGTGGAAAGCCACGCTGGTCTATCGTTTGATTGCCGGAGAGTGGCGCACGGTCCACGCGCACTGGTCGATTCTCAGGCAGCCCTCGCCATGACCCGCTCGCGCGTGCAGCTGTGTCGACTTGGAGCGTTGCTCGTGGCCACGCTTCTGTGCCTGCCGACCTCGGCGCAGGGGCAACCGCAGGCCTCACTTGCCGATCGCGCACTTGCGCGCGACATCTTCCGCGAGCTAGTCGCGATCGATACGTCGGAGCCCAACGGCAACCCGCGCGCGGCATCCGAGGTGCTGGCGAAGCGACTCGCCGCGTCGGGCTTCACGCCAGAAGAGGTTCAGATCGTCGGCGCCGCGCCGCGACTTGGTAACCTGGTCGTCCGGCTTCGTTCGACGTCGAAGCCCGACTCGACCGCGACTGCAGGTGCCAACGGGCCAGGTACTCTTGATGGCGCATCTCGACGTGGTACCTGCACGTCGCGATGACTGGTCCATCGAGCCCTTTGTACTCAGTGAAAAGGACGGCTACTTCTACGGCCGTGGCACACACGACAACAAGGCGGGCGCGGCCATCTTGATCGCGAACCTGATTCGGCTGAAGCGCGACGGACTTGCGCCACGCCGCGACATCATCGTGGCCCTGACCACAGACGAGGAGACGACCGGGAATGCGATTCGCTGGCTCCTGGCCAATAACGCCGACGTCAAGCGAGCGACGCTCGCGCTCAACAGCGACGGCGGTGACGGCATCCTGCGCGGCGAGCGACGGGTTGTGTTGGGCGTTCAGGCGAGCGAAAAAGTGTATCTGAGCTACCAGCTCGAGGTTCGCAACCCAGGCGGGCACAGTTCGGTCCCGCGTTCTGACAACGCCATCTATCAGCTCGCCAATGCGTTGAGCCGGCTGTCGAAACACCAGTTTCCATTGCGGCTGAACGAGGTCACACGCGCCTATCTGGCCCGCACCAGCGAGCTTGGCGGACCTGATGCCGCCGACATGCGACGCGCTGCATCGACTCCTCCCGATCGACTGGCGGTCGAACGGCTGGCGCAGAATCCGTCGTACGCCTCGAGCATGCGGACTACATGTGTGGCCACGACCCTGGAAGCGGGTCATGCGGAGAATGCCTTGCCGCAGACCGCACGTGCGGTCATCAACTGTCGCATCCTGCCAGACGAAGATCCCAATGACATCGATCGCATCCTCGAAAAGGTCGTTGGTGACCGGGAAGTGACGATTCGCCGTCTCGGCGAGCCGACGCCGAGCCCGCCGTCGCCATTGACCAAAGAAGTAATGGGCGCGATCGAGAGCGTGGCCGGGCGGCATTTCGAGGGAGCTCGCGTGATTCCAGAGATGTCGGCTGGCGCGACCGATGGGCTTTATGTGCGCAACGCAGGCATCCCGGTGTACGGCGTCTCCGCGATCTTCTCGGATCCTGACGACGTCCGGGCGCACGGCCGCGACGAACGCGTCCCAGTGCGCAGCTTCTATGATGCGCTCGACTTTTGGTACGATCTGGTGCGCGCCTTTGCCCAGTGACGAGCGAGGGCTCCGCCTCGCTCGTCGACTATTTTGTTTGCCCCGCCTCCGCCACCCCGTCACGCAGAAAACGCGTGGCGGGGGCCCCGGGGTCCCCACCGCGCGGACTTTGCGCGGTGGGGTGGTTCCGGCGGGGCAGTCGCCTTGACGGAGCAAAATGTGACTCATATATCTAGATATGAGGCCGTCAAGGCTTCTAAAGCCATTCTTGCAGCGGCAATCGGTACGGCGGTCGCCATCTACGCTGTCCTCTCGTGGCGTGCGCAGGACCATATCTCGCACGCCGGGTTCTGGTTCGAGGACGTCTCGTTCGAGTCGCCACATTTCGTCACGGCAGGGTACGGCGAACCGCTGACTGAGTCGGAAGCGAAGCTCATTCAAGAGGTGGCATGGTGGGAGGTCCGAGCGGCCTTCGCGGGTCTTCGGATTCGCTTCTCAGAGGATCGCGAAGCCTTCTACCGCGTGCGCGTGGTCCAGGAATTCGGGCCTGGCATCAGAGGCGCTGCAGGGGCGACCCGAGTGCTGCCGCCCCTCGGTGGCAACGGCTCGGTCAACTTTCTCATGCTGGCCAGCCAGGCCGTGTCGCACGCGCCGGACGGAGCCGATCGCGCCACCGTGGTACAAGCGATCGGGAGAGGTGTCGGACGGGCTGCAGTCCACGAGTTCTTGCATCAGCTGCTGCCGCGGCTGAACATTCACGAGAGCAAGGACGACCGCAGTTACGAGTTTGCGTACTCGTCGCGGCCGGCGCAGTACGATGGAGACATGCGCTGGGACATTGCCAGACCGGCGCTGGTGGAGAGATTCGGAGATGTGCAGAAACATCAAGACGCTCGCTAACTTCGCCCCGCCCGCGACTGACGATGAGATTCGGGCGTCGGCACTGCAGTTCGTGCGGAAGCTGAGCGGGACCTCGAGGCCATCGCGGGCTAATGAGGATGTGTTCAACCGCGCTGTCGATGAGGTCACGTCAGCCGCGCAACGACTGATCCACTCGTTGACGACCAGCGCCGCGCCCCGCAATCGCGAAGAGGAAGTGCGAAAGGCGCGTGAGCGTTCGGAACGTCGTTTCGCCTGAATCGGTGGCCGCGCCCCATCTGGCCACGCGGCGGACCACCTTGCGGCCTCTCACCGCTGACGACCTGGCGGCGACGCACGCGCTCTGGACCGATCCGGGTGTCCGAAAATACCTGTGGGACGACGTCGTCATCCATGAGGACCAGGCGGCCGAAGTCATCGCAGCCAGCGAACGTCACTTTCAGCAGTTTGGATACGGGTTGTGGGCGGTATCGGAGCGCACAGGTGATCCTCGGCTCATGGGGGTTTGCGGGTTTCGTCCGTCCGAAGCCAAGGAGCCGGAGCTCCTGTTCGGGTTCTGGCCGCGATACTGGAAGCAGGGGCTTGCCAACGAGTCTGCGTGTGCGCTGCTGGCTTACGTATTCGAGATCCTCCAGTGTTCCTCGGTCGTCGCCGCCACTGACGTTCCGAACGACTCATCGATTCGAGCGTTGAGACGATTGGGAATGACGCTCGAGCGACGGGGCGTGTTGAACGGTTTGGACACACTCTTCTTCCGGCTTTCCCGCGAGGAGTTCGCTGCGTCGACGGGTGCGAGCGAACCGGCGTGCTAGCATGGCCGCGAGCTGACCACTGATCACGGACCACGGACCACGGATCACGGATCACTGATCACGTGATCACTGACCTTCATGAACACACTCGCGCGCACGGCGGCACCCGACTATCGTGCCTCGATGGCATCGCCCACGACCGCCGAGCAAACGATCGCCCGCTTTCGGGACAAGCCGCTCGACTTCGTCCACCAAGCGCTAGCGAGGCTCCGCCTCGGACCGTCAAGCATGTGCGATGCGGCTCCGCCTCGCTAGGGCAGTGTTTGCTTGCCCGCCTCCGGCGGGCAGACGTCTTGAAGGCAGTGCGGAGAAGCTTGACTCGTTTGCACGGGTTATGGTCTTCAAGACGTCTAGAACGTCAGTGGGCGTGTGCTTCACGTAAGATAGGGCGCGATGATTCGCGCCCTCGTAGTGAGCGGCCTGGCGCTTGGGTTCCTCTCCCTTCACGCCAGCGGCCGGAGCCAGCCTTCGCCTAACGGCAGCTTCTCGGTCGTCGAGGCGACGATTCCCCAGATGGCGGCGGCGATGGCCGAAAAGCGAGTCACCTCGCGCGAGATCGTTCGCCAGTACCTCGTCCGGCTCGCCATCTACGAGGATCGCCTGAACGCGGCGCTGGCGGTCAACCCGCGCGCGCTCGAGGAGGCCGACGCGCTCGATCGCGAGCGAGCCGCCGGCAAGGTCCGTGGGCCACTGCACGGCATTCCCGTGGCGCTCAAAGACAACATTCACACCACGCATCTTCCGACCACCGGGGGAGCCCTCGCGTTTGTGGGATATGTGCCGCCATATGAGGCGACGCTGACGAAGAATCTTCGCGAGGCCGGCGCGATCATCATCGCGAAGGCGGGACTGACCGAGCTGGCGAACTGGGTTGCCGGGGCGCCCAACCCAATGCCTGGCAACTACAACGCCGTCGGCGGGTTCGCGTTCAATCCGTACGACCCGCGTATGGACCCTCGAGAAGCGTCGTTCGATGGCCGTCCCGCGCTCGCGACCGGCGGCTCCAGCTCTGGTATCGGGACCGCGGCCAACCTGTGGGCGGCAAGCGTTGGGTCGGACACGGGCGGCTCTGTGATCAGCCCCTCGAACGCCAACATGCTGGTCGGCATTCGTCCGACCATCGGACGCATCAGCCGTTACGGGGTCATCCCGATCACCGCCGATCACGATACGGCGGGCCCGATGACGCGCACCGTCACCGACGCGGCGGTGCTGTTCGGGGCGCTCGAGGGCGCGACCGCCGATCCCAACGATCCCGCGACCAAAACGTGCACGCCGCCGCCCGCCCGCGACTATACGAAGTTTCTGAACACGAGTGGCCTGAAGGGCGCGCGCATCGGGATTCCACGAGCGTTTTACTACGAGCGGATCACGGTGGCGGGCGAGGAGCGCCCGCGCGGTGGTCTCAATGCCGAACAGGCCAAGCTCATGGCCGACGCCATTGCCGTCCTCAAGCAGCACGGTGCGGTCCTGGTCGATCCGGCCGACGTGCCGAGCTTCGTCGAGAAGGATCCGGCGTCGAACTTTCTGCGCTGGGATTACTGTTCCGGCGGCGATCAAGCCAAAGGGATGGATGCCGGGTGTTCGGTTGCCTTCAAGTACGGCATGAAGCGTGACTTCGACAAATGGCTTTCAAGCCTTGGGCCTTCAGCGCCCGTAAAAACGTTGACCGAGCTTCGCCAGTGGAACCTGACGCACACAAAGGCTGGCGCGATTCGCTTCGGGCAGTCGCGTCTCGACATTTCTGACGAGATGAATGTCGACACTGACAAGGCGCGGTTCGACGCGGACCACGTCAAGGACTGGAAGCTCAGTCGCGAACGGGGCATCGACGGGGTCATCGACGCGCACAAGCTCGATGCCCTTCTGACGCCAGGCGGTTCGGGTGCCGGGCTCGCGGCCCGAGCCGGCTATCCGATCATCGTGGTGCCGTTGGGGTTGGTGCCGAACGCACCAACGCCTGCCTTTCCGGCCGGTTTCGACGCCAAGCCCGCGCCCTATGGCGTCGGCTTCACCGGCAAGGCCTGCAGCGAGCCGCGCCTGATCGAACTCGCCTATGCCTTCGAGCAGGCGACGAAACGGCGCGTGCCGCCGCCGCTGATGCCCTGAACGCGCGCCGTCGCTGCGCACGCCTTGCCGCCGCTCATGATCATCGACTTTCACAATCATTACTACCCGCCCGAGTATCTCGATGTGGTGAAGAAGGGCGGGGCTCGCGTCAAGGTCGACTACGACGCGCAGCAGAATCCTCGGCTGCACTATCCGGGCGACTACAACGTCCTGGTGCCGGGTCATCGCGATCTCGACTACCGCGAGGGCGTGCTGCAGGCACATGGAGTCGACAAACAGCTCATTACCTTTACGACACCAGGCGTTCATTTCGAGGATGCCGGCGCGGCCGTCACCATGGCGCGCGCCGTCAATGACGCGTATGCCAAAGAGGTTCGGCGCCGCAAGCACTTCGTCGCGCTGGCGACGCTGCCGCTCAACGACCCGGCCGAGTCGGTGCGCGAACTCGAGCGAGCGATGAAAGGGCTCGGGCTGCCGGGCGCCATGGTGTTCAGTAACATCAACGGGACGCCGCTGGCAGATGCAGTCTACGAGCCGTTGTGGAAGAAGGCCAACGAGCTCAACGCCGTGATCTACATTCATCCCGCGCACCCGGCGAGCGTGCAGGGCATGGAGGACTACTGGCTGACCGCGCTCGTGGGCTTCCTGTTCGATACGACGCTGGCAGCCGCGCACCTCGTGTTTGCCGGCGTTCCGGAGCGCTATCCGAACATCAAGTGGGCGTTGACCCACATGGGCGGCGCGCTGCCATACTTGGCCGAGCGATCGGACCGAGGTTATGAAGCCTTTGCTGACTGCCGGCGCAACATCTCGAGGCCGCCGACCGAGTACTTCAAGCAGTTCTACTACGACACGGTGAACTTCAACCCGGACGCGATCGAGTTTGCGATCACGTTTGCGGGAGCCGATCGCATCCTGGCGGGAAGCGACTACCCCCACCAGATCGGCAGCATCCCCAAGATGCTGGATTCGCTGCAGCGCATCGACGTCACGGATGAGGAGCGGCGGATGATTCTCGGCGGCAATGCCGCGAGGCTGCTAGGTCTCTAAAGGGATAGACGTACAGGCCTCAGAGACTCAGGGACACAGAGAAGACTTGGCACGGAAGCACGGGAACACGGAAGCACGGAACGGTGCCGCGCGGAGGATCCGTTCTTCCGGCTGAAGGCGGAAGAGTTGGAGGATAGGAATGCAATCGAAGTGGGTGACAGCTGGAATCATCGCGGCGGTGTTTGCGGCCGGCGTGGGGGTCGGGGCGCTGCAGCAGCAGGCTCAAACGCGACGCGAGCCGCAGTTCGAAAACGAGCACGTCAGCGTCTGGAAGTCGATCATCCTGCCCAATCAGCCGCTGGCGCTGCATCGACACGACCTCGGCCGCACGATCGTCGCGCTCAAGGGCGGCACGCTCGACGTCGTCGACGCCGCCGGCAAGACGATGAAGCAGATGACATGGGAGTCGGGCAAGGCCTATTGGCTCGGGCCGGATTCGGCCGGCGAGCAGCACGGTGACATGAACCGGGGCAAGGAGCCGATCGAAGTCATCGTTGTTCAGATGAAGAAGTAGGACGCGCCTCGGACAGCGACCCGGTGAACTGTCGAACGGCGCGCCAGTACAGCCTCCGCGTCGGGCGGCACGGGCTCGTTGTGCTCACCGCCCGGAAGCGTGACGAAGGTCTTGGGACCGGGGAGTGCGGCATACAGGCGCTGCCCCAGACGATGGGGAATGACGCTGTCACGGTCGCCGTGCAGCACGAGCGTGGGTTGTCGGACGCCGGCCATCCAGTCGACCGTCGGCATTCGATAGCTCGATCCCCAGGACAGCACCCACATCACCGGATTCGTTTCGAGCACCGAGCGCATGGACGGAAAGCCCGATTCGAGCACGATTCCGTCAGGTGCGCGCCGACTGGCCGCATACGCGGCCATTACCGTGCCCAGCGAACGCCCCCAATAAATGAGGGGTCGTGACCTGTCGTGCGGTCGCTCGTCGACGAATCGAAGCGTGGCATCGACGTCGCGATAGAGTCCCTGCTCCGAAGGCGTGCCCGTGCTCAGGCCGTAGCCCCGATAGTCGATGGCCAGGACGTCGAAACCCTGGCGCCAGAGTTCGACGAGCACATCGCTCCACACCGACAGGTTGCCGCCGTTGCCATGAAAGTACACGACATCAGCGTGCGCGTCTGGTCGCGCGAGATGCCACGCATGGAGACGCTCGCCATCGTCGGTCGTCAACGTCAGGGGTTGGTACTCGACACCCGACGAACGCGGGGTCGCTGTTTCGCCCGCGAACGGAAAGAAGGCGAGTCGAGGTTCGAGCCACCGTACCAGCCACACCACAAGCGCGAGCACCACGAGAACTACGAGGGGAGTCGTTGCCCAATTTCTCAACGAAGGTTCCATGGTTCCATGGTTCCATAGTTCCAAGGTTCGAAGTACAGAACCCTGGAACCCTGGAACCCTGGAACTGTATGCTGTGGCGCATGTCGTTGTCTCGTGGCGTTCTGACGATCACCGTCTGCGCAATGACGCTCACGCCGGAGATCTTGGGCCAGTCCCGACCACGCGTGCCGAATGCTCCGTCCATTGCGGCTTACGATCCAACCGAGCGATCGATCGATGATCTGCAACGAGCGATGCAGACCGGGGTGGTCACGTCACGCCAGCTCGTTGACAGCTACCTGGCACGAATCGACGCTTACGATCAACAGGGCCCGGCGCTGAACGCCATCGTTGCCGTCAATCCTCGCGCGCGCGAGATTGCGGATGGACTGGACGGCGAACGACGCAGCAAGGGCGCCCGGGGACCGCTGCACGGCATCCCGGTGCTGGTCAAGGACAACTATGAAACCGTGGAGATGCCGACCAGTGCCGGCTCGATCGCGCTGGCCACGTTTCATCCGGCGCGCGACGCGCATCTCGTCAAGCGACTCAGGGAGGCGGGGGCGGTCATTCTCGGCAAGACCAACATGCACGAGCTCGCGGCCGGGATCACGACCGTTGGGTCACGTTTCGGGCAGACCCTGAACCCTTACGACCTCGACCGCAATGCCGGCGGTTCGAGTGGTGGAACAGGCGCCGCGGTCGCCGCCAGCTTCGCGGCCGGGGGCATGGGCAGTGACACTTGTGGATCGATTCGAAACCCCGCCTCGCACAACAATCTCGTCGGGCTGCGCGGCACGCAAGGCCTCTCCAGTCGGGCTGGCATCGTCCCGCTGTCGAGCACGCAGGATATCGGCGGACCGATTGCGCGCTCGATCGACGACCTGGCAATCATGCTGGATGCAACGGTCGGCGCCGATCCGTCGGATCCGCAGACGGCGATCGGTGCCGGGCACATTCCGGCGTCATATCGCGCGCTTCTTCGTGCTGACGCATTGAAGGGCGCCCGCATTGGTGTCGTTCGTAGCCTCTTTGGGTCCGCCACCGAAGATCAGGAGGTGACTCGCGTCGTCCAGGGCGCGCTCGATGCGCTCAAGAAGGCGGGCGTCGAGGTCATCGACACGCCAATTCCTGGCCTCGACGATTTGTTGCGGGACAGCTCGATGATCAATTCGGACTTCAAGTTCGATCTCGCCGAGTATCTCGGCCGCGATCCGTCAGCGCCAGTGAAGTCCCTGGGTGAGATTCTCGATCGCGGGCTGTATCACACCGCGCTGGAGGCCAATTTTCGCACTCGCAACGCCGTCGAACACCGGGAGAGCGATCTATCACGCCGGGCGAGGATCAAACGAACGGCGATACGTGGCGCTGTCGAAGCCGTCTTGGACGAGCATCAGCTCACGGCGGTCGTGTATCCCACGCTACGTCGTAAACCAGCGCGGATAGGCGATGGGCAAGGGGGAACGAATTGCCAGGTCAGTTCCCACTCCGGTTTGCCGGCGCTCGGATTGCCGGCGGGGTTCAGCGAAGACGGCCTGCCGGTTGGCATGGACCTGCTCGGCCGGACGTTTGGCGAAGCCGACTTGCTTGCGCTTGGCTTTGCGATCGAGCAGACGGTGAAGCTCCGGCGGCCGCCGTTCAGCACGCCGCCCTTGATTGACGGCAAGGCGCCGGCAATTCGGATAACGAACATTACCTCCCAGGGTGCGACCGTCAACCTGTCGTTCAACGACACGACATCCAGGTTGCACTACGTGATCAAGCTCGAAGATCCCGTACGGGAGAGGCTGGCGGCCATTTGGCTTCACACCGGGAGTCCGGACAAGCCCGGTGCCGCCAGACATCAACTGTTTGCGGTCGGCCGCCCTCAGGATGGCGTCGTCACGCTGTCGGCGCAGGATCGCCGCGATCTCGCCGAGGGTCGATTGCTCGTTCGCTTTTACGTCGACAGCGTGAAGGGGAGTAGCGGCGATGTGCCGGTGCGATTTGAATGGCGATAACGGTTACAAGGGCGCAGGGCGTAGGGCATAGGGCACAGGGAGGGCGTAGGGCACAGGCGAAGGCCCATTTCCCCCCTCCCGCCCGGTGTTCTGTTCCCTGTTCCCTGTATCTGTAACTCTCAGAGGAGACCCAGCATGCTGCTGCGTCATACGTTCGCGTTTATCGTCGTGCTCATCGCCGCGGTCGGCGTTCGTCCGTCAGCGGACGTCAATGTGCGCGATACGCGATTGCTGCATCAGCCGGCCACCAGTGGCACCATGTCGCGTTCATTTATGCCGATGATCTGTGGGTGGCGACGGCTCGACGGCCGTGATCTTCGACGCCTGACCACTGACTATGGCGTCGAATCGAGCCCGGCGTTCTCGCCAGACGGGGCGCTGATTGCCTTCACGGCCCAATACGACGGCAACCGCGACGTCTATACCGTGCCGGTGGATGGCGGCGTGCCCAAGCGTCTCACCTGGCACCCCGGCGCCGACGAGGTGCAAGGCTTTACGCCGGACGGGCGTCGTGTGCTGTTCACCTCGCCGCGATCCGTCTTCACAACGCGCTACACGCAGTTGTTCACGGTCGCGCTCGACGGCGGCATGCCCGACCTTCTCCCGATTCCCAACGCCGCCAGCGGGACCTACTCGCCCGACGCCCGCCGAATCGCTTACAACCCCATCGCGCCTCGATTCGAACAGTGGAAGCAATATCGAGGTGGCACGGTCTCTCGGATTTGGCTTTATGACACGTCCAGCCATGCCATCGAGAAAATCCCGCAGCCTGCGTCTCGTGCCAACGACGTCGACGCCATGTGGATTGGCGACCTCGTCTACTTCCGGTCGGATCGGGACGGCGAGTTCAATCTCTACTGCGTACGAATCGGGATCGCAGCGCGTTCAGCGGCTGACGAATCACCAGGACTTTCCGATTCTGAACGCCGCGACGGGTGGTGGACAGATTGTGTACGAGCAGGCCGGCTACCTGCATCACTTCGACCCGTCGACCAAGACCTCTCGCAAGCTCACGTTTGGCGTGTCGTCCGATCTTCGCGAAACGCGCGAGCGGTTCGTCAAAGGTGCCAACTGGATCAGGGCAGCGGCCATTTCGCCAACGGGCGCTCGAGCCGTGTTCGAGTTCCGCGGTGAGATCCTGACGGTGCCGGCGGAGAAGGGTGATGCGCGCAACCTGACGAACACGCCGGGCGCGCACGAGCGCGCGCCGTCATGGTCGCCTGATGGCACGCGGATCGCCTACGTATCTGACGCGTCTGGGGAGTATCTCCTGCACGTCGTAGGCCAGGACGGGAAGGGCGAGACGACCAAGCATCGGCTCGAAGGCGCCGGCTTCTACACCAACCTTCGATGGTCGCCAGACAGCAAGCAGATTGCCTACACCGACAACGCCCAAGCGCTGTTCGTATTCGACGTTCAGAAAGGGACGACGAGGAAGGTAGCCGCTGCCAAGGTCTATGGTCCGTTCAACAGCATCACGTTACGGCTGGTCGCCGGACTCGCGGTGGCTCGCTTACACCGCCAACACGCATCCGCTGACGATGACTCTGTCGGTCTACTCGGTCGATCAGGACAAATCGTTTCCCATCAGCGATGGACTCGCCGAGGTGAGTGAACCCGTCTTCGATCGCAGCGGCAAGTATCTGTACCTGTTTGGATCCACGGATGCGGGACCTGTCCTCGACTGGTTCGCGCAATCGACGTCTGACAACCGTCGAACGCGGAATATCTATCTCGTCGTGCTGCGGAATGACCTTCCGTCGCCGTTGGCGAGAGAGAGCGACGAGGAGAAGCCCAAAGCGGCTTCGCCGAGCACATCTGCCGCCGGAGAGAAGCCTCCCGCGGAACCGCCGGCTGAGCCTGTCCGCATCGACTTCGAGGGGATCGAATACCGCATCCTCGATCTCCCCGGAGTTGGGGGCGAGTTGTCCAACCTCCAAGCGGCCGCGACGGGGCAGCTGTATTACCTCAGCGCCAGCGCTGAATTACCACCACCACCGCCACCAGGGGCGCCACCCACCCCGCCGCGTGGGGCGCGCCTGTTCCGTTTCGACCTCGCGAAGCGTCAGACCGAACAAGTGCTGGACGATGTTCGAGACTATCGAATCTCGAGTGACACCAAGAAGCTTCTGTATTCGACTCGCGACAACTGGTTCATCACGTCGCTGTCGCCGAAGGTCGTAGCGGCCGAGGGTCGCCTCGCAACCGCCGACCTCGAAGTCCGCATCGACCCGCGAGCGGAATGGGCACAGATATTCGACGAGGCGTGGCGCATCAACCGCGATTACTTTTATGCGCCCAACATGCACGGCGTGGACTGGCCGGCGCTGAAGACCAAGTACAAGGTGTTGCTATCCGACGTCGCCGTCCGTGGCGACCTCAACCGCGTGATTCAGTGGATGTCGAGCGAGTTGGCGGTCGGCCATCACACCGGCGGCGGCGGTGACCGCCTGGACACCCCGAAAACAGTGCCAGGTGGTCTTCTCGGCGCCGACTACTCGGTCGAGAACGGGCGGTATCGCTTCAAGAAAGTCTACGGCGGCCTCAACTGGAACCCGCAGCTGCGTGCGCCGCTCACTGAGCCCGGCGTCAATGTTCGCACGGGCGAATACTTGCTCGCCGTCGGCGGCCGCGACGTGCGGCCACCCGCGAACATCTACAGTTTCTTCGAGAACACGGCAGGGAAGATCGTCGAGATCACCGTTGGCCCCAACGCGGATGGCAGCGGCTCGCGCACCGTGCACGTCGTTCCGATTGGCAACGAAGCGGCGCTTCGCAATCGGGACTGGGTGGAGGGCAATCTGAAGAAGGTCAACTCGGCCACCGGCGGGCGCGTCGCATATGTCTATGTGCCCAACACTGCCGAGCCTGGCTATACCTACTTCAAGCGGTATTTCTACCCGCAAACGCACAAGGACGCCGTCATCATCGACGAGCGCTTCAACGGCGGTGGCCAGATTGCGGATTACTACATCGATATTCTCAGGAGGCCCCTCATCAGCTACTGGGCTATGCGCTACGGCGACGATCTCCGCACACCGGTGGCGGCGATCCAGGGTCCCAAAGTGATGATCATCGATGAGACGGCAGGGTCGGGCGGAGACCTGCTGCCGTGGATGTTCCGCAAGTTCAAGGTTGGCACCCTGGTCGGGCAGCGCACCTGGGGCGGCTTGGTGGGTGTGTTGGGATTCCCCATCCTGATGGACGGTGGATCGATTACCGCTCCGAATCTGGCGATCTGGACGCCCGAGGAAGGATGGGTGGTTGAAAACGAGGGCGTTCCGCCTGACGTGGAAGTCGAGCAGACACCGAAGGACGTGATTGCCGGTCGCGATCCGCAACTCGAGCGCGCCATCGCGATTGCGCTCGAAGACCTGAAGAAGAGCCCGCCGACGCGCCCGGCACGACCAGCGTTTCCCGTGCGCGGAAAGACACTACGGGGAACGGCGCCGACGGGAGGTGAGTGCAGGGCACAGGGCACGGGGCGCAGGGCGGGGGCCGCAGTCCTACGCCCTGGGCCCCAGGCCCTATGCCCTGTCGCGCTTCACCCTCTAGGCTGCGGCACGATCCGCAGGTACGGCTTCGGCGCTTTCCAGCCGTTGGGATATTTCTCCTTGGCTTCCGCATCGCTGACTGCCGTCAGGATGATCACATCGTCGCCATCCTTCCAGTTCACCGGTGTGGCCACCTTGTGCTTTGCAGTCAGCTGAATCGAATCGATGACCCGCAGGACTTCATCGAAGTTGCGCCCCGTACTCATCGGATACGAGATGACGAGCTTGACCTTCTTGTCCGGACCGATCACGTAGACGTTGCGAACGGTCGCGTTGTCGACGGCGGTCCGACCTTCGGAGCTGTCTCCCGCCGTGGCGGGCAGCATTCCGTACAGCTTGGAGATCTTCAGCTCGGGATCGCCAATCATCGGATAGTTGGGCGCAGTCCCCTGCGTTTCGGCAATGTCCTTGGACCAGCCCTCGTGCTTGTCGACCGGATCGACGCTGAGCCCGATGACTTTGACGTTGCGCTTGTCGAATTCCGGCTTGATCCGCGCCATGTAGCCGAGCTCGGTTGTACAGACGGGCGTGAAGTCTTTCGGATGCGAAAACAGAACGCCCCAGGAATTGCCGAGCCATTCGTGAAAACGAATCGGACCCTGGGTGGTGTTGGCTTCGAAGTCTGGCGCGTCGGCGCCTATGGCGAGCGGGCCATTCGTTGCGAGCGAGGGGGCCATGCGATCTCTCCTGCCTGAATGTTGAGGTAGTGAAACCTCGATGATATCAAACGCTCGTGTCGTCCATCGGACGGTTCGCGAGCGCGTTGCGATCGACCTTGCCTAGATGGGTGCGCGGCAGCGTGTCGAGGAAAATCACCTCACGCGGGTATTTGTAAGGCTCCAGCCGCGCTTTGGCAAACGCTTGCAGCTCAGCCGCAAGCCCCGAGGATGCTTCGCTACAGACCACAAACGCACAAGGCTTGACGAGTCCGTCTGCGTTTTTCACTCCAACGACGGCGACCTCGCGAACGGCCTCGTGTTGAAGGAGGCAATTCTCCAATTCGCCGGGGGACAACCATTTGCCGCTGATCTTGAGCATGTCGTCCACGCGGCCACAGTAGGTGAACGTCCCATCCGCGTTTTGTCGCAGCATGTCGCCCGAGACGTACCATTCGCCGCGAAACGCGTGCATCGTGTCGTCATGCCGTTGCCAGTATCCGATGGCGCGCGAATCGCCCTTGACCCACAGCATGCCGGCGTCACCTCGCGGGACCTCGCGCCCTTCGTCGTCGCACAGCTTGATGTCGAACCCTTCAACGGCGTGGCCGAGCGTGCCGGGCACGACGGCGCCTGGCCGATTGGAGAGGAAGATGTGCCACATCTCGGCCGTGCCGAGGCCATCGAGCAATTCCACGCTGAAGGTGGTCTGCCACCGCTCGTACAACTCCGCTGGAAGCGCTTCGCCGGCGGATGTGGCCAGCCGAAGGCATCGAAGATCGCGGTCCGCTGCCGTGGGATGCGCAACCATTTGTTGCACCATCGTTGGCACGTTGATCAGGATGGTCGGCCGGTGGTGCTCGATCTGCGCGAAGACGGTTTCGGGAGTGCTCCGCTCGGGAAACAGCACGCAGGACGCGCCCACCGAGAACGGAAACAGCACGTTTGAACCCAGGGCGTACCCGAAGAACAATTTCGGCACCGCCATCGTCACGTCGTTCGAGGTGAGGCCAAGCACCCCCTGGCCGTAGCGCTCGGTGGTGTTCACATACGATCGGTTGGTTTGCACGACGGCCTTGGGTCGTCCGGTTGTCCCGCCGCTGAAGAGCCAGATCGCGGCGTCATCACGGTGCGAGTGGAATGGTGCGGAGGTCGGACCAGTCGAGTCCAACAGCTGCGGCTCCAGGCTCGGGTCGTCCACAACGAAAACGTGAGGCGTCGGGTCGAGCGCACTCGTGGCGGCTTCGATTGCAGCTTTGTGCGCGCGGTCCGCGAAGGCGGCACGGGCGCGGGTGTACTCGAAGAAGTATGCGAGCAGGTCCGGCGGCGAGTCCGGGTTCACCATCACGACCGCAGCGCCGCGCCTCAGAATCCCGAAGAGCGCGGCCACGAAAGGCACGCCGTCCGGGAGTGCGATGATGACGCGCTCTTCCGGCCGAACGTCAGCCTGAGCGAGGAGTCGCGCGACCTGGCCGGCCATGGCCGAAATCTCGCGGTAGCGCCACGTGCGATGAGCGGTCCGGATCGCCACCGCGTCGCCCCGGCCCTCCCGCACGCGAGCATCGACGAAGTACGTCGCGAGATTGAGCGTCATTGGGGGTGACCAACAGCGGAGTCAGTATACATAGCGAGCCTGCGCCTCAGACCTGATCAGTCGCCCCGCAGATGTCGCCACGCCACGAGTTTACGTTAGGCTTGCACGGCAGGCATGCCGGTTCACCAATGGCTTTCGCTGTCGTGGCCCGCATTCGAGCGCGTGGGGAGTGAGCGCACGGTGGCGGTGCTACCGGTTGGCGCTCTCGAAGCGCATGGCCCGCATTTGCCGTTGGGCACCGATGTCGTCATCGCCGACGCGATGGCGCGAGCGGGCGCAGAGCGACTTGCCGGTCGTGGATTCGAAGTCGTGTTGCTCCCTGCGCTAACAGTCGCGCCCGCGCCGTTTGCTTCGGCGTTCGCTGGGACGATCGATACCCCGGCGGCCGCGACGACATTGCTCATTGCCGGCGTGGCCGGCAGTGTCGGTCGGCACGGCGTCCGGGTCATGGCGATCGCCAACGCGCACCATGACCCAGCGAACGTTGCTGCCATCCGTGAAGCCGCAGCGCAGGAAGTCGATGGGTGCACGATAGTGTTTCCCGACCTGACACGACGTCGTTGGGCGAGCCGATTAGGACCCGAGTTTCAAAGCGGCGCCTGCCATGCCGGGCGCTACGAGGGCTCCATCGTCCTGGCTGAACATCCCTCCTGGGTGGACGTCGAAACCATGAGCGGCTTGCCTCCCAATCCCGCCTCGTTGGTTGACGCGATTCGTCGCGGCGATCGGTCGTTCGCCGCTGCGGGTGGGGCCCGCGCCTATTTCGGCTGGCCCGCAGCGGCCACCGCCAATGAGGGACGACAGAGCATCGAGACGCTGGGGGCAATACTAGAAGAGTCAGTGCTGGAGGCGCTCGCCGCCAATCCGCCTCTCCGAGACAACCGCATGCCCAAACATGACTCACCGCAAGCTGTTCACGTCAATCCACCGTCTCGTGGGCGGCCGCGCGGCTTTTCACATGGTGTCCTCACACCTGCAGGGTGGCGCACCTTGCACGTGGCTGGCCAGACGGCAGCCGACGACGAGAGCGGTGTCGCGGTCGGTGATTTTGCGACACAGTTCGAGTTGGCCCTCGTCAGAACCTTGGAAGTGGTGAGGACCGCCGGCGGGGATCCGAAGCATGTCGTTCGAATGACGATCTACGTCACGGACCTCGACGAATATCGCGGGGCGCGCGGCAGCTTGGCGGACGTCTGGAAACGACACTTGGGAACCCACTACCCGGCGATGGCCCTCATCGGTGTGACTGGGCTGGTGGATCGCGATGCGGTCGTCGAGATCGAAGCGGATGCTGTGTTACCCATCAAGGAGCGGTCGTGACGGCGCCAGCGTCTTTCCTCGTCGCCCACGAGGAGTCGACGGGTGTCACGACGATCACCCTCAACCGGCCGCAGCGCCTCAACGCGCTCACGTTCGAGGTCTACGGGGAGCTCAGGTCCACATTCGATGCGTTGAGCGGCACGCCGGAGGTTCGTGCGATTGTCCTGACGGGTAAGGGCCAGGCGTTTTGCTCGGGCGGCGACGTTCACGACATTATCGGGCCCCTTCTGTCACGCGACTTTCAGGGGTTGCTCGCGTTCACGCGCTTGACTGGCGATCTCGTTCGAAGCATCCGCGCGTGCCGCCAGCCAGTGGTCGCGGCGCTCAATGGCACCGTCGCCGGTGCCGGGGCGGTTATTGCCACCGCGTGTGACATCAGGATTGCGGCGTCATCGGCAAAGATCGCGTTTCTGTTCACGAAGGTCGGGCTCTCTGGTGCAGACATGGGCGCCGCCTGGCTGCTGCCGCGCATCGTCGGTACTGGTCGAGCAGCCGAGCTGCTCATGATGGGCGACTTCATCAGCGCGGCGGAAGCTCTCCGAATCGGTCTCTACAATCGCGTGGTCGAAGACGACGCGCTGGCGGTGACCGCTCGAGAGTTTGCGGAGCGGTTGGCACGCGGGCCGTCGTTCGCTCTCGAGATCACGAAGGACGCCATGAATCGGGAGGCTGCGATGGATCTGCCATCGGCGCTCGAAGCGGAGGCGCAGATTCAGGCGGCCCTCATGCTGCATCCGGACTTCCGCGAAGCGTACGAAGCGTTTCGCGACAAACGAGAGCCAAGGTTCAAGTGAAGGCTGTGACGGCGTTGCTCGAACCAGCACACCAGGAGCTCTGGCGTCGTGTGTCGGAATGGGCGCGGCGTGTTCTGCGGCCCAAGCGTGAGCCTGCGACAGACGACGAAGCTCGGCGTGAGGCGCGCGCGCTGCTTCGTGAGATTGGCGGTGGTGGGTGGCTTCAGGCGCTGGCGTCGCAGGACCTCCGGGGCATCTGCCTCGTGCGCGAAGCAGTGGCCGCGCAGAGCCCGCTGGCGGATGCAGTGGTCGCGATTCAGGGACTCGGTGCCACCGCGTTGATCCTCGGGGGCACGGCCGAACAGCGGTCGCGCTGGGTGCCGGGGATCATCGCCGGCGATGTGATGGCCGCCTTTGCGATGACCGAACCAGATGCCGGCTCGGACGTTGCGGCGCTAACCACGACGGCTCGACATGACGACGACGGTTGGATTCTCGAGGGCGAGAAGCACCTCATTTCGAACGCCGGACTCGCGGACATTTATCTCGTCTTCGCAAAGACGTCACCCGAACAGGGGAGTCGTGGTATCTCGGTGTTCCTCGTGCCATCGGACACCTCTGGCTTGTCGTTCGAAGGCGCGCAGGTGCTCGCGGCCGCCCATCCCCTGGGCCGGATCCGCTTTCGCAATTGCCGGGTTCTCGACTCGGCACTGGTGGGAGAGCGCGATCGGGGGTTCAAGCTCGGAATGCAAACGCTCGATCGACTGCGGCCGACGGTCGGCGCCGCCGCATGCGGCCTGGCAGCTCGCGCGTTGGACGAAGCCATTGCCCACGCCCTTCAGCGACGGCAGTTCGGCCAGGCCCTCGCCGACATGCCGGTCATACGAGCAAAGGTCGGCCAAATGGCAACCGATCTCGATGCCGCACGGATGCTGGTGTATCGCGCGGCGTGGGAACAGGCGCATGGCGCCCAGCGAAATTCGGCGTCAGCCGCGATGGCCAAGCTGTTCGCGACCGAAATGGCGCAACGCGTGGTCGATGAGGCAGTGCAGATCGTCGGAGGCATAGGCGTACTCGTTGGCCATCCCGTCGAAAGGCTGTATCGAGCCGTCCGCGCCTTGCGAATTTACGAAGGCGCCTCTGATATTCAGCGGCTGATCGTCGCCGGCGGTGTTTTCGACGAGGCCACGAACGCGTGACGCGCGGCCTGCGGATCGTCTGCGTCGGCGGCGGGCCGGGAGGTCTTTATTTCGCTCTCTTGATGAAGCGCGCGGCCCCCCAGAACGACATCTGTGTCGTCGAACGCAACCGTCCTGACGACACGTTCGGTTTCGGCGTGGTGTTTTCGGACGCGACGATGGCTGGGATTGCCGAGGCGGACACCGAAGCGTTCGCGGCGATCTCGAACGGCCTGGTTCACTGGGACGACATCGCCATTCACCATGGTGGCGAGACGATTGTCTCAACCGGACACGGTTTCAGCGGCATGAGCCGTCACACGCTGCTGGCGACGCTGCAGCAACAAGCGGCCGCTGCGGGCGTGCGCCTCGAGTTCGAGCGAGAGATCGACACGCTGGATCAATTCGCCGACGCTGACTTGATCGTGGGCGCCGATGGCGTCAACAGCACCGTTCGGCGACTGCTGGGCGATCGCCTCGAGACCACGATCGACCATGGACCGAATCGCTTCGTGTGGCTGGGCACGACGAAGCCGTTTGCCGAGTTCACCTTCTACTTCAAACGGAACGGGCACGGCCTGTGGCGAGTCCATGCCTATCAGTACGGGCCGAATCGCTCGACGTTCATCGTGGAGTGCCGCGACGAGACCTGGCGTGCGGCCGGGATGCATCGCGCGAGTGAAGAAGAAACGGCCGCGTTTCTCGAGGCGCTGTTCAGCGAAGAGCTCGCCGGTCATCGGCTGATCACGAACCGTTCTCTGTGGCGCCAGTTTCCGACCGTCAGCGTGAGACCCTGGTCGAGCGGCAACGTCGTGTTGTTGGGTGATGCGGCGCACACCGCCCACTTCTCCGTCGGTTCCGGCACGCGGATGGCAATGGAGGATGCGGTCGCGCTGGTCGAACAGTTAGGGCAGGTAGGGCAGGTAGGGCAGGTAGGGCGGAGTGGGTCGGGTAGGGCAGGTTGGGGAGGCACTGGAGGCGTACGAAGCAGCGCGGCGGCCGGCGGTTGAGAGCTTGCAGCGCGCTGCGCAGGCCTCGCTGCAATGGTTTGAAGACACCGAGCGCTACCTGCGGCTGCCCTGGTTGCAGTTTGCGTTCACGCTGCTGACGCGATCGCTCCGGATCACTCACGAGGATCTGCGAAAGCGCGACCCCGCCTTTCTCGGTCGAGTTGACCGTGCGGTGTCCGAGGCCGCGACGCGTCAAACGCGACTCGAAGCCCCAGCCGGCAAGACATCTGGGGCAGTGCCGCCACCGATGTTCACCCCGTTCCGGCTCAGAGATCTCATCGTGCCGAATCGGATCGTGGTCTCACCGATGTGTCAGTACGTGGCTGACGATGGGACGGTGGGCGACTGGCACATCGTGCATCTTGGCAGTCGTGCGATTGGCGGCGCGGGGCTCGTGATGGCCGAAATGACCGACGTGAGCCGCGACGCGCGGATCTCCACGGCGTGTGCGGGTCTTTACCAGCCCGAGCACGCGGTGGCGTGGCGGCGAGTGGTTGACTTCATTCATCGCGAGACACCCGCCAAGGTCGGCATCCAGTTGGGGCACGCAGGCCGCAAGGGAGCCACGAAAAAGCTGTGGGAAGGCGACAGCGAACCCATGGACGGTCCCGCATGGCCTCTCCTCTCGCCGTCTCCCATTCCTTATTTCGCCGACCGATCGCCAATTCCGCGAGAGATGACTCGCGACGACATGAACGTCGTTCGAGAAGACTTCATTCGGGCGACGTATCTTGCGCTCGACGCTGGATTCGATCTCCTCGAAGTACACATGGCGCACGGATATCTCCTGGCCTCGTTCATCTCACCCCTGACCAACCGCCGAGAGGACGAATATGGTGGCGTGCTGGCCAACCGCATGCGGTTCCCGCTCGAGATCTTCGCAGCGTGTCGTAAGGTATGGCCGGCGGAGCGACCAATGAGCGTGCGGATCAGCGCGGTCGACTGGGTGCCCGGTGGGCTGGAGCCCGCCGACGCCGTCGAGGTGGCGCGACTACTCAAGTCGCGTGGCTGCGACGTCGTGGACGTCTCGGCTGGGCAAACGGTGCCGGAACAGCGTCCACAGGTACGGTCGATTGTTCCAGACGCCCTTTGCCGACCGCATCCGGCACGAAGTGGGGATGCCGACGATGGCGGTTGGCAACATCTCGTCCTACATGGACGTCAACACAATCATTGCGGCCGGCAGAGCGGACTTGTGTCTGCTCGCGCGCGCGCATTTGTTCGACCCCTACTGGGCACGCCATGCCGCCTACATGCAGGGCTACGTCATACCGTGGCCCGATCCGTACAAGTCGGTCGAGCGATATACGCCTCGATTTGAATTCCGTTTCGGGGGAGACTGATGCCGTGGTTTCTGTGAACCCCGCCGATCCCTGCACCATTGTCATTTTTGGCGCGAGCGGTGACTTGACCCACCGACTCTTGATCCCATCGCTGTACAACCTCGCCGAAATGGGACTGCTGTCCGACCGGGTGGCCATCATCGGCCTCGCCCGATCGGAATCAACCGTGGAGCAGCTCAAGGAAAAGTTCCGGGAAGCAATCGAGAGCGCCGAAGGCCATCCGGTCGATGCCGCTCTCTTTGATCGCACGAATGCAGCACCTCTCGTACATCGCGGCTGATTTCAACGACGAATCGGCATGGCAGCGGCTGGCTGACGAACTGGATGCGATGGCGGAGGCGATCGAGACACGGAACGTCCTCTTCTATCTCGCGATCGCCCCCGAACAGTTTCTGAACGTGTGCGAACGGCTGGCGCGGCGAGGACTCCTCGACGAACGCGACGGTTGGCGGCGGGTGATTGTCGAAAAACCATTCGGCACCGATTTGGCGTCGGCGCGTGAGCTCAATCGACGACTCCGGATCGTCATGAAGGAGCATCAGATCTATCGGATTGATCACTACCTCGGGAAGGAAAGCGTTCAAAACATCCTGGTCTTTCGCTTCGGCAACGGCATCTTCGAGCCGATCTGGAATCGTCGTTACGTCGACCATGTGCAAATCACGGTGGCCGAAACGCTGGGCGTCGAGATGCGCGGCAGCTATTACGATCAGGCAGGCGCGCTGCGCGATATGGTTCCGAATCATCTGTTTCAGATTCTGACGCTGACAGCGATGGAGCCGCCCAGCTCGCT
This sequence comes from uncultured Acidobacteriota bacterium, assembly GCA_963841905.1. Classification (GTDB taxonomy): domain Bacteria; phylum Acidobacteriota; class Vicinamibacteria; order Vicinamibacterales; family UBA2999; genus JACCSI01. The sequence goes on from CAWJEM010000022.1 coordinate 147,599, forward strand.
CGAGGCCAACGCGCTGCACAACGAACAGGTGAAGGTTCTCGAAGCGATCGAGCCCTTGAGCCTGCGCGAGTGCAGCGCGACGAGCGTGCGAGCCCAATACACCGGCGGGACGGTCGGCGGTTCGACCGTGCCGCCGTACCGGGTCGAGCCGCGCGTCAATCCGGCCTCGAAGACCGAAACGTATGTGGCATTCCGCATCGCGGTCGACAACTGGCGGTGGGCCGGCGTGCCCTTCTACCTCCGCACCGGCAAGCGACTGGCGAAGAGGAAGAGCGAGGTCGTGATCCAGTACAAACAGCCGCCGTTGGCGCTCTTCCGCCAGGCCTCGATGGCGGCCCCGGAACCCAACCTGCTGGTCATCTCGATTCAGCCAGAGGAGACGATCAGGTGGCGTTTTGCGGCCAAACTGCCCGGGGCGGAATTGACGACGAGCCCGGTCGACATGCGGTTCAACTACGACGACTATTTTGGCGTCGAACGCCACACGGGTTACGAGACGCTGCTCTACGACGCGATGACCGGCGACCGCATGCTCTACAAACGGGCCGATATCGTCGAAGAGGGTTGGGCCGTTGTCGAACCCATCTTGAAGGCGTGGACGAGCGGTGAATGCGGGCTGGCGTCGTATCCCGCAGGCAGCGACGGGCCTCGGGAAGCTGATGAACTCCTCTCGCGCGAAGGGCGGCGGTGGAGACGGTTGTGAACGGCCCACGGTCTACGGCCTACGGTCGACGGTCCACGGCCTACGGTTGACGGTCTACGGTTAGTGCCTCCGTTACCGTGGACCGTGGACCGTGGACCGTGGACCGTGGACCGTGGACCGTGGACCTCATGATTCCCTGTGCCCTCCAAACTGTGCACGCATGGCTGACAGCATCCGGTTGGCGAAATCGTCCTGGCCGCGCGAGCTGAAGCGTCCGAAGAGCGCGGCGGCGAGCACGGGAACAGGAACTGCGGCATCGATGGCGACATGCGCCGTCCAGCGCCCTTCGCCCGAGTCGCCGACGCGGCCCTCGAAGGCTCCCAAAGCAGGGTCTTCGGCCAGGGCGCGCGCCGTCAGGTCCAACAGCCACGAGCCGATGACGCTGCCTCGCCGCCACAATTCAGCAACCTCGGGGAGATCGAACTCGTATTCGGGCGCGTGCTCCAGCAGGTTGAAGCCCTCCGCGTAGGCGGCCATCAGGCCGTACTCGATCGCGTTGTGAACCATCTTGACGAAGTGGCCGGCGCCATGGCTGCCGCAGTGCAAGTAGCCGTACTCGGCCGGCGTGGGCTCGCCGTCGTCGGCCAGTCGAGGCGCCGCATCGATCCCGGGGGCGAGGGCGCGAAAAATCGGGTCGAGACGTCCGACCACGTCGGGGTTCCCACCAATCATCAGGCAGTAGCCGCGCTCAGCTCCCCAGATTCCGCCGCTCGTGCCGACATCGACGTATTCAATCTGACGAGCGCCCAGACGCGCGGCTCGCGCCGTATCGAGCTTGTAGTGAGAGTTCCCGCCATCGATGACCACGTCACCCGCCGACAGCAGCGGCTGCAACGCATCGATCGTCGCGTCGACGACGGTGTCGGGCACCATGATCCAGACGGCGCGCGGTGTGCGCAGTTGATGGATCAGTTCCACCAGGCTTGTCGCCGGCGCGACCCCCTCGCGTAATAGCGCGGCAGCAGTGTCGGGGCTGCGGTCGTAGGCGATGACCTGATGACCACCCTTCACGAGTCGGCGCGACATGTTGGCACCCATGCGGCCGAGGCCGATCATTCCGATTTGCATTCCAGCATTATCCGCGGATCGAGCGCCGCCACTTCGGAGCAGATCGTTGGCCTGGCAGCGAATGACAACACGCGTACAATTCGGAGCGGTGAAGCGCTTCAAAGATCTCACCGAACGCGAGTTGGTGGCTCTGGCGATCTCGCTCGAGGAAGAGGACGAGCGGGTCTACGCCGACTTTGCCGAGGGCTTTCGCGAGCACTATCCGGCGACGGCGCAGGTCTTCGCTGCGATGCAAAGCGAAGAATCAGAGCATCGACGCGCGCTCACGGAGCTGTTTCGCGAACGGTTCGGCGAGCACGTCCCGCTGATTCGCCGTCAGGACGTCAAGGGCTTCGTGGCGCGACGTCCGCTGTGGCTGACTAGTCCACTCCGCGTCGAGGCGGCGCGTGCGCAGGTGTCGGCGATGGAGCTCGAGAGGCGACTCGCCATCGGCTCTTCGTACTGCAGGTCGTTCAGCCGGCGCTCGCCGGGTTGATGGACGGATCGGTTTCGACACTGGCGCCGCTTTTCGCGGCGGCATTTGCGACACGAGATTCGTGGGATGCGTTTCTCGTCGGCATGGCCGCTTCAGTGGGGGCAGGCATTTCCATGGGGTTTGCTGAAGCGCTGTCGGACGATGGCTCCATGACCGGCCGCGGGCAACCGGCGCTGCGTGGAACGATCTGCGGCGTGACGACCACCGTTGGCGGGATTGGTCACACATTGCCGTATCTCATACCAAGCTTTCATGTCGCCACGCTGGTCGCGGTGCTCGTCGTCGCGGTCGAGTTGGTCGCTATCTCGTGGATACGCTTTCGATTCATGGACACGCCGTTCTTGCAGGCGACGTTTCAGGTGGTGTTGGGGGGATTCCTCGTTTTTCTGTCCGGCATTCTGATCGGCAGCGCCTGAATCCGCGGAAGTCGTCCGCGGAAGGCACGGAAGGAGAACGGCGGGCCACTACAGCGACGACGCGCTGCGAAACACGAACGTTGCGAACGCGCTCCACGTGGACGTCAGCGCGAGCGGCTCGCTCCAGACACGAAATGCAAACGCCACAAGACCGGCAACATACACCGGATGCACGGCGCGAATGTGGCGCCAGTCGTACACGACGGCCAGCAGCACCGGCGACGACCAGACGAGATACATGCCGGCAAGACCGGCGGGTGGTGCCGGCAGAAACGACATCCGGCCCGCCGCGGCTACCAGCAGCGCGGTCGCGGCGACGGTCATTAGTTTCTTGTGCACGTCGGGTCGCCGCCGGAACCGGACAGCCGCACCGAAGAAGCTCGCGAACAACAGCATGTCGACCAAGGCAACATACAGCAGCCCTTCGGCCTGCCCTCCACGCGGCAGCTGCGCTGATCGCAAGACTCCCGTTGTCAGTCCTACGATGACGAGTAGCACGCCGTAGGCGATGCCGATGCGGCCGAGCCGCAGATGCCATCGGAGTCGTCCATTCGCCGCGAGCAGTGCTTGCGCCGCGAACAGCGCCAGCCATCCAGTAAACACGATCGCGTGAACGTGGATGAGTGGTGGCTGTGCGATCGTCAGGCGAACAAGCGGCCCGTAGTACGTCGGCCAGAACCCCACAGCAGCGATCACGGTCATGAGCGCGCTCAACGCGATGTAGAGCGGACGTCGCTGTGGGATCGCGCCCGTCAGAGTAACGGTGGTTTTCTCATCAAGCAACAACGCGTCGCGGCAGATGCCCGCCCAGGTGCATCAACAAGTCGTAGACCGACGCACCACACGCCACCGCGACATCCTCGGGACGCGATCCTTCCTCCCAATCCCACAGGGTGACGACATCACCGATTCGCACCGTCGGCTCAGCGCCGATCTCGACGATGGTGTGGCTGGCTGAGACGGACGCGATGACGGGATAGAGCGCGCCGTTGATGCGGACGCGCGCCCCTTTGGCGGCAACCCGCGGCCAGCCGTCGGCGTGACCGACCGGCAGCGTGGCAACCCAGGTATCGGTCTTCGCAAGATAAGCGCGGTTGTAGCCCGCGCTCTCGCCGGCGGCCAACTTCTTCACGTAGGCCACGCGCGCACGCAGCGCCCCTGCAGGTGCCAGCGACATGCGATTGGCCTTGCGAAACGCTGGCTCGGGATAGACGCCAAACAGGGCCATGCCCGGTCGCACCATGTCGAGGACGATGTCGGGATGTTGAAAGAAGGTGTAGCTCGAAGCGGCATGGCGGAGGCCGGTGGTGAGACCAACCGCGCGCAGCTCCGCGTTCAACGCCTCGAAGCGGCGAAGCTGTTCGCGGTCGAACGCTTCGTCCTCGCTGAACGTCATCATGACACCGTCAATCGTGACGCCCGTCTGACCCGCGAGCTGCTTCACGAGGGTGAATGCTTCGCGGTAGGGGACACCGACACGCCCAAGACCGGTATCGATGCAGACGTGAATCTTGATGGAGCGGCCGCCGCGTGCGGCCACCCGCGACAGATCCGCACCGATTGGCGTATAGACCATCGGCATGATGTCGCGGGCATGGAGGTCGGGCAGATCACCGGGCTCGAACGGTCCCATCAGCAGCACGGGAGTGGTAATGCCAGCGTCCCGAATCGCAAACGCCTCTTGCAGCTTGATGACCGCGAGTCCGTGCACTTGCTTGAGCGGCGCCAGAATCCTGGCAATCGGGACAACTCCGAATCCGTACCCGTTGTTCTTGATGACGGCAAGGATGGGACGGTCACCGATGGTTGCTGCGACGGCCGCCACGTTCCGGCGAAGGTGCTCGGGTTTGATCTCGATCCACGGATCGAAGGCGGAATCTCGCGATGTCGGCTGTGGTTCGACTCCAACACCTTGCCACGGTCCGATCGACATGGCGGCAGCGGTCGCGCTAAGAAATGATCGACGATTCATCGCGAACATCCCGTTTGGATAGCTGGCGCGGTTCTTCGGTGGTCACCAGTGGTGGGTTTTCAGCATTCGGGCTCCGCACCATCTGCCACGTTGCGGCGGGCAGAAGCGCGATGCCTACCAGGTAGAGTGCCAGCGTTCCAAACGCGACGTATCCCTCCAGCGCATGGGGCGGGCGCTGCGCGATGCTGCCGAGCGTCAGTCCGTCGAAGAGCATTTGCAGGGCACGCGACAGGCGGCCTTGCGCAGGTGCCGACATCGCGGCGAGGACGATGAACTTCAGCGTGAAGACAGCGCCGAACGTCACGAGCAAGCCACGAAGCAAGCGAGGCCGATCGGGACCAATCGCGAACGCTTGCAGCACGAGACTCACGAGCACAATCCACACAATGAGGGCTGGGACCCCGGATTCAGGAAGCACCAGTGTCGTCACCTGCGCCGACGCGGCGAATGCGGTTGCCAGGACGGCGAAGCCATTCAGATTGGCGATCGTTGACCGGGCGCCGTTCATCAGGCGCTCGGGCGCAAGGGTACCGCTGCGGACGTAGAGCACCAGCAGCACCGTAGCCATCACCAGCGAGGCCAGCGAGGGCGGCATCATGGTGACGTCGCCTTCCGGACGCAGCGCGCCGGCAAGCACGACGGTCAAGAAGAGCGCCGGCAGCAACCACGCCTCGAGAAACGGCGTCATTTTCGCTCCTGCAGCAGACGAAGTGGATTCAGATCGGAAGCGTCGCGAGTCAGACCCGCCTCCAGTTCTGCCCGAAGCTCGTCGGCCGATCGCATCTGCAACGTCTCGTCGTTCACAACCAGCCGACCACCGGGCGCCAACGCAATGGCCTGATCGATGTGCTTCAGTCCCTCTCGATACAGCACATCGTCTCGGTGTGTGCGATACCAGCCCTGACGATAGCAGGAGTATGCGATGTAGAACTGCGTCCGTGCGTCGCGAGACGCGGGATCCGCGCGTGAAAAGGCGGCCCGCGACTCGATGAACTGATCTCTCCGGAAGAACGCGAGGCCGTCCGCGAACGCTTGCGCATCGATATCGTAGGTGCCCACGGTGGCTGACAAACCACCGACCGCTTCAGCAACGCTCCGCGGTTGCGAGGCCAGAAGCCAGGCAATCACCGCCGCGTACGCGATGGTTGCCGCCAACCCCAGACTGCGTGTCACGGGTTCCGTCAGGCGCGTGGTCATGGCGACACTTGTCGCGGGGCGAGCCGTCCAATGACCGGGTGATGGTCCGAGCCGTACTTTGCCCCAACCCGAGTCGTGCTGCCTGTCCAGCCGTCCTGCAGGCGGAAGAACAGGTAATCGAGCCGTCCCATGAGATGCGTTCGGCGTGGGTCCTCGCTCACGAGACTTCGCGACCAGGCGCGAGCGATCGAGTACGCCTCCTCACCGGCGCCAGCCTGGATCGTATTGAAGTCGCCACCAAGCACGGTGCCTGACGATCGCACAGCCTGTGAAGGGCGGGACGTTCGAAGCACATTGAGCAACGCCACGACCTGGCGCGGTCGCGGGCTGCTGAAAATCCAAAGCGTCGCCGCGGAACTCACTGGTTCGAGGTGCGCGCTCACGACGTCGAGGCGATCCGGGCCGTCGATTGTGCGCACATCAATCGCGGCGCCAACGGCGACCCGACGCTGCCGCTCGAGCGGCAGCTCCACCGCGAACGGCGCGTGCAGCCTTTCCGTTGAGACAATCGCGTTGCCGCGGTCTTCAAAGGCGTTGGCGCCGTTTCTCATCGAGGGAACATACAACATCGAGAGTCCCAACGTTGTGGCGTGGTCATGAGCGTCGCCGCCACGCCCATCGCGTCTCGTAATTGCGAAGGCACTCCGACCGTCGGCCGGGAACGGCGGTACGTCGCTACCTCGCCGATAGAGCTCCTGAAGCAGCAGCACGAAGTGCTTCACGGGTTGACCACCGGTCAAGCGACCGGCTCGCAGGTCGGCGATGAGGGCCCCGAGATCGCCCTCGAACATGTGGGCATTCCACGTCAGCACGACCAAGTCGTCCGGCCCAGGTATCTCGTCGACTCCACCCGGCGGCGATGGCACGATGACGGGCCTTCCAACCGCGCGACACCATCGATCGAGCTGGCCCAGATCTTCGTGCGAACTCACGTGCCACGTCACGGGAACAGGGCTACCGGTCCCAGCCCGAGCCGCGCAGGTGTCGAGCACGCTCGGCGGATGGCCTCGGCCATTCACTGGCCAACACATCGCGAGCGCTGCCAGGATGCACCACGCGATCAGCAGAACCGAGGACCGCATTCATTCAGGATAGCGCCGCGCATATACTGCGCGCATGGTCCGTGTGATGGTTTTCGCCGGCGTGGTGACACTCGCGGGCCAGCAACCGACGGCACCGCCGGCGGGCGGCGCTCAGACACCGCCGGGCACCGACATCTACGAGCTCGCGTTCAGCGGCCGGCTCGAGACGCTCAAGGAAGCAACCCCGCAACCCATCAGCGTTGCGCCGGGCTACGACAATCAACCCTTCTACACGCCCGACGGCGCAGCCGTGTTGTTTACGGCCAATCGTGACGGTAAGCAGACGGACATCTACGAATTCGATCGCGCGGCGCGGCGCGTCCGGCAACTGGTTGCGACCCCCGAAGGCGAGTATTCGGCAACCATCACGCCGGATGGCAAAGGCTTCAGCGTGATCCGCGTCGAAGCCGACGGGACACAACGCCTGTGGCGCTTCGACCGCAACGGCAGCAACCCGAAGGTCGTGCTTTCCGAGATCAAGCCAGTCGGTTATCACGCCTGGGTGGATGCGGATCGATTGGTCCTCTTCATCCTCGGCAAGCCGTCAACGCTTCAGACCGCACCGGTGTCAACCGGCAAAGGTACTGTCGTGGCCAGCAACGTCGGCCGTTCGATCCTGCGCATGCCGGGCGGCAACTCCATCAGCTTCGTCGAGCGCCTGGAGAACGGTGAACACTGGGTGAAAGAGCTGAATCCCACGACCGGCGTGAGCACGCCGCTGGTGATGGCGCCCGCCGGCTCGACCGAGCGGGATTGCGCGTGGCTGCCGGATGGTACGCTCCTCATGTCGGCCGGCGCACGAATCGTGGCGTGGCGGCGAGGTCAGGGATGGCGTGACGTCTACGATGTGGCCATCCACAAACTGGGCGCCGTGACACGGATGGCGGTGGCGCCGGATGGGCGGAGTATGGCCATCGTGGTGAACGAGGGAAAATAGACCCATGAGCTTCTGCGAACACTGCCAGGGACAACGTTTCGACCGGGCCCGCGTCCTCCGGGCGCTGCGGCAGATCCGCAAGGACCTGCGTGCCCCCGATCGCGGGGGACCGCTCGACCATGCGATTTTCACCGCGCTCGAGACGGTGCGAGCCCTCGACATCCCACACCTCGAGCCTGAAGAGGTCGAGGAGAATCAAGTGATTCACTAACGTCGGTTCTTGACGGGGGTTCTTCACGGAGGTTCTTGACGAGGGTTCGACAAAGGTTCTTTGACGACAGTTCATCGGCGAACGAACCATCGTGAAGAACCGTCTCGTGAAGAACCTTCGTCAAGAACCTTCGTCAAGAACCTTCGTCAAGAACCTTCGTGAAGAACCCTCGTGAAGAACCCTCGTGGAGAACCCTCGGCGAACCATCTTTGAGAACCTTCGTAGAGAACCGTTGTGGAGAACCTGATGGATCGCCTTCTTCAAGATCTCAGAGTCGCCATCCGCACCCTCGCCCGCCAGCGGACGTTCTCGCTCATCGCCATTCTCACGCTCGCCCTCGGCGTGGGCGCGACGACCGCGATCTTCAGCGTGGTGTACGGCATTCTGCTGCGTCCGCTCCCATACGCCGAATCCAGCCGGCTCGTCACGCTGGGGCAGACTGCCAAGAGTGATCCGCAGGAGCCGGTCGATGGGTCCAGCTCGCACGTGAACTTCCTCGACTGGAAGCAGTCGAGCAAGACGATCCCCTCGATGGCGATGTACTCAGGGGGTCGGGCGGTCATCAGCAACCAGGGTGCAGCCGACGTCGTTCGGATCGGCAGCGTCACGCCGGGCTTTTTCGACGTGTTCCGCGCGACTCCCATCTCGGGGCGCGAATTCACGGCGGAAGAGAACCAACCGACTGGCCCGCGCGCGGTCGTCGTCAGCTATGGCTTCTGGCAGGACCGGCTTGGAGCCAGGCTCGACGTGCTGTCGCAGACGGTCGAGATCAGCGGCGTGCCGTGGCCCATTGTGGGCGTTGCGCCGCGCGGCTTCGACTTTCCGAACGGCGCGCGTCTTTGGATGCCCGTCCGCAACAACGACGAGCAGTGTGGTCGTGGGTGCGTGTATCTGAACGGGATCGGTCGCCTCGCGAACGGCGCGACGGTGGAGGCGGCGCAGGATGAAATGACGGCCGTTGCTTCCGCCCTCGAACGCGATTTTCAAGGCGACAATGCCAACGTCACGGTCATGGTGCAAAGCCTCCACGATCGCACGGTCGGGAGCGTCCAGCTGGCGCTCGTCGTGTTGCTGGCCGCCGTCACCATGGTGCTGCTGATTGCGTGTGCGAACGTGGCCAATCTCTTGTTGGTCCGTGGCGCGGCGCGCCAGAGTGAGATCGCAGTTCGAACCGCTCTCGGCGCGGGGCGTCGCGGCCTCGTGTCCTATCTGCTGACCGAGAATCTGGTTCTTGCCAGCGTCGGCGGAGTGTTCGGTCTGCTGCTCGCGGTGTGGGGCATTGAGGTTCTGACGGCGCTCGCGCCCGCAAATCTTCCACGCCTCGCCGACGTGCGCTTCGATGCGCCGACCTTTGCTTTCGCCCTGGCGATCGTTCTGGCCACGACGGTGATTTTCGGGCTGGGGCCGTCGCTGAGTCTCTCGCGAGTGTCGTTGTCGCGGGCGCTGGGGCAGCGCGGCTCGGTGGGAACGAACCGACCGCGCTGGACACGATCGACGTTGCTCGTCAGCGAGGTGGCGTTGTCGCTGATTCTGTTGCTGGGCGCTGGCTTGCTGCTGCGGAGCCTGTCGGCGCTGCAAAAGACGGACATGGGCTTCGACCCGGCTGACTCGACGGTCTTCACTATCTCGTTGCCGCCTGCGCGCTATCCTGCCGCGCAAGTCGTTGCGACCCACGAACGCCTCGATGAACAGTTGGCCGCGATGCCTGGCGTCACGAATGTCGCACGCATCTCTGGCCTGCCACTCGGTCCAAGCGAAAACGTGTTGAGCTTCACGCGCCCCGATCAACCACCGCCACCTCCAGGGCAGGCGCCGAATGCCCTCTATCGCGTGGTCGATCCCGAATACTTCGCGGTCATGAAGATTCCAGTGCTCTCGGGGCGTGTGTTCCTTCCGTCCGATCGCGAGGGGGCGCAGCAAGCCGTCGTCATCAGTCGGCGCATGGCGGACGTGTTCTGGCCGGGCGAAGATCCGCTGGGTCGCCCGATTCGAATCGGCAGCCTGCCGGCAGGTGTCGTGGTTGGCATGGTCGCGAACGTGCGATCACAAACCCTCGCCACCGCCGCTCAACCCGAGATGTACGTGCCCCACGCACAGTCGGGGCAGCGGTCGATGATGTACGTGATCAAGAGCAGCCTCGGGACGGCACAAGTGCTGGGTGCGTCGCGCGAGGTCGTGAACCAGCTCGATGCCCGACTCCCGCTGATTGGTCCGAGCTCGATGCAGGACGTCGTCGACGAGCAACTCGCGCGGCCGCGCTTCTACCTGGTGCTGCTCGGGCTGTTTGCGGTGCTGTCCGTGGTGCTGGCCGCGATCGGCATCTATGGCGTGGTGGCCTACGTCGTGGCGCAGCGCACGCGAGAGATCGGCGTGCGCATGGCGCTTGGCGCGCGCCAGGGTCAAGTGGTGGGCTTGATGCTGTGGCAGGGGCTGCGCCCCGCAGCCGTAGGCATGGCGATTGGTCTCGTCGTTGCGATTGGCGGCGCACGACTCATTCGCGGGCTGCTCTACGAAGTGCAGCCGCACGATCCCATGACGTTCGTCGCCGTGTCGGTGGGGCTGCTCGTGGTGGTCGTGATCGCGTGCGCAATTCCCGCCCGCCGCGCGAGCGGCGTTGCACCGGCGGAAGCGCTCCGGAGTGAGTGACGGCCAGGACTCGCTCGCCTTCGGCTCGCCTCGTAGCGACTCGCTTCGCTCGTCGGACTCGGCGGCTTTACGCCGCCTCGTAGGGGCGGCGGCCGTTTTGGGCCGCCGCTTCAAATTGCTGACTAGGACTGGAAAGCGCGGGCCGAACGGCCCGCGCTCCCACGAGGCGCGCAGCGCCGAGTCGTCGAGCGGAGCGCGAGCCACCGAAGGTGGCGGCTCCTACGAGGTCGGCGGAGCGACCGAGTCCTCGTCAGAACCCGAAGCGGAGATTCAACTGCGCCGTCCGCGTCGGGCTCTCGTTGAGCGTCTGGGTAATTGCGAGGTACGACGCCGGTATCCGCCGATCGCTCGAGTTGTTCGCGGCGATGGGATTGGCAAAGTTTGGCTCGTTCGTCGCGTTGAAGAGATCCAGGAACGCGTCGATTGTGCGGTTCCCCGCGAGACGGATCCGGTAGCCCATGCGAAGGTCCAGGCGCTGGTAGTTGGGACCGCGTGCGCCGTTCCGGCCGCCTTCGTAATCGACCGTCATCGCTTGGTCTCCGACTCCGCTGTAGGTGCCGGCCGGGAGGAATTCGTTGGTCGTCAGGCCGTTGCGGTCGGCGTCGAACGTCGTGTCCACCAGCGAGAACGGGAGCCCGCTGCGCGCGCTGTAGACGCCGCTGACTTTCAGGCCGCCCGTCTTTGGCACATCGAAGGTTCCCGACACCGACAGAATGTGCGGTCGGTCGACATCGGTCGGACCTTCCATGGTGTCGAGGCGCAGATCGTCGAGGAACTGCGACGGCTGCGTCAGGTTGGCCTGACCGTCGGGCGTGTTGCCGCGCCCGCGCGACCAGGCATACGACAACCGACCCTGCCAGCCGTTGCTGTACCGCTTCGTTCCCGACACCTGGACCGTGTCGTAGTTGATGAAGGCCTCGGGGGCGACCGTCACGACGCTGGCCACCCAGTCACCGACGTTCCCTACCAATGGGTTGGTGCGGGTGACGGTGCCGGTCGCAAGCGTCGAGTTCCGGACGCCGGGATTGAGCTCCTTGAGGATGTATTGCTCGCGCTGCTCGGAGCGGATGTAGTCGATCGAGACGCTCCCGTTAGTCGAGAGCTGGCGCTCGTAGCCAAGGCTGTACTGCCGCGAGTAGGCATTCACGCGATCAGGATTGTCGAAGCGGACCGTGCCGTTGTTGAGGACCCGCGTTCCCGGGGGGAACCGCGCGTCGATCAGCGCGTGATCGA
>CAWJEM010000023.1:0-70159 GCA_963841905.1 uncultured Acidobacteriota bacterium
CTGCAGCTGGTGAGTGGGCGGCGAGGCTCCACGCAATCGTCACTTGTTGGCCGTTGACGACGGCGGGCTGCAGCGTTGGTGGCAGCGGTGCGAACGCGGCGCCCAGGGCAGTCGCCCGGGCGACTGCCATATCGATCGTCCGCTGGCCGGTACGGAGGTCGAGACCCTGAAGCGCCCCGACGTCGCCACGAACGTTATGCGAGGCGACGAACGCGCGCTCGCCATCAGGGCTGATCCCCATCCATTGCGGATCGTAGGACACCGCGAGCTCGCGCCGTAGCGCGAGCGTCGCGAACTCGAGGATTTCGGTCAAATTTATATCGGGCAGTGCCACCTTAATCGTATATTTTCGCGTGACCACCACGGCGTCGCGGCTGGGTGTGACGCTCACGATGCGGCCGCTCCCAGTGCTCGGGATCGGTGTCGGGTTAGGCAGTGGTCTCGCGATGATCTCGGTCCCCGTGGCAACGTCCAAGAGTACGAGCTCAGGCACGCCGGGGCGCTCACGCACCACTAAGGCCCGCGAGCCGTCGGCATTGATGGCAAGGCCGCCGTGCGCCACCGCGGTCCCCGCGGCAACGACGCCCAGCCGCACGCCCGTGGCCTCGTCGATTGTTTCAATGTCGCCGGACTGACAGAGAACAAGCAGAAGGGGCTCGGGGAATAGCTGACCGCCACCCGCTGTGCCCCGACCGCCGCGGGCACCAGCCACGTCATCGCAACGAACAGCGCCACAATCCTCGAGCGGCCGTTTGTCATGCCGGAATGCTAACAGCTCCGTGATCTCGCAGTGTCGGCAGCTGCACGAAAACTTCCCCCCGATCGGGAGCCGTTCGTTTGATCGGCTGCCGGTCGCCGGTTGGCGGCTTTCGGCTGCCGGCTGTTCGAAGTTGACCAGAACGGCTCCCTCGATGTTCACTGCTCCCCACGATGACTAGCCGGATCATCGCGGCAGCGCTGACCGCGCTTGCCATTGCCCCAATGGTTCGCGCACAACCCAGCGCGACCGACGGTCCGGTCGGCCCCAGTCCCTACGACATCGTGCGCGGCTGGCAGCAGCCGTTCGCCGAGCACGGGTTTGCGTTCGGCGGCAACTCGGGAGTGTTTGCGGAATCGCCGGACCGTATCTTCATCGCGCAGCGCGGCGAGTTCCGTCTGCCCGATCCCATTCCTTCCGGGTTTGCGGGCTTCGCAGGCTCGATCATGATGAACGTCCTGACGGCCACCGATCGACGCGTGTGGCGCAATTGCCTCTACACGCTGGATGCGAACGGGCGGGTGAAGGAACGCTGGACTCAGTGGGATCGGCTATGCGAAGGCTCCGACGGTCCAGGACCACATCGACTGCGTATCAGCCCGTACGATCCCGATCGGCGGGTCTGGGTCGTCAACGAGACGTTCCATCAAATCTACGTGTTCTCGAACGACGGGCGCTCGCTGCTGAAGACACTGGGCGAGAAGAACGTGCCCGGCACCGACGCAACGCACTTCGCACGTCCGCAGGACGTTGCCTTCCTGCCCGACGGCCGAATCCTCGTGGCGGATGGTCTCGACAATCATCGCGTGATGATCCTGGACCGCGATGCCAACTATCTCGCGGAGTTTGGCGGGCCCGGCAAAGATCCGGGACAGTTCAACGGCGTCCATGCCGTGGCCGTGGGACCGAACGGCCTCATCTTCGCGCTCGACCGCTCGGGCGGACGCATCAACGTGTTTCGTACGACGCCCGATCCGAAGAAGGTGGAGTTCGTGGCCGCCTGGCCCGGCTTCTCGCTGCCGCTGGATCTCATCGTCAACGACGATGCCGTGTGGATGACCGACCTCAAGCCGCTGCGATTCGTGAAGCTGGACTTCGAAGGGAATCGTCTCTACACCTGGCACGTGCCGAGCGACCTGCCGGACGGCTATCTCGAGGTGCACGCGTTCTCGGTGGATTCAGCGGGCAACCTCTATGGCGGTGACAACCAGTACGGGCGAACGCAGAAGTTCGTGCCGAAGCCCGGCGCCGATCCGAAGCTCCTGATTCGTCCGCCCTGGCGAGGTTAGACTGTGCTTGGTGTTGAGTTACAAGTTGCAAGTTCCCAGTTACAAGTTCCACGTTGATGAGCACGAACCGTTTGTAACTTTGAACTTGTAACTTGTAACTTGTAACTACCCGTCAAAAGACCTTCCGGCTCTCCAGGTTCTTTTCAATCTCCTGCCGGACCCGCATGATTGGCCGCATCTTCTTCTGCGACGCCAACGCGAGCTGGTCGTCGACGTGTTTCGACCCCACACGCGACCAGTTGCCATAGCCAAGCAGCGCCTCCCCTTTCGGCGGACCGGTCTTCGAGAATTCGATCACCGCGTAGAAGGTGTCGCCGCTCTGAATCTGCGCCTTGCCGTCGACGAACGGGCCTGTGCCGGCCGTCCTGATGCCACCCAACGAGCCTGGAATGCCGTTTCCTGGCAGATCCAGGGCGCCCCTGCGAAGGCGAATGACGTCGCCCCAGATCACGTGCATCGTGTCGTACTCGTTCTCCAACCGACGGGCCTCGTTCTCCAGCAGGGCGGCGGCTTTCGCCGGATCCGCGAATCCACGTGGAGTCGTCAATGGTTGTCTTGGATCGGCAGGAACGGCGTATCCGCCGGCGCTCTGAAAGTTGCTGCCCGCGGCCTGAACGAACCGGAAGAACAGGAACGTGCCGTCGCTGGTCGTCTCCCCTTTGCGATCCCATTTGGCCAGGATCTCGGCGGCCTCCTTGGCCTTTGCACTACCGACGTGCCGAGCCGCGGCCACGAGGTCGTCGACGAAATGATCCGCGATCTCGCTGTGCGTCGACAGCTTCATACCCTTCAAGTCATCGAGCGAGATCTTTCCCGACTCTGACAACAGCCGAATGCTGCGTTGGGCCCTCTGGGTGAGCGACGGTGGCGGTGCAATGTAAGGCAGGAAGTTCTTGGGATCGATCGCCATCGGATAGACCGATGTCCACGGCGAATCGTTGCAGTTCTGAACCCAGCCGGTCGGCGGATCGATGACCTGTGGGAGCTGGTCGAACGGCACGATTTTGTCGGTCGAGATGAGGTCGGACCGATCGCCGGGAATCACACCGTTCCAGGTACCTGATGGTCGCCATGGGCGCGGACGGGTGGGGCCGCGTTGTACACGTACATGATGTGGCCATCGCGATCTGCGTACATCGTGTGGAAAATTGGCAGTTGCTGCATGCGCATGGCGTTGCGCCATTCGTCGACGTTTCGGGCCAGACCCATCTGCCAGAACTGCTCGAACATCCGTGGACGATCCGCCGGCACGACTCGCAACGCCACCGTCACGCCGCGCCGATCGGCAAACACCGGTCCGTGCACGGAGCGTCGGATGGTCAGCGGCTCGTCGCGCAGCGTGCCGTCCGGCTGCTTCACCTTGATGATCTGCGGCTCGACCTCGAAGGGTTTCGTCGCTCCGTCGAGGACGTAGCCGCCTTCTCGCAAGGTGAGCCGGTACACGTCGGCGCCGGTCGGGCCGTTGGTGGTCTGTGTCCAGCCGACGTACTCCGTGAACGTCTGACGAAGGACAGGGAACCCGACCCAGACGGCACCGTATGAAGTCACGCCCGGCGCGGTCAGTTGCACTTCGAAATACGTGTCGTTGTCGCCCCACGGAAGGTGCGAGTTGCTGAGCAGCATCGCATTTCCGGAGACGCTCTTCGAAGGCGCAATCGCCCAACCATTCGACCCGTGCGTCTCCACTTCCTCGCGCCGCATCCTGCCTCGCAAGTTGTTCTGGCTGGTGAGCCAGTCGTAGTGGATGATGCGCAAGCCGTGCGCGTACACATCCTCGGGCGTGAGCGGTAAGACCGCCTTCGCCGAAGCACTCAGCATGCTCGAGTGCTCGGTCGTCCACGCGTTCAGGCCGGCAGCAAACGCCCGGATGAGCGGACCAAACTCCTGCGTCTGCTGAGACGCCCACACCTTGGCCTTTTGCGGAATCCCCGTCGTCCTCACCCAGCGATCGCTGTCCAGATAGGCGTCGCCATAGAACTCCGCGCCGCGGCCGCGCGCCTGGGCGTAGAGCCGCACCAGCAGCTCGGAATGCCCTTCCATTTGCGCGTAGCCGTAGGCGTGGAAAAGACTCGCGTGATCGGGAGCAAAAATGTGTGGGATCCCGTAGGTGTCCCAGAGGATTTCGGTGCCTTTCGCGGGAGCCGCAGCAAGGGTTGGGCCATTGGCACAGGTGAGCAGCGTCAGCCCCAGCAGGAGGGCCAGGCGCGAGCGACGCGTGAAACGTGGCTCGAGGTGTTTCATGGCGCCCACCATACACCCGTCGAACATTGCATAAAAGGGGACTGTCCCCGTTTATGCATTAGAATCCTCGCGCTTCCCAATTCCGCTTAACCGATCACCAGAGGTTCGCCATGTCGCGTTCCAAGTTTCTCCTCCTGGTTTTCGTCCTCCTGTTCACGCTCGGCATCGACGCGCAGCAGCCGCCGGCCGCCACGATGGCCGAACGGACGCGCGGCCTCGAGCGGACTGACGGCTTCGTCCCGTTCTACTGGGATGCCGCGCGCGGGCGCGTCCTCTTCGAGATCCCGGTGTTCGGGCAGGACGTCCTCTATTACGTGTCGGCGGCCTCGGGGGCCGGGTCCGTCGAGATGCCCTTCGACCGCGGCATCCTGTCGAGCATCGTCATCCGATTCGAACGGTCCGGTGCCCGCGTGCTCGTCGTCGCGCAGAACCTCGACTATCGCGCCGTCGGCGGCCAGGCTGCTCAGGTCGAGAACGTACGCGACTCGTTTGCCTCGTCTGTCCTGGCGGCGCTACCCGTTGAAGCGGACGAGGCGGGACGCGTGCTGGTCGACGCGAGCCCGCTGTTCATGCGCGATGCGGCGAACGTCGAGGGCCGCCTGCGCGCGCTCAACCAGGGCGCGTTCCGCTTCGACGCCGGGCGGAGCGGCTTCTATCCGGCGCGCATGAAGGCGTTCCCGCAGAACACGGAGATCGAGACGATCGCAACCTTTGCGGCCGACAATCCCGGGCTGCTGGTCAACAACGTGACGCCCGACGGCCGCGCCTTCACGCTCCGGATCCATCACTCGTTCCTGAAGGCGCCCGAAGGATACCGGCCGCGGCTGGCCGACCCCCGTATCGGCGTCAGCGCGCTCACGTTCCGCGATTATGCGAAGCCGTTCAACGAGGGGACCGAGGTCGGCTGGGTGACGCGGTGGCGACTCGAGAAGGTGAATCCGGGAGCGGCCATGAGCGAGCCGAAGACGCCGATCGTCTTCTACCTCGATCCTGGGATCCCCGAGCCGGTGCGCACGGCCATGCGCGAGGGCACCCTCTGGTGGAACAAGGCGTTCGAAGCGGCCGGGTACCGAAGCGCCGTGCAGGTGAAAGATCCAACGCCAGACATGGATCCAATGGACATCCGTTATGCGTGGATCCTGTGGATCAACCGCGACGAGCGCGGCTTCTCGAGCGGCGGCACCTATCGCGATCCGCGGACCGGCGAGATCCTCGGATCCAAGACGCGAATGGACTCCCATCGAATCCGCACCATCGGCAACTACTGGGAGAGCTACACGCCCACCGATGCGGGGGCGGACTGTGCCATGTTCCTTCCGGTGCCCGACTACTTGCTGGAGATGGCGGCGCAACCGCGCGCCATGCCCGACGCGGAACGTGACATGGTGCTCTTGAGGCAGAGCCTCCTCACCGCGCACGAGCTGGGGCACGCGCTCGGCTTCGGCCACAACTGGGCCTCGAGCCTCAACAATCGCGCGTCGGTGATGGAGTATCCGACGCCGCGGGTCAAGGTCGTCGGAAACCGGCTCGATCTGAGCGAGTCGTTTCAATCATCCATCGGCGAGTACGACGCGTTGATGGCGCGCTACGCGTACACCGAGTTCTCGCCCGAGCGCGAAAAGGAGGGACTGGAGGCCATCGTCCGGGACATGCGCGCGAAAGGCATCCTGTACGTTCCATCGACGGATCCGCGCTGGTCGTGGTACGACGATCGCGCCACGCCCAGCGAGTACCTGCGAGAGACGATGGCGGCGCGGAAGATCATGCTCGATCGTTATGGTCCGGCCATTCTCGGACCGGGTGAGCCCGTGGGCGCGTTGCGCGACATGCGGCTCTGGATGACCTATCTGCACCATCGCTGGGCCATCGAAGCGGGCCAGCGCTACGTCGGCGGCATGTTCCACAACATCGTCGTCAAGGGCGAGGCGCTGGCGCCGACCGAGATCGTTCCGGCTGCCGTTCAGCGCGAGGTGCTCGGCCTGCTGATGGATGCCGTTGAGCCCTCGAATCTGGTGCTGCCCGAGCCGCTGCTTGCCCAGCTCACGCCGCATCCCGGCGGCAATCTCGAGGACCTCGCCGGCGACTACGCGTTCGATCATCTGCGAGCGGCACGCATCTTATCGGCGCTGGTGCTGGAGCCGCTCCTCGAGCCCGAACGAGCGGCGCGGCTGGTGTCGTTCGCCGATCGGCAGTCCGGATCGCTCGGCCTGCCCGAGGTGATGCAAGCGATGCTGACTCACACGTGGAAGGCGCCCCGCGACGCCGACGCCCGACACCGTTCGCTGCGGCGCGTCACCCAGCGAGTGGCGCTCGACTCGATGATGATCCTTGGCGCCCATGAGAACACGACGCCCGAGGCTCGCGCGTATGCCATCGAGCAGATCGCTCGCCTGGGGAGCGAGCTCGCGACACGGAAGGACGAGGACCCGCTCACCGATGCGCATTACCGCCAGGCCGAACGCGATATCGCGCGGTATCTTGACGATCCCAAGGCGAACGTGCCGCGTTCGGCGTCTGTGGCGTGGGGCGGCCGTCCTCGGTCGCGGTATCCGCTGCATCCGGGACCGCCGCTGGGCGGACGGTAGCGACGAGCACGGCTCATTCACAAAGGGAGCCATTGATGCAGGCTGTTTGCTACAAAACCCGGGTTCCGCATGCCGGAAAAACACGTGCTCGGCTTAACGTAGTGGAACGCCGGCGTCGGCCCAACGCTGTGTTATCTCGGATTCCTCGGACGTTGGGTCCCCGCCCGACGCCGCTCCACCCCACCACGCAGACAACGCGTGGCGGGGACCCCGTCCCAGGCCTGCACCGCGTTTTTCTGGAACTCGGACGGCATGCTCCACACGGGTTTCTCCGCAAACAGCCTGCATCAAGTCTCGGAGTGTTGTGAATAACGTGGGTTAGCGAGGTCATTCAATGCTACGCAGCATTCTCGTCGCCGTCGTTCTCGTCCACGCGTCGATCGCCGGCGCTCAGACCGCGCTATTATCCGGAGCGCTTCGACTGGCAGCGGCGCACGCCCGATCAAGCGGGCATGAACCAGGCCGCGATCGACGAGGCCATCAAGTTCGCGATCGCCAACGAGAACCCGGCGCCGAAAGATCTGGCACTCGCTCACGCCACGAGCCTTGGCGCGGAGCCGTTCGATACTCCCATCGGGCCACACAAGATCCGCGCTGCTACCAACGGCGTCATCATCCGCAGTGGCTACTTGGTTGCGGAATGGGGCGATACCAAGGCCGTCGACATGACGTTCAGCGTGACCAAGACGTTTCTGTCGACGGTTGTCGGCCTTGCCTGGCAGAAAGGCCTGATTCGCGACGTCACCGACCGGGCCCGCGACTACATGCCGCCGGGCGTCGATCTGTTCGACGATGCGCACAACCAGTCGATCACGTGGGACCACCTCCTGCGTCAGACCAGCGACTGGAAAGGCACCTTGTGGGGCAAGCCTGATTGGGCGGACCGCCCGGAAGGAAAACCCGAGCAGTGGGCGAATCGAACGTTGCACGAACCTGGCACGCACTACAAATACAACGACGTGCGCGTCAACGTGCTCGCGCTCGCGGCGCTCCAGGTTCTTCGCCGGCCATTACCCGACGTGCTGCGAGAAGAGGTCATGGAACCCATCGGCGCGTCGAGCACCTGGCGCTGGCACGGCTACGACAACGCCTGGATCGACCTCGATGGCCGCAAGGTCCAGTCGATGACCGGCGGCGGCCATTGGGGTGGCGGAATGTTCATCAACGCCTGGGACATGGCGCGCTTCGGCTACTTGTTCCTTCGCAACGGCAAGTGGAAGGACAGGCAGATTGTGTCCGAGAAGTGGATTGAGATGGCGAGGACACCGGGGCGCGCGAACAACGAGTACGGCTACATGAACTGGTTTCTCAATACCGCTCGAAAGCCGTTGCCCTCAGTACCCGAGTCGAGCGTCACGTTTCGCGGCAATGGTCAGAACATCATCTACATCGACTGGCAGAACGATCTCGTCGTCGTCGTCCGCTGGATAGGTGGCGGCGGCGCGTTGAATGACTTTCTCGGCAAGGTAGTCGGCGCCATTCGTCCCGCGACGAGTCAGTAGGCGGAAGACTCGCTACAAACTACGAATCACTGCTGCGAGGGTCCATAGCCGTGCCGACGCCACCGTTCCGACTGAAACGACCCACGAGAATCGTTGTCCCCGAGCACGCGGTCGCATCAAGAATATCGACAACAGAATCGAAGCTACCCCGCCCATGGAAATGATGGTGGATAGACTCCACCGACGCGGAGGGAATACGCGTGAACGGCGACAACGTCGACTATCACGAGGGCCGCAACGGCCTTCAGCAATTGATTGCTCCAGCCGCACCTTCGGTAGGCTGGGGTAGCTGCAGCATACGAGCGCCCCACATTCGCGTGACACGGTGACGACGGTGCCAGGACTGTCAAGTAACGTCTGATCGACTAGGATTCTCAGGTGCAGAGCGAGTTCTCTCTTCGGCCGGGCACAAACGACGACGTGATCTACACGAACGTTGTCGCGCGGAACGAATATCGCGTTCCCGAGGACATGTCAGGCGCGGTCGTGATCGACGTCGGCATGCACATCGGCGCCTTCAGCCACTTGGCGCTCACGCGGGGCGCCGCGGAGCTGCATGGCTTCGAGCCCGAGGCGTCTAACTATTTGTGCGCTGTGCAAAACCTGGCGCCGTTCGGCGCACGCGTTCATCTCCACGATCGTGCAGTCTGGCGGTCGGACATCGCCGCGCCGGCGCTGCATTTCTGGCGCTCTACAGATGACGCGAACGCGGGAGGTGGCACGCTGATCTGGGATACGGACGGACCGCTTGTCGACGTCGTGTCATTCGATGACGTGGTTGACACGATTAGCGAGAACGGCAGACGCCGCATCAGCCTGCTCAAGATCGACTGTGAAGGCGCCGAATTCCCAATCCTCCTGACGTCCAACCGTCTCGGCCGCATCGATCGGATCGTCGGCGAATACCACGAGTTGCGCGCGGAGCTACCGCAACACGTACGGCTTCCTGGCTGCGAGCAGTTCACCGTGGAGATCCTTGCGGCGCACCTCGAAACTTTCGGCTTCGCGGTCACTCTGGAACAGCAGGCGACGGCGACATTCGGCGCGCTCGGACTGTTCTTCGCCGAGCGCAGCCCGCGACGCTGAGGAGGCCCGCTGCTGGAGTCCGCCTGCCTCGAGCTTCGGTGCCCTCGGCGAAGCCAGCCGTAGCTGACTCACGATTCAGTCGAGCGGAGGAGGCTGGCGAGCCGCACAGGAATCGAACCAATCCCGGCCGACCTTCGCCCGCCCCGAATCACTCCTGACTGGTCGCCAAAGGTTTACCTATCCGTTCGAGGTCGCGGATCGCGCCGTTCGGTCGGTGTGCCACCAGTTCGAGAAAATCTGTCGCGTCGTGCCGACGGAGTAGCAGGGAGCTCGCCCGGTCACCAACTGTCCGGCCTGGCAGACGAGCGCTGTGAAGGGATCCAA
Source organism: uncultured Acidobacteriota bacterium (assembly GCA_963841905.1). GTDB lineage: Bacteria > Acidobacteriota > Vicinamibacteria > Vicinamibacterales > UBA2999 > JACCSI01. The sequence continues at coordinate 9,785 of CAWJEM010000023.1, forward strand.
ATGTGAGCCCCGGACGGAACGTCTCTTCGCGACCACCGCGGTTTCGATACGCGACTGCGGCGCTTCGAGATGCGCACCGTGTGGGAACGCCAGTTAGTCGTGTTCGATACTTACGCTTGGCAACTTTATTGAGTGGTTGTCCGCGAGACCTTCGGGGCCACGAGTATGCGCTTGGGCCCTGTTCCTCGGGCGAACTGAATGTTCGTCAGGACCTTGCGCGTGTTGATGTCGATCGCCGCCACCGCGTGCGAGTCCCAGAGGCTCACAAAGAGGACTTGACCGTCCGGTCTGACCGTGAACCAGTGCGGAAACTTGCCGACGCGAATCTGTGCGATCTCCTTGAAATCACTAGTTCGCACGATTCGCACGAGATCGTTGACGCAATCTGTCACCCAGAGCTCGGTCTCGTTCTTCACGAGCTGAAGCGCGTGCGTATAGGTGTTGAGGTAGGGCTTCGGCACTCCGTCAGGGAGCTGTGCGAGCTCCACGCGTTTCGTCACCGCACGCTTTTCTGGATCGACGACCACAAAGCCAATCAGGTGAGAGAGTGCGGTGTAGATGATCTTACCGTCGTGAGTGGGCTCGAGCGGGCGTACGCCATCGCTCGTCGGGATTTGATGGAGTAGCGACTGCGTCGCTGGATCAAACACGGCGACCGCGTTGCCGTACTGTGCGCCGACATAGATGCGCGAGCCGTCTGCCGACGTGTAAGCGTCGTGCGGTCCTTCGTTCATCGGGATTTTCTTCACGAGCTTCAACGGATCGAGCTGGATGATTGCAACCGAGTTCTCTCCGCGCATCGGCATGTAGGCGAAGCGCCCATCTTTGGTCAGCGTCATCTGGTTGGGATCTTTGCCCAATGGGATCTGGGCCTCGACCTTTCCCGAGCGGGCATCGATCACCTGGAAGTTCCCGGTGCGGTCGCTCCCGATGTAAACCTTCGATCCATCAGAGGACGTCGCCAGGCCGTGCGGGCGCGGGTCGGTCGTGATGCGCCGGACTTCTTTGAACGTGTAGGCGTCGACTTCGACCAGTTGATCCGAGTCGCCGAGCGTGACCCAGAGGGTGACGCCGCGCTCCTGCGCACGGATCGCCAGACAACATGCAACAACAATCGCCGCAGCGCCGAGGCACCTTCGCATGGCGCTCGATCTTACGCCAGGAGCCACTCACCCCTTGGGTTTGGGGTCCTTCGGCTTCAAATCGAGCTTCGGATAGTACGGCTCGTCGAGCTTCTGGAATTTCTCCAGCCATTTTGGTCCGGCTTCACCGGGCGTGAAGCTCCAGTCCTGCCGGTGATAGTTCCAGTCGGTGGGATTCAGTTGTTGGGCACGCGCGAAGTACTTCTTCGCTCGCTCGACATCGCCTGCCTGCTGGAACCAAGCGGCCAGTGCAAAGCTCGCGTCGGCTTCCATCTCGGCCGGTGTGCGTGGCTTGACCCGTCGAGCAAACTCGTCGTCTGACAGCGCATAAATGCTTCGGTCTCCCCTGGCAATCCAGTCGCGGATGGCTGCCACGTATTCTTCACCTTCGGTCACCAACGGCTTGCCCGCGAAGGTGCTCGTTCGACTGGTCGTCCAGGCGGGCTCCCCAGGTCGTACGACGCGTCCTCGCTCGTCGATCCAGACCCCGGTGGGGACATTCGTGAATTGAAAGGCCGAACTCACGGCGTGGTTGGCGTCGATGAGCGTCGTGAAGGTCGCTTTGGCGGCCTCGTACCATTTTCCCGCTGCCGCTTCGCCGCCCGTATCCTGCGCCGCCGCGATGATCTCGAAGTTCGCGTTCTTGAGCTCGTCGTACAGTGTCTGCCAGCCTGGCAGATCAAGTCGGCATCCTCACCAGGAAGCCCACGTGACCAAGAGCACTTTCTTGCCGCGGAATTGCGACAGGCGAACGAGACGGCCGGTGCGATCGGGCACCGAGACCTCGGGCGCGATGCGCGACTCGAGGAAGGAGCCACGGACGACGGGCATCTCGCCGAAGCTCCACACCCGGGCGGCGGGATCCGCAACCACGCTCTGCCCTGCTCGCCGCGCGAACGCCGTGAGGTCGAACTGGTCGCCTCGGATCATGGTCGACGGGACCGGGATGCAAACATCAGCGCGGCAGGCACCCTCCGGCTTCAGTTCGAATTCATTGATCCGGGGGAGATCAGTCTTCAGGATCCACAGCGAGTCAGGAACGCCCCCTGGGTCTGGCCTGACATCACTCAAGGTGACGGCGCGACCGTCGTACAACACGGCAGCCCCGGGCGTCGGCTGACCGTCACGTAGCGCAGATGGCACCAGCGCCGCAGCTCCAACCGCTTTCAAGAACTCTCGTCGCTCCACAGCCGACCTCGCCTCTGTTAAAGGGGACTGTCCCCATTTTATTGTTAACCAACTCGTCCCAGAAGATGAAGTCTCGACAAGCTTCACGCATTATCTGCGAGGTCTGTCGACGCCGCGAGCGCACAATCCGCCGCGAATCGGCAGATTCGTCGATAACTGGTTAACCATATAAAGGGGACAGTCCCCGGACAATGACCACACTCAACGACATGCGGCGACTTGCGGTTCGTCGCAGTCTTTTCGACCCGACCACACTCGACCGCGCCCTCGATGCGCTGGGGTTCGTACAAGCCGATCCCATCCGTGCGCCAGCCCGGGCCCAGGATCTGACGCTTCGCCCACGTGTCATCGGCTATCGCGCCGGCGATCTCGAGCGGCTCTACGCGAACCTGCCAATTGAAGAGGACGTCTTCATCAACTACGGGTTCGTGACTCGAACGCTGCAGGCCCTGATGCACCCGCGAACCGGCGCGTCGCTGCTGCCAACCGCAAGAAACAAGCGCGCACAGTCAGTGCTGGCGTTTGTCCGAGAGCGCGGCGCGGTGCACCCGCGCGACGTGGACGCGCAGTTCGCCCATGGCACAGTCACGAACTATTGGGGCGGCTCCTCGAATGCGACGACGCGCTTGCTTGAGGCGATGCACTACAAGGGATTGCTCCGCGTCGTTCGTCGTGAAGGCGGTATCCGGATCTATGGCGCGCACGCGCATGCCCCCGGGCCGGTCGGCATCAACGCTCGTCGCCATCACATCGACGCCATTGTCGACATCGTGGTTCGCAAGTACGCGCCACTACCCGCCGCGAGCCTGTCCAATGTTGTGGCACGCCTTCGCTACGCCGTCCCGCAGTGGCGGAGTGAACTGCCATCGGCGTTGCAGCGGGCGAAGCAGCGACTGTTGCACGCTCGAATCGACGGCGTGGATTGGTATTGGCCTGCCGGCGACGAACCACGACGCGACGCAGTACCTGAGGTCGTTCGCTTGCTGGCACCATTCGATCCGGTCGTGTGGGATCGGCGCCGCTTCGAGATGTTGTGGGGCTGGGCCTACCGTTTCGAAGCCTACACGCCAGTTCCAAAGCGTAAGCTTGGCTACTACGCCCTGCCGATGCTCTGGCGCGATCGGGTGGTGGGATGGGGGAATGTCGCGATGGCTGCCGACGGGCTCAAAGCGGCGTTCGGCTATGTCGCGGGACACGCCCCGCGCAGCCGCGCGTTCGCACTCCAACTGGGGGCAGAAGTGGAGCGGCTGCGAGCCTTCCTGGAGAGCGACCCGAATCCTCCAAGCGATGGCCTAAACCCGTGGTCCAGTTGAATTGAGACGAAACGCAACACCAAGCACACGAAGGATTTCCTTGGATTTCTTCGTGGCCTTCGTGTTGGATTTTCTCGTTTCTCGAGTGAGTCTCAGGATAGGCCGCTGACTACTCTGTCCGTAGCGCTTGCACCGGATCGATGCGCGCGGCACGCAGGGCCGGTACCAACGCGGCCACCGCTCCAACGCCAACGATTGCAAGGCCGCTGATAACGTAGGTCACGAGATCGAGCGACGGAACACCGAAGAGAAGACTCTGAAGCGATCGACCAGCGACCGCAGCGCCCGCTAACCCGAGAGCGACCCCCAGCAGGACGATCTTCAACGCACCACCCACCACCAACCGGAAGGTCCCCGGGGCGTCGGCGCCGAGCGCCATTCGGACTCCGATCTCAGCGGTTCGCCGAGCGACGGAGTAGGTCACAACGCCGTAGACACCAACCGCAGCCAGCAGTGCAGCGCACAAGGCAAGCGACACGAGGAGCGTCATGTTGAACCGTGGCTGGGCGATGGATCCCGACACGAGATCTTCGATCTTCGAAACCTTGACGATCGGCAGCGCCGGATCGAGCGCCGCCAGCTCGCGCTTGACACCCTGCACGATCGCATCGGCCCCTTCCGTCGAGGCGATGACAATCTGCATCTCGGTGAGCGGAAACTGAAAATACGGCACGAACACTTCGGCCTGCGCATTGCCCTGAAGCCCATCGTGCTTGATGTCAGCAACCACGCCAACGATGTGCAGATCGCCGGCCATCGGCATCTTCACGCGCTGCCCGATGGGATCGACGGCACTGAAGTACCGCTTGACGACCGACTCATTGACGATGGCGACCTTCGGACCGTTTTCTCGTCCATCGAACCGATCGAATGCTCGGCCTCTCGTCAGCCGGATCCCCATCGTCTGGAAGTAATCGCCAACCACCGCGCGATAGCGGGCACGGGGACGTTCGGTCGGCGATGTGGTCTCGAGCCCCTCGATCGTGAACGGCAGGTCGAACTGAACGCCGAGCGGACTCATCGGCAGAGCAGAGACCGCCGCGGCACGCCCGACACCGTGGACGTCCTTGACTCGTTCGACGAGGGTGTCGAATAACTGGCGCTTCGAAGACGGATCGGGATAGCGGCTCGCCGGCAAGGCGATATGGGCCGCAATCACGTTCGATGTGCGGTAGCCCGGGTCCACCGATGTCAAGTGGGCGAAACTTCGAATCAGCAGACCCGCACTGACGAGCAACATGAGCGCGAGCGCAACCTCGGCTGCGACCATCATGTTGGAAAAGCGTCGAGTGGCGCGACTGGCAGTCGCTCCACGGCTGGCGTCCTGCAGGATCTCGACGAGGTTGGGTCGCATGGCACGCCATGCCGGGACAAGACCGACGAGCAGCCCCGAAACGATGGTTGTGATGGCCGTGAACCCAAGGACCGGCAGATCGAGACCGATGCTGTAGGCGCGCGGTACGTTTGGCGGAATCAATGGACGTAACAGCACCGTCCCCCACCACGCCAGCAGCAGCCCGACAACCCCGCCAGCGAGCGTGAGGATGCTGCTCTCGACCAGCGATCGCCGAACCAGTGCCCAACGGCTAGCGCCGAATGCGGCGCACAAGGCGAACCCCTTGGCGGCGCTCGAGGATCGCGCGAGCAAGAGGTTCGCGATGTTGGCGCAGGCGATCACGAGGACCAGCACGACCGCGCCAAACAGCACCCACAGTGTTTCGCCGATCCGGCCAACCACTTGCTCGTGCGCGGGAACGAGCGTGACGCCCCACCCGGTGTTCGATTCAGGATTCTCGCGCGCGATCGCCGCGCTGATCGACGCCATCTCTTGTCGCGCCTGCTCGATCGTCACGCCGGGCGCCAATCGGCCCACTGCCTGATAGAGGCGATGCGGCCGTGAAGCCAGCGCGCCCAGGTTGAGCGTGAGCGGTGACCACAGCTCTACGTCGGGATCGCTCGCCGGAAATTGAAAGTCGCGAGGCATGACACCCACGATCGTGTGCGAGGCATCGTCGAGTGCCATGACTCTGCCGAGAACGTTCGGATCTCCTCCGAAGCGGCGGACCCACGCGCCGTGACTCAACACGACCTGCCGCGAGTCGGTCCCGGGATTTTCCTCGGCGTCCGTGAACGTCCGACCCAGGAGCGGGGGCACGCTCAGCGCTCGAAACAGCACGGGCGATACGTCGACGGTGATCAGTCGTTCGGCCTCGCCAGCGCCGGTCAGCGTGTAGCCGCGGTATCGAAAGATCCCAATGCCTGTGAAGGTGCGGGTCCGTGCGCGCCAATCCAGATGGGTCGCAGCCGCAACCTGTGAACGGTCGATTCCCTGCGATGCGTTGGTTTCCCAGATGCCGACCAGCTGCTCAGGCTCGCCATAGGCCAGCGGCCGGAGCAAGACACCATTGAGGACACTGAAGATCGTGGAATTGACACCAATCGCCAGGCCCAGCGTCAACACGATGACGGCGGCAAATCCAGGATTCGTGGAGAGGAACCGCATCGCCTCGCGAATGTCGTTTTTCACGGCGCTCTTTTATACCTCGACGACCACAAAGCCGATCAGGTGAGAGAGTGCGGTGTAGATGATCTTGCCGTCGTGAGTGGGCTCGAGCGGGCGCACGCCATCGCTCGTCGGGATTTGATGGAGTAGCGACTGCGTCGCTGGATCAAACACGGCGACCGCATTGCTGTACTGTGCGCCGACATAGATGCGCGATCCGTCTGCCGACGTGTAAGCGTCGTGCGGTCCTTCGTTCATCGGGATTTTCTTCACGAGCTTCAACGGATCGAGCTGGATGATTGCAACCGAGTTCTCTCCGCGCATCGGCATGTACGCGAAGCGCCCATCTTTGGTCAGCGTCATCTGGTTGGGATCTTTGCCCAATGGGATCTGGGCCTCGACCTTTCCCGAGCGGGCGTCGATCACCTGGAAGTTCCCGGTGCGGTCGCTCCCGATGTAAACCTTCGATCCATCAGAGGACGCCGCCAGGCCGTGCGGGCGCGGGTCGGTCGTGATGCGCCGAACTTCTTTGAACGTGTAGGCGTCGACTTCGACCAGTTGATCCGAGTCGCCGAGCGTGACCCAGAGGGTGACGCCGCGCTCCTGCGCACGGATCGCCAGACAACATGCAACAACAATCGCCGCAGCGCCGAGGCACCTTCGCATGGCGGTCGATCTTACGCCACCACTCACCCCTTGGGTTTGGGATCCTTCGGCTTCAAATCGAGCTTCGGATAGTACGGCTCGTCGAGCTTCTGGAATTTCTCCAGCCATTTTGGTCCGGCTTCACCGGGCGTGAAGCTCCAGTCCTGCCGGTGGTAGTTCCAGTCGGTGGGATTCAGTTGTTGGGCACGCGCGAAGTACTTCTTCGCTCGCTCGACATCGCCTGCCTGCTGGAACCAAGCGGCCAGCGCAAAGCTCGCGTCGGCTTCCATCTCGGCCGGTGTGCGCGGCTTGACCCGTCGAGCAAACTCGTCGTCTGACAGCGCATAAATGCTTTGGTCTCCCCTGGCAACCCAGTCGCGGATGGCTGCCACGTATTCTTCACCTTCAGTCACTAACGGCTTGCCCGCGAAGGTGCTCGTTCGACTGGTCGTCCATGCGGGCTCCCCGGGTCGTACGACGCGTCCTCGCTCGTCGATCCAGACGCCGGTGGGGACATTCGTGAATTGAAAGGCCGAGCTCACGGCGTGGTTGGCGTCGATGATGGTCGTGAAGGTCGCTTTGGCGGCGTCGTACCATTTTCCTGCTGCCGCTTCGCCGCCCGTATCCTGCGCCGCCGCGATGATCTCGAAGTTGGCGTTCTTGAGCTCGTCGTACAGTGTCTGCCAGCCTGGCAGATCAAGTCGGCATCCTCACCAGGAGGCCCACGTGACTAAGAGCACTTTCTTGCCGCGGAATTGCGACAGGCGAACGAGACGGCCGGTGCGATCGGGCACCGAGACCTCGGGCGCGATGCGCGACTCGAGGAAGGAGCCACGGACGACGGGCATCTCGCCGAAGCTCCACACCCGGGCGGCGGGATCCGCAACCACGCTCTGCCCTGCTCGCTGCGCGAACGCCGTGAGGTCGAACTGGTCGCCTCGGATCATGGTCGACGGGACCGGAATGCAAACATCAGCGCGGCAGGCACCCTCGGGCTTCAGTTCGAATTCATTGATCCGGGGGAGATCATTCTTCAGGATCCACAGCGAGTCAGGAACGCCCCCGGGGTCCGGCCGGACGTCACTCAAGGTGACGGCGCGACCGTCGTACAACACGGTAGCCGCGGGCGTCGGCTGACCCTGACGTAGCGCAGATGGCACCAACGCCGCAGCGCCAACCGCTTTCAAGAACTCTCGTCGCTCCACGGCCGACCTCGCCTCTGTTAAAGGGGACTGTCCCCATTTTATTGTTAACCAACTCGTCCCAGAAGATGAAGTCTCGACAAGCTTCACGCATTATCTGCGAGGTCTGTCGACGCCGCGTGCGCACAATCCGCCGCGAATCTGCCGATTCCTCGACAACTGGTTAACCATATAAAGGGGACAGTCCCCGGATAATGACCACCCTCAAAGACATGCGGCGACTTGCGATTCGTCGCAGTCTTTTCGACCCGACCACACTCGACCGCGCCCTCGATGCGCTGGGGTTCGTACAAGCCGATCCCATCCGTGCGCCAGCCCGGGCCCAGGATCTGACGCTTCGCCCACGTGTCACCGGCTATCGCGCCGGCGATCTCGAGCGGCTCTACGCGAACCTGCCAATTGAAGAAGACGTCTTCATCAACTACGGGTTTGTGACTCGAACGCTGCAGGCCCTGATGCACCCGCGAACCGGCGCGTCGCTGCTGCCAACCGCAAGAAACAAGCGCGCACAATCAGTGCTGGCGTTTGTCCGAGAGCGCGGCGCGGTGCACCCGCGCGAGGTGGACGCGCAGTTCGCCCATGGCACCGTCACCAACTATTGGGGCGGCTCCTCGAACGCGACGACGCACTTGCTTGATGCGATGCACTACAAGGGATTGCTCCGCGTCGTTCGTCGTGAAGGCGGTATCCGCATCTATGGCGCGCACGAGCATGTCCCCGGGCCGGTCGGCGTCAACGCTCGACGCCATCACATCGACGCCATCGTCGACATCGTCGTTCGCAAGTACGCGCCACTACCCGCCGCGAGCCTGTCCTATGTTGTGGCACGCCTTCGCTACGCCGTCCCGCAGTGGCGGAGTGAACTGCCATCGGCGTTGCAGCGGGCGAAGCAGCGACTTTCGCACGCTCGAATCGACGGCCTGGATTGGTATTGGCCTTCCGGCGACGAACCACGACACGACTCCGTACCTGAGGTCGTTCGCTTGCTGGCACCATTCGATCCGGTCGTGTGGGATAGGCGCCGCTTCGAGATGTTGTGGGGCTGGGCCTACCGTTTCGAAGCCTACACGCCAGTTCCAAAGCGTAAGCTCGGCTACTACGCCCTGCCGATGCTCTGGCGCGATCGTGTGGTGGGATGGGGGAATGTCGCGATAACTGCTGACGGGCTCAAAGCGGCGTTCGGCTATGTCGCGGGACACGCCCCGCGCAGCCGCGCGTTCGCACTCCAACTGGAGGCGGAAGTGGAGCGGCTGCGAGCCTTCCTGGAGAGGACCCGGATCCTCCAAGCGCTGGCCTAAACCCGTGGTCCAGTTGAATTGAGACGAAACGCAACACGAAGCGCACGAAGCACACGAAGGATTTCCCTGGATTTCTTCGTGGCCTTCGTGGCCTTCATGGCCTTCGTGTTGGATTTTCCCCTACTCCAGTAAGTCTCAGGGTAGGTCGCTGACTACTCTGTCCGTAGCGCTTGCACCGGATCGATGCGCGCGGCACGCAGCGCCGGTACCAACGCGGCCACCGCTCCAACGCCAACGATTGCAAGGCCGCTGATGACGTAGGTCACGAGATCGAGCGACGGAACACCGAAGAGAAGACTCTGAAGCGATCGGCCAGCGACCGCAGCGCCCGCTAACCCGAGAGCGACCCCCAGCAGGACGATCTTCAACGCACCACCCACCACCAACCGGAAGGTCCCCGGGGCATCGGCACCGAGCGCCATTCGGACTCCAATTTCAGCGGTTCGCCGAGCGACAGAGTAGGTCACAACGCCGTACACACCGACCGCCGCCAGCAGTGCAGCGCACAGGGCAAGCGACACGAGGAGCGTCATGTTGAACCGTGGCTGGGCGATGGATCCCGACACGAGATCTTCGATCTTCGAAACCTTGACGATCGGCAGCGCCGGATCGAGCGCCGCCAGCTCGCGCTTGACACCCTGCACGATCGCATCGGCCCCTTCCGTCGAGGCGATGACAATCTGCATCTCGGTGAGCGGAAACTGAAAATACGGCACGAACACTTCGGCCTGCGCATTGCCCTGAAGCCCATCGTGCTTGATGTCAGCAACGACGCCAACGATGTGCAGATCGCCGGCCATAGGCATCTTCACGCGCTGCCCGATGGGATCGACGGCACTGAAGTACCGCTTGACGACCGACTCATTGACGATGGCGACCTTCGGACCGTTTTCTCGTCCATCGAACCGATCGAATGCGCGGCCTCTCGTCAGCCGGATCCCCATCGTCTGGAAGTAATCGCCAACCACCGCGCGATAGCGGGCACGGGGACGTTCGGTCGGCGATGTGGTCTCGAGCCCCTCGATCGTGAACGGCAGGTCGAACTGAACGCCGAGCGGACTCATCGGCAGAGCAGAGACCGCCGCGGCGCGCCCGACACCGTGGACGTCTTTGACTCGTTCGACGAGGGTGTCGAACAACTGGCGCTTCGAAGACGGATCGGGATAGCGGCTCGCCGGCAACGCGATATGGGCCGCAATCACGTTCGATGTGCGGTAGCCCGGGTCAACCGATGTCAAGCGTGCGAAACTTCGAATCAGCAGACCCGCACTGACGAGCAACATGAGCGCGAGCGCAACTTCGGCGGCGACCATCATGTTGGAAAAGCGTCGAGTGGCGCGACTGGCGGTCGCTCCACGGCTGGCGTCCTGCAGGATCTCGACGAGGTTGGGTCGCATGGCACGCCATGCCGGGACAAGACCGACAAGAAGTCCCGATGCGATGGTTGTGATGGCCGTGAACCCGAGCACCGGCAGATCGAGACCGATGCTGTAGGCGCGCGGCACGTTTGGCGGAATCAATGGACGTAACAGCACCGTCCCCCACCACGCCAGCAGCAGCCCGACAACCCCGCCGGCGAGCGTGAGGATGCTGCTCTCGACCAGCGATCGCCGAACCAGTGCCCAACGGCCAGCGCCGAATGCGGCGCACAAGGCGAACCCCTTGGCGGCGCTCGAGGATCGCGCGAGCAAAAGGTTCGCGATGTTGGCGCAGGCGATCACGAGGACCAGCACGACCGCGCCAAACAGCACCCACAGTGTTTCGCCGATCCGGCCAACCACTTGCTCGTGCGCGGGAACGAGCGTGACGCCCCACCCGGCGTTCGATTCAGGATTCTCGCGCGCGATCGCCGCGCTGATCGACGTCATCTCTTGTCGCGCCTGCTCGATCGTCACGCCGGGCGCCAATCGGCCCACTGCCTGATAGAGGCGATGCGGCCGTGAAGCCAGCGCCCCCAGGTTGAGTGTGAGGGGTGACCACAACTCAACGTCGGGATCGCTCGCCGGAAACTGAAAGTCGCGAGGCATGACGCCCACGATCGTGTGCGAGGCGTCGTCGAGTGTCATGACTCTGCCGAGAACGTTCGGATCTCCTCCGAAGCGGCGGACCCACGCGCCGTGGCTCAACACGACCTGACGCGAGTCGGTCCCGGGATTTTCCTCGGCGTCCGTGAACGTCCGGCCCAGAAGTGGGGGCACGCTCAGCGCTCGAAACAGCACGGGCGACACGTCGACGGTGATCAGTCGTTCGGCCTCGCCAGCGCCGGTCAGCGTGTAGCCGCGGTATCGAAAGATTCCAATGCTTGTGAAGGTGCGGGTCCGGACGCGCCAATCCAGATGGGTCGCAGCCGCAACCTGTGAACGGTCGATTCCCTGCGATGCGTTGGTTTCCCAGATGCCGACCAGCTGCTCAGGCTCGCCATAGGCCAGCGGCCGGAGCAGGACGCCATTCAGGACGCTGAAGATCGTGGAATTGACGCCAATCGCCAGGCCCAGCGTCAACACGATGACGGCTGCAAATCCAGGATTCGTGGAGAGGAACCGCATCGCCTCGCGAATGTCGTTTTTCACGGCGCTCTTTTATACCTCGACGAGGTGCATACGGGGCTGTTCGATCAATCCGATGAAAAGCGACTGGCGCTGTGGAACCACTGGAACGACAAGCTTCCACAGAACCCCTTCGTCCTCCGACAGCTTCGAGCGCAACCGGCTTCAACTCAATAGGTTACGGTCTGGGCAGTTCTACGCTTCCTACACGATCTGCACAGCGCTTGAAATTTTTTTTCGTGAAGTGTCGTAATTGGCCGTCCGAAGTCGATCTACCAGTTAGCGCCTCGATACGCACTGGAGGTTCGACATGTGGTCAACGACACGTTTGCCGTCGTCTGAATGGGCAGTCGCAGTCCGGGTTTCGGTTCTCTGCGTTGGTCTGTACGTGACGATCGGCACCGCAATCGCTTCAGGACAGCAGCCCGCCGCAGCTGCCACAACCTCGGACCACTTCGGGCGAATGTTCAACAATCTGCCACCGTTCGCGCCACAAAACCCCAGGGTCACGGAGGCGCTGATCGAGCTCGGGAGGCCCGGTGGCCTCATGGACGCCAACGACGACCTGGACGCCGGCGCCTTCGAGCTGATCGTAAACCCGTTGCTCAACCTCCAAAATCCCAACAACGACGCTCATACGGCCGGCGTCACGTTCATGGGTCAGTTCCTCGACCACGACATGACGTTCGACACGACGTCTCGACTTGGCCAGCCCGCCAACCCGCGGACGTCGCGCAACTCGAGACGTCCGTACTTCGACCTGGACTCCGTCTACGGTGATGGTCCGGTCGGTTCGCCGCTGCTTTACGAGGCCTCGGATCGCGCGAAGCTGAAGGTTGAATCAAACGGGCCGTTCGAAGATCTGCCGCGGGATGTCAACGGCACGGCCGTGATCGCCGATCCGAGGAACGACGAGAACCTTGTCATCAGTGGTCTTCAAGCGGCCTTTCTCCTCTTCCACAATCGCGTCGTCGATCTCATTCGCGATGAGCATCCTGCGTGGGAAAGCGAGGACGTCTTCCGGGCGGCGCGGCGGCTTACGACCTGGCATTACCAGTGGATGATTCTTCACGAGTTCGTGCCCGCTTTCACCGGCGCAGGAATGGTGAACGACGTGCTCGCGAACGGGTGCCGCTTCTACCAGCCGGAGAACGGCCACGCCTTCATTCCGGTCGAGTTCCAGATGGCCTACCGCTTTGGGCACAGCATGGTGAGGCCGTCCTATCGGGCGAACTTTACGGGCAGCGCCGGTGGCGCATTCTTTGCGATGCTCTTCGAAAGTCAAAATGGCACTGGTGAACCCAGCGATCTACGGGGTGGCTTCCGAAGTCCGCGGCGGTTCATCGGTTGGCAAACGTTCTTCCGATTCCCTGGCTTCGAAAGCGACGTGCGGCCCAACAAGCGTCTCGACACCAAGCTCTCGACGCCGCTTTTCGACTTACCACTCGGGGCCATCGCGTCAGGAGCACCTCCCACATCGCTGGCTGCGCGCAACCTTCTCCGCCACCTCACCTGGAAGCTGCCTTCCGGACAGATGATTGCCGAGGCCATGGGCGCTCCGGTGTTGACGGCAGCTCAACTTGCTGATCTGCAAACGATCTATCCACCGTTTGTCACTTCGACGCCGCTCTGGTTCTACGTGCTGAGAGAAGCCGACATCCTCGGTAATGGCGCTCACCTGGGACCGGTCGGCGGCCGCATCGTCGCTGAAGTCTTCATCGGATTGCTGCAGGCGGACCCGAACTCGTTCCTGAATCAGGAACCACTGTTCACCCCCACGCTGGGTGAATCACCGGGCTCATTTGCCATGATTGATTTCCTGCGAGTTGCGGGCGTCTCGCCCAAGCGCTGATGAACGAATGGAGGGCCGCCGGGATCGCAAGCGGGCTTGTGTTAGCGTCTACTCGACCGAAACGTCGAGGACGCTCATGAAACGAACGATGCTTGCCCTGGCGGTCGCGTGCGCCGCCTTCGCTGTCAACGCCCAGGAGCCTGCATCCACCGGAGACGCGCGGGAGCAGGATCCTTGGGCACCCGCGACCTTCGCCGATTTTCGACTGCGTGCGATTGGCCCCGCTCTGATGTCCGGCCGGATCAGCCAAATCGCCATCCATCCCGAGAGCAAGCAGACCTGGTACATCGGCGTGGCGTCCGGAGGCGTGTGGAAAACCACGAACGCCGGCATCACTTTCACGCCAGTCTTTCAGAACGAAGGCAGCTACTCCATCGGCACCGTTGTCGTCGATCAGAAGCACCCGGCCACGATCTGGGTTGGCACCGGCGAGGCCAACAATCAGCGGAGCGTCGGCTACGGCGACGGCATCTATCGAAGCGACGATGCTGGTCGGACGTGGCGGAATCTGGGACTCAAAACGTCCGAGCACCTCGGACGCATCGTCATCGATCCACGTGATTCGAACGTGGTGTTCGCGGCCGCCTACGGTCCGTTGTGGAGGGCGGGCGGCGAACGCGGCCTGTACAAAACCACAGATGGCGGCGCCAACTGGAGCCGAAGTGCTCGAGATCAGCGAGAACACCGGCATCAGCGACGTCGCGATCGATCCCGCGAATCCGGACGTGATGCTCGCCGTCGCGCATCAGAGACGACGGCATACCTGGACGTTGATTCACGGAGGACCCGAAAGCGGTCTGCACAAGTCGATGGACGGCGGCAAGACCTGGCGGCGAATCCGTGCCGGCCTTCCGAGCGAGGACGTCGGCCGCATCGTGATCACGTTTTCAGCCGCCCAAAAAGGTCTCGTCTACGCGAAGGTGGAGTCCTCTGGACAGCCGGTGGCGCTCTATGCGTCGCTCGACTCCGGCGACAGCTGGGAGCGGCGCGGTAACGTGCAAGCGCAGCCGATGTATTACAAGAACATTCACGCCGACCCGAAGGATCCCGACCGGGTGTATGTGCCGAGCGTGCAGACGCAAATCTCTGAAGATGGCGGGCGCACGTTCTCCCAACTCGGCGAGCGCAACAAGCACGTCGACAACCACTACCTCTGGATCGATCCCGACGACACGAATCATTTGCTCGAGGGGTGTGACGGAGGGCTGTACGAAAGCTGGGATCGCGGCCGCCTCTGGCGTCACTTCACCAATCTCTCGGTGACCCAGTTCTACAATGTCGAGGTCGACAACGCGGCGCCAATCTATAACGTCTACGGCGGGACACAGGACAACGCCACGTTGGGCGGCCCGTCGCGATCACGCACTCCGGACGGCGCGACCAACAACGACTGGTTCATCGTCACCGGCGGCGACGGCTTCGTGGCCCGGGTCGACCCGACCGATCCGAGCATCGTCTACGCCGAGTCGCAGTACGGCGGCATCGTCCGACTCGATCGACGGACGAGCGAGCGCGTGAACATCCGGCCAATCGAGGGCAAGGACGAAGCGGCGCTCCGCTTCAACTGGGAATCGCCCTTTGTGATCAGCCCGCACAGTCCCTCGCGACTGTATTTCGGCGCCAGTCGACTCTTTCGCAGCGACGATCGCGGCAACAGCTGGCGCGCCGTCAGCCCGGACCTTACTCGCCAGACCGACCGCAACCTTTTGCCGGTCATGGGTCGCGTGTGGCCGCCCGAAGCCGTCGCCCAGCATCAGTCGACGGCCACCTGGGGCAACATCTCAGCGCTCAGCGAGTCACGCAAGCGCGAAGGTGTGCTGTACACCGGAACGGACGATGGCGTGATTCAGTTTTCGCTCGATGGCGGCGCCAACTGGCGGAAGAGCGAGAACCCGCCAGGGCTACCCGACTACGGCTCGTACGGCGTGTATGTGCAACGCTTGCAGGCGTCGAAGATCGACGAGAACGTGGTGTATGCGTTGTACGAGAACACCAAGAACGGCGACTTCAAGCCGTACATTTACAAGAGCACCAATCGAGGCGGGAGCTGGACCTCAATCGCCGGCGATCTGCCGGCCAACGGACCGGCGCTCGCCTTCGCGGAGGACCACGTCAACCCGAACCTCCTGTTCGTCGGCACCGAGTTCGGCCTGTTCTTCACGGTGGACGGCGGGAACAAGTGGATTCGCTTGCGCACGAACCTTCCGACCATCCCCGTGCGCGACCTTGCGATTCAAGAACGCGAGAACGATCTGGTGCTGGCGACGTTCGGCCGCGGTTTCTACGTCCTCGACGACTACTCGCCGCTGCGACAACTGACCGCGGACCTGTTTCAAAAGGACGGGCAGGTCTTTCCCGCCAAGCCGGCGGTGATTGAAGTGCCTGAGACCGGCAAGGCGCGTGGGTCCCAGGGCGAGCAACACTGGATGGCCGAGAACCCAGCGGAGGGTGCCGTGATTACTTACTGGGTTCGGGAATCGCCGCGCACCCTGCGTCAGCGCCGGCAGGATGCCGCGCGTGGCGCGGAGCAGAAGAAGGCGACGCCGGCATATCCATCTCAAACCGACATCACGGCTGAAGAAGACGAAGAAGCGCCGCAGACGTTTCTGACGATTAGCGACGCGTCCGGCAAGGTCGTGCGGAGACTCGTCGTCCCCGGCACCCGAGGCATTCACCGCTTTGCCTGGAATCTCCGTGGCGTGCCGGCAACGCTCCCGGGCGCCGGTGGCGCGGTGGCCTGGCGGCGGGGGCGGCGGTCAAGGCGGGGCCGCGGGCGGCCCGTTCGTGCCGCCAGGGACCTATCGCGCATCGCTGTCGCGTCGATCCGGCGGGGTCACAACCGCACTCGGCGAAGCGCAGGCCATTACGGTCTCGGCCGATCCAGGAGTGACTTTGACACCGGCTGCGCGCACCGCCGCGATCGAGTACCAGGACAAAGTCGCGAAGCTCCAGCGGGCCTTCACGGGTGCGCTCGAACAGGCGAACAACATGAAGACGCGCACGACTGCCATCCGGCGCGCGATCGCGGACTCGACCGCCGACTTGAAGCTTCTGGACGAATCCGTGCGATTCGATCGACGGGTGACGGAAATCCAACGGGCGCTCCGCGGCGACGAGACCCTGAGAGGGCTCGAGTCAGGATCGCCTTCTTCGATTCAATCGCGCGTCAACTCCGCCGTCGCTGGGGGGCGAGGCTTGACCGGCGCACCCACCGGCACGCAGCAGTCGAATTACACGATCGCATCTGACGAACTCGGCGCGGAGACGGCCAAGCTCAGGACACTGGAAGCAGAACTGAAGAAGTTCGAGAGCCAGCTCGAAGCGGCCGGCGTGCCTTATACGCCCGGGCGGTGGCCCGGGCAGTAGGGTTGTCACCTCACCCTTTCTCCGACGCATCGTTGACGACCTCGCCGGCCGCAGTCTGGTTCGGGCCACACGCCAGCTCAACGACGCGACCGCATTCGCGCGGGACTGATGGTCCGAATTGCTGTGCTTCGACGTTATTCGGCGCCCCGTCGACGTCGCGTCACCGGCTGACATACAATTCTCGAGTTCCCCCGATTTCCGGCTAAGCCGGAAGCCACGACCGAACCATATTCGTGGCTTCCGCCTTCAGGCGGAAGTCCGACAGTGACGGGCCAATAGTCATTTAGCTGCCAGGTGGGCACCGTCGGATCGGTTGCGCAGGTAGCCATGCGCATTCTCTTCTTGTGCGTCGCCAACTCCGCTCGTAGTCAGATGGCGGAGGGCCTCGCTCGCGCGCTGCTCGGCCAAGAAGTCGAGGTTCTGAGCGCCGGGTCGGCGCCTTCGCGGCTCAACCCGCAGGCCGTCAACGCGCTGAAAGAAATCGGCATCGACATCTCGCACCAGCGCTCGAAGGGCGTTGAGGCAATCGAGCCCGCCGGGATCGACCTGGTGATTACGTTGTGCGCCGAGGAGGTGTGTCCCGTCTTCGTCGGACGCGCACGCAGACTCCACTGGGCGCTGCCGGATCCAGCCGCCGGAGGCGACGTCGCGCCGCAGCGTTTTCGCGAGGTACGGGACGAGTTGAGGAGGCGAATTCTGCACCTGAAGGATAAACTGTAGCCTACGGTCTGAGCCGCGTGCCGACTCCTCGTCTACGATTTGCCCCCTCACCCACCGGCTACCTGCATGTCGGCGGCGCTCGAACCGCACTCTTCAACTGGCTGTACGCGCGGCGTCATGGCGGCGTCTTCGTCCTGCGCATCGAGGACACCGATGTCGAACGATCGTCGGATGAAATGGTGTCGGGCATCCTCGACGGTCTGCGTTGGCTTGGCCTCGACTGGGACGAAGGGCCCGAGGTCGATGGCCCGCACGCACCGTATTTTCAGTCTCAGCGACTCGACAAGTATCGAACCGCGGCCCATCAACTTCTGACGCAGGGACACGCCTTCGAAGATGACGGCGCGATCCGCTACAAAGTGCCCGCGGGCAAGACGACGTTCGTCGATCAGGTCCACGGACCGATTGAGTTCGACAACGAGCACATCGAAAACTTCGTGATCCTCCGATCCGACGGCCATCCGACCTATCACTTGTCCGTCGTGGTTGATGACATCGATATGGCGATCACGCATGTCGTCCGCGGCGACGACCACATTTCGAACACGCCCAAGCAGGTGCTGTTGTATCAGGCGTTTGGCGCGACCCTTCCCGCGTTTGCGCACGTGCCGTTGATCATGGGCCCTGACAAGAAGCGGCTGAGCAAGCGGCACGGCGCGACATCCGTGACAGAGTACGAGCGGCAGGGCTACATCCCGGAGGGAATGGTCAACTTCCTGTCGCTGCTCGGGTGGTCGCCGGGAACGGATGAAGAGTTGTTGACGATTGGTGAGCTCACCGATCGGTTCACGCTCGAGGGCATCAGCGGCGGCAACGCCGTCTTCAACACCGAAAAGCTGGACTGGTTCAACCACCAGCACCTGCTCAAGCTTTCGGACGAAGAACTGCTGACCCGACTCGTGCCCGGACTCGAAGCGGCTGGCCTATGGCGCCAGTCGCTGACCGGTGACGAATTCCCATGGATGCGCCGGGTTTTAGCGCTCTTGAAGCCGCGTGCAAAAAGGCTTCAGGACTACGTGGAGGGCGCTCGGCCCTTTTTGGCGGATCCGGAGTCTTATGATGCGGATGCGGTGGACAAACATCTCAAAGGACCAGACATGCGAAGCCATCTGGGAGCGCTTCGAGATGAGTTCAGCCGTGCGCCATTCGACGAGACGCCGCTCGAGCATCACTTGCGACACCTGGCGGAACAACGGGGTGTCAAGGCCGGGGCGATGATTCACGCAACGCGCATCGCGATGACGGGCCGGATGGTGAGCCCAGGTCTGTTCGAGATGCTGGTCGTGCTCGGGCGCGAGCGTGTTGTCGGTCGGCTCAATCGTTTGATCGAGTTTCTGGCATGAAACGTCGTGAGTTCATCAGCGGCCTCGGCGCGGCCGTCGCCGTCAGCACCACCAGGTCGAGCGCTCGCATGCGGAGGCAAACTCCACCTGTGTACGACTTCATCGTCGTCGGCGCCGGCTCCGCCGGATGCGTCGTCGCTAATCGATTGAGCGCCGACCCGAAGACCCGCGTGTTGGTGCTCGAGGCGGGATCTGCCAACAGCTCCGACACCTCTATCATGACGCCCGGTCGGTGGCCGTCGTTGATCGGATCAGGATTCGACTGGGGCTACGCCACCGAACCGGAGCCCGGACTTGGCAACCGCCGCCTGACGTTTCCTCGTGGCAAAGTGCTGGGCGGCTCGAGCGCCATCAACGCGATGACCTTCACTCGCGGGCACCGACTGGACTTCGACAACTGGCGTCGAGCGGGCAACGCCAGCTGGGGATACGACGATGTGCTGCCGGTGTTTCGACGGCTCGAGGACAATTCGCGCGGCGCGTCGCAGTACACAGGAGCGGGTGGCCCGCTGAGGGTCTCGGACTGTCTCGACCCGCACGCTGCGCACGAAGCGTTTTTGGCGGCAGCACGCGATCTGGGTTATCAGGCCGATCCCCACTGGGACTTCAGCCGCCCGCAGCCCGAAGGTGGTGCCGGGTACTACCAGAAAAACATCAAGGATGGCCGGCGCCACAGTGCGGCCGAAGCGTTTCTGCTCCCGATTCTGAAGCGATCCAACCTTCAAGTGATCACGCAGGCTCAGGCGACGAAGCTCGTGATCGAGAACGGGCGCGCGGTCGGCATCGAGTTCGCGCGTGATGGCAAGGTCGAGCGCGCCACCGCGACTCGCGAAGTGATCTTGTGCGGCGGTGTCATCGATTCGCCCAAGCTGCTGATGCACTCCGGCATTGGACCGGCGGATCATCTCCGCGCACTTGGGATTCCAATCGTCAGCGACGTGTCGGGGGTTGGCTCGAATCTTCAGGACCATTTGAAGTTGTCGATCCGATGGAACGGACGAACGACGCTGCCGGCATCGACGGTCACGGCCGGCATGTTCGTCCGATCGCAACCGGGGGCGGGTGCCGAAGAGTCAACTCCGGATCTCCAGTTTTACGTCGGCCGTGGCGTCGATCAGCCGGACCGCTTCGTGACGATCACGGTTTCGCTGGTGCGCGTCGCGAGTCGCGGCCAGGTTCGCCTGCGGTCGACCGATCCGCTCGCAGCGCCGCTGATTCGCGGCAACTACCTGCAGGAGCAGGCCGACGTGAGGGCGCTGCTCGAAGGCATCCGGCTGGCGCGGGCGCTTGGCCAGTTCCGCGGCCTACGACTCGCTTCGCGCTGACGAGATCGAGCCGGGTCCATCGACAACGAGCGCGCCCGCGCTCGTCGAGTTCATGCGACGCGCCGCCGATACGATTTATCACCCCGCGGGCACCTGCCGCATGGGAACCGACACGCGATCGGTGGTCGACGCACGGCTCCGGGTACGGGGCGTGGAGGGACTGCGAATCGCAGATGCCTCGGTCATGCCGGATGTCGTGAATGCAACGACAAACGCGGCATGCGTGATGATTGGCTCCCGCGCGGCGGATTTCGTGTTGGGCGAAGGCGCGGAGCCGCCACAATAAGGCGGCGCCTTCGGCGCCGAAGGCCGTCTCGCTACGCTCGACGGAATGGCGGCCTCGCTTCGCTCGGCCGAAGGCGCTCTCGCTTACGCTCGCGCGACCACGCCTCTCGCCGCGGAGCGGCGCCTTCCGAGGCGCGAAGCGCCGAGGCCGTCCGCTCCGAAGGACCGCCTTTCCGAGCGAGCGCAGCGAGCGAGGCCCCCGCTCCGAGGGCGCGGCACGCGTTATGATCAAAGGGCTGGTATGCGGCCGCTTGCTTCGTTGATCTGTCTGCTTTTAGGGACGGCGTGTTCGGATTCGCCGACAGGTCCGACGGTTCCCCTGAACACTGAGTTCGTGCTCGCTCCGGGCAACTCGGCCTTTATCGAAGACGCGCCTGCGTCCGTTCGCTTCAATCGCGTGACCGGCGATTCGCGCTGCCCTGCGGATGTGGTGTGTATCCAAGGCGGGGACGCGATTGTGAGCGTGACTGTGACGTCCACGAGCGGATCTCGCGAGCACGAGTTGCATACGGGAACGATGGCACCCGTGCGACACGATGACCTCACCATCACGCTCGTGCAGCTCGCGCCGTATCCTTTCAGTTCTGGACCAATTCAGCCCAACGACTATCGCGCCACCCTGCGAGTGACGCGGGAATAGTCGGCCGCGCTTCGCACGGAAGGCCGCTTCGCGGAAGGCCTCGGGGATCGTGACTCGGATGGCCGCCCGTCGGGCGGAGGGCCGCTTCGCGGATGGCCTTCGGCCGAACGAAGTGAGGCCGCCTCCGTGCGAACGAAGTGAGCACGGCCTTCCGCACGAACGGAGTGAGTGCGGCCTTCCGCGCGAACGGAGTGAGCGCGGCCTTCCGGCCGAAGGCCGGCCCTCGCCGGCGCGGAGCGCCGCCGCCTACGGGTGCTCCACCGTCTTGTAGTGCTCGCGCAGCAGATCCCGTCCGAAATCGCCGTTGAAGTCGCGCCACACCGAGTGAATGTGGTTGGCGTCGTTCTGCGTGTTGTCGTACTCGATGAGAAACGTCGGTCCCTGCACCTTGTAGTAGTGCGGTCCGCCGACGTCCATCACGCCCGCCCAGCCGAACGTGATCTTGTCCATCCCGGCCTTCTGCACGGCATCCACTCGCGCCTTGGCCAGCTCGGGTGAGACGCGACCAAGGTAGACGTCCATCAGCTTTTCGAGCAGGCGCCGTTGTGCCGGCGACATCGCACTGTACGCGATCGGACCCGGATCGAGCGGCTTGGCTTCGCGATTTTCGCCCGTGATCATCTCGCGTGGCGCGGCGACGTCGAAGATGGCCTTCGCGCGTTCGGCCTCGCTGAAGGCCGCCATGAGTGCACGACCGGCCTCCTCTTCTTCACGCAGCGCCCGCGTGCCTTGCTTCGGTCCTTCCTTCACGACGGCGGGGTTTGATCCAAAAAACGAAGGTGAGAATACGACCGGCTTGTCGTCGACGACCGTGAAGTTGACCGAGATGTGATGCCCTTCGAACTTCCAGCCCCAAGGCGATTTCCCCGCCGGGTCGCCGTAGATGGAAACGTAGTACAACTCCGGATCGCGCACGATGGCGTTGGCACCCGTTCGAGCCGGCTCGATCGCCCGCAGTACGGTCTCGAGCTCGATGATGGTGGTGGCCGTCGTGTAGCCACGCACGCTCAGGCCGGTCTTGAGCAGCGCGTGCGCTTTCGCCCGCTGCGCCTCGCTCATCTCCTTCAGCGGCATGCCCGTGCGCAAGCCCGTGCGCGGAGTGAAGCGGAACTCGAATCGTGTGTCGTCTTCGAACTTGAAGGTAGCCTTCGACCGCTGCTCGGCAGACAAGTCCTTGAGGAATGACGCGGCCGCGTCGCTCATCGCCCGGGCCGCGGCGGTCGGCGGCGCGCTCGACAACGTGATGGGGGCGGCGAACACAATCGCTCCGAGGACCACAGTCGCGGGGATGAAACGAGTCATACGCTTCCTCCAGAATCGGGCCACACGCAGGCGCGCGGGCCCTTGGATCGGCGTAGTATAGCCTCTCATCTCGTGAAAACTTTCGCCCTGCTCAGCCTGCTGTTCCCAGCGGTTTTCGCCATTTCGGCGGGGACAGGGTTAAACCTTGTCCCCGCACAGGTTCAGCCGGACGCGCCCAACGAGTGCGCCGACTGCGCCGAATGGAATCGTCCGCTCGCACCATTCAAGGTCTTCGGCAACACCTACTACGTCGGGACCGATGGACTGTCGGCGTTGCTCATCAGTGATGAGGCGGGGCTGATCCTCCTCGACGGTGGACTGCCACAGTCGGCGCCACTCATCGATCAGAACATTCGCGCTCTCGGATTTCGCACCGAGAACGTCCGCTTCATCGGCAACTCTCATGCGCACTACGACCACGCCGGTGGGATCGCAGCGTTGCAGCGTGTGAGCAAGGCCATGGTGGCGGCGAGCCCGGCAGGCGCACGCGCGCTCGAACGCGGCGGGCCGACAGACGACGACCCGCAGTTTGCGTTTGGCAAGTCGCAGTTGTTCCCCGCCGTGAAGGGTGTTCGCGTCATCGCCGAGGGAGAAACGTTGCGCGTCGGCAAAGCGTCGGTGACGGCTCATTTCACTCCCGGTCATACGCCGGGCGCCACGACCTGGAGCTGGCAGTCATGCGAGGGCACGCGCTGCCTCAACATCGTGTATGCCGACAGCATCAGCGCCGTCTCGGCGCCAAACTACCGCTTCACGGCTGGCACGCCGCCGACGGCCGCCGACCGGTTTCGGGAGAGCATCGCCAAGGTCGAGCAGCTGCCCTGCGACATTCTCTTTTCGACGCATCCGGCAGCATCGGACATGAAAGGGAAGCTGGCACGCCGACAGACGTCGCCGTCGCCAGACCCGTTTGTCGATAGCGGAAGCTGCCGCGCGTATGCCGCTGCGGCACGGAAGCGGCTCGAGGGCCGCATCGCCGAAGAAAAGACCAGCGCGCCTAAAGGTTGAGTCCATGTCCACGGCACCGGATTTCACACGGGCGAGCCTGTTAGACGCACAGCGGTTCGCTCAGTTTCAGAGCTACACGCTGTCCACGTCGTACGACGAGATGTTCGACAGCGACGGTGGGTCTCGACCACAGTACGACGCGCTGTTCGACCGCCTTCAGGTCATCGACACGCAGGAGATGCGGCAGCGGCAGGCAGCGGCGGATCTGGCGTTCCTCAATCAGGGAATCACATTCACGGTCTATGGCCAGAACGAAGGTACCGAGCGTATCTTCCCGTACGACCTGATTCCGCGCATCATCACCGCCCCGGAGTGGCAGGTGCTCGAGCGCGGGCTGATGCAACGCATCACCGCCCTCAATCTGTTCCTGAAAGACATCTATTTCGACGCGCGAATCCTTGCGGATCAAGTCGTTCCTCGCTCGCTGATTTACAGCTGCAAACACTTCCGCCGCGAGATGCGCGGCGTGCGCGTGCCGAACGACGTCTACGTCTCGGTGGCGGGCACAGACCTCGTGCGACTGCCGGATGGCACGTTTGCAGTGCTCGAGGACAACCTGCGCGTGCCGAGCGGTGTCAGCTACATGCTCACCAATCGGCAGGTCATCAAGCGCATCTTTCCGCTGCTGTTTCGAAGCTACGACGTCCGCCCGGTGGATCACTACGGCCAGATGCTGCTCGCCACGCTGCGCGCTCTCGCTCCCCCGCATCGTCCGGATCCGACCATCGTCCTCTTGACACCGGGGATGTTCAACTCGGCGTACTTCGAACATACGTTCCTCGCGCGCCAGATGGGCATTGCGCTGGTTGAGGGCCGCGATCTTTTCGTCCACGACAACGTCGTCTATATGCGGACGACGGCCGGACCGCAGCGAGTGGACGTGATCTACCGGCGGGTGGACGATGACTTCATCGATCCGCTGGCGTTTCGCGAAGACTCGACGTTGGGCGTGCCTGGTCTGTTCAACGCGTATCGAGCCGGCACGGTTGCCTTGACCAATGCGATCGGAACCGGAGTGGCCGACGACAAGGCGGTCTATGCCTACGTCCCAGCCATCATCAAGTACTACCTGAGTGAAGAGCCGATTCTCGCGAACGTTCAGACGTGGGGACTGTCGAACGAGACCGATCGCAGCTACGTCCTCGAGCGTCTCGACCAGCTCGTGGTCAAGGCCGTCGGCGAATCGGGCGGTTACGGGATGCTGATCGGGCCGCACAGCACCGCGGCTGAGCGGGAGGAGTTCCGCCGGCGGATCACCGACGATCCTCGCAACTACATCGCGCAGCCCACGCTGGCGCTGTCCGCGGCGCCGTGCTTCATTGATGGCGTCATCGAGCCCCGCCACGTCGATCTGCGCCCCTATATCCTTTCCGGTGACAAGGTCGTGATCGTTCCAGGCGGTTTGACCAGGGTCGCGTTGCGGAAAGGCTCGCTGGTCGTAAACTCGTCGCAGGGTGGCGGCAGCAAGGACACGTGGGTGTTGAACGAACAATTTCCATCGCGCCGATCGATCGCCGGTCGCGGCTGAGGTCTGAGATGCTCTCGAGAGTGGCGGACAGCCTGTACTGGATGGCGCGATATCTCGAACGCGCCGAGCACATCGCGCGGGTCGTCAACGTCAATCTCAACGTCACGCTCGATCGGGCGCCTGCCGACGCGGCGCGGCATTGGGGAAGGCTGCTGGTGAGCCTGCCCGACCCGCCAGCGTGGGCGGCACCGGCGGCGGTCGATCCGCTCGAGCCGGCAACCGTCGACCTGGCCAATCGCGAGTCGATCAGCGCGTGCGTTTCGGCAGCGCGTGAAAACGCACGGCAGGTGCGTGAAGAGATCAGCTCCGAGATGTGGGAGGAGATCAATCAGCTCTATCTGGCCGTTCAGCGGAAGCAAAACGTCGATTCAGCCTGGACGGCCGGGACGCACGAATTTCTCACGTCGACGATCGGTGCGATCCATCTCTTTCAAGGCGTCACCGACGCCACGATGACGCATAGTGAGGGCTGGCACTTCATGGAACTGGGCCGGTATCTCGAACGGGCGAGCGCGACGGCGGCGCTGCTCGACGTTCAGTTTCGCGAATGCACGTGGCAGGCCGATCAATTGGCCGGTGTCAGCGAGTACATTGAGTGGGTTGGGTTGTTGAAGTCGTGCAGTGCCTTCGAGGCTTACTGCCGGCATTACACCGCTGACGTTCGGCCTTCGAGGATCGCCGAATTCCTCGTGCTCGATCCCAACTTTCCGCGATCGATCCGATTCGCCGCCGGGCGCATTCACGCGTCCCTCCGGTGCCTCGGCCCTTCCGTGACTGGAACGCGCGCGCAAGCCGAACGCGTGGCTGGGCGCCTGCTGGCATCGCTCGACTACGCGCACATCGAGGAAGTCATTAGCGATTTGCCCACCTACCTCCAGGGCATCATTCATCAGGCGGCTGACATCAATCGCGCCGTCCATCAGCAGTACGTCGCTTATCCCATCGACAGCGGGCTGACTGTCTGATCCGTACACACCGGTGTCTACCCATTACACGATTCGCCATCAGACCCGTTTCAGCTACGCGGCTGCGGTTTACGAAAGCGTCATCGAGTGTCGCATGCGACCAGCCGGCGAAGGACTGCAACGCTGTCTGCAGTTCGACCTGGATGTGAAACCGGCCGCGCGCGTCTTTGCGTTTCGTGATTTCGCCGGCAACTGGGTCCACCACTTCAACCTTTCGCGGGCACACACCGAGTTGCTCGTAACGGCGAGCGCCCAAGTCGAGGTCGAGGCTCCACAATCGCCGCCCTCCCTGTCGATCGACAGCTGGCGCATGGTCGAGGAGTGGAACGCCCGCGATCAGCATTGGGATTTCGTGCAACCCAGCCAATTTGCCGACTGGTCGCCGGCGTTGCTTGAATTCGAGCGGTCGGTGTGTTGCGGCGACCGGCAACACGATCCGCTGACAACCGCGCGTCAGACCATGGCCGCTGTTCACGACGCCTTCGAATACCTTCCCAAGAGCACGCGAGTCGATTCCACGATTGACGACGTGCTCACATCGCGACGAGGCGTGTGCCAGGACTTTGCGCATGTGATGCTTGCGGTCCTGCGGCGTCGAGGACTTCCCTGCCGTTATGTGAGCGGCTACATCGCGCCGTCCAGGGAGGACGATGGGATGAGGCGCGCGAGCGCCACGCACGCGTGGGTGGAAGTGCTGCTGCCGGACATCGGGTGGCTGGGCCTGGATCCCACGCACAACATCGAAGCGGGCATCCGTCATGTTCGCGTCGCCGTCGGTCGGGATTACGCCGACGTCCCACCGACACGCGGCACCTTCAAGGGCGGCGCGGCCGGGGAGTTGTCGGTGGCGGTGACGATCGACACGACCGATCGCCCGCCATCGGATGCGGCGATGGAGTTCTGGACGGCGTGGCCGGCCTCCTCGCCCGACGCGGCAGACCGGGCTGACCATCAGGCGCAGCAACAGCAGCAGTAGTCCTAAGAGCGTCGCCTTGCTGCTCGTGGTGGGCGGCCGGTATAATCAGAGGCTCCGCACGCCGTTTTGGTTCCTCACTGGGAGGTCGTTCAACGGTAGGACACCGCGCTCTGGACGCGGTTATCGGGGTTCGAATCCCTGCCTCCCAGCCAGACTTCGCTCGGCTTCGCCGAGCTTCGTCTAGGCCGGCTTCGCCGGCCGAGCACGCGAGTCTCCCGCATGCGAAGTCTGTCTCGCCGTAGCCGCGGAGCGGCGGAGGCGGACCTCTATTTCTGCAAATTGTTCCCGCTTCGAGTTGGCTAGGAATGCGTACGCCGCACGTTGACGGACAGAATCTCGCAGAATCCAACTCAGTACCGCTGGGATCTGTTCGTGCGTTCTCCAAGCGCATGACCACAGATTCGCTGAGATTCGTGTACGTCCTGCGGAGCGAGTCGGACCCAGCTCGCCACTATGTTGGGATCACGGCACGCATGGATGGCCGCCTTGAATGGCATAACGGTGGACCGTGCGGCTACACCAAAGCGCACCGGCCGTGGCGCCTCGTCGTTCAACTCGAGTTCGCCGACGAGCGAACGGCGCGCCGCTTCGAGCGGTATCTCAAGACCGGCTCCGGCCGCGCCTTTGCCAAACGGCACTTCGCACCAGGCATACAATCCGAAGACGCGTGAGGAGTCGTAAATGATGAGCCACCTTTCATTCTCGGCGTTGATCCGCGGGAACGCGCCCTGCGTACCCACCGACATGACTACCAATCGCGGCCCCTTACGACTCGTCTAGATCCTGCGGAGCGAGTCAAACCCCGGAACGCCACTACAGCGCACGACTGACGCTTACACCGAATGCCCGGGCGAGGCTCGGCCGAGTTCGATGGCGTAATTCACTCTGGATCGGCGCTCCAGCAGTCGAATCGTTGCATCGACAGCAGTAGTGAGTTCGAGCTAGCTCGTCAAAAGGAAAGGCTATCGCGCGAGCCAGGACGTGCCCGCAACGCAGCTCGTGTAATGAAGTGCCTGGCGGGTCACTGTTGCCGACCGGTCAGCAGCGTACCGACATTTCCACACGAGGCCCGACCGCAAAAGGTCGTCGGCCTGCGAATACCAGCAGTTTCCGACCGCAAGACCGAGAGAGCCGCGACATCATTCTCGGCGGGCCCGACGGCGGAGCACCTCCGGGTGGTCCTCCGAACAGCGACATCATGTTCGGAGGGCCCGGGAATGATGTGAATCTCTGGGCGCCAGGTGACGGGAGCGAGGCGTTCGTCGGCGGGACGGGACGCGACGCCCTCATTTTTGGCTCGACCGATCGCGAGTCCGTTCCCGATCCGACCACCGGAGTTCGATTGCCTACCCTCGTGTTCGGCGTGCCAGGGTTTCCGCAGGGCACAGCCAGGACGGCTCAATCGCATTTGCGGATCTGACACAAAAGCTCCCCTGCCTTTGTTGGCGTTTCACAGCAAGAGGTCGAGAACTTGAATGCACTGGTAGGTGCGATGGTTCGATGAGCATCGTCGACTGATGCTGCGTGTCGGTTATTCAACGCCGACACGCGGCACACGATGCCAAGATCGCTCGCATCCGTAAGCCGCATTCGGCGCAGCAACCGTCACGCTGCGTATCGAGAGCTGTGCTCGGAAAGACCGCTTCATCCTTGACGTGCTCCGTCAGGCCGGCTGACGCACGATCGGCTCGCCAGAATCGAGCGCGCGAATCTGGGATAAAGCTGAGGAACCTGAAGGTGAGGGACGCAGTCGGAAGGTGAGGCCCGGAGGACCAGGATGGGATGACGGACGTCAATCCCACTATTAGTATCCCTCACACCACCGCACTCTTCAAGACTGTTTGTTGGCCTGCAGGACGGGTATCATCGCCGGCCCATGTCGACAACCACGAACCGCGAAACGGCGCCCCGCGATGGGGGCTCGGTGGACCATCGGCTCGCGCGCCTCCTGGACATGCCATTTCTCGCGCGGGTGGTCCCGCACCTCGCGCCCGAGACGCTGCATCAACTCATTCAGTACCGCGGACTCGATGCGTGCGGCGAGCTGGTCACGTCTGCAACGCCCGCGCAGCTCAGCTCCCTGCTCGACCTCGATCTGTGGCGCCACGCGCAGCCGGGACGCGACGAACAGTTCGATGTCGATCGCTTCGGCGAATGGCTCGAAGTGCTGGTGGACACCGGAGACTCCGTGGCAGCACGCACCGTCGCCGCCCTCGACGAGCAGCTGGTGATCGTCGGCCTCTGCCGTTACCTGCGTGTATTCGACCCGGGCATTTTCGAACCGACAGCATCGAGTGACGACGAGCCGATGGATCGCAGCGCGATGATGAACAGCGAGACGAACGGTGACGTGCTCGAGTGTGAAGTGGGCGGCTATCTGGTGCGGGCGCGGAGAACCGATGCGTGGGATGCGATCGTCACGCTCCTCATCACGCTCGATATCGAGCACAACCACTACTTTCACGCGGTGATGCAGGGATGCCGCCGCCTGTCCAACTCCCGGCCGGAGATCGACGGCCTCGACGATCTGTTGATGGCACCGGAGCAGCACCTCCAGGACGTCGCGATCGAACGAGAGCGACGGCGATCGCGGCACGGCTACACGACCCCGGCCGACGCGCGCGCCTTCCTTCAGATGGCGCGGCAGCCGCAACACACGCCACACACGCCAAATGCATCGGCGTGGGCGTCGATCTCCGCGTCGGCGCCGACGGCCCCGATCGCGATCAACCCCATCGCCACGGCCTACTTTCGCGCGGTCGAAGAAGAAGCGGACACCACACAAGAAGGCACGTCTGCAGGTGCGCCTGAAAGCGCGCCACACCCCGACGCGACAGACGTCTCCGCGCGCGGCGACGACGACATCCCCACGACGATCGAGGCGGTCATCGAACTGCTGGCCGAGGCTGGCGTGATGCCGGAACGGCCGCGGGCGCTGCTCGAAGCCGCAGCCGAGGACCCTCGAGTCGCGAGACTCCCGCTCCTGAGGCGGCTGATGGAGTTCGTGCTGCACCACGACGAGACCGCGTACCTCACGCGCAGTCGTGAGCTTGCGTTCCTCGCGAATACGCTGCTCGCGGGATCCTCCGTTCAGTCGCGGCCGTTCACGCCCCGGGAAGCGTCCGATGCGGCTGCGTGCACCTGCAATCTGGGTCTCGAATGCTGGCCGGCGGTCTGGCCGGGCGCCACCTTGCAGCGTGGGTCGTCGCCCCGAGAACTCGACACGGCCATGCCTCCCGACGCGTTCCTCGTGGATCACGACCTCGTGACGGCGTTCGAAGTGGGCTGGTCGGTGCTGTACCGGGACGTGAGCCTGTTCGTGGCGGATCAGCTCATGTCGACGTTGGCCGATCTTCATAGTGTCGACGCCGACACTGGCCGCGGACTCCGCGCACTGGGGCACCAGCTCGTGAAGCAGCGCGAGGCCGGCACACCGTGGCTCGCGCGCGACGCCGCCGACGTGCTCGCGATGCTCGACATGACCGCCTGGATCAGCGTGCTCGGATTGCTGGACGAATGTCCCATCCTGCCCGCGGCGCTGACTGCCGTTCTCGAGCGCCGCACGACGTCCGTCAGCCCGACCGCGTTCGAGTTCATCTCGACGACCGCCCAGATTGGCGACATTCGCCTATTCATGAGGACGCTCGCCGGCGTGTTGTCTCGCTGAGCGCGCGCTCGGACCGCACAGTTGACGGAGATGCGTGCACGATCCGCGTGTGCACAAACCCTGTGTGCATGTCCAAAATCTGTATGCATTTTTCGGACAGGGACGGCCGGCAAGATTAATCGTCTTGCCGTAAGTGATTGCCCTTGCGAGCGGTTCGGTACCGGGTGCCTTTACGCAGCCATCAACAGCCAGTTGCGGAAATCGTCCCTAACACCCAGCCAGACTCATTCGGCCTGCGGCCTCATTCGTTGGCTGGGAGGCCGATTCAGGCACGAATCCCTGCCTCCGCGGGCGTCTCGAGATTGCGCGACCATGACGGCGCAAGCACAAATGCGTAAAAACCCAGCTGGATGCCGACAGGAACGGCCAAAGTGTTCCGGATCACTTATGGGCGCTCCTAGCCATCCGCCGCGATGTATCATCTGCGCCTCCGCTAAGGGGATCCATTACACCGGCATGGGGGTTCATCATGACAACGACGGTCAACAACGGCGTGAACGTACAGGCCCTGCTTGATGCGCGAGAGGCTCTGAAGGGCGCACCAGAGGCAGCCAAATTCACGTGGCGAGCGTCCTGCAAGTGGCAGAACGGCACCCACAGCGAGTCAAAAGTCTCGAGCTTCTTCGGACTCGGGCAGGAACAGAGCCACAAGAGGGAGACATCCCTGGGTGCGGATCATCCGGAGGTCTTCGCTTCGGAGGATCACGCCATCACCCCAGTCGAATACGTTCTCGTCGGCCTCGCGAGCTGCCTGACCGCCGGGGTGGCAGCGGTCGCGCAGAATCGCGGCATTCAGCTCCGCTCCGTGGAATCGAATCTCGAAGGCAAGATGGACATCCGCGGCATCCTCGGCGTCGACAGCGACGTGCGCAACGGCTACGACGACATCAAAGTGACATTCAAGATTGATGCGGATGCGTCGAAAGAGGACATTGAAGCGCTCGTCGCGCAGTCGCAGAAGCGCTCGGCGGTGTACGACGTCATCACCAATCCCGTAAACGTCACGGTTGAAGTCGTTTAGTTAGCAGGGGCGGAACCATCGAACAGGTCACCACGGTCGTCATCGGCGCCGGGCATATGGGCCTGGCAGCGAGCCGATGTCTCAACGAGCGATCCATCGAACACGTGGTGCTCGAGCGCGGCGAAATCGCCAACTCCTGGCGTCGCGAGCGCTGGGACTCACTCCGGCTGCTGACGCCCAATTGGCAGAGTCGACTGCCCGGGTATCACTACGACGGCCCGGACCCGGACGGCTACATGAAGATGTGTGAGGTGATCGACTTCATCTCACGCTTTGCCGTGTTGTCGAGTGCGCCGGTGCGCATGCACACCACCGTCACACGTGTGCAACGAACCGACGCCGGATACGTCGTTGCCACGACCAACGGCGATCTGCGCTGCCGCACCATCATGATCGCGAGCGGCGCGTGTAACGTTCCGAACGTACCGGCGCTCGGCAAAGCCGTGCCGCCATCGATCCAGTGCTTCACGCCATTCAGCTACCGCAACCCGAATGACTTGCCGGACGGCGGCGTGCTGGTCGTCGGCGCCTCGGCCACCGGCGTCCAACTCGGCGACGAAATCATCCGTTCCGGTCGGCCGGTCACTCTCTCCGTCGGCGAGCACGTCAGGCTGCCAAGGACGTATCGCGGGCGCGACGTGCTGTGGTGGATGGATGCGTCGGGCGTGTGGAATCAGCGCTACACCGAAGTCGACGACCTGATGCGTGTCCGCCGCCTCCCATCGCCGCAACTCATCGGGACGCCTGAGCGAGCGACGTTGGATCTCAACGCGCTCGGTTCCGCCGGTGTCGAGATTGTCGGCCGTCTGTCCGCAGTGCGAGACGGACAGGCATTGTTCTCCGGTGGACTGCGAAATCAGTTTGCGCTGGCAGACTTGAAGATGAACCGGTTGCTCGGCACGTTCGATGAATGGGCTCGGAGCCACGCCCGCGAGGCCGAGGTCGGTCCTCCCGAACGGTTTGAACCGACACGCGCGCCGGAGGCGTCAACTCTGAAACTCGATCTGCGGAATGGAGAAATCCGTTCGATCGTGTGGGCGACGGGATTCCACCCGGACTACAGCTGGTTAGACCTGCCCGTGATTGATGACAAAGGACACTTGCGGCACGACGGAGGCGTCGTTGATGCGCCAGGTCTCTATGCGCTTGGGTTGCCGTTCCTTCGACGTCGGAAGTCGACGTTCATCAGTGGTGCTGAAGACGATGCGCGTGAGCTCGTCGATCACTTAGCCGATTATTTGGCTACCCCGGCATCGCGAAGCTAGTCACCTCGAGCGACTCTTTCTTCATTTCATCGCTCAGTGCACGATGGAGCTGCTGAACCTTTGGGAGGTCCCACTCGAAGGATGCGACGGCATCGGTCACTTCAAAGTGTCGGACCGCCAACTTGTCGCGAGCACTCTGATAGCCGGCAAACGCCGCCTCCGTGCCGGCGACTGCCGCTTGCGCGAGCAGTTCCGCGTCGATGAACGCATCTGTGATTCCGTGGGCCGTAAGCGGATCCTTGAAGTAACCGGCATCACCCACGAGTGCCCAGCCGGGTCCGAACGATTGTCGAAAGAATCCGGTCTCGCCCGAAAACCCGCGGTACTTTTCAGTCCTTTCCGACTGTTCCACAACCGCCGCCAGGTCGGACGCGCATTCCCTCAATACTTGTCGGTATCCCGCGTCCGTACCGTGCCTCATCCTCTCGTGGAACCGCCCCTGTGGAACCGAGGCAAATATGCAAGTCAGCCCGTCATTGGTCGGAATCACGCCGGCGCTGACACCAGGGTTGTAGTACCAGTGGTAGCCATCGAACCCCGTGCCTGACCAGTAGCTGAAGACAACGCCGGTCGCATGATGACCGGTTCGATAGCATTCAGAGCCGACGAGACGCGCGACCGTAGAACGGACACCATCGGCTCCGATCACCAGTTCAGCCGAAACCTGCCGCTCCCGATCATGACCATCTTTGAGGCGCACACCGGAGACGCGCCCGTTGTCCCCGCGGACCAGATCGACGAGGTGCGTTTCGAACGTGATCGCGGCACCGGCTTTTTGCGCGGCATCGACAAGCAACCGGTCAATGACAGTACGCCGAGGTCCGTAGAGACCATCAATGTCGTGCTGCGGTTTGATCTGCACCGCGACGACCTCGTCGCCGTAGTGAAACGACGTCGATCGGACCACAGGCGTACCGGCCGCTTTGATTCCCTCGAGAACGCCCCAGCGAGAGAGTTGGATGACGCCGGCGCGCATGAGGGCGTGGGTCGAGACCGTATCGCTCCCGTAGCGACCGCGGTCGATCGCGAGCACACGAAGGCCTCGTCTCGCGAGGAGCAGTGCGGTGGCCGCGCCGGCGCAGCGGGCTCCGACAATGACGACATCGAAATCGACGGATGGGGCAGCGACGCGGATAACATTAGCACGACGTCTGACGGTGGCAAGTCGAATCCAATGGGGAAACATGAGCGGCAATGTTGATCAAATCTGGCCTGGTGGCATTCCACGCGTTGGCCAAGTCGCGGAGCGCTCGCGCACGGTGAACGCCAGAGATATCGAACGGTTCACCGAGATCAGCGGAGATAGGAATCCGATTCACTACGATGAGGCCGTGGCGAAGGCGAGCCGCTTCGGCGAGATCGTTGTACAGGGTGGTGTAACGAGCGCAATCCTCAACGCGCTCGTGGCTGAAGACCTCCCGGGACCTGGCACCGTATTCCTTCAGGTGAATTGGAGCTTCAAGGCACCGGTTCGGCCCGGTGACACGATTACTGGCCGCGCCGAGGTACTCGAGGTGCGAACCGATAAACCCATCACGAAGCTCAAGACCAGCGTCATCAGAGACGACGGAACGCTCGTCCTCGACGGTGACGCGGTGTGCTATACGATGCCGATCGCGAAGGGCGCGAACGCTTAACGTCAAGTATCGCGACGAGCGGTCCCAGGCAGACTGAACAGAGGACCCAGCTCTCCGCTGGGATCTGCACCTCGCCCGTGATGCCACCTCCACAACCGTCCACACGTAAGCAATCCCACGAATGCCTGCTTCCCGTAACGGCGGTTCGCCTGATCGAAGACCGCTAGAAGCGTGTGACTCTTCTTCAACTCGCCACTTATCGACTAGCAATACCAAACTTGACGATAATCGATAAATAAGTTATTGATATTCGATAAACAGGTGGTGAATCATGTCCAGGCCAGCCTCGTCATCCGCCGCGTTGCCAATCGCGTACGTCGTGCTGCGAATCCTCATCGTCGTGAACTGGCTGTTCGGCGCCGCGATCCTCGCTCTGCTGGTCGCCACGCCCAACCGGCAATGGATCATGAGCGCGTTCCAACTTTCTCCGTCGCCCGAGGCAGAGCGGCTGATCATGGGCCTGCAAGCGATCGCGGTGGTCGGCCTCGCCGCGATCCCGCTGAACTACGCCGTCCTCAAACGGTTGCTTGCGATCGTTGAAACGGTTCGCGCGGGCGACCCATTCGTCGCCGCGAACGCGTCCCGTCTGCAGGCGATCGCCTGGGCGCTGCTCGCGCTGCAGCTTCTCAGCCTCGTCATCGGCGCGATCGCCAATACCGTTTCGACTCCGGCACATCCCCTCGATGTCGATGCGGGCTTTTCGATCAACGGCTGGCTCGCCGTACTCCTCACGTTCCTGCTGGCCCGCGTGTTCGCGGAGGGCACGCTCATGCGCGAAGACCTCGAAGGGACGGTGTGACATGGCGATCGCCGTCAAGCTCGACGACCTGCTTCACGATCGGCGGATGACGCTGACCGAGCTCGCGGATGGGATCGGAATGACGCTGGCCAACCTCTCGATCCTCAAGACCGGCAAGGCGCGCGCGATCCGCTTCTCGACGCTCGATGCGATCTGCGAGGCGCTCGCGTGCCAGCCTGGCGACATTCTCCGGTTTGAGCTTGAGCGCGCAGAGCGCGAGCGACCGGCAGCGGCGAGCAAACGGAGCGCAGGCCGATAGATCGAGGGCGCACGCGCTCGTGCAGGATCTTCCAGATCAATCGACACAGCCGATGCGGGGCGACACGAGTACCGGCGGATGGGAGTCCCACGCAAACGCAGGCGACCAGTCGTCGAAGCCTCTGTGAGCGCGGATAACTTCAATCCTTCGACTCATCGAACGAACCTCTCATCGGCGACGCTCATGCCTCACGCGGCAATACGCAGCAGCTTGCTCATGTTCCCGCTCAGAATCGCAATCTTGTCGGCGTCGCTGAGAAATGCGGCATCCAGGACGAGATCGACCGTCACCGGCCAGTTGAACGGGACGTCGGTGCCATAGGCGACCTGTCCGACGCCGACCTCCGCGACCAGGTGACGGAGTCCCTCGCTGGAGAACACCATCGTGTCGATGAAGATCTGAGATTTCAGGTAATCGCTGGGCTTCCTCTTGTTGGCGCAATCGGCGTTGCTGCGAACCACGCAGGCCGCCTCGGTGCGGCCCAGGTACGAGGGAAGGTAGCCGCCAGCATGGGCCGCGCAGACTCGAAGGCCAGGAAACTTGTCCAGCGTCCCGTCGAAGATCACGCGTGAGAGGAAGTAGGTGGTCTCGAGCGGATTGCCGATGATGTTGCCGAGATCGCCTCGCCCGTCCAGCGCGCCATTTTTGATGAGGTTGGCCGCGCCACCCGGGTGCATGACGACAGGCACGCCAAGCTCGGCGGCTTTGGCCCAGAACACGTCGTACTTCGGGAGCGACAGATCCTCGCCGTTGACATGACCGCCGATGGAAGCCCCGCGGAGTCCGAGACGCGTGACGCCATCCTGGAACTGGTCGGCCGCAAGCTCGGGATGCTGCAACGCCACCGACGCCATCGCCACGAACCGGTCGGGGTGGGTGGCCACCCACTTCGCCAATCCCTCGTTCTGCGCCCGCACGATCGCGCCGGCGAGCTCACGGTCCGCGGCGTACCACCAGAACCCATTGATGGTGAGCGCCTGCACGTCGACGCCCTGCTGATCCATGATCCGGAGTCGTTCCGCGCCGAGAGCGTTGCCACCGCCCATTTTGGCAAGTGGTGAGCCTTTGACGACTTCCGAAACGGGGATCACACAGTGGGCGTGGATGTCGATCACCTTGATCCGCCGGCCGCCGACGGTGACCTGCCGCCGCGACCCCGGTGTCTGTGCGAGCAGACCGCGGCTTCCGGTCAGGTGTGGCACTGACGCACTGGCGGCGATGGCTCGAAGAAAATCTCTGCGGCTCGCTTTCTTCACGGTGTCCTCCCGTTCCGATGATGGCAGAACGCCATTGCCAAGTAGCGAAAATACCGCTGCCGGAAGTGGGTACAAGTCCGGCCGCAATTGGTGGAAAACCGTGAGACACCCGTCCCCCTCACCCATTGATGGCACGTCGCGCCGCACGGCTCGATCTGGCGACGGTGCTGCGCGAAGGGTAGGTCGGCTCGCCGCGAAGCTGATGGCAGGACGCGAATTCAGTGCGCACTGGACGCAGGAAATCGGCGTGCGCACGGCCGCCGATCCACTCACCTTCGCGGTAACCGGGTTGGCAGTGGCGGGAGTGGCCAGCTGGCCCGCACACTGCCGGCCATTCGCGCGACACGGATCGACCGGTAATAGCGTTGCCGCGCTGACTAGGTCACGGCGCACCCCGGTTGCGGAAATCGTCCCTAACGCCAGCCGTGTTCTCGGGGCTTACATCAACCTCCATGTTTATGACGGCGGGCCACCTGGTCGAGCAGATCATCGGTGGTCGTGGACGACCTGATCAGGGAACGCCTCTTCGCTCCGCTCGCGATGACACGGTCGACGACTTCTGTCCGCGACTGCCCTTACGGGCGCGCCGGTCAGCATCCGATGACCCACCAGCGTAAGTCCGCGATGTTTGACGAGCATGCGCAGGCCAGGCCGTGAATCGAACAAGACCGCGTCAATCCGCCGCCACACTCGTGTCATTGGAGGCGATCTCCCCGTCTTCCGTTTGCGGTCTTGGTCTGCACAAGATCGACAACGACGGACTACGGAGTGTACATGAGCGCCTCGACACTCTGACGAATGTTTCGCGGACGTGACTGTCGCGCCAGGCTCATCGTGTAGGCCTTCGTGGCGACGCTCACCGCGATCGCCAGCGAGATCTTGCGGATCTCCCGCAGGGGCGGGTAGAGCGCACCCTCGTTGAGACCCTTCCGCCGCACCAGGTTCGCGAGCGTGCGCGCGGCCACGAGGAACAGCTCGTCGGGCAGCGTGCGGGCGCGGCACGCCACAGCACCCAGCCCGATGCCGGGGAACACGTACGCGTTGTTGCCTTGCGCCGGCCGGAACACCGTGCCCCGGTACGTCACTGGCGCGAACGGGCTGCCGCTCGCGAAGATCGCCCGCCCGCCGGACCAGGCATACGCCTGGTCTGGCGTGCACTCGGCGCGGGATGTCGGATTCGACAGCGCGAAAATCACCGGCCGCGTGTTGATCTCGCTCAACCGCTCGATCACCGGCTGGGTGAACGTCCCCGGAGCGCCGGTGGCTCCAATCAGTACCTGCGGCCTGATCGCATCGATGGCCTCGAGGAATCCGAGAGGCCGGTGGTCGTGTGCGTATGGAAGGTTGTGCGGCATCAGATCCGGGCGCTCCTTCACCACCAGGCCGTTCACGTCCACGAACCACAGGCGGCGCCGGGCTTCGTCGAGGCCGAGGCCCGCGTCGACGAGCGCCACGGTCATCAGATCGGCGATTCCCGTGGCCGCCGATCCGGCGCCGAGGAACATGATCCGCAGATCTCGGAACCGCACGCCGGTGATGCGCGTCGAGGAGTACACGCCGGCCAGAGCCACGGCAGCCGTACCTTGGATGTCGTCGTTGAAGCAGAGCACACGCTCCCTGTACTTGTTCAGAAGGGCGTAAGCGTTCGGCGTCTGGAAATCCTCGAACTGGATCAACACATCCGGATAGCGCGACTGCACGGCCGTCACGAACTCTTCGACCAGATCGTCGTACGCCTTGCCTTCCAGCCTCCGGCGCGGGTAGCCGAGGTACAGCACGTCGCGCCGCAGTGCCTCGTTGTTCGTCCCGACGTCGAGCGTGACAGGCAGACACACGTTTGGGTCGAGACCGGCGCAGGCGGTATAGAGCGCGAGTTTGCCAATCGGAATGCCCATGCCGTTGGCGCCGAGGTCGCCAAGACCGAGGATTCGCTGTCCGTCGGTGACGACGACGACACGGATGTCCCGGTGCGGCCAGTTGCCCAGGATCTTCCGGATGCGTCCGCGATCCTTCGGCGTGATGTAGAAGCCCTTGGGTTCCCTCGCGATGTGTGAGAACTCTCGGCAGGCCTCGCCAACCGTCGGCGTGTAAATCAGCGGCAGAAGCCGCTCGATGTGGGCGATCAGCGTCTGGTAGAACAGTTGCTCGTTTCTCTCCTGCAGCGACGAGAGCAGCGTGTATCGATCGATGTCGCGGGGCAGCCGCTCGAGGTTAGCGATCACCCGCTGCACCATCTGACTCGGCGTCGCCACGCGGTACGGCAACAGGCCGCTGAGACCGAGACGATCCCTTTCCTTCGGGCGGAAGGTGATGGATCGATTGAGGGTCTTGTCACGGAGAACGTCGAACCCGCGCTTCATGGCATTGGCATATGCTGCACGATGGCCACCACGATCGGCCCCACAGAGTGAGAAGGATGTTGCCGATGGCGTACGGAACAGTGTAGGCCAGCGAGCCGACGTTGCGTGCGGACGCTCGCAGAGGTCAGGACGTCATTTCCTCGACGCAGGCGGAAACACGGTCTTCCAGTCGTTCTTCATGTCGGCGAGGATCCAGCCGCGCTTGGGTGCCTCATCCAGTCCCCGCGAGAGCTGACCGATGTGAGACGTGCGATCGTAGGCCCATTCGCGCTCCGCGTCGGTGTGGTGCACGATGAGGCCGAAACGCGGTCCGCTGCCGGACGTCACCCACTCGAGCATCTCGAAGTCGCCGTCTGAGTTGCCGAAGGCGGCAATGGGACGTCGTCCGATCACCTGATGAATCCCGACCGGCTTACCCGCTTTGTCGTCGATGAGATCGATCTCCGCGAGTCGAGCCAGAACGGGCATGCCGTTGCGGACCTCGGTACTTCACCTTGGCCCTGCTCCCGATGACCTGTTCGGGCGGAATGCCATACGCGCGTTCTACCCAGGGCCGCATGAACTCGACGCCGCCGCCGGACACGATGAACGTTTTGAAGCCGTTCGCGCGAAGGTAGGCCAGCACCTCGAGCATCGGCTGGTACACCATGTCTGTGTACGGCCGATTGAATTTCGGATGTCGGGCGCTCGCGATCCAGTCGCTGACAATCCGCTCGAACTCCTCGCTGGTGTTGCCGGCGTGCGAGGCGGCCATCAGCTCCAGAAGGCCACGCTCACCGCTGGCCATCACGGCTTTGGTGTCGCCTTCGAGCACGCCTTTGAAGGGCTGCTTCTGCTTCCACTCCGGATGCTGCGCGGCCAACGCCTTGACCCGATCGAGCGTGAAGGAGAGCTGCACGTACAGTGGTTGCTCCGACCAGAGCGTGCCGTCGTTGTCAAAGGTCGCAATCCGTTCCGGCGGCGGCACGAAGTCCGGTCCGCCAACTCGCGTGACGCGGGCAACGAAATCGACGATCGATTTCTTGGCGGCTCCCTCGTTCCACGACGGCAGCGGGTCAGCCAACGGCGCGGATGCCGTCGGCGGGCCGCTCGGTGTGGACTCTCTGGTGCAGCCGGACGCCAGGAACAGCCACAGGACGACTAGGCTCCAGCACCGCAGCGATCGACTCATGCGAACACGGCCCATCAAGACCTTCACGTCGCTGTCATCAGCCATGGTCCACGCGGCGAGCGCAGTGTGGCAGCAGGAAGCGCTTGGCGAGCCAGTGACGGGTCCGGTGGCTTACGATGCGAAATTGGTCGATGCTGCCCGGGCCGAAGAGATCACCATCGTCATCGGCGGGACATCTCGATCGTTGTAGTCCGGCACACGAGGCGCAGCATGGCAGACGCCATTGCCACGCCTCGTGAACGGAGGCTATCAGAAGCGAATCCTGGCGCCGAGCTGCACCGGCAATGACCAGCGCGAGCTCTCGCTGTTGATGTCGCGCAGGCCCTCCTCGACGAGCCAGTCGACATCCGACAGGCCGCCCATGAAGCGGATCTGCGTTTCAGCCATGACCTCGAAGGGGCCAAGACCGATGAGCACGCCGCCAGTGGGGCCAAAGCTCAACGCCCAGGACTTCTCGAAAAACTTGCCGTCCTGGGCCGCGAGGCCGGGCGTGACATTGGCGGGCACATCGACGAAGGTTCCCGTGATGTCGTCGTGCCGGTTGATGCCGACCAGGTACCCCACGTAGGGCGTGAACCGGACCCGCGCAAAGAAGAAGCGCTGGCCGCCTTCGAACCCCCAGTAGTTGTAGTCGCCGAAGTCCACCAAGAGCGGCACGTTGCCCGTACCCGCGGTGCCGATGTTGACGAGCTCCGACGAACTCCGCGAGATGATGAGGTTGACCACCGCTTCACTGCGCGGGCTCGTGCGGTAGCCGACGCCAATCTTGAAGTTCGCCATGCGGCCGTACACGTCATCGAAGGTGGTCTCGTTCAGGTTGATCGGCGCGCCCGTGGTCGTCTGCCCGGTCGCATCCTGGATCATTTTGCCGCTGAACTGGTTGTCCCAGCCCCAGAGGGCCGAGATCGTGAACCGATGCCGAAAATCCTCGGTGGCGTCCACCTGCACCGCCGTCCGCGATTCGACCGCGAGGCGAGCCGCTTCGGTCCGGGTCACGTCCACGCGATCGCCCACCTTGAGCGCCGCCAGGACGCTGGCGTCCGTCGTCTCCAGCAGCCGGCGCTGGTAACTCGCGCCGCTCGGGCCGGTGAACGTCACCACGCGCGTGGCAGGGTCCCACCCCGTGAGGGTGACCGTCGTCACGCGCTGCGTCGCGACCGTGGCGCCGGGCAGCGCGCCGGGCGTGGCCGTCGTCACCGGCGGCTCGGTCCGGTCCACCGCGGCCTCGCCGGGCGGCTTCGGGCGGATGCTCACGCGGTCGTAGTACGACACGCTCACGACGTCACCGACCTGGACCTGGTCGAGGCGCGTGACCGACTGCGGGACGTCGAGGGTGACGACGTTTCCCTGATCCCCGCGGATGGTGACCGTCCGGGCGGTGGTGTCGACGGCCTCCACCTTCCCGCGAAGCGTGATCTGGTTGCTGGCCGCCTGCTTCTGTGCGCTTGCAGCAACGTTCTGTGCGCTTGCAGCGGTGGCTGACACAACCATGGACAAAAGCATCAATAGTGTGGGTTTGAAAAACTTCAACACAGCAAGACCCCATGTCGGCGCCGTCGATTACCATGGCCAGCTCGTTGGCGCCAGAAAGCGAGCCGGTTGCGCACGGAGAACTGCTATCGCCGATGAAATCCTTTCAGGCTGAAGCCGTAATGCACCCCGATGGCGAGAACGTCGAAGC
Organism: uncultured Acidobacteriota bacterium; assembly: GCA_963841905.1. Taxonomy (GTDB): domain Bacteria; phylum Acidobacteriota; class Vicinamibacteria; order Vicinamibacterales; family UBA2999; genus JACCSI01. The sequence goes on from CAWJEM010000023.1 coordinate 52,048, forward strand.
CTTCCTCACCTTGCGCGCCCACGCTGTCGTCGAAGAGGCGTGCTTCCGCATAGGCGTACATGTTGCGCATAATCCCGACGTTCACGCCGGCGATGCCATATCTCGTACGGAAGTCGGGATGGAGGAGCGGATCGCTCGAGTCGGACTCGTTACGAGAAGCTGCCATCCGCCGCTGGCTGTCCATGGCGAGAGTCCGAGTGGCATGGATTCGCTCCGTGCGTTGTCTACGATCTCCTACTTACCGGGCTCGACCGACACCAGCACCGCTTCGGTCCAGACGATGTCGAACTTGTCGCCGACCTTGACCTTGGCGAGTGCCTCCTTGTCCACCACTTTGGACGTGTACTTCAAGCCGGTCGGCCCGGTGAAGGTGACCGACGGCACCTCCATATTGATGGCCGCAATCGTGGCCGTGATGGTCATCTGCCTGGCTTTGGTGCCACCTGGCAGGACCTGCTCGCCAGGGGTCGTGGCCTTCGAGGCGCTGGCGACGTCCGGCTCGCCGGGCCGCTTCAGCCGGACGACGACGTTCTCGTAATAGCGAGCGGTGACTTTGTCGCCGACCTTGAGCTCGGCGAAGCGCTTGATGTCCGGCCCGGCGACGGTCGACACGACGGTGCCGTCCGCCTTCTTGAGCGTGACCGTGCGGGTCGCGGCATCGATCGCTTCAACGGTGCCCGTCTCCGTTCTCATCTCTGACGAGATCGTCTTGGCCTGGGCCGAGACCGTCCTGGCCGTCGACACCAGAACTGCCACTGCAATGACTCCTACGACAAACCGTTTCATACGTCCTCCTAGTCCCGCCTTGACGTCCCTTTTTCCAACTGATCCGACTGAACTGAATCCCAGTGCCACGCCAGCCCCCGTGAAGGCGAGGGCTGACCGCTCACGTCGCGGGTTTGCGAACCCTTCGCAGAGCGGCGAGGCGAGCATGGGCCCGCGTAACACCAGACCTAGCGGGCGAAGTAGCACCGAATCGTCAGAGCAGCCCACGTAGCGCGTCCATGGACTTCTGTGCGACCGAAGCGCCCTCGGCGATCAGAGGGTCGACGGCACGATGCAGCCGATCACCCCAGCGAACACATACTTTGCAGACCGCTTGCCATGGCGCGGAGAAAGTGGAAATGGCCCGATTCATTCATGATTTCACCGCGTGCCGCCGTTTGCGCCCCAAAACCGCCGGCGCGGGCTCCCCCACCGGACGGAGGACGCCCGTAATACAGTGGGCGATCGCTTCTCCCGTTCCTCGCGTCTGATCTCGCACGGGAATCAGAATTGCGTACCGCTCAGTCAGACGGACGTGCAGGATGCCAGCAACAGTGACCTGATGCGCTCCGACATCCTGTCTCCCGAAAGTTTGGCGTCGATGCAGGGCGACCTGCACGTGAGCGCTGCGGGAGCGGATCGCCTGGCTTCAACCGCCGAAGCATTCCCCCGCTCGCAATGAACGAGCGACGGATCGTCCTCGACGAAGTGAGTCGGCAGCGAGCCCTGAGTTGGCCGCGTCGATTGATGCCCTGCGTGGTGAGCGCGCCGTCGTCGTCGACGACTCATGTCACATCGTCGATGTGGTCTTGGTGCGCGTGGCCATATTCCTCATCGCCGCGGTGGTGCTCGCGCCGCTCGTCGCTCACGCCTACGCTCGTGTCTGGCCCCGGCGAAGGCGCGAGCCGCAGCCATGATCGATAAGCAAGCGCTCAGGTGCACTCCTGATTCGGGACCCTGTCGTTCGGAGATCCTCCGGAATAACGGAGGCGCCGCTGGGACAAACGGAGACATGCCGCGGCCTGTCTGTTAGCAGTCAACGACTTGAGGGAAACCTCCGACGGCGCGTGGGTGGCACTCGGCGTGCTCCAAGCCTTGCGAATGACGTCAATATGCAGACAAGACGCAGCAGCCCGAGAGAATACGAAACCCCTTGGCGCCCGCCTGGCGGCGGCCCTTGTGCTCGGGATGTTTTCGGTGGCTTCAATGGCCGCGCAGAGCGCCCAGCAGGCCCCGTCCTCTCCTCCAGATGCCGCACAGACTCCTGTGACGTCGCTGACGTGCACATCCAAGCCAGGTGAACGCTCGCAGTGCGCGGCGGACACGTCGAAAGGGGTTGTGCTGTTGCGATCGATGGGCGACGCGCCGTGTCTACTCGGAAGGACCTGGGGCTACGACCAGACCAGCGTGTGGGTCTCGGACGGCTGCAGCGCCGAATTCGGCACCGCCTCTGTCGTGCAACCGCAGACGACGAAGCCCAAGGCGCCCACTCACGTTCCGAACGTGGGCTTTCTCCTCTTCGACGGCGAGAAGGGCCAGATCTATTTCCGGCTCTTCAGCTACGGGCGATATCTGAACCAGCGGAATCTGGACGAGTCCTACGTTGACGCTTTCGGCAACGAGAAGACCGTTCAACGGCGCCAGGACGTCCAACTGCAGAAGTTCTTCGCGCCGTTCTCGGGGTGGTTCCTCACGCCGAAGATGCGCTACTACCTTTACGTCTGGTCGTCGAACGCCTCGCAGGGCGACCCCGCCCAGGTCGTCGGGGCGGGCAACTTGACGTGGAGCTTCAACCGGTTCGTCAGCGTGGGTGTCGGCATCACGTCGCTGCCTACCGTCCGAAGCACAGAGGGTCAGTTTCCGTTCTGGCTCGGCGTGGACAACCGCCTGATTGCCGATGAGTTCTTCCGCGGGTCGTACACCTCCGGCGTCTGGCTCAAAGGCGAGTTCCATACCAAGGTCAAGTACATGGCGATGTTCGCCAACAACCTGAGCACGCTCGGCGTGAGCGCGGCGCAGATCGACAACAAATTCGACACGCAGTCCTACTCGGTCCAATGGCTCCCGACGACCGGCGAGTTCGGACTGTGGAACACGTTCGGCGACTACGACGATCACGAGAACGTCGCGACGCGGATCGGCGTGCACTACAGCAGCAGCCGCGAGGAAAAGCAAAGCCAGCCGGGAACCGAAGGCATCGAGAACAGCCAGATCCGGCTGACGGACGGGAGCGTCATCTTCACCCCGGATCTGTTTGGACCCGGCATCACCGTCAACGAAGTCGACTATCGGATGATGAGCATCGATGCGGGCGTCAAGTACCAGGGCCTGTCTCTCGAGGGCGAGTACTACTGGCGCTGGTTGAGCAACTACACCGGCGTCAATACGAGTGGTATTCCCGACATCAACGACGACGGCTATCAGCTGCAGGCGTCGGCGATGGTCGTTCCCAAGATTCTTCAACTGTACTTCGGCGCCTCGCAGGTGTTCGGCCGCTTCGGCGACCAGTGGGAAGTGCGAGCGGGGGAGAACTGGTACCTGATGAAGGAGCGCGGGATTCGCCTCAACGGCGAGTGGATGTACGTGAACAAATCACCCGTCGGATACACGGCATATCCCTACCCGGTCGGCGCCAAGGGCAACGTGTTCCACATCAACCTCGAGCTGAACTTCTGATCGACGAGGTGAAAATGACGCACAGAACTTGGTCCCGTTCGGCGGCTGTTCTCGGTGCCTTCTGCGCGCTGACGCTGCTGGTGCTCGCCTTCGTCCGCGCGCGTCCGCTCGACGCACAGGGCCAGGGTGCCGGCAACGAGTTCCACGACTCACATTTCCACGTCACGAACTACATCCAGCAGGGCATCCAGACGAAGCAGTTCCTGGAGATCATGGGGAACCGGGTGGGCCGATCGACGCTGTTCGGCATCCCGCTGCAACAGCAATGGTCGCACGCGAACTCCGGCGATTTCGCGCCGACTTACTATCTGCACACCGACGCGCCGCTCTACTACTACTCGTTCACCGACGCCTACATCGCCAGCGCCTACCGCGCGCTGCCAAAGGAGGCCCAGGCGCGGTTCGACCCAATGATCACCGGCTTCAATCCCGCCGACATGTACGGCGTCGACCACATTCGGCGTGTTCTCACCACCTTCCCCGGTGTCTTCACCGGCATTGGCGAGTTCAGCATCCACAAGGAGTTCGTCTCCTCGAAGATTGCCGGCGAGACCGCCAGCCTGATCAACCCGGCGCTCGACCGGATACTCGCCTTCGCGGCGGAGACCGGCCTCGTCGTCATCCTGCACAACGACATCGACATGCCGTTCGGCAAGGTCGACACCGAGCCGGTTTACCTCACGCAGATGAAGGATCTGCTGAAGCGGCATCCGAAGAGCACGATTATCTGGGCACACACCGGCCTCGGGCGGATTGTCCGTCCGGTGCAGGTCTCGGCGGAGGCCGCCGAGCGCACGCCGACACACCTCGAGATCCTCGAGGGCATGCTCAAGGACCCGTCGCTGCGTCACGTCGTCTTCGACATCTCGTGGGACGAAGTGGCGAAGTACGCGGTCTCGTCGCCGGAAGTGACCGCGCGAGTGGTCACCCTCTTCAACCAGCACTCCGACCGATTCCTCTTCGGCACCGACACCGTTGCGCCGTCCGGCCCGAAGCCGGTACTACGCGGTCTTCGATCAGTGGGCTCCGGTTTGGAAGGGGCTCACGCCGGAGGCGAGCCGCAGGATTCGCACGGGCAACTACGAGCGGATGTTCGACGAAGGACGCCGAAGAGTCCGCGCCTGGGAAGCAGCAAACGTGAAATGAAGCCATCAAAAAACTTGGAGGATACCAATGGGTAAACGTGTTCGGATTCTGGCTGTCCGGGCGTGCGTGCTCGGTCTGGGAGCGCTCGCGTTGGCGAAACCGTCGAGCGCACAATCGCCAGCCGAGATCCAGCAGGCGGTCGACGCGGCATACGCAAAGTTCAGGACCCTCAAGGAGGGTAAGAACGCCGACTACATTCCTGCGCTCGCCAAGGTCGATCCGGACCTGTTCGGAATCGCCGTGGTCACAGCCGACGGCAAGGTCTACGTCGCGGGTGACGTGAAGACCGAGGTTTCGATCCAGTCGATCTCCAAGGTCTTCACGATGGCCCAGGTCATCCAGGAGCAGGGGGTGGACGCGATCGAGAAACGCATCGGGGTCGACGCCACGGGCGCACGGTTCAACTCGATTATCGCGGTTGAAGCCGTCAGGACCGTCGCCGGCTCAGGGGCGCCGGAGATGAACCCGCTGGTGAATCCGGGGGCGATATCGGCGACGAGCATGGTGACGGGAGCGACATCGGATGCGGTGTGGACGAAGATCATCGGCTTTCACAACGACGCCGCGGGACGACCGCTGACCGTGCTGCAGGACGTCTACAAGTCCGAGTCCGACACGAACCAGCGCAACCAGGCCATCGGCGCGCTCATGCTCGCGTACGGTTACATCAAAGGCGACTGGCGGCAGGCGGTCGACCTCTACACTCGTCAGTGCTCCATTGGGGTGAACGCCAACGATCTGGCGACGATGGCGGCAACGCTGGCAGCGGGCGGCAGGAATCCGGTCACCGGCAGACAGGTCATTGACGCCGCAAAGGTCCCCAGCGTCCTCGCCGTCATGTCCACCGCCGGACTGTACGACGACTCGGGGAAGTGGCTCTACCACACAGGTCTTCCGGCCAAGAGCGGCGTCGGCGGCGGCATCATCGCCGTGTCGCCCGGCAAGTTCGGCATCGCCGTCATCTCCCCGCCGCTCGATGACGCCGGCAACAGCGTGAGGGCGCAGCGCGCCATCGCCGATATTTCGACGGCGCTCGGTGGCAACCCATACGGCGCGAGAACGGCGACGGCCCAGCCAGCGGAGCCGAAGCCGAGCCTCGAGATTTACGGATTTGCGATGCTCGACATCGGCCACGACTTCAAACAGATCGACCCGAACTGGTTCGACACCATGCGCCTCACCAAGCTGCCGTCCGTCGCGGATGAGTTCGGGGAGGATCACAACACGTTCGCCGGCGTGCGCCAAAGCCGCCTTGGCGTGCGCTCGTCGACGCCAACAGCGGTAGGCGAGTTGAAGACCACCTTCGAGTTCGAGCTGTTCGGCACCGGTGTGGACGAAGGCCAGACGACCTTTCGCCTGCGGCATGCGTACGGCGAGCTGGGGGCGTTCGGCGCGGGGCAGACGTGGAGCCCGTTCATGGATCCTGACGTGTTCCCGAACTCGCTCGAATACTGGGGGCCCACCGGGATGGTGTTCTTCCGCAACGTCCAGGTGCGCTGGATGCCGGTTCAAGGCGAGCACGCCGTGACACTGGCCCTCGAGCGTCCGGGCGCGAGCGGCGATCAAGGTGTCTACTCGGACCGCGTCGAGCTGGAGGACATCACTCCGCGCTTCCCGCTGCCTGACTTCTCCGGCTCGTACAAGTACTCGCAGGACTGGGGCTACGTGCGCGCCGCCGGCATGCTCAGCGTGATCAAGTGGGACGACAACCTCGACGACCGGTTCGACTTCTCGGGCGACGCGACCGGTTGGGGCCTGAACCTCAGCACGAACCTGAAGGCTGGCGAGAGTAACGTGTTCCGGTTCCAGTTCGTGGTCGGGGAGGGCATCCAGAACTACATGAACGACTCTCCCGTGGACATCGGCATTGTCAACAACCCGGGCGATGCGATCAGGCCTCTCCTTGGCGAGCCCATTCCCCTCGTCGGCATCGTGGCGTTCCTCGATCACACGTGGAGCGAGAAGTTCAGCAGTGCGATCGGATATTCGTGGCAGGACAACGACAACACCGAAGCACAGGCACCTGACGCGTTCAAGACCGGTCACTATGCGCTCGGTAACCTGCTGTATTACCCGGCGCCGAATGTGATGGTTGGCGGGGAGCTCCAGTGGGGGCGTCGAGAGAACTTCTCCGACGGTTTCCAGAGTGACGGCCTCAAGGCGCAGTTCTCGTTCAAGTACAACTTCTCATGGAAGCTTGGAGGGTAGTGATGACTCGACGCACTCGAATTGTCTCGGTCGGCGCGTGCGCGCTCGCTCTCGGGATGCTGGCCCTCAGGGTCACGCAACTTGACGCGCAGTCGGGCGCCGAAGTCCAGCAGGCCGTGGACAACGCCCACGCGAAGTTCAGAACGCTGCAGGAAGGCAAGAATGCCGACTACATCCCGGCCCTGGCGAAGGTCGATCCCAATCTCTTCGGCATCGCGGTGGTGACTGCCGACGGCAAGGTCTACACAGCCGGTGATGTGAAGACGGAGGTCTCGATCCAGTCGATCTCGAAAGTCTTCACGATGGCTCAGGTGATCCAGGAACAGGGGCTCGAGTCGATCGAGAAGCGTATCGGCGTTGACGCGACCGGCGCCCGCTTCAACTCGATCATCGCGGTCGAGGGTGTTCGCACGGTCGTCGGTAGCGGCGCACCGGAGATGAATCCTCTGGTCAACCCCGGGGCCATCTCGGCGACCAGTATGGTCAGGGGAGCAACGTCCGACGAAGTCTGGAAGAAGATCATCGGATTCCACAACGACGCGGCGGGACGTCAGCTGAGCGTGTTGCAGGATGTCTACAAGTCCGAGTCCGACACCAATCAGCGCAACCAGGCGATTGGTGCCCTCATGCTCGCCTACGGCTACATCAAGGACAACTGGCAGCAGGCGGTCGATCTCTATACGCGTCAATGCTCGATTGGCGTGAATGCGAGCGACCTGGCGACCATGGCGGGGACCCTGGCGTTCGCCGGCACGAACCCGGTCACGAAGAAGCAAGTGCTGGACGCGGCTAAAGTGCCCGGCGTTCTCGCGGTGATGGCTACCGCCGGACTCTATGACGACTCCGGCAAGTGGCTGTATCTGACGGGGCTTCCCGCAAAGAGCGGCGTTGGCGGAGGAATCATCGCGGTGGCTCCAGGGAAGTTCGGCATTGCCGTCGTGTCGCCTCCGCTGGACGATGCGGGAAACAGCGTCCGCGCGCAGCGGGCGATCGCGGCCATCTCGAACCAGCTTGGCGGCAACCCGTACTTGGCGGCCAAGGCCCGCTAGGTTCGGACCGAGCCAACTTGTGCGCTCCCGATTGGCTGCCGCCGGCGATTGTGACCATCGCCTTGGCATTGTCAATGACGGCGACGACGCATGCCCAGGGCCGAACCGACGTCGTGACCCTGGCTAACGGCGATCGGATTACGGGCGAGATCGTGCAACTCGAGCGGGGGAGACTCGAGTTCAAGACCGACGACGCCGGCACGCTCTATCTGGAGTGGGACAAGGTCTCGAGCCTCGTGGCGACGCGTCTGGTCGAAGTGCTCACCACCGATGGCCGCCGGTTCCTGGGCAGCCTCGGACAAGCGGGCGTCAGATCGATCGCGGTCGTGACCTCTGGAGAAGAGGTACCGCTTCAGATGTCGGAGGTGACATTGATCACCCCGATCGGAGCGAGTTTCTGGCGCCAGCTCGATGGGTCGTTCGACGCGGGGTTCAGCTATACCCGGTCCAGCGGTGTTGCGCAGCTCAATCTGAATTCGGACACCGTGTACCGCCAGCTCGCGTCGCGGACACGGCTTACCGCGTCGCTCACCCAGACGAAGAAAGACGATGATTCGGGTCGCGACGATCGGGGGACCGTGGAAATGTCCTATCTGCGATACCCCTGGTCGCGTTGGTTCATCCTGACGGCCGGCCGGTTCGAGACCAATGAGAGCCTCGGGCTGACGCTGCGGTCGCAGATCGGTGCCGCCTCCGGACCCCGTCTGATCAACAGCAATCGCGCGCAACTCGTGCTCGGCGCCGGGCTGGCATTCAACCAGGAGCAGGGGGTGGATGTCGAAACCACGCAGAACGTCGAGGCGCTCTTCATGTTCGAGACCTCGTTCTACACCTACGATCGGCCCAAAACGAACCTCGACCTCAGCTTTCAGTACTACCCGAGCCTGAACAACATCGGCCGTCAGCGGGTGCAGCTCGACGCCGGTGTCAAACGGGAACTCTGGAAGGATTTCTTCGCCGCGCTCAGTCTATACAACACGTACGACAACCGGCCCCCGAACCCGGCGGCCGATACCAACGATGTTGGAATCGTGCTGTCGATCGGCTGGACCTATTAAGGAGTGCGGGGCGCAAGCGGCAGCACCGGTCGCCCTTTTTGCATCGCTGCCACGAGGTCTCTCGACCCTGAGCCCCAGCGCGAGATGGACCTGATGGCTTGGGTGAAGGGGACGTCGAGGATGTGCACCCGTTCAGGGCGGCAGAACGTATACGGCTCCAGCGAGCGGTGTAGGCACCGACGGAACGAAGACGGTCAACCGGCCGTCATCGAGCACCTCGATGATGAACGCCGGGACGAGCGCCTCCTCGATTTCGACCAGTGCCGGCGTCCACGCACTCTCGTCACTATCTCCCGCCATCCGCTGAGTCAGGCTGCGGAGCAAGCTGTACCCGGGAAGTCTCTCGAAGAACGCAATCTCCAGGCGCTCGCGAGCCGCGCGCCCCGATCGCGTGCGCATGGCGACGCCGACGAGGAAACAGATCGTCAGAATCAGCACCAGAGAGAAGAAACCCTCGGCCGGGATCCAGTCAGGGAGGAGCGCTGCGAGTGGCCGGACCAGACCCGCGACCGACGCCATGCCCTTGAGCAGCAGCAGTACCGCCAGGTAGACGGGCACTACGATGAGCAAACCCCCAACGAGTGTGCTCGTGACGAACTCGCGCACGTATCTCATCGTTCGGGCTCCGTGGCCCCGGCGCCCACGGTCATCGTCGCCAGCCGCCGGTCTCGCTACTTTGGCGTTATCTTCGTGATCTTGTTGCCTTGGATGCCGAGGCCCGCCATCAGTCCCTTCTGGCCGAAGACGAAGGCGTAGATGTCGTCCTTCATCGTGGTGGTCGTGGCGGTCTTCGCCATACCCTCGTCTACCAGGACGACGCTTGGACCGACTCCGACCTCGAAACCGCTCGCCTTGACGAAGTCATCGAGTGCCTTCGCGTTCATGAAGAACATCGCGTAGCCGTACTGCTGGCCCCCGGCCTGTAGCCCGATGGAAGCGCCGGTCGTCTTGTAGTAGGCAACCGCGGTCCCACCCTTCAGCAGCGAACCTTCGCCATACTGACCGCCAATCCCGAGGCCGGCTTTCGTGACTTGCGGAAAGACCAGAATGGCCTGCGCCTTTGGCCCGAGTAGTTTCGCGAGCTCCGCGCTACTGTACAGCTTCTGCAACGCGGCTTGCGACTCGCTTGCGAGCTTGGCTGCCTCTGTCTTCCCCTCGTCTTGTGTTGTTGACGGAGGCCCCGCCCAGATGAATGCGGTGGCCATCAGAACGCCTGCCATCCATGTCGTTCCCATAGTCATTCTCCTTGTGGCTCAAGAAACCGAGCGGGCCTGTGAGCCTTTCCGCATCACGACCAAGGTCTCTCGATCTCGAGTGCCGCAGAGGCCGGGGCGATCGCGACCGACCGCCCCGGCCGTAAATCAGGCACTACTTGCCGGGCTCGACCGACACCAGCACTGCTTCGGTCCAGACGATGTCGAACTTGTCGCCGACCTTGACCTTGGCGAGTGCCTCCTTGTCCACCACTTTGGACGTGTACTTCCAGCCGGTCGGCCCGGTGAAAGTGACCGACGGCACCTCTGGGTTGATGGCCGTAATCGTGGCCGTGATGGTCACCTGCTTGGCTTTCGTGCCACCCGGCAGGACCTGCTCGGCAGGGGTCGTCGCCTTCGAGGCGCTCGCGACGTCCGGCTCGCCGGGCCGCTTCAGCCGGACGACGACGTTCTCGTAAAAACGAGCGGTGACCTTGTCGCCGACCTTGAGCTCCGCGAAGCGCTTGATGTCTGGCCCGGCGACGGTCGTCACGAAGGTGCCGTCCGCTTTCTTGAGCGTGACCGTGCGGGTTGCGGCCTCGATCGCCTCGACGGTGCCCGTCTCCGTTCGCATCTCTGACGAGATCGTCTTGGCCTGGGCCATGGCCGTCTGGGCCGTTGACCCCAGAAAAGCCGCTGCAATGATTCCTACGACAAACCGTTTCATGTGTGTCCTCCTAGTCCCGTCTTGACGCGCGTTTCCTTTCCAACTGACTGAATCCAGTGCCACGCCAGCCACCGTGAAGGCGGGGGCTGACCGCTCACGTCGCGGGCCCATGGACTTCTGTGCGACCGAAGCGCCCTCGGCGATCAGAGGATCGACGGCAGGTTGCAGCCGATCACCCCAGCGAACACCCGCGCTACGCTGCAGACCACTTGCCATTACGTGGGGAGGTCGAAATGGCCAGATTCATTGAGGATTTCACCGCGTGCCACTTGTTTGTGCGGGAACGGCCGGCGCTGCTCACCCCACCGGACGGAGGGCGTCCGAAATGACGTAGGTGATCAAGCAAGGCACTCGGTGCCGGAGGCTGAACCATCACGGGCGAATCAAGCTGGACCACAAGGTGTCCGGGGCAATCACGGCGGATCGCCCCGGTTCCACACGAGCCACCGACAGGCCAGACTCGAAGAGCACCAGCAGCGCTTCTGTCCAAACGATGTCGACGCCGATCGCGGCTGTATCAGCAGTTCGCCTAGCGGACGAAGCGACGCCTGACAGTCAGGGCGAACCCCATCGACAGCAACACGACACTCGCGAGTCCGATGGCCGGCCATGAGCTGGCGGTCTTCGGCAGTGTCCTGGCGCCACCCGTCGCTGCGCCGGGGGCCGCTGATGCCGTTTTGGCGCCAGCTGCGGACGAGGCCCCAGCTGTGGACGGGGCTGCTGCTCCTCCCGCCGGACGTGCGCCGCCACCTGCGCTGGCAGCCGCGCCGCCACCTGCTTTGGCACCGCCAGCACCTGCGCCGCCGGCGGCGGCGCCGCTAGCTGCAAGGGTGGCCTGCACTTCCTTCTCCGTCAGGACCTGCGGCGGCTTCGTCGTAATGATGGTCGCGCTCAGCCGATCGCCGCGACGAAAGTCAGACACGCTCGCGGGCTTGCCGCTGCGCATGATCTTCACGCCGCGCTTGTCTACCTCACTTTGCGTGAACGATCGGATTCCCTCGTCGGTCCGTACGATGATGGTGGAACCGGCAGTCTCCATTACGGTGCCGTTCTTGACCTCCGTCACGGTGACTGGCGTGACCGTCGTTCGCGTCGTAATGGTGGCCGTGCCTTTCATGCCCGGCTTCAGCTGTTGCACGGACAACGGCTGTCCGTTGACGGTGAAGCGAAAGTCATCGGGGACCGTCAGCTCCCTCGTGCCTTCCGGCAGCCGGACGACCAGCAGGTTGCCCTCCACCATGAGCACTTCAAATGTCTTGGTTTCCGTCGAGCTCGTAGGCTGCTGCCCCAACGACACGACGGCCGTCGAACACACGACCGCCGCGGCCAGGGCCATCCGAACTATTGCACGTGTCATAAGCCTCTCTCCATTCTGCTCTGCATGCTTTGCGCGAACATTTCCGAGACGTGAGAAGACCAGAAGAAAGCGACAAACCGCTCGTTTCCGCACCGGGGACAAGGAACGGGTTTAGTGGATAGCGGCGAGTACGCCGTTGTGTCGCGGATACGCACGGCACGGACGATGAACCGCTGGGGAGCGGAGCCGACGAAGTAGAAGGGATAGCAGGTGACCAGCGTCAGCGCCCGCGTCGGCGTCGGGTCCAGCACCGAGACGTCCTCCGGTTCGACCACCCACGTTCGCTCGACGCGATAGAACTCCTTCCCCTGGAGGGTGTCGAGCTCGATCGCATCACCCGGGTTGACGTCCTTCAGTCCGCGGAAGAAGCTATCGCGGTGCCCGGCGATGCCCGAGTTACCGTCCGTACCTGGTTGTGCCGTGTCCTCGATGTGACCGACGGCTCTATCGAGCGTCCGATCGTCGGTGCCGGGCAGCACCGGCACCTCGAGTCGAATCTTCGGAATTCGCAGCACCGCGATAGGAGCGGGGGCGGGTTCGCTCAGGGCTTTACGCCAGGCGCTGACGCGATTTGGGGACCAAAGGGACTGGTCTGGCGTGCCAGCCTGCGTCGTAACAACCTGAAGTGCCGCGAAGCGCTCCAGATCGTGCCGGGTCGAGGAGGCAACCTCGATGTGGGACGCGCCCCACCACACCAGGCCAACAAGGCCGAATGCCCAGCTCGTTCTCTCCGCGAGAAGAAGAAGACGACGACGTAGTTGCATGGACTGATAACCTGCCGAAGCCACAGCCGATCAGGGTCGATGGCATGCTCCGCGGTACGAGACCAATTCTGCAGCCCGCGTGCCGTGCGCACTGAAAGCAGAAACGGTCAGATTCATGAGGATTTTACGACATGCCGCCGGTTAGCGCGCGAACCCGCCGGCAGCACCTGGTCCGGCCGGCCGGAGGCCGTCCGATATGCCGTGGTAGTGCGGTGAAGGTGCGGTGTGCTTCGACGTCCATGGCTCGGTTCTTATGGGCGCTTCACCTCCAGTTGGGCTTCAGCCCGGATCCCGGTCCCGTCCTGTCGAAAGCCTTCGGACCGGTAGATCCTACGCACGTGTGTCGCGAAATCCACCGCAAGTGGCCGCGAGCTGCACACACCCGGCACGAGCGATGATACGGTTGAGGTGTCGTCCGATCTTCCGTCCTTGTCGAGGACTTCATCGCCAAGAACCGCGACACCCTGACGACCGCAGCCAACCATCGGACCAACCGAACCTCGGAACGCCCGGCGCCCACCCGAATAGCCAAGTGTTGTGGGATAGACTTTCCCATCCCTCGTGACGACCGAACTTCGTCGTCAATGAGGCTTGCATTGCTCGACGTAGGGAGGATGCCATGAGGATCGTTCGTCACACCTGTCTATGGCTCGGTCTCGCCACCGTGGCGCTCACGGGTACGCCGCGGCGCAGACAGCGACGCCGGCCGCGAAACCCGCCGCTGTGCGCGCGGCGACAGCAGGTCCCTCAGACCTGGCCTGGCCCCAGGCCGCGGTTGCCGATCCGACCACGCTGGGGTTCACCAAGGCGGGACTCGATGCGCTCGACGCTCGCATGAAACAGGCAGTGGCGGACGGCGACATGGCGGGTATGACGATCATTCTCCTCCGGCACGGCCAGGTCGCCGACTTCAAGAGCTTCGGTCAGCAGACGTCGAACACGGCGATGGCGCTCGATTCACTCTTCCGCATCTACTCGATGTCGAAGCCGATCACCGGCGTCGCGCTGATGCAGTTGTATGAGCAAGGCAAGTGGCAGCTCGACGATCCGGTCAGCAAACACGCTCCCGAGCTCGCAAATTTGAAAGCGCTCACGTGGGACAAGGACGGCAAGGTCGTCACCGACGCCGACGGCAAGCCCGTGCTGACGACGCTCAAGAACCCGCCGACAATGCGTCAGCTGATGAGTCATACGGCCGGCTTCGGCTACGGGCTGTCGGGAGACGATCCCGTCAACCGCGCGTTCCGCGAGAATCGCGTCCTGGCGTCGGCGAACCTCGACGAGATGATGAAGAAAGTTGCGGACATCCCGCTGCTCTATGAGCCGGGGACACGGTGGTCGTACTCCATCGCGGTCGACATTCAGGGCTATCTGGTGCAGAAGCTGTCGGGCCAGAAGTTTGGCGATTACCTCAAGCAGCACGTCACGGGCCCGATGGGCATGACGGACACGGCGTTCTACGTCACGCCTGATAAGAAGGCGCGCTTCGCGGAGGTGTATCGTTGGGATCGCGAGCAGAACAAGCTCGCGATGAACCCGCCGCGGACGGATCGCGGCAGCTTCGAGGATCCAATGCGGCTCGAGTCGGGCGGGGGCGGCCTCGTCGGATCGACCCACGACTACGCGCGCTTTTGCCAGATGCTTCTCGGGAAGGGCGAAATCGGCGGTCGGCGAATCTTGAAGCCGGAGACCGTCGCGTTGATGACCGAAAATCACATCGGTGATCTGCAGGTGTCGGTCGACGGTACGCGGCCACAGCCGGGCGCCACAACCGTACGCTTCGGTCTCGACTTCGCGATTTACACCGATCCCAAGTCGGTCGGTCAGCCCTACGGAAAAGGCAGCTACTACTGGGGCGGCGCGGCGGGCACCTGGTTCTGGGTGGACCCGGTCAACGACCTCGCGTTCATCGGCATGATCCAGATGCAGGGAGGCAACCGGCCCGACGGGATGAACTTCCGCGCCGACTCCGCCAAGCTGGTCTACGCGGCGCTCGCCGGTTCCGGAACGACGACGACTGGCCGCTAGCCGCCGACAAATCCGCTCGAGGTTTGAAATCAGGAGCGTTCCGTGAGCGAGGCGGAGGAGGATTTCGCAGCGTTGTTCGAGGCTTCGCAGCAGGCGAAGCGGATCGAAAAGGGTCAGACCATCGACGGCTTGATCGTCGCAATCGGCCCGGAAGTCGCTTTGGTCAGCGTCGGCGGCAAGAGCGAAGCCGTCATCGAGATCGACGAGCTCAAGGATGACGAGGGCAAGCTCGCTGTCGCGATCGGCGACCGCATTCAAGCGATGGTGGTGTCCACCAGCGGTGGGCTGAAACTCTCACGGAAGCTGGCGCTTGGCGCCGCCACCGCCCGGCAGCTCGAAGACGCGTTCCGTGCGGGTCTCCCGGTGGAAGGAAAAGTCGAACGGCCAGTGAAGGGAGGCTACGAGGTGCGCATCGCGCGCCAGCGGGCCTTCTGTCCGGTGTCACAGATCGACACGGCTCGCAACACCGACCCAGCGCAGCACGAAGGGCGCGTCTATCAGTTCCGCATCATTGAATACAAGGAAGGCGGCAGGAACCTCGTCGTCTCGCGACGGGCGCTTCTCGAAGAGGAGCAGCGGGCGATTGCCGACGAGACACGACGATCGATCGTCGTGGGCGCTGTGATGACGGGCCGTGTGACATCAGTGCGCGACTTCGGCGCATTCGTCGACCTCGGGGGTGGCGTGCAGGGCCTCTTGCACGTGTCCGAGATGGGATGGTCCCGGGTATCCGAACCGTCGCAGGCGATGAATCCCGGTGACGAGATCACCGTCAAGGTTCTCCGCGTCGACGATGACAAGCAGAAGATTGCGCTGGGGCTGAAGCAGCTCACCGACAATCCGTGGTCGACCGTCGAGGCGCGATACGAAGTGGGTCAGGTTCGGACGGGACGCGTCACGCGAGTCGTACAGTTCGGGGCGTTCGTGGAGTTGGAACCAGGGATTGAAGGCCTCATCCCATTGAGCGAAACCGGCGTTGCCCGCGACGTCGATCTCAAGAAAGCATTTCCCGTGGGCGCCAACGTCGAGGTCGTCATCCTCGAAGTGGACGCGCCGGCGGGACGGATACGTCTCAGCAGTCAGGCGGTTGTGCAGGCGAAGGAAGTCGAAGAAGTGCGCGAGTACACGGAGCGCGGCGATAGCGCGTCAGCAGAGGGATTTGGATCGCTCGCGGACAAACTCCGCAACGCGTTCACGTCCCGAAAGCCGTGACGTCGCTGTCTTCATCGTCATGCCGGCAAGGCGGCCGAGATTAGAATTGGCCGTCATGACGAGACACGTGTGGCCAACGTTGCTCGCGCTGTCTGTTCTACTCGGGTTCACGGGCGGCGTCGGAAGATCGCAGGCCGTCCTGTGCGCACAGCCTCTCCGTCCCAACATCGTGTTGATGTTCCCCGACAACCTTGGCTGGGGTGAGGTCGGCGCGTACGGTAGCGTACGCGGTCAGCTCACACCCCGGATCGACCGATTGGCTGCGGAGGGGATTCGGCTCAACAACTTCAATGTCGAGTTCTCCTGCACGGTTTCGCGCGCGGCGCTGATGACCGGGCGTTACGCGATCCGCACCGGTGCGACGCAAAGCGCCGGCATCACGCTGTGGGAAGTCACGCTCGCCGAAGCGCTGCAGTCGGTGGGCTACGCCACCGCGCTTCATGGCAAGTGGCATCTCGGCGGTGATCGTCCCGAGGGGCGCGAGCCCTCACGGCAAGGCTTCGACGAGTTACTCCGGCATCCCGCGGACGAGCAATGAAGCGCAAACCACGATCGCCCAAGGCGACAAGACGCCGGGCACCTCCTTTCTCTGGGAAGGCTCTGCGACGGAGCCCGCGCGCAACGTCAAGCCGTTCAACCTCGAGACGCGCCGCACCATCGATCGCGAGGCGGCCGATCGCGGCATCGCGTTCATGGAGCGCAACGTGCGCGAGCGCAAGCCGTTCTTCTTCTTCTACCCGATGACGCAAATTCACTTTCCAACCCTCCCGCATCCCGATTTCGTCGGCAAGAGCGGCGCCGGGGACCTTGGAGATGCGATGGCCGAGATGGATGCGAACGTCGGACGTGTGCTCGACGCCATCGACAGGCTGAAAATCACGTCCAACACCATCGTGCTCTGGTGCACCGACAACGGGCCCGAGCAGCGGCGCCCTTGGCGCGGATCACCAGGACCGTGGTCTGGTTTCTATAACAGTGTGATGGAAGGCGGCATTCGCACGCCGTGCATCATCCGCTGGCCCGGTCGCATTCCGGCCGGCCAGGTGTCGAACGAGATCGTCCACGAAATCGATCTGTTTCCCACACTCGCAGCCGCGGCCAGCGCCGACATCGTCCCGAAGGACCGCGCGATCGATGGTGTGAACCAGCTCCCGTTTCTGGAAGGCAAACAGAGCCGCTCCAATCGAGATCACGTGATCTTCTTTGCCAACGCGCAGCTGCGCGCCGTCAAGTGGCGGGACTGGAAGCTGCACTATGTCTACACGCCAGAGTCGGGAGCACCCGCGGTTCCGCCATTGATGCGGCTGTTCAATCTGCTGTCTGATCCGAAGGAGGAAACGGACATCAAGGACGCCAATCCGTGGGTGCCGAGCGTGATCGACAAGATCATCAGCGAGTTCATGGCGAGCGCCGAGAAGCATCCGCATGTCCCGGTGAACGCGCGAGATCCATTCGTGCCGCCACGCTAAAGGGTTCCAAGGTTCCAGGGTTCCAGGGTTCCAGGGTTCCAGAGTTCCGGAGATCGAACTTTGGAACTTTGAATCGCTAACCCTTCGTATAAACCGTTCGCGTCGTCGATGACCGCCCACCGAGCGCGGCGCTCCGCGTTGCCTCGACGACGAGGGTGCCCGGCGATTCCAGCGTGAGCTTCTGCGTTACGTCAACCGTGCCCGCCTGACCGGACACTGGATCAGCGAATGAGTGAACCGTCGTAATCGTGAGACTCTGACCCTCCCACCGTGCATGCGAGGCCTGCGGCTGGAATCCGCGCCCCATCATCACCATGTTGCGAGTCTCCGAGCCCTCGAGCGAGTACAGGAACCGCGGTTGCGGCTGCAGATCGTAGCGCGTGAACACTTGCGGTTCGACGACGAGCTGGCTTGCCGACTGCGTGATGGTGAACGTAGTCCCCCAGCCGCTCCCCATGTC
>CAWJEM010000024.1:0-610000 GCA_963841905.1 uncultured Acidobacteriota bacterium
GCAGGAACGCGAGTTCCAGCGGCTCGGGGGCACCCGGACCCAGAAGGCGAACATTCGCGTGATCGCGGCTACCAACCGCGACCTGCGAAAGGCCGTGGAACGGGGCGACTTTCGCGAGGACCTGTTCTACCGCCTGAAGGTGTTCGATATCGGGATTCCACCCCTGCGGGAGCGCACCGACGATATCCTCCCGCTCTGCGAGGCGTTACTGCACGATATCGGGAAGTCGTTCGGCCGGCCGCCCGCAGGCCTCACGCGCGATGCCCGGGAGGCGCTTCTCCGGTACCCCTGGCCAGGTAACGTCCGCGAGCTCCGCAACGCGCTCGAGCGCGCGGCCATTCTGTGCGAAGGAGGGCTCATTCGGCCGGAACACCTCGCACTCGAAGTCACGGGCAAGCCGCCGGGCGCCATCTCCAGCGATCTCGGCACAATTGAGCGCGATACCATCGTGCAGGTGCTGGGCGAGTGCCGCTGGAACAGGACGCGGGCCGCCAAGCGCCTCGGCCTCACCCGCACTCAGCTCTATCTGCGGCTGCAGAAGTATGGGCTCGAGAAGCCGGCCGACGCGTAAGTACCCGGCCGGCATCGCGATTATCGTGACTGGTCAGCCGCACACATGTTGCGAACGTCTCACGTCCCGATGCGCATCTCGCTTGTCCTCCTGCGGTGAGTCATCCACGGGTCAATTGCGGTGCGCACTTTCAGTCTGCTTGTGCACGAGCACGAGCCGGCCGTTAGCATCACGTTCGAAGACTTGCCGCTCATTCACGTACGAGTCGGTTCCGCTTCTGCGCACCGTCGTGACGCTTCGCTGAACCACTCGCAGCGGCTCGCTCGACGCCGCAGGATTGCGTTCTGCGGTTTCTTCGACGGTCTGACTCCCGTCGCCCGTCACAGTTGTCACGCGGTTGACTCGCTGCGTCAGCGCGAGGCGACCCCCTCTATCGACCGTTCGTAGGTTTCAATGACGACCCGTTCCTCGTCCTTGGTTCGAGCGCGGTGCGTCACCACCTCCTCGCTCACGGCCTCCCTTCCGTTCAGATCTCGATCGCGGCGCGTGGTGACAGTCTCGGTTACTGTTCCGACGCTTTGCTGTGCCATCGCAGTTGTCGCCGCCAGCACGATCCAGAACAACACGGTGACGACACTACGTCGACGGATCACTTGCTTGCTGCGGCGCATTTTCGATGTCTCCCCTTGTTTAAACACCTGCCTCCTCCATCTACTGACCAGGACGAGTTGTTGAACCTGGCCACGCCGATCGCGGCCTCCACTGGCTTCGATCGCAAAACCGAAGCCACATTCGTTCAGTCGCACGAACCGTCCAAACGGCGGGCATCCCGCGCCGGGACGTGTAGCAATGCGTGTGATCACGCATGGCGTGCGCTAACGCACGTACACAATCACGGCGTTTCGTTCCCGCGGCTGCAAACTCGCAGGTTCAGGACCTCCGGTGCTGCTTGCAGCGGAGTGGCGTGGATGTTGCCGTAACCCGGTGCGGCTCCGAAGGAGGCCACGTCATGTCACAAGCGAGCGTTGGACTGGTCGTCGAGAAGCTGCTCACTGATGAGAACCTGCGCAGCCGATTTGCGCTCGATCGAATGGAGACGATCGCCGAGCTGTGTTTGCGAGGCTTCGAGCTCACACGCGACGAGATCGACCTCTTTTACCGGACGGATGCTCGCCTGTGGTTCCTCGTCGACCAGAGAGGCCAATGGCAGCAGTGAGCGCCGCCGCGCGTCGTGCGGTTTGCCTGAACTCGGCCAGCCCGGGAGACAAAGCCATGTCGATTTGCATTGATGCATGTGCGGCGCAGGAAACGATTGTCGTCACTACTCGCTCGAGCGTATACGAGCTGGTTGTTCTTCGCGGCGACCGAGGAGAGGTGTTGGTGCGTGGCGGAAGCCATTTCACGGAGTTCAGGCAGGTGCTATTTCACGGGTCGATTGCAGACGACGGCTCGCTCGACTTACACACAATCGACATCGGTCTCCGCATGAAGTTGGGTTTTGGTGAACAGTTCGTCATTACCTCGCCGGTCCAGTCGCTCTCACGCCACAGCGCCGATGCCGCCTAACCGGAGTGTGCAGCAGCCCAGTGAAGCCGGAGTTCCTCGGAAGTCGCGCAGCTCACTGACTGTTCTCGATGCCGCGTCGTGCGACACGGTGCCGCCTCCAGTGGCATTGTCGGGACGCGACATGAATCGCAGCATCAGCACCCAGGCGGCATGATGCGAATCTTGATGCCGGTGAGCATCCCGCGCGCCTGCCGTAAGGCTTCCCCGCGGCTGAAGGCGGTGACCAGGCACATGACTGGACGCGACATCCCGGGAATCTCGAGTGCAACGGAATAGTAGTGAGGGATCAGACGCTTTGGCCGTCGTGCTCTGTTGTTGTTGTTCGGCATCATCGGAAGTCCTTCAGCGCAGTGACAGTGCAAGGTTTGATCCGCAGCGGGGACTGTGCGCATCCGGAGTTTGTCCATTTCGGTCGTGCTGTTACTTGCGACTAGGTGCGAATCGAGCGCGACTGCAATACGGCCCCGTTCGTTCGAAAACGCACGCACCGTCTGCCACCACGCAATGTCTGCAACGGACGGCAACGCGTCTATGTGCCCCGACCGCACGAGTGAATGGCGTCGATTTGGGCCGTGTTTCCCGAAAACGTGCCTGTCGAATCAATTGAATGAGCTCGGTGCTGCGCGAGGGCATCACCTTTGCCCTATGCCTTTCGCGAGCGCAGGGCGGTGCTGCGCGGTCGGTCGACAGACACGCAAGGAGAAGGTCACTTGTCACGCAGGATATGCCCGCTGTTCGTCATCCGTGGTCGGATCATCTGCGTTGGAGGCGCATTGCTCGCGGCCGGAATCGAATGTTCCTGGCCGGCCGCCATGGCAAGTGATGTCCCAGGACACCAGGGCGGAAATCATCCGCCAGGAGCAGGCGGACAAGCTGCGCACGGTCACGCCGCCAGAGCTGAACCGCGCGGAGAAAATCGTGAACCGCCTCGAGGACTGGGGATGGCTCACCGGAGAGCCCCGCGGAGTGTATCCGCTGCTCGACTCTGTCTATCCCGGCGGCGGGTTCGCCGCCGGCCTCGGCGCGCGGAAGCCGTTCGGGGACGACGGCGCGATCGGTGTGATGGGCGCCTATTCGATCAACAGCTTCTGGCGTGCGCAGACGGATGTGACGCTGCCGACCTTCGCGTCGAACCGCGGCCGGGTGTCGTTGACGGCCGGCTACCTGGACGCGCCCGACGTGAAGTACTACGGCATCGGTCAGGACTCGGACAAGGATGACAAGACATCCTTCGGCTACACCCCCTTTGGAGGGGGCGGACGCCTCGACTTCGACGTCAGCCGGCATTTGTCCGTGGGCGGCGGGGTGAACTACATCGACATCGAAACCGATTCAGGCGCCACCGGGCCGTCGATCGAGGAACGGTTCTCACCAGCCAACAGCCCCGCCCTCGAGCTCGACCAGTTCAAGTACGTCAACAGCAGCGCGCGGGCGGTCGTCGACTGGCGGCGGCCGCTGGGCTACTCGGGCACGGGCGGGCTGTACCGGGTCCAGTTCGACGACTTCCGCGAGAGGGACCACGATCGGTACTCCTTCCGCTCGCTCGAGGCGGAGGTGACGCAGCTGATTCCGCTGATGCGGGCCAACTGGGTCATTGCGCTGCGGGGCCTCACCACCATTACGGACATCGACGATACCGAGGCGATTCCGTACTTCATGCTGCCGTCCCTCGGCGGGGGGAAAACCCTGCGGGGATTTCCGGACTTCCGCTTCCGCGATCGCCATCGCCTGGTCATGAACGCGGAGCTGCGATGGACCCCCGCGCGCTTCCTCGACATGGCGGTCTTCTACGACGCCGGCAAGGTCGGGGCACGGAAAAGCGATCTCGACTTCCGCGACCTGGAGGATTCGTATGGGATCGGCATGCGGATCATTGGTCTGAAAGGGTATGCGTTCAGGGTCGACGTGGCGCGCAGCCGGGAACACGCCGCGCGTCTCATCGTCAGCGCGGGAGGAGGATTCTAATGTTGAGCAACGCAG
This sequence comes from uncultured Acidobacteriota bacterium, assembly GCA_963841905.1. Lineage (GTDB taxonomy): Bacteria > Acidobacteriota > Vicinamibacteria > Vicinamibacterales > UBA2999 > JACCSI01. The sequence continues at coordinate 4,058 of CAWJEM010000024.1, forward strand.
GTAGGAGACGTCAGGGGCTGGTCGCGCTGGGGTGTGCCTTCGCCGTGGCGGCGGCGGCGGGAGCGGGCGCCAACGGCCAGAAGTTCTATCGCGACGATCCGATCACGCAGATCGTCGACGCAGAGGGCGCATCGGACGTGCAGGAGCGGGAAATCGATCTCGAGTACGACACCCTCGAGAACCTGTTCTCCTGGCCCGGCGACCAGACGCCGAACGTCCGCGCGCAGAACCTCAACACGATCGATGAAGTGCCGGACTCGGCGTGGTTCACGAACCGGCTGGGGACCGTCCCCGTCACGGTCGACGAACTCGTCAAAGGGCCGGGGTCCGGCACCGGCCCGGCGCCGGGCGGCTGGACGGTGATTTCGGCCAAGAACGATGGCGTGATGCCGGGGTTCACCGTGCGCGATTCCGCAGGGCAGGTCTGGTTCATCAAGTTCGATCCGCCAGGCTATCCTGCCATGGCGACTGGCACGGAGGTCCTCGTCGCCAGGCTCTTCTCGGGACTGGGCTATCACGTGCCGGAGACGCACCTGGCGACGCTGCGGCCCGAGGAATTGACGATCGACGACCAGGCCCGCATCACATCGCCGAGCGGCAACCGGCGTCGCTTCAAGGAATCGGATATCCGGCTGCTGCTGCGCAGAGCGCACCGCGAGTCCGATGGATCGTACCGGGTCGTCGCCAGCAAGGCGCTCGAAGGGCGGCCCGTCGGCGGTTTCCGGTTCTACGGCACGCGGTCCGACGATCCCAACGATGTGATCCCCACGAGCATCGTCGCGAGCTGCGGGGCTACGGGACCTTCTCGGCCTGGCTGAACCACGTCGACTCGAAATCCATCAACACGCTCGACACGGTCGTCGAGCAGAACGGGAAACGACGTCGTCCGTCATCACCTGCTGGATTTCGGATCGACGATCGGGAGCGCGGGGGTCTACCCGCGCGAGGCGTACGAAGGCTGGGAGTACCTCGCGGAGGGCAAGAAGACGCTGGCCGGCATGCCGAGCCTCGGGCTCTACGTCAAGAACTGGCGGACGCTCCCGCTGTATCGTGCAAAATCCGTCGGCGCCTTCCCCATCGACAACACGCAGTGGGACCCCGAGCGGTGGAAACCCCGATACGCCAATTCCGCGTTCCGATCGGCGCGCATGGACGACAAGTTCTGGGCCGCGCGGCGGCTCCAGGCATTCACCGACGAGATGCTGAACACGCTCATCGGCGTCGGCCGGTTCACCGATCCGAAATCCGAGGAGATGCTCTCGAAGTTCCTGATCGAGCGTCGCAACGCGATTCTCCGTCGTTATCTTCCGGCTGTGAACCCGGTCGTCGACGTGCGCCTGTCGCCTTCGGGTACGTTGACGTTCCGGAACGCCGCGGTGGATGCCGACGTGGCGCACGCGCCCGAAGAGTACGTCGTGGTCTGGCAGCGGTTCGACAATGCGACCGGCGCAACGACGAACCTCGGCGAGACCCGTGCGTCGGCGACGAGCGTCGACGCGCCGAACGATCTGCCTCCGACACCGGGCTCGTACATCCGTGTCGAGATCTCCGCCAGCGGCGGGCCGGAGAGCTGGACGGAACCTGCACACGCCTACTTCCGGCGCGAGGCGGCTGGCTGGACGCTGGTTGGCTTCGAGCGTGTGCCGGGCGGCAATCTGCCGGGAAGCAAGAACGCCGTTCGCCGGACTAACTGACGTCATGCAATGAGCGCGCGTGGGGCTCTGGCCCCACGCGCTCCAAAAGGAGACAAGATGACACGAAAGATTGCGTACTGGGCAGCCACAGGTCTCGTGGGGATCGTGACGCTGTCCGCGGGCTTCAGCTATCTGACCGCCGCCCCCGAGGCGGTCGAGAACTTCCGACACGTGGGATATCCCCAGCAGTTGCGTGTCCTGCTCGGCATCGGGAAGGTGGCCGGAGCCATCGTCCTGCTCCTGCCGCGGCTGCCAGCCTTGAAGGAATGGGCCTACGCAGGCTTTACCTTCATGTGGATCGCGGCCGTCGTGGCGCACTATCTGGCGGGCGACGGGGCCTTGTCCTTGCTGCCCGTCGCGTTGCTCGGGTCGCTAGCGGTTTCGTACGTCACGCGCTCGGCCAATCGCGGCGGTTCCCGCGAAGCCGATGCTGGTGTAGCGCGGCGGCTCGACCCGGTCCGGGTCTGACGGCCGTACAGGGGTCTGACCCCAGTCCAGGGTCTGACCCCCGTACAGGGTCTGCCGGCGTTCCCCGACGTCCTTCGAGAGCGCGCTGCCCGAGAGCTGCGAGGAATGGCCATTGAGATCCATGTAGGTGCGACGGTCACTGGGGTCGACGAGCAGGCATCTATACGAGCTTGACGAAGTCAGCAGGCGCCCCGGAAGCGTGCAATCGGGTTCAACCTTCACCTTACCGGCAGATCGAGCTCGACGCCGGTCGCGTCGGCGAGGATGCGAAGGGTGAGGCCTGACACCCGCAGCCCAGATCTTTGTTGCTGCATCGATCCTATTTTTGTTGCAAGGATGACATCTTCTTGACCCTTGCCGAGAAAGACGAGTTCGTGAACGCCAACCCACTCTTCGTCGACCTCATGATCCTGGACAACTCAGTGCCACGCATGAAAGTCGGGCGCCAGCGATTCGGCTGTTTTCATGAGGTCACAGGGGCCTGGAAGCGGACGTCCACAAATGTATCGAGCGCGGCCAATTGTCGATGGCGCTCACCGCGGCGGCAACGCGCCAGCTGCTGTGGGTGGGAATGGTCGCCGCGGCGACGGTCGCGCACCGCATTGCAGTTTGGCGAGAATTGCGGTGTGCTGGCCCGCGACCTGCTCGAGACGCTACTCGCGGGACTGCCGGCGGTCCCGTTTCAGCGCCGCGAATCCGATCTGGAATCCGCCTTGCCCGAAGCCAGCGCATGACGACCACGCCCGTTCCGTATCGAGGATTTCAACGACACGTGGTCACGCCTGACCGTCACCTCTCGGTCTCGCTCCGGCCGGACACGATCGCTGAAGGAGTGCGGCGTCTCGGCTGGCTTGCGCTCGCCTACGCGATCGGGATCATCCTGGGGCCCTTCGCCAGGCTTGTGCAGTCCGCTGTCGCGGGCAGGGTCGATTCATCCGACTTCGGCATCCCGGACGTGTTCGGCCTGGGGGCGGTGATCATGGCGTTCGGTGTCTTTGCGGCGGTGCGTCGAGGCGCCTTGTCGTCGAGACGCCTACTCGATCTCGGCTTGGTCTTCCAGGTCGTCGGTGCGCTGGGCATCGCCGTTCGCGAGTTCTGGCAGGGACTGCCGCCGACGGCCGGCGGTTCGTTCTTGGTTCCAGGCGAATGCGTATGGCTCATCGCCTACCCGCTCCTCGTTCCGAACACCCCGGGGAAGATCTTCGTCGCATCGCTGCTCGCGGCGTCCATGGGTCCGGCGGGACTGGCCATATCCGCAGTCGCAACTGGCGCGCCGGTCGGCCGGCCGCTCGACGCCGCCATGTACTTCCTCACGTCGAACTACCTGTGCGCGATCCTGGCCTACGTGATCGCCCGCGTCGTCCACCGCTTCAACTTGCAATTGAAGAACGCGCGTGAGATCGGCAGCTATGAGCTGATCGAGCGGATTGGCGCCGGTGGCATGGGTGAAGTATGGCGGGCGCAACATCGCTTGCTGGCGCGTCCGGCCGCGATCAAGCTCATACGCAGCAGCATGCTCGGAGAAAGCCAGCGGGCGCGCGAGGCGCTCGTGCGGCGCTTCGAGCGCGAAGCGCGCGAGACGGCAGCACTCGGCTCCACGCATACGATCGACGTCTACGACTTCGGTGTGACGGAAGAAGGCGACTTCTACTACGTGATGGAGCTGCTCGAGGGCCTCAGTCTCGAGCGGTTGGTGGAGGATTTCGGAGCGGTAGACCCCGGGCGCACCGTGTATCTGCTGCGGCAGATCTGTCACTCGCTCGGCGAGGCCCACGCTCGTGGTCTGGTCCATCGCGACATCAAGCCCGCGAACGTCATGGTGTGCCGGCTCGGTCCCGATGCTGACTTCGTGAAGGTGCTCGACTTCGGCCTCGTCAAGCATACCGCCGCAGGACAAACGGTCACGATGGTTTCCACGGCAGGGACCGCAGTGGGAACACCAAGCTACATGGCGCCGGAAATCGCCCTCGGCCATGCGGACGTGGATGGCCGTACGGACATCTATTCGCTCGGCTGTGTCGCGTACTACCTGCTCACAGCGCAACACGTATTCTCGGGCGATACGCCCGTCGCGACGGCCGTCGCACACGTGCAGAGCGCGCCCATTCCGCCGGGGCTCCGTTCGGAATTCAGCATTCCTCCGGCGCTCGACGCGCTCATTATGGAGTGCTTGGCGAAGGATCCCGCCGCAAGGCCGGCGTCGGCTGCAGTTCTAAGCGAGCGGCTCGCGACAACGGTTGCAGCGGATGCATGGACGCACGACTCGGCCCGTGCCTGGTGGGAGCGCCACCAACTGGTCTCTTTTTCCCGAGCGACGAACGCGGCAGCGGCTCTCGCGCACGATGCCGTCGCCGATGTCGTTCGCCCACGCCGGCGGCCGCGGTTCGAGGGCGCAGCGCTCACGACGCTGAACGGCGGCTGAGGGTTGCGGCCGTTCGCATGCTCCGTGATCTTCACAAGAATTCTGCGGGAATACTGGAGGCAAAGCAGGCATGGCCAGAAACGAAGTGACGATTGGAACATCGGCTTGGCCACGCCCTGCAGGATCCCCAAGTTCGCGCGGGAGTTTCTCGCGATGGACCGTCGAGGAGGACGTTCCTGTGGCCCGGGAAGGTGATTCGCCCGCTCTTGTGCGCGTTAAAACGTCGGCTCACGCTGGCGCCGCTCGGAACCGGTCGAGAAGACAGCGTACGGGGTGATGAGTGGCGAGACTTGCCGAAGGGGCGGGTAGTTGCGAAGCGGGTCAACGGGACAGCCGCTATTACGACCGACGTGCAGGAATCGGGCGAGTCTGCTTCCCCCAGACCCTCAGCAGTGTTCGAGCGCCTTCGTCGAACCCTTTGGTGAAATCCACACGCTGAAACGAGCGAAGTACCCACAAGAGGCGATTGGTATCACAAGCGCGGTAAAGCACGGGGACGATTCGCTCTTCGTAGCGCGGATCTTCGAGTGCGTATAACAGTTCCCGCTTCCCCAACACGACCTCACCGCCTGCGGGCACGCCTGCGACTCTTAACTGGCTTTCTCGAGGGCTTCGACAACGCGTCGACCCGTCTGCCTCAGATCTGAACCTGCGGGGAACGACAGCAGTTTGCGCAGGATCGAGGGAGCCTCGCGTGCCTCGGCGACGACAACCGGAATCAGGCGCTCTGCGAAACGGGGCGAGGCAAGCGTAAACTCGATTCTCTCCGGACGAATGGCGACTCGACCGAGCGAGGCGACACAACAACGACCATAGCATCTGAATCGGCGAGGGCCGCGTCACCACTGTCTCGCGCAACGACTTGGTGACCGCGCTCGGCAATGACACGTGCGAGCGCCTCAGCGACCGCCGCATCCTCCCGCACGTGGCTGATGAACACGCGCATCACCTGCTCACTTGGCTTGTGCGCCGACCGACACTGGGTCTCTGACTCTTCCGGCCTCGACGTGAAACGCCTAAGACTGATGTGAATTCCTGCAGGACATAGGGTGACAGCGTATTCCGAGCGGATGGGTGACAACTTTCCTAAGCCAGGAGGGGCATACCTTGGATTGGAGACCTGATGACGTGAAGGCATGAGCGACTGCGGTTGACCAAGTGGCGGCTGAAAGTCCTGCAGACGGCGAAGCATGTCGGAAATGTGGCGCACACCTGCCGGCATTTCGGCATTTCACGAAAGACGTTCTACAAGTGGCGAGGCTGATTTCGCGAGCACGGTGATACGGGATTAGCGGACCGAGCCCGAGTGCAGCACCGCTCCGCGCGGGCGACGCCGGCCGAGGTAGTGACCAAGATCGTCTATCTCCGCCAGCAGTACCACTTCGGCCCTGGCAAGATCGCCGATTATCTGAAGCGATTCCACGGCGTCTCTGTGACCTGTGCCAGCGTGCATCGCATTCTGTGCCTGCATGGGATGAACCAGCTGCCCGCCAGTCAAAAGTACCGGCGACAGGCGCACCGCTGGATTCGCTACGAATAGGTGCAGCTAGGACATCGGCTGCAGGTCGACGTCAAGTTTCTCGAGCGGATTGCGGGCACGCGTCGGCGCTGTCTAACCAACTCATCCGCCATCGACGAATTGCACCGCGCATTCGCAGTGCTAAAGTCTTCAGATGCCTGCTATCAACGCACCGCCATCGGCCTTCATCGACGATGTCCGACAGCAGTTTGCGCAGGATCGAGGGAGCCTCGCGTGCCTCGGCGACGACAACCGGAATCAGGCGCTCTGCGAAACGGGGCGAGGCAAGCGTAAACTCGATTCTCTCCGGACGAATGGCGACTCGACCGAGCGAGGCGACACAACAACGACCATAGCATCTGAATCGGCGAGGGCCGCGTCACCACTGTCTCGCGCAACGACTTGGTGACCGCGCTCGGCAATGACACGTGCGAGCGCCTCAGCGACCGCCGCATCCTCCCGCACGTGGCTGATGAACACGCGCATCACCTGCTCACTTGGCTTGTGCGCCGACCGACACTGGGTCTCTGACTCTTCCGGCCTCGACGTGAAACGCCTAAGACTGATTTGAATGGTGCGCCCAGCACGACTCGAACGTGCGACCTCCTGGTTCGTAGCCAGACGCTCTATCCAACTGAGCTATGGGCGCAGACTGATTGCGGGCCGATGGCCCACGGCCCGGCCTCATCGACCGGACCGAAACTTTGATCCTAGCACAGCGAGCCGACCAAGCGCTTTGCCTCGTCTTCGTTGACGCCGCCCGGCGCGCGGCACTCGGATAGCGACGACCTCTTCGCGCCGCGTTTCTCGATCCGAAAAACGGTCGCGGAGCGAAACGGTGTGGCGGCGGCCTGATTCGCCACCAGCGTTCAAACGATCCAGCCGTGCAAACGATTGTTCACCGGCCTGCGGATGACGAAGCCGACGCCATCAACGTCAGCGCAGACGCGGAGCGGCCGTTTTTCCGAGGCGCGAAGCGGGAGGCGCGACCCGAGTGCCCCGCGCCGCACAGCGGCGAGCGCTGTCACGGCGTCGAAGGCGCGGCAGACCGGGTCAGGCCATGACCGACCGGGAACATCGCCGGCAGCGCGATCGGGAGCTTGCCGCCGATCGGAATCTCACCCGCGATCGCACGCACCGCCGATTCTTCGGCGACATCAGACAGGTCGTACGTCAGCAGCATCGCCGGCAAGTCGGGCACACTCAGCGGAACGTAGGGGCTGCCGAAGAACGCCGAGACGAACGGCTGGTTCCGGCGAGCGGACATCCGCGCCAGATCTTGCAGCAGCGTGACGACCGGCGGCGCGAGGTCGAGACGATTGGTGCCCGACGACACCCGCACGAAGATGGCGGCTACGATGGCATCGAAGCGAGACGCCATCGTGCGTATCAAGGCAATCTCATTCGGGGTCGTGGCATCCGAGACTTCGATCGCCTGCACATCGTTCCACCGTACGCGCAGCGCCGGAAGCATGGCCCGGCTCGGAGCGGCGATGCGCCAGCCGCGCGGATAGTCCAGCACGGACAGGAACAACACGCTGCTCGAAGGTGACAGCTTCAGCGGAACGCTGTTGCGGTCGTCCTTGATGAGCGTCACGCTTCGCTCGCTCACCTGTTGCGCGACTGCCGCGTGCCGGCGAGTTCCGACCGCCTGTGGTACGTCATCGAGCGAGATAGCCCGCGCGCGATGAAGGCCGAGTCGTGCCTTGGCAGTGAGGATGCGACGGACGGATGTCTCGAGACGCTCACGAGAAATTCGCCCGGATTCGACTGCGGCCTTGATGCCGCGGAACGCGTCCATCGTATCCGGCGAGTCGAGCACGACATCGACGCCAGCAAGAACCGCTTTCACGGCATTGTCTCCCGACGACCCCATTTTGACGACGGCATCCATGTTCATGGCATCGGTGTAGATCAAGCCGTCGAAACGCATCTGCTCGCGAAGCAGCCCGGTTATCACGGGCCGGCTGAAGGTTGCCGGACCTGCGGTCTTGTCGAGTGCGGGCAGTGCAATGTGCGCGACCATCACGCCGGCTGCCGCGGCATCGATGCCCGCCTTGAACGGCGGCAGCTCCACTTGATCGAGGCGCTCGCGCGGATGCGGAATCACGGGCAGCCCGAGGTGTGAGTCCACCGCCGTGTCGCCGTGCCCCGGAAAATGCTTCAACGTGGCAAGCATGCCACCCTGCTGGATGCCGCGCACCCAGGCGGCGGCAAGAGCGCCAACCCGCGACGGATCCTCGCCGAACGATCGGATGTTGATGACGGGATTGCGCGCGTTGTTGTTGACGTCGGCGACGGGCGCGAAGTTGACGTGAACGCCAAGCGCGCGACCTTCGACGGCGGTGATCCGTCCCGCTTCGAGTGCCAGCTGCTCGTCGCCGATCGCTCCGAACGCCATCGCACGCGGGAAGCGCGTGCCGCCATGGATGCGCATGCCCACGCCCCACTCGAAGTCGGCCGCGGTCAGCAGCGGCAAGGTCGCAATCGACTGCAGACGATTGATCATCGAAGCCAACGCGAGCGGTTGACCGAGGATGAGGGGGCCGTAGGTGGGGTTCAACAGGACCTGCGGAACCGGCTCCTCACCGCCAAAGCCGATGATGCCGCCAACATGCGCCTGCCGAACGAGCGTCGCGAGCTGATCGTAAATGTCGGAGTCGGAGCTGGTATAGACGCCCGCGAACCGCGGCATCAGGAGCTGCCCGACCATCTGATCGGTTGTCAGCTTCTTCATCGTCGCATCGACCCATCGCTGTGCATCGCGATCGAGCGGCGCCTGGGCCGCCGGAAACGCGGCAACGACGAGCAGCCAGATGACTAGTGGCGCACGCATCGCCGAATTGTAGCGGCCTTCCGGCCGCCAGTCGCCGGTCTCCGGTCGCCGGTCTCCGGCACAAAAGGTTCTCCCACAGTTCCTCCGAGCACCTCGTAGACAGCAACCTGTTGAAAAGGGACTGAGAGAGAACCTCTCGTGCCGGCAACCGGCAACCGGCAGCTGGTAACCGGGGGACCGGCGACCGAGACCTATAATCACGATCCAGTGTCGCAAGATCAGCACAAGTCGATGGCGCCGACGCAGGTGTCCTGTTACGTGCTGACCGTCAGCGACACGCGCACGCTTGCAACTGATACCAGTGGACGAGCGATTGCCGATCTCTTGGTCGCCGCCGGTCACAAAATGGCCGGACGATCAATCGTCAAGGACGAGCCGGCGGATGTCGTGCGCGCGGTCTCAGATCAGCTCGATGCTGGGGATGTTCAAGTCATCATCACCACTGGCGGAACCGGCGTGACGTCGCGTGACAGCACGTACGAAGCCATCGACGATCTGCTCGAGAAACGCCTCGATGGATTTGGCGAGTTGTTTCGCATGTTGAGCTTTCAAGACATCGGACCGGCGGCGATGATGAGTCGCGCGACGGCCGGCCTGGCGCGTGGCAAGATCATCGTCTCGCTGCCGGGGTCGGAAGGGGCGGTACGGCTGGCCATGACGAAGCTGTTGATCCCGGAGTTGGGGCACCTGGTGCAGCAAGCTTCGCGGTGATTCTAGTGGCCCACGGCCTACGGTCCACGGTCACAGCCAAGCCTCAGAGACACAGAGTCACAGAGTCACAGAGTCACAGAGTGATAGAGCTGCAGAACAGGGTTTCCAAACGTCATCCTTCTCTGTCTCGGAGTCTCTGTGGCTTGGGCTTGTTAGGGTACGTCCTTTGTGACCTTCGTGTATTGAAGAGTCCTGGTCTGAGGTAAAAAGGGTACATGTCCCAAGCCATGCGGCCGATTCGCGACACCATCGCGCTCGACGAAGCGCGCACGCTGATCGACGGCGCTATCGTGAGCCTGCGGCGAACCGAGCGCGTGCCACTCGTGCACGCGAACGGCCGCGTGCTGGCGGTGGACATCGTCGCGGATCGTGATGTCCCGCCCTTCGCACGCGCGGCGATGGACGGCTATGCGGTGGTCGCCGAGGACACGTTCGGCGCCAGCCGGCACGACCCCAAGACGCTTCGCGTGGTCGGCAAGGTCTACACCGGCGAGGTACCCACGGAAGGTGTGGGCGCCCGCGAGGCCGCTGAGATCGCGACCGGCGCCCCAATGCCTGAGGGTGCCGACGCCGTCGTGATGGTCGAAGAAACCGAACGGACCGGCGCCGACGTGCGCATCCTCACGCCCGTCTACCCACGCCAGAATGTCGGACGGCAAGGTGCTGACATCACCCGCGGTCAGACCGTTCTGGCCGCCGGTGATCCGCTCAACCCCAGTCGCATCGGGGCCCTCGCGGCGCTCGGGCTGATCGAAATCGAGGCGTTTGCCAAGCCCTCAGTCGCGATTCTCTCGACCGGCAACGAAATCGTCGAGCCCGGCATGCCGCTCGCCCCGGGCCAGATCTACGACATCAATCGCTACACGCTCACGACGATCATCGCCGAACACGGTGGCCTGCCGGTCCCCTATCAAACGGCACACGACACGATCGACGATCTCGACCGCGCGATCGATCGATGTCTGGACGAGGACATGCTGGTTTTTTCGGGTGGAAGTTCGGTCGGCGAGCGCGACCTGATTCTCGACGTCATCGCCCGACGCGGCGAGATTCTTTTTCACGGTCTCGCGGTCAAGCCAGGCAAGCCGACGGCGTTCGGGCTGGTCGGCGGCAAGCCGGTGTTTGGGCTGCCCGGTTATCCAACGTCCTGCCTCTCGAACGCGTATATCCTGCTCGTCCCCGCCCTGCGGCGAATGGCGCACCTGCCGCCTCACCGAATTCGGATCGTGCAAGCGCCTGTGTCGCAACGCATCGTGTCAACCACTGGTCGACACCAGTTCTACACCGTGCGCCTCGTCAACGGCGAGGCGCAGCCGGCATTCAAAGCCTCTGGCGACATCACCTCGATGTCACAGGCCGATGGCTATATCGAGATTCCGGCGCAGACGGATATCGTAGAGAAGGGTGAGATGGTGGAAGTTAAGCTTTTCTAAGGTGCCTTAGTCACCTAGGCACCTGAGGCGCTCGAGACACCCTTCAGAAGCCGATTCACCTCGACCCAGTTGACCACGTTCCACCAGGCACCCAGGTAGTCCGCGCGTCGATTCTGGTACTTCAGGTAGTAGGCGTGCTCCCAGACGTCGACGCCAAGGATGGCCTTCTTCCCGTCCATCAACGGATTGTCCTGATTCGGCGTGCTCGTGATCTCGAGCTTGCCGCCGCTTTCGACCAGCCAGGCCCAGCCGCTGCCAAACCTGCCCAACCCCGCGGCCTGGAACTGCTCCTTGAACTTGTCGAAGCTGCCGAACGAGGAGTTGATCGCATCCGCGACCGCCCCGCTTGGCGCGCCGCCGGCTTTGGGCGCCATCAGCTTCCAGAACAACGAATGATTCCAGTGCCCACCGCCGTTGTTGCGGACCACCGTGCGAATGTCCTCGGGGACACTGTTCACCGAGCGTATGAGATCGTCGAGGCTCTTGGCGTGCAGCTCGGGATGCTTGTCGAGCGCGCCATTGAGATTCGTGACGTATGTCTGATGATGCTTGCCGTGATGAATCTGCATGGTCTGCGCGTCGATGTGTGGTTCGAGCGCGTCTGGAGCGTACGGCAGGGCGGGCAGCGCGTGGGCCATTGCGATCAGTCTCCTTCGTCAGTGGATCGACAGCATCCGGTCTAACGCGATCCTAGCCCATTTCTTCTGCTCATCCGAGACCGCGATGCGGTTGTGGACCTCGCCGTCCAGCAGACCTTCGAGCACCCACAACAGATGATTCGGCGACACGCGGAACATCGTCGAGCACAAGCATCCGATCTGATCGAGCGAGATCACCGTCTTGGCCGGCGCCACCTCTTCGGCCAGACGATGGACGAGGTGGATCTCGGTGCCCACAGCCCACGTGGTGCCTGGCGCGGCGTCGCGAACCGCTTTCAGGATGTACTCGGTCGAGCCGCTGTCGTCGGCGGCGCGCAGGACGTCGAACGGCACTTCAGGATGCACGATGACGCGCACGCCCGGGTACTGCTGACGGACGGCCTCGATCTGCTTGGCCGTGAAGCGCACATGAACCGAGCAGTGTCCCTTCCACAGAATCATGCGGGCGCGATCGAGCTCGCCTTTCGTGAGACCACCGAACGGCTCGTACGGATCCCAGACCACCATCTCGTCAAGTGGGACGCCCATCTTCCACGCCGTGTTGCGTCCCAGGTGCTGATCGGGCAGAAACAGGATCTTGTCGCGCTGCTGCCAGGCCCACTCGAGCGTCGCTGCAGCGTTGGACGAAGTGCAAGTCGTCCCGCTGCGCTCGCCGACGAACGACTTAATCGCGGCAGCGGAGTTGATGTACGTGACTGGCGTCACGCGTGAGGCCACACCCATCTGCTCGAGCTCTGCCCAACAGGTTTCCAACTGATCCGGCGCGACCATGTCGGCCATCGAGCATCCGGCAGCCAGGTCGGGCAGGATCACCTGCTGATGAGGCAGCGCCAGAATGTCCGCACTCTCGGCCATGAAGTGCACGCCACAAAAGACGATGTACTCAGCGGCGGGATGTTTCGCGATCTCTCGTGACAGCTTGAACGAGTCACCGGTGTAGTCGGCGAACTTGATCACTTCGTCGCGCTGATAGTGGTGCCCGAGGATGACGAGTCGATCGCCGAGCGCGGCGCGCGCCGCAGCGATGCGCAGCTCCATGTCCTCGTCTGAGAGACTGAGATAGGCGTCGGGCAGCGGCTGCCGCTCGTGCAGGCTCTGCTTTTCGACCTCGTTCAGCACGGGAAGAAAGGTTCCGGCCACGGTCCTGACCTCGAGGGACTTTGTGAAACTTTTCGCAATCTCGGGACGCGAAAAAACCAAGCGCTGCGCCCCGGCTCGTCTCGCCGGATCAGGGCTTGGTCACCATTGATTGTATCAAAAACGATGTAGGCAAGGTCTACGGCCTACGGTCCACGGTCTACGGCTACTCACTGAGGGCTGCTTTGAACCTCAGGCGCAACCTGCCTAAGCTGCCGGCTGCCGGCTGGCGGCTGCATGGGCCAGCTAGAATCTGGCGTCGATGCGATCCGTGATTCTTCTGGCGGTTGTGCTCTGCTCATCATGCTCTGAGAGGCATCCACGCGTGACCACCCTCCCTCCGCCAAATGACGATCTTAGTTCGCTCGTGGTGCGCACCGACTTCAGCAGCGACGCCACCTGGTCCGAGGTGTCATCGGCCATCGCGGCACCGCAGGGGGATTTCAGGGCGATGGTGACATTCGTGAATGACCGTCGCCATGAAGGGCTGGCTGTGGAATCGCTGCTGAGCATCGCAGGCAAAGGCTCCGATCAAACCTTCATCTTCGTGGTCGATCGCGAAACCATTACCCGAAGCGATCATCCGGTCCTGGTCGTCGATCTGTACGAACAGCCGGGGCGGACCTTCCGCGTCATTCCCGCGGCCATGTGGTCGGTGCAGAACAATCTCTCACTTGGCAACATGGACTGGGAGGAATTCGCCGAATGGACCGACCCAGACGGCATATTTCGCCGCTTCCCGGAATAGCTGGCGACGCGCGGCCCCGCGACTGGACGTTGAAGACTGGAGAACTACTGGAGACTGGAGACCGGCGACCGGCGGCCCTCATCAAAGCGTTCCGGCGGCTTTGCAGCCGGAACGCGTACCACGTTATAGAGCGTGTCGCGCTCGATCGGCTCGCGTCCGGCGTCGCGAATGAGCGTCTCGATCTCGTGGGTCGAGAGCGCCGAGGGCGTCCGGGCGCCCGCCTGATGGTAAATCGTTTCTTCCTGCACGGTCCCGTCGAGATCATCAGCGCCGAACCACAGCGCGGTTTGCGAGACCTCGACGCCCGACGATATCCAGTACGCCTTGATGTGGTCGACGTTGTCGAGCAGCAACCGGCCCACCGCGTGCACGCGCAATGTATCGCTCGCCGAGGGCGGCGGCAGCTTGCGCATCTGATTGTTGTCGGGGTGAAACGCCAGTGGAATAAACGCCTGGATGCCCTGCGTGTCATCTTGCAGCGAACGGACCTGCAACATGTGATCGACGCGCTCCTCCATCGTCTCGATATGACCGTAAAGCATCGTGACGTTGGTCCGCATTCCCAGACGATGAGCGGTGCGGTGGATGGTGAGATAGCGATCACCGTCGCACTTGTCGTGACAGATCTTTCGCCGGACCCGCGGAGCAAAAATCTCGGCGCCACCGCCAGGCAGCGAGTCGAGCCCGGCCTCGCGCAGCTCGACGAGGACGCGCTCGTCGGTCAGTCGATACAGATCCGCAAAGTACGCAATCTCGACGGCTGTGAAGCACTTCAAGTGCACGTCCGGACGAATGCTCTTCAGTCCGCGCAGCAGATCCTTGTAGTACTCGAACGGCAGCTCGGGGTGAAGGCCGTTCACGATGTGGATCTCGGTGAGCGGTTCGTGAGCGCGCTGCCTCAGCTTGCCCAGCACCTGTTCAACGCTCATCGTGTGAGCGCCTTCGTCGCTCGGCTTCAGCCGGGCGAAGGCGCAAAACAGGCACGACGCCTCGCACACGTTGGTCGCTTCCAGGCGCAGGTTGTGATTGAAGTAGGTTCGCGCGCCGTGACGACGCTCCCGTTCGCGATTGGCGAGCCACCCGACCGCGAGGAGGTCGGGGGTGTTGAACAAGCGAACGCCATCGTCAAACGAAAGCCGCTCGCGCCGCTCAATTTTCGTGGCGACGTCGTCCAGTCGCGCGGAGCGGAGTCGAGACGATGTCACGAGATGCCAAATACCTGCAACCGTACCGTGCGTGGGCGTGGACCATCGAGCTCGGCCATCAGAACGCGCTGCCACTGCCCGAGGACCACCTCGCCCCCGCTGATCTGCAGCGTCAGCGAATGGCCCAGCAACGTCGCACGCAGGTGCGCGTCAGCGTTCATACGATCGCAATCCGAGTGCTCCGGATCGTTGTGCATGTAGTAGCGATCGCGCGCCACCAGGTCCTCGAGAAACCGCTTGATATCGACGATCAGGGCTTTCTGCGACTCGTTGATGAAGAGCGCACACGTCGTGTGCATCGACCAGACCGTCACCAACCCTTCGCGGATCTTGAAGCGACGAACGTAGTCCATCAGTCGGTCGGTCAGGTCCACGACCTCGATGCGATCGTGGGATTCGAGAACGACATTCTCACCGTGAATGACGAGACCACCCTCCGACACCGAGGCCACATGTTGTACGGGCGTTTCCCGCACGGTCACGGTCGAGCTCTTGCTCATGCAACCCTTTCGGCGAAGGCGTCGCGCCAGGTGGGCTGCTCGGCCGCGGCGGCAACGCCGACGGGCCTTCTCGAGAGCAGAATGGCGGCCACGAACGTCAATTGTAACGAACTTGTTATACTCATTGCCACAACCGACGCAAACCTGGGCAGCCAGGGAAGCTGGGTGCAAAGCCCACACGGTTTCGCCACTGTAAGCGAGGAGCGCTTCGTCCTGAATCGGTAGCCAGGCAGGCCGACTGCCCGGGCTACCCGTCACTGTCGCACTCGGCGACGGGAAGACGCCAACGACGCGCAACGATCCGCGAGTCAGGAAACCTGCTGCACTGGGACGTCCCAACCGTCGCCACGGGCGACGACCGGCGCGAATGACGCCGGGGAGGACCCATGACCACAGCAGCCCTCTGGGCGCGCCCACGCGCCTGTTCCCTTCACCTCATCATCGTCAGTGCCATGCTGGCGGGCAGTGCACCGCTCGCCGCGCAAACACGCGTGCAAGGACGTGTCAACGATCCGCAGGGACGACCCGTGGCCAACGCGACGGTGCTCGTCGTCGGTGCGACGACCGGCACGGTGTCGTCGCATTCGAACGAGTCCGGCTACTTCGTCGTCGAATCGCTTGCCTCCGGGCAATACGACTTCACCGCCTCGGCCCCCGGTCTCCTTGGAGAAGCGCGCGGCGTCGCCATCAGCGACAAACCGGCAACCGTCAACATCACCATGCGCGTCAGCGCGATCAGCGAAACCCTGGTGGTATCAGCGACGCAGATCGATCAGCCGCTGTCGCGCACGGCCGACAGCGTGACGGTGATCAGCGGACAAGAGTTGGAGTCGCGCCAGATCACCTCCCTTGGTGAGGCGCTGAGCACCGTCCCCGGTTTCACGGTCGCACGCAGCGGCGGCCCCGGGACGCTCACCTCGTTGTTCCCCCGAGGAGGAGAGTCGGACTTCACGCTGGTCCTCATCGACGGGATCCGCGCCAACTCGTTTGGCGGCGGCCTCGACTTGTCGCAGGTCCCGCTCGCGGACGTCGATCGCATCGAGGTCGTGCGCGGGCCGCAAAGTGCGATTCATGGCGCCGATGCCATCGGCGGAGTCGTGCAAGTGATCACACGCAACGGCGGCAGCCCGACGGCGAGCGCGCGCATCGAGGGCGGCAGTCGCGCGACTCGACGCTTCGTCGGATCGACCACCGGCGAGCGCAACGGATGGCGCTGGCAGGGCGGCGGCGACTATTTCGCGGACGATGGCTACACCGGCACTGCGCCGGCGAGCGGCGAAACGGTTTCGAACGATGATGCCGAGGAGCAACAGGCCTGGGTCGGTGGCGGCTGGCGCGGCGACCGAGGCACCGACGTTCAAGGAACGTTCCGGTACGTCGACACCGAGCGCGGCGCCCCAGGGCCGTACGGATCGGATCCCGCGAACCGCTTCACCGGCGTCAATCGGATTGCGCGTGGCTTTACCGAACGGAACGCGGTCGGAGTCCGAGTGCTTCATCCATGGACCGGCCCGTCGAGCCGCATCCGGCAACGCGTCGAGTTCGACGTCGCCGACTACGATTTGCGGTTCGTCAACGCGTTCGGACCATCCGAATCCGACACTCGTCGCGTCCACACGCGAGTGCAAACGGACGGCGTTGTCAATGCTGCCCTGGGTCTGTCAGGCGGAATCGAGTGGGTCTCCGAACGCGGCCGCAGCACGTTCATCACGTCGGATGGCAATCAGGTTCCCATCGACCGGCGGGTCTTCGGCACGTTCGGAGAAGCGCGCTGGGCGGTCCACGATCGCGTCTCGATCCAGGCCGGGCTGCGCGCCGAGTACATCACTCGCAAGGCACTGGGAAGTGAGCCCTCAGGGTTCCCACCGCGCCCCACCTTCGAGGATGACACCGTCGTTTCTGTGAACCCCAAGGTGTCGGTCTCGTGGCTGCTGAGCCCGGACGGTCCAGGCCAGGGTGCCAACGCCTGGACGCGCGTGCACGCCGCTGGCGGCACAGGGATTCGGCCGCCCGACGCCTTTGAGATTGCGTTCACCAACAATCCCGAGCTGAAGCCGGAACGCAGTCGAAGTCTCGAGCTCGGCGTGACGCAGGCATTCGCCGGTGGCGCGATTTATCTCGATGCCACCGCGTTCTTCAATCAGTATGACGACCTGATCGTGTCCGTTGGCTCGTTGAGTGATGTGAGCAGCTACAGCACGGACAACATCTCCAACGCGCGCGCGCGCGGGCTGGAGACGTCAGCCGCCTGGCGGGCGACGAGTGGCGTGGGCGTCAAGGGCACCTACACCTTCCTCGACACGGAGATTCGTGCCGTTGACGGACTCGCTCAAGCGCCCTCCCCGTACCAGGTCGGCGACCGCCTCCTGCGACGGCCCACGCATCAGGGGTCGCTGGTTCTCGACTGGACGATGAGTCGCGCGACGGTGTTCGCGGCTCTGAACGCACGCGGCGAAACGCTCGATGCCGAGCCGGCATTCGGTCCCAGCGGCGGACTCTACGAGAATCCCGGTCGGACGCTCGTGGACCTGGGTGGTGGTTACACGCTTTTCAGGGGCCTCGAAGTCTTCGCTCGCGTCCTCAACCTGTTCGATAAAGACTACGAAGAGGTGTTGGGGTACCCGTCGCCTGGCCGGACGGCGTTTGCCGGGGTCCGTATTGCTGCGCGTCGATGACGTTTCGTTCGGATATCTGAAGGGGCCGGCGTCAGCCGGCCCCGCTCCGGTACTCGACCACGTCAGCTTCGAAATCCGTCGGGGCGCCGTGGTCGGCATCATCGGGCCCAACGGCTCGGGCAAGACGACGCTCCTCCGCTTGTTGAGCGGCACTCGACGGCCGACTGCCGGGCAGGTGTGGCTCGACGGAACGCCACTGCCCCACTTGACCCGACGCGCCATCGCACAACGTCTGGCGGTCGTGCCGCAAGAGACGCAGCTGGCCTTTGAATACACCGTGCTGGAGATGGTCTTGATGGGCAGGCATCCACATCTGGGGCTGTTCGAGCTCGAAGGGCCCGAAGACTTCGCGATCGCCCGCGATGGACTTCGCGCGACGGGCACGTCAGCCCTCGAAGATCGCCGATTCAGCACGCTCAGCGGCGGCGAGAAGCAGCGCGTGGTCATCGCCGCCGCGCTGGCCCAATCCTCTGAGATTCTCCTGCTCGACGAACCGACGGCCTCGCTCGATCTGGGCTATCAGCTCGAGGTCGCGGCGCTCGTCACGCGTCTCAATCGCGATCGAGGGGTGACGATCGCCGTCTCCACCCACGACTTGAATCTGGCGGCGGCAATTTGTCAGGAAATCGTGATGTTGCGCGGTGGACGCGTCATCGCCAATGGACCGACCGCCGACGTCCTGACGTCGGACAACATTCGGCAGTTGTACGACGTCGAGGCCGATGTGCAGACTCACGTGCCAACCGGTCATCTGGTCGTGGTGCCAGTCAATCGGCTGTCGCCGGCCTCCGGCCGCGGGTCGCCGATCGCCGGTCACGGTGGTTCAGCACAATGAGCACGAGGGTCGGCTCGCTGGCGGCACCGCTCCCGGACGCGCGAACTGTCCGGCGACGACTGGCGGTCGTCGTTCCCGCGTTCGGGCTCATCGCGGCACTGGTGCTGGTCGTCGCCCCGACGCTAGGGAGCACACCCATCAGCCTGCGGCGAGCCTTTGATCCATCGATCCCGTGGGCCGACAACATCGACGCCCAGATCTTCTTCGTGGCCAGGCTTCCGCGCGTGCTCGCGGGCGCCCTGGTGGGATCCACGCTCGCGGCTGCGGGCGTTGTGATGCAAGCGCTGCTGCGAAACCCTCTTGCCACGCCCTTCACACTCGGCGTGTCGGCGGCTGCCGCTCTGGGCGCGATGAGTGCGATCGCACTCCACCTCGATCTCACCGCGCTCGGCGCCACTGCAGTACCGGTGATGTGCTTCAGCGGCGCAATGATCGGTACGGCGCTCGTCTATTTTCTGGCAACGCGTATGAGCGGTGGGCTCTCGACCAACGTGTTGTTGCTCGCCGGCGTCACGCTCAACACGCTGTTCTCGGCGCTGATCACGTTCGTTCAGTATCTCGTGGATGCCGCCGACTGGTATCGCACGGCTCGGTGGCTGCTCGGCAATCTCGATGTCAGCAGCTTCAACCCGATTCTCGCCGCCACGCCGCTGATCGGACTGTCGCTCGTGCTGTTCGCGATGCTGCCGCGCACGCTGAATCTCCTGACACTCGGCGAGGACGTGGCGGGGTCACGAGGTGTCGACGTGGTGCGGGCTCAGCGGATTGCGTTTCTCAGCGCATCGTTGGCGACCGGCGCCGCTGTCTCGCTCGCGGGGCCGATTGGATTCATCGGTATCGTCGTGCCGCACCTCGTGCGGCTGCTCGTGGGGTCGGACCATCGCATCGTCCTGCCCGCTGCGACGTTCTTCGGCGCGGCGTTCCTCGTCATCTGCGACCTGATTGCTCGCACGGTCATGTCGCCGATCGAGCTTCCTGTCGGCATCGTTACAGCCATCATTGGCGGCCCGTTCTTTTTGTGGCTGCTGGTGAGGAAACCGTGAAGGCGGTCCACGGTCCACGGTCCACGGTCGCCGGTTGCCGGTTGCCGGTTGCCGGTCGCCGGTTGCCGGTCCACGGTCGGTCGCCGGTCGCCATCGCCGTCGTTTTCGCACTGCTCGTAACCGGCGCCGCGCAGCCGACGCCGACCCGCGTCATCTCGCTCGTTCCCGCCCTTACCGAGATGGTGTTCGCCATCGGCGCGGGCGACAGGGTCGTCGCCGTCAGCAGCTACGACGAGGACCCTCCACAAGTGCGCTCCCTGCCAAAGGTCGGGGCCCTCATCGATCCGGATGTGGAGCGCATCATCACGCTTCGTCCGGACCTGGTGCTGCTCTATGGCAGCCAGGCCGACCTGATAACGCAGCTGACGCGCGCGTCGATTCCATACTTCGAGTATCGACACAGTGGGCTGAGCGGCGTCACGGAGACCATTCGCCGGTTGGGCCAGCGTCTCGGTCACGCGACCCAGGCAAACGCGTTGACCACCTCGATCGAATCGCGGTTGTCGGCGCTGCGGCAACGAACGGCGAAGCTCGAGAAGCCCCGCACGCTGCTGGTTTTCGGTCGAGAAAGGGGCTCACTCCGAAGCATCTACGCCAGCGGCGGACGCGGCTTCCTCCACGACATGCTCGAAGCGGCGGGCGGCATCAACGTGTTCGCAGATGTGCAGGCCGAGTCCGTGGAGGCCTCCACGGAAATGGTTCTGACCCGGGCGCCGGCGGTGATCCTCGAGTTGCACTCGATGGACCAGCCGGCCGGACAGAGCTACGAGATCGACTCGTGGAAGCGGCTGGCAAGTCTGCCAGCGGTTCGGACCAATCGAATCTACGTGCTCACCGGTAAGTCGCTGGTCGTTCCTGGCCCGCGCATCGCCGAAGGCGCCGAGCGCATGGCAGCCGTGCTGCACCCGGCGCGATGAAGATCCTCGTGAGCTGGTCGTCGGGCAAGGACTCGGCCTGGATGCTCCACACGCTGCAACAGCGTCATCCTGACGCAGTTATGGGACTACTCACGACCGTCAACGAGGCGTTCGACCGGGTCGCGATGCACGCGGTGCGGCGCGAGCTGCTCGAGGCACAAGCCGTTGCCGCTAAATTGCCTCTTCACCTCGTCTACATTCCATGGCCGTGCTCGAATGCCGACTACGAAGCGCGCATGGGGGCGGCTGTTGCCGGCTTCGTTCGCGACGGTTTCACCCATGTCGCCTTTGGCGACCTCTTTCTCGAAGACGTTCGGCGCTATCGCGAGGACCGGCTCGCAGGCACGGGCCTAATCCCGCTTTTTCCGCTCTGGAAGACCACGCCGACGTCCACTCTGGCGCGCGAGATGATCACGGGCGGCTTGCGGGCATACCTGACCTGCGTCGATCCCCGCAAGCTCGATCCGACGTTCGTCGGCCGCGCCTTCGACACATCGCTGCTCGCGGATCTGCCGGACACGGTCGACCCGTGTGGCGAGAACGGCGAGTTTCACTCGTTCGTCTGGGACGGCCCGATGTTCAGTCATCCGATCGACGTCGCGGTGGGAGAAGTCGTGAGTCGCGATGGGTTTGTGTTTGCGGACATTCAGTGGGACCAACAAACACGCCTCAGAGGCTCAGAGAGACACAGAGATGAGAAAGTACAGGGACAAAAAACGTAGCCACGAAGAACACGAAGACACGAAGGGAAACGGCAGCCACAAGAATCGAAGGAATCTATTCTCAAGAATTTTCTTCGCGGCCTTCGTGCCCTTCGTGGCTATCGTTTTACCACCGTGTCTCTGAGTCTCTGTGTCTCTGAGGCCCGTACGTTAGAGCAATGTATCCACAACGAATCGTCTGCCTGACGGAAGAGACGACCGAGACGCTGTACCTGCTTGGTGAGGGGCAGCGGGTGGTCGGGATCTCGGGCTACACGGTCCGCCCTCCCGAGGCGCGCCAGAAGCCCAAGGTGTCGTCCTTTCTTCACGCGCGCTACGAGAAGATCGAAGCCCTCGAGCCGGACCTGATCCTGGCGTTTTCCGATCTCCAGGCGGAAATCACCAACGAGCTGGTACGGCGTGGCTACGCGGTGTTCACGTTCAACCAGCGGAGCGTCGGCGAAATTTTTCAAATGATTCGCGTGCTGGGCGCAATCGTTGGCGTCTCGAGCAAGGCCGACGTGCTGGCGAACGAGCTCCAAGCGGGCCTCGACGCGATCCACAGGACCGCGGACACCTTCGCACGACGACCGCGGGTCTTCTTCGAAGAGTGGGACAACCCGCTCATCTCGGGCATCCAATGGGTCGAAGAGCTGATCGAAATCGCTGGTGGCGATCCCGTCTTCCCACAGCTACGGCAGGCACGACTGGCAAAAGATCGTGTGGTCACGAGCGATGCCGTGATCGCTGCGGCGCCGGACGTGATCGTCGGTTCGTGGTGCGGCAAGCCGGTGCGCAAGGAACGGATCGTCGCAAGGCCCGGCTGGGATGTCATTCCGGCGGTTCGACACGGTCACATCTACGAGGTCAAATCCACCTATATCCTGCAGCCGGGCCCGGCGGCGTTGACCGAAGGCATCAACGCCCTGCATCGGATCTTTGCCGGCTGGTCTCCAGCCCATCGAGAAACACCTGCGGCGACGACGTGATGACATCTGTTGCCGCGGCGCGAGCGAACAGCAGCTCGACTGCCCGGCGCCCCTCCTGGCCCAGGTCAATCGAGTAGTCGTTGACGTAGAGCTCGATGTGCCGCCGCATCACGTCCTCGCTCATCTCCTGTGCGTGATCGCGGACGAAAACGCGGCTCGCCTCGGGGTGCGCGAATGCATACTCCACGCTTCGTCGCATCACTCGGTTCATCGTCAGTTGAACCTGGCGTGGCAGCGACCGCCTGATGGCGATGCCGCCGAGAGGGATGGGGGCGCCGGTGGTCGCTTCCCAGAACTCGCCGAGGTCGATGATCTTTCGCAGGCCCTTGGCCTCGTAGGTAAACCGGTTCTCGTGAATGATGAGTCCGGCATCGAACCGCCCGTCGAGCACGGCGGGCTCAATCTCGGAGAACACCAGCTCCGTACGATCGCGGGCGGCGGGAAACGCCACCTGCAACAGGAAGTTGGCAGTCGTGTAAACGCCTGGGATGGCGATTCGCAATCGGCCGGCGGCCACCTCGTGCCGAGAGAGTTCGCGCTTTGAGATCAGGAGCGGACCGCAGCCTCGCCCGAGTGCGCTGCCAGCGTCGAGCAGCACGAACTGGTCGGCACAATGAGCGAAGGCGTGAAAACTGAGCTTCGTGACGTCGATCTCGCCGCTGAAGGCACGACGGTTGAGCGTCTCCACATCGTCCAAAACGACGCGGAACTCCAGCCCCTCGAGGTCGATGCGGTGATGCACGATCGCATCGAACATGAAGCAGTCATTGGGGCACGGCGAGAAGCCGAGTGAGAGCGTCATGCGTGCTCGATGATGCGAAGCGCAATGTCGTTGAGGTTGCGAATGGCAAGGTCCATTCGCCAGGCCTCGCGATTGCGACGCTCGACCAGGTTCGAGATGGCGCGGACTTGAGCGTATGGCACGCCACTCAACGAACAGGCGTAGGCAAACGCCGCACCCTCCATGCTCTCCACTTGAGGCCGAAGGCGATCTCTCACCGCCGCGATCGTCGGTTCGTGCCCGTGGACCGTGTTCACCGTGATCCCGATGACGGACGGCAGTTCGCGCAGTGCCACATTTTTGGGAACGGCGTCGTTGACGATGACCGGCGTCCCGTCCAGACCAAGCACTTCGAAAGGGACGAAATGGTCACCGTCTTCGGCGCCCAGCTCCGAGAGTCGGTCGGCCGTCACGTGTACAACGGTCCCAAGAGCCATTGCCGGGTCGAAGCTCCCGCACACGCCAAAGTTGAAGGCAACGTCGTAGCGGCTCGCCGTCAACGCACGGGCGGTGTGGGCCGCGGTCGCGACCATGCCCACGCCAGTGATGAGCACGTCGAGGTGATTGGTGCCGTGGCGCCCGGTCATCAGGCGCGGAATCTCCGCCTCCGTGGCCGCCACGGCCAGAATGTGCATCAAGAAAGACTATGACAGCCCGTGTGCGTTGGGCTAGCGAGGCTCCGCCTTAGAGGCCAAGGCCGAACACTTGACTAATTCCGATGAATTTTGGGCCTTCAAGATTTCTAGTGCGCGCAG
Organism: uncultured Acidobacteriota bacterium; assembly: GCA_963841905.1. GTDB lineage: Bacteria > Acidobacteriota > Vicinamibacteria > Vicinamibacterales > UBA2999 > JACCSI01. The sequence continues at coordinate 28,086 of CAWJEM010000024.1, forward strand.
CGGGGCGCCGCGACGCTGACGCCCTGCATCACCAACTGCTTGTATTCCTCCAGCTCCGCTTCGCATTGCTGCTTCTTGCTGCGATTCCACAGCTGCTGGGCCGCCCACACGGCCAGGTTTGAAAACGGAATGGGTGGCGATCGGAACTCTTCAGGGGTCAGGAAGTCGATTACTTCGCGGTGTGTCGGCGCACCATACGGCGACGGGCCGACGAGCGGATAGTCTTTGAGGAGGTCGATTTTCGGGGCCGTGCCGTACACCTCGACATGAAATTCGAGTCGCAACGGGGCGTCGCCGCGCTGTTCCCGCACTTCGGCCTCCCCCAGCTCGCGACGAATGCGGTCGAGCGACACGCCCATCTTCGAGGGATCCACAGGCGCCGCAGGCGGTTTCGCCTGATCGGCTGACGACTGTTGGGCTTGCGCCTGGAACGGCATTGCAAGCACGACCAACAGAACCGCCGCCGTGACCGCTGTCATAACGTTTGCCCCCGAACTCGACCGCACGAGTCTGCGGAAACTCGTGCACAACTCTGGTTTGGACGCCCAGCCGTGCGCCGCGGCCGGCTACCAGAGGCCAAGCTGCAATTTCGCTGCCTCTGACATCATCTCCTTGCCCCACGGCGGATCCCACACGATCTCCACCTTGGCCTCGGAGACGCCGGGAACACTGGCCGCCTTTTGCTGCACTTCCACCGGCAGGCTTTGCGCCGCCGGACACGCTGGCGCGGTCAACGTCATGCGTACGCCAACACGACCATCTTTGTCGACCAGGACGTCATAGATGAGCCCCAGCTCGCGGATGTTGACGGGGATCTCGGGATCGAAGACGGTGCTCAGCACCTCGAGCACCTGTGGTCTGAGGTCAGCCATCTTGACGGGATCGGGCACGATATCGTCGATCGACTGACTCAGCGCGTTGGCCGGGCTGTCTTCTGGAAGGTTTGAGATGTTTTGCACGTGGATGAATCGGGACATTTAATCAGTGGCCAGTGGCCAGTGGTCAGTGGCCAGTGGCGCCGGTTAGCCGGCGCCACCGGCCAAGGTTCAAGATTTCTCACTCCGTACTCACGGGCCCCTCGCCTCCAGCGACGGCAGCCTTGAGCGTATGCCATGCGAGACTTGCGCACTTCACACGCGTGGGGAACTCGCGCACACCCGCCAGCACGGCCAGCTTACCGATCTCTGGCACCGCTGACTCGGGCGACGACGTCACCATCTCGTGAAAACGATCGAAGATCGCGCGGGCTTCTTCGACGGTCTTTCCTTTCACGGCGTCCGTCATCAGCGATGCCGACGCCTTCGAAATCGCACAGCCCGTGCCTTGGAACGACACGTCTCCAATCCGGTCGCCATCCAGCCTGACGTAGAGCGTCAAACGATCGCCGCACAGCGGGTTGTAACCCTCCTGTGTACGACTGGCCCCTTCCATCGCACGAAAGTTTCGGGGGCGTCGATTGTGATCGAGGATGACCTCCTGATACAGATCCGTCAGCTCCGACATCAGCCGAACACCTGTCGGACGCGGTGGAGCGACGTCACGAGGGCGTCCACGTCCTCTCTCGTGTTGTAAAGGGCGAGTGACGCTCGAACGGTCGCCGCCACGCCAAAGCGGTCCATGACTGGCTGCGCACAGTGCTGGCCGGTGCGGACCGCAATGCCCTCGCGGTCGAGAATCGTCCCGACGTCATGCGGGTGAACGCCTTCCATGACGAACGAAAGTACGCCGGTCTTCTCGCGCGCTTCTCCGATCAGCCGCGTCCCCGGGACTTCGCGAAGTCGTTCGGTGCCATAGGCGAGGACACTATCCTCGTGAGCGAGAGCCCCAGCACGATCGATGGCACCGAGATAATCGACGGCGGCGCCCAGGCCAACGACGCCAGCGATATTGGGCGTCCCGGCCTCGAACTTGTACGGCACGACGTTATACGTCGTCTTTTCGAACGTCACGGACGCAATCATGTCGCCGCCGCCGCGGTAGGGTGGCATCGCCTCGAGCAGCGCACGGCGCCCGTAGAGGATGCCGGTTCCTGTCGGTCCAAACATCTTGTGGCTCGAGAACACGTAAAAGTCGCAATCGAGCGCTGTGACGTCCACGACCAGGTGTGGCACAGCCTGGGCGCCGTCAATCAGGACGGCCGCGCCGTACGCATGCGCCGCCTCGGTGATGGCGCGCACGGGGTTGATCGTCCCCAGCGCATTCGAGATGTGCCCGATCGCCACGATCTTCGTTCGCCGGGACAACATCGAGTGATAGGCGTCGAGGTCGATCTCCCCGCGATCGTTGATCGGGGCCACCTTCAACGTGGCGCCTGTCTGCTCGCAGATGATCTGCCAGGGCACGATATTCGAATGGTGCTCGAGCCACGACAGCAGGACCTCGTCGCCAGGGCCGAGGATCATTCGCCCGTACGTTTGCGCCACGAGATTGATGCCGTCAGTCGTCCCCGTGGTCAGGACGATCGATTTCTCGTCCGTGGCGTTGATGAAACGCGCGACCTTCGTTCGTGTGCCCTCGTAGGCCTTGGTCGCGCGCTCGCTCAACAGATGCGTCGCGCGGTGAATGTTGGCGTTGTCGTGTCGATAGTAATCCTCCATCGCCCTGAGAACAGACGATGGCTTCTGGCTCGTGTTGGCGCTATCGAGGTAGACGAGCGGCTTGCCGTGAACGAGCTCCGAAAGAATCGGAAAGTCGGCTCGAATCTTGTGAACATCAAAGACCGGGCTAAGGCCCGGTCCCTCATCCGCCTTGTCCAGCCGCTCAGCTTCTTTGATGACAGCCACTGCTTTGCTCACTTGAGGGACCCGGCTTCCGCCTCCGCTGAAGCTTCGGCGGACCGCCGTAGCCTTGGCGAAGGCTGGTTAGCCGAGTCTGCATGATCCGCGAGGTCGCGATCCAATTGGACGAACAGCTCTCGCTCGAGCTGATGCCGCAACGACTCGATGCTGATGCCTTCCAGCACTTCGCCCGCGTAGGCATGGATCAGCATGTCTCGTGCGTCCTTCAAGGTCAGTCCGCGGGCTCTCAGATAAAACAGCGCTTCTTCATCCAGCTGGCCAATCGCGGCGCCATGCGTGCACTTCACGTCATCCGCAAAGATCTCGAGCTGCGGATTCGAGTTGATCATGGCTGCGTCCGACAGTAACAGCGCGCGATTGGTCTGCTTGGCGTCGGTTTTTTGCGCATCCTCGCGCACGATGATCCGGCCGTTGAACACCGCGCGGGCACGCCCGTCGAGAATGCCCTTATAGAGCTCGTGGCTCGTACAATGCGGCGTGGCATGGTCGATGGTCGTGTGGTTGTCCACCAGGCGCTCGCCGTCGACGAGATAGCACCCGTCAAGGGCGCAATGCGCGCCCTCGCCCGCCATCACCGCCATGACGTCGTTGCGGAGAAGCCTCCCGCCCAGAGTCACGGCTCGTGAGCGGAACGTCGAGCTGCGCTGCAGGTGCACGTGCAAAGCCGCGGTGTGATAGGCCGTGTCAGTCTCGCGCTGATCGGTGACGAGATCCAACGTCGCATTCTCGCCCAGCGACACCTCGGTCACCACGTTTGTCCAGTGGCATTCGCCAGCCGCGCCCAGGAAGGTTTGGGCGACACACACCTGACTGTTCGCACCCACGACAATCAGCGTCCGCGGATGGGCCATCGTCTTGCCGGCGCCCCCGTTGATCACGACCACGTGAATCGGGTGCTCGACGATCGTGTTTGCGGGGACGGCGATGAACGCGCCGTCCTCCAGGAACGCGGTGTTGAGCGCCACGAAGGGCGCCTGTTCCCACGGGACCTGTCCAAGATGTGCCGCTTCGGGTGCGTCGCCGGCGAGATGGCGCGCGAGGCTTCCGGCAACGACGCCCACCGGAAGCGCGTGGACATCAGAAAGCTCGGGCGCGAAGTGCCCGTTGAGAATGACGAGTCGCGCGGCGACCGAGGGAATGCTCACGCGCGACGCCAACTCCGACGCGTTCGTTGGCGCGGCTTCGCCGAGACGGAACGTCATCTCTGCGATGGGGCCGACGTTGGTGAACCGCCAGTCTTCCTGCCTCACCGTCGGGAAGCCCAGCGCGGCAAACCGGGCAGCGCCGCGAGCTCGCAGGTCGCGCAGCCACTGCGGCGCGGTGGTCCCGCGCCCCTGAGCGAATCGAGACTGCTCGGCCAGCACCGCGTCGTGCCGTTCAGCAACTGACGTCATGCCTTGGCCCCTGCCGCCGACGGCTCCAGCCACACGTAGCCCTTCTCTTCGAGCTCGAGCGCCAGCTCGCGACCGCCGGAACGGACCAACAAACCGTCGCTCAGCACGTGCACGTAGTCGGGCACGATGTAGTTCAACAGGCGCTGGTAGTGGGTCACGACGATGAACGATCGATGGGGAGCGCGCATCTCGTTGACGCCATTGGCCACGATCTTGAGCGCGTCGATGTCGAGCCCCGAGTCGGTCTCGTCGAGAATCGCCAGCTTCGGCTCCAGAACGGCCATATGAAAGATCTCGTTACGCTTCTTCTCTCCTCCGGAAAAACCCTCGTTGACGGATCGTTGCAGCATCGATTCGTCCACCTGCAGGAGCTTCGCCTTGGTCCGAATGAATTGCATGAAGTCGATGGCGTCGAGCTCTTCGAGACCCAGCTGCTTCCGGCGGGCGTTCAACGCCGCCTTCAAGAAGTAGGCGTTGTTCACACCGGGGATTTCCACCGGGTACTGGAACGCCATGAAGAGGCCGTCACGGGCGCGCTCATCGGGTGACATCTCGAGCAGATCCTTCCCTTCGTAGAGGACCTCACCGCTCGACACCACGTAGCCCGGGTGACCGGACAGCGCGCGCGCGAGCGTGCTCTTGCCCGATCCGTTGGGCCCCATGATGGCGTGGACTTCGCCCTTCCCCACCGACAGACTCACTCCGCGGAGGATCTCTTTGTCCTCCGCACGTACTCTCAAGTTCCGGACTTCCAGCATCATTACTCCCACTTAACAGGGCCTGTCCCCCGATCACAGGGACTGTCCCCCGATGACATGGTCTGTCCCTTTCGGGAGGAAGACCTAGCCGACCGAACCTTCGAGCGAGATACCCAGCAGTTTCTGCGCCTCGACGGCAAATTCCATCGGCAGCTCGCGAAACACTTCCTTGCAGAAGCCGCTGACGATCATGTTGATCGCGTCTTCCTTGGCGATGCCGCGCTGCTCGCAGTAGAACATCTGGTCCTCGCCAATCTTCGATGTCGAGGCTTCGTGCTCGACGCTCGCCGATGTGTTCTTGATCTCCAGATACGGGAACGTGTGCGCGCCGCAGCGGTCGCCGATGAGGAGCGAGTCGCACTGCGAATAGTTTCGCGCCTTGGCAGCATTCTTCCCGATTTTCACGGCACCTCGATACGTGTTCTGGCCCCGCCCGGCCGAAATCCCCTTCGACACGATCGTGCTGCGAGTGTTCTTCCCGAGATGAATCATCTTGGTGCCGGTGTCAGCCTGCTGATAGTTGTTGGTGACCGCCACCGAGTAGAACTCGCCCACCGAATCGTCACCCTGGAGGATGCAACTCGGGTACTTCCACGTAATGGCCGACCCAGTCTCCACCTGCGTCCACGTGATCTTCGAACGGCGTCCCTTGCACAGCCCTCGTTTGGTCACGAAGTTGTAGATGCCGCCCTTCCCCTGCTTGTCGCCCGGATACCAGTTCTGCACCGTCGAGTACTTGATGGTGGCGTTGTCGAGCGCCACCAGCTCGACGACGGCGGCGTGCAGCTGGTTCTCGTCGCGCTTCGGCGCCGTGCACCCCTCGAGATAGCTGACGGTCGCGCCCTCGTCACACACGATCAACGTCCGCTCGAACTGACCCGTGTCCTTCGCGTTGATGCGGAAGTAGGTGGACAGCTCCATCGGGCAACGAACGCCCTTCGGCACATAGACGAAGCTGCCGTCGCTGAAGACCGCCGAGTTCAGCGAGGCGAAGAAGTTGTCGGTGTGCGGGACGACCGATCCGAGATACTGCCGCACGAGATCGGGATGCTCCCTGACGGCCTCCGAGAAGGAGCAGAAGATGATTCCCAGCTTCGCCAGCTTCTCGCGGAACGTCGTCGCCACCGACACCGAGTCGAACACGGCGTCAACCGCGACCCCGGCGAGCAACTGCTGTTCGATGAGCGGAATCCCCAGCTTCTCGAAGGTCGCCCGAATCTCGGGATCGACTTCGTCCATGCTGTTCAGCTTCTTCTTCTCTTTGGGCGCGGCGTAGTAGCTGATGGCCTGGTAGTCAATCGGGTCGTACTTGACGTTCTGCCACGTCGGCTCGCGCATCTTCAGCCAGACGCGAAACGCCTTCAGCCGCCACTCCAGGAGCCACTCGGGCTCGCCCTTCTTCTCCGAAATCAGACGGACGACGTCCTCGCTGAGTCCTTTCGGAACGATGTCCTGCTCAACATCGGTGACGAACCCGTACTTGTATTCCGTGTTCGCGAGTTGTTCGATGACTTCGGTGGACGTACTCATAAATCCTCGATCCCTGTCAGTTACAAGTTACAAGTTACAAGTTCAAAGTGCGTTCAAGCAGTTCGGAACTTGTAACTCGGAACTTGTAACTTGTAACTGCGTCGTCAGGCGCTAAAGCTCTCCCCGCACCCACACGTGGACTTCGCGTGTGGGTTTCGCAGCGTGAAATTCGTCGCCAACATGTTCTTCTCGTCGAAGTCCAGCACGGTGCCGTCGAGCAGCTTGAAGCTGCGCGGATCGACGAAGATCCTGGCACCGCCAGGACCGTCAAACGTCAGGTCGGTATCACGCGGCCTCTGATCCCAGGCGAAGACATAGCTGAAGCCCGAGCAGCCGCCAGCCTTGACGGCCACGCGCAATCCACCGCCTTCGATCTTGTTCTTCGCCAACTGGCGCGTGATGACGCGCGCCGCGCTCTCAGAGATCTCGATCATGCTTTCGTTCCCAGTCCTCAATCGCGGTCTTCGCGGCTTCGACGGCCAGCGCGGCAACGCTGGCCCGTTCGATGGGCAATTCCAGCTCGGCGACGACGGCCAACGACTCCATCCCGCGTGCGTCGTCGATGGTGGCGCCGAGCAGCCGTTCCGTGACCAGGCTGGCGCTCGCAATCGCCGCGCTGCAGCCAAACACCTTGAACACCGCCTCGCCGATCCGTCGGGTCGTCCGATCGACCCGGACCTGAATCCGCGTCATGCTTCCGCGCTCCAAAGTTCCCGCCTCGCCCGTTCCAACGTCCGGCGCGTCACGCGGCAACCACCCGACGTTCTTGGGGTCGCGCACGCGCTCGAGAACCGCCGGGGAGTAATTCATCAACCACACTCAAACGGGCGACATCGCCCGCAGTCGCGACACCACACCGGCCACGAGCATCACCGCTCGATCGATCTCGGCCTCTGTCGTCCAACGCCCCAAGCCAAAGCGCAGCGATGCGAGCGCCAGCTCGGTCTTGTGTCCGAGCGCCTTCAACACATGCGAAGGCTCAGCCGCGGTGCACGCGGCGCCCGATGAAATCGCCACTTCGTCGCACAAGCTCACAAGCAACGCCTCGCCATCCACGCCTGGAAAGCTGACGCTCAGGTTTCCGGGCAACCGCGCGTCGAGGGTGCCATTCACGACAAGGTCACTCACCTCTCGCGCGAGGGCTGACAAAAGCCGCGACCGCAGCTCCGTCAGGCGATCCCCTTCGGCGGTCATCTGTTGGCGGCCAGTGTGGCCGCCGCGCCGAAGCCCACGATTCCTGGAACATTCAGCGTGCCCGACCTCATACCGCGCTCGTGACCGCCGCCATCGAGCTGAGCGGCGATCGAAACGCGTGGATTGCGCCGCCGAACATAGAGCGCCCCAACACCCTTGGGCCCGTACAGCTTGTGGGCCGTCAACGACGCGAGATCCACGCCGAGCGCCTCCACGTCGAACGGCACCTTGCCGGCGGCCTGGACCGCATCCGTATGGAGGAGTGCGCCTTTCGCGTGCGCGATCCCGGCAATCTGCTTCAACGGCGCCAACACGCCAATCTCGTTGTTTGCCGCCATCACGCTGACGGCCAGCGTCTTCCTGGTCACCGACGCGCCCAACGCGTCGAGATCCAACATTCCGTCACGATTGACCGCCAGCACCGTGGTGTGACACCCGAACGATTCGAGCCGCTTGCACGTGTCGAGGACCGACTTGTGTTCGGTCACGACCGTCACCACATGATCGCGTTCCGCCGGTCGGACCTCTGCGAGACCCTTCAACGCCAGGTTGTTCGCCTCGGTCGCACCGCTGGTGAAGACAATCTCCTTGGCAGTGGCCCCGATCAGCCGAGCCACCGACGCTCGCGCCCCCTCCACCGCTTCGTTGGCGGTCCATCCCAGTCGATGTTGCCGGCTCGCGGCATTTCCAAACTGCTCGGTGAAATACGGCAGCATGGCCGCAAGCACCGCCGGATCAACTGGAGTCGTCGCCTGGTAGTCGAGATAAATCACGTCAATGATCCGTGACGAACGTCATCCTCGAGACGGAATGTGTTTCAGGAGCAACCAGCGGCGGATCGAGTGCCAGATCCGCAACCGTTACGGTCGTCAGCGTTTCGAGAATCCGGCCTCGAATCTTCCACAGCGGGTCGCGAATGCTGCATTTCGAATACTGCTCGCACCGGTGGTCGTCCGGCGAGCAGGCCGTGACCGTGACCGGTCCATCGACTGCCTGAATCACGTCGGCCACCGAAATCGTGGTCGCCGGGCGTCCGAGCCGATAGCCACCGCGCGTCCCTTGCACCGACACGAGCAGCCGGGCCCGCACGAGCCGTTGAAGGACCTTCGCCAACAGTTCGAGCGGGATCTCGTACGACTCCGCGATTTCGCGGGCGCTCGACGACCCGCCCGACTCGTGGCGGCCGGCCAGGTGTTTCATCGACATCAGTGCGTAATCGGCCTTTTTTGACAGCCTGAGCATTTTCGTTCAGCTCGTGTTGAAATCCGACCTTCTAGGTCTTATTTTAGCACTCAATTGGGGATCGGCCCCAGGCATCCGTCCCACCGCTCGTCACAGGAGAGAGGCCCCGCGGCGTGGGGTGACCTCCGTGACAGTCAGTACTTGGGTTGGGACGGATCAACCTGATCAATCCAACCCAGAATCCCACCCGAGAGATTTCGCACGTTCTTGAAGCCGATCGACCGCAAGAACCCCGTCGCCTTGGCGCTGCGCGTCCCTGACTTGCATTGGCACACGATGGGCGCATTCAGGTCGAGCTCTTCATACCGTTGCGGCAGCTCACCCAGCGGGATCAGTTTCGACCCGGCGATGCGATTGATCTGGTACTCCTGCGGCTCCCGCACATCGACTATGACGATTGCTTCGCCGCGATCGAGACGCTCTTTCAGCTCGCGTGGGGTGATGTCGTCGGTCGTCGTTCCAGCCACTGTGTCACTCTCCGATCGCGGCCCAACGCCGCAGAACTGCTCGTAGTCGATGAGCTCGGTCACGGTCGGGTGCGTGCCGCAGACCGGGCAGTCTTCGTCTTTCCGAAGCTTCAGCTCGCGGAACTTCATGCGCAACGCATCGAAGATCAGAAAGCGGCCGATCAGCGGCTCGCCCCTGCCGAGGATCAACTTGATGGTCTCGGTGGCTTGAATCGTGCCGATGATGCCTGGCAGAACGCCGAGCACTCCGCCTTCGGCGCAGCTCGGCACGAGCCCGGGCGGAGGAGGCTCCGGATACAAGCACCGATAGCACGGGCCTTGCCTGGTTCCGAAGACCGAGGCTTGCCCTTCGAATCGGAAGATGCTGCCATACGCGTTCGGCTTGCCGAGCAGCACGCAGGCGTCGTTCACGAGATAGCGAGTCGGGAAATTATCGGTGCCGTCAAGGATGACGTCGTACGGCTCGAACAGCTGCAGCGCATTCTCGGAACTGAGCGCGGTCTCGTAGGGCTCGACGTGGACATTGGGATTGATCGCGAGGATCCGATCCTTGGCCGAGTCGAGCTTCGAGCGGCCAACGTCGTTGGTGCCGTGCAACAACTGCCGCTGCAGGTTGCTCATGTCCACGACATCGAAGTCGACGATGCCGAGCGTGCCGACGCCGGCGGCCGCCAGATACATCGCCGCGGGAGATCCGAGCCCGCCAGCACCAATACACAAGACCTTTGCCGCTTTCAGCGCGCGCTGACCGTCCATCCCCACTTCGGGAAGGATGAGGTGACGGCTGTAGCGTCTGACCTCGTCTGCCGAGAGCTGCGGCAGTTCGCGCGTCGGAGTCTTCGACGGTGCGGCGGCCGTTGGTTGTCGGCCCTCGGCGATGGTTCCCGTCCCCCCGGCCACCGACGGGATGATGCTGACCGTGTCGCCAGCCTTGAGAGGAGTCCGATCTTTTTGCAGGTAGCGGATATCTTCGTCATTCACATACACGTTGACGAAGCTTCGCAGCTTGCCCTCCTCATTGAACAAGTGCTGTTTCAGGCCGGAGAAGCGGGCCGTGAGATTGGCGAGCACTTCGCTCACGGTCGCCCCTTCGAGCTCGACGACATCGAGCTTGTCGGTGTAAGGGCGCAGCGGGGTTGGGATATGAATCTTCACTGGCATGGTTCACTCTCAGCGTTCGGCGTTCACTTCGGTATTCACAGGCTCTTCATCGAACTGGGATCGGTCCTCGCGAAGACGCCACGAGCGCAGTTCGTGCGGCTGGCCGTCCCGTACAGACACGATCACATAGGAGAAGAATGGCCAGGCGTGATCGAGGTCGTACTGAGACGGCTGGGCCGGATGGTCGGGATGCGAGTGATAAAAGCCCATCAACTCCCGGCCAGTTTCAGCGGCGCGCGCTTCCGCCGCACGATAGTCGGACGGACGCACGAGAAAGCGGCGCCTGGGTCCTTCCTCGGTGGTGTTGGGCAACGCAAACGACTCGGTGACAATCGCATCGCGGCCGATCAGCGCACCACAGCATTCGTTCGGATAGGTATCAGCGCCATGATCCCGAATCGCAACCAGGATCTCGTCGCGCAAGGTGACGGCCATCAGTCCGCCTCGTTCCAGAAGCTCTCCGACAAGTAGCGCTCACCGCCGTCGGGGAAGATGATCACGATGACTTTGACCGGGCTGAAGCCCGGTCCCTCGCTGAAGCCCGGTCCTTTGCTAACGCCTGAGCCCTCGCGCTTGAGCCATTTCAGCGCTCCAGCCAGATTGGCGCCGCTCGAAATGCCGACCAGCAGTCCTTCTTCGGCAGCGAGCCGGCGCGTCATCGCGTGCGCCGCTTCGGTCGACACCCGCAGATCGACGTCGGCAAGCGACGGGTCATAAATCCCCGGCACGATGGCCGATTCCATGTGCTTGAGTCCTTCGAGACCGTGCAGCGGCGAATCGGGTTGCACCGATGCGAGCGTGATCGACGGCCTCAGCTCCTTGAGTCTTCGGCCTGTGCCGACAAACGTACCGCTCGTGCCAAGACCGGCGACGAAATGCGTGACGCGGCCTTCGGTCTGCTCCCAGATCTCCGGTCCTGTGGAGTCGTAATGCGCCAGCCAGTTGAATCGGTTGTTGTACTGGTCGGGATAGAACAGGCCGTCGGGATCCGCGGCGAATCGTCGCCGTGCTTCGAGAATGGCGCCATCCGACCCCTCGAGCGGATCGGTAAAGATCAGGTCCGGCCCATAGGCGTGCAGGATGCGCCGACGCTCGGGCGTGATGTTCGACGGCACGCACAGCGTGACGCCATAGCCAAGGGCAGCGCCAATCATCGCGTAAGCGATTCCGGTGTTGCCGGATGTCGCGTCGAGGATGCGTCGATCCCGGGTGAGTGTCCCAGCCTTCAGCGCCTCGCAAATCATGCGCGCGGCCGGGCGATCCTTCACGGATCCCCCAGGATTGAGCCACTCCGCTTTGGCATAGAGCTCGATGCCCGGAACGTCCCGCTCAATCCTGGTTAGCCGAAGGAGAGGCGTCTGGCCGATCGTGTCGAGGATGGAGCGACCCGCAGTCGCTTGAAGGGCGTCACACGACAGCGTCATAAATCCGACCTGAACGGTCCAATATACCACTTAAGGGCCGCGCTAACGCGCGCGGAGGGCTGGTTTCACGTGACCTGACCCGATCCCGCCCGCTTCCCGGATAAGCTTGCGAAAGAGCCCAAACACGTGACCGTTACCGACTATCAGCGAGCGCGGCGACATCTGATGCGCGTCGATCCCAGGCTCGCCACTCTGATCAAGCAAGTTGGCCCGTGTGGCTTGCCAGACATTCCTCAAGCGCCACCGTTCATGGCCCTGGCAGAAGCTATCGCCTCACAGCAATTGTCGACGAAAGCTGCCGACACGATTTTCGGACGGTTCTGCGGCCTGTTCGGTCCCGACGGCGTCCCCGAGCCCGTTCGCCTCTTGCAGTTCGATGACGAGACCATTCGTGGAGTGGGATTCAGCCGCGCCAAGGTCATGTTCTTGCGAGACCTGGCCTCGCATGTCGTCGATCGGCGCCTCGACCTCGACACCTTGCACGAACGCGAAGACCTTCATGTCCTGGAGCAACTCACGGCCGTCAAAGGGATCGGCCCATGGACCGCCGAGATCTTTTTGATGTTCCGGCTGCGCCGCCCCGACGTGTTCCCGGCTGATGACCTTGGACTGGTCAAGGCCGCGCAGCGACTCTACCGCATGCGGCAGCGCCCTTCGAAGAAGCGACTCCTGCGAATGGCCGAGGCATGGCGGCCTTATCGATCCGTTGCGGCGTGGTATCTGTGGCGAAGTCTCTCGCTGCCCGACAATGGCAGGGAGCCGTCAGTGAAGGCAACGAACGGTCGTCGCCTGCGACGTTCTACTTGATCGTGGCCGTAAGCACGACGGCCGCGCGAATTTCGATCTCGGCCGCCACGACCGGGGTCGGCGGTGCCGCCGCCTCGGCGACCGCACGCCCCATCATCATCGTTGAGGGTACTGGGTAAGGACGGCTGCCGGGCTCCTCGATCCGGAGCACGCGGTCGATCGTCCGTCCGGCGCCTGACGCGGCGGCTTCAGCGCGGGCACGCGCGTCGGCGGTAGCACGCTTCAACGCCTCACGCTCGAGCGAGTCGCGCTGTTTGACGTCGAACCGCACGCCATGCACATTGGTCACACCGCTTCCCACGGCGAGATCGATGATCTCGCCAACCCGAGAGACGTCGTCCACGCGCACTTCCACCATGTTGCGCGCGACGTAGCCCTTGGGAACCTGGCGACCGTTCACCCAGTCGGATTCGAGATCGAGCTGAACGGACAACGTCCTGATCGCGTCCTTGGCGAGGCCGGCACCCGACAGCTTTTGTTGGACAGCGCTCATCGCCGTGGCATTCTGCGCTTGCGCCTCTTTTGGATTCCGGTTGCGGCTCTCGGCCGCGAGCGTGACAAACGCCTGATCGGGCGCGGCGCGGACAAGGCCTTCGCCTGACACAACGACCACCGGCTCGCTGGGTGTGGAGGACGGCTGCTGGGCGTGGACGACCGAAGCGAAGCCGATGATCACGAGCACATGGCTCGCCCGACTGATGAACTGATGCACAGCGTCCTCCGGTAGCCGGTCTACGGACCAGCCGACCTATCCGACCTCATCCGAGTACGCGACGCGGAACCCGATGCTGTAGGCGTAGGTGTCGCTCGGCACCTTGTGCCGATGGGCACAGCGCAGCTGGGCGACGTCATGGGTTACCCAAGACCCGCCGCGCACCACACGAAGTGCCGCCTCAGCCAACCCTCGAGGGTTGCGCATGATCCCGTCGCGGTAGGCGTCGGCGCGATACCAGTCCGACACCCACTCCCACACATTACCGCTCATATCGTACAGCCCGAAGTCATTGGGCGAATAACTGCCCACCGGACGCGTGCTCGCATGTCTCTTGAGGCTCGGATCGGCAAGAAAGTTCGCGCGCGAAGGGTCGATGTCATCGCCCCATGGATAGCGCCGGCCTTCGAGACCACCGCGCGCGGCCCGTTCCCATTCCGCCTCGGTCGGCAAGCGAACGGGTAGACCGATCCGCGTCGACAGCCACGCGCTGTAAGCGACGGCGTCACCAAATCCGATGAGCGTCACCGGGTGATTGGCCTTATCGACCGGCGGCACGTCGCCACGCCAGACGTAGTCGGCCGCAAGCTCGCGGAACGACGCCTCGTCGGCGGCGGTGACTACCCGCGGCAGCTCACGGACGCCGGGAGCCGGGTGGCCGGTGGCGCGAACAAACTCCGCGTACTGCTCGTGGGTAACCGCGTGAACAGAAAAATAGACAGCGTCGACGGAGACCGGGTGTACGGGACGCTCGTCCTCGTCACCGTCTTCCGATCCCATGTCGAACTCGCCGGCGGGGACACGAATGAACCGGGGGGCCAGTTCGTCGGCCATCAGCGCTCGTCAGGCGAAAGTATACTTGCCGGCCATGAAGCTGGAACAGTTCGCGATGGAACGCATGCAGTCCACGTGGGAAAACCTGGTGGACTTCAACTTGTCCGAAAGCGGCGTTCATCCGCTGACCCCCCGCGAGCTCCTGGCGCAGGCCGACCTCGGCATCGTCCTCGACCAGCCGCTCGTCTACTCCCAGTCGAACGGGACCACGGCACTGCGGTCGCTGATCGCGCAGCAATATCCGGGCAGCACGGCCGACCACATCGAGGTCACCAATGGCGGGTCCGAGGCCAACTACATCGTGTCGTGGCGCCTGATCGAGCCTGGCGACGAGGTCGCGATGCTCGTGCCCAACTACATGCAGACGTGGGGACTGGTGCGCGCGTTCGGGGCCACGGTCAAGGAGTGGCCGCTGATTGAAGACCGCGAGGCTGGGCGATGGCGCCCCGATCTGGATGCGTTGTCGCGAGTCGTCTCGGACCGAACCCGGCTCATCATCATCTGCACGCCGAACAATCCCACTGGCGCCCGGTTGAAGCCCGAGGAGCTCGACGCGATTGGGCGCATCGCGGACCGGGTTGGCGCCTGGGTGCTGTCGGACGAGGTGTATCGCGGGGCCGAGCTCGATGGACACGAAACGGCGTCGATGTGGGGACGTGGCGAACGGGTCATCGTGACCAGCGGCCTGTCGAAAGCCTACGGCTTGCCCGGGCTTCGCATCGGCTGGATTGCCGCACCACCCCCCTTCGTCGCCTCGACATGGTCGTATCACGACTACACGACCATCGCGCCGGGCGCGCTGAGCGATCGACTGGCTCGAGTGGCGCTCGATCCGGCCCGTCGGCCCGCCCTCCTCGAACGGACGCGCGGCATCCTGCGATCGAACCTGCCGATCATCGAATCGTGGCTCCACGACCATGCGCCAACGTTCTCGTGGCTGGCCCCTGAAGCGGGGGCGATTGTGTACGTTCGCTACAACTATCCGATCAACTCGACCGAGCTCGTCACGCAGCTGCGGGATGAAAAGAGCGTCCTCATCGTTCCGGGCGATCACTTTGGCATGGACGGATACCTTCGGCTCGGTTTTGGCGAGCGGCCGGACTACTTGAAACAGGGACTCGAGCGGCTGCACCAGTTGCTCAGTGCCCTGCCCGCGCACGTGTCGACTACGTAGCGCGACCAGGCGGCTTGTGCCGTTTTTCGCGTGGCTTCCGCCTTCAGGCGGAAGTTCGGCGCGCTGGTCGCTACTGATCAGCTGTTACAGTCCGCTAGCAACATGCGCGATCCCGAAATAGCCCTCGCGCTCGTCGGATTCGGCAACGTCGGGCGGCGATTTCTGCGGCTGCTCGACGAGGCAGCCGACCGGCTCGACTTCAACTGGCGGCTGGTCGCGATTGCCACGCGCCGCCATGGAAGCGTCGTCGAGCCCCAGGGAGTCGATCCCGCGGAGGCGCTTCAGGCCATTGACGACGGAGAATCGCTCGCGCGGCTGGACGACACACCGAGAGAAAGGAGCGGCATCGATGTCATTCGCCAGGTGACCGAGGCGCTCGCCGACGATGCCGCAGACGGTCGCCTGGCCGTGATAGAGACGACCGTCCTCGACATCGACGACGGCGAGCCTGCCACGGCGCACGTGCGGTCATCGCTCGAAGGCCGGGCGCACGTCGTGACTACCAATAAGGCGCCGGTGGCGTTTGCCTACGACGCGCTCGAAGGCCTGGCGGAGTCGGTCGATCGCGTCTTCTTGTTCGAAGGCGCGGTGATGGATGGCGTGCCGGTGTTCAACCTCGTTCGCGAGACGATGCCGGCCGTGTTCGTCAATGGCTTCCGCGGGATCGTGAATACCACCTGCCAGTACATCCTTTCGCAAATGGAGCGTGGCGTGCCGCTCGATGCTGCCATCGCCGATATGCAGGCGCGCGGAATCACCGAAGCCGATCCCTCGCTCGACATTGACGGCTGGGACGCCGCCGCCAAGACGGCGGCGCTCGTCAACGTCCTCATGGGCGGCTCGATTACTCCGCACCAGGTGACGCGTTCCGGCATCCGCGACATTGACGAAGGTGAAGTCCAGGAGGCTCTTGCCCATGGCCGCCGAATCCGTCTGATTGCGTCGGCGACACGGCACGGTGGACGGCTCGAAACCCGCGTCGAGCCGGAATTGATCGATGCCAGCGATCCGTTGGCCGCCCTCGGCCCCTCGGAAAACGCGCTCTACCTGCACACCGACCTGCTCGGCGACATTGGCATCGTCCAGCGCACCAGCTCGGTCACCCAAACCGCGTACGCCATCGTGAGCGACCTCACGCGGATCAGTCGACGGCTTCGAGAGCTTTAGCCAGGGCTTTCGGGTCGAACCCCTTGATCGCCGTGTCCCCGATCACCGTGACCGGCACGGTGCGATATCCAAGAGCAATGAGATCGTCGTACGCCTTCTCGTCTTCGTCGACGAGGCGAACCGTAAAGCTCTTCCCCGCTCGTGAAAGAAACTCTTTCACCATGTCGCAGGCGCGTCAGGCGTGGCCGCTGAAAACGACGATTGGCATTCACTACTAGAATAACGTGATGCCTGGACCGCTGTCGGGCACGACCGTGATCGACTTCACGCGCGTGCTCTCCGGACCGTACTGCACCATGGTGCTGGCGGACCTTGGGGCCCGCGTGATCAAGATTGAACACCCGGTGCGTGGCGACGACACGCGCCATTGGGGGCCGCCGTTTGTTGCGACTGAGAGTGCGTATTTCCTCAGCATCAACCGGAACAAGGAGAGCGTGACGCTCGATTTCAAAAAATCCGAGGGTCTGGCCGTTCTCGAGCGTCTGTTGGCCACGGCGGATGTGATGGTCGAGAACTTCAGGCCAGGAACGCTCGATGCCGCGGGCCTTGGCGCCGAAGCCCTCACACAGCGCTTCTCACGACTGATCTACTGCTCGATTTCGGGGTACGGTCAGACCGGCCCTCGACGCGACGAGCCGGGCTACGACGCCGTCATGCAGGCCGAAGGCGGCTTGATGAGCATCACAGGCGAGCGCGACGGGCCGCCGTATCGTCTCGGCGTCGCCATCACCGACATCGTTTCCGGGCTGTTTGCCGCGCAAGGTGTACTCGCGGCGCTCGTCGCCCGCGCGACCACGGGGCGCGGGCAATGTGTCGATATCGGCATGCTCGATGCGACAGCGGCCCTTCTCACCTACCAGGCAGGCAACTACTTCGTCAGCGGCGAGGTGCCGGCACGAATGGGCAACCGGCACCCGACGATTACTCCTTACGAGTCGTTCGAAACGGCAGATGGCGACCTCGTGATCGCGGGCGGCAACGACGACATCTGGCGGCACCTGTGCGGGGCGCTCGATCTCGACGGGCTCCCGGACGATCCGCGCTTTCGGACGAACAAGGATCGGGTGGCAAACCGGGACGAGCTTCGTCCCATATTCGATCGGGTGCTGAAGACCCGCACGCGCGCCGAGTGGGTCGAACGACTGGCAAAAGTCGGTGTCCCGTGCGGATCGGTACGAGAGATCAGCGAAGTGCTCGCCGATCCGCAAATCGTCGCTCGCCACATGATTGCGGAGGTCGACCACCCCACGGTGGGCCGCACCCGCGTGATTGGCTCTCCGCTGAAGCTGTCGGCTACGCCTCCCAGCGTGCGGACGGCGCCGCCGACGCTCGGACAACACACCGAGACAGTGTTGACCGAGCTCGGCTACGATCGCGCCGCGATTGCCAACCTCCGAGCCACAGCGGTGATTTGAGATGGCGGAGATCAGTCTTATTCGTAAGCGGCTCCGAACCGAGATTGACGCGGCCCGAAAGGCGGCCGCCGAACGCCGTCAGCGCAGCGCCGAAGCCGAGCGCGCGTACGATTTCTTTCTCATGGGGATTGCAGTCCCCGTTTTTCGCCAGATTGCCAACGCGCTGCGATCGGAAAATCTCCAGTTCGAGGTGCAGACACCGTCGAACGGCGTGAGCCTCGTGTCGGACCGCAACCGGGATGCCATTGGGATCGAGCTCGATGCCAGCGTGGATCCGCCACAGCCGATGATCGTCAGCACTTACACGAGAGGCAGTCGAGTCGTTCGGCACGAGCGACCCATCAAGGACCACGTGCCCATCGAGAGCATTACCGAAGACGATGTGATTGATCGCGTGATGGAGGAGATCAGGCCCTGGCTGGGGTGAAGACAGCCGCCCGCTTGAAACCGGTCGCCACGTGCAGGGTCATGAACCCAAAGAACAAGGGGACGATCCGCACGTGCGCGAAGCCGCGCTCCCGAAGCAACGACGCGATCCCTTCGGCGCCCGGGTATCGTTTGATCGACTCTGGAATATAGCGATAGGTGTCGGGATCGCGATGCAGCACCCAGCCGAGCGCCGATCCCACGGCGGTCATGTAGGCTAGAAACACATGGCGGACCAGCCATGACGTCGGGCGGTTGAAGTCCAATGACAACAGACGGCCGCCAGGTTGCAGCACGCGAGCAATCTCGTCCAGCGCTGGCGCGAGTTCCGGCACATTGCGCAGACCGTAACCTGTCGTGACGACGTCGACGCTCGACGTTTCCAGCGGCAACGCCATCATGTCGGCGACGATGAATTGCAGACCGGCGCCGTCCCCGTTTCTGCGTCGATCGCTCGCCTTGGCGCGCGCCAGCTCGATCATGCGTTTCGTCACGTCAAGGCCAATCACTCGTCCGCCACTCCGCGCGGCCTCGAACGCGATATCACCTGTGCCACAGGCGAGATCGACCACACGCTCGCCCGCGGCCAGCATCGCTTCGCGGACCAGCCGCCGTTTCCAGGACTTGTCGCGACCGAACGACAAGAAGACCGTGATGAAATCGTATCGGTCCGCGATGGTGGCAAAGAGAGACCGCACGTACCGCCGCTTGTGCTCGTGCGAATCGAAAGCAGTGTTGAGTCTGGACATTCGGGGTCAGGTCACGAATCTATCTGACCTCGACCACGCCTTTCATCAGCTCGGCGTGTGGACGACACAGGTATTCATATCGCCCTGGCTCGCTCGGAACAGTGAATGTGACGTCGGCGGTCTGACCGGCGCGAATCTGTGTCACCTCCACGAGCCACGCGGGAATCAGGAAGTTGTGCAGCAGTCCGGGCGCTTCGTTCTTCAGAACGAGTCGAACGTGCTCGCCCGCTTTGAACACAATCACCGGGTTCGGGACATTGGGCTCATCGGCGAGGACGAACGTCATGCCGCGCGCGATCACGACGACCTCGCGGGGCGATCCAGAGCGGCAGCCAGTCGCGAGGGCAAGCGACAGCGCTAGCAGCACTAATTTGCCGCACACGCCGTCTACCGCTTTCGCTTCACGGACACCTATCCGACGATGAGACCGGTGACGTACATCACCAGCACGCCTGCGGTGAGCCCGGCGACAACTGGAGCTTCACGAAGATAGTGGGTGAGACCGCTGGAAGCGGCAGTTTGACCGAGAATCTGGCGCGTCACCTGCGCGATGCCGCCCACACCGAGCGCCAGGAAGAAAACGGCCACGACCGGTGAGTAGACGAAGGCCCCGATCCATGCGCCGAGGATGGTTGGCACGCCGCCCACCAATCCGAGCTGAGCGAGCTGCCAGAGGCTTACTCGTTGGCCGTCACCCTGACGCGCCAACGGCGCCACAATCGCCAGTCCCTCGGTGGTGTTGTGGAGCGTGAAGCCGACGATCAGCAGCGTGCCAAGTGCCATCTCGCCCAGCGAAAACGCCGAGCCGATGGCGAGCCCCTCGCCAAAGTTGTGGAGGCCAATGCCGACGGCAATCAACAGCGCAAGAATCCAGCCGCTCGGCGTCCGAGCGACAAGCCCCACGTGCTCGCGGCGTTTCACCAACCAGGCACCAACGAAGTCGAGCGCGAGGTAGGCGCCGATCGCGCCAAAGATGAACAGGGCCGGCCCCTGAAGCGATCCAGGCACCATCGCCGCCGCTTCGAGTCCATCGTGCGCCGAGTCGACCAGCAGATAGGCGAGAAGGCCAATCGTCAACGCCATCAGGAACTGCAGTCCACTGCGTCCGATCTGCCGCATCAACGGATACCACAGGAGACCCAACGCGACAGGAATCACGCCGACATACAGGCCGATCAGCGCGAAGACACCAAGGAACCGCGCGTTCGGACGAGGTGTTTCCAGAGCGACAGGGATCTGACGGTCGAACGTAGCACCCGTCGAAGTGAGCAAGCGCACCACGTGCGCTTCGCCGCTGACCCAGGGATAAGGAATCGAGACGCGTGTCCTGCCCAGATGCGGCAGAGTCGTCCCACCCTCCGCCTCGAAGCTCCAGAACGCGTCGTCCACAATCGCCTGAGCGATGGTGACCTCGTCGGGTCCGTCGTTCAGGACCGTCAGAATGATGCGATTGGGTTCGAGCTCGACGCGTGTGATGGCCAGGCGTTCGACCGGCGGCGCGTCCGAACTCTGAAGCAGACTCGCGGGCCCGATTCCGACAATGAGCGCGAGCAGACCGCCAAGCAAGATCAGCGGGATCAGCGCAAGCAGCCAAACGCCGACGCCGGACCTGGAGCCTGCGATGTTCGTCGCGACCGCGCTCGAGGCTTCAAGACTCACGGCGCACTCCCTCGGCCCTGAAGAGTCCCATCCAACCGAGCTCCGCGAACTCGCTCTGATGCGCGTGGAACATGAAGTCCCCGGGATAGCGGAACGTCGTCTCCAGAATCGCGCGCTCACCCTGGCACAACGTGACCGTGTCGGTGTGATCACTCGGGGTCGTGCGCGTGCCCGGGCGATAGGCGTCGAAGAACATCCCGTGCAGGTGGAAGCTGTTGATGAGATCGAATTCGGTGATGTTGACGAGATAGATCCGGACAAGACGTCCGACCGTTACCTTGATCGGCTGGGCCATGTACGCGTGGGCCACGGTGTTGACCGCGTACACCTCGTTCTCGTTGTCGAAATTTGAGTCGAACCCGTTCATCATCATCACGAGCTCGTCGGCCGGCGGTCGACCGCCGCGCGGATCGATGATGAAGGTCCCATACAGGCCCTTGTGAATGTGCCGCTTCAGCGGCACCGCGTGACAGTGATACAGGTGCAGGCCGGCAGGCTCGGCATCGAACTCGTAGGTAAAGGACTCGCCGGGGAGCACTTCGTGCTCGGGCAGCGAGCCGTCCATTTCCGGCGGATGCCAGCCGTGAAAATGAATCGTGTGCGGGTGAGTGCCCTGATTGAGGAAGCGAACCCGGAGGCGATCCCCTTCGGTCGCGCGGATCGTCGGTCCCGGCACCTGGCCGTTGTAGGTCCAGGCAGGAAACCTCACGCCGGGTGCGATCTCGATCTCTCGATCGACCGCGTAGATCTCATACTCGCGGAGCATCGTCCCATCAGGACGTGCGGTCTCGCGATAGAAGCGGCTGCGCTCGTCCGGTGGCAGGTGGCTGAAGTTCCAGCTCCGGAGGTATCGAACCGGATCGACGGCGATCGGTGCGACGCGTCCGACGGTCCCGAGCAGGTGACCGTGATGGCCCTGGTGCCCCTCATGAGGGATCTCGGCCGGTTGGCCGAGGGCCGCCCGGGTCCAGGCGGTGAGGCCGGTTACGAGCGACCCGAAACCGGCCGCATGGAGCCAGGAGCGACGGGAAAGTGTCATCTTTTAAGGTGCCTCGGGTGCCGCAGGTGCCGTCGGTGCCCACGTGCTCTCGGTGCCAAGGTGCTCTAAGTGCCTCGGTGCCAGAGTGCGGCAGCTTCTGCGACTTCAGTGTCTTCCGCGGAAGCCGCGGATAATTTTGACTGGTCAAAATCTTACCCCGGCAGCTCCAAAACGTCAAATTCGGCCGGGGGGCGTCTCGGGGTCAGGTCCCGAAAAACGACTTCTTCACAGTAGAATCCGCCAAAAGATTCCGATGGAAACCTCCGTGATGCCGTTTCTCATCGTCGTCGCCAGCCTCGCGGCATTGCAGTGGGGGAACCGCCGCTTGAATCGCGCTTAAGGCAAACCACGGAGTGCCTCATGACGCGGGTTAATCTCGGTGTGCTGCTCGGTCTCGTGATTGGGATCGTCGACGTGCTTCTGATGCTGCCGCTGGCCTTCCCTGATAAGCGAGCCGCATTGCTTGGCGCCTTCTGTTCGCGGTTCGCTCTTGGTTTTTTCGCGGCGACGGTAACGCTTCCACTGCCAGCGATTGCGTCCGGCATTCTCGTGGGCGTTCTCACGAGCTTGCCCGACGCGATCATCACCACGGCGTACGCGCCCATCCTCATCACCGGCATCGTGTTCGGCGCGATCGCCGGGTGGATCGTCGATCGCTGGGCAACGTAGCGAAGCTCCGCCTCAAACCTAAGAGCAGCGGGGCGGCCTGGTGACCCCCGAACGCTAAGGTAAGATGCCCTGAAGCATGCTGCCCTCGAGCACGGTCGAGAACTACCTGAAGGCGATCTTTCAGGGCGAGGCGCAGCTGACGCGCTCGCAGCGCCTCCTGCCGATGGGGCAACTGGCGACCGCGCTGGGAGTAGCCCCAGGCACAGCCACGACGATGGTCAAAGCGCTCGCGGAGTCGGGCCTGGTGGAGTATGAGCCCTATAACGGCGTCCGGCTCTCGCCCGCGGGTTCTCGCCTCGCGGCGTTGGTCCTGAGGCGACATCGCCTGATCGAGCTCTTTCTCGTGCAGGTTCTCGGCATGCGGTGGGACGAGGTGCACGATGATGCCGAGCAGCTCGAACACGTCGTGTCCGAACGCCTGATCGAACGGATCGACGAGCTGCTGGGCCACCCCGAAGTCGATCCCCATGGCGACCCAATCCCCAGCCGCGAAGGCGAGCTGGTGTCGCGCCCGCTCGACACACTGCTCACGTGCCCGCTGAACACTCCGGTCACCGTCACGCGCGTCACCGATCAGGACGCGGCCTTTCTTCGCTTCATCGAAGGCCATGAGCTGAAACCGGGACAATCGATCGAGGTCGAAGCGCGAGATGACGTGTCCGACAGCGTGCGGTTGAAGGGCAAGAACGATCAGCGGATCACGATCGGCATGCGAGCTGCGTCGAAGCTACTCGTTGAAGTCCGGTAGGGCAAGAGAAGGTAAGGGCCACAATCACACGATCACGTTAGCCACGAAGGCACGAAGGACACGAAGAACTCCTTGAAACTCTTTGTGCCTTCGTGCCTTGGCGGCTACGTTTCCGTGTTTCCGTGCTTCTGTGCCGTGTGCGTTCTAGAGTGATCGAAGAAATGCCATCAGGGCCTGCACCGACGCGTCCGGCAAGGTCTCGAACCGGCGTCGCGTGGACAGCGCTTCCCCGGCGTGACTTCGAATCGCTTCGTCGATGGTGGCGGCGCGGCCGTCATGGAGGAGCGGTCGGCGAAGGCGCAGACCCCACAACGATGGCGTACGAATCTCGTCCGGGCTGGCCGCCGCTTGCGGGATGCCATCGCCTGTCCCGATATCGTGGAGCAGGAGATCCGAGAAGAGCGCCACCACCTGGCGATCGAAGACTCGGTCTGCACTTGGACCCGTGACCATGCTCGGCGTGTGGCACGCGGCGCAGCCGAGGGCAGAAAACAGGCGCTGGCCTTCCTGAACCGCCGGCGTCTGCGACTCGCGCGCGACCGGCGCCAGGAAGCGCATGAACGACGCGAAGTTGTCGATGCCTCGCCGCCGTGTCGCAGGGTCGATCAAGTCTTCGGGATCGGGTGTCGGATCGCAGTGGCGATATTGCTCGGCGCTCACGCCGAAGCCCAGCTCCTCACGGAACAGATCGTTCGTGATGCCCATCTCGTTGCGATAGGCGTCGGCTCCAAAGGTGAGCAGCGTGGCATGCTGCGCTTTCCACCCGAAGCGTCCAACGCGCGCGTCGCCGGTCTCGACGTCACGGATCACGGACGCCCGACCGCTCACGCCATCGCCGTCGCGATCATCTGGATCGGCAAGCGACAGGATCGTCGCGTCGGGAATTGCTTCGACCAGTCCGGCGCCAAAAAGCGGAATCGGAATCCGCCTCGCGATAATCACCGCCTCGGGCGGAACAATCACCTGGCATCCGTGGGTGGGAAGCGAGAACAGTTGAAACAG
Source organism: uncultured Acidobacteriota bacterium (assembly GCA_963841905.1). Classification (GTDB taxonomy): domain Bacteria; phylum Acidobacteriota; class Vicinamibacteria; order Vicinamibacterales; family UBA2999; genus JACCSI01. Next base: position 52,455 of record CAWJEM010000024.1, read on the forward strand.
CGTTTCGCCGTCGCGTGAAAGTGCGACCGGGCGTCCGGCCGAATCGCGGCCAGCCGCTCGAATTTCGGCAATCGTTCCGCCGCCGCCGACCGATGGCACGTTGTGACAGACGGCGCAGCTCGTGCCGTTGAAGGCTGGCCCCAGCCCTTCCTCGGAGGTTTCAACCTCGAGAAAATCGTCGAGGCCAAGCCGGAACTCCTCGAACTGGCTGCTCGTGATTCCCGCGAGCGGTTCGCCTACCCGGACAGACTGCGCGATGAGCGCGGATCGCGCCGCGAGAGACGCCGTCAGGACGAGTGCGGCGATGACAAGGGCTTTCATGGCTGATCGCTTGCCGCGCGCACCCTGATCGTGCCGCGCATGAAGCTGTGACCCGCGCCGCACATGCGCGAGCATTCGAACGTGTAGGTCCCGGGCGTTAGCGGTGCGAACCGAGCCGTGGCTTCGCCGCGTCCGCGCTTGGGAATGACGACCTCGACTGACTGTCCGAGGATGCGAAAGCCGTGAGCGGTGTCCTCGCTCCGGAGCCGGAATTCGATCTCTGTCCCCACATCAACCGACAGCTCGGACGGAAAAAACGCGAAGCGCTCGGCGGTCACGTTTACCACACGTGTCGATTGAGACACGCTCGCGAACGCGCGGTCGGACGGTGGCGCGGGAGACGCCCCGACCAGCATTGCCGCCGCGCCCACGACGGCGGCCGCGCGTGTGACTGAAGAACCCGCTCTCATTTGAAGCCTCATGCCTAGAACCACCAGCCCAAGCCGACATTCACGGTGCGCGGAGCACGACGCAGTGTGCTTTCACTCATCTGATGGGTGTAGTCGAACTTGATCGCTACGTCGGGATCGAGAAAGTAGCTGGCACCCACCACCCAGGCAGCCCGATCGAACTCGGGAATCGGCAGACGATCGTCCGGCATCTTGAACTGGGTGTCGAAGTTCTCGTAGCGGGCAAACACACCAACCTCGTGCCCGATGCTCGGCAGACCAAACAATCGGCTCCCCTCGAGATAGAAACCCCTGAGTGCTCGCGCGATATTGGGATCGACGCCAGTCTGCAACGTCAACGCATCGTTGAGCCGGCCGGCGTCGGAAATGGTCACGTACGCAAACTGTCCGCGTGCTTCGAATCCGGCGCGCCGATAGCGGCCATCGAACTCGATGACGCCGACCTTTGGATCGAGCCGTGGCACGTTGAAGCCCGCATCACCGCGCCAGCCGCTGATCCCGAGCGTCAGCGACTGGACACCCGTAAACTCGACTCGCCCCGTGAGCGCTGGATTTCGGATGTTGGCGCGACTCCCCTTTTGAATGCCGCCCCGGAGCCCTTCGTCGGCGGTAAATTCGGTCGCATCGAGCGGCGCCATGACGTACGCGCGGTAACTCCAGGCCGATCCGACCCGGCCGTGTACACCCCCTCCGGCCTCGAACCACGTCGTTGGAACGATGACGGTGTCGACGAAGGGCCGCTCGACGCCGTAGAACACCGGCGGCTCGTGACGCTCGTTGATGATGCCAACGGGCGTCAGGACCATTCCGCCGCGGAAGTTGAGCCACGGGCGCGTCAGCACATCGATGTACGCCTGTTCGAGCTCGATTTCGCCTGCCTCCTCGAGACCTTCGACAAAGGCGTGTTCGAGCTCCAACTCGCCAACGAACCGCAGACGATCCGAGAAGCTGTGGCTGAAGAGCAGCACGAACCGATGGAAGTCCAACGTGGGATCGCCGTCCGCGCGGTCCACTGGCGCGTTGAGGTGCACCTCCATGTACCCGGAAATCGGTCCCGTTCGGGCTGATCCGTCCCAGACGTCTGCGCGGCCGCCGGCGCTGACAGCACCAGCGACGCAGCAACGGCGAGCCGAATCGCGTTTCGGATTCTCATTGATTGTGGTTTTGAACAGTCAAAACCACGCCGGAGAATACCCGAAAAGCGACTGGATGATCAAGCAGCGTCGGCCAGGCCCTCAGCGACCGGCCCTGAGCACGGATCACTGATCACGGATCACTGATTCAGCGCCAGCCAGGGGGGATCGCCACCTGACGCAACCGGCCATCGTCGGTCACCATGCACAAGCGCTCGACCAGCCTTCGCCCGAGCCGGGCCGCCAAAGGCGTGGCTGGCTGAAAGGGCTGCGACAAGGGGCTGAGCAAGACCTGCAGTGTTCGCAGGCACACAGCGGTTACGCGGTGGACGGCGCGCACTACTCGTCGATGCCGGACGTCGAGGCCGAGCATCCGCGCGGTTGCGTCACCGACGAGCACTCGCGTAAGGATTGGCGCCAGCGGTTGCAGCACTCGGAACTTGAGCAGGTCCGTCTCCACCACCTTCAACAAGCTGTCGGTGAGTCGTGCGCCCGCCGCACTCGGACCTGCTTGTCGTGCCTTGATTCGGGCGAACAATTCGATGGCGTCGGCCTCGGTGTGTGCCATCAGTTCTTCTTTGACTCCGAGCCCGAAACCGACGACGTTCCAACAGTGTAGAAACGCCTGGTACTCCGCACTCGAGAGTTTGACACCGCAAGTCCGCAGTCCTCGTGGGATGACATGGCCGAACGTCAGGAGCGTGAACGCCAGGTCCTCCTGGTTGATTGGCATTCCATCGCGATCGATCTGCCAGTGGAATCCGTGCCGGTCGACGACATCGTTGACCGATCTCACGGCGCCTGGCACGAGGCCGGAAACTTCCTGGGAGGCGCCTGGCGTCGCTCTGGCCTGCAGGGCGTTCAGGATCCGAAAGCGGATTGCGGCGTGAATCAGGCGGACTTTCTGCGTCTGGCGCACGCCGAATCCGCTCGGCGCGAGGCCATTGGGGCCCATGACCGCCAACACCATGGCGGCCGTTTGATGCAGCCGTCGGTTGGTGTGAACGCCGAGCTGACTGGTCAGGTCGAGGATGCGGACGCCAATCCGCATCGTGTAGCACTCAGGAAGGCTGGCACAGACGAGCGCCGTGAGACAAACGCCGCCGTAGATGTTGAAGAGACGCTCGGCTACGCGGATCTTCTCGACACATGCCCAGGGTGGCAGGGCCGATGTCTGCTGCAGAAACGTTCTGACTTCCTCGGGTACGTCGGCGGGAATCTCATCGTCGCGCACGAGACGGCCCATGAAGTCGTTCAGTGCGCTGATATCTCCGCGATCGAACACCTCGCGGATCACGGCGTCGCCGAGCGGGTCGGCAAGCTGCCGCTGCTGCGTGAGAAATTCATCCGTCCAAAGTGCGGATGACATCACCACTCCTGCGTCAACGCGTATAGACTACGGCCGCACTGAGTGAGACGAAGAGGCCACGAAGTCACGAAGTACGAAGATTGAAGGAAGGATGAGAGCTGCATTTCTCTACAGCCTGTCGCATGATCTGACCCCGACACTCCAGGCCATTGGCGCCGTGATGTTCGGCGCGTGGACGCTGGCATACGTCCAGATTCTCAGGGCTGGATTCAAAGAGAAGACGTACGGCGTGCCGCTCGCGTGCATCTTTCTCAACATCTCGTGGGAGTTCATCTTCTCCTTCAACCTGGTCACTTCAAGTGAAGCAACCGTCCTCGTCTGGGGCAACCGTCTGTGGTTCCTGGCCGACTGCATCATCGTGACGCAAGCGTTCCTCTACGGACGACGGTGGCAGACGAACGCGTGGGTGCGTGAACACTTCCACACGATCTGCGTCGCGGGGCTGTCGGCAAGCCTGATCGGGCTCTACAGCTTCGCGACGTATTTCAACGACATCTACGGCCTCGCCCTGTCCTTCCTGATCAATTTCGTCCTCAGCTTGCTGTTCATTCCGCTGCTGTTTTCACGGCCTCACCTCGAAGGCCTGCCCCACGCCGCCGCGTGGAGCAAGATGGTCGGAAGCGTCGCCGGCGCGGTGTTCTGCTACATCTGGTGGCCGATGCAATTCAACGAGGCTGGCACGCTGCTTCGTGCACCTCACATCGCACAGCCCCCGAATTCGCATCTGCTCTACTTCTTGTACGTGAGCATCGCAATCCTCGATTTCACCTACATCTACCTGTACCGCCAGCGTTGGCGAGCGCTGCGAGCCGCGCCAGCGACGGGCGCTTACCAACCAATCGTGGCATGACCCAGCGCGCGGCGCCTGAGAAGATCGCCACCGAAAATCTCGTAGTGCACATGGTTGAGTGCATTGGCGACCTCGAAGCCGACCTGCAGCGCGCTCGTCACCTGGTAGTTCGCCTGTAGATCCACGACGCCGTAGCCGGGAACCGGACCGGCGTAGATACCTGAGACCCAGTCGAAGCCGTCGACCAGCCGCACGCGCGCGCCGACGTCGAATTGCGGCGTGACATACGCCGCGCCGAGCGCGCCCTGATGCGACGGAGTGTTAGGGGCCAACGGAACATCCGGCGCTTCGGACTTGATCGTGAAATCGAACCAACCGTAGCTGGCGTCGAAGCGCCAGCCATTGATTTGAGTCGTCGCACTCAGTTCGATCCCTTGCGTGTCGGCTTCGCCGAAATTGGCCAGCGACAGAACCGCGAAAACGGGAGACCCGTCGTCTCGATTCGACATCGTGGCGAAAAGCGGCGGCGGCAAGGTTTGGGCGAGCGCGGTGGTCACGATCGCCGCAGCCGTCGGAGAGAGCGACGCTGGCGGCTGGTAGGGACCAAATGCCGGATTCAAGCGCCCGAGGCTCGTGCCCACCTGCGGCAGCAATCCGCTCGTAAAGGTATTCACGTGGTTCCGGTAGTACGTGGCCTGCACGAACGTGCGGTTGCGCACGACGACGCTGTAGCCGGCCTCGAAGCTGGTGATCTCTTCGACGTCCAGTTCCTCGTTCCCCACGGCCAACAGGGGCACGCTGGCAAACCCAAGCGAGGTGCCCCCCAGCACCGGCGACAACGCTTGTTCCAACGCGGACAGGTCCACCGGTGGCGCTATTGGCGCACGCAGCCGGCGCTCGGCGATCGTGGGCGCTTTGTAGGCCCGGCTGAAGCCGAATCGGGCATGCTGCGCGGCCGCGAGGTCGTACACAACCGCCGCGCGTGGCGAGAACGTCGTCCGGCTGAGCGTGCTTGCATCGATCCGGAGCGCGACCGCCGTTTTCAGCCTGTCGGTCAGGCGGTAATCCATCTGACCGAATACCGCTCCGTTGTCGGCTGTCTCGGGCTGGTCGTAGTTGGTCTGCACCCCTTGAGGGTCCGCTGAGTCGACGTTCTGCCGCCCGTAGGCCCCGCCACCGACCCAACGACCGCGACCTGCGGCAAACGAGCGATTGGTTTGCACGTCGAACTGGAAGTTCGTCGCGAACTGATAAGTGGGCTGACCCGCGGACAGGCCGATCTGGTCCTGGATGTCCGCGACAGTGTAGGCGGTCAGCACGTTCCAGCGAGGGGACTCATACGATGCGCGCAGCCAGGGAAAGGTCTGGTCGCTCGCTTGGTATCTTCCAAGACTGGTCAGTGACACCTGACCCTCTTTCGCCATCGCGCCGGCCTCGACGACGAGACGGCGACCGTTGGCGGCATTCCGGTCTAGTCGCACACCGCCGAAGGCGAGCGTGGGGTGATCGGTGATGAGGGGCACGACCTCCGTGGGTAACGTGCCTGGCGCATATTCGACGGACGAGACACGCGACCGGGCAAAGTCCCGGCTGCGCTGGTAGCCACCGAGCACTCTCAGGTACCAGCCGCTCCCCAGTTCGGTAGCCAGCCGGGCATCGCCGCGAACGGTATCGAGCTCGCCGAACGTGAACCGCGCCCGCCCGCCGAGACTGTCAGCGGGCGCTTTGGTCTGGACGCTCAGCACGCCGTTGAGCGCACCCATGCCGTATAACGCGCCGCCGGGTCCTCGCACGAACTCGATCCGCTCGACTTCCCCGAGTCCGAACGCCAGCGACCCCCAATCGGTATATCCCGTGACCTGCGGCATCGACGCATCGCGTCCATCGACTTCCGTGCGGACGCGCCGATTGTTGAAGTCGTTGAATCCGCGCGCGTTGACCGCGAAATCGTAGAGACCGCTCTGAGCAATCTGAACACCCGGCGCCTCCGCGAGCAGCAGCGGCAGCTGGTTTCCCGTCGACCGTCGGCCGACGTCGACCGCATCCAGGGTTGTCACCGCTGCCGGCGCATCGGTAAGCGATTCCACTTGGCGCGAGGGCGCCCTGACAACCAGCATTTCGACGAACGACAAGGGCCAGTCGACCTCCGTCGTCACCCGGGTCGATTGACCTTCCGTCACCACTGCCTTCTCCTCGACCGAGTAGCCGCCGAGTGACAGCACCAGCGTGTAGGTGCCAGGCCTCAGAGAGGCAAGCGTGTAGCGCCCGTCGCTGGACGTCCACTCGAGCGCGCCGGTCTCGCGCACGAGAACCATCACACCCGCCAGCGGCGCCCCATCTCGCTGTGTCACCTCGCCAGAAACGGTCGTTGGGGTTTGAGCCACAGCGTTGACGAGCGCGAGCGAGAGCCACACCACGATCACCGCGATGCAGGTTCTCCACTTCATGCCTTGGCTTGTTTCCACTTGGCAAATCCCGAAATCGCGGTCAGCGTCGGTATCCCCATCGCGAACACCGCAATGGCTCGCGTCGCCGGCGGTTCCCCGGCGAACGCGAAGAACACGCACCACAGTCCATACGCCGCAACCGGATAGGCGGCGGCAAGCGGGGGAATCGTCGTCGGAGTCGGCTGCCCCTGACGCTGCGTCAGACGAAACGTCACGGAAATCAGAAACGACGTCAGCATCCACCCGGCGAAGCCTCGATACTGCTCACCGAAGTACCGAGCCTGGGTTTTCCATGACCCACGCCCGGACGCGCGTCACCATGAACGGGTCGAGCGAAAGATCGTAGGCAGTCACCACCGCCGCGCCGATCAAGGACAACCACACGGATTGCGCGACACTGCCATGGACGATCGGCCGGTGCTCGACCATCAGATTCGCGATGATGAACGACAGGTAGACGATGACGTACCACGCCAGCGGGATGATGTACGGCACGCCGAACACGCCCGGTCCAAACACCGGCGTGTAGCAGTACGGGCCAAACGGGAACCCCGTGTGAACCGACAGCGTTTCGAAGAACAAACCGAGGGTGACGCCAATCGCCAGGAACCGCAGCGCCGCCGACCGCCCCATCACGTGCATGCAACTGACGAAGCAGAATGTCGCCATCGCCACGGTCACGACGATCCAGAACGCCGTTTCACCGCCGAGGAGGTAGTAGACGTGGGCCAGAACGGCGACGAGTAGGAGTGCCCCGCAGGTAATGAGCAAGGAACGGTCTCGAGGCGAGACGCTCACAACGTCCGGTGGCCCCCGCCCTCGATCAGTTGAATCAGCTCCTGGAATCGCGCGTCCTCGCGTATCAGATCGAAGTGCGGCGCAATGGCGTAGGAACAGCAGTCCGTGGCCCGATCCTCGTACGCCTGGCGATACCAGCGAATCGCCTCGTCCAGATTACCGACGCCCTGGTGAACCAGTCCGATGCAGGTGCCGTTGACGTAGGTCGTCTGCCGGCGCGTCTCGAGTTCCCGCGCCACGGCCAACGCCTTGTCGCGGGCACCGGCGCGCCCGTAGGCCCATCCGAGAAAACTTTCCAGCGTGGCGTCGCCTTGACCGTAGCGATTGCCTTGCTCCAGTGTCGCGACGGCGTCCGAATAGAGTCCGTTGCCGGCTTGAGCGAGTGCCAGCGACCAATACAACGAGGAGAACGACGGCTCCAACGCAATCGCCTTCGTGGCGTGTTCGATCGCTTCGTCGAATCGCCGCCCCATCGTCAGGACGTCGGATACGCCGCGACTGATAATGGCCGAGACGGGATCCAGCTCGGTGGCCTGTCGCGCTTCCGCAATGGCTTCGTCGTACCGGCCGCGCAACCCGAGGTACGTCGCATAACACATCCGCGGCCAGCTGTCGCCGGGGGTCAGCTCCACGGCTCGCCGGTAGAACTCGTCGGCTTCGGCCCATTTCCAGTCATACCAGTGACGCGCCCACGCCATCCCGAGTTGTCCTTCGGCGAGCCGCGGGTTCAATTCCAGCGCACGCATCGCCGACTGAATGGCGATTGGCATCACTTGTCTGGGCGGGGTCACCGAGAAAATCGCAAGCAGCATGTAGCCTTGCGCCGTCGCCGCATGCGCCTCGGCGTAATCGGGGTGCAACTCGAGCGCCTGCCGGAAGTACGACATGCCATTCTCGAAGCCTTCTTTCGTGAGCTTGCGAATGGAGTAGCGACCCTTCAAATACAGGTTGTAGGCCTCGACGTTGCGGCTGGCGGTCGGCACGAGACTGCCGACGGAGCTTCCGGGCAACTCCACCTTCAGACGATCGACGATGGCCTGTGCGATTTCGTCCTGGACGGCGAACACGTCATCGAGCGACCGGTCGTAGCGCTGGGACCAGAGGTGAAACCCTTCGCCGACGTCCGTCAATTGCACGGTGATGCGTAAACGATTGCCCGAGCGCCGCACGCTGCCTTCGAGGACGTTGCGGACTTTGAGCCGACGCCCAATCTCGGTGATGTCCTGCGCGCCGCCCTTGAACTGAAAGGCTGACGTGCGTGAAGCGACGCGGACGCCCTCGAGGGTCATGAGTGCAGCGATCAGTTCATCAGCCATCCCATCGCAGAAGTACTCCTGATCACGATCAGGGCTGAGGTCGGCAAACGGGAGAACCGCGATCGACGGCGAATCGGTCGTTGGGATGCTCGCCGGCGGCGGCGTGGCTTCATCTGACGCAAGCGCGGCAAGGAGCGCCGCCGCCGATTCGAAGCGGCGAGCCGGGATCTTCTCCAGACACCTCGCGATGGCGGCCGCAAGCGCCGGCGGTACGTGTGGCGGCAAGGGCGACGGTGGATCGTGCAGGATGGCGCTGATCGTGTCCGCCGAGGTGCGGCGCGCGAATGGCGGACGGCCAGTCAGCAGCTCGCAGAGCACGGCGCCCGTGGCGAAGATATCGGCTCGGTGGTCGAGCACGTCGCCTCGCAGCTGCTCCGGCGCTGAATAGCCGACCGTGCCTGAAAAGGTGCCGTGCCCGGTTTGCAGCCGCGTTTCACCTTGCGGCCCGGCGGCAACGACCAGCCTGGCAATCCCGAAGTCGAGCACTTTGAGCACGCCGTCGTTGGTCAGAAAGAGGTTTGCCGGTTTGAGGTCGCAGTGAATCACGCCTTTGGCGTGAGCCGCGGCCAGCGCGCTGATGAATTGCCGTGCGTAGGTAGTCACGGTGGTGGGCGGCAACGGACCTGCCCGGAGAACGTCAGCCAGCGTTCGACCCTCGAGATACTCCATGACCAGGTATCCCAGGTCGCCGTCTTGCCCGACGTCGTACAGCGTGCAGATGTGCGGATGGTTGTTGGCCGCGGCCGCGCGCGCCTCGCGTTCGATCAGCGGCAGAGTGCTCGCCGACGCATGGGTGCCCACGTGCAGGATTTTGATTGCGACGAGGCGTCCGAGCCGCCGATCGGTGGCGCGATAGACCTCACCCATCCCTCCGGAGCCAAGGGGCGAGACAATTTCGTAAGGGCCGAGCATTGCTCCGGGCGCGAGGGGCACAGTCAGTCTTGTTGAGCTTGGAATTCTAACCTCTTCAGGACTCGACTGGCCAAATCTTCAGAACTCGGCCGGGCCAGGCAGGGCCAAGGTCGAAATCAGACAATCCGAGCGACGTCTAACGATTGTAGGTCGCGAAAACCTTGACCTCGCCCGCCTTGTCGAACGAGATGACGTTGTAGGTCTGTGGCTTCTGACCGGCCACTTCCATTCCGGGCGAGCCCAGTGGCATTCCGGCGACGGCAACGCCCTTGATGGCGGGACGCTCCTTCAACAGCCGCTTCACCTCGGGGGCCGGCACGTGACCTTCAACGACGTAGCCGCCGACGAGGACGGTGTGGCACGACTGCGCGGTGCGTGGAATGCCGTGCTTGGTCTTGAGCTCGTCGAGCGCCGCGTCCGGCATGTCCGTGACTTTCGCCGTAAAGCCGTGTTCACGGGCGTGATCGACCCATTTCGAGCAGCAGCCACAGGTCGGCGACTTGAAAACCTCGAGGGTTGGCGTGGGTGCCTGCGCGATGATGGCGGTGGTGGTCAGCACACACGCCGAAAAGGCAATAGCGACGAATTTCATTGCTCGATTTTACTGTAGTTACCAGCTGCCAGTTGCCAGTTCAAAGGAGTAAGTCCTTTGAACTGAAAACTGGTGACTGACAACTGGTCAATGCTGGACGGCCGGTGAGTAAGCGTCCGCGATCAGCAGGCGCGGCGGCGACCGGCCGTCGATGGCGAGCGTCCAGATTCCAGTCCCCTGCTCCGTCGCGTCGTGATATGCGAGGTGGTCACGATCGAGCCACTCGATCTGGTCGTCGATGCTGCGCGTGTGGCTGAGCGGCCGAGCGGACTTCGATAAGAGGTCGAACACCATCGCCTGCCAGAAGCCACGCTCCCCGACGCGCTGCTTGACGGCCAACTGCGCCTCGTCCGGAGAGAGCGCTTCGCTGGCCAGCCCTTCGGCAACGATCGTCAATCGACGTGTGCCCACCGATCCCGAGACGATGTACCAGTTGCTCGTCGTGCCCAGCGTCGCGTAAAAGCGATCGGGGTCTCGAGCGAACGCGACGCTGGAATAGTCGAGCGCCACACCGGAAGCTGGCTTGCCAGGCCCATCCACCACGAACTCTCGCAGCCTTGCGAGCAGGTGGCCGTCGGGCAGATCAATCAGGATCGAATCGGTCGCGAGCCGCTCCTGGCCATCAGGCATCTGCTCCTCGCTGTAGACCGTGATCGCCGCCCGTCGACCATTCGGGGAAACACGGGCGCGGGTGGGAATGCCGGACAAGAGCAGGCGCTGGCCGCGCGTAAAGCTGCTGTCGAAGACATAGGCCGCCTGTACCACCTGGGTGCCTTCCCGTTCCTCGACCAGGCAAAGACCGGTACCGCCGGCGTAGTGCACGCGAGCGCAACTCAGAGCCGTAAACGCGCGGGTGGCATCAGGCGTCACCGCCGACAGCATGGCAACCCGTCCGTATCGATCGGCGGGGGCCAGTGTTCGGAACATCACGAACGGCGGCGGCAATGTCCGGGCGACGGCCTCGTTCATGGGGTGAGTGGATTCAGGGCGACGTCGCGAGCCAAACAGATGAAAGGCGGCGGCCCCGAGCAGACTCGCGATCACAAGAATCAGGGGCCAGCGTTTCACCGAGGGCTCGGCTGCGAATAGGCCGTCGGGTCAGCGACGCCGGCAGCGACAAACGCGTCTCGCCGTTCACGGCACTTGCTGCACTGCCCGCAGTGGAGTGGCAGCGCGCTGTCGGTCGGATTCATGCACGAGAGCGTCAACTCGAAGGGCACGCCCAGGCGCGCCCCCAATCGGATCACGTCGTCTTTATGGAGGTCAATCAAAGGCGTGACCACATCGACCGGATGGTCCAGTCCAAGCGCGAGCGCTTTGGCCATCGTCTTGAAGAATTCTGGCGTGGCATCGGGGAACGGATTGCCCGCGAGCGGTCCGAGCGCGATGCGATTGATCGCGCGCGACGCCGCGACGACACCTGCCTTGGTCAGGAGGACGAGATTTCTGCCCGCGAGATAGACGTCTTCCTCCGGCGTGTCGTATGCCGGCGGCGTTCCTCGAACCGCCCAGTGAGTAGACGGGTAGACGTCACGCATGTTGAAGTCGAGGATCCCGAGACCTGCGATGTCTCCGCGAAATGCGGGCGAGGACAACAGGTGGTGCACCATGCGCAGTTCAGCGGCCTCCCAGGCCAGCCCAACGCGCACGTAGATGGGATGTACGCGGCTGTGCTGCGCCTCGAAGGCAACCAGCACCGCACTGTCCAGGCCACCTGAAAGGAGCACGAGGTTATCCACGGGTCCGGCGATAACAATACATCCCCGGAACATCCGCGGATACACTGAGGCACATGTATTCGGTCACGAAGAAAATCGACTTCTGTTACGGTCATCGCCTGCTCGATTACGACGGGATCTGCAAACATCCGCACGGCCACAACGCGACGGCCGAAATCGAAGTGCGCACGGGAACCCTCGACAACCGGAACATGGTGTGCGACTTCAGCGACATCAAGCGAATCGTCAAGGGTTGGATTGATCGTGAGCTCGACCACCGGATGATCCTGCGTCACGACGATCCGCTGGTGAAGCCGCTCCAGCAGTTGAACGAGCCCGTGTTCATCGTGGACAGCAATCCGACCGTGGAGCGCATCGCGCGATTGATTTTCGATCACGCTCGCGACGAGAGGCTGCCCGTGGTTAAAGTCACGGTGTGGGAGACGCCCACGTCGTTCGCGACGTATCAGGGTGAGGCGGGTACATGAAATCGTTCATGACGGTTGGGTCGATGTTGAGCATTTGCTCCGAAAACCCGGTTCCGCAGGCCGGAAAAACGCGTGCTCGGCTCAACGTTATGGAACGCCGGCGTCGGCCCAACGCCGCATTTCAGAGGTCAGCGGACGTTGGGTCCCGCCCCGACGCCGCTGTCGCTGGCCTGCGCCGCGTTTTTCGTGATCGTAACGGCCTGCTCCACAGGGTTTTCTCCGCAAACGCTCAACATCGACAATTGGTCATGAACGATTCGGTACGTGTCGCATGCTGGTCATCTTCGACCTCGACGGCACGCTGATCGACTCGGTGACCGACCTGTCTCGCTCGGTGAGCGAACTGGTGACGAGCCTCGGCGGACGTCCGCTTTCGCAGGATGAAGTCGCCGGCATGGTTGGTGATGGCGCGGCCTTGCTCGTGAAGCGGGCGCTGAACGCCGCCGGCCTTCGGCCGAAGATATCGGACGTGCTCGATCGGTTTCTCGAGATCTACGGCCGCCGGCTGTTGGACACCACCGTCGCGTATCCAGGCATCGAAGAGGTGCTGCGGACGACGTCGCGTCGGGCACGTATGGCGGTCCTGACGAACAAACCGCTGGCCCCGTCGATGCAAATCCTCGACGCGTTGGGCCTGTCGGTGTACTTCGAGTCAGTCGTGGGCGGCGACGGACCACACGGCCGCAAGCCGGACCCGGCGGGACTACAGGCGCTCGCGCATGACGACCGCGATGTGATCCTGGTCGGCGACTCGCCCATCGACTGGGCGACGGCTCGCGCCGCCGGGTGCGCGTTTGCGTGGGCGCGATATGGCTTCAGCGCCGCACGGTTCGAGGATGCTCCTCCGGAGACGCCGTACGTCTTGCATCAACCGACCGATCTCATCGACGCGCTCGATCGGTTTGCGGCGATCCGCATTGGCGCGTGACGCTTAATCGAGTGATGGCGCTGTGTGGCGCTACCGCACTTCGCATGTCACCACCGCCGTCCGGCCCCCTCTGTCCTTGAACCACGAGCGCAACTCGTGCACGAGGTCGAACTCGATGCGATAGGCACCGGGCTCCGGCAACTGAACGGGTACCTCGAACAATTGCGAGTCCTTGGGCGCCACGAAACTAACAATCGATGTTCGAGGATTATCAAACGCAACCATCCGGGGTCCGTCGCCATCGAGTCGTTCGACGTGGTAGCTGATGGCCACTGGGTGCGGTCCACGGGTCGCCCAGGCCGCCGCGCTATTGTTGGTGACCCTGACTTGGAAGACCTGCGCCTGACCGGGCGTCACGTACACGGCGGACGGTTCGGCGTCGAGCAGCGCCTGATAATAGTGCACGAAGCATCCGTCGGCATCCATCCTCAGCGGCTCGCGCCTGTCGATCTCGGCGTTGTCGAGTTTCCGGTAGATGGCACTGAACGCATCACTCGTGGCGAAGGCAATCAGCGACAGGCCAGCCGCGACGAAGGCATCATGCCACTCCGGAATGGTGTGGATGTTCTCGCTGATGCCGATTGCGCTCTGCGGGGCACCAAACGCGACCTCCTGTGCGGCGTTCTGAACGTATGGCTCAACGAAACCAAGCGTGCCGCCGGGCTTTAGAACGGCCGCGATGCGTTCAGCGATCGAGGTCAGCCGTTTCGAATGATGCAAGGCATTGAAAGCCGTGACGACGTCAAAGGACTTATCGACGAAGACGTCCTCGTGCATGTCGACGTTGATCCGGGCGTATTCAGGGTACTGCGTCCTGATACAGCTCGCCGAGCACCAGATGGTCAGTGATATCCAGTGCTATACAGGTCAGCCCACGTGCCGCCAACCTGGCGGTAGACCAGGTCCCGTCGGCGCCGATATCCAATCCCAAGCCACGTGTCGGAAGCTGGCCGGCGATGAAGTCGAACTCCTTCGCGAAGCGTCCCACGTTAGCGAAGTAACCCGGGGTGGTGAAATGCGATGACCCATCACCGTACGGAAGGGACAAGTACACGTTGAGGAGCGCGGTATCGGTCACGTCCACGCCCTGATACCGCTGCGTCCAGCCTCCGAGCTCGGGCACCAACTCGGTCGGTGCCACGGCGAGACGCTCGCGAACGGCGTCGACATGCTCAGCCAGCACATTGACCCAAAGAATGCCGCGCTCGAACCGATGCGAGCGAGCACATTCAGCGCACGTGACGGTCGCTGCCCGATCCGTTGTCTCAGCAACCCGCCAATGCGACGTGGCACACGTCGGACACTTCAGAACGGGTAATACGATCGCAAGAGATGTCATCGAAGCAGGCCGACGACGGAGGAATCAGCTCTCGATACGAATGGTGCCGTCGCCGGTTCGGACGCGCAGCGTGCGACCGCCGGAACCAAGCGTCGCCTTGAGCGTTCGACGCCGCTCCTCTCGATCGTCACCTTCGCGGCTCTCGTTCGTGACCGCCGGATGATTCGCGCGCACCGACCCATCGCGCGTCTCGGCATCCAGCTCGCCGTCAAACGCGCTCGGCAAGGTCAGCGTCACCGAGCCATCGGCGGTCTGAACATCCCAGTCCTCGGTCATCTTGGTGTCGGCGTCCACTCGCAGTCGAATGGTGCCATCAGCCGTCCGGGCCCGCAGAGCGGTCGGCTTGGCTTCGACGCCGATGCTGCCGTCCTCAGTCTCGAGATCGAGCTTGCCCTCGACGGCGTCGAGGCGAATCGATCCGTCGCCGGACCGCACGGACAGCTCGCCGGTCACCCGCGATGCCCGCACGCTGCCGTCGCTAGTGGTCAGCGCAACCTTGCCATTGACGTCCTCGACGGTAATCGACCCGTCGCCGCTCGATGCGGCCAACTGGCTGTTGCGCGGCACGGCCACACGAAGTCGAGCGGTCGGGCTGAAGTTGACGCCAATCTGGATGCCGTCGAAGTCGCGATTCCGAGGCTGGGTGACCTTGACAATGATGCGATCGCCCTGCTGTTCGGCGGAGACGACCATCTCGTCGACCATCGACTGCTCCATCGCCCGCTTCTCGATCTCGACCTCGACCTCGTTGCGATCCCACGAATGCACTTCGATCGACCCGTCGAACGTCTCGAGCTGCACGTCTGGGACGCCCGACACCTTGAAGGTCTTGGTCTCGCGCGAGACGATACCCTCGGAGTTCAGGTTGACCTCGCAGGCCGTCAGCGCGACAGCGGCCGCCACGAGCAACGCGCGTGAACCAACCCGGGCGAATTCGTGGACGCTCATGGCACTCCCCTAGCGAAGCTCCGCCTCAAATCGCCGCAAGACGAGCGGCTCCGCTTCGCTAGGGCCCTATTGGCTTGCCCCAGCTCGGGGTCCCCGCCGCGCGGACTGTGCGCGGTGGGGTGGTCTCCGCGGGGCGGGATGACGGCAGACTCCAACGGAGATCTAGACGTTTGGCCCCTCCCGGGTGTTCCGCCACAGCCGGCCGCGGAGATAGGTCTGGCGAACCCTCAGGGCCGAATCGAGCACTACGAGATCGGCGGTCTTGCCGACGGCAATCTGGCCGGCATCAGTCAATCCCACTTGTTCGGCAGGGGTCGTTGCGCACATGCGCGCCGCGTCCACCAGACCGACGCCGGCCTGCCCGACCAGCGACCGGAATGCCCCATCCATGGTGAGAATACTGCCCGCCAGCGTGCCGTCCTCGAGCTCGGCGCTGCGGTCTGTCACGAGGATGGAACGGCCGCCGAGCCGGGTCCTCGACCCGCCCTTCAGACCCGAGCCCGCCGTGCCGTCCGTGATCGCGATGATTCCCGCCGCGCCCTTCGCACGGCAGGCGACCGTCAGCAGCGCGGGATGCACATGAAACCCATCGCAGATGATTTCCGCCCGCACCTGCTCCGATCGAAGCACAGCCCCCGGGACGCCGGGTGCGCGCTGCGTCATCGGCGTCATCCGGTTGAAGAGATGTGTTGCGTGCGAGACCCCAGCGTCGATGGCGGCCATCGCCGTCTCGTAGGTGGCGCCGGAATGACCAATCGACACGCGATGGCCTGCGGCCACGAGCTGGCGCACGAGGTCGATTCCGCCATCGAGCTCCGGTGCCAGCGTGATGATCCCCACTTGCTCGCGATGTGTGGCGACGACCGAAAGAATGTCTGCGCCGGTGAAGTTGGCCTGATCGTGATTGTGAACCTTGGAACGCTGGAACCCTGGAACCCTGGAACCTTGAAACGGTGGGAGACGCAAACATTCGCGGGGCTGAGCGCCGTTGTAGTCGGGATTGATGAAGTTGCTTTCGAGATGTGCCGGCAGAACACGAGCGTGATCTGCACGAGCCTCGCGTTGCGACGCGCTCACCGCCCGGAGCATCACCGCCAGCGTCGCAGGGTCGCAGGCAATCGACGTCGGACAGAAAGCGGTGACGCCATAGCGCGGCAGCCTGGCCGCGACTTCGACGGTGGCCTGCGGGCCATCCAACACGTCGAATCCCTCGACACCGTGCACGTGCACGTCGACGAAGCCGGGCACGACCAGCGATCCGGCCAGATCAACCCGAGTCGCGCCGGCTGGCGTCTCGATGACTTTCGGCTCGATCGCCGCAATGCGATCGTCGTCCAGCAGGAGGCTGGCGCCGGAGAGGACCTGATTGGGGAGAATGAGGTCTGCGCCAGCGAGCAGGATCATTGGCGCTGGAGTAACGCGGCACGAGCGCCTTCGACGCCGGCCGCCATCACGCGAGCCCCGCCCCGAATTCCGGGAACACCTGCAGCTTGGTTCCCTCGAGCGGCAGTGCGACGAGCTCGCCCGCCCCGACTCGAAAGATGTCGCGGTCGGCGCGCGTCAGCAAACGCTCGAGACCTCGCTGATTGGGCGCCGACAGCACCAACACCCCGGACGTCTCGAGCGGCGGAAACACCCGATCGTCGAGGTAGTCGCGATCCATCGTAATCAGGGTACGTCGCAGCCGCCGTGCCAATCGGTAGTGCTCGATGTCGGGGGCGCGGCGAAGGTCGTCGTGCTCCATCACGAAAAACACATCCCAGCCAAGCGACAGACGCATGAACGTCACCAGGCCCGCCGGCACGTTGGCATCGGCGTAGACACGTGGCCCAACGGTGCTTTCGTCGGCCAGCGGACCCAGCTCGGAGAAGAGCGTTCCCATAGGCTCCTTCACTCGCGTCCCACTAGTGTCCTAGCTCCGAGTGAGCACGGCCTTTCGCTTGCGACGGTTCGTTTTCTCTGGAGCCGTCGAGCGGGCTTTGACCGCTTCGGATTTGAGCGCGGCCACCAGCGCGCTGCGCTTGTGTACCAGGCCCTTGCGTTTCCTCCGTCCGTTCTTGTGACCGCAGGCGTACTCGCAGAACAAGGGAAACGCAATCGTCGAATCCGCGTAGGTCACCACGGTATCGGGGAGGACGCCGGGATTGACCTTGCCCCAGCTCACGGCCTCGGACGGCGTCGCACCAGAGAGACCACCCCAGACGACTTGATCGGTGGTGATCTGGATGAAGTAGTCGTTGCCGCCCTTCGGAATGCCGTACACCTCCCACAGCGTGGGTTGCCCTTGCAAATAGAAGTTCTTGGGCGATCCGCCGCCGAGAATCACGCAGCCGTTCTTCTCGCCGGCCAGGATGATGGCGCAGATCTCGTTGACGTCCTGGTTGGGGTCCACCATCAACCGGCCGCCATGCATCAGCTCGTGAAAGGCGACGTTCATACCGATCGAGCTGTCCCCCGGCGACGAGGTGTAGATTGGCACGCCGTACTTCGCCGCGCTGGCGACGACCGAGTATTCCTCGCACCCTGGCCGTGCCGTTCTCAAGTGCTCGCCCAGCGCGTAGTGCAGCTCGGCGGTCGACACCGGACCATCGAGATCGGTCGCAATCAGAAAATCACGGATGAACGCGTCGGTGTCGAGCAGCACCTTCGCCGGAAACAATACGTCATAGATGCGAATGACGCCGTGCTCGTACAGCACGCGATCATCCAGAAACGGCGACCCGCGGTGCAAGGTGAAGTTCAGCGCGTAGTGCAAGTCGTGGTACAGGTTGGCGCCCGTGCTGATCACGAAATCCACGAGCCCCCGCTCCATCATCTCGATGAAACAGCCGCCGAGGCCGGCTGGCGTCAACGCGCCCGCAATCGTCAATCCGATGGTGGTGTCCGGCGACTTCGCCAGCATCTTGTCCGTGTAGATTCGACAGGCTTCACCGAGCCGCGCCGCGTTGAACGCCTGGAACCCATCGTCTATCAGCCGGCGGATGTCGGCACTTCCGCGGGGGCGGTAATAGCGGATGGGCCTGCCGGACAGGAACGATTTCTGGGCTCTGTGAGAGGAACCGGGGGCTCGATGCGGCATAAACGACCGTTGTGCGGCTCGCCCAGCGAGCCTCGGCCAGCTAGAGTAGCATTTGCCCGTGACCGACCCCTGGATCCCCGTCGCGGTCGCGCTGGTCGTGATCGCCCTCTTGGTGGTGGCCTATTTCTGGTTCAAAGGTCGTCCGTTCGCCAAGGGTGAAATTTTTCGTGCAAGTCGGCTTTCGCGCGGTAACCGACTGTTTCCGACGCAGGTCCTCATCACCCCCACCAGCGTGATTCACTTCACCCCCGAGTTCGTGGGACGCCGCGAGCAATCCATCCACATGGCGCATGTGGCATCCGTCAGCATTAATACGAACTTTCTGTTCTCTGATGTCATCATCGAGACGAGCGGCGGTGCGACTCCCGTGCGCTGTTACGGACATCGGAAGAGTGATGCAGCCCGGATGAAGGCCCTCATCGAACACCACCAAACCGTGTATTACCGCGCCCGAGGAACGGTCGAGTCGGCGCGCCCGGCGGGGTAATCCCACCCTGTCAGGGGCCGATAAACCGAAAGCCAGTGGACGACCTGACATTCGCTGCCCGTCGCGCAACGGGGGGCTCGCCCTCACGACCAGACGATCTCGACGGACGGTTCCGCACGCTGGTGCAGTCGCCGTTGCGCGCGGGCATCCTTCGTTTTCTCGCCGCGCGTCCCAACGAGTCGTTCGACATCGAGGCGTTGATGCAGGCGTTCGGGCGCATGCGACTCGACGTCGAGAACTGCGTGGGCGAGTTGGTGGAATTCGGTGTGGTCCGACGCCAGGCTGGCGACCCACCGAAGTTCATCGCCGGCGCGACCCGGCCAGGATCCGATGGCCCGTCTGCTCGACAAGTTCCTCGAGCGTCGGGCAGCCGTCGGTATCGAAGAGACCTCGCCGTCGGTGCAGCGCTTCCGCGAGATGATCGGCCGCGACGAGAAGATGGTCGCCATCTTCGAATGGATTCGTACCGCGGCCAAGTCCGATATCGCGGTGCTGATTCTCGGCCCGACTGGATCGGGCAAAGAGCTCGTCGCGCAGATGATTCACGAGCTGTCCCGACGCGGACAGGAACGCTTCCAGGCCGTCAACTGCGCCGCACTGCCCGACACCCTCTTCGAGTCCGAAATCTTCGGCTACGAAAAGGGCGCGTTCACCGGCGCTCACGATCGTAAGCCCGGCCGACTCGAGCTCGCCAACGGCGGCACTCTGCTGCTGGACGAAATCGGCGACCTGTCGCTGGTGGCGCAGGCCAAGCTGCTCCGGGTCCTCGAAGAACGAAAGTTCGAGCGACTGGGCGGCAATCGAGCCATTCACGTGGACTTCCGGCTGATCTCAGCGACCAACCGCCCGCTCGATCTCTTCGTGCGCGAAGGTCGCTTCCGCGAAGACCTCTACTACCGAATCAACGCGTTTGCCATTCGGCTGCCGTCGCTTCGCGAACGATCGGTGGACATTCCGGTGCTGGCGAATCGCTTCCTCGGTCGCTACTGCGCGTCGAACGGCCTGCCGCTCGACGCCAAGCAGTTCTCACGCGAGGCCGACGACCTGCTGATCTCGTATCACTGGCCAGGCAACATCCGGGAGCTCGAGAGTACCGTTTCGCGCGCCGCCTTGTCGGCGCCGGGGCGTGTTATTCGTGCTGCCGACATCGAGTTCCTGCACGGGCGGCTGCCGCAACCCGAATCCGAGCCTAGCAGCGGACTCTCCACCCTTCGCGAAGCCGAGCGCGTCCACATCACGCGTGTCCTCGAAGCCGTCGAATGGAACAAGCTCGAGGCCGCGAAGATCCTGGACATCAGTCGTGGAACGCTTTATCGGAAGATCGAGGAGTTCGGCCTCGAACCCGAGGGCGCTGCGCGAGCACGACGTGCACGACGCGCCGCCGGCTAGGCGACACACGCAAGACGGGGTGGGCTACAATGCGCGCACTGGCTCAGCGCTGCACAGCAGTCGTTGAAGTGCACTCAACGGTCTTGTATAGGACATTAACGTAATGTATTGTCCAACGTTGACCGGTCTCTAGCCTGCCCCTCGGCTATGGGACACGCTTGGCCAAAGAGCCGACATCCCTCGTTGAGTAACCCGAATCGTGCCGACCCCCGGCCTGAGTCCATGAGGACGCTGCCCCTCGCGGCACGCCTCTACGTCGCGGCAATCATCGCGACCGGCGCCGTACTGCTCGTGCTACTGACACCGCGGGCGAGATTCGACCAGCCGCTGCTGTTCGCGATCCTCCTCCTACTGTCGGTCATCAGCTCCGCCTTCAAGGTGAGCCTGCCGCTCGCCAAGAGCGGTTCGACGATGTCGGTGTCGTATGCCGTCGATTTTGCGTCGCTGATCCTGTTGGGCCCACACGAGACCATGTTGGTTGCGGTGGCGAGTGCGTGGAGCCAATGCACATTCGGACTCAAGCGCCGGAACCCGCCCCATCGTGTCCTGTTCAGCATGTCGTGCCTGGCGATCACGGTGCAGGCCGCCGGCTATGCCTATACGGAACTGGGCGGGGTCGCAGGGGACTTGGGGCACGGCCTCGGCCTGATGGCGGGCCCGCTCGTTGGCGCGGCCACGGTGTACTTCGTGCTCAACACCCTGCTCATCGCGATCGCGATTGGGCTGTCTACGAAACAGACGGTCTTCAGGGTGTGGAATGAAAACTTCATCTGGAGCGCCCCCAGCTATTTCGTCGGCGCCGGCGTCGCCTTCGTCGCCAAGTGGGCAATCCTCAGTTTCGGAATCTGGATCGCGCTCCTGCTCTGCGCGCCGCTGTATCTGACGTATCGCACCTACAAGCTGTATATCGGCCGAATCGACGACGAACGACGGCACGTGCAGGAAATGGCGGACCTCCATCTCGCGACGATCGAGGCGCTGGCGCTGGCGATCGACGCGAAAGAGCAGACCGCGCAGTCACACATTCGGCGCGTCCAGATGTTCGCGGCCGGCCTCGCGCAATCACTTGGCATGTCGGACAACGATATTCAGGGGGTCAAGACCGCCGCCCTTTTGCACGACATCGGCAAGCTGGCGGTGCCCGAACACATCCTGGCCAAGCCCGGACCGTTGACGCAGGAGGAGTTTCAAAAGATTCGGCTGCACCCGCAGGTCGGAGCAGAAATCATCAGCGCCGTGCCATTTCCGTATCCCGTCGCTCCCCTCATCCTGTGTCATCACGAGCGGTGGGACGGCAAGGGCTATCCCCAGGGGTTGAAAGGCGACGAAATTCCGCTCGGCGCGCGCATCCTGTCGGTCGTCGATTACTTCGACGCGCTGACCTCAGAGCGGCCGTATCACCGGCCCATGGCTCACGATGCGGCGCTCGCGCTGCTCCAACAAGAGTGCGGCAAGGCACTCGACCCGGACGTCGTTCAGCGATTCGTGACGATGTTGCCGCGTCTCAGTGAAGAGGCCGATCGGCTGGAGAACCCGCCGCCGCGGCGGCTCTCGATCGATGCCACTCCCGAGCTTGGTCGGCCCGCCGCCGGCTTCCAGCCCGAACGCAAAGTCACCACGGTCTTCGAAGATATCGCGCACGCGCATCGTGAGATTTACGCTCTCTACGAAATCGCCCAGACCATGGGCACCAGCCTGGGTGTCGCCGACACGATGGCCCTCATCGCCTCGAAACTGAGCAGCCTGGTGCCCTTCAGTTCGTGCGCGTTGTACCTCAGCGACGATCAAGAAGAGATGTTGCATTGCCGGTTCGCCACGGGATACGAAGCTGACGCCATCAGCACGATGACTGTGCGCAGCGGCCAGGGGTTGACCGGATGGGTCGCGCGCAACCGACGGACGTTGGTGAATGCGCGGCCGAGCGCCGATTTCGAAGCGGCCGGGCTCACGGCACACGCCACCATCCTGCAATCGGCGCTCGTCGCCCCCCTGGTGTTCAACGATCGGTTCATCGGCACCCTTGCGGTCTACCACTCGCAGTCAGACTTTTACACCGACGACCATCGCCGCTTGCTGGATCGCGTCTCCGAACAGGCCGCGGCCGTCATTCACAACTCCATCGTCTTCGAGCAGACGCAGTCGGACTCACTCACGGATGCGCTCACGGGGCTGCCCAACACGCGCTACATGTTCATGCACTTGTCGCGCGAGCTGGCGCGTGCCGAACGATTGAAGAGCGAG
Source organism: uncultured Acidobacteriota bacterium (assembly GCA_963841905.1). Taxonomy (GTDB): domain Bacteria; phylum Acidobacteriota; class Vicinamibacteria; order Vicinamibacterales; family UBA2999; genus JACCSI01. The sequence goes on from CAWJEM010000024.1 coordinate 75,160, forward strand.
GTCGCGCTGCTGGTGATGGACCTCGATAACTTCAAGGACATCAACGACAATCACGGCCACCACATCGGCGACCGGGTGCTGCGAGAGCTGGCGCCGGTGCTGCGCAACGCGATTCGGCCGTACGATATCTGCGTGCGGTACGCCGGCGACGAGTTCATCGTGGTGCTCTCGGGATGCGGCCAGGACGAAGCCGAGCGCAAGCGGGCAGACCTGCAGCGAACCGTGGACGAAGCCGTGTTCGAAGCGCGACCGGGCCGCCGGCTGCCCTTGGCCGTCAGCATCGGGGCGGCCATCTTCCCGCACGACGGCGAGACCTACGAGGCGCTGCTCGCCACGGCCGACAGTCGTATGTATCGAGACAAGTCACGCCGCAAGCAGCAGCAAGCGCGCGAGCAGAGCGCTGTGAGCGCCGACGAGCGGGCTGCCACCGTACTGGCGACGGTGTCGATCGAGCCGACCGAGGTCGAGATTCAGCGGGCGGGCCGCGGCGTGCTGTGATCAGTGATCAGTGATCAGTGATCGGTGATCAGGGGCCTGTGGTCGGTTTTCTTCGAAAGAACCCCGCAATTCGGTTGAGTGAGACGAAATGCAACACGAAGCAGACGAAGCACACGAAGGATTTGGTTGGATTGCTTCGTGGCCTTCGTGCTGGATTTGTTCTTTACTCAGGTGACTCTCGGAGTAGTTGGCGACGTGCCGCGTTTCGTCCTGCCGGTCCGCGAATCGATCAAAGCGACACCCCGCACGCGGATCATCACGCTCGACCTTGGTGGTCAGCCATTCTCATTCGCGGCGGGCCAGGCGGTCTACGCGGGGCTGGCCGAGGGAACGGTGCGGCGGCCGTACTCGATTGCTTCGTCGCCGAGCTACGCACGCACCACGGGCACGCTGGAACTGCTGGTCCAAATCGACGATCACGAAGGCCCTGACCCCCACCTCGAACGCGCGGTGCCGGGAACGCTCTTGCGAATCGACGGACCGATGGGGGCCTTTGGTCTTCCGGAGGAACTCGCTGAGCGGCATCTGCTGTTCATCGCCGGCGGGACGGGCATTGCGCCGCTGCGGTCGATGATGTGGGAAACGCTCGCCACTCGTGCCGACATCGACATCAGTCTCATCTACAGCGCACGCAGTCCCGAGGAATTTGCCTATCGCGATCAGCTGGCGGCTCTGGCTACCGACGGTCGAATCGAGTTGCGATTGACGATTACGCGAGATCCAGGAACGGATTGGACTGGCGGACGAGGCCGAGCCGACGAGGCCTTGATTCGGTCGATGTTGAAGTCGCCTGAAACGCGCTGCCTGATCTGCGGGCCACCGGCCTTGATCACGGACGCCGCCAAGACTCTCAGAATTGCAGGCGTCCCCGATCGACTGATCGTCTCGGAACAACCAGTGATCAGTGATCAGTGATCAGTGATCAGTGAGCCCGGCTACCGGCAGCCGGCCGCCGGCCGCGGTTACATTCCTACTACGTGATAGCCGGCGTCGACCATCAACACCTCGCCGGTGACCGCGCGACCGGCATCGCTCAGGAGAAACAGCGCTGCGTCGGCGACCTCGCTCGTTTCGATGGTGCGACGCAGCGGCGCACGCTCACGAACAATCCCGAGGATGGTCGAGAAGCCCCCGATACCGGCCGCGGCCAGGGTCTTGATCGGGCCCGCGGATATGGCATTGACCCGGATGTTTTGCGGCCCGATCTCAGCCGCCAGATATCGCACGGTCGATTCGAGCGCGGCCTTGGCCACGCCCATCACGTTGTAGTTCGGAAACACGCGCGTGCTCCCGAGATACGTCAGCGTCACGACGCTCCCGCCCCCGCGCGTTTCCATCAAAGGACGTGCCCCGCGGGTCAGAGCAATCAGCGAGTAGGCACTGATGTCCAACGCGAGGGCAAAACCCTGGCGCGACGTCTGGATGAAGGGATTGGTGATGTCGTCGCGATTGGCAAATGCGACGCCGTGCACGAGAAAGTCGAGGCCGCCGTGTTCCTGCCGGATTCGAGAGAACACCGCCTCGATCTCCGCGTCGTTCTGCACATCGAGCGGAAGCACGAGAGGTCGTGGCGTCAGCGTTTCCGCCAGCTCGTTGACGTGCTCTTCAAACCGTCCCTGATAGGTCAGGACGAGGGTCGCGCCTTCGCGTGACGCGGCTTGCGCGATCGCCCACGAAAGCGAACGCTTGTTGGCGACCCCGACAACGAGGCCGACCTTTCCGGTGAGCTGCGACATGAAGGCGCGGCCTATCGCTTCTTGCCGCCGCGCCGCCGACGACCGCCCGAACCATGGGACCGCCCACCGTGCTGGGGCTGTCCTTGCCCGTGGCCCTGCCCTTGACCGCCGCGACCGAATCGCATCGGGCCTTGGTGTCCCTGCCCTTGCTGGTGTCCGCCTCTCCGACGACCACCCGCCCCACCGCGCCCGTTGTGCGGCTGACGAATCGTAAACTCGGGGAGAGCCCGCGTGGCGGTCGGTTGCCCTTCGGGCCGCGGCAACGTCGCACGGATTAACGACCGCCGGACTGGACCTTCGTCGCCCACAATCGGGTTCTCTTCATTGCCGTTTGCTGAGGGCTCAGGAGCGCTCGGTGCGGACGCCTGCGAAACAAACGACTCATCCGAAGTGGTCGGTGGATGTCCGTTGCTGCTTTCTGGAAGGTCAGGCTCGAAGTGATGGTCTGCCGGGGGAGACGGATCCAGGCCTTCGTCGTGCTCGTCCGGGACGGGCTCGTTCGCGGGGTGCGCCAGGCGTGCCGGCTGTCCCTGGAGGCCTTCGAGCACCTGATTGAACAGGGCCGTCTGGGGACGACGTTTGCGCTGCGCCGGTATTTTGCCGTCCTTGAACTCGTGCTCGGCGTCGCAGACGCAACAGCGCGTTTGTTTGATGTTGTCTTCGATCATCGCCACGACGGCGTGATCAGTGATACGGCGTTCGCGCGGACAGTAGTCGTCCACGACGTCGCCGGGCCGAAACCGGCGTTGCTGCATGCACTCCCCCGAAAATACCGAAGTCCGTCAGATCACTGTGCGGGAGGGAAACGGGCACGGCTCACGTTGGGCCGAGCGCCATCCGGGCGCAAAAACCTCGAGTTCGGATCAAACTCTGGACGAGAGGTCGACTAAGTGTAGCAACGAGTCGCCCGCTCGGCAACCCCCTCCATCGCCCCGGCGGATCGGAGCCAGATCCAGAGCCCCCCTTTTAGGGGGAGCTTCGCTCGTGAGACCCCAGCCACCGGCGGGTTTCCGCCAGCGCGTTCCGAACCGCCTCGGGGCTCGTGGACTGGGGGGTCTTGCGAGCGGCCACAGACGCTTCTGGCGTGACCGCATCGAGCACATCAGCCGCGAAGTGGGGGCTGTAGGCCTGCCATTCGTCGAGGCGCAGCCGGCCAAAGTCCTGCTGCTTCGCCAGCAAGTCCCTCACGATGCCGCCCACGATTTCGTGTGCCTGGCGAAAGGGTATTCCGCGCGCCACCAGGTAGTCGGCGACGTCCGTGGCCAGGAGCAAACCCGATGCCGCGACTCGCGTGCGTTCTGGCCGGAGCGTGAGGTGTGCGAGAACCGCGCGAGCGGCCACGAGTGACACGTGTAAGGTGTCCTCGCAATCGAAAACCGGCTCTTTGTCTTCCTGAAGGTCCTTGTTGTATCCGGTCGGCAGACCTTTCATGGTGATGAGCAAACCGGCGAGATGTCCAATGGATCGGCCGGCCTTCCCTCGCACCAGCTCCAACGGATCCGGGTTCTTCTTCTGCGGCATCATGCTGCTGCCGGTCGCTGACCGATCGGCCAGCTCGAAAAACCCGAACTCGTCGCTCGTCATCAAGATGAAGTCTTCGGCGAGACGACTGAGGTGAACCATCGCCAGCGAGCACGCAAAGACGAACGTCGCGGCAAAATCACGATCCGATGACGCATCGATGCTGTTGAGCACGACTCGGCTGAAGCCCAGGCGTGCAGCGAGCGCGTGGACGTCGATCGCGTAGCCCGTCCCCGCGATGGCACCAGAGCCGAGCGGCAGCGCATCGGCCTCGGCGGCCGCCGCCGCCAGCCGATCGTGATCTCGCCGGAGTGCCGCTGCGTGACTGAGGAGATAGTGCGCGACGAGCACCGGCATGGCTCGCCGCAGGTGCGTGTACGAGGGCATGAGGGAACTGCCGGCGCGCTCCGCCTGATCCGCAAGCGTCACGATCAACTCGCGAATCCTCACTTGGAGGCTCGGGATCCGGCGTCGCACATACAGCCGCAAGTCGAGTGACACCTGCTCGTTTCTGGAGCGGCCGGTGTGGAGTCGCCGGCCGGCGTCTCCGATCCGCAGAACCAGTTGGCGCTCGACGAAGCTGTGCACATCCTCGTCATCGCCGTTGACCCAGGAGGGGTCCCGCCGCCCCTGCTCGAGAATCGCGGTCAGACCATCACGAATCTGGTGCGCATCCTCCCTGCTCAACGCCCGGCACGCCGCAAGCGCCTCCGCCCACGCGAGGCTGCCGATCACATCGTCTTCAAACAGCCGTCGATCGAACGGGAACGACACGCCAAAGTCAAACGCGTCGGGATCGGGGGTCGACGTGAATCGACCAGACCATAAATGCTGACTCATTCAGCGCACCGCTGCGGCCGTCGCGATGGTGCAGCAGCCCTCCCCGATTTCGAAGGTCACTTCGGTAGATTCTCGGCCTTCTAGACGTCCGGCAGCACCGCCAAGCTCGCGATAGGCCGCCGAGAGAATCTCCAGCGCCGAGCGCCCCGAGATGGTCTCGATGCTTTCAAGCAGCTCGGTCAAGGTCATGTGAATGCCGTTGATCGCGACCGGGACCCCCGATTCGAAGCCGATCCCCAACCGTGCCGGGGCCAGGGTCTGACCTCGTGCCTCCACCCCTCGGTTGGACGGAATCGCGACCGGCAGCATCGCGCGGCCTTCCTCGAGCGCCGCCATGGACTGAAGCGCGCGGTCCACGAATGCGGCAGCCAGCGTCTCGAACGTGCGGTGCTGATTCGCACCCGCCGGGCCCGCGTCGCGTGCTGCCGGGAGGATGACCTCGCGCGCGAATTCCTCACGGACATCGAGCGCATGGCATCGCGTGGCACCCGCGGCCAGCGCGGCTTCTTTCATGCCGCCAAGCGATTCGCCCGCTCCCAGGTCGAACGCCACGGCAACGACGTCGGTAGCCGCACGCTGCTTGGCTGCGGCGATGGCCGTCAACGAACCCAAGTCGCCAAAACAGGCGACGACAAGACGAGTGGTCATCTTCTTCTCACGGAAACACGGAGACGCGGAGACACGGAAACTGAAGCACCTTAACTACGCTTCTGACGCCAGATGTTCCAGCGTATTGCGCGTCACCTGTGCCCCTCGCGAATCGCGGCAGACGACGAGAATCGTGTCATCGCCGGCGATGGTGCCAATCACCTCGGTGAGTTTGGCCCGATCGATCGCCAAGCCGAGAAGCTGCGCCTGCCCGGGTCCGGTCTTGACGACCACCAATTGCTGCGCCACGTCGAGGGCGAGCAGAAACTCCCCGAGCGCGCGTGACAGGCTCAGGACGGCCGCCGCCGTCGAGCCTCCATCCGGCACGCCGGCCGCTTGATAGGCGCCGTCGGAGGAGCGTTTCACCAGCCCCAGTTCCTTGATGTCGCGCGACAGCGTGGCCTGCGTCACGACAAAACCCAGCGAGGCCAGGTGGTGGCGAAGCTCTTCCTGACTGTGGACGGGCCCGCGGTCGATGACCTGCCGAATGGCGGACAGCCGGCGTGTCTTCATATCTATGCGTAATGAAGCATCAGTATACAACAGCTATCGGCTATACAGAAGAAGAACGCATTGACATCGTCGCCGCATGGAAATGTATAAGTATTCTTTCCTATGTATAGAGTTGCAGTCGTCGGGGCCACGGGGTACGCCGGACAGGAGCTGGTCCGCCTGCTGGCACGGCATCCGGCGACCACGCTGACAGTCGCGACGGGATCGCAGGCCACCAGTGCGCCGCGACGACTACCGGCGCTGGCGCGCGTCTGGGATGGCGAGGTCCTGCCACTCGATCTCGACAAAGTGATCCGTGACGCCGACGTCGCCTTCCTCGCATTGCCGGAAGCCGCGTCCGCAGAACTTGCGCCGAAACTACTGACGGCTGGACTGCGCGTCGTGGATTTGTCGGGCGCGTTTCGGTTGCGCACCGCAGACGCGCGCGCGCGATGGTATCCGGCAACCACCGCCATGCCAGGCGGCGTGGTGTATGGCCTCACCGAGTTCGAGCACGAAACGATTCGCTCGGCACGACTGGTCTCGAATCCGGGCTGCTATCCGACCGCTTCGCTGCTCGCGCTGCTTCCGCTGTCGCGCGCCGGTTTGATCGCGCCGGCGACCGACATCATCGTCGACGCGAAATCTGGTCTATCCGGCGCGGGCAAGGCGCCAACCGATCGGACGCATTTCTCGGAGAACCACGGCAGCGTGGCGGCGTATGGCGTGTTCGGTCATCGTCATACGCCCGAGATGGAGCAGGCGCTCGATCGTCCGGTGACTTTCGTCCCGCACCTCGTGCCGCTGGATCGAGGCCTCCTGTCGTCGAACTACGTGCGGCTGGTCGAGGGTACGACCAGCGCGCAGATCGCGGGGACGTTCGAGCAGACGTACTCGGCGGCGCCGTTTGTCCGATTGACGGGAACCGACCTGCCCGAGATCAAACATGTCGCGTGGACGAACTTCTGCGATATCGGCTGGCGGGTGGACGAGGCAACGGGGCGGGCGGTCGTGGTGTCGGTGATCGACAACCTGATCAAAGGGGCTGCCGGTTCAGCGATCCAGAACTTCAATGTCATGTTGGGCATCGACGAATGCGCAGGGTTGAACTGAATCGCGCGGTTCTCAACGGGGGTTCGTTACGATGGTTCTTCGACGGAGGTTCACAGTCGAACCAGCGTGGCGAACCATCGTGAAGAACCATCGTAAAGAACCATCGTGAAGAACCATCGTGAAGAACCGACCGTCGAACCACCGTGAAGAACCGTCGTAAAGAACCATCGCCGAGAACCGTGGTTCTCAAACTCGGCGGCGAGCTGCTCGAGGATCGAGCACGAATGACGGCGGTCGCCCGGCTGATCGCACGAGCGGCCACGAAACAGCCGCTCGTGGTCGTCCACGGTGGTGGCAAGGAGATCGACGCCGCGCTCGCTCAGGCGTCAATCCCCAAACGGCAGGTCGACGGCCTGAGAATCACGGACGAGGCCACGCTGCACGTCGTCGTCGCCGTGCTCGCGGGATCGATCAACACGCGGCTGGTGGCAGCTGTCAACGCCGCTGGCGGCCGTGCGGTCGGCCTGACGGGTGCCGACGCCGGCGTGGGGATGGTCAAGCCGGCGAAACCACATCGGACGACAACCGGCGAATTGGTCGATCTCGGGTTGGTCGGCGATCCGCTGGCGACGCCAGGCGCTCCGCTTCTTGACGCGCTGTGCGCAGGTGGATTCATCCCGGTGATCGCCTGCATTGGCGCGTCGCGAGATGGACGGCTGTTCAACGTCAACGCCGACACGCTGGCCGGCAACCTGGCGTCGCGTCTTGACGCGCGCCGCCTCGTGATCGCCGGTGGCACGGCCGGCGTCTTGGACAACGAAGGACGAACGATTGCGAGGTTGGACGCGAGCGGGATCGAGCGGCTGGTAAAAGGTGGAACGGCGACGGCAGGAATGATCGCGAAGTTGACGGCGAGCCGCCAGGCGATCACGAGCGGTGTGGATGTGGCAATTGCGGATGGGCGCCGGCCAGCGCGGTTGGGTGCTTTGGTCGAAGGGGTTGCCGGCATCAAGGGTCCGTGGACACTTGTAACTTGTAACGTTCAGAGCAAGTGAGATGACGCGAATCGAGTTGGAACAGGTCAAGAATCTGGAAGCGGCGCACGTGCTGCAGACCTACAAGCGTGCGTCGGTCGTATTCGTTCGTGGCGACGGCAGCCGCATTTTCGATGCCGCGGGCAAGCCGTACCTCGACTTCATTTCCGGGATCGGGGTGGTCGTGCTCGGCCACGCGCACCCTGGGCTCGCTGAAGCGATCGCGCTGCAAGCGCGTACGCTCATCCAGACCTCGAATCTGTACTACCATCCCCTTCAGGGCGAGCTCGCGGCTCGATTGGCGGCGCTGTCCGGTCTGCAGAGGGCCTTTTTCTGTAACAGCGGCGCCGAAGCCGTGGAAGCCTGCCTGAAGTTCGCTCGTCGCTACTGGTTCAGTAAAGGAGACAAGGATCGGACGCAGTTCGTGTCGCTGCAGCATGGCTTTTCCGGGCGGACGCTGGGAGCCTTGTCGGTCACCTCAAACCCGCAGTACCGCCAGCCATTCGAACCGCTGATCCCTGGGGTGACGTTCGTGTCGCCCACCGATCCGGTGGCTCTCGACGCGGCTGTGACGGAACAGACCGCGGCCATCATCGCGGAGCCAATTCAGGGTGAGGGAGGCGTGCGTCCGCTTTCGTCAGAGTTCGCGGCGGCGATCGAGCGGGCCTGCGAACGAACCGGTGCGCTGCTGATCGCAGACGAGGTCCAATGTGGACTTGGCCGCACCGGCGAGCCGTTCTATTCCCCGGTACTCGGTCTCACGCCGGATCTCATGTCGATCGGCAAAGCGCTCGGTTCGGGTGTCCCGATCGGCGCCGCACTCGTATCCGAGCCAGTGGCGTCACAGATCTTCGCCGGGGACCATGGCAGCACGTACGGCGGCAATCTTCTCTCGACTCGTGCGGGCCTTTATGTACTCGAACAGCTGACCGGCACGGCCGAAGCCGTGCCCTACGTCCCTCCAGCCGGGTTGATTGGGCACGTCCGCGAAATGTCGTCGGTGTTCGAGCACGCTCTCAATCGGCTGGCCGCCGAACACGACATCATCGCGTCGGCTCGCGGCGTTGGCGTCATGCGTGCCCTGGAACTGACCGGCGATGCCGCTCCAGTCGTCGAAGGCGCCCTGAAAGCTGGACTGCTGGTCAATCGCACGGCGGAACGCGTGGTTCGACTCCTGCCACCGCTCAACGTGACGAAAGCGGAGATCGACGAAGCTGCGTCGATCCTGGACGGCGTGCTGTCGACCGTGCGGGCAGAGGTGACGACATGAACGCTGCGCTGGTGACGTCATCCACCATTGCCTCGCCGCCGCGACGACGCCCACAGGCGGCACGCACGTCGGCTGCCGTTACCTATCGCTCGGGCGCGCCATCGGATGCGCAAGCTCTCCATGACCTGATTCAGGCCAACTTGGAAGAAGGTCACCTGCTGCCGCGTCCGCTCGATGAGCTTTCCGCCCACGCGCAACGGTTTGTCGTCGCCCGGCGGCGCGGTCGCGTGGTTGGGTGCGCGGAGCTGGCGCCGCTCGGCGCGCGCGTGGCCGAGGTCCGCTCGCTGGTGGTCGATCGGAGCGCTCGCGCCCATGGCATCGGACGGGCCCTGCTCACCGAGTTGCAGCGACGTGCCCGTCTCGCAGGCTTCGAAACGCTGTGCGCTTTCACACATGACGCGGGCTACTTCGTGCGGCGGGGTTACTCAATCGTGCCCCACGCCTGGGTGCCCGAGAAGATTGCCCTCGACTGCCAGGGGTGCCCCAAGTTCCGGCGATGTGGTCAGCACGCGGTGGTGCTGCCGTTAGTCGAACGGAACGAGCAGCCGCGCGGGAGCTTCGTACCGCTCGCCTCGCTTCGTGGTTGATCATGACGACGCTTCGCGCCCCTGCGGTCTCAGCAATTGACGGTGGCATCACTGCGCCCCGAGGGTTTCGCGCGTCCGGAATCGCATGCGGCATCAAGGCCAGCGGCCGCCCTGATTTGTCGGTGATCGCAGCCGCTCGCCCGGTGTCGGCAGCCGCCATCTTCACCGTCAACCAGGCCAAAGCGGCACCCGTGTTGTTGTCACAGCGACACCTGCAGTCAACCGCCGGTGTTGTGCAGGCGATCGTCACGAACAGCGGCTGCGCCAACGCCTGCACAGGCCCGCAGGGCGCATCGGACGCCGAGGAAATGGCAGCGCTCACCGCCAAGGCGCTCGGGGTTTCGCCATCCCGCGTGCTGGTTGCTTCGACTGGCGTGATCGGTGTCAACCTTCGCATGGCTGCGTTGCGATCGGGCATTCCAACGGCAGTTGCAGCCCTCTCCATCGAGGGGCACGGGCCCGCCGCCGACGCCATCATGACCACGGATCCTTTCCCCAAGTCGTACGCTGTCGAAGTTACGACTGCGCACGGGACGTTCCGCGTCGGAGGAATGTGCAAGGGCTCAGGGATGATCGAGCCCCGCATGGCCACCATGCTCGGCTATCTGACGACGGATGCGCTGGTCGAACCGTCCACGTTGCACCGCGCACTGGTCGACGCCTCTCAATCGACCTTCAACGCGATCACGGTCGACGGCGAGAGTTCGACCAACGACTGCGTGTTCGCGATGGCGAGTGGCGAAAGCGGCGTCCGCATCGACGAGAAGAACTACCCCTCGCTGGTGGAGGGACTTCGAGCGGTGGCGCTCGAGCTGTCGCTTGGCATTGTCAAGGGCGGCGAGGGCGCGACCAAGCTGATTGCGATTACGGTGAGCGGCGCGGCCTCGACCGAGGAGGCGTGGACAGCCGCGCGAACGATCGCGAACTCGCCGCTGGTCAAGACGGCCGTGCACGGAGGCGATCCAAATTGGGGGCGGTTGATCGCCGCCGCCGGACGATCGGGCGTGACCTTTTCACTGGCGACCGCCAAGGTCCGCATCGGATCTCTCGTGCTATTCAGCAACGGGCGCCCCCACGACGAACTCGCCCCGCAGGCGGCGGACTACCTCCAGGGCAAGACCCTGGACATCGAAGTCAACGTGGGCGCGGGGGGCAGCGGACGCGCGACGATGTACACCTGCGATCTGTCGGCTGAATACGTACGGATCAACGCGGAGTATCGGACGTAGGCCGGTGGCCGACGATCAGTGATCAGTGATCAGTGATCAGTGATCAGTGATCGGCTGTCCGTGGCTGGGGGCCGAGCGCCACGGACTCTTTGAACTGGAAACTAGCAACTGGAAATGACTGACCACTGGCCACTGGCCACTGGCCACTGGACACTGGCAACTGGACACTGAAAATGGGCGCTTCCATGAGGACACTCGACGCCGACGTGCCTCGAGTTCGCTGCAAGGACTTTCTCTCGGTGCTCGACTTCAACCACGAGGAGCTGCGCTTGACGCTGGACCTCGCGTCGCGGCTCAAACGCGAGCGCCCGATGGGCCTGCGCGCTCCGACCGCGCACGCCCTCGACGGTCGGCATATCGGCCTCCTGTTCGAGAAGCCCTCCCTGCGGACGCGTGTGACGTTCACGATCGGGGTTCGCGAGCTGGGAGGCGACATGGTCGAGATCCCGGCCGACGTGATGCACGCCGATCGCGAGCCGATTCACGATGTGGCCCGCAACCTCGAGCGTTGGGTCGACGCCGTCGTCATTCGAACGTTCAGCCAGGATCGTCTCGAGCAGATCGGCCGCACCACAACGCGCCTGCACGTGATCAATGCACTGTCCGACGAACAGCATCCCTGCCAGGCGCTCGCGGACATCCAGACGCTCATGGAACTCTGGGGCACTCTGAAGGGTCGGACGGTGGCGTTCGTTGGGGACGGCAACAACGTGGCGACCTCGATGCTGCATGCTGCCGTGATGCTGGGGGCGTCGGTGCGCGTGGCCACTCCCAAGGGCTATGAACTGCCCAACGAGGTGGTGGTCGACGCCGCCCGCGTTGCCAGCGAGGGCGCCGAGGTAGTGCAGTTCACCGACCCGAAGAAGGCCGTCGAAGGTGCAGACGCGGTCTACACCGACGTTTGGACCTCGATGGGACAGGAAGTCGAGTACGCGGAGCGGAAGAAGATCTTCTCGCGTTACCAGGTCAACGACACGCTGATGGCCCGCGCCAAGCCCGACGCCGTCTTCATGCACTGCTTGCCCGCGCACCGCGGCGAGGAGGTCACGGATGAAGTGATCGAATCGCCCGCGTCGGTTGTCTTCACGCAGGCCGAGAACCGCCTGCATGCCCAGAAAGCGCTGCTGCTCGTACTAGTGGCCAATTGACAACCCTAAAGCAGACTGCCTCGCAGATTTGGGATGCAGTTGCGCCGCCCGCTCGAGAGCGGCCCCGACGTGCGGCAGGATATTGTCTTCACCGATGTGCTCGACGAACTCCGCACGATGGAGCATCGCGCTCGGTTGCTCAGGAGCCCCACACAAAAGCAGTATGCGGCCCGAGCCCTTCAAGCGCTCCGCAAGGGTCTCGAGCGCATGAAGGCCGGTCGCATCGATGGCGGTCATGTTGCGCAGTCGCAATACGACGATCGGTTTGAATCGTGACAGGTCGGCGGTGACCTCCGCGAGCTTGTCCGCGGTCCCGAACAGGAACGGGCCGTGAATCCGGAGAATCGAAACGTAATCGGGCAGCGTCTTGTCCTGCAGAATGTGAGGACGGCCACGCTCGATGTAGTCCTCGCTGACGAGTGAAACGGTGGTGGTTTCCGAGACGCGATAGATGTAGAGGAGCGCCGCCAAAGCCATTCCTACCTCGACGGCCATCGTGAGATCGGCCAGCACCGTCAAGGCAAACGTAATCAGCCAGACCGATACGTCCGCGAAGTCGAGCTTGAGAATTTCCGGGATCTCTCGCCACTCTCCCATGTTCTTCGCGACGACGAACAGCACAGCGGCCAGCGTGGCCATCGGAACGAATTGCGCCAGCGGCGCCAGGGCCAGAACCACGATCAGAAGCGTCGCCGCATGCGCAATGCCCGCCACGGGGGTGCGTGCGCCCGAGCGATAGTTGGTGGCTGTCCGGGCAATCGCGCCGGTAACCGGAATTCCACCGACGAGTGGAACCGCGACGTTGGCCACCCCTTGCGCCAGCAGTTCGGCATTCGAGTTGTGTCGGTCGCCGCTCATCTCATCGGCCACGACGGCGGACAGCAGGCTCTCGACCGCTGCGAGAATCGCCACGGTGAGCGCCGATGGTAACAACGGAAGGATCAAGTCGGCACGGAACTGAGGGACGCGCCACTCGGGGAGCGTGGATGGAATACCGCCGAATCGTGTACCCACGGTTTCGATCGGCAGGTTGAACAGAGCTACGACAGCAGTCGCGAGAAACAAGGCCACGATCTGGCCAGGCACCCTTCGTAAGATGCGTGGGCTGACGATGATCACGGCCAGCGATGCGATGCCGGCCGCGACAGTGAGACCGTCGATGGTGGCGATCGCCGAGACGTAGGCGGCAATGCGAGTGATGAACTCGCTCGGGACCTCACTCATCTCGAGGCCTAGAAAGTCCTTGACCTGGGTCGAAATGATGAGCACGGCGATGCCATTCGTGAAGCCGATGACGATCGGACGCGGGATGAACCTCACCGCCATACCCAAGCCACTCAGGGCCAGAAACAGCAGGATGACCCCGGCCATCATGGTGACCATGAACAAGCCGGACATGCCATGTTGAGCGATGATGCCGGCGACCACGACGACAAACGCGCCCGTTGGGCCGCCGATCTGGATGTTCGAGCCGCCAAGGAATGAAACGATGAAACCGCCGACGATGGCGGTGTAAATCCCGGCTTGGGGCGTGGTTCCCGACGCGATGCCGAAGGCCATCGCAAGCGGCAACGCGACCAGGCCAACCGTCAGGCCGGCGATCAGATCGTGATACAGGTCGTCGGCGCGGTAGCGAGCGAGCCGTTCAAAGAGCCGCGGCCTCCAGCGCTTCCAGTCGACGGTCACTGCGGGGTGGTCGTGAGGGGTGCGTCGGCGGACTTGACGCCGCCGCCGACGATTCGACGAGCGCGTATGAGCGTTTGAATCTCGTCCGGCCTGGCATTCTCGAAGTACAACCGCTGACGGCGGTCGGCATCTTCGGAGATCGAAGCCGGAATCGAGCTGGCGACCACGGTCCATCCAGCGGGAAGGACCACGCTGTTCCGTGGACGGCCAAAGGCCCGATCCCACACAAGCTCCTCGCCATCCAGGCGATAGCGACCGGGATCGGTATAGGTCTCAGCGATGCGCAATCGAGTCGATTGGCCCGACTGCACGGCCGGGAACGAGATCACGACCACCTCGGTGTCGGCTTGGACGGGTTCGCCCGGATCCAGTCCCCGCTTCTTGATCTCGTCGCCCTTCAATGTCTCGACCTTCAACGCCTCGCCGGTATCGAGGATCTTCGCCGACGGATTCGACACCTGGCTGCCAGGGCGGACCACGTTGAAGTAATGCCTGGTGCCGGGACGAGACTCGGTGTAGTCGTGATACAGGCTGAAGGAGTGCGTCGTCGGATCGTTCAGGAAGTAGACGATTTCGCGGTCCTGGTGCGCCCGTTCGTCAAGCCTCGCCTCCTGTGATGCAAGGCTCGTCGAGGCGGCAGGGCCGCGACTACTTGGGAGCACCGGCTTGAACGCGGCAAGACCGGGCTTTGCGCGGATGACGAGTGGCGCCGCCGCCGGCCCGGGGTTCATGAAGCTCACTTGCACCCGACCATCGCTCGTGGCCATCACTTGTGAGGGAACGTTACAGCTCACGAGTCGATACCCCGCGGGGAGCACGATGGCGTTCCGCCGAATGCCCAGCGACCGATCGAAGACGATGGCGTCGCCCTCCCGGTGATAGCTCTTGGCGTCCTTGTACGTTTTGTCGATGAGCAGGCGAACCTCGCCGCCGTCCGGAACCGGGCGCGCCAGATGCACCTTGATGTATTCGGTTTCGAGATCCGCGGTGGGATGGCCGGCTTCTCGTGCCTGTTTGCCACTGACGACCTCCCACTTGAGTGGCTGTCCGGTCGCCAGATCAACGACGCGTTCGTCGGTGGCAACGCTGCCAGGACGGATGGCGTTGTAGAAGAAGCGTGCGCCCGCCGTGGTCGCAGTCACCTCGTAGTAGATCCTGAACTGCGCCGTGTCGGGCGCGAGCAGTTCGTAGCGCGTGTAGTCGTCTTCCTGGGTCTGTCGCGGCGCCGACTGTGCGGCCGCATCCGCCGCGACGGTCAGCGTGGCGATGAAAATGAGGAACCAGCGCATAAAAACGAAACCCTTATTGAGCGAAACTCTTACGCAGGTTCTGGACGATGGTTCTACACGCTGGTTCTCAACGGTCGTTCTACAACGGTTCTACACTGAGGTTCTGAACCATCGTCGAGAACCATCGTCGAGAACCATCGTCGAGAACCATCGTCGAACCGTTGAGAACCGTTGTTGAGAACCTTCGTACAGAACCTACGATAGAACGCATGTAAGGCCGTCGAGTATACCGCCTGCACGCGCAAACCTTGGTGGCGGTACACTCGCATCTGTGGCCGAATTGATCGGACTGGTCCTTTTCCTGCTCCTCGTGCTGTTTGCGGTCCTTCCGATTCTGACCTTCCTGCGAATCGTGCGGGTCAGTCACGAGTTGGAAGAGTTGACGGCTCGCGTCGCACGGCTGGAACAGCGGTCCCCGCTACCGGCGCCACAGCCAGCGGCCGTGCCCCCTGAGCCAATCGCCCGGCCGGCTCCACCGCCCGCACCGGTACCATCTGCCGCGGTCGTTGGCTCACACTTACCTGACCAACCCAACGTACTAGCCCCAGCCGACCAACCGGTCGCACCTGTCGCACCTGTCGCACCTGTTGCACCTGTCGCACCTGTCGCACCCGACCTCGAGACCCGCATCGGTGGGCGCGGTCTGCTGTACATCGGCGTCCTGGTCCTACTTCTCGGCGTGAGCTTCTTCCTGAAATACGCCTTTGACAACGAGTGGATCGACGAACGGGGTCGCGTCGTGCTCGGCGCGCTGTCAGGCGTGGGGCTGGCGCTCGGCGGTTGGCGCCTCGCGCGGAGCGGTCTGCAAGTTTTCGGGCAGGCGCTGACCGGAACAGGACTGGCGATTCTCTACATGGTCGTTTACTCGGCCCTCAACTTCTATGAATTGATCAGCGCCAACACGGCATTCGTGGCGATGGTTGGCACCACGATCGCCGCCGCGTGGATTGCCGATCGACAGCGTTCTCAGGCACTGGCGGTCATCGCCGTTGGCGGCGGCTTCCTGACGCCGTTCCTCGTCGGCGGGTCGGAAAACGCCCAACTCACGCTGTTCAGCTACGATGCGCTTCTCGTCTTTGGGACGCTGTGGCTGACCATCCGTCATCAGTGGCTTGGCCTCAACGCGTTGAGCTACGTGTTCACCGTGATCACGGTCGGCGGGTGGGCGATTGCGCATTACTCGAACGACCAATGGCTGCGCACGCTGCTCTTCCTCACGCTGTTCTGCGTGCTCTTCCTGACCATCTTGCGCGTGATCGTGGGGGCATTGGGCTGGACGGCGAAACTGGCCGCCCTGCTACTCTCGACGGCACCCCTGCTCTATCACGCGGCTGCAGTTGTCATCACGGCCAACCATCCACCGGCGATCCATGTTTATCTGATCCTTTTCACGGTGGCCGGGCTGTGGCTCACGGCGGAACCACATCGGCCATGGTTGCGATTTCTCGTCCTGCTCGGAGCTCTTGCGCCGATGTTTGGCACGCTCGTGTTGCCGGCCGGCCTCTCGTGGATTACGCCCAACACCGTCACGATTCTTGCGGTGGCGGCGCTTCATCTGGTGGCGATCATCGATCGCATCGTGCGGCAGGAACAGGTCCTCGCAACTCCGGATCTGATCTCGCTGCACCTTACCGGCCTTGGCCTGTTTGCACTCCTCTACGAGGCGCTTCGGCCCGTCTATCCGAACTTCCGTGGCGGTCTGGCGGCTCTCGTGGCCCTCGGCGCCATCGCGCTGTGGCAGTGGCTCCAGACGCGGGATCGCGTGGCGTCGCTCAACGCGGCCGCGCTCGCCTTCACACTCGCTGCGCTGGGTGTGGCCGTCCAGTTCGACGGGCCTGCCGTCGTCATCGGATGGGCGGCCGAGGGTGCAGCGGCGGTGTGGATGGGGCTGCGTGCGCCCAACGTTACGTTTCAGTACGGTGGGTTGCTGTTGTGGGGCCTCGCGGTCCTGGAGCTGGCCGACGGGTATTCACTAACGCCAGCCGGCTTTGTGGCCCTTTTCAACCTGCGCACATTCACGACCCTTTTCGTCGTCGTTCTTGGCTACGCGATGGCGCGCTTGTTCAATCGCTACGCGCCCGCGAGCGGTGGCCGCACAAGAGCGGCGCTGCACGTCGTCGCAACCGTGCTGACTCTGGCGTGGATTACGGCAGAGATCCAATCGTATTGGGAGGTTCGGGAGCAGACAGCGCCAGCGCACCTTTACGAACAAATGATGCTGTCGTTGGCATGGGCCGCATACGGCGCGGTGCTCGTGGTCGTTGGCATGCAACGCGATCACGCGCTGACGCGATATCTCGGCATCGCGGTCATCGCGGTCACCTCGGTCAAAGTCTTCTTCTACGATCTGTGGGAGCTCGGCGGAATCTACCGAGTCATTGGGTTCATCGTCTTCGGTGTGCTGCTCGTGCTCGTCTCCTACTTGTATCAGCAAAGGCGGAACGTCCCCATTCAGTCGCCACCGCCACCACCGCCGCCGTCACCCCCGCAGCCGCCGGCATCGCCCGCGCTGCAGTCCGAGGAGCCGCCATCCATATAGACAGGAAACATGGCGCCGTCACTGCGACCGGTCGCAGCCCGGGGCCCAGGATGACGACGCATCCCGGAGGTCGCGATCATCAGAATCAACCCGCCGGCGAAGAGCACCATCATCAAGACCAGGAGAGCGGTCATGGGTTCCTCCGTGAGTTAGACTCGTTCAGCATTCGAAGAGATCCTAGCGCCCTGATGTGTCGCGGGCGTTTCCCGCTAACTTGATGAGCCGTATAGACCTGAACGCTGATTTGGGCGAGTCGTTCGGACCATGGCCCATGGGCACGGACGAAGCCCTGATGGCGAGCATCAGCTCGGCCAACGTGGCGTGCGGCTTTCATGCCGGTGATCCCAGCGTCATGCGCCGGACGGTGGCGCTCGCCAAATCGAATGGTGTTGCCGTCGGCGCGCATCCGGGATTTCCCGATCTCGTCGGCTTTGGTCGTCGAGAACTGTCGGCCTCGCCGGACGAAGTCACCGACATGGTCCTCTATCAAGTCGCCGCTCTTGCCGGGGTTGCCGCATCTCAGGGTGTCCGGCTACAGCACGTCAAAGCGCACGGCGCGTTGTACAACATGGCGGTTCGGAGCCGGGCGCTCGCCGATGCGATTGCCAATGGCACAGCGGCTTTTGATCGATCGCTGATTCTCTTTGGCCTGTCCGGCTCCGAGCTGCTCAGCGCTGGCGAGCGAGCCGGCTTGCGCGTCGCGGCCGAGGTGTTTGCGGATCGCGCCTATGAATCTGACGGAACGTTGGTGCCCCGGACTCAGCCTGGCAGCGTGATTCACGATCCCAACGAGGTCGTCTCACGCGCGATCCGAATGGTCCGCGATCGCGCCGTCGTGGCCATTGACGGATCGCTGGTGCAGCTGCGGGCCGATACGATTTGTGTGCATGGCGATACGCCGGGTGCCGCCGATCTGGCCCGCCAGGTCCGACGGGGTTTGGAGGCCGCTGGCATCGCCGTGGGACCACTACTAACGAATTTGTAAGCGCGAGCACAAAAGGCGAGGCTCGACCCGCTCGTGGATTTCCGAAAACACACGAGTTTCGGCCAAAAAGCGTGCGGCACAAACCTTGGATTAAGGAGCGGCGTCGCCAGTCTGTTGTTCACGGCAAGGTGCCGTGAATGCTGGGGGGAGCCAGGCTGGCGGCGATTTTCTGCAGGGGCGGCGATGTCCGACGGGGCATCGCCGCTTTTGCTTTTGGTGGAAAAAACCTGTCGCTGATCGTTGCCAGTGGCCGGTTGCCAGTCGCTCGTGGCGGGCAGGCCGTGCTTTCTTTGAACTGACAAACTGATAACTGAAAACTAACTGACCACCGACCACCGACCACCGGGTCGGGCCACCGACCACCGGCCACCGGCCACCGGCCACCGATTAGACTCCCGCTCCCTCCGGATACTGCAAGGCCAGCCGCAACTCTTTGGCGAGTGCATCGACCGTCGTCCCCTGACGCTTCCAGGCGCCGTCCGTCTCGAAGCGCAACGCGCCAATACGACGTCCCCACGGCGCGATCACGCGGCCAATCGCGCGATAGTCGGTCCGATCGGCATGCTGCTGATCGATCCGCTGGATCACGTCGGGCGCAACGCGGATGAAGGCACGCAACGCAGTGGCAGACTTGACGGAATACTTGCGTCCGTTCCAAGCCGACTCGAACAGCGTGGCAATCTGCTTCAAGTAGTTGACGAAGAACTTCTTGGACTCTTCGCGGAAGTCGGCCGCTTTCCGCGTTCCACCCAACGCATCCTCGTCGGCAAACAGCTTCTTCAACTCTTGGGCCAGCGGCGCCTGGGCCACACGTCCCCGTCCGACGCCCAGCAGCTTGATCTCGCCGTAGAGCGGCGACTCCTCACGATCATTGAGCGCGCGGACGACATCGTGTGCCGCCGCGAGCGAATCGTCGCGGTACAGCTGCCGACCTGAGAGCGACACCAGGTGCGAAGAGTTCAGCCGCGTGTGCTTCGCATTGATGGTGACGAACATTTGAACGACGTGATCTTCTGGCAGTCGATCGAAAATGATCGCGGGCACCGTAAACTGTTCGTCCGCGAAGTTCTCGATGTCGGCATGCAGCGCCAGCAGGCGGTGCTGGCCGTCGATGGCTCTGAGAACGCCTTCGCGCTCCGGGACCTTGAGCCGCCCGACTATGCTCCCCGCCTCGATTGGCTCGAAGGTCAGCTTCTCGTCGGCCGAGATGATGACGGCGCCGGGGATGGAGGGCAAATCGCGCGCCTGTCGGCACTGTTCGTAATACTGAACGAGCTCTTCGATCTTCCGCCGGATGATGTGACGTTGATACGCCTTCTCGCTGGAGGCAATCCGTCGCTCCAGGAGGTCCCATTGGATCTTGGACTGGGTCGGCTGCTTCTTGCCGCCGCGGACCGGCGCATGAGCTTGGTCACCATAGCTCAGAACTTCGAACCGAACCAGTTTGTCTATGTCGTTTGCGGTAAGTGAGGCCTGATAGAATTGCACCCCAAACTGCTGCATCCGAATCGCGGCAACGCTGATCATAAGGGTCCGGCGGATTCTATCGACGCGCCTCCGGCCGCTCAATGGTTTTTTGGCCAGTTTCGCGGCGCCCGGGACTCGACTGGCACCGACCAACAGCAGTCATCTCATTGACAAACAAGGGGTTATGATGGTCACGCGCTTCGCTACGCTGGTTGCGCTCTCGTTGCTGATCGAGGCGTCTTCGCTCCAAGCTCAGCAGGCGCAGCGCTCGGCCGAGAACTCAGCGGTCGAGCTCAACGATTCGGAATTTGCCTCCCTCGTCAAGCAGTGGACGACCAAACCTGAGTTCATGAGCCCACTTGTGGATCATCTGCCCAAGCGGGCCGGGGTGCCCACACCCAAGGATGTTCTCGGCTACCACGTCGGCGCACCGAAGAAGCTCACCGACACCGCGGGCCAGCAGCGTTTCTTCGCGGCACTCGAGAAAGCATTGCCCGGTCGCGTCAGGACGATGAGCGCGGGCAAGAGTGAGGAGGGGCGCGACATTCAAGTGGTCTTCATCAGCTCCGAAACCAATCTCAAGAGCCTCGAGACCAACCGTCAGAACATGAAGCGCCTCGCAGACCCGCGCGGTCTCAGCGCTGCGGACGCGGCCAAATTGATCGCGTCGACCAAACCGCACTATCACGTGACCGCCGGTCTGCACAGCGCGGAAACGTCACCGCCCGAGAGCGTGATCGAGCTTGGATATCGGCTGGCGGTTTCCGAGGAGCCGTACATCCAGCAGATCCGCGACAACGTCATCGTGTCGATCGCGCCGACCGCCGACCTCGATGGACGGGATCGCGCCGTGGATTGGTACTACGCCTACAAGATCGACGAGCTGCCGCAGGGCGGCGAGAACTATGGCGGACCGCCGTACTGGGGCAAGTACGTCTTTCACGACAACAATCGCGACATCAACTACGGCGTCGATTCGCTGCGCGCGCATCTCAACTGGTATCTGCAGTGGGTCCCGCCCATCTGGCACGACCTGCACGAAGCGCAAACGTTGCTCTACACCTTCAGCGGTCAACCGCCCCAGAATGCGAACCTCGATCCGATTCTCTACACCGAGCTCCCCTTCTTCGCGACCTACGAGGTCAACAAGCTCACGTCGTTCGGGATGCCGGGCGTGTGGCATTTCGGTTTCGTCGACACGTGGTCACCCGGGTATCTCGGGTTTGCGGCCAGCAATCACAACGGCATGCTCCGCATGTACGAGATCTTCAACCAGGGCGGCGCCAACACGAAGAAGGCTCGCATCCAAGGGGGACAAACGACGCGCGAGTGGTATCGGCCCAACCCCGCGCCGGTCGGTGAAATCGACTGGTCGATTCGAAATTCCGTGAACTATGCCGTGTCGGGCGTGCTCACCGCGCTCGAACTGACGTCGAAGTTCCCGCAAATGGTGGTTGAGAACTTTTACAAGAAATCAATCAACTCGCTTCAGGCGGGTCAAACGAAGGCCCCGTACGCGTTCGTCATTCCGTCCGGACAGAAGGATCAGACGCAGGTCGATCGCGTCGTCAACCTCCTTCGCCGCCAGGCGATCGAAGTCCATCGCGTCACGGCGGAAACGAAATCCGGAACGGACAGCTTCGGCGCCGGCTCCTACATCATCAAATTGAATCAGCCGTACGGGCGGCTCGCCAAGACGCTGCTCGAAAAGCAGACGTATCCCGATGCCAACTTGCGCACCTACGACGACAGCGCCTGGACGATGGGACTCGCGAGCAATATCGACGTGAAGACGATCGACGACAAGGCAATTCTCGACGCGCCGTCGCAACTTCTCAACGCGGATGTGGAGACGAGGGGCAGGGTTACAGGAACGGGTGACGTGTATGTGGTCAGCCACAACGGATCGCTCAACCTGATCACCCTCAGATTCCGCCTCAAGGACATGCCATTCAAAGCAGCGCGCAGCGTCCTCAAATCGGATGCTGCGGAGTTTCCGGCCGGATCGCTCATTGTCGCGGCGCCCGGGAGCCAGGGGGCGCGCGTCCGCAAAGAGATCGAATCGCTCGGCCTCGTCGCGACGGCGATGGCAAGCGCTCCGCCCGGCGAGACGGTCGAGGCGGACTTGCCGCGCATCGCCATCTATACGACTTGGGCCAATACCGAGAAAGTCGGCTGGGTGCGATTGGCATTTGATCGCTGGGAAGTGCCGTTCGATCTCATCCACAAAGACCACGTCAAGTCAGGCGCGAACTTGCGGGGCAAGTACGACGTGATCATCGTGCCGCATCAGACGCAGGGCGGCAAAGCGTTGGTGTTCGAGCAACCGAAGTTGTCGAAGCCGCTGCCGTACAAGAAGAACGACAAGTTCAAGTCACTGGGTTTCTATGCTGAGACCAACGATGTCCGGGGAGGCATGGGAATCGAGGGGGTCGCGGAATTCGAAAAGTTCGTCAACGAAGGCGGGCTGCTCGTAACCTTTGGTGTCGCGAGCTTCTTCCCCGCCGAATTCGGGCTGGCTCGAGGTGTTGACGCGCAGCGGCCGACTGGAAACTGGTATGCGCCGGGTCCTTACGTCCAGAGTGAGATCCAGCAGGACGATCATCCGGTGGTGTTCGGCTACTCTGGCAAGACCCTGCCGGTTCGCTGGGCTGACGGCCCTATCCTTCAGGCGGGCGTCAATCCAGAGCTCGCACCATTCGTAGGGTCCACCCCGGATCGTACGAGTGTCATTGCCCGGTTCCAAGGCGGGGATCCCGGCATCCTGAGCGGCCTGATGCGAGGCGCCGATCAGATCCGAAATCGCCCGATGGTGGTCGATGCACCTGCGGGCAAGGGTCGCATCCTGATGTTTGCGAACAACCCGATCTACCGGTGGCAGACATTTGGTGAACACGGTATGGTCTTCAACGCGTTGCTCTTCCACAACGACTTTCCGCCTCCCGCTGCCAAGCCGACAACGACCACGCCGCAGTAGGACTCGGCTCGCCAACGCTCGCATCGTAGGACTCGGGGCTTCGCCCCCTCGTGGGGGCCGCGGCCGTGTCGGCCGCGGCTTACGATTGCTATCGAGTGTACTAGCGCGGGCCGCACGGCCCGCGCCACTACGAGGCGCGGAGCGCCGAGTCGCAGGAGCGAGCGATAGCGAGCGACTCCTACGAGCGAGCGTCTGCGAGGCGCGCCGAAGGCGAGCGAGCCTGAGGTGAGCGAGTCCTATCGAATCACCAACAACCTGTAGTTCGCCGGATGCAGAAACTGGATCCCGTTCTCCATCAGGATGGCATCGTCTTCGATCGGGATACGGAGCTTCTTGCCGCCCCATTCGGCGATCGGCGTGTACGCAAAGTATTCGAACGCGAACATGTGCTGCAGGTGCAGCGTGAACGTCCGCTGCAGCGGCTGCCAGGTAGTCAGTGACGGGCCAATGTCGTGGCCGGTGTTCCCGACCGGATGGAAGCCGTACACGACGTCGGTCTTGTCGTCGGCGTTGGGGCGGTTGAACTCGATCACCCCGTAGCCTGCCCCGCGGAGTGCAGCGTCCATCGCCTTCATGGTCTCGTCGGCTCGCACACCAGGCTTGACGGCCTTCTTGAGCACGTCCCGAACTGCGAGCGCTCGATCGAAGGCGTTCTGAATGCTCTTGGGCGGCACGATCTCGCCAGGCTTCAACACATAGGCGACCCGCTTCACATCGGTGCCGAAGTTCATCAACTGGACACCCCAGTCGATCATCATCACGTCGCCAGGTTGGATGATGCGCGCGTTTGACGTCGCGGCAATCCCCTCGGGGCCGGTGATATAAACCGACGGCATGTCGAACTCGGATCCCAGCCCGCGCTCGAGGAGGCGATCCTGCATCCACCACGCGACTTGCTCGAGGGTGGTTTTGTCGGGCGTGATGACCTCGTTCGACAACGCGCGCTCGGCGAGTTGAATCGCGATCCCGGCGGCTTCGCCAAACGCGACGATCTCGGCGGCGACCCGCTTCGAACGGAACTCGGAGACCAGCGTTTCAGCACTCACCAAACGAGAGGCGTAGGGCTCGCCCAACGTCTTCACGAGATGTTGGTGCATCGTGAAGGAAAGGCCGTCGGCCGGGCCAATTTCGTGCGACATGTTGACGCCGATTCGCTTCGGGTTGCGTTCCTTGACGAAGGCCTGAAGGGTTGAGGCGGCAGCAAACACGTCATACGCCCCGGACTGCTCGAGCAGGTAACCGCTCGGACCGAGCGCCGCGCGCTCGATACGATCCCGTCCACGATCGGTGAACACGTAGTAGCCGATCCCCGAAACATAGCCGCGGCCCAAATCCTCCCAGAGCGGGTCGTAGTGGTTCTCCTTGACGGCAACAATCCACATGTCGATGCCGGCGTGACGCATCGCGAGCGGCAGGATCTGATCGAACTTGTCGAGGCGAATCTGGCGCTGCATTTCCCACCGGCGGCGGGCTTCCTGGCCGGACGCGGGCAACGCGCTCAGGAGCGCAAGGAGAACGCACGACAACACACGGGGCATGGCCATCGCCTTCCTGGTGGTCACCTCGGTTCGAGTCACTTTGGCAGCGCCGCCTGCCAGTTCACAACGACCTGGATCGGTGCGCCACGATCGCCGGGATCAACCGTGTTCACGAGGAAACGCTGTCCGTCTGCGGAGGCCTGGTAGTGAGTTCGCACGTCGGTGAGACCAGTGACGCGGGTCTGGAACAGCGGCGACGGAATCCCGGGCTCGAAAGTCGTGTCACGTTTGATCGGCACGGCCATGAGTTTGTGATCCGGTGCCAGAAAGAACAGCTCACCGCCATCGGCGCGCCACTGGGCGTCGGCACCACCATTTGTGGAGATCAGCCATTTTTGAGTGAGAGCGGGGAAATCCTGGACGTAGACTTGCGGGCGGCCCGACTCGTCTGACGTATAGGCGATCCAGCGACCATCGTGGGAGAGTTGCGCTTGTTCCTCGCTGAACTGCGACTGCAGCACCAGCTTGGGCGTGCGCGGCTCGGCCAGGGGCAGGAGCAGCGTGTCGATGCGATTGGGACCGATTGACTGATAGAGAATCGTGTGACCATCCGGCATCCATTGCGTCGGCGTATTCGATGCGCCATTCGCGAGCAGCATGGTTGCGCCGCCGGTTCCGCTCACGGCGACGACACCGATGTCCTGAACGCCGTTGCGGAAGGCGATGCGCGAGCCGTCCGGGGCCCATGCCGGGCAGCAATGCGCGGGGCCGCTCGTCAGCCGCGCGGCGGTGCCGCGCACGAGATCTCGGACCCAGATGGCCCCGTTCATCGCGACCGCGAGCTTTCGTCCGTCTGGTGACAACCGCGGCACCGTGTAGTCCCCAGGCTCGCCGATGGTCGCCTCAAAGGCACCGCTTCGCTTGAACCAGTTCAACGTGTCCCGCCGACTGCCCGAAATAGCACGGTAAGCAATGGCCCCGCGATCTGAGAACGAGTAGCCGCCGTGGCCACCTTCGTCGACGACGACATTCTGCCGCAGGGCGCGACGCTCGCCGGTCAGCTCGCGACGATCGGGATCGAACGCTTGGATAAACAGCGTCCCCAGCAGTGACCCTCCGCCCCCGATGGTGCCGCTTTGAAACGCGAGCCAGCGCGGCGGAACAAACTGGGCCCGCAAGGTCGAGGCCATCACCGTAGTTGTCGCCGCCGAATCCAAAGAGCCGATCAGTACCGCACTCAACTCGGGCTTCGCGCTTCGCGCCAGGTACAGAAAATGCCGCCCATCCGGCAGAAAACTCGGGAAGCGATGCGAGTAGTGTTCCTGCGCTTTGTCCAGCGTTGTAAGAGCAGAGGGCAAACCACCCGAGGCCGACACACGATGGAGCGGGAGGCCAGCAGCGGGCGAGAAGACGATGACGTCGTCTCGGTTCCAAGTGCCGCCGAGACCGGATGGGGCATCGCAAAGATTCCGAGGTGCACCGCCTGCTACCTCGAGACGTTGGAGCTTGCCGTCGGCAAAGAAAGCGAGCGACCGATCGTCAGGAGACCAGAACGGCAGGAACCCATTGTCCGTGCCCGGCAGCAGTTCGATCGTTGCCGAGTCGAGCCGCCGCAGCCAGAGACGCCGGACGCCATCGGTTCCAGTCGCGGGGATGATGACCGCGGACCCGTCGTGTGAGAGCGCCGGCGTCATGTTGATGATGCCAAGCCCGGCGACTTGAAAAGTTGTGCCGTCCGGCGGATGAATTTCGAATTGAATCTGGGGTGGAACGTCCGTGACTGGCCGCCACAGCCAGACCCCCGCCGTCGCGGCCACCAGCAGCAGGCTCGCAATCGCCGCCATCCACCAGCGTCGCTCGCGCCGCGCAAGCGGTGCCGCCACGGCAGTCGCTGTGGGCGCCAGCGGCTGCGTCGCGATCCAGCGAAGTTGCAGCCACACGTCGTGCATCGACGTCCAGCGCTCATTCGGATCCTTCGCGAGACTGCGCGACACCAGATGATCGAGGATGGGAGGCGTGACCGGCTGAAGCGACGATACGGACGTCGGTTCGCTGGTCAGGATCGACGCGATCAGGCTGGCCTGACTCGCGCCGCGAAACGCGGCGGTCCCGGTCAGCAGTTCGTGCAACACCGCACCAAATGCGAAGACGTCGACGCGGTGATCGGTTTCCTTTCCTTCCAGCTGCTCAGGTGCCATGTATTGCAGCGTGCCGAGAATCGTTCCCTCACCCGTCAATACCCCGACCGTCGGTGATGCGGGCAATCCGGGAGTCATCGGCGCGGTCGACTTTGCCAGCCCGAAGTCGAGCAGCTTCACGAGCGGCGGTCGACGAAGCACCCGCCGAACGGACGAGGAAGACATTCGAGGGCTTGAGGTCACGGTGCACGATACCCGCGCGGTGCGCGCGATCGAGCGCCTCGGCGATCTGGATCGCGATCTGCAAGGCTGGTCCCAGCGCCAGGGGACCGCGTCCCAGTCGCTGCATGAGGGTCTCGCCCTCGAGGAACTCCATCACCAGAAACCCGACGCCGTCGGCCGAGCCCACGTCGTGCAGGGTGCAGATGTTGGGATGATTGAGATGCGAGATCGCGCGAGCCTCGCGCTCGAATCGCTCGCGCAGCGCTGCGTTGGCCGCCAGGTGCGACGGGAGCACCTTCAATGCGACGATTCGGTCCAGGCGAGTATCCCGGGCTCGGTACACCTCGCCCATGCCCCCCGCACCCGCGGGGGCGAGGACTTCGTAGGGGCCGAAGCGAGTGCCAATTTCGAGCGCCATGGCAGGACGCGATTATAGGCTCGCGTTCCGCCCGCCCGACAGGTTTCAGGTGACCTGGGTCGGAGTCACATCAATCGTGTTGCTGGCGTCGGCCTCGAGATACTTGCGCAGCAACGCCGCGTTCCGTGAATTGGACCGAAACCACATGTCGGCGACGTCACCGACGCCTGGCACGGCTCCGATCAACAGGTCCAGGAGCACGTTGCCGAGCATCTGCGCGATGATCTCGCGCGGGATGCCGTACTTCAGGCTCCTTGCGATCAACGACACTGAAACCGCAGCGGCCACGGCATCGCCGGCCAATGGAAACAACCCGAGCAGCGCATCGAGACCGACCGGCCCGATGATCGGCAGATTGACCGCGGAGTCCATCAAGCGAGCCGTCTGTTCGATCGATCGTGCGAACTCGCGGCGCGCCTCCTCTTCTGAGAGACCCTGGGCGGCCGCGTACTTACCAAAATGCGTGAACCGTCCGGCCGCGGCCCGTGCCGCGCGCTCGGTTTGCTGGCCGACTGTTGTCGTCGCGGCACGGTTGGCGGCCTGGGCCAGCACACGGCCCATCTGCTTCGCCACCCGATCCGAGGCGTGGTCGAAGAGCCGGCGCAGGACGAAGTAGCCGACCGCGCCCGCCGCCGCCAGCAGGATCAGGACGCCACCCAGGGCGACGAGAAAGTCCATGAATTCCATGGCTAAAGACAAGCGAGGCTGCGCCTGAGAGCAACGAGCAGGTGCAAATGAGGCTTCGCCTCGCAAGGTAACGCTGTTGGGTTTGCCCCGCCTCCCAGCCCCACCACGCACAAAACGCGTGGCGGGGACCCCTCGGCGGGGCGAGATGTCTTGAAGGCCGGTCGAAAAACGTGCCTCATTGGGACGGAGTTCCGGCTTTCAAGACATCTAGTGACGAGCGCCGCGCGCACAAACCGTAGAATGTTCGACGCCAAAAATGACCTCCCCGTTCGCCACCCGTCGTGCCGACGGCCTCTCGGCATCGGCGGGCGGCCTGCTCATCGTGGCACTGACGAGCGTGACCGCCCTCGCGGCGACCGCCGACAACCCGATCGACTACAACACCGCGCGTTTGAATCGCAAACTGATTGCGACACGTGCGGCGGGGCCGATCGAGCTGGACGGTAGACTCGACGAACCGTCGTGGCTCACGGCCCCCGTCGCCAAGAACTTCATCCAGAACGACCCGCGCGAAGGTGAACCGGCGACGTTCGACACCGAGGTCAAACTGCTCTACGACGACGACTCGTTGTTCATCGGCGTGTTCGCCAAAGACGATCGACCGGACGAGATCATCATCAACGAGTTGCGCAAGGACTTCAACACCGGCACCAGCGACAATTTTCAGATCGTGATCGACACGTTCCACGACGAGCGCAACGGCTATCAGTTCGCCGTGAATCCCGCCGGTGCGAAATGGGACTCGCAGATGTCCAACGAGGGCCGCGACCAGAACAGCAACTGGGACGGCGTGTGGGACGTCCGGGCGCGCGTCGGCGAAGACGGGTGGTATGCCGAAATCCGGATTCCGTTCCGCACGCTGAAGTTTGGTCAGGAATCGCTCCAGACCTGGGGCATCAATTTTCAACGCCGACTACGCCGGTTGAACGAGAACAGCTATTGGTCGCCGGTGCAGCGGATCTATGGCTTGTCGCGGGTGTCGATGGCGGGCACGGTCGAAGGCCTCCAGGGTTTGCGGCCGGGCAACAACCTGCGCGTCAAGCCATACGCGCTGGCCAGTTCGAGCCGAGTTGGAACGGCTGACAACGACGGCGACTTCGAAGCGGGCCTGGACGTGAAGTACGGCGTGACGTCGGGTCTGACGTGGGACTTCACCGTCAACACCGATTTCTCCCAGGTCGAAGCCGACGAGCAACAGATCAACCTCACCCGGTTCAGTCTGTTTTTCCCGGAGAAGCGCGACTTCTTCCTCGAGAACTCGGGCATTTATCAGTTTGGCGTGGGGTCGGGCGGTGCGGGAGGAGGTGGTGGCGGACGACAGAACCCGTCACAGGACATGATCCTGTTCTTCAGCCGCCAGATTGGCTTGTCGGAAAGCGGAAGCGTCATTCCGATTCTTGGCGGCACGCGCCTTACCGGCCGGGCCGGCGGTTACTCGATGGGCGCATTGAACATCCAGCAACGGGAAGAAGGGCTCACGCCCTCGGCGAACTTCACGGCTTTGCGTTTACGTCGCGACGTATTCGCGGCCTCAGATATCGGCGTGATGTTTCTCAACAAAGAGGTGAGCGGACCACATTTCAACCGTGTGTTTGGCGCCGACGCCAACTTTCGCTTCTTCCAGAATCTCGATGTCAACTTCGCGGGGGCCAAGACGTCTTCGCCGGAGGAAGCGGTCGAAGAACAGGGCGAGGACTGGTACGCAAAGTCGAGCTTCAACTACCGATCGAACCGGCTCGAAGATCCGCGGCGGGTATCAGATGATTGGCGAACGCTTCAACAACGAAATGGGATTTGTGCCTCGGCGTGGCGTCGACAACGGCGAGCTGCACGTCGGCGCGCGCTTTCGACCCAACTGGTCATGGACTCGTGGCTGGCTGCGAGAGACCTATCCGCATTGGCAAGTCGAAAACTTCTCCGAGCGAGGGGGCGGCCTCGAGTCGCGCTACATGGACTGGCACTGGCCCTTGACCTTTCACAACAGCTCGTTCGTCGAGGTCGGGATCAATCCCAATATCGAGGTCATCACCAGCCCGTTCACGATCAACAGTCGCCGCAACATTCAAGTCCTGCCCGGCCGCTACGAGTTCAACGAGTACTTCCTGCTGGCGAACTCCAACGCCGCCGCGCCCCTCGCCTTCAACACCCGGTATTCCGTCGGTGAGTTCTACGATGGCTACCGCCATGGCTATACGGTCGGCACGACCGTGCGTGCCAACGAGCACTTCAACGTCTCGGGCACGGTTCAATTCAACGACATCGATCTACCGCAGGGCGCTTTCACGACGACGTTGGTCACCGGCCGCGTGAACTATTTTTTCAACACCAAGGTGTTTCTGAACGCGCTCCTGCAATACAACAGCGATGCGCGGCAATGGAGCTCGAACGTGCGCTTCAACGTGATTCACCGACCGCTGAGCGATATCTTCCTCGTCTACAACGAGCGTCGTGAATCGCGAACAGGCGAATTGCTCGACCGGGCGTTGGTGGCGAAGGTGACGTATCTGATTGCATTCTGATCGGACTGGTCACGGTAGGACTCGCTCACGCTCGGGTGTAACAAGGCAACAGCGTTATGCAACGACGTCAAGCGCGGGCCGCACGGCCCGCGCCCCCACGAGGCGCGCAGCGCCGAGTCCCACGAGCGAGCCGAAGGCGAGCGAGTCCTACTGCTGCGTCAGCAGTCCTCCTACCGAAGCACCGGCGCCAGCATTCGAAATGGCCCGCGCAAGTCGTAGCGTTCCAGCCAGCGGTTCTTGAGGAGCACGAGGCCGTACAACAAAAGCGACATCGCCGCCGTCGCCACCACCGATGCCCAGAGCGGCAGGGTGCCCTTCAAGGGTTCCGCGATGACGCCGTATACCATCTCGACGTGAATCCAATAGACGAATAACGACGAGCGCCCCAGCGTCACGAGCGGCTGCAGCCAGACTGGCGGGAGCAGTCGTTCGACGACCCACGCCACTGGAAGACCCAGCGCCACGATGCCCAGGCGAATGAAGAAAAACGTCGGTGAATCGTGCCAGAACGACGCGTTCGCAAACAATGCGGGTTGAAACGACGCCGTCCACGCGAGCCACGCCCCTGTCACCGCCACAATCGCAACTGCAATCTGCAACCCAATCGTGCGGCGCGCCGCCATCTTGGTGGCATCCACCAGCTCGCCGACGAGCGCACCTCCGAACACGAAGCCTGCCCACGGGAACAACGGAAACGCCGCATAGGGTCCGGCCGGACGGATGTAGGCCTCGATCGGATCCGGGAGTGGCGAAAGCCAACCGACCGACCGCACGAGCGGCGTCAGCATGGTGATGCTCGTGGTCGCGAGGGCAAGGGTCGTGAGTCGCACTCGGCGATCGGGCGACAATTGCCACAGGTAGGAGGCCGCGACGATGGCCAGGCCCATCGTGTTGAGCATGTCCACCTTGAAGACGTTCATCAGGGGAGCAAAGCCAAGGACCTGCGCCTGGACGCGAAACACCAGGCCAAGCGCGAAGATCTCCCACCCGCGGCGACGCGCGAGCGCGGCACCGCTCTGCAAGCTGCCTACTCGGCGAGCCTTGGCAGCGGCCGACATCGCGGTGGCGACCCCCGCGAGAAACAAGAAGCTCGTCGAAGCCAGCCCGCCGATGAAGAGCAGTGCGAAGTACGGTTCCGATTGCTTGGCGGCTGAACTGGTCCACGAGTCGGTCACGTGCGTCAGGACCATCCCGATGACGGCCACGCCGCGCAGCCAGTCCAGGTACAGGAGGCGGTCCGAGGAACGGCCGGTCGTCAGGGCTCAACCTCGTGCGACGTCAGGAGCTCGATGTCGCTGCGCATCGAGTGCCACACCGAACAGTACTTGTCGCGCGAGAGCGTGATCGCGCGCTCGATCGCCGGTGTCGGTACTGCGCCGCGAAGCGCGAAACGCAGCGTGACGCGCAGCACACGCCGGGGCGGATCGGACGCACGCTCGGCAACCAGGTCGGCTCGCAAGGCCTGCAACGGGTGGCGCCCTTTGACGAGGATGTCGACGACATCAGCTGCCATGCAGGCGGCCAGGCTGAACGCGAGCGCTTCGACCGGAGACGGGCCGGCCGCACTATCCCCATCCAGCGTGACGCTTCCTCCGCCCGTGGTCGCAACAAAGCGAAGGTCACCTTGCCACGCCAGCGACGTGGCCACGGTCGGATTGGACATGGTTTAGGGTACTACTGAGGGAGTCATCAGTTCTCAGTTGCCAGTCCATTGCCAAGCAAGACCGATAATGCTATTTTCTTAGCATTAGCAGACACGGATATGGCACACAGCTCAGATCCCCTGTCCCGTCGAGAACGACAGATCATGGACATCGTGTACGCGCGTGGACAGGCGACGGCGGCTGACGTCACCGCGGCCCTGGTTGATCCGCCCAGCTATTCGGCGGTGCGCGCGTTGCTGCGAATCCTCGAGCAGAAGGGCCATCTTCGGCATCAGCAGGAGGGTCCGCGGTATGTGTTCTATCCGATCGTGTCGCGCGACCGCGCCAGGCGCTCAGCGTTGAAGAACCTGGTCAGGACGTTCTTCGACGGCTCGTCGGCACAGGCGGCCGCGGCCCTGATCGATCAGTCACAGCTTTCAGACGAAGACTTTCAACGGCTGTCCGAGGCGATCGACAAGGCGAGGAAGGAAGGGCGTTGATGGTTGACTTCGCAGTTCGTCCCGCGCTCATCCTCGGGGTTGCCTGGCTGCTCGCCCGGTGCCTGTCGCGAGCGACACCCGCGACCCGTCACCTGGTGTGGCACACCGCCGTGATCGCTTCGCTCGCAGCCCCACTCCTCGCGCCGTTGACCCCGAAATTCGAGGTGGCGTCCCTGCCGCAGGGTCAGGTGACTTTGATTACAAACGAAGTTGTCCTCGGCACCTCAGGCACCCCCAGCACCTCAGGCGCTCCCGGCACCTCACGCACCTTTGGCACCAGCACTATCGGCACCCCAGGCACCATCGGCACCCCAGGCACCATAGCCCTGCTAGTCTGGCTGGCTGGCATGCTGATCGTCGCCGCATGGTTCGCCATCGGAAGGCTCCAGACGGCCCTTGCCTCACGGCGCGCCGTTCCAGCGCCACCTGAATGGCGCCTCGAGGTCAGGGCGCTGTGCGAGAAGTTGCGGATCGAGGGCGTCGTGGACGTCCGCGTGCTGCCCCGCATGTCCAGTCCCATCGTCGCCGGACTGACGCGCGCCATCGTGCTGTTACCGGCAACGGCGCTCCACTGGGATGCGGAGCGTCGCCGCAACGTGCTGCTTCATGAGCTCGCCCACGTGCGTCGCGGGGATCTCCGGGTGCAAGCACTCGCCCAGGTTGCGTGCACCGCCTACTGGTTCAACCCGTTGGCCTGGGTGGCCGCCTCGCATCTTCGATCCGAACGAGAACGTGCTTGTGACGACGAGGTTCTCCGCTCTGGCGCGCGACCATCATCCTACGCCCAGCATCTGCTGGAGATTGCCAAGGGGCTGCAGACGTCTCACCTGCCAGCGGCGGCCCTGGCGATGTCGCGGCCGACTGAATTGGAGGGTCGCCTGATCGCCGTACTCTCCACGCGTGACCGCACGCCAGCCTACTGGACTCGCTGGGTCGTGACGCTGGGACTCAGCATCGCGGCAATCGCGCTCGTCGGCGCCACGCCGGCACGACCAACGACACCGACGGCTTCGGCGGCTGCCCTGCCGCGCTCGAGGTGGCTGGTCGAGCAGGACGTTCCGACACCGGCCGAACGCATGGAAGCGCGTAAGACGGCTCACTCCGCTGCGACGACGCTCGAGACGTCTCCTGATCCTCAGATTCGCGAAAACGCCGTGATGCGAATCGCGGCATCGAACGCCGACAACTCCATCAAGGCGCTGGATCGAGCGCTCGCGGATTCAAGCCAGGATGTGCGCGAGAAGGCAGCGCTGGCGCTCGCACTGATGTCTACGCCAGCGGTCATTCCGAGCCTTCTCGGCGCGCTCTCGGATCCCGATGCGCAAGTCCGCGAGAAGGCGGCGATCGGCCTGGCGCTGCGCCACGACACGCGGGTAACCGATGCGCTGCTGAAGGCGCTCGACGACCCTGACTCGCAGGTGCGGGAGAAAGTCGTGATCGCGCTCGGGACGTCCGGTGATCCTCGTGCACGAGTCGCGCTCGATCGGGCACTCAGCGATTCCGATGCGCAAGTCCGCGAGAAGGCCGCCACCGGGCTCCTCGTCCTCGATGGCGTGAGACCGACGACGCAGCAGGCAAACGCACTTCGTGATGGCTTGCGAAGGGTACTCGGCGCTGTCCTGGGTAGCGCGAGCGCGGTCCGCTGAATCCTGCCATCCGTTGAGCGCGCCATTGGCGCGCTCATATACTTGGGGGGCATGTCTGACCGCCCACGTGTGTCGAAGTCTCGCCGATCGTTTCTCAAGTCGCTCCCAACCGCTTTCGTCGCGGGTACCGCAGTCGCCGGTAGCGCTGCTGCACCGTTGCTGCCCGCCGATCAATCGGTCCAGGCGCCCGACGTCGTCACGAGCGATGCGCTGGGTGTGGCGCAGGAGCTGGTTGGCTTGGGGTTGCCGCCGGCCGAGCGCGAGAGCGCGCGTCCGCTGGTCGTGCGCAATCGCGAGAACTATGAGTTGATTCGTCGGGTGAACATCCCAGCGGAAACCGAGCCGGCCTTCAGTTTTCGCCCGCCCCGACCAAATGGAAACGGTCAGTCGCGACCCGGTGGCGTGCGCGCTGCGACTCCGGTGGCCCCACGGCACGCTCGCTCCCGGCCAGTATCAATCGGGGACCTCGCGTTCGAGTCGGTCGCCACGATTGCCTCGCTAATCGCCTCGCGTCGGATCTCGTCGACCGAACTGACGACGATGTACCTGGAGCGATTGAAGCGTCACGATTCCACGTTGCACTGCGTGGTGACGCTGACCGAGGAACTCGCGCTCGCGCAGGCGGCCGAGGCCGATGCCGAGATTCGCGCCGGCAGGTATCGTGGCCCCCTGCACGGAATTCCGTACGGCATCAAGGACTTGTTTGCAGCGAAGGGTGTTCTGACCACATGGGGCGCCAAACCATACGCGAACCAGGTCTTCGACTACGATGCGACGGCGGTGACGCGAATGCGTGAGGCGGGCGCCGTGCTCGTTGTCAAGCTCTCAACTGGCGAGTTGGCGATCGGCGATTTGTGGTTCCGCGCCCGGACTCGCAATCCATGGAATCCCGAACGAGGATCAAACGGATCATCCGCGGGGCCAGCCTCTGCGACCTCGGCTGGTTTGGTTGGATTCGCCATCGGCACCGAGACGGGCGGCTCCATCGTTTCGCCTGCCAGTGCGTGTGGCGTCGTCGGGTTGCGCCCAACCTACGGCCGGATCAGTCGACACGGCTGCATGACGCTGCGCTGGACGCTGGACAAAGTCGGGCCGCTGACACGGTCCGTCGTTGACGCGGGCCTCGTGCTCGAAGCGCTCCATGGGCCCGATGGCAAGGACGAGACCGTTGCCGACGTGCCCTTCAGATCGAGTACCTCGCGAGACGTGCGGGGCCTGCGCATTGGCTTCGTCGCGAGCGAAATCCACGGCAGCGACAGCGACGAGCGTCAGACGGCAGCCGCCCGACGACCGTTATATGAAGCGGCCATGGACCTGTATCGCAAGGCGGGAGCAACGCTCGTGCCGGTGAAGTATCCCGAGCTGCCAGCGTCAGCCATCTACGGCATTCTGAACGCCGAGGCAGGGGCGATGTTCGATGAGCTGGTACGGACGGGAGCGATCAACGACCTGGCTGACAAGGGGCCCAACGGCCGCGCCAACCAGCTTCGCGCGTCGCGCTTCATTCCTGCAGTCGAGTACATCAGAGCGCAACGGGTCCGAACGCTGCTGCTCCAGCGAATGAACGCCCTATTCGAGACCGTCGATATTCTGCTGGCGCCGTCGCAAAGCGACAGCGTGACGATGACCAACCTCACGGGTCATCCAGCCGTCGTGATGCCGGCCGGTTTTGTCGATGACCTGCCGATTGGGGTGATGCTGACCGGGAAGCTGTGGGACGAGGCAACGATCCTGCGCGCGGCAGCCGTCTTCGAATCGGGCACCGACTGGCACAAGCGCCATCCGGCACTCTAGTCCTTGCTATCGACTTGAACGACCGAACGGAGGCTGCGATGCTTCGCCACCATCTCGGCCGACAGGAGCTTGCTCAAGTAGACCTTCGACTCCGCGTTGTCCCCGGGATGGCGCTCGTATTTGACGACATCGAACTTCAGCTGGGTCAGCGTGCTCCGCATGCCGTAATAGCGGTTTTTCGTCTTGGCGACGACTTCGTGGAAGCCGCGCCCCACAGCCCACACTTCGGACTCTTCGGTGAGGGCGCGAAAGTGTCCTTGCCCTCGCCAATCCCGGCGCGTGGCGCCAAGCCATGAATAGAGCACACGCCGGCCATCAAAGCGAATGGTGCCTTTCAATCGATCGACGAGGTCACGCAGTTTGGGAATGGACTCGCTTGCGAACAGTTCGTGGACGACCTTGTACCAGACGGGCACCCGGATGCCGGG
Organism: uncultured Acidobacteriota bacterium; assembly: GCA_963841905.1. Classification (GTDB taxonomy): domain Bacteria; phylum Acidobacteriota; class Vicinamibacteria; order Vicinamibacterales; family UBA2999; genus JACCSI01. The sequence goes on from CAWJEM010000024.1 coordinate 111,632, forward strand.
GTCGTCTGGCAGCGGCGCCTCGGCCATCAGCACCAGCGATTCGCGGCCACTGAGTCGATCGATGACCTCGGCGGCGGTCTTTCGACGTGGGAACTCGCCGAAAAACTCTTCGATGTATTGAATCTCGAGGGCGCCGGTTTCAACCGGATAGTGCTTGATGAGGTATTCCACGCGTCCCGTGAATTATAGGCGTATAGCCGGGAACCTCAGGTCTGCGTACTCAGGTGGGTTTGAACGTAGGATTGTGGCGCGCGAGGAATCGTGAAGGAGCGAACGATGACGAAGAAGCTGAACCCCGGCGCCGAGCAAGCCAGGCTGAAAGAGACGCGGAACGGCTCTGCGGATTGGAAGAAATGGGGTCCCTATCTGAGCGAGAGACAGTGGGGCACTGTCCGAGAGGACTACAGCGAAAACGGCAATGCGTGGGACTACTTTACCCATGAACAGGCCCGGTCGCGCGCTTACCGATGGGGCGAGGATGGTCTCGCCGGCGTGTCCGACAGCCACCAGGTGCTGTGCTTCGCGATCGGGCTGTGGAACGGCCGGGATCCGATCTTGAAGGAGCGGCTCTTCGGGCTGACCAACAGCGAGGGCAATCACGGCGAGGACGTCAAGGAGTATTACTTTTACCTCGACAGCACGCCGACGCACTCGTACATGAAGTACCTCTACAAGTACCCGCAGGCTGCCTACCCGTATGGGGACCTGATTGAAACCAACAGACGGCGTGACAGACAGGCTCTGGAGTACGAGCTGCTCGACACGGGCATTTTCGATGGAGACCGCTACTTCGACGTGTTCGTCGAGTACGCCAAGGCTGGTCCGGAAGACCTGCTGATCAAAATCAGCGTGTCGAATCGCGGACCCGAGGCGGCGGCCGTGCACGTGCTGCCGACGCTCTGGTTTCGCAACACCTGGTCGTGGGCAGCCGGTGGCCCCAGACCCATGCTCGAGCGGCGGGAGCATCCTGACGCTGGCGTGATTGCCGCGCATCATGCTGATGCGCTGTTCCAGGAGACGCTCCAAGACTATTACCTCTACTGTGAGGGCGAGCCAGCGCTGTTGTTCACCGAGAACGAGACGAACAACGAACGGCTCTTTGGAGGTCGTAACGCCTCGCCATACGTCAAGGACGGCATAAACGACTGCCTGGTGCACGGAAAAGTGGATGCGGTCAACCCTGCCGGCCGCGGGACCAAAGCATCAGCTCAATATCCGATCACGGTCGGCGCAGGTGACACGCGAACGGTGCGACTACGGTTGACGCGGGCCGCTCCCGGACAGGTGGGCAGACCGTTTGAGCAGTTCGATGACGTCCTCGGCGAACGTCTGCGAGAGGCTGACGACTTCTATCACGGCATTACCCCGCCCGCGGTGAGAGCCGACCCGGATCGCGCGCGGGTGATGCGTCAGGCGCTGGCCGGCATGCTCTGGACCAAGCAGTACTTCCATTACGACCTCGCCACCTGGCTGAAGGAACATCACGTGGGCCCCGGCTCACCGCCCGCGCTCCGCCAACGCGTGCGCAACGCGGATTGGTTCCACATGCTGAACGACGACATCATCTCCATGCCCGACAAGTGGGAGTACCCGTGGTATGCCGCCTGGGATCTCGCCTTCCACATGTTGCCCCTCGCCATGGTCGATCCGGATTTCGTCAAGACGCAGTTGGACCTCATGCTGCGGAACGACTATCTCCATCCGAACGGGCAGATGCCAGCCTACGAATGGAATTTCAGCGATGTCAATCCCCCCGTGCACGCCTTTGCCACGATGCAGGTCTATCTGCACGACAAGGAGGCCAACCAGGGGAAGGGCGACTACGCGTTCCTGGCATATGCCTTTGCGAAGCTCCTCGTGAACTTCACGTGGTGGGTCAATCGGAAAGACCGGTACGGCAACAACGTGTTCGAGGGGGGCTTTCTCGGACTCGACAACATCGGCGTGTTCGACAGGAGCGCCCCGCTCCCCACCGGCGGGAGCCTGGAGCAGGCCGATGGCACAGCCTGGATGGCATTCTTCAGTCAGCAAATGATGCGCATCGCGATCGAGCTGTCGTTGTACAACTCCGCCTACGAGGAATTCGTCACCAAGTTCTTCGAGCACACGATGTGGATCGCCTCGGCGATGGACCGAGTCGGCGAGAACCACGATGCGATGTGGGACGAGGAAGACGGATTCTTCTACGACGTGCTGCGTCTGCCCGACGGATCCGCCACGCGGCTGAAGGTCCGATCCATGGTCGGCTTGCTGCCGCTGGCAGCGGTCTCGGTCTTCGAAGAAGACATCCTCGAGCGGCTGCCCACGTTCACCAAGAACGCCAGGCTGTTCCTCCAGCGCAACCCGGAACTGGCGGCGAACCTTCACATGCCGGCGACGCCCGGCGTCGCTGGCCGCCGCCTGATCTCGACGGTGAACGAGACGAAGCTGCGCCGCATCCTGGCGCGGATGCTCGACGAGCAGGAGTTCTTCGGCCCGCACGGCATCCGGGCGTTGTCGCGCTACCACCTGGAGCATCCGTATGTGTTCCATCACCGCGGCCAGGAGTTCCGAGTCTCGTATCTGCCCGGCGACTCGGACAGCGGCATGTTCGGCGGCAACTCAAACTGGCGGGGGCCCGTGTGGATGCCCGTCAACCTGATGCTTTATTCGTCTCTCCTGCGCCTGGCCGCCTATTACGGCGACGCGTTCACCGTCGAGTGCCCGACCGGCTCCGGCAGGCAGATGCCGCTGTTCGACGTGGCGCACGAATTAGCCGAAAGGCTGACTGGCACGTTCCTGCGCGATAGCGCCGGACGGCGGCCAGTCTATGGCGGCACCGAGAAGTTCCAGACCGATCCGCACTGGCGTGACCACATCCTGTTCTACGAGTACTTCCACGGCGACAACGGGGCCGGCATCGGCGCCAGCCACCAGACCGGATGGACGGGCGCTATTGCGCGCATCATCCAGCTCGATGGCTCGGTGACGAAGGAAACGCTGTATAGGCCCGGGGCCCAAGAGCGATTGATGCGGAGCGACGCGGGCGAGACCGAGACGGTTTAGCCGAGCGAGTCAATCAGGAGCGGCCGCAGCGTTCCCCAAGTCCTCGAGCTGAGTCGCCAGAAACCGGCGTTCGGGCGCCGATCGCACCAGGGCGAGCGCGTCGCGGTAGTAGGCGGCCGCGCGATCGGTCTCACCGGCTTCCCGCCACAGCTCGGCGAGGACCGCCGGCAGCAGATGATACGTGGCGAGTGCGGGATCGGCGACGATGTGCTCGATTTCTGCGATCGCCGCGCGTGGCCCGTCAACCTGCGAACGCGCAATCGCGGCGTTGAGTCGCACAATCGGTGAGCCCGTCAGCGTCAAGAGCGCTGTGTAGCACTCCAGGATTCGCGGCCAGTCAGTCTCGGGCCAGCTCTGCGCCACGGCGTGACAAGCCGCAATCTCAGCCTCCAAGTGGTATCGGGAAATGCCAGCGCCCGACGCGGCCCGATCGAGCGCGTGCAAACCCTCGCGTACCATCGAACCATCCCATTTCGTTCGATCTTGATCGCGGAGCAGAAAGAGATCGCCCTCGGAACTGACGCGCGAGCCGAATCGCGCCATGTGCAGCAGCAGCAGCGCGCGGAGCGCCCAAGCGCACGGAGTCGACGTCACTGGATGGCTCGTGACCAGGACCGTCAGTCGGACCGCTTCGCTGGCGATGTCTTCCCGGAGCAGCCCGTCGCCAACCGTCGCGGCGTACCCCTCGTTGAACATCAGGTACAAGCCTTCAAGCACCGAGTCGAGTCGGGCGGTCAATTCTTCGGTGCTGGGTGGACCAAACGGTACGTCGAGCTCACGTAGCATCCGTTTGGCTCGAACCAGTCGTTGCTGAATCGCTGTTTCGTTGACGAGAAAGGCGCGCGCGATCTCACCCACGCCAAACCCACCGACGATCTTGAGTGTCAGTGCCACGCGGGACTCGCGCGGAAGCGCAGGATGGCACGTCAAGAACATCATGCCGAGCTGGTCATCGTCGAGCGCCGGAATCTCGCCCGTGAGCACAACCTCCGCCGGAGACGACACTGGCCGGCCTTCGTACGACTCGCGGATCACCGCCAACTTGTCGTCAACCACTCGCTGATGGCGCAAGCGGTCCAAGGCGCGATTGCGGGCCACTCGAAACAGCCAGGCGGCCGGGTCGTCCGGAACGCCGCGAAAGGGCCACTGCTGAAGGGCCGTCACCATGGCGTCCTGAACCGCTTCTTCGGCGAGTGCGAGTTGACCGCCCCCAAGCGCGCGGGTCAGCGTCGCAACCATCTGTGATGCCTGCTGACGAAAGAGGTGCTCGATGAGGGAATCGATCGACATGGGGACCTGCCGCCTAACCCGTTGGCTCGACCTCTCGAATCTCGATGCTGCCAAAATCGAGATGCGGGCAATCTCGACAGAGTGCCACCACCTCGTCATAGTTCTTCGCTTCGAGCACGAACAATCCGCCAATCACCTCTCGCGCTTCGGCGTACGGACCGTCGGTCACGGTCGACGACCCAGGCTTGCCTCGCATCGTGCGGCCCTGACCGTCCACGAGTTTGTGTCCTTCCACCTTCCGTCCGCCACTCTGGACCCGCTGTCGCCACGCGATGTAACGCTGGATGATCGCCTGCATGTCGGCGGGGCTCATGTCGTGCGGGAACGAGCTGGATTCGTGCAGCAACAAAACGTAGTTGGGCATGTGAGACCTCGTATGGTGAGCGCGTCAGGCGCGCTTCAACGGTATGACGATCGAGTCCGCGCGGATTCGACATACCACGGTGGGGAGTTACAAGTTACAAGTTACAAGTTACAAACTGCGGCGCCTTTCGGCGCCGCAGCGCGTCATCAACTTCAAAACTCAGAACTCAACTTTGAACTTGCAACTTGTAACTTGTAACTAACCGTCAGTACTCCATGCCCTTCACGTTCCCGTCATCGTCCACGTCCAGCTTCTGCGCCTGGGGCGTCTTCCCGAGGCCCGGCATCAGCATCATGCTGCCGGCAATCGCGACCACGAACCCCGCGCCAGCCGACAGCGAGGCGTCGGTAATATTGAGGGTCCAGCCCGACGGAGCGCCCATCACCTTTGGATCATCGCTAAACGAATACTGAGTCTTCGCAATGCACACTGGGAGCTTGCCGTAGCAGAGGTCGTCGAACTGCCGAAGCCTGGTTTTCGCCGCTGGTTTGATCGAGACTCCTTCGGCGCCGTACACCTTCGTTGCGATTTCGAGGATCTTGTTTTCAAGCGGCAGAGCGACATCGTAAAGGGGCTTCACCTCTTTGGGGTTGGACGCTGAGGCGGCAGTGACGACCCGGTCGGCAAGATCGGTCATCCCATCACCGCCCTTCGCATAGCCTTCGGAAACCGCCGCCTCTACACCGAGCGAGAGACAGTAAGCTCGCACGCGCTCGAGGTCTTCCGCAGAGTCACTCGGGAAGCGATTGAGCGCAACGACTGCAGGAACACCCCAGCGGCCAATGTTGGCGAGGTGACGCTGCAAGTTGGGAAAGCCGCGCTCGACAGGACCCGTGCCGTCGACCGATCCGCCCTGGGCCCGCAAGGCTTTCAGTGTCACGATCACCACGGCCACCGACGGGACGTGACCGCTCATGGGCATCACGATATCGAAGAACTTCTCGGCCCCCAGGTCCGCAGCAAACCCGGTTTCGTTGACGACGAAGTCGGCCAGGTGAAGTCCCATGCGTTGAGCGAGCACGCTGCTGGTGCCGTGAGCGATGTTGGCGAACGGGCCGCAGTGAACGATCGCCGGTGCGCCCTCGGTGGTCTGCACCAGATTGGGCAACAACGCATCGTTGAGCAGGACCATCATCGGCCCGACCGCTTTCAGGTCCGCTGCGCGCACTGCCTTGCCTGCGGTCGTGAATCCAATGACAATCTCGCCCAATCGGCGACGGAGGTCGGACCGACTCTCGGACAGCGCCAGAATCGCCATGATCTCCGAGGCCGCCGTAATCACGAATCCAGTCTCGCGCGCAGGGCCGTTAGTCCGGCCACCAAGCCCGGTCGCAATCTGGCGCAGGGAGCGATCGTTCATGTCCATGGCCCGTGGCCACAGTATTTCCTTCGGGTCGAGACCGAGCTCGTTGCCGAAATGGAAGTTCGTGTCGATGAGCGCCGCGAGAAGGTTGTGGGCCGACGTGATGGCGTGGAAGTCGCCGTTGAAGTGCAAATTGATTTTGTCGAGTGGGTGCAGTGACGCCTTACCTCCGCCAGTTGCGCCGCCCTTCTGACCGAACACGGGTCCGAGGGAAGGCTCACGCAGCGCGGCCACGGCCGTGTGTCCACGTTTCACGAGTCCCTGGGTCAGCCCAATGGTTGTGACGGTCTTCCCTTCACCGCTGGTGGTCGGCGTGATGGCGGTGATCAGCACGAGCTTGCCACGTGGCTTCTCGAAGTGATCGAACAGGTCGAGGCGAATCTTGGCCGTAAACTTTCCATACGGTTCGAGGACGCTCTCGGGTATGCCCAGGCGCTCTGCAACCGTGGTGATAGGTAGAGGCGACACAGGTCCGGCATTGTAGCCGACGGGTCGATCGAACCTTTTTCGCGCGCCTGCCGTCCTATTACCAAGATTCTCTAGGTATTGATGGTCGAGGTATCTCATCAACCGGAGGGCTCACGACCATGCCGCGAAACCCGGCCGATTTCCTGCCCGGAACACTCGAATCGCTCATCCTGAAGACGCTCACGCGGGGCGCCATGCACGGCTATGGCGTCGCCCGGTGGATCGAGGACGTCACCGATCAGGCCCTGTCCGTCGAAGAGGGCTCGTTGTATCCCGCCCTCTATCGCATGGAAAAACGTGGGTGGATCGATGCGGAGTGGGGCATTTCCGAGCTCGGCCGCCGCGCCAAGTTCTACCGCCTGACCCGCAAAGGACGTCAACAGTTGGCCAGCGACACCGAGGCGTGGGCAACCTTCGCACAAGCCGTCAATAAGGTTCTGGTCACGTCATGAAGATCCGGCAACGATTACGCTCGCTGCTCTGGCGCGTTCCGGTTGAGGTCGAGGTCCGCGACGAGCTCGCGCATCACATCGATCTGCGGACCCAGGAGCTCATTGATCGCGGGATGGATTCCGACACCGCGCATCGGGAGGCCGTCCGCCGCTTTGGTAACGTCGATCGCATGCACTCGCAACTTACCTCGATCGGCCACCGGCGCGATCGGGCCATTGCTCGACGCGAATGGTTTGACGAACTGAGGCAGGACGTCGTCTTTGCGTTGCGTCAGTGCCGGCTTCATCCCGGCTTTACCGCAGCAGCGGTGCTCACGCTGGCGCTCGGAATCGGCGCCACGACAGCCATCTTCAGCGTCGTGAACGCCGTCGTCCTGCGCCCCTACCCGTTCGATCAACCGGAGCGTGTCCTTCTGGTCTACACCAACTGGCGTGGCCAGAGGGGCAGCGTGTCCGGAGGGAACTACAACTACATCCGGAACCAGGTCACGACGTTGGATCAGCTCGCGGCTGGCTTTTACGGCAGCTTCAACCTGTCAGACGAGGGCACGCCCGAGCGAATCCTAGGGATGCGCACGACTGCCAACTTCGACGATGTGTTCGGTGTGCCGCCGTTGCATGGCCGGTTCTATCAAGAGACCGAGGATGTGCCAGGCCGAGAGCAAGTGGTCGTCTTGACGTCACAGTTCTGGGAGCGACGCTTCGGCGGCGATCCGAACATTGTGGGCCGGTCGATTCGATTGAACGGGCTTCCCTACCAGGTCATTGGGATCATGCCTCCCTCATTCGACGCGTTCGCCGATACGGCAGAGCTTCTAGTCCCCGCGGCGTTCACGGCCGAGCGCCTGGCGATGTATGACGAGCACTTTCTGGACCTGTTCGGGCGGCGCCGCGCCGACGTGACTCTCGCGCAGGTCAACGAAGAGCTCGCCCGAGTCGGCCGAAATCTCTCGCGAGACCATCCAAAGTTCAACGTCGAGCGCGAGATCGCGGCGCAGGTGTTGTCGGATTTCGTGATCGGCGACTTCCGGACACGACTCTTTGTGCTGCTGGCGGCGGTTGCGCTGGTTCTGCTCATCGCGTGCGCCAATGTCGCCAACCTGCTGTTGGCGCGGCTCGCGGCGCGATCACGCGAGCTGGCCATTCGCGCGGCCATCGGTGCCGGTCGCGCCCGCATCGTTCGCCAGGTGCTGACCGAAAGCCTGGTGCTCGCCGGCATCGGCGGCATCGCCGGTGTGCTCCTCGCCTCGTGGCTGTTACCGATCCTGGTGGCGAACGCCCCGCCAGGTGTTCCCCGCCTGGAAACCGCGACGCTCGATCTCACGGTCGTCCTTGCTGCCATTGGAATGGTGCTGGGAAGCGCGGCACTCGTCGGACTGCTACCCGCGCTGCAGACCGTGCGCGGGCGCGAGCTCCGCGACGAGCTCGGCGATGGCAAAGGCGCCACGAGCGGAACGGTGCGACCGTGGGTCCGCCAAACGCTCATCGCATCTCAGGCAGCGCTCGTGCTGATCGTGCTGGCCGGCGCCGCACTGCTCGTCCGAAGCGGCATCAATCTTCAGGCAGTGCCGATTGGATTCGATACGTCGGGAGTGCTCAGCGCGCGGGTTGCGCTGCCGGCCGCGCAGTATGCCAGCCCGGTCCAGGCGCGCACGGCGTTCATGACCATCCTCGAGCGGTTGTCGGCGGCGCCCGGCGTCGAAGTCGCTGCCCTCGACTCGCAACCTCCGTTGCTCGGGAGCGGAGGTTCGAATGGTTTGATCCCCGAAGGACGGCCGCTCGACATGTCGAGCATCATCAATAGCCAATCGCACTTCGTGACGCCCGACTACTTCCGCGCGCTCCGTATCCCGTTGAAGGCCGGAAGGGCGTTCACACCGCAGGACGTCCGCGCCGCCCCGCTGGTCATGGTGATCAACGAAACGCTCGCCCGCGAAGCATTCGAAGGACAGGACCCGATCGGCAAGCGAATCACGTGCTGCGAGAGCGGGCCCGACGGTCCGATGTGGAAAACCGTCGTGGGTGTCGTCGCTGATGTGCGATCTCGCGGTCCGGCGCAACCGCCGCGTCCGGAGTTCTATCTGCCCATCATGCAGATTCCCGACGTGGCGTGGACGTGGATCGGTCGCACGATGAACGTGATGGCTCGGAGTTCTGGCGGCGATCCGTCGGGGCTCACTGGCGGACTCCGTCAAGCCGTCCGCGATCTCGATCCGACGCTGCCGGTTTACGCCATTCGAACGATGGACGAAGGGCTTCGGCAGACCGTGGCGCAAGCGACGTTCAACATGATGTTGATGACGGTGCTGGGGATCACCGGACTGGTCCTGGCTGGTCTGGGAATCTACAGCGTGATCGCGTGGCTCGTTGCCCAGCGCACCAAAGAAATCGGTCTTCGCATGGCGCTGGGCGCGTCAGCCGGCGACGTTGTCCGCCAGGTCGCGGTCCATGGCCTCAAGCCGGTGACATTTGGGCTGATCGTCGGGCTGTTCGCAGCGCTGCTGACCGGCCGACTGCTCCAGGGCCAACTGTTTGAAGTCAGCGCACGGGATCCGATCGCGCTGGGAGCGGTGGTGGTGCTGATGCTGATCGTGGCGGTGCTCGCTGGAGTCATTCCCGCGGCTCGCGCCGCGCGGATCGACCCCTCGCGGGTACTTCATTGATCGATTGGGTGATTGGGTGATTGCGCGATTGCATTGGGTGATTGCAGGATTTGGTGATTGGATTTGGTGATTGGGTGATGAGAGCTGCTGCTGAGCAACTTTGTGCACGTTGCTCAAATCGGGTGCTCCGCATCAAGGCCACCACCCCAATCGTCCAATCGTCCGATCGTCCAATCGCCCAATCATTCAATCGTCAATCTCTCAATCACCCATTCGTCAATCACCCAATCACCAAATCACCCAATGCAATCACCCAATCAACCAATCACACAATCACCCGATATCAGCGTCCAGTAATCACCCCCTGCACCCGAAGCCAGTGTTCGTCCCATCGTTCGGCCGGATGGGCGGCCAACCAGGCGCGTGACGCAGCGAACTTGGGCACCGCGCTCAGGTCGGCGGCGGCGAGCGCGAGCAGGACCGCCGAGAGCTCCCCGGGATCTCGAAAGGTCACCCCTTCTCGCCCCGGCGTAATGGCCTCACTCAGCACGGGTGCGTAGTCATACGCGCAAACAGGCACCCCGACGCCTCGAAAGTCGGACAGCTTCATCGGCAGGTCGAGACCAGACGACGACTGGTGCAGGCACAGGCCGGCATCGGCCATGCCGACGAGCACGGGGTAATCGTTGGGTTCGAACCAGGCCGTGCGGACGGCAAGGCGTTTGAAGTTCCGTCGACTGAGTCGTCGCTCGAAGTCGGTCTTCAGCTGTCCCCGGCCTGTCAGCAGCACCGCGAGGTCGGGCGATTGCCCATCGCTCGCGCCGTGCGCCGCGACTCTCGCCCGCTCGGCACGCTCGAGTGCTTCGAGCAGCAGGTCGAAGTCCTCGTCGGGAGTCCAACTTGTAGGGCACACGACGAGGGGGATGCGGCGCGGGCCGAGATGATGATCGTGAGCCAGCCGCTGCCACAACTCGTTGCTGACTTCGAGCGGAGATTTCGCGAGAAACGAGGGCGGGCGATCGGAAAGCACGGTGGCGTTGATCTTCCACTCGCGGTGCAGCCAGTCAGCCAGCGCCTTGGAAACGGCGAGATGGCCATCCGCACGCCGTCCCCAGCGACGCTCGCTGCGGGCCAAGGCACGAACCGCCCGATGATGCTCGCCCAGTGGCACCGCGAGGATCGTGTGCGACAGGTTGTGCCAATCGACCACGAGCCGCGCGCCCCGCATCCGCGAAACCAGCCACGACACCGCGAGCGTGGGCGTCGATGGCGGGTTCTGAACCAGAATGACGTCGGGTTTGGGCAACCGCATCAGCGTGGCGAGCAGCCGGCTGGCCTGCATCGACGCGCGCGCGGCCGACATCCAGACGAACCGTCGTGGACCATGAGAATGGCGCGACGCAAACGCCCGATCGCCAAGGCGATGGGACCTCACGCGCGATTCCCTGGTGAGCGCCGCGTGAAGGGGCGCCCCCTCGAGCCCCACGAGGTCCACCTCGCTTCCGTTGACGGCGAGCGCAAGCGCGTGGTACTGCATTCGGGGACTGCGTCCGAGATCTCCGAGCACGACGACTGCAGTTCGCATGACCGTTTATCTAGCCCTGATCCTCGCCGGCAGCGTCTTCGCCCTGCTGCTGACACCTGTCGTGACACGAACGTCCGAGGCGCTCGGGCTTGTAGACGCGCCAGGCGGACGGAAGGTTCATTCGACGTCCGTTCCTCGAGTGGGTGGCGTCGCGATCGTCCTGGCGGCGGCTGCGGCCTTGAGCCCTCTGATCCTGGCTGGCTCCAGGCTCGGCGTCGTGACGCCGCCGTTTGCGCCTTTGACGTCGATCCTTCTCGGAACCCTCCTGGTCTTCGCGGTGGGCCTCATCGACGACTTCCGGCCGGTCCGGGCGCGGCTCAAGATCGTCGTGCAGATAGCTGCAGCCCTGCTGGTCATGACGTCGGGGTTACTCATCGAACGTTTGACGGTCGTCGGGCACACTTGGCAGCTTGGCGTGTTGAGCTGGCCAGTTACGCTCGCCTGGATTGTCGGACTGACCAATGCCTTCAACCTGATTGACGGTATAGACGGTCTGGCGGCCGGAATCGCTGTCATCGCCGGAGCGACCTGCGCCGCAATCCTCGTCGGCCGCGGACACGTCGCCGAAGCGATGCTGCTCTGCGCTCTAGTAGGGGCGGCGCTCGGCTTTCTCGCCTTCAACTTCGCGCCCGCCTCCATTTTCCTCGGCGACGGGGGCAGCCTGGTCTTCGGCTTCGTGTTGGCGACGACGGCGATTACCGGGTGGCAGAAGGGGGCCACGGCCCTGGCCGCGGGCGTGCCGATCCTGATCTTCGCGCTGCCATTGGCCGACACGCTGAGCGCCCTGGTTCGCCGCACACGGCGCCCGTCCTCACTGGGCAGAAGCGCTCTCGTCGGAGTGCTCTGGCAAATCACGGAGCCGGATCGGCAGCACATTCACCATCGCCTGGTCGCCCTGGGATGGTCGACTCGGAACACGGTGCTGGTGTTGTACGGTGTCACGCTCGTGCTATCACTTGTTGCCTTCATGACCGCGCGATTCGACTGATATGCGGCGTGTCTTGCTGGTGCAGCCGTCGCTGCAGCCGCCGGGTGGCGGCAATGGCGTCGCAGCGTGGATGCTGCAGGCATTGGCGGGTAACCATCACGTCACCGTTCTCTCGTGGCGTCCCGTCGACGTGGACTCGATCAATCAGTTCTTTGGAACGGCGCTTCGTCCATCGGACTTCGACTCGATCGTGGTTCCACGGCAGTGGTCTGTACGTCCCGGATCACCTCCCTGTCCCGGCGGCGCTGATTCGCTCCGGCTTGCTGATGCGATTTACCCGGCGCCTGATCGATCGATTCGACGTGCTCGTGGGAGTGCACAACGAAACCGATTACGGGCGTCGTGGCATTCAATATGTCCATTATCCGAGCTACCTCCGGCCGCGGCCGGCCGTGGACCTGCGTTGGTATCACCATCCGGAGTGGGTGCTCTCCGCTTACTACTCAATCGCGGATCGCCTTGCCGACTTCTCGGTCGAGCGGATGAAGTCAAACGTGACGCTCGCCAACTCGGACTGGACGGCTGGCCTCTTGCGGCAGTCGCTTGGCATCACCGCTCGAACCCTGTATCCACCCGTCGTCGGTCTCGAGGGTGAAGCCCCATGGAACCAGCGGCGGACGGCCTTTCTCGCGATCGGGCGAATCTCGCCTGAAAAGGAGTACGAACGCCTCATCCGTATCCTGGCCAAAGTTCGAGAATCCAACCCGGATGTCACGCTGACGATCCTCGGAACGTGGGATCGGCACGTGCGGCGCTACTACGAGAAGCTTCGACGCCTGGCAGCAGAGGCCGGACCGTGGGTTGAGTTTCGACATGACCTTTCGCGCGACGCCGTGAACAGCCTGATGGCGCGAACGCGCTACGGCATCCACGGCATGCGTGAAGAGCATTTCGGCATGGCGCCAGCGGAGATGGTTCGGGCCGGCATGGTCGTCTGGGTCCCGAACGGTGGCGGACAGGTGGAGATTGTCGGAAACGATCCACGGCTCGTGTTCGGGTCCGACGAGCAGGCGATCGATCAGATCGTGCGAGTGCTCGGCAACTCAGACGAACAGCGACGCTTGCGAGACACCTTGCGCGAGAGAGGAAAGCGATTCAGCACCGAGCGCTTTGTGACAGAAGTACAGGAAGTGGTCGCGGCGTTCCGCGAGTAAGATCCTTCATATTCTTCGTGTTCTTCGTGCTCTTCGTGTGCTTCGTGTTGTCTTTGCTCTACCGCGTTGGGGCCATGGTCCTGAACACCGGATTTCCAAGCAGCTCGTTGTAGGTGCCGGTCGCGGCGACGCGACCTTGTTGCAGCAGGATCAGGCGGTCGCAGTTCTCGACGGTCGAGAGGCGATGGGCAATCACGATCAAGGTGCGTGTGCCATGGAGTGATGCAATCGCCGAAGTCACCTCACGCTCGGTTTGATTGTCGAGTGCCGCAGTCGCTTCGTCGAACACCAGCACCGGCGGATTGGCATAGAGAGCGCGCGCAATGGCGACTCGCTGCCGTTGCCCGCCGGAAAGCCGCGTGCCATTCTCCCCGAGCGGCGTGTCGAGTCCTTGCGGCAGTTGGCGCACGACCTCGTCGAGTTGGGCCAGGGACACGGCCTTGGCCAGGCGCTGCTCATCGATCGATGAGTCTGTCAGCCCAAACGCGATGTTGCGGCGCACGGTATCGTCGAGCACGTAGGGATCCTGGGGAACGTAGCCGACGAGCCGCTGCCATCCTCGCTCTCGGCCCGCCAGATTGGAACCATCGACCAGCACGTGCCCGCTCGTCGGCCTCAGGAGCCCGAGCAGGATATCGACGAGCGTCGACTTTCCAGACCCGGTCTCGCCCACAATCCCCAACGACTCACCCATCCGCACCGTCATGTTGACGTGGCTGAGTGCCGGTGGTGCGCCATCCTCGTACGAGAACGTCACGTCATCGCACGCCAACGACTGCGTGAACTCGACGACCGGTTCGGGGACGCCGGCGCGCGGCCCGGGCGCTCGCAAAGCGTTGAAGTTGGCGATTGCACCAGAGATGAAGGCCCGTGCCTCGCGGGCATACCCCGCATTGAGCATGATTCGATTCACCGATGGCACGACCCGGAAGCCAACGTAGGCAAACAAGGCCAGGATGGCAACGGTGTCGCTACCGGATGCGCCGCGCATGGTCACGAGCAACACAATTCCGAGCATCGACACGATGAGGACGGTTTCGATCCCGAGCCTGAGCGCATGAGCAAACATCGAACGCCGCTGCTTGACACGTGCCAGTGCGCGGCGTGTCGAACGCAGGCGAGCTTCGAAAAACGCCTCGCGCCCCGCAATCTTCACCTCCTTGACAGCCCCCAGACTCTGCTGCAGAACGTGCAGCTGCCGCTCCTCGAGCGCCTTCTGCTCCGCACCGGCACGGGTCCACACGCGCCGGGTCGTGATCAGTGGAATGGCAGCGACCGCGAGGACAACGGCGACGGCAATGAGCGTTCGGGCAGGCGCGGTCAGGACGAGCACGGCGGCGAGCGCGGCGATGGTCGCGACCTCTGTCGTGATGTTCAACAGCGACGCGAGGAACAACTGATAGGCCACCTCGGTCGATCGCGCGATCTCCTGGATGAGCTGCGAAGAGCGTCGCTTCAGATGGAACGGATACTCGGCGGCGAGGAAACGCGAGAACAGTCGATCCGCGGCGCGTGTGGTCGACGCCGCAATCGTCGACTCCTTGACCCACTCGGCCCAGGAGACGTAGAGCCCTCGCAGCACGTAAAACAGCGCCACACCAGTGGTGATCACCGCCAGCACGGCGGTGGGGTTGTCGGTGGGCCACGCCTGCCAGACCTGCGACGCAATGGGCGTGACGCGGACGCGGTGCGGTTCGACGACCAGGCGCAAGAGGCCGAAGACGGCAATGGCGGCAACGGCTTCGAGCACGGCCGCCACGCCCAAGATTGGGACCAGCAGCGCCCAGCGGAAACGCAGACGGCCGTCGATCCAGCTCAAGACCGCGCGCAGGTCGTTTACCACGCCATTAAAATACAGCCATGACGCAGCGTCGCCTTCTCAGCATCTCACTGGTCGCGTGGGCCGTCTTCGCCGGGGGCGTCGTCTGCGCCCAGGAGAACGCCGCCGACACCAAGCGCCTCATCGAAGCCCTCGGTTTGGTGCCCGGAAGCGTACTGGCGGAGGTTGGCGCCGGCAATGGGGACCTGACGATTGCGCTGGCCCAACACGTGGGCGCCTCGGGCCGGGTGTTGACCAGCGAACTTGGAGCTGAGCGCGTACAGAGGCTCCGAGCGGCGGTCGAAAAGAGTGGCGCCTCCAACGTTCAGGTCATCGAAGGTCACGAAACCAGAGCCAACCTGCCGGATGGCTGTTGCGACGCCATCTTCATGCGCAATGTTTACCATCACTTTGGCGATCCGCCGGCGATGCACGCGAGCTTCATTCGCGCGCTGAAGCCGGGGGGCCGCATCGCGGTTATCGATTTTGCGCCGCGAAAGGGCGACACGGCAGCTCCCGGTAAACGTGGTGAAGACCCCAGCCACGGCGTGAGCGAGACCGTCGTTGCTCAGGAATTGAAAGCCGCGGGTTTCAACGTCGTTTCGGAGCATGTGGGATCACTGCCGGAAAGGCCAGAGCCGGACAGTGCGAAGCGCTGGTTCATGGTCGTCGCGGAGAAGCCGAAGCCCTGACGCCGATCGAAAGGTCACCTTCAAGGCTTGAGTGCTTTCGTCGTCAAGCGACGAGGCCGCTGGCGTGCCGACACCGACTTGATAATCAACGTGCCCTTCTTCTTCGCGGGAATCGGAGGGTCGGCAATCGACAGCGCCTCTTTCATTAGTTCCTTCACGGCCGGCTGATCGAGATCGTCCGCCGACTTCAGCACGATGTGACGCACCTGTCGGCCGCTTCCTCGCAGAAGGCGGGTCGGGTCCGCGAGCTGGACACCCTCGAAGAAGAACAGACTGACCCAGCGCGGGAACACCGCGATCGAAAAGACTGCCTCGGAGCTCTTCTCGGACGGCCCGAAGCCGATCGCCAGCGCATTGTAGTTGTCGTAGACCATCTGCGTCGCGCCCGGCAGGCGTTGCGCCATCTTGCGAACTGCCGCGCGAGCGACGGCGGCGACGGCTGGGTCGAACCTGGCGATGAAGGTCGCGAGTTGACGCTCTGCGGACAGTCTAAGGGTCATTGGATCGCGGCTTGAACGAGCGCCTTGAACTTCTGCCGAATGCCATCGGGATTGGCGGGCGAACTCTGGGTCATCAGAATGGTGACCATCCGCCTCGCCGGATCGTTCCAGAAGATCGTGCCCGCGGTGCCATCCCAGCCGTACTCGCCCCACAGGGTCGACGCAGGCTCCATGACCACGTTGACGTTGGCAAGTCCCCAGCCCATCGAACCACCGCGCGCTTTGAGGACAGGCTCTGACAGACCGTTCGCGGTCATCCGTTCGACCGTCTCTGGCTTCAACACGCGTGCGCCATCGAGCTCGCCCCTGTTGAGCAGCATCTGACTGAAGCGGAGATAATCCGCCACGGTCGAGACGAGCCCCACGGCGCCTTCGAGCAGGGCCGGCCGCTCGGTGAACGGCACCGTTTCAAGCTCGGTCGCCGCAAGACCACCCGTCTGGTCAGGCGTGTAAACGGTCGCGAGCCGTGCGCGACGATCTGCGCCGACAGTAAAGACCGTGTCGACCATCTTCAACGGCCGGAAGACTCGTTCGTCGAGGAACGCGTCGAACGACTTGCCCGACCAGACCTCCACGAGACGCCCGAGCACGGTCGTTGCCTCGCTGTAGCGGAATCGCGTCCCGGGGTCTTCCATCAGCGGCGTTCGCACGATGTTCTCGATGAACTTCGTCATCGGCATCGCGCGCGACCGAACCTGCGCGGTGCGATACAGCTCAGATGTTCGGTGACTGAGGCCTGAGGTGTGCAGCAGGAGATCCTCGATGGTGATGCCGCGCGTTGGCGGCCGTGGAACCGCGCCGGGAGCACTGACGACCCGAACCTGACTGAACTCGGGGATGTACTTCGAGACCGGATCATCGAGCCGGAAGCGCCCCTCTTCGAACAGCATCATGGCCGCGACTGCCGTAACTGGCTTCGTCATCGAGTAGATCCTGAACAGCGACCGATCGCTCATCGGCACACGCGACGCGAGATCCTGCAGGCCGACTGCTTCGAGGTATGCGAGCTTGCCGTCTCGGGCGACGGCAGCCACGGCACCGGCGATCTTTCCCTCGGCGACGAACTGGTTGAGGAGGCCGGTGGCTTCGCGTAATCGTTCCGCAGAGAGCCCTGCGACTGCCGTCACCGAGCGCGCGAGACTCGCGCCGCCGACGGTCGCCGTCAACACGTATTCGTTCCGGATGATGCGGGGGCCCTGTTCTTCCGGAAGAATTTCCGTCCGAACACGCAGGGTCGAGCCGTCGCGCGTGTAGATCCGTTCGATCCGTGCCTGCTTGGCGTTGTCGGTGCCGGTACGTCCAAGCCGCATCTCCGTGCTGCCCCGCCCGGGGCTGCGGCGCGTGGACACGACCCGCCAGTCTTCCTTGCCGAAGCGCACCGTGTCGGCCGGACCAACGGACACGATCGTCGGCTCGCCTGCGGTCGGGGCGCCGTTCGGATCAACGGACGAGAGTTGGTACCGCAACTCTTCGCCGACGCGTGTGACATCGAGCGTGGCTTTGATCGTGTTGCGCGACTTGTTGTCACGCTGATCGAGGTAGGTGAGCGTCCCTTGCCAGTTGCCGACGAGGAAGTCGAGCGCGTTCGCCGACAGGGGAGGGGGCGGGGGCGCTGGCTTTTGCGTGGCGGCGCCAACGAAGGTCCAGGCGCACAAGAACGACACAAGCCCGAGTAACCGAACCGACGTCATCGTTTCTCCTTCGCCAATTGCCGATTACCGAGGCCCACGCAGCATCCGTTGCACGCTCTGGAGCACCTCGGGCCACACCGCGGACGTTGGCTCGATGAATACGAAGTGGCCTGCGTCCGCCAGGACCGTCGTCCGCACCTCATCCCCCACGCGCTTGGCCGCCGCCTCGTACGGACCGGCGAGCTTCGCGAACACTCGTCCCGCGAAGACCTCCTGGGACAGGCCTGTCGGCAACAGTTCTACGGGCGACCCGTCGCGGTACCGATCAGGTCGCTCCTCGGGTGACCCTCCCATCAACTGAGTGACCACAGGTACGCCACAGATTGGTTGTTGAAGAGGAATCGTCGAGGAAAGACCCTGGCCAACCGCCGCCCTCGTTGCCCAAGCGGCGATATTCAACGTTCCACGTCGCGATCCCTGCGTTAGTCAGCGCGGCGGCCAGCGGCCGCATGTTGTCGAGCGCGACGGCTCGCTCGTCCATATTCCCGAGCTTTGCCAGCCAACACCCGCCGTGTACCACGATTGCGACCGGATGCGGCGGCTGGGTAGTCGGGAGACGCAGCTCGGCAAACTGCAGGGCTCCGGAGGCATATGCGATGCGCTGGGCTCCTGGCGCAACCGCTTCGTTGGCGAGGTCCAACGGTCCTCGGCTTTGCGCCGCGGAGTTACAGCCCAGGAGCGCGAGCAGGAGGAGGAGTCTCAGGACCATCGTGGCCGAATGATACCGCTCACGCCCGGTCCGGGTACCTTCGAGCAGAACCCTGGTGAAGAACCGTCGTGAAGAACGTTCCCAGAACCCCCCGTGCAGAACCTCCGTGAAGAACCTTCGTGAAGAACCTTCTCGAAGAACCGCTATGATCCGTTGAGTCCAGGAGGAACCATGAAGTTTGCGCGCATGCTGCTGGTCGTCATGGCGGTGTCGGCCACGGCATTCGTCCCCATGCTCGGCCAGGAGCAGGAGACCTCAGGAAACCGCACTCCAGAAGGGCTTGTCCTGAAGACGAGCGAGACGATCGAGTTCACGACGGACGAGGCGACCTGGGCCTCCCTCGATGTATCGCCTGACGGACGCACGATCCTCTTCGAGGTCCTGGGCGATCTCTACACGCTCCCTATAGAGGGCGGGCAGGCAACCCGGATCATGGGCGGCTTGTCGTTCGAGAGCCAGCCCACCTATGCACCCGACGGCAAGACCATCGCTTTCCTGACCGATCGGACGGGCGTCGAGAATCTCTGGATAGCCGATGCCGACGGATCGAATCCACGCGCCCTCAGCAAGGATACGCTCACCAACGACCGTCCGCAGATCATGCTGTCGCCTGCCTGGACTCCCGACGGGCAATACATCGTCGTTTCGAAGTCGCGGCCACCCGAGCCAGGGACCTTTGGCCTCTTCATGTACCACCGCGATGGGGGCACCGGCGTGCGGATTGGTCCGGCGCCGCCGCCGCAGCCGGAACCCGATGCTCAGGGACCGCCACTACCGCCGCCGACCAACAAGATGGGAGCGGTCGTCTCGCCCGACGGCCGCTTCATCTATTACACGCAGCGCAATGGCACCTTCACGTACAACGCGCAATTCCCGCTCTGGCAGGTGTACCGCCACGACCGCGAGACCGGCGACGCTTCTCAGATCACCAACGCGCGCGGTTCTGCCCTGCGGCCGGCAATCTCGCCCGACGGCAAGTGGCTCGTCTACGGCACGCGTCACAAGACTCACACGGGCCTTCGCCTGCGCAATCTCGACACCGGCGCGGAACGGTGGCTCGCCTATCCGGTGACGAGGGACGATCAGGAATCCCGCGCGACGCGCGACACGCTTCCGCGTTACGACTTCATGCCCGATGGCAACTCGCTGATCGTGCCGGTCGGCGGCAAGATTCATCGCATCGATGTCGCCAGCGGTGAATCACGTGTGATCCCGTTCTCTGCGAACCTGCGGGCGGAAGTCGCGCCGCGCGTGTACACGCCCGTGCGCATGGACGACGGCCCAAGCGTCCGCGCGCGACTCATCCGATGGCCCACGGTCTCGCCCGATGGCAAGCGCCTCGTGTTCAGCGCGATGAATCGTCTCTACATCATGGACTTGCCGTCTGGCACGCCGCGGTTACTAACGTCGAGCACTTCAGGCACCCCCGGCACCCCAAGCACCCAAGGCACCAGCACTCAAGGCACCTCCGGCACCCGAGGCACCACAGGCACTTTAAGCGAAGGCGAATTCATGCCGACATGGTCGCCAGATGGTCAATCAGTCGTTTACGTGACATGGACGACAACGGGCGGTCACATCAAGCGCGTACCTTCGGCTGGTGGTGCCCCTCAGACGTTGACGACGGCCGAAGGCTACTACCTCGATCCCGCCTACACGCCCGACGGCAGCCGCATCGTCTTCATCCGTGGCGCAGCGGCGGATCAGCTCTACTCAATCCTGCTCGACTCGCCAGCACCAGACGACGAGCCTGACGTGCCGGGAGAGATCTCGGGTGTGAATCCGCCCAATACGCTCGAGCTGCGCTCGATGCCATCGACCGGCGGCGAGACGACGTTCATTGCCTCGTCGCAGGGTGGCCGCTCCCCGCACTTCGTGCGGAAAGATTCGAAGCGGATTTACCTGGCAGGAAACCGTGGCCTCCAGTCGATCACGATGGACGGATTCGACCGACGCACGCACTTCCGTGTAACCGGCATCGGTCCCGGAAACAATCCGCCCACTGCGAGCGAGATTCGCATGTCGCCGGACGGAACTCGCGCATTCGTCAGCCTGCAGGATCGCCACTTCCTCATCACGGTTCCTATGGCCGGTCGCGAGACGGTCACCGTTCGCATCGCCGGCCGCAGCGACAACGCCGCGGTGCCGGTCAAGCGCATGTCTGCCGCAGGCGGCCACTATCTCCAGTGGGCAGCGGACGGTAGAACGGTCACCTGGGCGTGGGGCTCGCAGTTCTTCCAGCAACCAGTCGATGCCAGCGAACCGCAGAAAACCGAGGTTGTCGTCGAGTTGCCGCGCACAAGGGCGAAGGGCTCGGTCCTCCTGTCTGGCGCGCGGATCATCACGATGAAAGGCGACGAGGTGCTGCCCGGCGGTGACGTCCTCGTGACCGATAACCGCATCGTGGGCGTCGGCAAACGAGGCAGCCTCAAGGCGCCGGCTGGCACGCGCACGATCAATGTCTCGGGCAAAACGATCATGCCGGGGCTGGTCGATGCGCACTCGCACATGTGGGCGCCACGCGGCCTTCATCAGACGGAGGTCTGGCAGTACCTGGCCAACCTCGCCTACGGCGTCACGACGACGCGTGACCCCCAGACGTCAACTCCCGATGTCTTTGCGTATGCCGACATGGTGGACGCCGGCATGATGCCGGGTCCACGTGTTTACGCAACGGGGCCTGGAGTGTTCTCAGGGTCCGGCATCGACAGCCGCGAGGCCGCGTTCAACTTCATCAAGCGCTATCGCGACGCGTATCGAACCAACACGATCAAGCAGTATGTCGCCGGCGACCGCCTCGTCCGCCAGTGGATCATCGAGGCGTGCAAAGAGTATGGGATTACGGCGACCATCGAAGGCTCACTCGATCTCAAGCTGAACCTGACGCAGATGGCCGACGGCTACTCGGGTCAGGAGCACAGCTTCCCGATCATGCCGCTGTACAAAGACGTCGTGGAGTTCGTGGCGCGCACGAAGACGTTTTACACCCCGACCATTCTCGTGGCGTATGGTGCACCTTGGAGCGAAAACTTTTATTTCCAAAGCGAGAACGTGGTCGCGGATCAGAAGTTGAAGCGCTGGGTGCCGTGGGAGCTTCTCGACAACATGGTGCGGCGACGCGCGCAGTGGTTCCTGCCCGAGGAATACGGTCACGCAGCGATCGCAAAAGCGGTTGCGGACATCGTCCGCGCCGGCGGCAAGGCCGGGCTCGGCAGTCACGGGCAGTTGCAGGGGCTCGGCGCGCATTGGGAGACGTGGAACCTGCAGTCGGGCGGTTTGACACCGCACGAAACGCTCAGGGTGGTCACGCTCTTCGGAGCGGAAGCCATCGGCCTGCAGCAGGATGTGGGGTCGCTCGAACCGGGCAAGATGGCGGACTTGATCGTGCTCGATCGCAACCCGCTCGAGAACATCAAGAACACGAACTCGGTCCGCTACGTCATGAAGAATGGCGAGCTCTACGAGGGCGATACGCTCAACATGATCTGGCCGGAGCAGAAGCCGCTGCCGAAACAGTTCTGGTGGGACACGGAACCGAAGGGGCCTGCGCGGCCCACGACCACGCAACAGTGATCAGTGATCAGTGATCGGTGATCGGTGATCGGTGATCGGTGATCGGTGGCCGGTGACCGACTGCCGGCTGCCGGCTGCCGGCTGCCGAACGGCTTCAAAAAGAAGCGACGCAGCGAAACTCTATTTGTGAAGATCGAGTATCTTGCCGACCACGCTGACGCCATTCCAACTCTTGCTCGATGGCACCACGATGAATGGCAAGCGGTCACTCCACATCTCACTGTTGCGGATCGGATCGCGGGGTTTCGGGCCCGGATGCGGCGACTGGAAGTGCCAACCGGCTTCGTGGCCCTGATCGATGAAGTCGTCGCAGGAATGGCCTGCCTGGTTGCGCACGACATGGATACGCGTCCAGAGCTCACACCGTGGCTGGCAACGGTGCTGGTCGCACCCCAGGTACCGTGGCCGAGGAATTGGGTCGGCGCTATCGCAGCGCGTCGTTGCGGAAGGGCGCGCTCTCGCTTTTCCGAGGATGTATCTGGTTACGTTCGATAAAGCGAGCTTTTACGCACGACTCGGGTGGCACAACCTGGAGCAGACGGAATACCTCGGGCTTGACGCGACGATCATGGTTCACGCGCTTCGCACGTGAGGCAGTCCGATGCTATTCGACGAAAGCCTATTATGGTGAAGGGCTGTGTTGTTGCCCCTGCTGTTGTTGCCCCTGCTGCTGGTCCCGCAGGCCACAGCGCAACAGGTTGACCCGACTGCCGAGCCCGCCCCGCTGGCCCGTGGCTACCGGTACTCGCACCCTGGCCGGAGGCTGGGGGCACTCGTGGCTGCACGGCTGGCCCGGCTACGCCAAGGCGGTCAGCGACATCCAGTACTTCGGCTTCTACCCGCAGATGGGCTGGTTCGTCACGAACTGGCTCGAACTGTACGGCGAAGGGACGGCGCACGTGTACTATCGCCCCCATGCCGCCATTCTCGGGGGAGTTGTCGGCATCGGCGGCCGGCACTACTTCCTGAGGGACCGGCGGTGGACGCCGTACTACACCCTGGCCGGTGGGATGGCCTGGACGTCGCTCGAGGTGCCGGAGGTGGACCGGATCTGGAATTTCCAGGTGGTGTGGGGCGCGGGCATCAAACGAATCACTCGCCGTGGGCCGGGGCTGATGCTGGAGTTCCGCAACCACCACATCTCCAACGCCGGCACTCGCGGCGAGAACCTCGGGGTCAACGCCGCGATGGTGGTCGCCGGCGTCCACTGGGTGCTGCGGTAAAACCGGCCCGACAACCGAGCCCCTCTTCTTGGGCTGCACGAGTCCAAGGGAGCTGCGCAATCATCGAGAACCACAGGCAAAGCGACGCAACCCTGGGTACCCTCCAGTGCCGCGCCTGTAGATTCTGCGCAATTCTTACCCCAAGTAATTGTTCTGAAACTCAGGTGTTGACCGGATTCCAACAGCCTCAGCCGGGTGTTACCTTGACCATAGCTCGGATGAGGCAGTCTCCCCCCATGCACCAGTCGCCGCATCGTAACCTGTTCACCTTGCTGTGTGTTGCCACCCTGCTCAACGGTCTTGCGGTCGCGTTAGACGCCCGCGAGCCACGGAGCCTACACGCGGTGCCGGAGCTCCAGGACCTGGTGAACAGCCTCAAGGCACAGCTCGGCATTGACGCGATCGTCTCCGCCGAGATCGTCCCTACCAACCCTCTGTTCGTATCCGTGCACCCTGTCGTCGGCGGCCCGGCCACGTTTCAGATGGCGTTTGAGGAGCGATTTCTGACGGGGTTGGACGAGGACGACCTCAAGGCGATCATTGCCCACGAGCTCGGTCACGTCTGGATCTTCACGCACCATCCGTATCTGCAGACCGAGCGTCTTGCCAACACGGTAGCGATGCGTGCCGTGCCGCGCGAAAGCCTCGAACGGGTCTACCGTAAACTATGGGAACGCGACGGTACCAAGCGGGATTTGGCGCGCTTCCTCGGCCCACAGTAGACGTCAACGCGCTCGCCGCCCGACTGAGCCGCCGAAGTCCTCGCGACGTAGTTCAGGTATCTTGCTCATGGCTACCTTCGCACTGTTCTTCTTTCTCGCTGCTTTACACGCGGAGACACAAGAGACGAGACCCGTGCCTGCGGACTCGGTCGAGATCGGCGCCCGTGGGTGCCTGAAGGGCCGCGTCTTCACCGCGACACCGCGGCCAGAGGACGAAGGCGTGATACTCGGACCCGATGTGACCGGTCGCAACTTTCGCGTCTCAGGGCCCAAGGCCGTTTTGGATCAGGTGAGGAAGTACAACGGGAACCTGGTCGAGGTCATAGGCCTCGTCAAGAAATCCGACGTCGCCAGATCAGGCCCGGGCAGCGGGTCAGGTGTCACGATGACCGCGCCGCGGACAGATCCGACGAGCATGAGCGCCGGCACCATGCCTTCGGGCGGCCTTCCCGTTATGGACCTGACGTCCATGCGCTACCTGTCAGACGTCTGTCCAATCAAGTAGTGCCGCGCCGCTTCGCGGCCCGTCCGCCACTTCGCCGCCAACACGCGTTCACGTCGTGATTTGCTTCCAGTTCTTCACTAGATAGTCTGCAGTGCGCCACGCCAGCGCCTGAACCGTCAGCGTCGGGTTGCGCGCGCCACTCGTGCCCATCACCGACCCGCCGAGAACGCCGAGGTTGGGCACTTCGTGCGAGAACCCCCAGCGATTGACGACGTTGGTCTCGGGATTGTCGCCCATTCGCGTGCCGCCATAGGCGTGCGTACTCGGCCCCATCGTCCCAAGCCCACCACGCTGGACCTCGATGGCGCCAGCAGCCCGGTACCACTGCTCCACCTTGTCCTGGACGAACGACGAGATGCTTCGCTCGTTGTCCTTGTAGTCGGCCGTGATCCGACACACCGGAAAACCCAGCGGGTCCTTCACCTCGGGATCGAGATCGAGGTAGTTGTCTTCGTACGGCAAGGTGGTCTTCTGCAAGTACGCCGTGTTGGTACGATCGGCGTTCTCCTTGATGAACGCCTTCCACTGCGATCCCCAGCCCGGCGTACGGCCGAACGTATTCATGTTCGCCGCGGCGATCGGACGCCGGTCGGAGTAGATCCACAGGTTGCCACCGCCGATGAAATCGAGGCTCGCGTGGTCGAAATTGTCGTCCGCGAAATCGTCGACGGCAACACCTTGCGCGGGCAGGCCGTACCAATTGTTGACGTTCCAGGGAAACAGCGCCGTCACACCGCCGCCTTGGGCATGGCTGAAGTAGTGGCGCCCAACCTGGCCATGATTGTTCGACAGGCCATTGGGAAATGCTTTTGATTTCGACAGCAGCAACAAGCGGCTGTTTTCGTAGGTGTAGCCGGCCAGCAGCATCGCCTTCGCGGGCTGCACGAATTCTTGTCCATCAGTGACGTAGGTCACTCCCGTCACACGGCCCTGCGCATCAGCGTCGATGGAGATCACGTGGGCGCGGGTCACGACCTTGAATCGTCCGGTTCGCTGCGCTCGAGGAATCGTCGTGATGTTCGGCCCGTTCTTGGCATCGACGTGGCAGCCACCCTTGTTGCAGAAGCCGTGATACATGCACGCCGAGCGATTCTGATATCGACGCGAGTTGATTGCGGCCGGCCCTGCGAAAGGATGCCAGCGCAGCGAGCGAGCTGTGTCGGCCATACGATCCAGGAACCCAGTGCTGCGCAGCGGCGGCATCGGATACTCGCGGCGACGTGCTCCTTCAAACTTGTTCCCGCGTGGATCGATTGTCCCCTTGACGTTCCCCGCCTGTCCGGACACCCCGATCTCGTATTCAACCTTGTCGTAGTAGGGCTCGAGCTCGTCGAGGCCAAACGCCCAATCCTCGACCGTTGAGCCCTTCGGAATTCGAGAAGCGCCGTATCGTCGCGTGGTTTCGCTGACGACCTTGAAGTCCCAGGGGTTGAGTCGCCAGCTCTGCGCCCAATAGTGAAGCGTCGTCCCACCGACGGCGTTCATCATCGGGTGGCTCGTGCCTCTCATCGTCGGGGACGAGGCGTTGGCACGATGTGTGGGCACTTCACGATTGCACTTCTGGACAGCCTGCGGCCAGTCGCGCACGTTGTTGCGAATTTCGTCGGGGGCGAAGTCCCGACGCGTCAGCCACGTGCCCGCTTCGAGGCCGATGACGTCGATGCCGGCTTCGGCAATTGGCAACGCGGCGACACCACCGGCTGCGCCCAACCCAATGATCACGACTTCAGTCGCCGGCAACCTAGTCGCCACGACTTGGGCCCTCCGCCGGCTGCGCGCGAGCTGTGGCCTTGGTGAACATACTGTGGTCGTACGCGGACTGATGCGTCGGCGTCAGCGTGACGCCAAAACGCTGATCGTCAGCCGACACAACCGTTCGGACTCCCGGGTAACCCAGGAGATCCCAGCCAATGAAATTGGCATTGCCACCGTAGTACGGATCGCCGAACGTCCCTTGCAGCGTGTGCGTTCGCATCATCGCGAAGAAGGCCGCGGAACTTCCCGCAAAGCCAGCTCCAGATCCCGTGGCCGCACCGGTCTCGACATCGATGAGGACCGAGTCCTGATCGATGGGCGATAACGCCGTAAACGGCGCCGCGCGCGACAATCGCGAATAGCGATCGAGGGCGGCCAACCCCACCCGATACGCTTCTCGCGACCCGGCCAGGGCGCCAGCGAGCGCACGGTCGATGTAGCGAGCTGCCTCTGCCTCAGTGGCGCCCGGACCATTCGTGTCCGTCGGAATGAGACGTGCAACGACGGCATCCAGCAGATCGGCTTCGGCAGTTGTCAGAGCCTGCAACGGCTCGCGCGTGCGGACGGCCGCTTGGATTGCCTCGGATGCGGACGCGGCGGGACTCGAGCCCTGCCCAGCCGCCCCTGGGACTCTCGGCTCCCAGGCGACACTCACCCATCCAACCAGCTTCAGCCAGTCGCGGCGTGTGAGCATCGGTCGTTACTCCTGCGGCGGCGGAGTTCGTTCGTACGTCGCAACAAGCTGCCCTTGACCGATGATGTGCCCCTTCATCGCGTCGAGCAGCTGCGTCTTGTTGAGTCCCGGTTGGACGTCGAGCGCGGTATCCAGCGCGTAGACGATGAAGTGGTACTTGTGGACGACACCTGGCTTGGGCGGAGCAGGTCCGCGCCAGATCGGACGCCGGAATCCCGAGATCCCCTGAATGGCTCCGGTGAGCTCCTTCGGCATTGGCGTGGCCGCATCGATGGGAAGGCCTTCGGGTAACCCGGTCGCGGTCGGGGGAATCTTGTAGAGCACCCAGTGCACAAACGGCTGCGGCGTCGGGGCGACCGGATCTTCGCAGATGAGCGCCAGCTCCTTGGCGCCCTCGGGGAGGTTGCTCCACGAGATCGGCGGTGAGACGTTCTTGCCGTCCGCCGTGTAGTCCTTGGGTATTGGTTGCCCTTCCTTGAGAACCGAGCTGGTGACCGTAATCTTCTGAGGCTCAGCCTGCATCGCCATGACACCTATGACTGTGGCGTTGAGCACTGTTATGGCTGCCGCTATCGCTCTTCTCATCCATCCTCCTATCGATGCGCCTCAACCCGCGTTGCTCATGGCACTTGAACCTTCAGCTCCGCCGCATAGAGTCGGGTGCGGTCGGCGTCTCGCGCCCCCCATTTGAGCAGAACCGCGAGGTCCTTTGCCAAGGCTCCCCGGAAAACCTGATTGCCGTTGACAGTGACCGTCACCGGCTGCGTGAAATCGATCGCGTCCGGGGACAGGAGCACGGTGAACTGCCTGACGCCCCGGCTCGTGGCGACGAACGAATTGCCGCTGCGTGAGATATCGATGCGACCCGACGGACGTTTGTGTTCGAAGATGTCAACGGTTTCGAAACTCGCATCGCTGGAGCCGGACCCCAGGCGATCGATGAGCAACCAATCGGATCGATTGAAGCGATCGGTCTGTTCGGTTTCCCAAGACACTTTTTCCGGATATGCCGGACGCGGCTTTTGCTTGACGAACTGCTCGAAGAGGCCTCGCTCGTACTGCCACCAACTGGTGTCGTGCCCGGCCGTTGCCTGCGGTCTGAACACCAGTGAGACGCCCAGCGACTTGAAGACCTCGACGTGTGTCGCAACGTGGTCGGCGGGATACAGTGGATCGCGCCCGCCGTTGACAATGTAGAAAGGCCGGTTGACGAGATTGTTCGCGTACAGCTCTCCGTCGACCCGAAGAGACGGGTTGCCAAGCACCTTGATGCTGCCGTTGAGTGGCAGGAACGCGGACCACACCGTGGGCTCGCGCATGGCCATATAGTAGATTCCCGTCCCGCCGTCAGAGATCCCAGTCAGATAAATGCGTGATTCGTCCACGTTGTAGCGGCGCTTGAGGCGATCGACTACGCGCAGGATGTTGTCCACCTGGTGCGCGTGCCACCACGCCGCGTCGCTGGAACCGCTTGGGAACACATAGATCTGCGGCTCGCCGGGAATCCGATTCTCCTGCCGACGGCGCGACAGGTTGGGGGCGCCACCTCCACCGCCGGAGGGCTCATCGCCTTCGAGGTTTCCTCCTCCAGCGATGGTGGCCTGCGACCGGCGCATCACGCCGCCGTGGAGCTGAACCCGCAGTGACCACGCGCGGCTGGGCGTGTATTCGGTCGGCACGTCGACCACGTTTTCGAACAGGACTCCGGCCCCTGCCGGGAAGCGCATCGAAAACGCACCAGTCTGCTCTGTGCCGTACGTCCGGCCCGCCTTGAGTCGCGCGTAAACCGAGTCGAAATCCGAACCAGCCTTGATGATTCGTTCCGCAGCACGTTCCGCGCCCCGGCTATCGTCAGCTTTCCAGAAATCGGCGAAGGCTCGGTCGAGGGCGGATGGTTGCTGGGCGGTGAGCGGCGAGAGGCTCAGACTCAGACAGCAAAGTAACCCGACAAGAAACACACGAAGTCTGAATGGATCACGGACACGCCTCAGAGGCTCAGAGCCACAGATCAACCGTAGTGACGTGTCGCGTTTCATGGCTGGTGCTCACGAAGTTGCGGCAACTCACCTTCCAGGAATTTCACCAACTCACTCGTCGAAAACTGCAACCCGACGTAGAACGGCCCGAACTCGGCGAACTTTGCGCTCGCCTCGTCGAACCGCATCTCGTAAATCAGCTTCTTGAACGTCACCGGGTCGTCCGCAAACAGATCGACACCCCATTCCCAGTCGTCGAAGCCGATCGATCCCGAGATGATCTGCGTGACCCGTTCGGAGGTACTCGCGGCCT
Organism: uncultured Acidobacteriota bacterium; assembly: GCA_963841905.1. Classification (GTDB taxonomy): domain Bacteria; phylum Acidobacteriota; class Vicinamibacteria; order Vicinamibacterales; family UBA2999; genus JACCSI01. Next base: position 141,116 of record CAWJEM010000024.1, read on the forward strand.
ACTTTACCGTGCTCCAGCATCATCTCGGCGCGGCGCTCGAAAGGCTCCGCGTACCAGTTCGCGACCTCGCCGCGGCGCTTGTTCATCGGGTAGAAACAGACGTGACGAGTCGGCGGAATCGGGCCGAAAAGGCGACTCGACACCCGCTGACGCTGTCGCTCCATTTCCGCCTCGAACGCGTCGTTGTAGGCGTCAGTATCGTGAATCAGGCCTTGCTCCGCCAACTGGCGGTGCAGTTTTGCCGTCATATCGTACATCCCAAGCTCGACGATCGAGACGTACGAAGCCGTAGGCTCGAGGTATGCGTGCAGCTTGGTGCGCGACCAGGTCAGTTGGGTGCGACCCAGCTCGTCGAATGATCGCCGAAAGGCAATCACCATCAGGTCGCCCTTATGCCCCAGCAGCTGCACCAGGGTCGTCGCGCCCTCGGACGATTCGGACAGCGTGCCTCGAAGAGCACTACACGCTTCAATCGCCATCTGCTCGCGATCACTGGGATGCGACTGCCCAAGGCGCCCCCAGTCGACGCGGTACATCAGGTGCAGGACACTCCAGCCTTCATGCGTCTCGGGAACGAATGGGTTGTGCACGGTCAAATACTAGTGCGACAGATGCGACGAGTGCGACAGGTGCTGGGGTGCGGTGCGGTGCACGGGTGGACCGGTGCACGGGTGCACCGCACCTGTGAACCCCGGCACCCGTCGCACCGGTCGCACCTGTCCCTAGTTCATTGTCTTGATCTTCGCGAGCAGCTCGGCCCGAGGATACCAGCGACCCCGCACCATGGTGCCGGTCTGCCTCGCGAAGTTGGCCACGTCGGTCAGCGGATTGGCGTCGACCAGCACCAGGTCGGCGATCTTGCCGACCTCGACACCTCCAGCCTCCTTCTCCCGATTGAAGAAGCGCGCGACGTTCCGCGAGCCGGTCACATAAACCTGGTACGGCGTCAGCCCCGACCTCACCATCGCACCCATCTCGTTGTGGATCGAGAAGCCCGGCACCGAGAACGTCTGGATCGCGTCGGACCCCATCGCGATGTCGACACCAGCATCGTGCAGGGCCTTGAGCAGCTTGCGACGCTCGGCCATGAATCGTTCGTTCGTTTCCTTGCTGAAGCCCGGCTGGGTGATGAAACTTTGGCGTTGTTTGACCCAGCCGTCCACGACCTGCGTCGGGATGTACTCGACACCCGGAGCGGCGCGCATCTGTTCTGGCGTTGCCGGGCTCATGAATATCTCGAGCAGGCCCTGCGTCGGCACGATCCACACACCGGCCTTTTTCGTCTCAGCCACCGCCCTCTTGAGTCGCTCCGGATCCAGCTGAGGTGTGAGATTGGCGCCGAAGAACCCGGCGTCCTTGAGATCGACGGGCGTGCCGGGTCGCACGGCATATTCGAAGTACCCATCAATGTGATCGATCGAGTGATACTTCGCGGACAACGCGCGCTCCAGCCCAACGTCGGCGGGCACGTGACCCGAGAACGGAATCCCGAGCTTGTTGGCCGTCGCTGCCATGGCATCGAACGCCGCCCGCGGGACTCCGGGGTGCACCTTGAGCAAGTCGTAGCCCGCGGCCTTCTGGTCCTGCACCATCTTGGTCGCCACCTCGGGCGAGGTCGCGGTGTTGCCATTGAAACTCGGGCCCGAGGTGTAGATCGTCGGACCCAGCACATCACCCTTTGCGACCGCGGCTCTCAGCGGCAAGTGCCGCGGATCGCCGAGCATCCCCCGAATCGTCGTGACGCCATTGGCCACGAACAGCGCGAGCACGCGATGCATGAACGCGTCGGTCTGCTGTCCTCCAGGAATGTGCGCGTGCATCTCGGCCATGCCAGGCATCAGAAACTTGCCGCGGCCATCGATGCGGGTCGCACCGTCTGGCACTGCGGTGTCGGCGCTCCGACCCATCGCGACGATGCGATCGCCACGGACAACGACGGTCTGATCGCTCAGCGAGCGATCGCGATCCATCGGTATGACCGTGACGTTGGTGAACGCGATAGCTGGTGGCGTCTGCGTCGCCGGCTGGGCCGTTAACGCAACGATCGCGACCAAGAGAACGAGGGCAAATCTCGACATGTGCGAAGTCTACTCTTGGACGTGCGTTCGGGACGAGTAACGGGACAGGCCTATCGCTTATCAGTTGTCGATGCCGCCCATTCGCTCCGCCAACCGGGTTCCGCACGCCGGTAAAACGCTGCTCCGGCGTCTCGTCCCTGTCCAAACGCGTGGGGACCCCCATCCCCACGCGGTGATACTCGCCTGCGCAGCGTTTTACGTGATCGTGACGGCGTGCTCCACACGGTTGGCTCCGCGAACGGGCGACATCGATTCTGATAACGGCAACGGTTGATGCCGATCCCAGTCGCGGCGTGCTGACGGTGCTGTGATGCGACGCCGTGTGGAGACGGCCGATGCAGACTACGCCTCCAACAAGGCGAGAAACTCGGCCAACGCCATCGCCGTCGCACCCCACACTTTCTCGCCGTCAATCGCGAAATAGGGCCACTCCATCTCGTAGCTCTTGCCTTCGTGCTCGCGAATCCGCATCTCGCGCTTGACGATCGACGGATCGCGAAGGACGTCGAGCGGGACCTCGAGAATGCGCGCGACCTCCCAGTCATCGATGTGAAACGCCGGACGCTCGTCGACAATTCCGATCACTGGATGCAGCGCGAAGCCGCTGACTGGAATGTGAAGCGGCGTCAACTGACCGAGCACCCGCACGGCGGCTGGGACGAGCCCGATCTCCTCGCTGGCTTCGCGCAGCGCCGCCGTCTCGAACGATTCGCTGGCATCGACCGAGCCGCCCGGAAAGGAAACCTGGCCGCTGTGCTTGCTCAAGCCCGATCCGCGCACCGTCAGCAGCACATGCGCCGCGCGAGCGCCCGATCCATCGGCGTGCGGATACACCAGGAGAAGGGCGGCGCCATCGCGCAGCCCTTCCGGCATGCGATAGGGATCCCAACCGACCCGCGGCCGAGGCGCAAGTCGTAGTTGCGCCTCGACACCTGGCAGCGGTCGGGCGAGCGCCTCGAGAAGGCGCGCCTCAATCTCCTGCAGCACCAACGCTATTGATTATCGTTCGTGGTGCCCGCATCCAAACGTCCCAGCTGCGCGGCGGTGACCGCCGTGGACGGCCCGTGAAACATCCCGTTGAACAGCAGCTTGAACGTCGCTCGCGGCTGCGTTCGGAAATCGATCTGGCTCGCGTAGGTCACCACGTATCCCTTTCCCACGCGGAACGAAACCACGTTGGCCTGATCCTTCAGATATTCCTCACCAAGCAGCCAGCCGCTTTGAAGGATGTTCTGTCGCGGATATCGCGCGGCGACTTGTGATTCGATCCCGAATCCCGGCCGCAGGCGGTACGCCTGATCGCTTTCGAAGAAGATCGGCCACGCGGCCGGCATGCCCCACGCCACGGGATGGTTCGGATCGAATTCGTTTTGCAGCAGCGAACCCGGGCAGTAGAACAGGTTCTCCGGCTCGGCGACGCGATCGCGAAGCACCTGCATCAGTTGCGCCGGGCTGCTGAAGGCGTCGCGCAGCGCGCGGTCGACGGCATTCGGCGTCGCCGACTCCTTGCCGGCAGCCGACTGAGCGCCGGGCCCAAAACGAGGCGGCGCTTCGGGCAGCGCCTTTTCGATCGGCAGATCGAGCAATTCGCGTGCGGTCTCCACCGCCGTACCAATGGCGAGCAGCGTGCCGCCGTTCTCCACGAACGATTTGAGACGCCCCCATCCTTCCTCACCGACACCGGCGGCCCACGCCCATTCCGCCGGGTCGTTGCGCTTCTGATCGAGGCCCGACACGATGCGCTGCTTGGATATGCCCGAGGGTAGGAGGATCACGTCGTACTTGGCCGACAGATCCTGGAAGTCCTGTGCGGCAACCACGCGGTGATTGATCCCGTACTGCTCGAGCATCCACATCAGCCAGCCGCCCGGCATGTTGTTGGCGCCGCGATAGAGACCCACTCGCGTGTTGGGCTTCAGCCTGAAGCCATCAACTGCTGGCGTCCGATCGGCCGCGTGCACGGCAATCCCCAGTTGTTTGGTCGCAGTCTCGAGGATCTTCTGGGCGGCCGGAATCGGCGGCACCACAAACGTCCCAGGGGCGTAGGTTTGACCTCCCGATTCGAAACCTTTGGCGGTTCGGAACGTCGGGACGTTGGCCTTCTGAAGCTCCGCGACGACCTTGAACGTCCCATACGACTCGGGACCGATCAAATAGGCACCTTTCGCACGCGCCGGCGCAGGTGCGGCGACCGGTGCCACGCTCTTGAGCAACTCGAGCTGCGCCTCGAACGGACCGTCGATCGGATCGACCGTGACGCCCATCAGCATCCACAGCGTGTGCCCGGTGACGTCGTAGGGCGGCTCTGGCGGTCCACCCGGGAACAGCCGCAGGTCGGGATACACCTGTTTCTCGAGCATCGTCTTGGCAAACGCGCCGTACGGCTGCGCGGTCTTGATCACCCACGAACCCGAGGCGTACTCCTTGCCGTTCGCGAAGAACGAGGTGGTCGCGCGATGGATCTCCACCTCGCCAAACTTCAGGATCTCGAGCATCTCGTAGGTGGCAAAGGGATCGCGTTGATTGGCCGGAACAACGAAGGCGAACGGACCCTTGTCGTAGTTCACCCAGTCGCGGTGGACGCGATAGAAGTTGTAGAGCCATTCGTGACCGTACTTCGCGACGTGCGAGATGCCGGCCAGCGCCGCCGTCACACCGTAATCAACCTGCTGCCCCAGCGTCCACGTGTCCTTCGAGTAGGGGACGGGGAAATTCCAGCGCGGCTCCTGAGGGCCAATCGGTCGGCCCTTCTGCGGATTGACAAACGGATCGGCCAGGCTGCCGCTCGCGATCTCGGTCAGGATGCGCGGCTGGCCGTGGTAGACCATGTACTGACGCGCGGGGGACCACATGTCGTACTGCTGGTTCCAAGCCACCCCCTCCTTGCCCTCGGCGAGCAACGCCGACGCCATCGCTTGCCCAACCGTCGCCTGACCGAGCTGCAGCACCGGGTGCATGTTGACGTCGAACGGATCCGTGAAAGGCGGGACGAAGATGCGAGAGCCCGCGGCGCCCTGCTGATGCATGTCGTGGGTGATGATCGGCTTGAACTTGTTTTGCACCAGCTCGATGTTCATGCGCGTTTCCTTCTGCGTGAACATGAACCAGTCGCGATTGTCGTCGTGCCCGACGTACTTGTGATAGAGGTCGGGGTAGACGCGACCAAACGCCGTGCCCTTGGTCTTATACCAATGGTCAATCACCAGGTGCTGACCGTCGGGATTCTGCGACGGCACGAGCAGCACGACCGAATTGTCGAGAATCTCGCGGACGAACGGCGAGCTTTCGGTGGCCAGCCGATGGACGATGTGCGTGATGGCCTGTCCGTTTGAAACCTCGGTCGAGTGGATCGTCGCGTAGAGCAGATAGAACGGCTTGCCCTCCGCGGCCAGCGCCTGCGCCTGGGCGTCGGTCAGGCCGCGCGGGTCGGCCAGGCGTCGATTGATTTCGACGAGACGATCGAATTTCTCCAGATTCTGCGGCGAGCTAATCCGTAGCAACGCATACGAATTCCCCATCGTCGTCTTGCCGAGCTCCTCGTACTTGACGCGATCGGTGGATTTCGCCAGCAACTGGAAATACTCGAGCACTTTCGGATAGCGGGCCAGTTCGCCATCGGTTCCCGGTCTGAATCCAAAGAACTGCTCGGGTGTAGGGACTTGCTGCGCGACCGCAGAAGCGGCGGCCAGGAGGAACGTGCACAGCAGGAGGGCAATCGAACGAGACTTCGCGCGCATCCCCGGATTGTATCCAGTTCCACAGTTCCAGGGTTCCAAGGTTCCAGGGTTCCAAAGTTCCAGGTTCCAAGGTTCGAGAGTTCCAGGATTCCACGGTTCACACGCTCAACTCCCCGAGGTTGACCTTGAAACGCGGAACTTGGGGAACCCTGGAACTTTGGAACTTTGGAACCTTGGAACCTTGGAACCGGAGGCCCGCTAGGGCTTCCTAGTGAGCGGCACGAACCGCACCGGCAGCCTTCCTTCCTCGCGCAAGCCGTCAGCGGTTTTCGCCATGACGAGCAACTCCTGGTTCTCCTTGCCAACCGGGATCACCAGACGCCCACCCTGTTTGAGCTGATCGACCAAAGGCTGCGGCACATGATCGGGCGCAGCTGTGACCATCACGGCATCGAACGGCGCGTGCTCGGGCCAGCCGGCGTATCCATCGCCAGCGCGCACGTGAACGTTCTGGTATCCCAGCTCCTTCAGCAAGCGCGTTGAACGCTCGGCGAGCTGCGGCACGATCTCGATGGTGTAGACCTCGCGAGCAAGCTCGCCGAGCACGGCTGCCTGGTATCCGGACCCAGTGCCAATCTCGAGAACTTTATCCGTCGGCCTCACCTTCATCGCCTCGGTCATGAACGCCACGATGTACGGCTGCGAAATGGTCTGACCAAGGCCGATGCTGATGGGAGTGTCGGCGTAGGCGTACTCGATGTCGCCCTCGAGAACAAAGCGGTGGCGCTGCACCTTCTCCATCGCGGTCAGTACCGCTGGATCGTTGATGCCGCGAGCGCGAATTTGCGTGGCGACCATGTCGCGGCGGCGATCGGCCAGGAGCTTTTCGCGTTCGGCGCTTTGCGCGGGTGAGGCTTCTTCAGACGGTCCGGCCGCGCACGCCAGGCAGCCGAACAGGAAAAGGGCTCCACACCCGAGCATCCAATCGGGCATAGAACGATCGTAACCCCTGTTGGGCCGCGACCTGCAGCAATCCACTGCCCGCGGAGCCGCCTGGGCTCGAGGCGGAGCTTCGCACTAAGGCTGACGGCGGACCCGCGAAAACCGCGGGCCGCGAATCGCGAGGTCGAGGACGTCGGAAACAGTCAGGTTCTGGTAGCCGTCTGCCTGCAGGTCCTTGATGAACTGCGCATCGACTCGGTGGATGCGCATCCGGATCAGCTGATCGATCGTCGCCGTGCGGTAGCCGACCGAATGAATCTCCTTGATGAATGCCGGCGTGACGCGGTGAATCCGCATCTTCACCAGCTCGTCAGAATCCATGCCACCGTAACCCAGTTGCTTGTACGCATCGATATCCGCAGCTGAGACATTGTGGATCTTCATCTTCACCAGATCTTCGGCGGCAAGGTTCGTATAGCCGCGTTCGGCCAACGCATTCACAAACTCTGGCGTGACCTTGTGAATGCGAAACCTGACGATTTGCTCGCGATCGACCGCCTTGTATCCAAGCTTCGCCATCGCCTGGATGAATTCCGGCGTCACCCGATGAATGCGGAAGCGAACCAGATCCTCGGTCGACAGCCCCTTGAATCCTGCAGCCTCCATGGCGCGGATGAACTCCGGCGTCGCACCGTGAATGCGCATCCGTACCAATTCGTCACTGAGCAATCCACGATATCCAAGCGTCGCCAATTCGCGAATCATCTCGGGCGTCACACGATGAATGCGCATCCTGACCAGATCGTCGAACGGCAACCCTTTGTAGCCGGCCTCAACCAGCCCGCGCACATACCCTGACGTGACGTCGACGACGGCGAGACGCACGAGATCGGTGGGAGCGAGATCGCGATAGCCAAGGGTTCCCATCCCGGACACGAACGTCGGGTTCGCACTGAAGGTGTAGGTGCCGGCCCCGCGGCCGCGATCGAATGACCCTTGAAAGCTGAAGGTTCCGGCTTCGCGTCGCCAGGTAAACCGGATGTCGGTGGCGGAGCCCGACTGGACGGCTGGTGGCAGCCCTTCGAGCTCGGCCACGGGGACACCGAACCCCCAATTGTCGCTCCCGTCGCTGGATCGCAGGTTGATCTGCACGCGTGGGCCATCGTCTCCAAACCAGCCATGACGGGCGTCGGTCGTCCATTCGCCGCGGGCGGTCACCGGCGCCGGCGTCTGGGCGGCGACCTCAGCGGCCAGAATCGAGGCGATCATGAGCGCGGCAACGGCATGAATCGGGCGAATCATCGGAGATCTCCCCTTTCGGCCATTGGATGGACGGCCGCCCGCCAGGGTTGGAAGAGGCAAAGAACGTTCATCAATTCGATGACACGAACTCGCTTGCCGGCCGGGCCGCGAAGGCCGATGATCCGCAAATGGACCCTCGATATCCGGTTGGAAAATTCTCTGCCGAGAGCACCGTCACGCCCGAAAAACGGAAGGCCTGGATTGCGCAGCTCGACGCGCTGCCGCGCGATCTCGAGCAGGCGATCGCCTCGCTCCCGGCTCAAAGGCTGGACACGCCGTACCGCGAAGGCGGATGGACCGTCCGGCAGGTCGTTCACCACCTGGCCGACAGTCATCTCAACGCGTACACACGAATCAAGCTGGCACTGACCGAGGACATGCCGGTCATCAAGACGTACGAGGAACAGATCTGGGCGGAGTTGCCTGATGGAAAAAGCGCCGATCCGAGCCTGTCTCTTGGCATCCTCAAGGGCGTGCATCAACGTTTGACGATCCTGCTGGACGCGCTCTCACCCGAACAGTTCGCCCGTCCCGCGCAGCATCCTTCGTGGGGCCCGATCACGGTGGATTGGTTGCTGCAGATGTACGCGTGGCACTGTCGGCATCATCTGGGACACATCGCTTTGGTGAGAGAGACAGCACTCGCGTTGCAACCTGACCTCAGAGACTCAGAGGCACAGAGAAAACGTAGCCACGACGGCACGAAGCGCACGAAGAAAGCTAGCGCGAACCGAATGGCTTCGTGTTCTTTGGCCTTCGTGGCTACGTTTTTGTCGCTATCTTTCTGTGTCTCTGTGTCTCGTGTCTGAGCCGTACGTATCTGACCACTGACCACTGACCACTGGCCACCGGCCACCGAGTTACGTCCAGGCGCGGAAGTGCGCGCTGCGCGCCTCGAGGATCTCGCCGATCGTGATCGCGGCGTGGATGAGACCGACGTGTGTATAGGCCTGAGGAAAATTGCCGAGCAGTCTCCCGGTCTGAGGCTCCAGATCCTCGGAGAAGAGTCCCAGCGGATTGGCGTGGCCGAGCAGGCGATTGAACAGCGAGACGGCGTTCTCGACCTCGCCCATCATCGCCAGCGCTTCGACCCACCAGAACGAGCAGATCGTGAACGCGCTGGTGGTGGCGCCGAAATCGTCGGGATGGCGGTAGCGCAGCATCAGCCCGTTCTCGACCAGCATGCGTTCGTACGCGCGGACCGTTGAGACGAAACGCGGGTCGGTCGGATCCACGATTCCCAGCGTTGGCAGCAGCAGATTCGATGCGTCGGGATGGTGACCGTTGAGCGACTGCGTAAAGTACCCCAGGTCCTGGTTGTAGGCCCCCTCCAGGATGCGCTCGCGCTCGGCATCAGCCCACCATCGCCAGTGCTCGGCACGCTCGGGCAGCATGAACATTTCGGCGAGTTGCGCACCGCGGTGCGCTGCGACCCAGCACATCACCTTCGAGAAGGTGTAGTGCCTCGGCATCGTGCGGTACTCCCAGAGGCCCGTATCTTCGAGCGCGGAATACTCGACCGCTTCGGTCACCAATCGATCGATGAGGCTTATGACCGATCGATCTTCGTACACGACGCGAGGGTCCGTGATGATGGTCTCGAGGCAGAGAATCAGCTCGCCCATCAGATCGTGCTGGTTCTGCGTGTAGGCGTCGTTGCCGACTCGGACCGGCCCCACGCCTTCGAATCCCTTGAGGTGGGGCAACAGCTCTTCGACGAGGTCGCGCTCGCCGCCGATGCCATAGAGCGGCTGCAACGGTCCGGCGTCCCCGACGTCGCGCAGAAACCGGACGAACGCCTCGCCCTCGCCGAAATGGCTCAGGCGTCGGAGCGCTTCGACGACAAATGCCGCGTCGCGCAGCCAGCAAAAGCGGTAGTCCCAGGTGCGGACGGAGTCGAGCGACTCGGGAATGCTGGTCGTCGCAGCCGCGATGATGGCGCCTGTGTCGCTGAAAATGTGGAGCTTCAAGCAGAGCGCCGACCGCAACACGGCTTCGGGGGCGAACGTCGGCAAGCCCGTCGTCTTGGCCCATTGCCGCCAGCCGGCGACCGTCAGTTCGAGCGAGCGTTCGACGGCGGCGCCCGAATCGACCTCGGTCGGCCGCCCGCCGCTCAGCACGAAATAGACCGGGCGGTCGATGCGAACGGGAAATCCGGTCTCGATGTAATCGGCCGGAATATTCGAGCGCAGGAAGAGGCGCGTCGGGCCGCCGCGAATCTCGAGGCCGGCACCCATCGGCACGAACTCGGGCCGCACCCGACCGTAGTCGGGGGCGGGACGAAACCGGATGCGGACGCGGGGCACGCCTGCGAGGGGCCGGATGAGGCGATGAATCTCGAGCGGCGCCTCGACCCCGAGCCCGGCGGGGATTCGCGGGGCAAAGTCATAGACCTCGAATCGCCCATCGACGGTATCGACCTCGGTGCGCAACACGTTGGTGTTGCGTGCGTACGCCATCACCGTACGCATGCCCTCGGCTTCGAACGCGAACGAGCCGCCCTTCTCGTCGTCCAGGATGCGGGCGAACACCGACGGGCTGTCGAAGCGCGGCATGCAGAGCCAGTCGATGCTCGTATCCGGATTGACCAAGGCGAGCACACGGCCGTTGCCGATCACACCATGGTTCAACAGCATCAGACGGTCTCGGCCATTCCGCTGGCCATGCGGAGTATGCCGGCGGCCCAGTCGTACACGGTGTCGCTCTTCACGCGAGCGTGTAGCGCCCGCATGCGGCGGGTCTGTTGATCAGGGGGCATCGACAACGCGATGTGGAGCGCGTCGGCGAATTCGTCAACGGCGAATGGATTCACCAGAACCGCCTCGTGCAACTCGCGAGCCGCGCCCGTGAAGTTGGACAGCACCAGGACGCCCCGGTGATCGGTGCGTGCGGCGATGAATTCCTTCGCCACGAGGTTCATCCCGTCGTGCAACGACGAGACCACACAGACGTCCGCGGCGCGATACATGGTCGCGATATCGTCAGGTTCGCGATGCTCGCGGATGTAAATGACCGGACGCCATCCGTCGGTACCAAACGTGTTGTTGACCGACGCGACCGTCTCGTCCACTTCCTGACTGAGCGCCTTGTATCGCGACAGTTGATCGCGGCTCGGCGCCCCGACCTGAAGAAACACCACCCGCTCTTGCCACTCGGGATGGCGCTTCAGCATGCGCTCGAAGGCCCGGATACGGTCGGGAATGCCTTTGGTGTAATCCAGCCGATCGATCCCGAAGATGATGCGCTCGTCGCCGAGCCCCAGCGAGCGGCGGAGCGCGCGCGATCCCTCCTGCCCATTGGCGGCTGATGTCGGCGCCCACAATTCAGGATCGATGCTGATCGGATAGGGCCGCACGAGCGTCGAGTGCCCGCCGCGAACGACCGCGAACCGCTCGTAATCCACGCGCGCCTCCAGCGTCCGCTCCACGGTCGCGAGAAAGTTGTTGCAGTGGTACTGGATGTGAAACGACAACAGGTCGTTGCCGAGCAACCCGTGGAGGATTTCTTCGCCCCATGGGCACACCCGGAACGCCTCGGGATTCGGCCACGGGATGTGCCAGAACTGGCAGACGATGACGTCGCGTCGCGCGTCTTTGAGAAAGCGCGGCAACAGGGCGAAATGGTAATCCTGAACGAAGACAATCGCCGGACGATCACCAATCTCCTCCAGGACGGTCTCCGCAAATCGGCGATTGACCTGGCTGTAGGCCTCCCAATCGCTTTCGTTGAACTCAGGGCGGGCGTAGGCGATGTGACAGAGCGGCCAGATCGCGCTGTTCGACAGCCCGTAGTAGTAGCCGTTTTCCTCTTCCTCGCTCAGCCAGACCCGTCGAAGCGTGTATTTCGGGCGATCGGGCGGGACTCGAACACGCCCCTGGGCATCGGTGACTTCGCGATCAGCCGGGCCGCTGCCATGCGCCACCCATGTCCCGCCCCAGGCGCGCATCACGGGGTCGAGGGCCGTCACCAGCCCGCTGGCGGGGCGAATCCACGTCACCTCTTCCTTGGCTTGTTGGCGACGGCCCCACAACCGCGCCCAGAAACCGCGCGGCTGCTCGCGCGTCCGCCGCAAATGCACGTACGGCTCGCGATTGGCGACCACGACCAGTTGGGTGTTCTTCAGGCTATCGCCGAGCGCGGCCACCAGCTCTGCCGATGTCATGTCCCTGTCATTATCGTTCGCGGGTCAGCCACGCCAGCAGCGCGTTCACCTCCGACGTACTGCCGAGCTGGTAGGTAGCCGCACTCTCGCGCGACCCGACGAGGACACTGATCCCCCGTTCGATCGCGCTAAAAGCATCCTCGTCTGTCACATCGTCGCCGACGAACACGACCCAGCTGACATCGCCTGTCCGCTCCTCGACGTCACGCGCAATCCAGCGGGTGGCATCGCCCTTGTGACAGGCGACGTTGGGCAGAAACTCGAGGACGAGATTCCCGGTGAGGCGACGGAGGCGACCGCTGATGACCCATTCGGCGGCCTGTTCATCGGCGAGTGCCAACGCCTGCTCACGACGGCTCGCCTCGACACCGCGGACATGCACCGCGACGCTCGCGTGTTTGTCCTCGAGAATGAGGCCCGGCACCTGACCCCGCACGCCCTCGAGTCGCTCATTGAGCTGGCGGACATCCTCCCGAGCGACCTCGAGGTCCGGGTGCTGCCAGCGCCGCGGGCCCACCTCGATCTCCATGCCGTGAAGCCCCGCCAGATAGACCCGTGATGTCAGCTGCGTGCGCGTTCGCAGGTCGGCAACGCGGCGGCCGCTGACGATGCCCATCGAAATGTCGTGCCGATCGGCCAGGCGGCACAGGAGTTCTCTGGTTCGCTTGGACGGTCTGGGAATCGTTGGATCGGTGTGAAATTCAGCGAGCGTGCCGTCGTAATCGGAGAGGAAGATGAGCCGCGTGCCGGCCGGGCGGCCGGCAATCGCGTGCTGAACGTCAGCGAGCATGCACCTCAAAGGTACTTCGCCGCTGCACGACCCGACAACCAGAGGCGCTTCCTCACCCGGACTCTCGCCTCCCCGATTGACAATGTGATTAGAATAATTACACTTAACGGAATCACACTATGACGATTCGCGCGCGCGCCATCGACTCGCTGCTGCCCCTCCGCGCCATCGTTTTTCAAGTCCTGCTGTCGTTGGCCGACGGCGAACGGCACGGGTACGCAATCGTCCAGGACATTGCTGACCGTTCGACCGGCATGCGAATCCAGCCTGGGAACTTGTATCGGCACCTCCAGTTCATGCTCGATGAGGGCCTGATCGAAGAATCCGATCGACGTCCGGTCGCCGGCAAAGACGACGAGCGTCGCAGGTATTACCGCATCACCCGTTTCGGGCGACAAGTGGCGTTGGCAGAAGCGGCTCGGCTCGAAGCCGTCGCGGCCGAAGCGCGAGCGCGGCTGGCGGCCCGCTGGCAAGGACGACCGTGAGCAGTGACCTGCGGGGCCTACGGCTCGCGTCGGCGGCACGGTGGTACCGCCGACTCCTCACGGCGTATCCGCCATCGTTCCGCAATCGATTCGCGAGCGATCTTGTCGAACTGTTCACCGATCTCTATGCGACCCAGGCTGCGACGGCCTCGAAGACGGCGCGCGCACGGTTCTGGTTCGCGATCGTCGTCGACACCGTGCGACAGGGTGTGCGCGAACGGATCCGTCGACGACGAACGCTTCCCCTTGGAGCGCACCGCTCACCACGAGTGCCGCACATGACTCACCTGTTCGAAGATTTGCGGCACGCGATGCGCTCCCTGCGACACGAACGAGGGCTTTCACTCGTCATCGTGGCCACACTGGCGCTGGCCATCGGCGCCAACTCCGCCATCTTCACCGTCGTCAACGCCGTCCTGCTGCGACCGTTGCCCTACGCCCAACCCGACCGCGTCGTCGCACTTTTTGAGGTCGATCCTCGAGGGCGCGACACCGGCGTGTCGGTGGCCAACTTCGAGGACTGGCGACAACGGATGACGACCATCACCGGGATCAGCCTGGTCGGGGCCCAGACCGCCAACCTGACGGGAGTGCCTGAACCCGATCGACTTCGGGCTGGATTCGCCACGTCCGCCTTCTTCGACATGCTGGGTGTGCAGCCGACGATTGGCCGAGCGTTTGTCGCCGGCGAGGATCGTCCGGGCGCACGTCGGACAGCGATTCTCACCCATCGAACCTGGCAAAACCGCTTCGGGGCGGATCCGTCGATTGTGGGGCGGTCACTGACGTTGAACAACGAACCGTTCGAGATCATCGCCGTGCTGCCGCGCACCTTCGAGTTTCCAGTGGACGATGTCGACGTGTGGATGCCGCACAGCGCGTTCCCGAATCCGGATCCGCAGCGTGGCGCTCGGAACTCGATGGTCATCGGAAGGGTTGGTGCGAACGTGTCGTTCGAGCAAGCGAGCGCGGAGCTTCGGCAGGTCTCCTCCGATCTCGCGCGAGCGTATCCCGACACCAACAAGGGCTGGACCGCGAGGTTCCGGCCGTTTCACGAGGTGACGTTGCAGTTCGTCGCTAGGAACCTGCGTCTGCTCGCAGGCGCCGTCGCTCTTGTTCTCTTGATTGCATGCGCCAACATCGCCAACCTGCTGCTGACTCGTGCGTCGGCCAGACAACGCGAGATTGCCGTACGCGCCGCGCTTGGCGCCTCTCGCGGACGGCTCGTCCGCCAACTGCTCTTCGAGAACCTCGCGACTGCGATCGTTGGAGGGGCCTTGGGCCTGGTCCTTGGCGCACTCCTGACCGACGGGATGCTGTCACTCGTGCCGAATCTGCCGCGCGTCGATCGTGTCGCTCCAGACAGCACAGTAGTCGCGTTCACCGCACTGTTGTCGCTGGCAACCGGCCTGTTATTCGGGATTCTCCCGGCGCTCCGCACCTCGCGGCCTGACCTCCGGACGTCACTCAGTGAGGGAACGCGCGGCGGTGAGAGCCGTGCCACCGCGCGGTGGCGATCGACTCTCGTGGTCGCAGAACTCGCGCTGTCCTTGATTCTCCTGGTCGGTGCTGGTCTGCTCATCCAAAGCCTCACCCGGCTCATGACCGTCGACCTTGGCTACAATCCCGAGAACCTGCTCACACTCGAATATCGGCTGCCGCGCAACAAGTACAGCACTGCCCAACAACAGTGGGAGTTTCATCGCCGTGTGATCGACGAGATCGCGCGCGTGCCAGGCGTTCGAATCTCGTCTCTCGCGCGCGCCATTCCACAAAGCGGGAACGGTGGCGTCGTCGGTTTCTGGAAGGCTGAAGACGCCATGCCTTCACGCGATGACATGCCCCGCGCGCAGGTGAACACGGTCAGCGCGAATTACTTTGCCACCATGAACATTCCCGTATTCGAGGGTCGCGTCTGTGGGGCGCCCGATGTGCCGGACGCACCGATCAGCCTGATCGTCAACCGTTTCCTCGCCGAACGATTGTGGTCACATACGAGTGCGGTTGGCCAACGTCTGCGGTCGCCGGACCTCCCGGGCGAAGCCATTGTCATTGGCGTCGTGGGCAACACCCGACCGCAACTGCTGTCGATGCCGATCGGTGGGCAGATCTACGGCTGCTTCAGCCAGCAGTCGGGGATCTTCGCGAGCGTCATTGCCAGGACCGACGGAGAGCCGATGGCCGTCTCACGAGCGGTCCAACAGGCGATTTGGACTGTCGATCCTGATCAACCAATGTGGAAGATTCGCAGCTCCGAGACACTGGTCAGCGGCAGCGTCCAGACTCAGCGCTTCGTCATGCTGTTGATGTCGTTCGCTGCCGGGCTCGCGCTGCTCCTCGCGGGGCTGGGCACCTACAGTGTGCTGAGCTACACCGTGCAACGTCGTGCGCGCGAGGTTGGCGTCCGAATGGCGCTGGGCGCCACACAAGCGGCGATCGCGCGACTGATGTTGGGGCATACGGCCGTCCTGACCGCGCTGGGGGTGGGCCTCGGCCTCGCGGGCGCGCTCGCGATGACTCGCCTCATCACCGCGCAGCTCTACGAGGTTGCGCCCCGCGATCCGTTGACGCTCCTGATCACCGCCGGCACGCTGGTCGTCGTCGCCCTCACGGCCGCCTGGCTGCCGATGCGGCGCGCGACCCGTGTCGACCCGATTGTGACGCTGCGGGCGGAATGGGTGTTGGGCACAGGGGGCACAGGGCGCAGGGCACAGGAAGGGATCAGGGAAAACGGGGGCCCAGGGAATCAACGTTGTGCTTCGGTGATTCCCGCGCTTCCGCGTTTCCGTGACGCGTGTTAGATCTCCTCCCTGCTCCCTGCTCCCTGCCCCTGCCCTGTGCCCTATGCCCTGCCCATGCCCTATGCCCTATGCCCTATGCCCTATGCCCTATGCCCTATTGCCCTATGTCACCCAAGCAGCACACGGACCGCCAGTCCGAGCAGGGCAAGGCCCGTCAGGGCTTCGAGCAGCCTTCGAGCGACCGGCGGGCGGAACAGACGCTGCAATCGATCGAGGCCGACCGCCCAGAGACTGTGACAGCAAAACGCCATCGTGACGTGAATGGCCGCCAGCCCCGCGAAGTACCAGCGCGTCGAACCGGGCGGCAGAAAGATCGGGACGACAACGAGGTAGAACGTCGCGATCGCAGGATTCAACAGGTTGACCGCGAACCCTTGCCGAAAGCCGATGGATCGCGACTGCCATTCGGGCTGTCGACCATTTCGCGTGGCAGTCGAGGACAGCAGACGAATCCCACCGTCCTCAAAGCGTGCGACCCGAAACAGGCTGAGTACTCCAAGCCACGCGAGAAACAACGCACCACCAACGCGGAGCATCGTCATCGCGATCGGCCATCGAGCGAAAACGAGTGCCAGCCCGAGACCGGCGGCCGTCGCATGCGTCGTGTTGCCAACCGCGGCGCCTGCTGCGGCCGCGATTCCTGCGGCCGACCCGCCACCCAACGTGTTCCGCACCACGACGGCCGTCGTGGAGCCGGGTGTGACGACGAGGACGAAGGTGAATGTGATGTAAGCGGCGAGCAGCGGATCCACGTTCCGAGACGATACTGGAATCGAGGCCAGTGCTGCAGGTTCGTCACGAGATAACAAACCTTGACCGGCACGAACCGCTCCAGTTCGTCGCCCCACGCGAAATGGTGTAATTCGATCGTTGGTCTCGGTGGATTACTAAACACTGGGCGACTAGTCAGGACTATCCCCGGTGCAGTGCCCGTGGGGGCATCAGCGGTAGCCGAACAAGGGCGGGAACACGACAACCACCAGCGCCGCCCATATCGCATAGACAGGGAGGTAGGCGATCTGCCATTGCTCCAGCGCAGCAAACGAGCCGCGGCGACGCAAGAAGGACGCATAGAGCCACGCCGTCCACGTCAGGTTGACGAGCAGAATGAGATTCTCGCCAAGAGCGGCCACTCGGTTTGGAGTGAAGCCAAACTCGGAAATGCGCTGTGCGATCGCCGTCAGCGCCACCACGTCTACCACGAGCGCGCTGACCACGAGCAGGAGTTGCAGGCCGTCGAAGAAGTCGGGCGGTGCCTGCGGTTCGCGCGCGGAGGCGGCGTAGAGCACCAGCCCCACGACGACGGCCAGCAGCAGATCGAAGCCGATCAGGATCTCCCGCTTCACGTTGATCGGGTTGCCTGTCCACGCCATCGTCGCCAGAAACGCAAGGAGCAGAATCGTGAACAGCGGCGTGAACAGCCTGGTCAGCACCGGTGCCATGTTCTCGATGACGCTTTGCTTCGCTTCCACCAGCCAGGATCCGATGATGACGGCACCTGCCGCACCGCACGGGATCAGCCAGCCCGCGATGAACCACCCAGGATTCATATCGATGGCGGAGAACAACATGGCCGTGAAGGCGGTGACGACTCCCCCGCCGAGCGCGATGAGCACGTAGTAGATGGCCAGCTCGCCCGAGAAGCGCACGAAGTCCATGCGCCGGCCGGAGGAGAACCAGCGGCCTCCGACGTACGCGACACCGATGGCCATCAGCCACAACGCGATGGGCAGATGCAAAACGGTCAGCACCTGAGTGTCGCTGCCCTCCGGGAAGTTGTCGAGCCGTTCTGGATTGTGGAAGGGGAAGACGTTGGCGAACACGACTGCGGCCGCGAAGGGCAGCGCGAGCCAGAGGCCGCTCACAGCATTCAACCCGCGCTTCCACATGAAGTAGATCGCGAGCAGCGGGAAGACGAACAGGCTGGCGTTGCGGAAGTAGAACGAAGGCACTTCCTCATCAGGGCTGAGCGGAAGACCGAACAGCGCAGGCAGCTTGACGGCTAATCCCGCGGCGACGGCAAGGCTCAAGACGACAAGGAGCTCGGTGCGTGAGGTGTTTGCCGGCGCGTCAGAATCGGGCGCCACGACCAATTGCTTCCACAGCCGCTCGGAATGCGCGCGTGCGAACTCGCGTGACAGCGCATCGAGGTTGCCCATGCGCTTGACCGCGACTAAGAAAGCTTCGTCTCCGGCGAGGCCGGCCTCGGTGAGCGCGGCCAACTGGTCGCGCAGGTGTCCCTCGAGTTCCTCCACGTCGGGACCGTGAACAGCCTGCCGGCGGCGTAGGTAGGCTCGCCACTGCGCGATTTGATCCTCGATTGGCTGATCGGCGAAAGTCGTCATACTGTGCATGCCAGCATCCAGATGCCCCGGAGGGTGCCGTCGACGGCCTTCCACTGTTCCCGATGGGCGGCGAGCTGCGCCCGACCTTCTTTCGTGATCCGGTAGTACTTGCGCTTGCGGCCGCTCTCGGACGCGGCCCACTTCGCCGCGACATGACCTTGGCGCTCGAGCCGGTGCAGCACGGGATACAGCATGCCGTCGGTCCACTGTAAGTGTCCGCCTGACAACTCAGCTACTCGCTTGATGATGGCGTAGCCGTAACTGTCGCCTTCGGCAAGAATGGCGAGCACGAGCGGCGTGGCGGAAGCAGCAACCAGGTCCTTGCTCATGTCCATACGTAGAAGTTTTATACATTGTTGTGCTATGTATGTCAATTGCCCGAGGTCAAAGCGTCGTCGATTGATGGGAGCGCGTAGGAGTTGGACAACGGCGCTGTAGTGGAAGTCGACACCTCCCGGCGCGAAAATCGGTACGCCGCACTGTTTGCCGATGCCCACCACCGCATGGGTCATGCCTTGGCGACTTCTCGTTAGTAAGCGTAGGTATTGCGCTCGTGAAGACGCGATTAGCTGCAACGACTCGCAGCTAGTCATTCCCTCGTTTCCGCAGTCGCGGCACGTAAGACGGACTGGCGGTTACGCTCAAAGAACAAACCTCGACGTGATGACGTTGGCTGCAGTCGGCCGCAGCCAACCACGCCGCTCGCAGCTAACCAACGGGCGGATCGTGTAGCGAGGCCGGTGCTATCATCCGCCAGTGTTGGAGTTGCCACAGGCGACTTGGCTGCAGAGCAGCCGGCACAACCCGAAGAGTACGACCAAATTCGCCAGCTTCTCATCAACACCGGCTGGCAGCAGCGTGTGCGGGACCCAGATAGGTTCAATCGAATGCTCCGCGGTGCGTGCCGACCTGTTGCCGCGGCGCACGGCTCAAGCCGGGCGTTAGGTGGCGCCCCGAGCGGGATGGAAGTATGCTCCTGAGCGCGCACGCGGCCACTGTCTCGGAGACGACGAATGCAGTTCAGCATCACGACAGAGGTCGACGCTCCTCCGGAAGTGGTGTTTGCTGTTCTGAGCGAGGTCGAGCGCTGGCCTGAGTGGACACCGACGGTCACGCGGGTAGAGCGCCTCGGTGACGCCGGCGCGCCGTTGGCGCTCGGCGGCCGCCTCCGAATCGTGCAGCCGAAGGTGCCGCCCGCCGAGTGGACGGTCACAGCGCTCGAACCGGGTCGAGGGTTTCGGCTCTTCAGCCGCTCTCCCGGCGCAACCGTCGAAGCGAATCACTGGGCAGAGCCGACGGGAGCGGGACACCGCTCCCGGGTGACGCTCTCCGTGACGTTTGCCGGCTTCTTGGGGCGAGTCATCGGCTGGATAATGCGGGGCCTCAACGACCGGTACCTTGGCCAGGAAATGGCCGGGCTCAAACGCCGAAGTGAGGAGCGAGCTCGGAGCACGTAGTGAGGCGGTGTCTTTGGCGAGGCCGCCGGCCGTCCTGGCGCGGAGCATCTCCCGCCGAGCGGCCCTTGGCGCCACCTGACGAACGCTGGACCTGACGAGCAATCTATCGAAGCTCGCTGCGCTCGCGTTTTGTTGGATTCACTCGCAGGTTAGCTGGGGCGTTATCCCCGCTTGAGAGGCTCCGCACTCCCAGGTGGGGCCCACCCGAGAGAATCACGACCATGACTCTCAAAGAAACTCTCAAGGAGCTCAAAGCGCTCGGCAACGCGAAGGTGCGGGCGCAGAACGCCAAGAGCGGCGCCGGCGACAATCAGTTCGGCGTCAGTCTCGGCGACATCCGGGTGCTGGCGAAAAAGATCCGGACGGACCATCCGTTGGCTCTGTCGCTCTGGGAGACCGGGAACGTCGACGCCCAGTTCCTGGCCACTCTCCTGATCCAGCCCAAGAAACTGTCGGCCGACGAGATGGACCGGATGGTGCGGACCGTTACCTTTGTGCGCGTGGCGGACTGGCTCATCGCCTATGTTGTCAGGCAGCACCCCGACAAGGAGACTCTTCGCCAGCAATGGATGGTCACGGACGACCGCTGGGCGGCCCGCGCCGGATGGGACCTCACCGCGGAGCGGGTCGCGAAGAGTCCGGACGGACTCGCTCTCCCGGCGCTGCTGGATCGTATCGAGACCGAAATGGCCAGCGCCGATCCGGAAGTGCAGTGGACGATGAACAATACTCTTGCGACAATCGGAATCCACTTCCCCAAACACCGCAAGCGGGCCATCGCCATCGGCGAGAAGTTGGGAATCTATCGGGACTATCCCGTGTCGAAGGGTTGCACGTCCCCCTTCGCCCCGATCTGGATTGACTTTATGGTGAGCCGACAGGGCTGAACGAACACCGCCGGATCGCGGGATAACAAGACGTTGCACTTGACCGGAGATCTTCCCTCGATAAAGTAGACACTTCCGCCTAACCACAGGAGGTGTCCCGTGCCCCGAGCCGGGCCGAAGAAAGTCCATCGCTATAGCCTGGAGTTCAAGCTCAAGGCGGTGAAACTGAGTCAATTGAAGGGTGTGGAAGTGCAGGCCGTCGCGGACGCCCTCGAGATTCATCCGTTCATGTTGTCGCGCTGGCGAAAGGAAGCGCGCGATGGCGTGTTGCGCGGTCGCGTGTCGGTGCCGAAGGCGGTGAAGGACGCCGCCGGCGCGGACGATGAAGCGGTATCAATCGCTGCAGCGAGCCCACGCGCTGCTCCAAGAGGAGCATGCGTTGCTAAAAAAACTCATCCGGTTCACCTCCGCACGAAAGCCGACGTCTTCGCGTTCATCGAAGAAGAGCGGAAGCGGTTCGGCGTGACGCGGCTCTGCCGGCTCTTTGCGGTCACGCGCGCGGGATTCTACGCGTCGCGGCGACGGCCGCTGAGTGCGCGTCGGAGGGAGGACCGGGTCCTGCTCGAAGCCATGCGTGCGATCTTCGAGAGCAGCGGTGGGACCTACGGCAGTCCTCGGATTCAGGAGGGCCTGGCCGGGCGTGGCCATCGCGTGAGTCGTCGGCGCGTGGAACGGCTAATGCGGGCGGACGGCCTGCGGGCCCGTGTCGCGCGCGTCTATCGGCCCAAGGCAGGCACGCATCGGTGGTTCAGTCGACAGCCGAATCACGTGCGACGCACGCACGCGACCCGGCCGAATCAGATCTGGGTCGGCGACGTCACCTACCTCGCCGTCGGCGGGCGCTGGTGGTACTTGATCGTCGTCCTGGACCAGTGCTCGCGTCGGGTGCTGGCGTGGCGGCTCGCGGCGACCCGGGACTCCCGCGTGACCCGGGCGGTGCTGGACGCGGCGCTTCGACGGCGGCGGCCCAGACGCCGGCCTGATCTTTCACAGCGACCGCGGCAGCGAGTTTCAGGGGACGCCGGTACGTAGGCGCTTGGCCGCGAGCGGCGTGCGGCAGAGCATGACGCGCGGAGGCGCGCCTGGAGAGAACGCGCATATGGAGTCGTTCTTCCACTCACTCAAGGCCGACGTGATCCACGGGCGGTCGTTTCTGATGGTGGCTGATCTCCGCCGGCAGCTCCGTCGGTACGTGCGGTACTACAACTACCAGCGGCTGCATTCGTCACTGGATTATCAGTCGCCCGTTGACTATGAACGTCGAGCCGCGTAGAACTTCACGTGTCTACGGAACCGAGGGAAGATCCCCGGGCCGGCACGCCGGTTTTCGAAAGATCCCACAACGGATCTGGAAAGCAGCGCGGCGACCATACCGGTTCACGCTACCTCGCCGACGAGGTTCAAGTTCGGAGGTTTGCTAACGTTTTGTCATCGTTTCTAGCGCCGCGCCGAGAGTTCTTTCTCGTCGAGCATCGTATCCGCCGCCACCCACGACGCGTCGAACTCGGCCTTCACTTTCGCTGCCTCCACGGTCTTCCGCTGACGCTCGAGTGATTTCCAGAGTCCGAACAGCGACCGCGGGTTCTTTCGATTCTTTTCGAGATCCGCGCGATACACCTTCTCGGCCTCCGCCGCATTGCCGGTGCGCATCAGCGCCGCGCCAAGGCGCTCGCGCGTGGGGAAGAGCCAGTCGGGCGGTTCGCCGTAGCCCACCTTGTCTTCCGCGCCCATCGCCAACCGCCAGGCCGCCACCGCGGCTGCACCACCACCCTTGGCGTCGGCGATGCGCGCGGCGAGATC
Source organism: uncultured Acidobacteriota bacterium (assembly GCA_963841905.1). Taxonomy (GTDB): domain Bacteria; phylum Acidobacteriota; class Vicinamibacteria; order Vicinamibacterales; family UBA2999; genus JACCSI01. The sequence goes on from CAWJEM010000024.1 coordinate 163,842, forward strand.
GAGGCGGGCGACATCGAGCAGGATGTGCGCGGGATTCACCGTGCTGTACATCACGTCTTTGGGCACGCGCGCAGCGGCCGACTCGAGGCCGCGAGCTCTTTCGCAGCTTCAGCCGCATTGCCTTTGCCGGCGAATGCGGCGCCACGTGTGAAGTGATACAGCGCTGACTGAAGGTCGCGGTCCGCCGGCGGCGCCGGTTGCGCCAAGACCTCGTCCCAGCGGGCGAACCGGACGAGGGCAAGCACCTCCTGCAGGGCGAAGGGCTGCAGCATGGCCATCTCGCCCGCCATGGGCGCCACGAGATTAGCCGTTTTGACCCCGGCCGCGCGTGCCGCTGCAAAGTCCCCGGCAAACATCGCGGCCGAGGATTCGAACTGCAGATTGTGCCCGTAGTACATCGACGGATACAAGCCCTTCGCGCCCGTGGCCTTCACGTACTTCTCATCCAGCGCCGCGGCCACGGCATTCGTCTTGGCGGCGGCGACGTAGTCGCCGGTGCGAATCCAGATGTGCGAGGGCATGTGCACCAGATGACCGGCGCCGGGGACGAGCGTCTCGAGCCGCTTGGCGCTCGGACACGCCGCGTTCGGGCGTCCGCGACGCTTCGACCGCATGAATGTGATAGTGATTGGCGCCCGGATGCCGCGGGTTGCGCGCCATCACCCGTTCCAGGGTGGCGACGATCTGTTCGGTGCCTGGTTCCGGCTTGCCATCAAACGTGTAGAGCTTCCAGGGCCGCAGGTTCATCATGCTTTCGGCGTAGAGTGTCGCGGCATCGAGATCGTCTGGAAAGCGCTTCGAGACCTCGCCCATCGCAGCCGAGTAGGCTGCTTCACGCGCTGGCTGCTGACCATCGTTCGGCGTGGCCACGTAGCGCTTGGCAAGCGCATCGATGAAGGCCCGCTCAACGTCACTGCCGGCGGAAGCTCGTGCCTGCGCGTGGGTCAGATGGTCGTACGCCTGCTGCAGCCGGTCTGGCGTCGCCGTGTCGTTGTAGTTCGTACCGAGCGCCAGCGACATCCCCCAATGCGGCATCGGTGCTTTCGCATCGAGCGCGGCGGCGCGTTCGAACGAGCGGAACGCCTCTTCATGATTGAAGCCGTACAAGAGGGTCAGGCCTTCGTCGAAAAACTGCCGCGCCTCGGGATTGCTGCTCGTGATGGGTCGTTGATACTCACCAAGATTTCCAAGCAGTGTCGTCCGGGCAACAGGAGTGCCGTGCCCACCATGGCCCGCCGGGTCCGCTGCGGAGGCGTTGCCCGGCCCCCGGCCGGGGGCTTGCTGGTTACAACCGGCCATGGCGATTCCGACGAGGACGAGCAGCGACACCAGCATGCGCATGAGACCTCCTTCAAACCAGTGATCAGTGATCAGTGATCGGTGATCAGGGATCGGGATCGGATGGTGATCAGGGATCAGGGATCAGGGATCAGGGATCAGGGATCAGGATCAGTGATTATTGATTAGTGATCAGGATCAGTCATTAGTGGCCAGAACCGGCGAAATCGAGACCGACCGCGGATCCCTGCCCCTGATCTGGGGCTATGCGTGGACCATCGGGGTCACAAGCGTTGAATTGTCCCATCAGCATCCCTGCCCCTGATCCCTGCCCCTGACCCCTGACCCCTGACCCTGATCCCTGATCCCTGATCACGGATCACTGATCACTGATCATGAATACGGGAGCCACCGAGCGAGCAGAAAGAGCACGGTTTCTGCGCCCAGAATCAAACTCGATGCGGTTAGATGCGCGACCTGCGCCGCGGGTGTCAGCGATCCGTACGCCATGCTGATTCCCACGACAATCTGCAGGACGACCAGGGCGCCCGTCATCTTGGCCGCCCTCACAAGCGCAAGCTCGTGACCGTGTCGTTTCAGCACAGTGAAAGTCACCACGAGGGTCAGTCCCAGGACGATCACTGCGACGTCCCGGTGCCATAGATCAAAGGCTCCCACGGTCGCGAGAGCGTTCGACCGAGGCGTGCCTTGTGTAAGCGCCTCATCGACCCTTCCGCGAACCTGGGCGCCTAGCGTCACCTGGCCCAGCGTCAAGAGCATGAGCCCCAGCGTGGACCACGCCAGCCCTCGGCGCACGTCGCGAGGGGTGGGCGGCACTTCCGCAAAGAAGGCGTAGACGGTCGCATAGAGCAGAAGCGAAACGATGATCAGGGCGACGATCAGGTGGACGGTGACGATCCACGGCGCCAGTTCCTCTTCAACCACGACACCGCCCAGCCATCCTTGAAAACCGACGAGGAGAAAGGCTGCAAGCGTCGACCACAGGATGCGCGGCGTGTGGCGATGGTGACGCCACGCAGACAGCACGGTCGCAAAAATCAACAGCCCGACGATGACGCCGAGCAGACGGTTCAAATACTCGGTCCACATGAGCGCCGCGTTGAACTGCGACGGATCGAAGCCGGCTGGCAGGTGATCGGCAGACGCGGGAGGGATCCAGCCACCGAAACACCGAGGCCAGTCGGGACAGCCAAGGCCGGCCCCCGACGCGCGCACCAAGCCACCCACGAAGATCAACAGATAGGTGACGCCTGTCGTCGCGAGCGCAAGCTTCTGGAAGGAAGTCAATCGGTCCACGGTCAATCGGTCAACGGTCTAAGGTCAGGGTCCACGGTCTACAGTCTACGGAGAGGTACATCCTCTTTTCGGTGGCCGTGGACCGTAGGCGCGTACCATAAGCATAGTGGCCACCACTGTGCGAAAGCTTCGACGTCGTCACGGTCAACTGCAGTCGTTGATGCGCGCGCTGCGGTATCGCCTCGTCATTCCCGTCGTTCGAAGCCCGCATCCGCCAGAATTCACGGCGGGCGGCGTCGCGAACGGTGTGTTTTGGGCGCTGACGCCCTCGGTCGGCATCCAAAGCGTGGCGATTCTCGCCACATGGTTCATCGCCCGGACCGCGATGCAGAGAGATTCGAGCCTGCTTCAGGCATTCCTCTGGGCGTGGATCAACAACCCGCTGACGATGATCCCCATGTATTACGCGTTTTACGTGACGGGCTTGTGGTTGCTTGGGCAGGGCGGAGAATCGGAGGGCTATGCCGCCTTTGCATCGGTATGGGACGCGAGCAGCAACGTGCCTTGGTTCGAGCGCCTCGCAAGCCTCGGCCGAGCGATCGGCGTGCCCACCGCGCTAGGCTCAATTCCCTACGCCGTTGTCGGGGGTTTGGTGAGCTACCACTGGGCGTTGCGCGTAGTCCGTCGTCGAAAGGAGCGGACTAGGCAAGGTGCCTAGTGTGCCGGGAGTCACCTTCGAACGGTTCCTGAACTGCCTGGAACTGCAATGAAACGAATATTGGCTTGAATTTTTAACTAAATATAGTTAATATTACTTTGCTATTTGTTTAGTTCAGATGCGGATGCGAAATAGCTCAAACCGATGGCTCGACCACCTGACTGACGAGGACCTGGTTTTTGTCCGGCGCCTGGTGCTCGCGTCCGGGTCGCTCAAGCAGCTGGCTGCGGAATACGGCATCAGTTATCCAACGGTGCGGCTTCGGCTCGATCGACTCATCGCCAAAATCACCATCCTCGAGAGTCAAGAGATCAACTCGGAATTCGAGCGCGTGCTCCGGGCTCAGCACGCCGAGGGGAAAGTCGATGCAGAAACGCTCAAGACCCTACTCGCGGCGTATCGGAGCGAGTCCGAGCGCTCGGAAAGCGCTTCTCGCTCTGCTTAGTCTCGCGGTCGCCACACCGGTGCTGGCGCAGGAGCTGCGATGGGAAGACTTACAGCGGCAGGGCCGTATTTCTGCCGGGACGGTCTTGCCCCCTGACGCGCTCAAAGTAGAGGGCACGCGCGATGGATCGCCAGTCACGGTTCTCACGATCGACCGGCCGACGATCAAGGGTCCACATTATGCCCTGACCGGCCAAGTGCGTTACGACGGCGTCGAGGGAACCGGTTATCTCGAGCTGTGGAATTACTTTCCCAATGGCGGGCAGTACTTCTCGAGGACGCTCGCTGAGTCTGGACCGATGATGAAGCTGCACGGCACCTCCGGCTGGCGACCGTTTACGCTGCCTTTCGATGCAACTGGCGCCCCGTCCCCGACCCGACTTGTCTTCAATGTGGTTCTTCCGGCCGGCGGTGTGGTCTACCTCGGTCCGCTACGACTGACTGACGCGCCCGGTGGTCAAGAGCCTGCCGAAGGAATCTCCACGTCGGCGCAGGCGGCACCCGCAAATTTTCTTGGCGGCATTGCCGGCGCCTTGGTCGGCGGCGTCGGCGCGCTGATTGGCGTCCTGACGGCAATGGGACGCGGGCGGCGTGTCGTCACAGTTGCAGCCGCGGCGTTGATCGTCGGTGGCACGCTGGCATTCCTGGCGGGCATCGTGGCTGTCACACGCTCGCAACCGTCGGCCGTGTCGTATCCCCTTCTGCTCGTTGGCTTCATCGCCACCGTCGTGCCACTCAGCTCGATGTCCGCCATTCGGCGGCGCTACCAGGAAATCGAGCTTCGTGCGATGCGCGCCCGCGACCTCGGCTGAAGTCAGTTCCGTTTGACGTCCGGTGAGCGGTGATCGGACTCGGCCCCGTTGATCCCTTGGCGTTCGGTGCGGCGACCATTCTCTTGATCGTTGTGCTGCTCGTTGCCTCGTGGGTGCCGGCCAATCGGGCAGCGCACATGGACCCGATGCGGGCGCTACGCAGTGAGTAGCCACGAGGAGCGAGCAGAAGGCGAGCGAGTGCGTCGAGGCGCGAAGCGCCGAGTCCTTCAGCGCACTTCGAAAATCCGCACCCACGGCGACTCGGTCGGTTGCTGTTCGGCCGTTCGAACGTCGTGCCGGAGGTGGAGCGATCGCAAGGCAGGAACTGGCACTGCGGCCTGCCACGGATCGAGCCCCACAATCACCGCCCGCTCGGTGCCGGGTGCCGCGACGGCGGCCGCGAGCGCTTCCTCGTAGGTAGTGTAGGTGCGCTGCGCGATTACCTCACGAAAGCTGACGCCGCTGCCGTCGACACGATCGGCTACGGATAGCACGGTCGTGGCACTCGAAGGCGTTGCCGCCGTCCCGCCGAGCGCCACGAGTCGAAACGCCATGCTCTGGTAATAGGCACCGTGAAACACCCACATCGGCACCCACCCGCTCTGGTCTCGTCGGTAGTAGACCTCGTAGTAGAGCGAGTGTGTCGCGCCTGCCCAGTCGAGAACGCTCTGGAAGCGCCCCATGATCGTTCGCTCGGCGGTCATCCGGAACGGTAGTTCCCAGTCGGAGAGCACGAACCGGGCGGCCTCTTCGTGCAGGAACCCCAAGGCCCGTCCTTCATCGGTTTCGGCATAGAACCGTGCCGAGTTGAAGGCACGCTCCTGCGTTGGGTTCGAAACGGGCACGCGACGAGCCCGCTGGATCAGCCAATAGCCCTGATCCCACCAATTCATCACCGTGTAATCGGGGCGCGGCGCTGCATCGCGAGGATAGCGCGCATGGTAGTACTCAGGTCCCACTCCAAGGGATTCGGCAAACGGCAAGGGTGTCTCGCGTTCCAACCACGCCATCGCTTCCCGCCAGTAGCCCGCGAAGCTGGCGGATCGAGGCATCAGGAGAACCGATGGCGCCAGGTTGGGTGCAAACATTCCGCCGGCGACCACGACCGCCGCGAGCTCACGCGAGGCCGGAATCCTGCGGGCATCACCCCAGTCGAGGATCTGATCGGCGAGCCAGCCACCGAGCAACGCACACGCGGTGACGAGGTAATAGCCGAAGCGATTCTGCCCAATCGTCGCAATGAAGGTCGCGACGCCGTACAACCAGAGCAGCAGGAGGCCGGCATCGCGAGTGCGCCAGAGTCGGGGCACGAGCAGAACGATGGCGGCCAGCCCAACGTAGAACCCGCTGCGGAAAAACAGCCATGGTTGCCGCCACGTCCACTCGCCAGGGTAGAGGAACAGCGGACGGGCTTCGAGCACGCCCATTCGTGCGGGATCCGGCGACAGTCGGCCGACGTCGATCGCAATCTGTCTGACGAGTTCCGGCGCCACCGCCCACGCCGACAGTCCCCCGACCGCTACGGCAACCACCATGGTGAAGGCCGCGATGTTGCGAGAGCCTCGGCCGATGACCTTCCCGGCGAGCACGCCCATCAGTGCGATTCCGACCAGGCCCAGCAACCCTACGATCTGGCTTCCATAACGATGCATCCGAGGATCCTGAAAGAGGATGACGAGCACGAGCGCCGCGAGCGCACCGGCTCCTACAACCCAGGACACGCGGACTGAGTCGTGACCCAATGCGACCACAAGGGCAAGCCACGCACCGATGATGGCCAGGAAGAACGCGCCGCTGCTCCACGTGAGCAAATAGAAGCCAAGCGGCAGGCCCAGAGTCAGCGCTGATCCGATTACGGTCCCGCGGCCCGATTGGAGCGAGTGCACGATCGCCAGCAGCGTCGCCACCACGAGCAGGGCCTCGAGTGCGTGGTGATCGACGAACCCAAGCATGGTTCGGTCCATGAAATGACCAGGGAGTACGGCGAGGAGCGCGGCGCCGAGCAGCGCCGCGCGCGGCGCAAACAGGAGCCGGCCCAGCAGCCACAAAAGCAGGACGGTCAGCGCACCATACAGTGGCGGGGCAAACGCGGCCACGCGTTCCACTTCTTCCGTCGTCGCGTCTCGACCGAAGAACAGAACGGTCGCTGTCGCCGTCAAGGCGTCGAACAGCGGCGCGATCGCAACAAACTGACCACCCGGTGCGGCGAAGGGATCCAACGTCACTCGCCACGGGTAGTTCCGCACTTGATTTTCAACGAGTCGAACGTGATACCACGCGTCGGTCTCGAGGAAGTTGATGGTCGCGCCGTCGAAGACGGCATTCCAGGCCGGATAGGTCCGCACGACGAACGCGAGCAGAACGATGGCGGCCACGGCGAGCCAGTCGCGACGCATCGGGCCGCGAGCGTAGCACGACGACTTGCGCTCGCCCCGAGCCGCCCCCGTGTCGCAGCGCGGCCGCGCGAACGACGTTTTCGGGCCGCGTTTCCGCGATTCGAGGATTCAAGGCCCGAAACTGCGCCGAATTCATGTAAATGATTGTCACTATTCCGGATACGTCCTTGCCCCCCGCCCAGTCCCTCGGTCAACATGGCTCAATCGTGACGCGCGGCTTCCTCCTCGTCCTCGCAACCCTGACAGCCGCCTGTGGAGGGCCGTCGGCAGCAGCGCCCCGTGGCACCTCATCGGAGACCGATGACAAAGCCGTACGCGTGGTGCGGGTGCAGGCGACGCCCCTCGACCGATCGGTCAGCGTGACCGGTACGCTGGCCGCCGAGGAGCAGGTGATGCTCAGCCTGAAGGTCACGGGGCGACTCGAGGAGCTGTTGGCAGATCTCGGCTCGGCGGTGCGTCGGGGGCAGGTGATCGCGCGTCTGACACCGACTGACTTCGACCTTCGTCTTCGTCAGGCGGAAGCCGCGTTGCAACAGGCTCGCGCGCGACTGGGTCTCGATCCGGTCGGCGACGGCGAGGACGCGATCGAGATCGAAAACACGTCAGTGGTTCGGCAGGCACGCGCGACCCTCGACGAAGCTCGACGCCAACGCGAGCGCGTTTCGACATTCGTGTCTCGTGGCATTTCGGCACGGGCGGATCTCGAAAGCGCGGATGCCCAGCTGCAGATCGCCGAAGGTCGATATCAGGACGCGCTCGAGGAGGTGCGAAACCGCCAGGCCGTTCTGGCTCAACGCCGTTCCGAACTCGACCTTGCGCGCCAGCAACTGGACGACACGTCGCTCCGCTCCCCGATCGATGGAGTAATTCGCGAACGGCATGCGTCCGCCGGCGAATATCGTGCGGCCGGCACTCCCATCTTCACGGTCGTTCGCCAGCATCCACTCAGGCTGCAGCTGGCCGTGCCGGAGCGCGCGTCCACCGAAGTGCGGCTCGGGCAGGTCGTGCGAGTCAGCGTCGAGGGAGATCCCAACGTGTACGAAGGACGGGTAGCGCGCCTCAGCCCGGCAATCACCGAGGGCAATCGCACGCTGCCCATCGAAGCCGAAGTGCCCAATCAGGAAGGACACCTCCGGCCCGGCACATTTGCTCGGGCCGAGATCGTGACCGACAAGTCACTTTCCCTGCTAGTGCCGCAATCCGCGCTCGTCGTCTTCGCGGGCGTCGAGAAAGTTCTCCTGGTCCAGGACGGCAAGGTGACCGAGCAACGCGTCCGAACGGGCCGCCGGGTTGGGGACCGCATCGAGATCCTGGATGGCATCTCGGCTGGCGCCGTCGTGATAACCGAGCCAGGCGGCCTGTCGCACGGCGCGACCGTTCGAGTCGCCGAGTAGCCGACCCATGCGAACACTCGCAGCCACATGCATTCAGCGGCCGGTGTTCGCCGCGATGCTCATCCTTGCGCTGGTCGTCATCGGCGCTTCCGCATTCTTCCGACTCTCTGTCGATCGCTTCCCCAGCGTCGACCTTCCCAATGTGATGGTCCGCACCTCGCTCCCCGGCGCGTCCGTGGAGGAGATGGAGACGCAGGTGTCGGACATTGTCGAAGAAGCGGTCAACCGGGTCGAGGGCATCAGCGAACTGCGATCGGTGTCGGTGCCGAGCCAGTCGATGGTCAACATCACGTTCAATCTCGAGCGTGACATCGACACGGCGGCACAGGACGTACGCGATCGTGTCGGGTCCGTGCTCCGGCAGCTGCCCAACGACGTCGAGCCGCCGATGATCTTCAAGCAGGACAGCGACCGCTCACCGGTACTCTCGGTCGCGCTGTCCGGTGATCTGTCGATCCGCGAGCTCACCGAACTGGCCGACAAGGTGGTCAAGCTGCCGCTCGAACGGTCGGCGGGGGTCGGCGAGGTGCAGATCATCGGCGGTCTGGCACGCGCCATCAACATCTGGATCGAAGCCGATCGACTCTCTGCCTACCAGCTCCCGATCACCGAGGTGCGGGCCGCGCTGCAGCAGCAGAACGCCGATGTGCCGGGCGGTAACGTCACGACCAACCTGCGCGAGCAAACGCTGCGGACGATGGGGCGCTTTACCGAAGCCGAGCAGTTCAACGACCTCGTCATCGCCACCCGAAACGGTGCGCCCATCCGCGTGCGCGACATCGGTCGAGCCGAGGACGGGACCAAAGAGCAACGCTCCTTCGCCCGCCTCAACGGCGTGCCAACGGTGGTCCTGGAGATCCGCCGTCAATCGGGCGCCAACACGGTGGCCGTCATCGAGGCGGCGCGGGCGAGCCTCGCTCGCATCCGTCCGCAGCTCCCCGCCGGGGTCACGATGGAGCTCGTGCGGGACCAGTCGACGCATATCTACGCCTCGCTGCACGAAATCAACATTCACCTTCTGCTCGGCAGCATTCTCGCCTGTCTCGTCGTCTTCTTCTTCATGCGTGACTGGCGAGCCACCCTCATCGCTGCCGTTGCGATACCGACGTCGGTCATCTCGACGTTTGGCTTGATGGCTGCGCTCGACTTCACGCTCAACACCGTGACGATGCTCGCGCTCGTCTTGATGGTGGGCATCGTGATCGACGATGCGATCGTGGTGCTGGAGAACATCTTCCGGTTCATCGAGGAGAAGAAGATGAACCCCTTCGATGCCGCCCGAGAGGCAACCGCCGAGATCGCGCTGCCCGTGCTCGCGACCACGATGAGCCTGGTCGTGATCTTTATCCCGGTATCGTTCATGTCGAGCATTTCGGGCCGCTTCCTCTATCAGTTCGGCATCACGGCGGCCTGCGCCATCCTGGTCAGCCTGCTCGTGTCCTTCACGCTGACCCCGATGATGAGCGCGCGCATGTTTCAGCGACAGGAGGGCGAGCGGAAAGGACACGATCACGCGCACTCTCGCGCTGGGTTCTACGGCATCGTCGATCGTTGGTACACGCGGACGTTGTCGTGGGCGTTGCACCGGCGCGCCGTGGTCGCGACGGTCGCGGTCCTGGTCGTGCTGTCGACCATTCCGCTGTATCGCATGGTGCGCCAGGACTTCCTGCCGTCGGGCGTGGACGAAGCGCAGTTCGAGATGGGCATCACCGCGCCCGAAGGCACGAGCGTGGCGGCGATGGACGATGCGACCCGGGCGATCGAAGCGGAGTTGCGCCAGATGCCCGCCATTCGACTCGTGCTCACGACGATTGCGGGTGGACCGTTTGGTACGGTGAACGAGGCGCAGATCTTCGTCGGCATCGCTCCGCACGGCGAGCGCATCTTCTCCCTGCCACGGCTCTTCAAGGGCATCGCGACGCTCGATCCCCTCGAGGCCTTCCGGGGCAATTACTCGCAGGCGCAAGTAATGCAGGAGGTCCGGGCGCGCACACGAAAGTATCGCGACCTGTCGGTCGGCGTGCGCAATCTCCAGACGTTCAACATCGGCGGCGGCAACCGCGAGATTGATTTCGCGATTCGCGGCCCCGAGCTCGAAGAGTTGGCCAGGTACTCCGAGCTTCTGAGCCAAAAGGCGCCAGAGCTTGGCATCATCGACGCCGAGACGACGCTCCGGCTGAACAAGCCGGAGCTTCGGGCCCAGATCGATCGAGCGCGGGCGGCCGACCTCGGGGTGAAGACCCAGGAAGTCGCGGCCGCGCTACGGCTGATGATCGGGGGCGACCAGGAAGTGACGCGCTTCCGCGATCCGCTGGTCGGCGAGGACTACGACGTCGAGCTTCGACTCGTCGAGGAAGATCGTCGCGATCCCGAGACGATCTCGCGGCTCTACGTGTCGAGGGCCAACGGCGCGATGGTGAGGCTCGACTCCGTCGTCCGACTCGAAGAGGGCCGGAGCCCCTCACGCGTCGATCGCCTTGATCGTCAGCGCCAAGCGAACGTGCGGGCGGGCGTGGGACCCGGCTATGCACTCGCCGATCGGCTCGACGCCCTGCGCACCGCGGCGACGGAATTGGGCATGCCTGCGTCGTATACGACCGCGGTCAGCGGGCGCGGGCGTGAGCTCGAACGCACGTTCCGAGAATTTGGCTGGGCGTTTCTGCTCTCGATCGCCTTCATGTACATGGTGCTCGCGGCCCAATATGAGAGCTTGCTGAATCCCTTCATCATCCTTCTCTCGCTGCCGCTCTCGCTGCCATTTGCCCTCCTTTCGGTGTATCTCTCGAAGGACACGCTGAATCTGTACTCAGCGCTCGGCATGCTGGTGCTGTTCGGCGTAGTGGCGAAGAACGCCATCCTTCAGATCGATCACACCCTCAACCTTCGTCGCCAGGGCATCGCTCGCGAGCGGGCGATTCTCGACGCCAACCGTGATCGATTGCGTCCCATCCTGATGACCACTCTCGCGCTCGTGGGGGGAATGCTGCCGTTGGCGCTCGGCACCGGTCCCGGTGCCGAGGAACGCCGGACCATCGCGGTCGTGGTCATCGGGGGGCAGACGCTGTCGCTGTTCCTGACGCTCGTGGTGATTCCGGTCGCGTACTCGCTCTTCGACGATCTTGCGCTTGCGATACGAGGACGCCGAGCAGCCACGGCACCGTCACAGGTCGCGACGTCATAGCGATTAGAACGTTAGCCACGAAGGGCACGAAGACACGAAGAAAAGATCTTCCTGCCTTTTCTCGCTGCCTCTGTGCCTTCGTGGCTAACGTGTTCGATTGTTCACAGTTGGTGTCCGTCACCGAAGCCTGTCGGTCGTGTAGCTCTCGCCGCGCATGAACGGCTCGCGGTCACGCAGGCGCCACACCCGCATCAGCACTTCGGTACCGGCCTCGACGCGGGGGGGCCAGTCGAGCGCAGCGGCGCCGACACCGTAAAATTTTCGTCGAAACGGCTCCTCTTCCCACGTGTCGAGCGCGATCCAGATCTCGTGGCCCGCGCGACTCAACTGATCGAGTACGACGGTGAGCGCCTCTGGGGTGGCGAAATCCCAGCGAACGATCGATCGACCTGTGTAATAGCGCGTCGAACCACTTTGTTCACCCGCAATGACTACGCCGTGCGCGGGAATCGACCCGGCGAGGTAGCGGCCGGCCAACGCCGCGCGCGATTGCTGCGTTGCCAGCCGAAACACGCCGTGCGACTGCGCCGCCGTGAGATTGGTAGCGGCCAGTCCAAAGACGACGATGATGATGGCGAGCGGGCGCCCACTCACGGGCGCTCGGCTCAGGAGTTCGGCGACCAGAGACGCCACCAACACGATCGCAATCGCCAGCGCCGGCAACATGAATCGCAAGTAGGTCCAGACTTCGAACACTGAGTACACCAGGTAGGCCGCCACCACCGCGGCCGCGAACAACAGCAGCCAGCGCACAAAACGGCCACCCGGCAGGATAAACGCCACGGGCGCCGCGAGCAGCCACGGTCCGTGTGTTTCCAACAGCCACCGAAAGTAGAGCGCCGTATTCGGGGGCACGTTGGCAATCGCGTAGATTTCTCCCGCCGTGCCATATCCCGACCGAAGCGGCGACCCAAACCATCGCCACTGGAGATACGCGACCAGCACACCAGCCAGCGCGACAGGACTGGCAAAAGCCATGACGGTGTGCCTCGGAGACGATCTTTGGTCGTCCTTGAAGAACAGGCACAGCGCCGGAACGACGGCCAGCGGGGCGAGGTTGGGACGGATGAGCACCGCGGCGGCTGCCATCAGGCCCCCGAGCAGCGCGCGGCCGTATCCCGCGCGTCCCCAGGGCATGACCAGGATCCAGCACACCAGCCACGTCGCCGTCACAGGCACGTCGCTCATCGGTTGCATCGCCTCGATCAGGGCGACGGGACTCGAGGCGATCCATACCGCCGCGATGAGCGCAGCCATCGGGCCCGACAGGCGCAGCGCGAGCGCCGCAGTGGCGCAGACCACGATGAAGAACGACACGGCAGGCACGAGCGACGCGGCAATCGCGCCACCCAGCGCGTGCAGCGGTGCCATGAGCAGCGGCAACCCCGGCGCATAGGTCGGAACCTGAAAGCCGGTTTCGCGGGCGGGGTTCCATCCGAGCGGCGCCAGCGTGGCGGCGGCATTTGTCCACTGTGCAACCGAGGCCAGTGGCTCGGCACGCATGATCTGCCATCGCCACAGCATGTCGGCCTGGCTGAGATAACCCGACGCATCCGAGCCCGACGCACTGAACGTGCTGAACTGTAACGTCACCGCGGCAGCCAACCCGGCGATCACCAAGGCGATCATCGAGGCGCGGCGACTGAGCCAATTGTCGACGTGTTCCAGGTCCCGGGTGACGGCCCGTGCGCGCCACGCCAATGCGAGCCAGGCGAGGCAGGCCGCAATCGCGGCCGCGAGCGAGGGAATGGGTGAGCGCGCCGACACGCGGATGCCCTGAAGCGTGGTGGCGAACCCACCGCTCACGGACAAGATCAAGCTGACGGTTGCAAGGAATATCGCGACGAAGAGGAGGGACCGACGGGACATCCCATTAGGCGGGACACTGACCATCGGCCGCGCGATGGGCGACCAGTGGTCAGCTCCCGGTGTTTGGCGCCTTGTGCGCGGCTACTTTTTGGGAATCGTCCAGAAGTAGACTTTGCGGCCGTTGACGTCCAGTTCCTTTTCCGGCTTCCAGTCACCCATGTCGAAGGCGTGCGACACGATCCGCGTGCCCGGCTTCAGCTCTTTCATCAGCTTGGGCATCAGCTTCACGTTGAGCGACGGCAGGAGGTAGAGCGTCACGACCGTTGCTTCGCTGATGTCGGTCGTGAACAAGTCGGCGTTCATGATCTTCACCTTGTCGCCAACATTGTTCTTGGCCACGTTCTCGTTGGCTTCCTTGATACGCTGCGGATCGATGTCGATGCCGACGGCGCGCGCGCCGTACTTCTTGGCCGCCGTCACGGGAATCCGACCGTCACCCGAGCCGAGGTCGTAGACAATGTCGTTCTTGGTCACGTTGGCGACCTGGAGCATCGCTTCGACGACCTCTTCGGGTGTCGGAACGAAGATGACGTCAGGCCGGCGGGTCGCCGCTTCCTGGGTCGCGGCCTGCGCCAAAGCAGACGGCACGCTCGCCACGGATAGGATTAGCGCGAAGGCGAGAACACGGGTCGTCATTCGAAAGGTCCTCCTGATTACGAAACTGAGGTCATGAGTATAGATCGAAGCCGTGCCCGGCCCCGGTGGCTGGCGTTCGTCATTCCACTCGTCATCGGCACCGCCGTGCTGGCGTACTTTGCCGTGCGCGCTCGCCGCGTGGACACTCCGACACTCGAACCACCACTGCGACTCGCCCTCGCGCCGCCCGAGAATTTGACGATTGGCGGCGGGCCTGACTACGTATTTGGACTCGCACTGGCCTCCGATGGCCGTCGGCTGGTGTTTCCCGGCACGCAAGCTGGGCGGACACAGCTCTACCTTCGCGATCTCTCGACCGGCGAGCTTCAACCACTGCCCGGCACTGAAGACGGGGTTTTGCCGTTCTGGGCGCCCGATGGGCGAGCGATCGCGTTCTTTGCCGGTGGACGACTGCGGGCTCTGACACTCGAGGATGCACAGATTCGAGACCTTGCGGACGCCCCCGCCCCCCGCGGCGGCGCGTGGCATCCCGGCGGGGACATCATCTTCGCCCCCGCCAACGATTCGGGCCTGCTGCGGCGGCGCGGCTCTGATGGCGCCGTGCAGCCGTTTACGACCCTCGATGCCAGCGCCGAGTCGTCGCACCGGATGCCGGTCCTTCTCGACAACGGACGTCACGTCGTGTTCTTCGTTGGCGCGCCCGGACCCACCCGCCAAGGGATTTGGATCGCACCGACGGACGCGCCCGACAATCGCAAGCGCTTGATCGGGAGCAGTGGCCATGCCATCGCAAGCGGCGCCGCGTTGATCTATTCAAGCGACGGGGCACTGTTCGCGCAGCGGGTTGACTTCGAGGCGCTGGGGCTCACCGGCCGTCCCGTCCTGCTGGGAACACCTGTTGGTCATGGACCGCTGCACCAGCTCTTCGCAACCGCCACCGACCATGTGGTGATCTATGGGGCGCCGGCGTCGACCCTGCGTGAGCTGCGGTGGATGGATCGTGCTGGCACGGAAACCGGCCAGGTTGGCGAGACCATGGACGCCTGGGATGTTCGAATCGCGCCGGACGCGACCCGCGTCGCGGTGACGCGCGTCGATCCGCAACTCGGCACATTGGACATCTGGACCTACGATGGCACGCGCCCGCTGCCTCGACGCATTTCGCCGACCATTGCCGCTGATGAGGCCCCGGTCTGGGCTTCTGATGGACGACGACTCTCGTGGGTGACGGGACGAAGAGCGGTCACGATACGGGAGGCGCAAGGTGCCGCACCCGAGCAAACGCTGCGGACGTTCGAGCACCCGGTCCGGGTAACCGACTGGTCGCCCGATGATCAATGGATCGTCGTGAGCGAATCACGCCCAGTGACCCGCGACGACCTCTGGCTGGTCCCTGCGAGCGGCGGGGAGGCCGCAGTGCCTTACGCGAACTCGACATTCAATGAGAGTCAGGGCGTCGTGTCGCCCGATGGCAAGTGGATGGCGTACGCGTTGGATGAGTCGGGACGGTTCGAGATCTACATCGACTCGTTCCCAAAACCAGGAACGCGTGCCCGGTTGACGACCGGCGGCGGCAGCGATCCTCGTTGGCGGGCCGATGGACGGGAGCTCTACTTCCGCCGGGGCTCCGAAGTCCACGTCGTGAGCCCCTTCACCGAGGAAGGGACGCCAGAGGCGGTGTCCTCTGAGCGACTCTTCGACGCCGTTCTGGACGTGCGGGCGTACGATGTGTCGGACGACGGTCAGCGCTTTCTCATCAACGTTGCAACCCCCGAGGCCGCTCCACGTCCGTTCTCGGTCCTGGTGAACTTGAGGAGTCTGCTACGATTCGCGCCATGACTCGCTGCAACTTGGTTCGCTCGCTGAGAACCCAGCGGTTTGGCTCGGTCGCTCAACTACGATTCCTCGTCCTCGCGTTGCTGGTTGGTGTCGGTGCGGGTGCGGTGTTACTCGGACGTTCGGCTCCGACAAGTCAACAAGTCAACGCCAGCCGGCCGCCAGGCTCCACGTACACCGGCCAGGCATTTACGTTCAACAAGATCCAGGAGGGCATCTGGCACGCCGTGGGCACGGGCAACCTGGTGGTCATGTCCAACGCCACCATCGTCGAGGGCGACCGGGATGTCCTGGTCGTGGACTCGCACGTCACTCCGGGTGGCGCGTGGGCGCTTCGTGAGGAGCTGAAGGCCGTCACCCCCAAGCCCATTCGCTTCGTCGTCAACAGCCACTATCACTTCGATCATTCGCATGGCAATCAGATCTACGGGCCTGACGTGGAGATCATCGGCCACGAGTTCACGCGTCAGATGATGGTGGCCGGCAAGTCGCTCGACTCTCGTGCGCACGACTTCTTCGTGGGCGGTGTGCCGAACACCATCAAGAACCTCGAAGGTCGGCTCGGTGCTGCCACCGATCCCAAAGAGCAGGCGACCATTCGTGCGCAGCTCGACGTTCAGCGAAATCACCTCGAAGGCACGAAGGCTGTCAAGCCGACGCCGCCAACGGTGACGCTCACGCACACGATGACGTTACATCGCGGCGCACGTGAGATTCGCGTGCTGCATCTGGGACGCGGCCACACGGCCGGTGATGTCATCATCCATCTGCCCAAGGAGCGAATCATCGCAACTGGCGATCTCCTCGTGGAAAACACCTCGTACATGGGGGATGCGTTCTTCACCGAGTGGATCGACACCATCGAGGCAGTCAAGCAGCTCGATTTCGACACCGTCCTTCCGGGTCATGGCCGGGCGTTTACAGGCAAGGCCAAGCTCGATCACTGGCAGGCGTACCTGCGTGACTTCTGGGCCCAGGCGCAGAAGTTCCACAAGGCAGGTGTTCCGGCCGAGGACGCTGCCAAGCAGGTGGACCTCCGCTCGCATGCCGTCAACTACCCACAGATCAAGGCACTCGGCATCGTTCCCAACCATGGCATGTTGCGGGCTTATGAAGTGCTGGATGGGAAGGTGAAGTGAATCACGAACAGGCCTCAGAGACGCAGAGACACAGAGACATCGAGGAATCGCTGAAATACGTTGTTCTTAGCCTCTGAGGCTCTGAGGCTTGTCCGTGGAGAACCGGTGAAGGTTGCAACCTGGAACGTGAACGGCATCCGTGCCCGACAGGCGGAGCTGCTCGAGTGGATTGGACGGGAATCGCCCGATGTCATCTGCCTTCAAGAGATCAAAGCCTCGCTCGATCAGCTGACGTTTGCTCTCAGTGATATCGAGGGCTACTGGGCTCACTGGCACGGCGGCAAGGGCTATTCGGGCGTCGCGCTGCTGGTGTCCAAGGCGTTCGCGGCTGCTGGCCCGGCGATCGTTCACCCAGTCTTCGACTTCGAACAGCGGATCTGCACAGTCACACTGGCCACGCCGGCTGGTGACGTCACGTTCGCCTCAATCTACGTCCCCAACGGGGGCAAGGATTACCCCGCCAAGATGCGCTTTCTGGAGGGGATCGAGACCTGGGCCGCGGCGTCACAGGTCGCCAGTCGCGCACTCGTGCTCTGCGGGGATTTGAATGTCGCACGCAGCGACATGGATATTCACCCTAAGGAACGCAAGCCGAATCAGGTCGGTGCGCGACCCGATGAGCGCGCCTTGTTCGAGCAGATCCTGTCGCATGATCTGGTCGACGTGGGGCGGACGCAGGAACCCGACAATGAGAACCTGTTCACCTGGTGGGCGCCCTGGCGCAACCTGAAGCAGCGCAATATTGGATGGCGCATCGACTACGTGCTCGCCACGTCACGGATTGCCAGCACCGTGACGAGCATGACCGTCCAGCGGGAGTTCGGGACCAGCGATCATGGGCCGGTTGTGGCGGAATTTACGCTCTAGCGAACACGTGCGGAGTTCTTCCAGATGTGCGAATTGCGTAGAAATCCTTCGTGTGCTTCGTGTGCTTCGTGTTGCGTTTTTCGTCTCAACTCCATCTGAATCGCGTTTTTCAGTCACCGCACAGTCGCGCCGTGAGACTGGCTCGATCGACAAGGTGCACGATCAGCAGATCGGTCTGTCGGATCGCGTGCGTCAGAAGGCGCGCGTCCAGTTCGCCGTCTTCGTGGACGCAGCACCGAATGCATTCGGCACGGAGCACGGCAAGGACCAGGCGCAGCCGCGTGATGTGTGACACCGCTCCACTGCCCTGGTAAGCCATCCACGCGGCGAACGCATGCGCTGCGAGAAAACGGTTGATGACTTGTCGGTGGGCGCGCCAACCGCGGGCGACGCGCTGATTCCAATTCGTCTCGGCATGGTCGGGGTATTCGCGCCAGGAGTAAATCGCTCGTGAGGCGAGTGCCGACACGAAAAGTTGACGTTCGCAAGTCCAGTCGAGAGTAGGCGGTGCGGCAGGTTCAACGCGATCGGCGAGGCCGCCTATGACATCGACGAGCGCGCCGTCCCGTGGTCGCCACGTGCATAAGCTCCGAGCATCGTGATCGAGGGCCATCAACACCTGTTCTGGCTCGTCATCGGAACTCGTCAGGGATTTCACGAGATGCGTCTCCCACGCGTTGTAGGCTGCATGGTCCATCAGCAGTCCCGGTCGCAGCAGGGGCGGTAAGACGTCGCGCGCGTCCAGCCCTTCGGGATCCCCGGTGGGAAGGACCGGCGGACCCTCGACAATCGTGACCGGCCCGGTATGGCTGAAGAGCAATGACGCAGCCGTCGGACAATAGTGCGAGAGGGTGACGAACACTCCGCGCGGGTCGATCAGGCATTCTCGCGGGAAGTGCTGACACGCCGAGGGTAGCGCCGCGTGTCCGAGCTCGTGGTGGATTTCGCATCCTCCGGCAGGCCACTCCCCTTGCTGGCGGGCATAGAAGACGCAACGCCCGTCTCGATCGCTTGCGAGGACGCCCGCCATCTCGGGTGGCGCGTCAGCCGCGGGCACAAGCCACTTGCGGTCAGGCCGGAGTACGCGCAGCGGCGCCAATCGGGCTCGCTCGACGGGGATGGGCCACCCAGCCGTGCAGCACGCCCCCGAATGTCGGCAAGCATACGGAACGTGCATCGAGAGCCAGAACGTCCTCATGAGGTCCACGGTCTACGGTCCACGGCCTACGGTAGTTATCGGTTTCCAGTTCCCAGTTCAAAAAGCGCCGCCCTTTGAACTGATAGCTGACCACTGGCAACTGACCGTGGGCCGTAAGCCGTGGGCCGGGGACCGTAGACCGTGGACCATTGTAAGCACCCCCAGTTCGGACTATTGTTCGGAACCCACGCTGGAGGGCTGGCTATGTTCGGGCAAATGATGGATCTGCAGTTGCTCATCTCCGACCAAATCGAATTCGCCGCACGTTTCCACGGTCCGGCCGAGGTCGTGACCCGGACGGTCGAGGGTCCGATTCATCGTTCGAGCTGGGGCGAGATTGGCAGGCGTGCCAGGAAGCTCGCGCACGCCCTCCAAAAGCTCGGGATCAAGCAAGGCGACCGCGTCGCCACCATCGCCTGGAACACGCATCGACACCTCGAGGTGTACTTCGCCGTGTCGGGCATGGGGGCGGTCCTCCACACCATCAATCCCCGGCTCCCGCTCGATCAGCTTCGCTACGTCGTGGATCATGCCGAGGACGTCGCGTTGTTCTTCGACACGACCTTCGTCAAGCTCGCCCAGGTCATCGCGAAACAGCCGAACCCCGTGCGCCACTACGTTGCGCTCGCCGATGCGGCACATCTGCCGACCGACTCCGACATCCCGGGGCTGTGCGACTACGAGGGCCTGATCGCCGGTGAGCCGGACACGTTCACGTGGCCGGTGCTCGACGAGCGCACGGCTTCCTCGCTGTGCTACACCTCGGGGACGGCAGGTTTTCCCAAAGGGGTTCTCTACTCTCATCGGTCGACGATCCTTCACTCCTATGCCATCTGCATGAACGATGCGTTGGGGATTTGCGCGGCCGATGTGGTGCTCCCCGTGGTTCCGATGTTTCACGTCAACGCCTGGGGAGTTCCATACGCCGCCGCGATGACCGGTGCCAAGCTCGTGTTGCCCGGTCCCGGGCTCGACGCCGTCAATCTCACCGAGTTGATCGAGACGGAGCAGACCACCTGCCTGCTCGGGGTACCAACGGTCTGGATGGCGCTGCTCGCGCACGCTCGTGCGCAGGGCAAGCGCTTCTCGTGTGTCAAGAAGGTTGTGATCGGCGGCTCCGCGTGTCCGCCGCCGATGATCGAAGCGTGGGAGCAGGAGCACGGGGCTCGCGTCATTCACGCGTGGGGAATGACCGAGATGAGCCCGGTCGGGACCACCGGCGTCCTCCTGCCCAAGCACGAGCGACTCGGCGAGGCCGAGCGGTTTGCGGTCAAGTGCAAGCAGGGTCGGGCGTTGTTCGGCGTCGACATGCGATTGGTCGATGACGACCAGAACGTGATTGCCCACGATGGCAAGACATCAGGCCACTTGCAGGTGCGTGGGCCATGGGTTGCTGGTTCCTATTTCAAGCGCGAGCGCGACGAGTCGCATCAGGACGGGTGGTTCTACACCGGCGACATCGGCGCGATCGACAGCGACGGCTATCTCCAGCTCACCGACCGCAGCAAGGATGTGATCAAGTCGGGTGGCGAGTGGGTCAGCAGCATCGATCTGGAGAACGCCGCGATGTGCCACCCTTGCGTACAGCACGCCGCCGCCATCGGTGTGGCGCACCCGAAGTGGCAGGAACGCCCGCTGCTAGTTGTCGTCAAGGCGCCTGGCAAGGAAGTCGACCAGGACGAGTTGCGCAAGTTTCTCGAAAGCAAACTGGTCAAATGGTGGTTGCCGGACGCGATCGAGTTCGTGGACGCGTTGCCGATCGGCGCGACCGGCAAGGTGCTGAAGCGCGAGCTGCGGCAGAGGTTTGCGGACTACAAGCTGTGATGCGTGCTCCGTCGCGGCGCCTCCCAGACAATGCGGCACGATAAGATCAGGGGTGAGGAAAATCGCGGTGTCGGGTGTAAGTCGTCTCCTCGTGCTCGCAATCGGATTCAGCGGCCTCGCTCTTGTGCAGGCGCCTTTGCCGCAGGCAGGCAAGGTCAGCGGGACGGTTACGATTGATGCGACTCCTATCACGCTGGCGCACGCGATTCGAACGACGCGGCCCAACCTTTTCAACGAATTCTTCAACGACACGGTCGTGCTGTTGAGCGACCGTGCAGTCACGGCAGAGGAGGCCGCGAACGACGCCGGCCTGTACGCGCGAGCGGCGCGCGGCGAGCTCGTGACGGTCGCGGTACGATTCGACGGCCGGCCCAAGCGCGGACAGTTGTTCAACGTCGCGCTCAATCACCAGGGACTCAGCGAGACGGCGCTACTGCCTGATGTCTGGTTCAAGTCGACTTTCAAGGGCGGCGCCGGGACACTGAAGCTCGAAGCTCGAGAGTTCAGCGGCCGCACCTATGCAGCCGACCTCGAATTCAGCGTGCCGATGCCGGTCGAGACGACGGCCGCCGACGCGCCCAAGACGGCCGGACTGCCCCCGCCGAGCAAGAGCGACACCGACCGCGCGCGCGCGACGGCGCTGCTCATCGAAGCGCTCCAGGATGGAGACGAGTCGCGCTCGCTCGAGATCATCAAGCTCGGCATCGATCCCAACGGACGGGACGAGAAGCACGGCATCCCGGTGATCAACTGGGCCGTCCTCATGTGCCAACCCCCGGTCGTCGGTGCGCTGGTCGAACTGAAGGCTGATCTGCGATTCGAACGCCTGCCTGGTATGACGCTCTTGTCCGAAGCGCGCGCAGCGTGTCCTGATGCCGTGGGCTTCTTGCGGGCGGGCGGAGCGCAATAGCCAGTGATCGGTGGTCAGTGATCGGTGGTCAGTGATCGGTGATCAGGGTTCCGTGGTCAGGGGTCCGGCGTTCAGGGGTCCGGTGGCCAGGGGTCAGTGGCGGAAACTGCGTCATCCCGATTCTCGTGTTTGCCTTCCGGTGAGGTTGCGCTCATCAGCGCCGCTGACATCACGCCAGACTCGTTCGCGGTGCTGCCCTATACGCCCGTCGCCGGTCGGGCGATGAACTCCGAGGATGCCCGCCCTGGCGCGCCCGCGGTCGCAACGATTCGCGAAAGCGTGCCTTCACCGCCCGGCCGACGACGATCGCGTTCGTTGTCGTCGTCACGGCGCTCGCTGCAGGGGTTGGCGGCGTGCTCCCGGCACTGCAGGTCACGAGCCGCGCTCCAGTGCTCGACATGGCCCGTGGTCGAACGGTTTCAAGAGGTTTTGGCTGGCTCGGCTCGACGATGATCGCGGTTCAGATCACGCTGTCGATCGCCTTGCTGAATGCGGCCTTGGTCATGGCCCGCGGCTTCGGCACGCGATGGCGGACCCACGCTACCTGGAAGTCAGCTCATCGCTGCGAAGGTGTCAGTCGAGGGAGCCCTTCGTTCGTCGCTTCTTCGGAGGTAGCAACCCGATCGGCAAGCAGCTTCGCATCATCGATGCGGACGCCACCGCGGACGAGCCGTGGCGCGAGATCGTTGGAGTCGTGCCGGATCTCGGGCTGAGCGCAGGCGACCCTGCGCTGGCGGCTGGCTTCTATATCCCGCTTTCGGGCGACACGGCGTTCTCGTATGTGGCGGTCCGCGTGCCAGCGGGCGTGAAGCTGACCGACAACGCGCTCAGGGCCGCCCTTGTCCGCGTCGATCCCAGGACTTTGGTGCGCGACGTCATTCCGATTGAATCGGTCGGCGCCGAGGATCGCGCCGTTGGTCGCAACCTGGGTCCCCGCCCGCCGCGCCTTGAGGCTCACGCCTTCCGACGCGCTTCGAAACTAATCGAGACCGCGTAGGATAGTTGCCGGTTGCCAGTTGCCGGTTGTTGTCGGCTATCGGTTACCGGCCACTCGGCCACCGGCCACTGAGGAGCGAAGCGACTCTCTGTATGCTTGTCAATTGCGTCGCCTACCAGGACGGTCAGAAGCTGGCTGACATCCAAGTCGGCGAGATTCGTTCGTACACGAGTCGACCTGGGTGTTTCGTCTGGGTGGCCCTGAAAGATCCAGATACGGCCGAATTCGAGGCGCTGCAACAGGAGTTCACCCTTCACGAGTTGGCCGTCGAAGATGCGCAGCATGGCCATCAGCGCCCGAAGATAGAGGAGTACGCGCAGTCGCTCTTCGTGGTAATGCACCCCGTCGAGGCGGCAAACGATGACCTCAGGACGGGCGAGGTTTCGGTCTTCGTGGGTCGAAACTACGTGATTACCACCCGTCGCGGTGTCGAACGCGGTTTTGTCGACGTGCGTCGTCGCTGCGAGGAGGAGCCGGAGCTGCTGAAGCACGGGCCTGCCTATGTCCTGTATGCCCTGATGGACGCGGTCGTCGATCGCTACTTTCCCGTGCTCGACGCCCTCACCGAAGAAATCGAGCAAGTCGAAGAGCGCATCTTTGCCGGTCAGACCAACCGAGCAAACGTCGAGGCCCTGTACGGACTCAAGCGGAAGGTGATGACCCTCGAGCACGCCAGCGTGCCACTGCTCGAGGTGACCGGCAAATTGCATGGCGGTCGTGTGCCGCCGACGTGCTTCAACTTGCAAGACTATTTCCGCGACGTTCATGACCATCTGGCGAGGCTGCAACAGTCGATCGAGAACCTTCGCGACATGGTGTCAACAGCGATGTCGGTCAACTTGTCGCTGATCACGTTGCAGGAGAACGAGGTCGTCAAGCGACTGGCGGCATACGCGTCGCTCATCGCCGTCCCGACGCTGATCGCTGGAATCTACGGAATGAACTTCGACCATATGCCCGAGCTGCGAATGCCGTGGGGCTACCCGCTCGCGATCGGGTCGATGGTGCTGGTGGATTTGTACTTGATCTATCGATTCAGGAAGGCCAACTGGTTCTAAGAAGGACTCGCTTCGCGCGTCCTACTGCTGCGTGAGCAGTCCTAGGAGCGTCGCATGCTCTCGAACAGCTGCCTGTGACCTTCGACGACGCGCTTGCGCTCGACGTCGTTGATCTCCGTTGTCCACACATCGCGCTCTGAGGTGCCGCCCAGGATGATGCCGTCCCGTCGAGGCATCATGTGAACAAAGGCCCCGGGGGGTGAATTCATGACCCCACCGTTCGTGCTGTAATTCACGTCATCTTGCGGAATCAAGACGATCAACTGACCCTTCAGCGGGATCAGTTCCGGATCGCCGAACAATGCCTTTGCCCCGAGGCCTGTGCAATTGACGACGACCGTTTCGTCGAGAGCCGCGACCTCGCGGGGCGTTTCGAACTTTCGGATCTTGGTTCTGCCCCCGTGTGCCACGACGTCCTGCACGAGCGCGTCGAGATAGATCGAGGGCTCGATACGCATCTCGGGACGCTCGATGGCATAAGTCGAAGGAAACGGATGTTCGCCCGGACCCAGGACGTCAGATCCCGTCCGTACCGAGTCGGGCAGCAGTTCGTTGGTGCCGCGTGCCGATTCCTGCTGCTCGGTGGGCGAGTAGTTGTAGATCCACGAGATGCCGTACTTCGGACCGGCCAGCAGTTGAAGTTGACGATACGCGATCTCGACGGCGCGACGGAACTGCGCATCCCATTCCGGCGTGCGCTGTGCAAACGACACCAGGCCTGAGGTCGGCGTGAAGCCCGCCAGCGACATGTTCGATGTCGTGTCAGGAGGCACAGCAGCGGCGTAAATCGTCACGTCGAACCCGCGGCGCTGAAGCTGACGTGCCGTCGTCAGCCCCACGACTCCGGATCCGAGCACGGCCGCCCGACGATCACCCTGCTCGAGCGCCATCTCGGACGCCATCTGCCCGGTGCCCCAGGACAAGGACATCCCGGCACCACCGTGACCGTAGTTGTGAATCAGCGTCTTGGCGCCGAGCTTTTCTGCGCGGAGAACAAATCCGGAAGGACGATGCGGCCGCAGCCCCACCGTCGCGCGAATGACCCGGTCCCAGGAGACTCGAACGGGTGCGAGTCGCAGCGGCTGGCGCGCCGTGGCCACTTGAGCCGCCCTTCGGCGCGTGGCACAGCCAGTCAAGGCCAGCGCCATGAGCGCCATGCCGCCATCCCTAAGGAGCGCTCGTCGATGCACGGCACATCATAACGGGTGCGACAGGTGCGACGGGTGCGACGGGTGCGACAGGTGCGGCAGGTGCTGAGGTGCGGTGCGGTGCACTGGTGCTCTGGTGCACGGGTGCACGGGTGCACTGGCGTTCAGGTGCTCAGGTGCTCTTGCGTGCAAGGTCCGCCGTTGTCTCACCGATCGCGCGTGCCTGTCGCCGCACACCAAGCACCCGTCGCACCCGTGCACCGGACTCCAGCACCCGTCGCAGCCGTGCACCGCACTCCAGCACCTGTCGCAGCCGTGCACCGCACCGCACCTCAGCACCCGCCGCACCTGCCGCACCCAGGCACCTGCTTCTGCTACCATCCCGCCATGCGACGAGCCGCCATTGTCTTCGTCATCACCACCGTCACGCTCGGCGCGCAGGCCCCCGCGTCGCCGGACTGGGCCAAGCTCGAAGACGAGACCATGCGCCACTTTCAGGCGCTGTTGCGCTTCGACACCAGCGACCCTCCGGGAGGCGAGAAACCGGCGGCCGACTACCTCAAGCAGGTGCTCGACAAAGAAGGCATTCCGGCACAGGTGCTTGCTCTCGAGCCCCATCGCCCGAACGTGGTTGCGCGGCTGAAAGGCAATGGCAGCAAGCGACCCCTCCTGTTGATGGCTCACACCGATGTCGTCAACGTGGACCCGAAGAAGTGGACGCATCCGCCGTTTTCGGCGACCCGCGAGGGTGGGTATGTCTACGCACGAGGCACGGTCGATGACAAAGACAACGTGACGGCTGTGCTCATGGCGCTCCTGATCTTGAAGCGGCAGAACGTTGCGCTCGACCGGGACGTGATCGCGCTCTTCGAAGCCGGCGAGGAAGGGACGACGCGCGTCGGCATTCAGTTCATGGCCAATCAGCACTTCCCCGCCATCGAGGCCGAGTTCTGTTACGCCGAAGGTGGCGGCGTCACTCGTCAAGCAGGCCAGGTGAAGTTTGGGTCGGTGCAGACGTTGGAGAAGATTCCGCGCGCGATCCAGCTCACCGCGCGCGGTGTCGCGGGCCACGGCTCGGTTCCCCTGCAAACCAACTCCATCGTGCACTTGTCCGATGCCGTCGCAAAGGTCGGCAAGTGGGTCCCGCCCATCAGGCCAAACGAGACCACGGGCGCGTACTTCAAGCGGCTGGCGTCGATCTCGTCGCCGGAAGAAGCCGAGCGCTATCGCAATGCGCTCAGCCCCGACCCGAAGGTGAGCGGCGCGGCCGACGAGTACTTCCGCGAGCACGAACCGCGTCACGCGTCGATGCTGCGAACCTCGGTGTCGCCAAACATGTTCACGGGAGGCTATCGCGTCAACGTCATCCCATCCGACGCGACGGCGACGCTCGACGTGCGAATGCTGCCCGATGAGGATCCGCAGGCATTCCTGGAACAGGTCAAGACAATCGTCAACGACCCTGCGGTTGAAGTCGCCTTCACGGCTCGGGACGTGCGCCCCGCCGGAACAACTCGGCTGAATACGGAAGCGTTTGCCGCCCTCGAGGCCAACATCACGAAGCACTACAAGGCGATCACGCTTCCGACGATGAGCACTGGAGCGACGGATATGGCGTACCTGCGCGCGAAAGGCATCCAGTGCTATGGCATCGGACCCGCCACCGACGTCGAGGATGGTCCCAAGGGGTTTGGCGCGCACAGCGATCAGGAGCGCATCCTCGAGACCGAACTCCATCGATTCGTGCGCTTCCATTACGACGCCGTGGTTGATCTGGCGGCGAAGAGATAGACCAGAGGAACACGAAGATCAGGAAATTGAATGTTGCGTTGGAGATTCTCACCGCGATACTGCTCGGAGCAGCGCTCGCAGCCGCTTACGCGGGGCCGCTGCGATTCGAGGCTTTCGGCACGACCCTAAGCATCCGCACGTTGTCACGACCGCTCATCGCCGCGGCAATAGTTTTCGCCGCTCGAATCGGCCTTGGCGGGCGACCGCTCGCGACCGCAGCACTCGATGCATCAGCGAAGGTGACGTGTGGCGCGCTGATCACAGCCGGGACGATTGGCTGGATCAGCTATCTCTCAATGACGTGTGGCGGCGCCGATAGCTACGGCTATGTCAGCGCGGGCGAGCGTCTTCTTGCCGGCGCCATCGTCCAGAACGAGCCGCTCGCCGAGATCCTGCCTGCCAACGGGATTCGTGCGGCCACCCCTTTGGGCTATGTGCCTTCGGGAAGGATTCCGAACACGTCGGTGCCTGCGTATCCTCTTGGCCTTCCCGCGGTGATGGCAATTGCCACGACCTTGTTCGGTCGATCGGGAGCCTTCTATGTCGCACCGCTCTGCGGGCTTGTCTTGTTGGCAGCGTCGTATGTGACCACGCGAGCGTGGTACGACGACCGGAAGACGGCGCTGCTCGCGGGCGCGCTGCTCGCGGTCAACCCGCTGGTGTTCACGTACTCCATTCAGGCCATGAGCGATGTGCCGGCGGCCGCGGCACTGATGGTGGCGGTCGCCGCGCTTTCGACGACGCGACCGCTACCACTCCTCGCGGGCATCGCAGCCGCCGTGGCGTTGATCACCAGGCCGGCCCTCGCGCCTGCGGCGATTCTGCTCGCCGCGCTGCCCTCGATCGCGAGGGGACGAAAAGCCGGATCGATCAGCTTGTGGTACCTGGCGCCGGTCACCGCGGGCGTTTTCATCCAGGGTTGGACGCAGTGGTATCTCTACGGCGATGCCTTCGCGAGCGGCTATGGACGCATCGCGGGCCTCTACTCGATCGACACGGCGTGGCTCAACACGCGAAGCTATCTCTATTGGGGGTATCTCGCGCTTGGTCCAGTGTGGCTGGCAGCAGTTGTTTTCGGGACCGTCACATCGAAGACCGTACCGCGGGCGTGGCTCGCACTGGTCGCACTCGGTGTGATCACGCCGTACTTGTTCTATCGCCCTTACGACCATTGGGAGACTTTGCGCTTCCTCCTGCCGGTCATCGTGATAGCGACAATCATCGCAGCCACAGGCTTGATCGAAGTCGCTCGTCGTCTGGCAGGAGTGGTCGCTGGTTCGATGGTCGCGTCAAGTGTCGCTGTCGCGATCGCGTGGTCGTGGATGTCGTGGCTGGCTGTCAACCAGGTGTTCACGATGCCCGCCCAGGAAGCGCGTCACCGCCTCGTTGGTGAGCTGGTCGCGCAGGTCACGCCGACGAACGCGGTCGTGCTCGCGCTGCAGCACAGCGGGAGCCTGCGCTACTATGCCGGCCGTCAGACCGTGAACTGGGATCAGATTCCCGCCGGAAGTTTCGACCACAGTGTGAATGCCTTGGCCGCTCAAGGACTCCCCATTTTCCTCGTCATCGATAGCGCGGAAGAGAGGGCGATTTTCGAGGCGCGTCATGGACCGGTGCTGAATACTGGTCACTGGCTTCCCAGCGGCCAGCGGCGGAACGTTCAACTGTTCGAAGCTCCACCGAAATAGCAGAACTGTACACAGCAGCCCTGGGGTAGTCTGTCCGCGATGCGTCGGACGGTTGCCGCGCTGCTGGGCCTCACGGCCGTGGTCGTTGGTGTCGAGGCTCGCGACACGCGCCTTCCAGGGTGGTTCGACCTGCCAATCGCTGGAGGCGAGGCCACGCTGGCGGCACTCGGCATCGAGCCTGACGAACGGGCGTTGACGCTGCCCGTTCTGTCGCGCGCGCTCGAGGATCGTCAGAGTCGTCTCGGCCGGGCGCCCGACGCCCTGCAGCGGGTTCTTGATCAGACGACCGCCGCGGGCGCTTGGCGGCAGGCCCGATGCTGAAGCCACCGTGGTGCCGGCGCCGCTCAGCGCGGAGATCTGGCGCGACCTGCTGGCGCTTACGCCGCAGGAGGACCTCTTCCAGCGACTCAGCGGGGATCGGCGTGCGTTGCTGGTCGCGGTCGGGCTGATGGCCACAGACGACTCGATTCGATCGTTGATGGCTCGCGATCGGGATCTGCTGTCGTTCGTGCACCGCGAAGGTGCGTCGGCGTTCGCCATCGTGGCTCGCTCGCTACGAATCGATCGTGATCGTGTGGTGGTTCCTGGCGGCCAGGGCGCGGAGACGATCTGGCAGAGACTCGCCGGCAGTTCCACCGACCAGCCGTCGGCATTTCTACGGGCGCTGGTCTCTCGCGATCGCGGTCGACTTGCGTGGTACTTCGACTGCCTGGCGCAGATGGATGACGCACGACTCGCAGCTGCGTGGCCGGCTGGTGGTGTCGATGCGCGCCGCGACAACGCGGCGTGCGCTTTACTCGGCGTTTCGCGAGAGCGATGTTCAGTGGGTCATCCCCGATCAGCCATATCGGCGAAACATCGCGGATCCGTGGACGATCGTGATGACCGCCGACGTCCAGGCTGGCCGGCTGCTGGGACCGTCGCCCGAGTTGTTCTGGGAGTACGTGTTCTCGAACAGCACCAGTCAACTGCCGCAGGTGCGCGATGGGACGCGGCCTGCAGGACTCACCTGGTTAACGCGCACGATTGCATCGACGTCGGGTCGGCCGCGACGCGACAGGATCGAAGTGTTTCGACTCGGCCAACGGGTCTTTCCATCTCCATCGCCCGTAGCGCTGCCGGATCTTGCGGCTGCCCTCAATGGTTACGCACGCTTTCGCGCGCTGCTGCTAGCCCTTGAACGGATGCGGATCGAGGACGCCGCCACGTGGGCGGCGGTGGTGACCGCTGCTCGTCACGTTTCCGATCGCAGCGATGATCGGCGCGATGCCGTGACCGCCGTTCAGGCAGCCGTGAGCCTGATCGAACGGATCCGTCATGCGCGCACCATCGACGTGGCGACGACTGACAGCCTTCTCCGGACCCTGAGCGAGGCCGTCCAGCGGGACTCGCGCGTGACGCAATCGGTCGGCAAATGGGTTCAATCCTCGCTGATGGCCTCGCTTCCTCCGCTCGAACGACCCGACGCGTTGACGGGGAAAACGGCGTACGAATCCACGATACTGCAGGCGCTGGCTGGCCCTCGTGATCGACCGACACCGGTGATCGAATGGGAAGGTCTGAAGTATCGCGTGGACATCGTCGAGGCTGAGCATGAGCGGCTGCGCGCGGTTCGTGCGCAGCTGCCCTCTCCTGGTCTTGATGCGGCCATCGCAAATGGGCGGTCGCGTGACCTGTCACTCGCACTGACGGCGCTCGTGTACGCGCCAGCGCTCGGCGAACCGGACGGGCGCAGTCGCGCTCAGCCGGGACGTGGCCAGGCGCCACGATCTGGGGCTCGATGCCACGATCCTCGTGCGCGACCTCCGGCCCTGGTCCTTGCCCGAGGAGCAACAGGGCCGCGGCCCCTGGCGGGTTGCCGGCTCGCTGATCGGCCTCGACCTCGGCCTGTCGCGCCTGGCGTTGCGGCGTCTGATCGGCGACGAGATGCCACCCGCGCCGACACTCACGCTGAATGACTTCTCGACCTTGACTCGAAGCGTGGTCCTGATGGCGGCGCTCGACCTGACGGATGGAGACCGCGACGAGATCGCGCGGGCCATCGCGCGCGGACGCGAACGAGTGCGTGAGGCTGGAGCAGGTGTTCAAGCGCTCGACACACTGGCACGCGAGGCACACATTTCGCCGATCGCTCGCCAGCTCATTCCCTGGCTGGCCGCACGCCAGCCGGATGCGCTGAACGATCTCTTCACACTGCGTGATCTGATGTGGCTCGGTCAGCCGAAGCTGTCTAACCACCAACTCGATCGTTGGGGACTCGCCGCGGACGGCATCGATGGCCGAACGGTCACCGCGATGCCGCCACCCGCCCCCTGGGAAAACTTTGCGGGACGGCCCGACGCGGGACAAATCACGACCCAGACGCCCGATCTGACGTTGCGCATCGTCGAGGAAACGGCCCGGCTCGGTCTGCCGGCGGTGTTGGTGCCCTCACTTCTTGCGTTTGCCGTCAACGATTACTGGCACGATGTGCAAGTCCGCTTTGCCGACGACTGGCCACGGCTGTCGCGCCAAGCGCGGGCGCTGACACCGGCACGCGTCGAAGATTATGTCGCCGCACTCACGGGCAACGGTCCACTGCGAAAACAATGACTCGCGTTGCTGCAGTTCTGATCGCATCAGTCTTCCTCGCCCAGTCGCCGCCGCGCGACCTGACGATCCGGATCGTGTCGCCCGAACCCGACACATACGTGGTCGGTTCGGTGCGACTGCGTGCAGCTATCGATCCGGCTCGCCGCGCGCTCGACGTGGCACGCGTGATGTTCTACGCCGACGGCCAGCTGGTGTGCACGCTGATGGACCCCGCTCGCGCCGAGTGTGCGTGGGACGCTGGCGTCAACATCAAGGAACATGTCATCCGGGCGGTCGCCGAGCTCGTCGGGGGCGGTCGCGCGGTCACGAGCATCCGTACGAAAGGCCTCGACATCGTCGATGTCGTCAACGTCGAGGTCGTTCAAGTGACCGCGGTCGTCGCTAATCGCAATTCCTTCGTCAAGGGACTGACCAAGGCCGACTTTCGGCTGCGCGAGGACAAGGTCCCGCAAACGATCACTCACTTTTCCTCCGAGGGATCGCCACTCGAGCTCATGATTGCGATTGACGTCAGCGAAAGCATGACCCAGGCGATGCCACAGCTGAAGAACTCCGTGAAACGGTTCCTGGCCGCGCTGCGGCCGCTGGATCAAGTGACGTTGACCGCGTTCAACGACAACCTGTTCACGCTGACCGGTCCCGAGACCAGCCCCGAACAACGGCTCCGCGCCGTCGATAAGCTCAGACCATGGGGAGGCACTGCCCTCTACGATGTCATTGTGCGGGGCTTACAGCAGCTGTCCAAGCAGCCGGGACGACGAGTGCTGGTAGTCTTCAGCGACGGCGACGATCGAACCAGCCATGCCACCTTGGAATCGGTCGAGCAAGCGGTGCGTGCCAGTGACGCCACCTTGTTCATGGTGGCGCTTGGCAGCGGCGTGCAGCGCGCTCACCTCAAGAGCGGCATCGACAAGCTCGTCGATCTCAGTGGTGGGCGAGCGTTGTTCGTCGAACGCAGCGATCGGCTCGATGGACCCTTTGCCGAGATCCTCGAAGAGCTTGCGAACCAATATCTGATCGGGTATCAGTCAACCAACACGAAGCGCGACGGCGCCTGGCGCGAGATCGAACTGGAGCTTCCCAATCACTCGTATTCAGTTCGCGCTCGACAGGGTTATCGCGCGCCTGAGAAGTAGAGCCTCGCCATGGCGATGAAGAGAACGTTCGGCGTGGTCGGTCTCCTTTGGTGGGGGTGTCTTGGGATCGCGGCCGCGCAGCAGCCGACGCCGCCATCCCCGAGCGCGCCGACACCGCAGGTGCCTCCACCACCACAATTCGAGGCACGCGCCGACGTCGTCCTGGTGGACGTGACCGTCGTGAGCGGCAACGGCGATCCTGTGACAGGACTCACCGCGGCAGACTTCGCGCTGGAGGTCAACGGTCAGCCGCGCAGCGTGCACACCGTCCAGTTCATCTCGTCTTTGGAGATGAAGACCGTCGCCGAAGCGCCACGCCTCGCCAGCGTGAGCAGCAACGATGGACCGTCGACTGGACGGCTGCTCCTGTTTGTCGTTGATGAAAGCTACCTCCGGGTCGGCAGCGCCCGCGCCGTACTTCGCACGGCGGAGCGCGTGATGGCCAAACTCCCTGCGGGGGACATGGTGGGATTGGCGCGGTTGCCAACCGGCCGCGGCGGCGTCGAGTTCACCACCGACCGCGAGCGCATTCGCCGGGCGCTGTCGGGAACGATGGGCGCTCAGCCTTCACGCTCCACTGATCGCGTCCGACTGAGCGAGGGGCACGCGTTCGAAGCCAACGACCAACGGACGTGGCAGCAGGTCGTCGATCGCGAGTGCGGCGTCGAGTCGCCCGGAGTCGGCGGCGCCGGTGGCGGCATGGGCCGATTGAGCTGCATCAACGAGCTCGAAGCCCAGGCGAAGTACGTCGTGACGGAGGCCAGTGCTCGCACGAGACTGTCGATCAGTGCGTTCGAGCAGTTGGCGCAGCAGCTCGCCCTGATGAAAACGCCGGTGAACATCGTGTTGCTCAGCGAAGGCTTGTATATCGGGCGCGATCACAACGACCTGACCCACCTGGCGAGGTTGGCGGCGCAGGCGCGGCTCAGCTTTTTCGTCGTCCAGCCAGACGAATCGATCTTCGACATGGATTCTCCGCGCACCGTCGGCGGCCTGCCGCAGGAGTCGGCGCTGTCGCAAGGCCTGGAGCAGCTCGCCGGGCTCACGCGCGGCTCGTACTATCGCGTGAGCACCAGTGGTGACGGCGCCTTCGATCGGATCGCGCGCGAGTTGACCGGCTACTATCTGCTCGCGTTCGAGCCGACGGAGGCGGATAAGACTTCGCGCGATCGACGCATCAAGGTTGAGGTCAAACGCCGCGGCCTGACGGTTCGTGCGCGCTCCACTTACGCCGTAACGGACGCCGCCACAAGCCTCGCTGCGCTGCCGCCGCTCGAACAGGTCAAGTCGCTGCTGGCCGCGCCGTTGCCGATGGCCGGCCTCAAGATGCGGGTGGCGACTTATTCGGTCGCAAACCCGCAAGACGAACGTGTGCGCGTGATCGTCGCGGCTGAGATCGGTGACGCCGCCACCGAGCCCGCAGAATGGCCGGTCGGCATGCTCGTCGCCGACGATCGGGGGAAGGTACTGGTCAGTAACGCCACGCCGATGAAGCTGGCGCCGGCCAGCGATCGGACCGCGACGTCGCGGCTGTTCCTGATGTCGGTCGTGCTCGAACCAGGGGAGTACACGCTCCGGCTGGCGGCGGTTGATGGCACCGGCGCTGCCGGCAGCGTTCACCACACCATCACGGCGCGGCTCCCCGAACTCGATGGCGACTCGGTGCGGGTCTCCGACCTGATTCTCAGTCCGATGGTGAGCGCCGGCGAGGCGCCACGGCCGATTCCCTCGTCTGTCCTCTACAGCGAAACCATCGCGGCGGTTCTCGAACTGGTAGGCGCAGATTCGAAACGACTGGCGGAGTCGCGCGTGTCGGTGCAGATCGCGGAATCAGAGAAGGGGCCGGCGCTGGTGACCGTTCCCGCCCAGGCCATTCCGCGCGCAGCCGGGCAGCGTAGCTTCGTCGCCTCGCTGAAGCTTGGCGTGCTGCCTCCGGGCGAGTACGTCGCGCGCGCGGTGGTGACGTTCCCCGGTCACGCCGATGCGCACGTGACCCGGTCGTTCAGGCTGGCACCGGTCGCCAGCGCTGCAGACGCCTCACCGATCGAGCTTCGCGTGGCGGGCGACGAGGCGCCAGCGCCACTGCCAATCGCGAGGATCGTCGCGCCGGTGACGAAGTTTGTCGTGGATGACGTGTTGGCGCCCGCGGTCGTGCGCGGGTTCCTCGACGACCTGCAGCAGTCGCATCCCGTCTCAGCCACCAGCGCGCCGATTGTTCAGCAGGCGCGCAACGGCACGTATCTCAGCGCGCCACCCGACAGCCGGACGCCGGACGGTGACGAGCCGACACTGTCGTTCATTCGCGGACTGGCGCAATTGCAGAAGAAGCAATACGCACAGGCGGCGGGGTGGTTCCAGTTGTCGCTGAAAGGCGCGTCGGACTTTCTTGGCGCCGCGTTCTACCTCGGGGCTGTGCACGCGGCGAATGGCCGCGACCACGACGCGGTTGGCGCGTGGCAGATGTCGCTGCTCAACGGCGGCAAGACCGTGTACCCGATGCTCGTGGATGCGACGTTGCGCATCGGCGACGGCCAGGGCGCGCTCGAGTTGATCGCGGAAGCGCCTGACGCGTGGCCGAGCGACGAGGCGCGACTACGCCGCGTGGCGACGGCACAGGCCATGCTCGGGCAGTTCGAGCCGGCGCTCGCGACGCTTCACGCGCTCCTCGCACGCGGCGCCGAGGACACGGATCTGTTGTTCGTCGCGTTGCAGGTGATGTATCGACAGCACCTGACACGTGAACTGTCGGCCGAGGATCGCACGCGCTTCGACGACTACAGCACGCGCTATACCGCAGCCCACGGTTCCGAAGCCGCGCTCGTGGAAACCTGGCGCCGGTACGTGCTTCGGTAGTGCGCGCCGCGCAGCGGCGCGCAGCCGTGTACGCGCCAACTGCTGACAGTATGCGCACTTCCAGTCGCTGACAGAAGTATTACAGAGCGTCGCGGGCCGACCTGTTACCGTTGCAGGCGACATGACACCCGTAACCGCGCTCTACGGGCGCAAAGCTTCTGAAGGCACCATCAACTGGATCACCGTCATTGCGATGTCGGCGTTCCACGTCGGCTCGGTGGCCGCCTTCTTCGTTATCGATGCCGGCGCCATTCTCGCGGCCGTCGCTCTCTGGATCATTGCCGGTTCGTTTGGGATCGGCATGGGCTATCACCGCCTCCTCACGCATCGCGGCTTCAAGACACCGAAATGGGTCGAGTACGTCCTGACCACCTGCGGCACGTTGGCGCTCGAAGGCGGACCGATTTTCTGGGTCGCCACTCATCGCATTCATCACCAGCACTCGGACAAGGAGGGCGACCCCCATACCCCCCGCGAGGGCACGTTCTGGGCGCACATGGGGTGGATCTTCACCGGCAAGGCGATGCATCACGACACCGATGTGTTGCGCCGCTACGTGCCCGACTTGAGCCGCGACCCGTTTCACGTCGCGCTCACCAAGTGGCACTGGGTCTCGCAAGTCGTCGTCGGGTTCGCGCTGCTCGCGTTTGGCGGTATCCCGTACGTGCTCTGGGCGGTGTTCTTCCGCACGACGTTTGGCCTGCACTGCACATGGCTGGTGAACTCGGCCACGCACCTCTGGGGCTCCAGACGATTCAAGACGCGCGATGATTCGACGAACAACTGGTGGGTGGCGATGCTCACCTTCGGCGAGGGCTGGCACAACAATCATCACGCTCATCCGGTGTCGGCCCGCCACGGCCTGGCCTGGTATGAGTTCGACTTCAACTGGCTCGGCATCCGCACCTTGCAGGCGCTCGGTTTGGCCTGGGACGTCAAGTCGGCCACGCTCGAACACGTCCACCGCATGCCCCAGCAGACCAACGACGCCGTGGACATCACAGTCGCCGAACCGGCGATGGCCGACTAGGCCGCTTCGCGGAGGGCCGGCTCCGCCGGAACGGCCCCTCTGCGAGCCAAAGGCGAGCGGCTTCCCGCGAGCGAAAGCGAGCGGGCCTTCCCGTGAACGAAAGCGCGGGCCTTCCCGTGAGCGAAGCGAACGGGCCTTCCCGCGAGCGGGCTAGAATTCCAGTGTGAACCGTCGCCGCACCGCCACCGCCCTGATCGTCGGGCTTTGCGTGATCCTGGTCGCCGCCGCGGTCACGCTCAACATCGGCTGGATTATCGTCAACGCCCGGCGCGTGCTGCCGCTCGTTTTCGGGATCCTGACCTTTGCCCTCATCATTGCCGGCATCATTGTCTACACCGTGTTCCTCGTGCGGGAGATCCGTCGCAACGACGCCCACGACGCGTTCATCAACGCCGTCACCCACGAGCTCAAGACACCGATCGCGTCGATTCGACTGTTCCTCGAAACGCTCCAGTCTCGTGACGTGTCCGAATCACAGCGCCGCGACTTCTATCGCGCCATGCTCGACGACACCGAGCGCTTGCAGCGGACGGTCGAACAAGTGCTCAAGGCGGGTGTCGCCGGGCAACGGCTCGCGCTCCAACAGCGCGCGCCGGTGGACGTCGCAGCGCTCACGGGCGAGGTCCTCGACACGGCACGGCTCCGCCATCACCTTTCGACCGAGAAGATGACGCTGACGATCGCCACACCAACTGCCGAAGGCCTGTTCGTGGATGGCGACGCCGACGAGTTGCGCACCGTCCTTTCAAACCTGATCGACAACGCGGTCAAGTATTCGCGCGATGCAGTGCGAATCGCCGTCGAGGTTGCCGCACCATCGCCAGACACGGTATGGGTGCGAGTGCGCGACACCGGCATCGGCATCCCGCGGTCGCAACTGAAGCGCATATTCCATCGCTTCTATCGTTTCCAGGCGCACGGCTTCAAAATCAAAGGCACCGGATTGGGGCTTTACATCGTGCGGTCAATCGTCAAGCAGCATGGCGGCCGGGTGTTCGCGGCCAGCGAGGGCGAGGGCAAGGGCTCGACATTCACCGTGGAGTTGCCACGATTAGTTCAGACGTAACGTTCCCTTCATGGCACGCATTCTGGTCGTCGAAGACGAACATCACCTCGCGCAAGGCTTGTCGTTCAATCTCGAAGCCGACGGTCACGATGTCAGTGTGATCGGCGACGGTGACGCAGCGCTGCAACAGGTGCGCGCCAAACCCGGGCAGTTCGACCTGGTGTTGCTGGATGTCATGCTTCCCGGGCGGGACGGATTCGAAGTCGCAACCGAGCTGCGGCGATCCGGCGACTTCATCCCGATTCTGATGTTGACAGCGCGCGGCCGACCCGAGGACGTCCTTCAGGGATTCGAGTCGGGAGCGGACGACTACCTGCCCAAACCATTCGAGTTGCAAATCCTGCTCGCACGTGTCCGCGGACTGCTCCGCCGGAGCGCGTGGAGTCGGGCAACCGATCAACGAAGCTCAACTAATCCGGCCACCTCTGCCGATGTCATCGAGTTCGCCGGCAACACGCTCGACATGTCAGCACTCGAACTGCGGGTGGGGACGATGCCGTATCACCTGACGTTGATGGAGGCAGAACTCCTCCGCTACCTGCTGAAAAATGCGGGCAAGGCCGTGTCGCGGAAGGCGATCCTCGAAGACGTGTGGAATCTGCACGAAGAGACCGATACTCGCGCAATCGACAACTTCATCGTCCGGCTTCGCCGCTTCCTCAACGAAGACCCGGCCAAACCGCGGCACGTGTTGACGGTCCGCGGGGTCGGCTACAAGTTCATCCCAGAACCCGGCCCATAAGTCTCACGAGGGCTGCGCGAGACGATGATACCTTTCGGTTGCTCGAACGAAGTAAGGTATCGGATCAGTTTCCTTTCAAGGAGCATCTTATGAAACGTTTGCTGGTCGCCGCGCTCGCGACGGCTGTACTGCTTGCCCCTTCGACCGTTGCTGCCCAAAGCCCACTGATGGACTCCGTCAAAGCACAGTTCGGCAATGTCAAGGGCGTGTTGCTGAAGACTGCGGATAAGGTCCCCGAACCGATCTGGGAGTTCAGGCCGACGCCCGAAGTCCGCACCTTCGGTCAGATTGTGGGACACATCGCCGACGCCAACATGGCGATCTGCGGCGCAGCGTCCGGCGACAAAGCGACGCCGCCCAACGCCGAGAAGTCCATGACCACGAAGGCGCAGCTTTCGAAGGCCCTCGCGGATTCCTTTGCCTATTGCGACAAGATGATGGCGGCGATGGACGACAAGACGGCGATGGAGACTGTGAAGTTCTTCGGTGGGATGACGCCTCGCGCGATGGTGTTCGCGTTCAACACCGCGCACGACTACGAGCACTACGGCAATCTCGTGACCTACATGCGAATCAACAAGATCGTCCCACCGTCGAGTGAAGGAAAGTAGTTGGTCTGGTCGGGCGGGTAGGGCAGGTGGGCCCTACTTCGCCTTCACGTCGTACGCGTAGACGGTGTCCTGATCCCGGATGACCAGACGGCCGTCGGTGATGATCGGGTGGCTCCACGTCGGGGGACCGCTGGCCTTGATGCTGAAGCGCCCGCGCTCGCGGTACTCGGTGGGTGTGGCTTCTGCCAGGCCAACCGTGCCCTGTTCGCTGTAGAGATACAAACGCTCGTCCGCGTAGATCAGCGAGCCCTTCCCGACGCTGCGGTTGCGCCACGCCATTTCTCCCGTATCGAATTTCAGCGCCGTCAGGATGCTGCTCGAAAACCCGTAGATGTAATCACCGACGACGACAGACGACGCGTGGTGGTTCCGCATGTCGCGGGTGAAGTAGACCTCTTGCGCCGACGCGATATTGCCCGCCGCGCGTACTTCCACGAGCGCTGCTCCCGTACCGTAGTCGGATGAAAAGAACACGCGATTGCCGCGGACAATGGGAGTGGCAATGTTGGCGGTGCTGTTCGATGCGCGGTTGTAACTCCACAGCAGGCGCCCGTCCCGAGGGTCCACTGCCAGGCCACGCTGTCCGGTGAAAAACACCACCTGCTGCAAACTCCCCGTTCGCAACAGCATCGGCGACGAATACCCCGCATCGTCGTTGTGTTGCTGCCAGATCGTTTGGCCATTCAGCTTGTTGATGGCGACGATCGACGCTCGCCGGCCGCCGGCGTTCAGGATGATGCGGTCACCGACGATGAGCGGCGATTCACTGTAGCCCCAGTACGGTGTGTTGCCACCGAACTGGTTCACCACGTTCAACGACCACAGCTTCTTTCCGCTCGCGGCCTCGAGACAGACGAGCTCACCCGTACCGCCAAAGGCATAGACACGATCGCCGTCCACGGTCGGCGTGCTCCGCGGTCCGTCGCCCATATCGTTGCGGAAGCGCTGCCCGTTCGGCACTTCCCACAAGCGGTTGCCGCTCGTCGCATCGAACGCAATGACGTACTCGACGTTAGCGCGCGCCCCCAAGGTGAACAGTCGGTTGTTCGACGCCGAGAACGAGGAAAAACCCGTTCCGGCTCCCGTTGCACGCCAGATTTCCCTGGGTCCGCCGGACGGCCACTCCTCGAGCAGCCCGATTTCAGCCGAGTGGCCGTCACGATTCGGGCCCCGCCACTGGAACCAGTCCATGGACTGCGCAAATCCTGTGGCCACGACGCCCGAGCTGATCGGTAGCGACAACAGGCTCAGCACGAGAGCTGCCAACACAATCAACGTGCGCATGATTCTGATATTACGCTGGACGGTTCGTTCTGGCCGGTGGCCGGCGGCTGGCGGCCGGTGGCCGGCGGCTGACGGCTGGCGGCTGGCGGCCGATCAATCAAACGGCGTGAGCGCGGCCGGCAAGGTGGCCATGAAGTCCTGTTTGAAACGCTCGGAGTAGCTGGCCAACAGCTCATTCACGCGAGCCACTGTGGGGGATCGCACGATGAGACCGGCGTGGTTCGGCTTCTCCAGCCGCCACACGATTTCGGGGTCCACATAGGCGTTCAAGTCGGGGGCATCCTGGCGCGCCAGCGAGACGATCAAGCCCGCGTAATCCGTGCGCATCGCAGGCACGGCGTAAGGCTCACGACCCCCGGCCACCTCGATCTTGGCCCACTCGGCCCACATGTTGATGCCGGTGGCGGCCTCGATCAGCTCCGCGATGTGCGCTCCACCAACTCGCGCCGAGGTCTCGAGAAACACGAGCCGTCCATCACGACCGCGAATGTACTCGCTGTGAGAGACACCACGAACGAGGCCAAGGGAGGTCAACACACGCTCGTTCAGGGCGAGCAGTTCGGCGGCCTCGTGCGAGTCGCGTGGGATCAGGCGGGTAGTGAAGACACCCCCGCCATGCGACACGTCGAACGGTGGCGTGCCGTATTGACTCGGGATCGCGGCGCGGACCTGGCGCTCGTACACGATCGAGTCGACATGTAACACATCGCCAGCGACATACTCTTCGAGCAGGAAGTAGGAGCGCTCATCGCCCAGCCCGTCGGTGACTTCCCACATCCGGGCTTCGTCATCGATCTTGCGGATCCCAATCGCACCCGCCTGATGCCGCGGCTTCAGGAACCAGGGCGGCGGCACGCGACGACAGAACTCGCGCATGCGCTCCTCGTTCAACACATGCACAAACGCCGGCACTGGCAGCCCATCGTCTTGCGCCTTGACGCGCATCGCGAGCTTGTCGCGAAAATGCCGCATGGTCGTTTCGCCCATCCCTGGCACGCGCAAATGCTCTCGCAGCGCCGATGCCTTTTCGAGATCGAAGTCGTCCAGCGGGACGATGCGGTCGATCGTGGCCTTGCGCGCGAGATGCGATGCACCCAGGATGAGGTCTTCCATCTTCCAGCGCTTCTTATCGTCGTTGATGTAATAGATGTCATCCAGACTGTCGCGCGGCCACTCGGCGTCGCGCAAGCTGCTGGATGTCACGAGCAGCACACGGCACCCCTGCCGTTTGGCCTCGCGGAGGAACTCGAAGCCCTTGTGATACGACGCGAGGCACAGGAAGGTCAGGGGCATACGTCAGTGCCTACAGCGCGCCAACGCGGTAGTAGCAGACGGCGGACAGTAACACCACCAGCAACCCGACCACCAGGATCATCACGGGGGTTCGGACGTGGACATGCGTCGGGGTGCCGCGTTTGAAGACCGACACGGGCGAAATCGTAGCATTACGAACACCGAACTTCAGAACGGCACCCCGCACCCCGGATTTTGCAGTTTTGCTATGCTGATCGTATGGCCAAGCGGGTAATGCTGTTCGTCGTCACCAACCTCGCCATCATGGTAACGCTCTCGATCGTCCTGGGGCTGCTGGGAGTGTCCGGCTACATGCTCCCGGGCGGGGGCGTCGACTACGGCGCGCTCATGGTCTTCTGCCTTGTCTGGGGCATGGGCGGCGCCATCGTGTCGTTGCTAATCTCGCGGTGGATAGCCAAGCGCGCGATGGGTGTCCAGCTCGTGAACGGGCAGACGGGACGGCCTGAGCTCGACTGGTTATATCGAACGGTCGCTCGCCTCGCGCAGCAAGCGCAGTTGCCGATGCCCGAGGTCGGAGTCTACGACTCGCCCGAAGTCAACGCCTTTGCGACCGGGCCGAGCAAGAGCCGCAGCCTCGTCGCCGTGTCATCCGGTTTGCTGCATGGGATGAGACCCGAAGAAGTCGAGGGCGTGCTCGCCCACGAAGTCGCGCACATCCAGAATGGCGATATGGTCACCCTGACGCTCATCCAGGGCGTCGTCAACGCCTTCGTGTTGTTCCTGGCACGCATCGTCGGCGGCATCGTGCGGCAGACGGCCGATGAGCGTTTCGCCTACATGCTGAGTTTCGTCGTGACAATCCTGCTCGATATCGTCCTCGGGGTGCTGGGGATGATGGTCGTCAGGTGGTTCTCGCGAGCGCGGGAGTTTCGGGCCGACGCTGGCGGCGCGTCGCTCGCTGGCCGGGGCAACATGATCGCCGCCCTTCGCCGGCTGCAGAACACCAAGGAACTGGTTGACAACAGCGAGCCCGCGTTGGCGACACTGAAAATCAGCGGGCCGCGCATGATGGCCCTCTTCGCGACGCACCCACCGCTCGAGGATCGCATCCGCGCGCTCGAGGGTCGCTAACTTCGCAGTGGCCAGTGGGGGGCCAGTGGGCCAGTTCAAAGCACACGGCGCGTCGTCCCCAGATGCGATGCCTGCTGAAACAGTCGAAGCTCGAGGTCACCTGATCGACTCAGGTGACCTTCAAGCCATCCTGACGACCATCGTCGAGCATGGCGCGACCTACGAGATTGAGCACTTCGACGTTGGCCGCACCAACGAAGACGCCTCCCGGTTGACGATCAAGGTCAGCGCCCACAACCGCGAGTCCCTCGACCACCTGCTGGAAAAACTCTCGCCATATGGGTGCTATGTGCGGAGTCTGCCCGACGCCGTCCTCCGGGCGGTGGACATCGCGGGTGCCGCGCCCGAGGACTTCTACTCGACGACAAATCATCGGACCGAGGTTCGGCTGGCGGGGCAGTGGGTTCCGGTCGAGCAGCAACGCATGGATGCTGCGATCATCGTCGCTGACGGCCGGGCCTCGTGCCGCAAACTTCGGGATCTGCAAAGGGGCGAACAGGTCGTGTGCGGCATGCATGGTGTGCGTGTGATGCCCGATGTGCAGTCGCGCGATCGGCCCACCTTCGGCTTCATGAGCAACGAAGTGTCGTCGGAGCGCCGCGTTGAGACCGCTGTGGCGCGCGTGGCCGCTTTGATGCGCGAAACGCGGGAGCACGGCGGCCGAATCGCGTTTGTCGCCGGTCCCGTCCTGATTCATACCGGCGGCACAGACTACTTTTGCGAACTGATCCGGCGCGGGTATGTCGACCTCCTGCTGTCGGGCAACGCCCTCGCCGTGCATGACATCGAGTTCGCATTGTCGGGCACGTCGCTCGGAATCGATTTGAGCACGGGCCATCCGGTCGAGCACGGCCATCGCAACCACATGCGTGCGATCAATACGGTGAGGCGAGCCGGTGGCATTGCTAAGGCGGTCGAGGCCGGTGTGCTGACGTCCGGGGTCATGCACGCGTGTCACACGGACGGCGTTCGCTACCTTCTCGCCGGGTCGATCCGAGATGACGGTCCGCTGCCCGAAACGATGATGGATCTCGTCGCGGCGCAGGATGCTTACGCGGATGCGCTCGCCGGTGTGGAGATGGTCATCATGCTGTCGTCAATGCTCCACAGCATCGGCGTCGGCAACCTGCTGCCGTCGTGGGTGAAGGTCGTGTGTGTCGATATCAACCCCGCGGTCGTCACGAAGTTGTCAGACCGCGGGTCGACGCAGACGATCGGGATCGTGACGGATGTGGGGTTGTTCCTGCATCAGCTGGTACTTGCTTTGACGGAGAACTTAACCAACAACACGAAGGCCACGAAGACAAGATCAAGAACAACTTCGTGACTTCGTGACCTTCTTTGCTACGTTGCAGTGTTTCTGTGTTTCCGTGTTGTTGTGACTCCCGATCGTCATGTTCAAAACGCTGATCGATTCCTCGACCCTCTCGCAACACATCGCGAAGCCTGACTGGGTGATCGTCGACTGTCGGTTCGATCTCACCGATCCTGCCCGAGGCGAGCAGCTCTACCTCGAATCGCACATCCCTGGCGCGCGCTACGCGCATCTCGATCGCGACCTGGCGGGAACGAAGACAGGCAAGAACGGCCGGCATCCCCTCCCCACCCCGGCGCAGATGGAAGAGCGGTTTGGGGCGCTTGGCATCGGGCCCGGTGTGCAGGTGGTGGCCTACGACGCCGACAGCGGCATGTACGCGGCGCGCCTCTGGTGGATGTTGCGCTTCATGGGTCACGACCCCGCGGCCGTGCTTGACGGAGGGTTTGCCGCCTGGCTGCGCGCCGGGCGCGACGTCAGCGGCGGGCGCGAAGTCGGGTCCCGGGCGACCTTCGCGGGCCGGCCGCGCGAGAATTGGCAGGTCGATGTCGACGAGGTGGCCGCGCGGCTGGGCGACCGAGGTCGAGTGCTCATCGACGCGAGAGCCGCGGAGCGCTTTCGAGGCGAAAGCGAGACGCTGGACCGAGTCGCCGGCCACATTCCAGGCGCCAGGAATCACTGTTTTCAGAACAACCTGACCGACGAGAAGACGTTCAAGGCGGCGGATGAGCTGCGAGCCGAGTGGCACAACACTCTCGGAAACGCGCCGGTCCCCGACGCAGTCATCTACTGCGGTTCAGGAGTGACGGCCTGTCACAACCTGCTGGCCCTCGAGCACGCAGGCCTGCACGGCGCCCGACTCTACCCTGGCTCATGGAGCGAATGGAGCGCCGATCCCGAGCGACCCACCGAAACGGGCTGACGCAGCCGTCCGCTGTGGCTTACGCCGTCCGCCGCGGTAGCTTCCGCCTCAAGGCGGAAAGCTACTGGAGCA
The DNA here is from genome assembly GCA_963841905.1 of uncultured Acidobacteriota bacterium. GTDB lineage: Bacteria > Acidobacteriota > Vicinamibacteria > Vicinamibacterales > UBA2999 > JACCSI01. The sequence continues at coordinate 208,252 of CAWJEM010000024.1, forward strand.
AAATTCGCCGGCAACCAACGTCCGGACCCGTGCCTCCGTCCAAGCACCTGTAGACGCGAAAACGAGGCCGCGCACGTGGGCGCGGCGCGGGAGCCTGTCATGAATTTTCGTTTTGCTTTCACCCTTGGTCTGGTCGGCGCGATGCTCGTCGCCGCGACGCCATCGGCTCAGTCACAAAGTGATCGAAGCCATGATCGCGAGCGAATTCGCCTCCGCGAACGAATCGTCAATAAGACATCGATCCGCAGCGTCAGGGAGGTTACCGGTCAGTCGTTCAACGAGGACCCGTGCCGCGACTCGGGGTGGGACGACGACTACTACCGGACCTGCGAGGTGCGTGAGGAGTCGATGGCAGCCGGGGCGCTGACGGTTGACGCCGGTCGCAACGGCGGCATCCAGGTCGAAGGCTGGGATCGCAACGAAATCCGCGTCAGAGCCGTCGTCACGGCCAGTGCCCGCAGCGAAACCGACGCCAAACAGCTTGCGTCCGCCGTGCAGATCCACGTCGGCAGCGGCAAGGTCACCGCTGTCGGTCCCACGGCCGAGCGGCGACAGTGGTGGTCGGTCAGCTACCGCATCAACGTTCCGCACCGCAACGATCTCGATCTTCACGCCAACAACGGCGGCGTGAGCATCTTCGGCGTGTCCGGCACCCTCCGCTTCGATACCACCAACGGCGGCGTGCGTCTCAACGCTGTGGCCGGCGACGTTCGCGGCGAGACACGCAACGGCGGCGTCGACGTCGTCCTGAGCGGTGATCGCTGGGATGGCGTTGGGCTCGACGTCGAGACCTCGAACGGCGGCGTCAACCTCATAATCCCCGAAGGCTATAACGCTGAACTGACGACCCGCACGGTCAACGGAGGCTTCCGCACCGACTTCCCGATGACAATCCAAGGTGAGCTGTCGCCGCGACAGGGGATCACCACGACGCTCGGTTCTGGCGGCGCTCCCGTGCGCGTGCGAACCACGAACGGCGGGTTGCGGATCAATAAGCGGTAGAACGGCCCGTACGGTCCACGGTCTACCGTTGCCACGAAGGGCACTAAGACACGAAGGAAATTGGAGCAGGTTTACTTCGTGACTTCGTGGCATCGTTTTGAGTTTCAGTTGCCATCCAACCGTAGACCGTGGACCGTGGGCCGTGGACGATAGGCCGTGGACCGTCGGGCCGTAGGCCGTGGACCGTAGGCCGTGGTACCCTCCCGCTGCAGTGAAAAAACTCCTCGCCGGTTGCCTCGTTGTCCTTGTCCTTGGTGTCATCGTGGCTGTGGTTGGCGGCTACTTCCTGTACCGCGCTGCCAGTCCAATGCTCCAGAACGCCAAGAACTACCTCGAGGGAATGGCGGAAATCACGGAGCTGGACGAGCAAGTCACGAACAAATCAGCGTATACCGCTCCGGCAAGCGGCGAATTGACCGAAGCGCAGGTCGATCGGTTTGTCCAGGTGCAGGACGGTATTCGCGCGGCCCTTGGCCAGCGGTTCGACGAGATCGAAGCGAAGTACGAGCACTTGAAAGGCACTGGCGGCAGTCCGGCGCAGCCCTCGATAGGCGACTTGATTGGTGCGCTCAGCGATCTCGGCAACCTGTTCGTCCAGGCGAAACGCTACCAGGTCGACGCACTCAACAAGCAAGGATTCTCGCCGGCCGAGTATTCGTGGGTCCGCGATCGTGTGTTTCAGGCCGCCGGCATGGAGGTCACGTCGAAGATCGACTTGAAACAACTGGAGGACGCCGTGCGCGACGGCACGGGTCTCGAGGATTTCAAGGCGCCTCGCGTCCCGACTCTCGAAGTCCCCGAAAAGAATCGAGCACTCGTCAAGCCACACCTGGACAAAGCCGACCAGTGGCTGCCGCTCGTCTTCTTCGGACTTTGAACTCGTAACGATATAACTTGTAACTACCGCGATGCTACCGTCGGCAGTCCCGCGTGCATCCACGCGGCAAGCCCGCCGGTCAGATTGCTCACGTCCTCGTACCCGGCGCGCCGGAGCACGCTGGCCGCGATGGCGGACCGTGAGCCGCTCCGGCATTGCATCACGAGCGGCTGGCCCTTGGGCAATTCAGAAAGGCGCTTCGACAAATGACCCAGCGGGATGTGGATGGCCGACGGAAGATGACCCGTGTGCCATTCCCCTTCGTGACGGACATCAATCACCACTGGCGTGTGATCTCCGCGCATGTCGGCCAGCTCGGTGGGCTGAATCTGACGGATGGTCGACAGCTCGCGCGACGCCAGCGCCGAGTCGTCGAAGTAACCAGCGACGTTATCGAGTCCAATCAGGCTGAGCGACCGAACGATCTCGCCAAGTCGAATCTCCGCGCCCTTTCCTAGCAGCAGATAGAGAGGCTCGGTGTAGGGCAAGAGCCATCCGGCCCACGTGACGAAGCTTCCGGTCAAAGCGAGGTTCAGCGTTCCCGGCAGAAATCCCGCCGCGAAGTCGGTGGCCGGTCGCGTATCGATCACGAAGTGGCCGCTGGCGAGGAGAGCCGGCAGCTCCTTGGCGTTCAAATGCGGCGGGGTCTCAAATCCATTCAGGATCGGCGGCCCGGCCTTGTTCATCCGCTTCATCGTGGCGAAGTAGGTTGGGGGGTCGGGCTGGCCAGCCAACACACCGGCAATGAAGTCCTGCTCGCTGGTGGCCTTGAATGCCCAATTGAACCGGCGCTCGTAGCCCAAGGTGCTGTGTGGCACCGGGCTGATGCCCTTGCCGCACGACGATCCAGCGCCGTGACCCGGCCAGATTTGCAGCCACTCCTCGTGCGCGCGGTTGAAAATGCTCAAGCTGTGAAACAGCGTCCTCGCCCCCGCCTCCATCGTCCCTTTCATGTTGGCGGCGCGCTCGAGCAGATCGGGCCGGCCGACGTCGCCGACGAAAATGAAGTCGCCGGTGGCCGCAGCAATCGGCGCATCCGCAACGGCGCCGTCCGTGATGACGAAGGTGATGTGCTCAGGCGTATGGCCAGGCGTATGGACCACCTCGAGCTGCACGTTGCCGATCAGGATCCGGTCGCCACTGCGAAGCCGCTGTCCGTCAGCGGCGAAGGCGTATTTCCACTGATCGTCACCCTCGTCCGACAGGAGCATCGTGGCTCCGGTCCGCGACGCCAGCTGTCGAGTGCCGGAAAGAAAATCGGCGTGGATGTGCGTTTCGGTGACGTGAGTAATGGTGAGGCCATCGGCGGCGGCCGCAGTCGTGTAGACCTCGGGATCCCGGTGTGGGTCGATGACAATGGCGTGGCCGCAGGCCGCGCACCCGATCAGATAGCTCGCCTGCGCGAGCGCCGGTTCGAAGAATCGTCGGACAATCAAAGTCGTAATCTCTGATGAGATCTGGCGCCGGAACGAGCTCAGCGCAGGTTGTCGATCGGAACCGGCTCAATCGGGTCCGCCGGCGAAAACCCGAGAACCGCGCCGTAGAAGAATAGCTCGGCTTCGAGGCTTCGCACGATGTTCTCGGCCTTGCGAAAGCCGTGCTGCTCACCCTCGAAGGTTACGTAGGCAACCGGAAGGCCTTTCCGGCGCATCGCTGCCGCCATCATCTCTGATTGATTGGGCGGAACAACCTTGTCTTCGAGACCCTGGAACAGGATCAGCGCTGCTGACAGTCGTTCTGTGAAATGAATCGGCGACCGGGCACGATAGATCTCGCGCGCGGCCGGGTAGGGACCAACGAGCGAGTCGAGATACCGCGACTCGAACTTGTGGGTATCGCGTGCCAGCACCTCGATATCACTGATGCCGTAGTAGCTGGCGCCGGCCTTGAAGGCGTCGTGAAACGTCAGCGCGGCCAGCGTCGTGTAGCCGCCCGCACTACCGCCACGAATAATGAGTCGCGATGGATCGGCCTTTCCGGACTCGACCAGGTGTCGAGCCCCGTTGACGCAGTCAGCGACGTCCACGATGCCCCAGGCGCCGTTGAGACGCTCGCGATAGTCGCGGCCATAGCCGGTGCTGCCGCTGTAGTTCACATCGAGCACGGCAAACCCGCGGCTGGTCCAAAACTGCAACTCCTCGTCGAGCACATCCCACGTTGCCGTCGTTGGACCGCCGTGACTCACGACGAGGAGTGGCGGACGCTGGCCGGAGGGCGCTTGATAGTGAGGGTTGCGCGGTGGGTAGTAAAAGGCATGAACACTCCACTCGCCATTCGCACCAGTCGCCGAGGACTGGTAGCTGATGGCTTCTGGCAGGGACACCCACTCCGCATCGATGCCATCCTCCTTCGCGGACCGAACAATTTCGAACCGGTTTGCGAGGCCGGCGGACGGCGAACCGTCGATCTCCAAGCGGACGATCGATGCCGGCACCGTGGGAGACCCTCCAATGAAGTAGGCCTCGCGGGGGGTGGCGCAGATCCCATCGAGGGCTTCGACTGGAAGGTCAATGGGTTGAAACCGCCGCGGTTCGAGATCGAGGACCGCAAGCTTCCACCGTCCTCCTTCCGTGTAGGTCGCGACCAGTCGGTTGGCCGTCAAAAATGCATACGTACGATCACTGAACACCCATTGCGGTTTCCCGAACTCCGCTGGCATCGGAAGAAGCGCATCGACCTGCCACGCATCCGCCTCCGCCCGCCGATCGTCGGGCGGGCTACGGCGAGACCTCGCCGGAGCGGCCGAAGGCCGCAGAGGCGGGCCGTAGGCACGGTACAGGTTCCACCACCCCGTCCTGTCCGACACGAAGAACAACGCCCCGTCAGGCGACCACATCGGTTGGAAGGTCGATTCACGTGGCCCGCCAGCCATCCTCTGCGCAGAACCTATCTCGCCGTTCGCGTGCATTTCAGCGACCCAAAGCTCGGTGCCGTCCCACGGCATGTTGGGATGGTTCCACTGCAACCAGGCGAGGCGTGATCCATCAGGACTGAGGATGGGATCCGAGTAGAAATCCGCGCCCGAGACGAGCACCGATTCGACACCACCACCGGTGGGCACAGCAACGATCGTGTTGATCCCTTCGGCGCTTCCAGAGCCGCCAGGTCCGCTCGTACCCGCCGTGTGATCCTCTCGAACACAGAGCAACCGGTTGCGGACAGGATCCATCGAGCTGTCCGCGTAAAAGTAGCCCTCGGCCGTCATCGGCTGAGGCGAGCTGGTCCGGGTTTGGCGATAGAGCCGTTGATCGGCGAAGTTTGAAAAGTACACCGTCCCCTTGTAAACGGAGTATGCGGCGCCACCGTACTCATGGACTCGCGAGCGCACGTTGTAGCCAAGTGGCGTGACATCCGAGAGGCGCCCGTCGCTGGAATGCCGCACGATGACGTTGCGACCGCCCTCCGACGCGCGGCCTTCGACCCAATACACGTCATCGCCGTCGATCACCGGGTGATCGAAGCGGAGCGCGCCGGCCGTCGCCCGTGCAGCGGTCAGCGGAGATTTCCACGTGCCATACGGAGCGGTGGTCACGTTCAGTAGTTTCGCGCCAATGCGACGATGAGGCGGACGAGCGCTTCGAGATCTCGCTTGTCCATGATTTCGACCGGTGAGTGCGAGTACCGTCCGGGCCACGAGAGTCCCACATCGATCGCACCACCGGCGCTGAACGCGCTCGAATCGGTCCCGCCGCTGGTCGTCCCGAGCTGCAACGGGATTTTGGCACCCCGTGCAACGCCAACAATGCGATCGACGATATGGGGCGGGACGATGGTGCGGCTGTCGAGAACGCGAAGGACTGCACCCTGACCAAGCTTGGCTCCGGCCAGCCGCTGAATATCAGTCGGTGTGTCGGTCGATACGAAAGTATCCACCGCAAACGCGGTATCAGGCTGAAACCGCTTGGCGAGATGCTGCGCGCCGGTCAGGCCGGTCTCCTCCTCGACCGACCACGCGAACGTCACCTGGTTTTCGACCGTAGCGGGATCGATTTTTCGCAGCGCCAGCAGCAGCGCCGCCGACCCGTTGCGGTCGTCCATGGATCGGCCCGTCGCCCGTTGAGTGCCGAGCGACATGAACTGCTTCGGAACCGTCGCGCTCTGCCCCACCGCAACGCCGAGGGCGCTCGTTTCCGCGGCCGACTCGGTGCCAAAGTACAGCGCCAGCTCCTTCACGTCAGGCTGCGATTCCTTTGCCGTCGTGTATCCGTGTCGAGGCGTGAGAATCGCGGGCACCGAGCCTTTCGGTGTGACGACGTTCACGGGATGAGCCTCGTACACCGACAGGTACATACCTCCACGCGTTCGCGCGGCGGCCGTGCCGTTGTCGGCGATGCCGGTGATTTCGAAGCCGACTTCGTCCATGTGTGCGACGAAGATCAGCGGCCTGCCGCCTTTGCCGAACGAGACGGTGACGTTTCCGAGATCATCAACCGTTGGCTTCGCCCACTCAGGCATGTGCTTGATCAGGTGGTCGCGTACCGGCCCCTCGTGACCCGAGACGCCGTAAAGCTCGATTAACGGCCGGAGCGTGCTGAGTGGCTGCTCGTCTGGCAGGCGCGGGACACCGGGCGAAACGTCAAAAGCCAGCGAGGGACCAAGTGGCGGCAAGACCACCGACGCGGTAAGAACCGCCGCAAGGGCGTCGACATCGTCGGCATCAACCGTCTCGACTGGGGTCTGCGCATAACGGACCGGCAGGCTCGCGACGTGAAGGTCCAGGGCCTTCCACTGGTCCGGCAGATTGAGTCGGAGCCAGCCATCGGGCAGCGATTGGGTGGCAACGCCAGCGGTGGCGGCAGCCGCGCGAAGGAAGGCACTGCTGCTGGCGATGAGCGGTCCTCCGCCGAGTCGCCCCACGGCGCCCGCCGGATCGTCGCCAGGATGCGATGCGCCACGAAGCAGGATAACGCGATCCGGCTTGTAGGTCTCGAGTGCTCGGAGCAGACCCCGGTTGCCGTACTCGGCCTGCACCACCCATACGAACGTCACACTGCCCATGGCGCCGCGGCCCGAACTGCGCTGGATGATTTCGGCCAGTGCGAGCGCCGCACCACGACTTGCCGCGGCAACGCCACTCACCCGATTACCAGCGAGGGCTGTCGATCGGTCCCTGAGCGTGATGCTGTCCAGGAGCCGGACACCGAGCTTGTCCACCTCCGCACGCGACTCGACTCCAAGGTCTATCCAGATGTCATCGATCGTCTTGATTCGAGCTTCGTCCTGAGAATCGCGCAGCGCCCGCAAGTGCGTGGAAGGTGTCGCGACGACGCCGGGCACGGCGCCTCCCCTTGCAGTGCCGACGAAAATTGGCTGCCCGATCAAGAACTGCGTCGCGAGTCGCGCAGTCGGCGCGGAGGTGTGCCGGTGCACACGGAGATAACCCTCATCCGTGATCGCCGAGATCACCAGCCCGCTTTCGTCGAGCGGCGCCACGATCATCGTGTGCGGAGATCCGTTGCCGGTTCGCAACACGATGTTGCCGAGATTGTCGGCACGGACGCGCGCGCCGCTCGGCAACAGCATCTCGATGGCCTCACGAACCGGTGACTCGTAACCGGAAACCCCTGGCTGGGCGACGAGATGACGGAGCCGCGCCGCGGTATCCGCTTCCGCCGTGGCCGACAGCGACAGCAGGAGCATCGAGATGCAGGCAATTCTCATCATGGCCATATCGCGGCAATCAGCATCGAACAGCTCGGCCGGTCGGGGCAGCTCGGCCGGTCGGGGCAGCTCGGCAGTTAGACAGGCAACCGAAAATTGTCGTGAGCCCGAATCAAGACCGCCGGGCGTTTTCCAACGTCGAGGTGAAAAGACACGAGTTAGTCCGTCTAATGCAATAACAGCGTCGGACGCGGAGGACGTCATGCGGATCAGTGAAAGACATGTGCGGGACATAACGGTGTTGGATTTGGCCGGCAAGCTCACCCTCACGGATGGCCCGGGCCGAGTCAAGGACAAGATCACCAGCCTCGTCTACCAGGGTCATCGGCAGATCGTGCTCAATCTGGCGGAAATTACCTATGTCGACAGCTCGGGTCTGGGTGAACTGGTCGCGTGCCACCTCACGGCCGAACGTGGCGGCGGATGTATCAAGCTCGCCAACGCCGGGTATCGAATGCAGGATCTGCTCGTGTTGACGAAGCTCCTGACCATTTTCGAATCGCACCGCTCCGAAGCCGCGGCAATCGACAGCTTTTCCCGGACGGCTCTCCCCCCCGTCCAGGAAACCCGGGAAGCTCTCTGGTCCCGCATTTTCTAAGGGAAGCCCCCTCCCTTTAAACTGAGCCGAGCCTTCTTTCCTTGCGGTTTGAGGCGGAGCTTCGCTACGATTCGGCACCTGAACGGTAAAGTCTGACCCTCCAGAGGGCTGTGTTATGCAGATGTCCGAGCGGAAAGTTGGCAGCGTAACCATCATCGACGTTTCCGGACGGCTTGCGGCCGGTGACGGAACCGGCCGGTTGAAGGACAAGATTACCAGTCTGGTGTTTCAAGGCGAAAAGCGGATCGTCCTCAATGTGGCCGACCTGAGCTACGTCGACAGCGCCGGCTTGGGCGAGATGGTAGCTTCGCACGGCGTGGCGGCCAAGGGTGGCAGCACCGTCAAGTTGGCCAACCTTGGCAAGCGGCTCAAGGATTTGCTGATCATGACCAAACTGCTCCAGGTCTTCGAATCGCATGACAGCGAGGACGCAGCAGTCGCGAGCTTCCCGCCCGCCTAATCACGACGTCGCCCCCTGAGGGTGGCGACGCTCGCTCCCTTCGCGCACGATGCGGCGGGGGCCAGGTTTGGCAGGCAAAGGTCACCGCATGAAGTTGATCAGCCGTCAACAGGACGGCGTCATCATCGTCGACTTCTCGGGGCGTGCAACGGATACTGACGGGGCCCTGCGCGACACGATTGCGCACGCTGATCGATGCGGGTCATCGTCGGATCGTTTTCAACTTCGAGGATCTCGAGTACCTCGATAGCACGGCGCTCGGCGAGCTCGTGGCGTGTCAGCTGCGAACGATTCGGGCCGGGGCCTCCCTCAAGCTGGCAAATGCCGGACGCCGGATCAACGACCTGCTGATGACCACCCGGCTCATCACGGTGTTCGACGCCTACGAATCGGTGGCAGCGGCCCTCAAGAGCTACGCGCAGGAAACGTAGTATTCCGGAGCCGACGCGGCTCCTCGCCGGTCGCAGGCGCAGCTTCGCTAGGTCGCGAGCGGTTTGCCGCGCAGGACGCCGAGCTGCACGAGGACCGCCGTCACGTCGTAGACACGGAGTTCGTGCGTAATCTTCCCGTCGGGCCCGAACGTGAACAGCGCGGCCCCCTTGAAGTCGATCTTGCGACCGGTGGAGGGGATTCCGCCGAAGGGCGCGGACTGCGTGCCACGGATTGCAAAGAACTGCGCCACCCGATCGCCATCGATCAGGACATCACGGCTCGTGAAGGTCAGGTCCCCGAACGACTCGAACCAGTTGGCGAAGACCTCTTGAATCTGGTGGCGGCCCTCGATACGTCCCTGCATTGGACTTTCCGCCACGGAATCCTCTGAGTAATCTTCCGCGAGCGCCACCGCATCGCGCCGCGCCCAATTCTGATTGCGGCGGCTGAACAAGGCGACCATGTCTTCCCTGGTCACACGTGGCCTCCTCTCACATGGCGTCGCAAGAGACGACACATCCAACAGAGTCAGAGAGCCACGGGGCCGGGAAAGCCCAAAACTCCCCTCTTTCCGCACATCCGTGTTTCTGTGCCTTGTTCGGGCCTTTCGACACTGGACTGATAACGATCGAGGACGCGAGTATATTGCACCTGACACGTCCTGCGAGACGTCGCGGCGACGCGACAGCGAAATTTTTTTCAAATGAGTGACGCCGCGTGGCGAATCTTTTCACCAGACCCGACCCCCGACGTCGCCAAGCTCAGCGAGGGGTTCGCCAGCGAGGCTGCGCTGAATGAGCCTGGAGCAGGAATTGTCGGCCGCGATCGACGGCGAGGTGCGGTTCGATCGCGTGTCGCGCGCCTTGTATTCGACTGACGCGAGCATCTACCAGATCGACCCTCTGGGTGTCGTCGTGCCTCGATCGGCCGAAGACGTCGTGCGTGTGGTCAGGATTGCCGCCGCACACGGAACCTCAATCACGCCACGCGGTGGCGGCACGTCACAGGCCGGCCAGGCCATCGGCTCCGGCCTGGTCCTCGACACCTCGAAGTACCTGAACCGCATACTGGAAGTCAAAGCGGATGAACGCTGGGCGCGCGTCGAGCCCGGCGTGGTCCTGGACGATTTGAACGCCCATCTTCGGCCGGCGGGACTGCGATTCGCTCCTGATCTGTCGTCGGCCAGTCGAGCCACTGTCGGCGGCATGATGGCCAACAATTCGAGTGGCGCGCGATCGGTGGTGTACGGCAAGACCATCGACCACGTGCTCGAGCAGCACGTGGTCCTTGCGGATGGCAGCGTGTCGCATCTTCGCCCGCTCTCAGCGTCTGAGCTCACCGCGGCCTGTGGAGGGGGGGGAATCGAGGCCGACGTGTATCGCGTGGTGCCACGGCTGGCTGCGCAGCACGCCGAAGAGATCGACCGCCGGTTCCCAAAGGTGCTGCGTCGTGTCGGGGGGTACAACCTCGATGAGCTCACGAAACCTGACCGACCCGTGAACCTGACGAAGATCATGGTCGGCTCAGAGGGTACGCTTGGCATCGTCGTCGGGGCCAAAATTCAGCTCGTTCCCCTCCCCAAGGCTCGCGTCGTTCTCGTCGTCGCTTTCGATGATCTTCTCGAAGCCCTGTCGGCCACGCCGACGGCGCTCCGCCACGGTCCATCCGCCGTCGAGGTGATGGACGGCTTCATCCTCGGCCACACCCGCGAGAGCGCGACGCTCGACGCCTTGCGTCGATCGATTCTGACCACCGAAGCGGCTGGAGTGTTGTGCATCGAATTCGCCGGTGAGCAGGCTGACGAGCTTCTGCCGCGGCTCGAGGCGCTGGAGGCCGACCTGCGCGGTCAGGGCTTTCGGTGTCAGACGTCGCGCGCAATCGACGCCGTGGCGCAGGCGCGAGTCTGGAGTCTCCGCGAGGCAGCTCTGGGCCTGTCGATGGCGATGAAAGGCGACTCGAAGACCATCTCGTTCGTCGAGGACACCGCCGTTGCCCCCGACAAGTTACGGGACTACATCGAACGATTCACGGACATCGTGAAGCGCCACGACAGTGTGGCCGGAGTTTATGCGCACGCGTCGGTCGGCTGCCTTCACGTCCGGCCGGTCATCGATCTCAAGACCGCCGCTGGCGTGCGCCGCTTCGAATCGATTGCCAACGAGGTCGCGAATCTGGTTCTGGAATTTGGCGGTGCGCTGTCCGGGGAGCACGGCGACGGCATCGTCCGTGGCGCATTTACGGAGAAAATGTTCGGCCCCGTGCTCTATCAAGCCTTCCGCGAAGTCAAGCGGACGTTCGATCCCGAGGGCCTCTTCAATCCAGGCAAGATCGTCGACTCGCCTCCCATCACGGCCAACCTTCGCTACGGGGCTGGCTACTCGACACCGAATCCCGACACGATCTTCGACTACACGGCGCACGGGGGCCTGGGCCGCGCCGTGGAGATGTGCAGCGGCATTGGCGCATGTCGCAAGAAGCTGGAGGGGACCATGTGCCCCTCGTATCGGGCGACCTGGGAGGAAAAGCACTCGACGCGTGGGCGGGCGAATGTCCTCCGCCTCGCTATGACGGGCCGCCTCGGCGAATCCGGCCTCGGCGACGAGGGTGTACGCGAGGTGCTTGATCTGTGTCTCGAGTGCCGGGCGTGCAAGGCCGAATGCCCGGTCGGTGTGGATGTGGCGCGTTGGAAAAGCGAATTTCTGGCTGACTACTGGCGGCGCCACGGCGTGCCTCTGCGCGCGCGCGCCTTCGGGCGCGTCCGCGGGGCCGCGCGATGGGCGAGTCGCCTGGCACCGCTGTCGAATCGTCTGGCCGCCAGCGCGCCTGGGCGCTGGCTGGCGGAAGCCATGATTGGCGTCGACCAACGCCGGACGCTGCCGGAATGGTCCCGCCACACGTTCAGCAAGCAGCTCGAGCGGCGCAGGAGGGACCGATCGATGCGTCCTGGTGGGGACGCCCCCCGACCTCGGGGCTCGAATCCCGCTGACGTTTCAGCGACCCAGTCTCCCGTGATCTTTTGTGACACGTTCACTGAGTACTCCGATCCCGCCATTGGGCTTGCCGCAGTCGATGTGCTCGAAGCCGCCGGGATGCGACCGCGGCTGGTGCGTCATGAGTGCTGCGGCCGTCCCCTGATCTCGCAGGGGATGCTCGAAGAGGCGCGCGATCTCGCGGCGCTCAATGCCCATCGCCTGTACGATGCGGCACGCGCGGGCGACGCCATTCTGTTTCTCGAGCCAAGCTGCTTGTCGGCGGTTCGTGAGGACGCCCCTGATCTGCTTCGTGGGGACGTGCAACGCAAAGCCCGTATCGTCGCGGCAGCCTCGGCCCTGTTCGAGGAGTACCTCGAGCGCGAGTGCGACGCCGGCCGGGCCGCGTTGACGCTGGGCGCAGGGCCCCGGACGATCGCGCTCCATTCGCATTGCCATCAACGTGCCATGGGACTGGTGGGACCAGCCAAGGCGTTGCTGTCGCGCGTCCCCGGCGCGGCCGTGAAGGACCTGGACGCCGGCTGTTGCGGGATGGCCGGTTCGTTTGGGTACACCCGCGAGCATTACGATGTCTCGCGCGCAATCGGCGAGCTCACCTTGCTTCCCGCGGCGCGTGCGTTGCCGCCCGACGCCGTGCTCGCCGCGTCGGGCACGTCGTGCCGGCATCAGGTGGCGCACTTCACCGGTGTGAAGGCGAGACACCCGGCGGTTCTGCTGCAGTCCCTTCTCAGGGGTCACACATAGATGTCGATTGCCTGGATTTCGTTGGTGGCGCTGCTGGCCGCCGTCACCCTCAGCATGTTCACCAAGGTGAACGTCGGCATCGTGTCGCTGGCGCTCGCTTGGATAGTCGGCGTGTACCTCGGTGGGCTGCCGCTGAACACCGTGATCGGCGCCTTTCCGATCCAGCTCTTTCTCACACTGACCGGCGTCACGCTGCTCTTCGGCATGGCTCACGTCAATGGGACGCTCGAACGCCTGGCGGCGCGCGCCGTGAGCCTGTGTCACGGCAATGCCGGCATCATCCCGTTGATGTTCTTTCTCGTGGCGCTGGTGCTTTCGACGATCGGTCCGGGCAACATTGCGACGGCTGCCCTGCTGGCGCCGATGGCCATGGCGATTGGCCATCGCGCCGGTGTGCCGCCGTTCCTGATGATCCTGATGGTTGGCAACGGTGCGCAAGCCGGGGCGTTGTCACCCTTCGCGCCGACCGGGGTCATCGTCAATGGCGTCATGGCTCGCATCGGCCTGGCGGGCGTCGAATGGCAAACCTACGCCAACAATCTCTTCGCGCATCTCGTGATCACGTTCGTCGCCTATTTCGCGTTTGGCGGCTGGCGGCTGTTCAAACGTCGCGGGCATACCGACGGAGCCGACATGGTGGAGACGGAGCCATTCGATCATCGTCACTGGCTGACGGTTGCCATCCTGGCGCTGCTGGTCTTCGTCGTCGTTGTGTTCGACATGCAGGTGGGGATGGCTGCGCTCACGGGCGCGACGATTCTCTCGCTGGCAGGTGCCGCCGAGGAGAAAGAGACAATCAAGCGGATGCCGTGGAACGTCGTCCTCATGGTCTGTGGCGTCACGGTCCTTATTGGTGTCCTGGAACGGACGCAAGGCATGGACTTGTTCACCGACCTGCTGGCGCGCGTGTCGACGCCGGGGACGGTCACGGGGGTGATCGCGTTTGTGACCGGCATCGTGTCGGTCTACAGCAGCACGTCTGGCGTCGTGCTGCCGGCATTTCTGCCGACCGTGCCGGGGCTGGTGGAACGCCTCGGTGGCGGAGACGCGCTGGCGATCGCGTCGGCCATGAATGTCGGCGGTCATCTCGTGGATTTGTCGCCGCTGTCCACGATCGGCGCGCTCTGCCTCGCCGCGTTGCCGCCGACGACCGACGCGCGTCAGGTGTTCAATCAGCTTTTGGCGTGGGGCCTGTCGATGACCGTGGTCGGCGCGGTGCTGTGCTGGGTGCTGTTTTGAGGGTCGTTGTTGGCGTGCGCAAACGGGGCCCCGCGACCTTACGTGGACATAACCGGGCCTGTCCCCCGATGACAGGGCCTGTCCCCCCGATGACGGGGCCTGTCCCCGACCGCAAATTCTGCGATCTTATTCAGCCCCCCATCGCGGTTTGCGACCTTCGAGGAACGCCTTCACGCCCTCCTTGAACTCGTTGCTCGCGTAACATTTGGCAATGATGTCGTCGGCGGGCGGTGGGCAGCGGTGAGCACGAATCGCATGGACGAGCGCTTTCGACGCGGCAATCGTCGAGGGGGCGCGCTGGCTCAGCTCGAGCGCGAGCAGGCGCACTTCGGCATCGATGCCGTCCACGCCGATCATTCGGGTCACGAGTCCAAGGGTCATCGCCTCGTCTGCGTCGATCAGGCGACCGGTGAAAAGAAGGTCCCGGGCGCGGGCGGGACCAATCAGATCGACGAGCCGCGCGGTGTTGGCGATCGACAGGCAGTTGCCCAGCGTGCGGGCGACGGGGACCCCGAATTTCGCGCGTGCCGTGCAGAGTCGCAGGTCGCACGCGAGCGCGATGGCACAGCCGCCCCCCGCCGCTGGTCCGTCGACGACGGCAAGGGTGGGACGGGTGACACGTTCGAGGCGATCGATGACGGCATCGAGCCGGCGCTCGTAGGCGACACCATCGTCACCGGTCGAGAATTCGCGAAACTGACCGATGTCGGTGCCCGCCGCAAATGCGTCCCCGGCGCCGCGAATGACCAGCACCCGCAGCGATGGCGTCGCATCCACCTGGTCGCAGGCCGATTTCAGTGCGTCGTACATCTCCCAGGTGAGCGCATTACGCGCCTGCGGGCGATTGAAGGTTAGCGTGCCGATCGATCCATCGATGTCCCACAAAACGTTGCTCGAAGGCATAGTTGTGCTCGACGTGACCCAAGTGATGGCTGGGCCGTACTGCGCGATGCTACTGTGTGACATGGGCGCGCGTGTGATCAAAATCGAGCCGCCCAGTGGCGACTCCACGCGTGCCATGGCCGGCGCGAGCGGCACCGACAGTCCCGCTTTCAACGCGGTCAACCGAGGCAAGCTCGGGATTGTCCTCGATCTCCAGCGCACCGAGGGTCGCGCGGTGTTGCGACGCCTCGCTGGGACAGCTGATGTGCTGATCGAGAACTATCGGCCTGGAGTGATGACCAGACTCGGGCTCGACTTCGCCACGCTCTCACGGCACAACCCTCGTCTGGTTTACGCCTCGATCTCCGGATACGGGCAAACCGGCCCCGCAGCCGGCAAAGGCGGCTTTGATCTGGTGGCGCAAGGCGTCTCAGGGATCATGTCGGTCACGGGCGAGCCGGATCGACCGCCGGTAAAGGCCGGGCTTCCGCTGACAGACCTCGGCGCGGGCCTGTTCGCGTTGTCGGCGATTCTCGCCGCGATTCATTGGCGCACCTCGTCTGGACGTGGGCAGCACATCGACACCTCGCTGCTCGATGCGGGGGTCGCGTTGTCGGTGTGGGAGGCGACCGAGTTCTTTGCGGGTCAGGATCCGCAGCGTCTGGGATCGGCCCATCGCATGAGTGCGCCGTATCAGGCGTTTCGTTGCGCGGATGGCTTCATCACGATCGGGGCCGCCAACGATCGGACGTTCTCGAAGCTCGCGATGGTTCTTGGTCACGTGGAGTGGACAAGCGATCCGCGGTTTGCGAGCGATGCGTCACGTGTTCAGCATCGCGTCGCGTTGGCCGATCAGATCGAGGCGGCCACGCTGGGGGCGACGTGCGCGGACTGGCTGCAAAAGCTCGAGGCCGCGGGGATCCCGTGCGGCCCTATCAATACCTACGCTGAAGTCTTCGCCGACCCGCAAGTCGCCGCACGGGAGTTGGCGGTGGAGGTCGAGCACCCCACGCTCGGGCGCCTGCGCGCGCTTGGGACGCCGATCAAGATGTCGGCGACACCGCTCGACCCTCGTCGACGCGCGCCGATGTTGGGGGAGCACACGGAGGGGGTCCTGCGCGCGGCGGGGTATGGGGAGGAGGAGTTGCGGTCCTTGCGATCAACCGGCGCAATTCGCTGATCATGCGGAAAGGGGACTGTCCCCATTTTATTGTTAACTTTCCTCGGCACCCGGCTTGCCTTGATGACTCCGGTTCGAGAGGGCCCGCCACGCCGAGACAACGCCGATTCGCGCCCGCAGGAGTGTCTTTCCACGTCTTGAATCGTGGGAACGATCGCCGCCGCATTTTCTTCGAAGATGCTGACTACAGGTCATTTCTGTCCTTACTCGCTCGAGGTAAGCAGCTCTACCCGGTCAGGATCTTTGGTGTCTGCCTGATGCCAAATCACTTTCATGGCCTCATGTCGCCAGAAACGGAGGGCGCACTATCTTCGTACCTGCAGTGGGTCCAAGGTCGCTATGCTTGCGATCTTCGATCGCTAACCCGCACTGTGGGGCAGGGCCACATCTTCCAACGCCGCTTCTGGAGCGACGGTATCGAGGACGCTCGACATTTTTTTGCGGTGCTCCGCTATATTGAGGCGAATCCCGTCCGCGCCAGGCTGGTGGAACGGGCCGAGCAATGGATGTGGAGCAGCTTGGTGTTGCGAACGATCGAAGTCGACCAGGTACTGGACCCCCTCCCTTACCTCCTCCCCGAGCGTTGGGTCGACGTGGTGAACGAGGTCCAACCCATCACAGAGGTCGAGCACATACGCAATCCGGCCGAGCGAGGTCGACCCACTCAGGCCTGCCCGATGACCCCGCGACGCGTGCAAAGATTGCCTAATGTCGGTGGGTTCTTCAACGAAGGTTAACAATAAAAAGGGGACAGTCCCCTTTTCCCCCGGACTGACAATTCGCGACACTACACCCCTATCAATCGCGATACAGTTGTCCCTTCCCAACGGTATTTCCCAAGGATTTGCCATGCACCGCAGACCTCGTCGATCCGCAATCCTCCTGCTCCTCCTGACGCTCTCCCTCGCGTCCGCGACCCCCGTCGCCCAGCCCGCCGTCAAGGTCACCACGCCGGAGCAGCTCTTCGGCCATCCGATCGGCGCCGACTACGTCCTGCCGAACTACACCAAGTTCAGCGAGTTCTTCCGCAAGCTCGACGCCGATTCCGATCGCATGATCCTGCAGAGCATCGGCAAGACCGCCGAGGGCCGCGATCAGCTGATGGCCATCATCACCGCACCGGAGAACCACAAGAACCTACAGAAATACAAGGACATCGCCAAGCGTCTGGCGCTCGCCGAGGGCCTGACCGACGAACAGGCACGGCAGCTCGCTCGCGACGGCAAGGCCGTGGTGTGGATCGACGGCGGCCTGCACGCCACCGAGGTGCTCGGCGCGCAGCAGTTGATGGAAACGGTCTATCAGCTCGTCAGCCGCACGGACGAAGAGACGATGAGGTTCCTCCGAGACGTGATCGTCCTGGCCGTCCATGCGAATCCCGACGGCATGGAGCTCGTCTCCGACTGGTACATGCGCAATCCGGATCCCAAGCGGCGATCAACCAGCGGCATTCCCCGCCTCTATCAGAAGTACGTCGGGCACGACAACAACCGCGACTTCTACATGTCGGCGCAGCCCGAGTCGACCAACATGAATCGCATCCTGTACCACGAGTGGTTCCCGCAGATCATGTACAACCACCACCAGACAGGACCGACGGGCACGATTCTGTTCGCCCCCCCCTTCCGCGATCCGGCCAACTACGTCTACCACCCGCTCATCATCACCGGTCTCGACGTCGTCGGCTCGGCGATGCACAACCGCTTCGTGGCCGAGAACAAGCCCGGCGCCACGATGAGGCGCGGCGCGAACTACTCGACGTGGTGGAACGGTGGCCTGCGAACGACGGTGTACTTCCACAACATGATTGGTCTGCTCACCGAAAGCATCGGCAATCCCACTCCGATCGAGGTGGCATTCGTGCCCGATCGACAAATCATGAGCGCCGATTTGCCGTTCCCGATCGCGCCGCAGACGTGGCACTTCCGGCAGTCGATCGAGTATTCGATTACCGCCAACCGAGCGGTTCTCGACGTGGCGTCCCGCAACAAGGAGCACTTCCTCTTCAACATCTACAAGATGGGCAAGGACTCCATCGAGAACGGATCGAAAGAGACCTGGACGATCTATCCGAAGCGCATCCAGGCGGTGAAGGACGAGATCGCGCGCAACAAGCCAGCGACGCCCGCTAGCGGGCCGGGTGGTGGCGGCGGCGGCTTTGGCGGCCAGCGCGCGGTCCCGATGGATCAATACGAGAAGCTCATGAAGCGGCCCGAGTGGCGTGATGCGCGCGCATATGTGCTGCCTGCCGATCAGACCGACTTCCTGACCGCGACGAAGTTCATGAACACTTTAATCAAGACCGGCATCCAAATCCATCGCGCGAGCGCGCCCTTCAGCGCAGGCGGTAAACAGTACCCCGCCGGTTCGTATGTCGTGAAGACGGCGCAGGCGTTCCGGCCGCACATTCTCGACACGTTCGAGCCGCAGGATCATCCGAACGACTTCCAGTTCCCCGGTGGTCCTCCCATTCCGCCGTATGACAGCGCCGGCTGGACGCTCGCGTATCAGATGGGAGTCCAATTCGATCGCGTCCTCGAAAACGTCGATGGTCCGCTCGTCAAGCTCGGAGCGGAGCTCATCAAGCCCGCGCCTGGACGCGTCGTCGAAGCCGCCAACGCGACGGGGTACGTCGTGAGCCACGGCGTCAACGATGCGTTCATTGCCGTCAATCGTCTGGTGAAGGCGAACGAAGAAGTGTTCTTCGTGGGTGATCGCACGTGGCAAAGCAAGGACGGCAGCGGCGTGATGTACATCGCCGCCAAGCCGTCAACCCTCGCAGTGCTGAAAACCGCGGCGAACGATCTCGGATTGACGTTCACGGCCGTGACGCAAAAGCCGTCGGGCGGACTCTACAAACTCAACCCCGTGAGGATCGGCCTCTGGGATCAGTACGGCGGCTCAATGCCCTCGGGATGGGTCCGCTTCATGCTCGAGCAGTTCGAGTTCCCATTCGAGGTCGTGTTCCCGGGGACGATCGATGCGGGCAACCTGAAGGCGAAGTACGACGTCCTGCTCTTCCCGGACGGTGGAATACCGGAAAGTGAGAGCGGAAGCGGAGGCGGAGGTGGAGGCGGAGGTGGCGGGCAACCCAATCCGACGGACATCCCGGCCGAATACAAAAGCCAGCTAGGGCGCGTGACCGTCAAGCAGACGATCCCGCAGCTCAAGCAATTCGTGGAAGCCGGCGGAACGATCGTGGCGTTCGGGGGATCCGCGGTTCTGGGACACCACTTGGGGTTGCCGGTAAGCGACCATCTCGTCGAGTCGCAACCGGATGGCACCGAACGACGGCTCCCGAACGAGAAGTTCTACATTCCAGGATCGCTGCTGCGCGTGGCAGTGGACAACACAAACCCCGTTGCGTTTGGCATGCCAAAGCAAGTGGACGTCATGTTCGACAACAGCCCGGTGCTGCACCTCGCGCCGGACGCGTCGCTCCGCGGCGTGCGGCCGGTCGCGTGGTTCGACAGCAAGGCACCACTGCGCTCCGGGTGGGCCTGGGGCCAGCACTACCTCGAGGGTGGCGTCGCGGGAGCGGAGGCTACACTGGGAAAGGGCAAGGTCTTCCTCTTCGGTCCGGAGATTACGTTCCGTTCGCAACCGCACGGGACATTCAAGTTGTTGTTCAACGGGATCTACTACGGCACGGCATCGCCCGTCGGCGTCCCGTCGCGCGAAACCACCGCCGGTCAGCGATAGCCACGGTGGGGCCGATCCCGGCACCCTCTTTGCTGCCGACGGGCGGGATTGACGAAAAAGCGAGGCGGGAGCGTCAAGATCGCCCCGATTCGCTCACCAGTCGTCAATTCCGCCCCGACCCATGTCCTTGTCGTCGCTGCTCGGAACTCCTTCCCCCCAAGGCCGGGAGCCATTGCGGGGCCCTGACGCCCCGCAGGACGAGATCGCTTCACTCCACGCCGACCTCGCCGCCGCACGTGCCGAAGGAGAGCGACTGCGCGGCGAACTCGCTCGGCACGACGACCGATTGCAGCAGGTCGTCGGTCGACTCGCCGGGGGGATGGCGCACGACTTCAACAACCTGCTGACGATCATCACGGGCTACGCAGCGCTGCTTAATGAGGATGAGCAGACACCGGCCGGCTCTCGCGAGCGTCTCGGTGAAATACTTCGGGCGTGTACCGGCGCAAAGGAACTCACCCAGAAGTTGCTGGTGCTGAGCCGCAAGCAGGCATCGCATCCACGCGTGATCGAGATTGATCACTTCCTCCGCGACGAAGCCGTCAAGCCACTCGAGCAATTGGCGGGCGCGCGCGTGACAGTCGCCACCAAGCTTGATGCGCGCGGCGCGAGCATTCACATCGACCCGTCGGAGTTGATGCAGATGCTCACCAGCCTCGTCCTCAACGCGCGCGATGCCATGCCCGCCGGAGGTATCCTGACAATCGCGACTCTGGTGGAAGCGGATACATCGCTGGACGCGCCAAACGCACAAGCGACACAACCGCATCTGCGTCTGTCGGTCACAGATACCGGCGCTGGCATGGACGAAGCCGTCCGTGCCCGCCTGTTCGAGCCGTTCTTCACGACCAAGCGATTGGGCACCGGGGCCGGACTTGGACTGGCCATCATCAAGGGACTAGTCGAACATGCGGGCGGGTTCGTCGACGTCTCAACCGCGCCCAGTCGCGGCACGACGATGACACTCCGCCTTCCGCTGACGAGCAGACCGCTCGACTCACCGCATCCGCCACCCGCCAGTCCGCTGCGCGGCGGCAGCGAGACAGTCCTGCTCGTCGAGGATGAACCTGCGGTGCGCGAACTGACCCGCGCGCTCCTTGGTCGTCTCGGCTATCGCGTGACCGACGCCGCCGATCCCGACGCGGCCATTCGGCTCACGCGCGAAGGCCGCCGCTTCGACCTCATCGTCTCGGACCTCGTCATGCCGGGCATGGACGGGCGACAGTTGATACGCGAGCTGGGACGGCTCACCCCCGGCGTCAAGGTGCTGTTCATGTCCGGCTACGCCGACGCCCATCCATCGGGCGACGCGGTGCAGTGCGACGCGAACTTCCTCGCTAAGCCATTTACTCCGGCAGCTCTCGCGCAAAAAGTGCGCGACGCACTCGACGCCGGCTGACCGCCGCTACTGAGACTGCCCCAGATCGAGAAACGACGCCAGTTGTCACCACTGACCTGAGCGCAGCTTCGAACTACTTCTCGACGATGTCGGCCCTCAGGGTCCCGATAGTCTTCAGGAGCTCGTCCTTTTCGGCTGATGGCACCTTGAATTGATCGAGCGTTGCGACGAGGTGCTTGACCGCCGTGTCCCACTCCGCACCGGAAATTCCCAGACCCTTGTGGGCCGTCTTCATGTCCCGTCCAATGTAGACGCACGGCCCGCCGGTTGCCGCGCAGACCTGGTCGACGACCAGCTGCCTGATATGCATCAGAGTGTCCTGCGAATGGACGAAATACTTACCGAGCATCGGATCCTTGACGAGGCGCGGCACGAAATTGTCCACGACCGCGGCAATGGCATCGTAGCCGCCAAGACGCTTATACAGGGAATCGGGCTTGGATTGGCCGGCGGCCGAGGACGCGGCAACGACCACGAACGAGATGACCGCCACCAATCGGGCAATGTGTCGCATGTGACCCTCCAGAAAGGCTCCACCAGAGAACCCCGCATTCGTCCGGCTATTCCCCACGGCCGGGGTGCGCTACATTAGGAGATACTCGGAGGTCGGAGATGACTTACTACGGCGGCAAGGAAATGGCCGAAGCCTTCCGCACGGTGCGCCGGAACACCATACAAATTGCGGAAGACATTCCGGACGACAAGTATGGTTATCAGGCGACGCCGGACATGTGGACCGTGGCGCAGGAGCTCGCGCACGTAGCCGCGGCTACGTGGTGGCACCCGAAAGCGCATGCAGTCGACAAGAAGACGTTCATCTCCTTCGAAGACTTCAGCCACTACATGAGCAAGAGCGCCGAGATCGAGAAGGGCCTGACAACGAAGTCGCAGATCGTCGAGGCGCTGCGTAAGGGCGGCGATGACTTCGCCCTGTTCCTCGACGCGCTGACCCCCGAACAGCTCGCTGAGACCGTCAGCTTTCCACCTCCTGTCCAGCCCTCGAGCCGCACACGTTTCGAGATGCTGCTCGGCGTCAAGGAGCATGAAATGCACCATCGCGCCAAGCTGATGGTCATCGAACGCCTGCTCGGCATCGTCCCCCACCTGACGCGGATCCGACAGCAGCGGATGTCGGCGGCGGAGGCAGCGGGACGGTAACGGCTGTAGCTGGCAAGAACCCTGATTGGTTAGTTACAAGTTACAAGTTGCAAGTTCAAAGTTGAGTGCGGAGTTAAAGCTGCGGCGCCAGCAGGCGCCGCAGTTTGTAACTTGTCACTTGTAACTTGTAACTTGTAACTTCGCGGGTTCTTCCGCCCTCAACGTGCCCGCCGGATCGATCCGCGCCGCTCGGCGCGCGGGCAACAGGGACGCGACCAGCGCGCTCCCGATGACCGGAGCGACGCCCGCTACGAAGGTGACCTCCCCGGGTTGACATATGCTGACGCGGTGAGGATCGTCGTCGCTGGTCTGTTGATGGGGACGAGCCTGCTGGTCGACGCCCAACCGAGGACGCCCGCCTTGCTGCGGGTCGGCGATGCGCGCATCAACGCACGGGCGCTGCAGCCGTACAAAGTCCGGTGGAAGGAGACGCTGGTCGACCCGGTGCATCAGGTGATCGATCGTGGAGTGCGTGACGATCAACTGCAACGCGAGACGATCGACGGCCGACCAGTACTGGTCCGAACGGTCGTCGCCTCTGCGCCGGACGGCAGCGTTCGCGAGTCGATGCGAATCGTCGTGGACGGCGCCACCTTCGCGCCGGTTCGCACCGAATGGCGTGGCGGAGGACGATCCTTCGAGTTCGACTTCCAAGGGCAGAACATCGCGGGGGTTCGAATCAACGATCCCGGGGCGTCTCCAGTAAAGATTGCTGGCTCGGTGTGGCAACCAGCGTTTGACTGTTACGGCGGCATGATGGACTTGTTTCTCGCTACGCTCCCGCGACAGGTGGGTGTCTACTCGTTTCCGGCGATGGTCGTGACGGCAGGCGCGGGCGCGGCGGCGGACGGGCTCGATTGGCCGCTCGTCGAGTCGCTCGGCGGCGATGTCGCTCGTGGCGCGGGTAAGGTCATCAAGGCGTGGCGAGTCGAGGCGAACACGCCGTATGGCTTCTACAAGGTGTGGGTGACCGACCTGCCGCCATACGTGGTGCGGACCGTCATTCTGCAGGGCCCCGGCACGCGCATCACCTACGAGCTGCTGTGACCAAAAGCGTCGCTCGCATAAAAGGGTTGTGAGTGTCACTTTTCGTCAGGGGACAGGCCCTGTCACGCGGGGGACAGGCCCTGTAACGACGAGGAATCTGCGCGATCGACGGGCCTGGCATCGCGCAGATACTGCAACGACCCACGCGTCCCGCCCCTCAATCCTCAACAATCGACGTGGATCTCGCCCTGGCAGGCCGCTCGCATCGCCCCGCTCGCGGAGGACAGTATGCGCGACAGCGGCTTCGGAACACTGACGGACCGCCTCGATCGACTCGAAGAGAAGATCGAGCAACTCGCCGATCTCGTTGGCCGAATGGCCGACGACGTCGAGGCGGGGTTTGCCGACGCCAGGAAGATGAGCGACTCCGAGTTTCGTCAATTGAAGCAGGCGATCACATTCTGGGGTGGGCGCGTACGGGCAATCGATGATCGCGATGGGCTGCGCCGCCGCGGCTAGCACGCATTTTCTGCGGATACACTGAGCTCGTGTCGCGACACACGATCCTCGCGCTTCTCCTCTCGACGCTCGCCTGCGCGCCCTCGCCAGCGGCGCGCACCGCCAGCGACGACGACCAAGCGCGAACTCAGCCGCTGAAAACGAAGCCTGCGCAAGACCGCGTCGGGCGCCCTTTCGACGCCCGCGTCGTCGTCGTCGCCGACGGCGACACCCTCGAGCTGATCCCGTCAGGAGAGTCGCAGCCCCTTCGCATCCGACTCGAAGGCATCGACGCGCCCGAGCTGAACGAAGCCTTCGGCCGAGAAGCGACGACGTACACACGTCGACTGCTCAACCAGCAACGCGTGCGAGTCGAGGGGCGAGACGTGGACAGCTATGGCCGACTGGTCGCGCGCGTCACCGTCGGCGGACGCGACGCCAGCCGCGCGCTGCTCGAAGCCGGCCTCGCGTGTCATTTCACGCGATTCGCCAACGACTCGGTCCTCGCCACCGCGGAGCGGCAGGCCCGTGCTGCGAGGCAGGGATTCTGGTCGCCCGCGGCGGCGAAGCCCCAATGCACTGGGCTCGCGACGCCAGCAGGAACGGGCACTCGGTCAAGCGCCTCCCGGGATGCAGGGACAGACTCCGCTCCACCCGCAGACGCGAAACCAACCGCTCGCGACAATGCCAGACCGAAGACGACCGGATTCCGCGGCAACGTCAACAGCCTCCTGTATCACGCCCCGAGCTGTCCCAACGCCACCTGTCGCAACTGCACTCGACTCTTCTCCACCGAGGCCGAGGCGCGCGCGGCCGGGTTCACACCGGCCGGCGATTGCCTGCGACGCTGAGTCACGTCTTCACGGTCTCGGGATCGCGATCGTCGAAGAGGCCCGGCTCCTCTTGCCTTCGGCGATTCCAGTCGCGCGCAAGGCAGCCACAATTCATCAGATCGAAGTCCGGCAACAGATCCGCAAAGCGCAGGTCTGTACTCCCCCAGCCGATAGGTCTCCTCACCAATGATGTGGTCACGTATGAAGGTCAGCGTTTCGACTTGATCGTGGGCTCGCTCGATCTCGTTCTCCACCATATGCGCTGGCATGGGGACGCCCTCATCCGAACCGGGCGCTTTGAGCTGTCTCGCCCAGTGTGCCGCCTGTCTCGCGTGCGACTCGATGCGCTCGTCCAACTTTCCCTTCAACTCTTCCCCGCTCATCGTCACTTTCAACCCGTCAATCACGACCGCCTCTCAATCCGACCTCGGGACGACGATGCCATCGTCCCGCCGCTTCCGTCAACAGCGCGAGGATGCCAGCGGAGGGTCGATCTTCCGGCTGACGCCGGAAGCCACGTCGCTTGAACCGCCGACTCTGATACCATCTCGGCGCGTGAATCGAGTCGCTGTGATCGCCGCTGTAACAGGATTGGCGGCTCTCGCTCTTGGCATCAGGTTCGTCCGCAAGGCCGATTCACCGCGCGAGACTTCGCGCCCGGAGGTCGCCGCTGAACGCCCGACCAACGCCACAAGCGCCACGTCACTTCCCCCAACACCAACGCCAACTCGCGACGCACGCCCTTCGGCAAAGCGAGCGCCGACATCCAAACGCGCCGAGGCCACGCCCGCGCCCGCGGCGGCACCAAGTGAGACGGGCAGCCTGCACATCGTGAGCGACGTGCCTGGCGCGCAAGTGTTTCTCGACCGGCAGTTCATCGGCGCGGCGCCGGTCACGGCCAACGACCTCAAGCCCGGCACCCATCAATTGAACGTGTCCGCGCAGGGCTTCGAATCCCACGCCGAATCGGTCGAGGTCGCAGCCGGCTCGCGCGAAATTGCGGTCAACTTTCGCACCGTGCGACTCGCCGCGTCTCTCGACGTGATTCACAAGCACCGCATGGGATCCTGTCGAGGGAAGCTGGTGGCAACGCCCGCGGGACTCCGTTACGACACCAGCGACAAGGACGACGTGTTCTTGGCGGCGCTGCCGGATCTCGAGACCTTCCAGGTGGACTATCTCAACAAAAACCTCAGGATTCAGCCCCGGCGTGGGAAGCGATACGACTTTACCGACCCGGACGGCAACGCCGACCGCCTGTTCGTGTTTCACCGGGACGTCGAGCGTGCGCGGGCACGCCTGAAGGGCGCCACGCCATAGCAGCCGTGACTTTCACCACGGGCTGCTGCGATAATCCCAGACTGAAGGAGGCTGCATGGCGGTTGGCCGACGCGAGTTCCTCATCGGTGCCGGCACACTCGTCGCTTCTGCCCGGCCAGCGCTCGCGGCGCTCCAGAACGCTCGCCCCGGTGCGATCTTTCCCCCGACGGTGCGTGCGGACTTCCCGCTCGCGTTGCAGGAAACCTATCTGAATGCCGCGGCTATCCACCCCCTTGGGACGTTCGCAGCGCGCGCCGTGGAACAGACGCTGGCGTACCGGCTGCGGGGTCCGGGTGAAAATCGTGGCGACTTCGGAGCCGACAAGCAGACGGATCTCAAGAAGCGGTTTGGTCAGCTGATCGGCGCCACACCGGACGAGATCGCGTTCACCTCCAGCACGTCTGACGGCGAGAACATCGTCGTGATGGGTCTCGACCTCCCCAAGCGGGGAGGCAACGTCGTGATCGACGAGCTCCACTTCACGACCTCGCTCTACATGTACAAGGAACTCGAGAAGAAAGGAATCGAGCTTCGGATTGTCAAGCATCGCGACTGGGCAATCGATATCAATGACATGGGTCGCGCCATCGACAAGAACACCAGGCTCGTCTCGCTGGCGCTGGTGTCGAACGTCAACGGCTACATGCACGACTGCAAAGCGGTCAGTGAACTGGCGCATTCGCGTGGTGCGCACGTCTTTGCAGACATCATCCAAGCGGTTGGTGCGGTACCGGTTGATGTCAAGACGCTCGGCATCGATTTCGCGGCCGCCGGCACCTACAAGTGGTTGATGGGAGAACGTGGGCTCGGGTTCCTCTACGTCCGACGCGAGCTGCAGGATACGGTGCTGCCGACCACGCGCTATGGACATCGGCAGGTCACCAACTTCAATCGCGCAGCGATGACATGGGAGCCATTGCCTGGCGCGGCGAAATACGAGACCGGCAGTATCCCCATCATGCTCGCCGCCTGCGTGTTCGAAGGCATCAACTACGTGCAGGCGCTCGGCCTGGAAAAGATACGCGCTCACGCACGCCTGCTGACCGCTCGACTCCAGCGCGAGCTGCCGCCGCTGGGATTGACACCGCTCACGCCCGCCGGCACGGAAACGCCGATTCTGGCGTTTGGACTCAAGGACGCCGCGGCCACTGGCAAGATGCTGCGGGCCGCCAACGTGACGGGCACGATTGTGGCCAACGAAAGCCGCTTGCGGCTGTCGGTTTCGGTCTTCAACACTCACGACGACATCGATCGGGTCGTCGACGTCTTCAGAGCCCAGCGCACCTCAGTGGCAGGCGCCGTGTGAGCCAGGCCGTGAAGAGCTACGATCGGGTGATGGACACGCGCGAGTCCGCTCGTCTGGCGGCGCTGCGCAGCTACCGGATCCTCGACACGGAGCCGGAGCAGGCCTTCGACGACATCGTCCTGCTCGCGGCGCAGATTTGCAGCACGCCGATTTCGCTCATCACGCTCGTGGACGAGGATCGGCAGTGGTTCAAGGCACGGATCGGCGTGTCGATTGCCGAGACGTCGCGCAGCGTGTCGTTCTGTTCTCACGCCATCAGAGGTCGCGGGATCTTCGTCGTCGACGATGCCCTCCAGGATGTGCGCTTCCGCGAAAACCCGATCGTGCACGGCGAGCCGCACATCCGCTTCTATGCCGGTGCGCCGCTCATTACGAGCGACGGTCATGCGCTTGGCACTCTGTGCATCGTCGATCACATCCCACGCACGCTGAGCGACGGCCAGCGACGAGCGCTCGACGCCCTCCGGCGTCAAGCGGAGGCGCAGCTCGACCTGCGACGCAACTTGATCGAACTTGGCAAGGCGCTCGCCGAACGCAACCGGGCCGAAGCGGCCAAGGATGCGCTGGTCGGCGAGCTTCGACGGTCCCTCCAAAAGGTGGACAAATTGAGCGAGCTGATTCCCTTGTCCTCGAACTGCGAAATCAACATGACGGTTCCCGCCACGCCGGCCGGCATACAGACCGTGTGCGAGGGCGTCGCTCAGCTGCTTCAGAACAAGCAGTGGCCGGAGGACGAACTCATCAAAGTCGACCTCGCCCTTCAAGAGGCGCTCGCCAACGGCATCCGCCATGGCTGCAAGAACGATCCCACCAAGCACGTGCAGTGCACCGTCACGTTCCACGCGTCGGGCGAGCTCATCATCGTCGTCCGGGATCCCGGGCCCGGGTTCGATAGCGCAGCGGTCCCCAACCCTCTCGCAGCCGACAACATCATGAAGTCGAGCGGACGTGGGGTTTTCCTCATCAATCAGCTGATGGACGAAGTCGCGTTCCGCGATGGCGGGCGCGAGGTCGAGATGAAAAAGCGGCGCCGTCCGAAAATCGACCAAAGCTGACGGGTGGCCCGTCCCGACCATGGCGGCCCTTGCCAACCCGCTTTCCGACCGCTTCGATCGTGCCTTGGCCCTCGCACACAAGGTCCATCGCCAACAGGCGCGCAAGGGCACTCAAATCCCGTACATCGCGCACATCCTCGGCGTCGCGGCGCTCGTGCTCGAATTTGGCGGCGGCGAGGACGAGGCGATCGGTGCCATCCTCCATGACGTCCTCGAGGACGCGGCCGAACACGCAGCGCAAGAGGTGACGGTCGATTGGCTGCGGGACGAGATTCAGCGCAACTTCGGCCCGAAGGTGATGGAGATTGTCGAGCACATGACGGATGCCACCGAACGCCACAAACCGTCGTGGCTCAGCCGCAAGACGAAATACGTCGCGGATCTGGAGCATGCGCCTGCGCCCGCGCTCCTGGTGTCGGCAGCGGACAAACTCCACAATGTCCAGTCACTCCTTCGCGACTATCGTCGTCAGGGCGACGCGCTGTGGGCGCGCTTCAACCCAGAGGCAGGCAAGTCCGGCATGATTGGCTACTACCGCGCGCTTGCAGATGTGCTCGGCCGCCGACTGCCGGGCGCGTTGAGCAACGAGCTGGGTCGAGCGGTCACGACACTGGAAGAGATGACCGGTGAGCGAGGTGCGTGGCCGCCAGCTGCCTCCACTTGATCAGCGCGACGATCGCGTTGACCCAGAACGTGACGTAGAGCGCCGAGGTGACGTACAAGCCGCGCGAAAAGTAGAGAGGCACGGCAATCGTATTCACCAACAACCAGAACCACCAGTTCTCCACGCGGCGCGCGACCAGCAGCAGCTGCCCCACGACGCTGAACGCGAGCACGATCGAGTCGAGAAACGGCGCATAGGCATCGGTGAAGCGATACAGCAGCCAGCCGTAGCCGATCGACACGACGGCGCCCGCACACGTTGCCCACACGATCAAGAACCGCGGGCTATAGCGCACCGGCAGCTCCTGGCCGAACGCCCCGTGGAGCCAGCGCCACCAGCCGATGGCGCTGGCGACGATGAAGAAGCCCTGCAAGGTGACGTCGGCGTACAGCTTGGCGCCGAAGAAGACCCAGGCAAACAGCGTGCAGCCAACGATGCTCGTCCACCAGACGTGGACGCTGTTACGCGCGGCCAGGAAGATGGAGGCGGCGTTGAACGCGTTGGCGGCAATCTCGAGAAGGTTCATGCCAGCCTCATCATCGCAGAGCCGCTGTCCGATAAGACGGCTGGACGTTTGCCTTGCTACATGGGAAGGTTAGGAGGACATGCTGGCGTGGAAGGCGCTGACGGCGCTGCCGTGGGGGACCATCCTGAAGCGCGCAACGGTCGTCATCGCGGCCGCCGACGCGCTTCGCGCGCACTCACGAGTGCGCGCCGAAGGCCAGTCGAGCGGTGATCTCGACGCGCTGCGCAAGCGCGTCTCCGAGCTCGAACAGCACCAGCGAGCCAACGCGGAGTTGGCAAAACAGCTCGCCGATCAGACCAGTGCCCTTGCCGTCGCCGCCCGCGAAACTGCGGTCCGAACGCGCCAGGCGTTCATCCTGGCGCTGGTCGGCTGTGTGCTTGGGCTGGTGGCAATCCTGATCGGCTGGCTGCGATAGGGTTACGCCTTCTTCGCGTGCAAGGCGAAGTGAGCGCCTTGCGGATCCATCCCGTTCACGATCCAGTCGCCCCCGGGCACTTCCATGGGCCCATTGGTGACCTGACCGCCGTTGGCCTTGATCTTCTCGGCCGCCTGGTTGATATCGGGCACCCGGAAGTAGATCCCCCAGTTGGGCGGCACCTGCGCCATCTCGACCGACTTGTTCATCATTCCGCCGATCGACCCGAGGTGACGACCAAACATGTAGTACTTGCCCATCGGGCCCATGTCCATCGTCTCGGTTGGCTTCCATCCGAACAGCTCACCGTAGAACTTCATGGCCGCTTCCGCGTCGGTCGTCATCAGCTCGTGCCATGATGCTTCGCCGAGCGCCGGAAGCGCTTCGGGAAGCTGGTCTTCGCTGGCCGGTTCGTAGATGTAAAACGCCGCGCCTTGCGGATCCTTCACCATCTGCATGCGGCCGACATTGGGGACGTCGATCACCGGGGACAGCTCGCTGCCACCCAGGCGCTTGACCTTCGCGAGCCCCTCTTCGAGCTTGGGCACGCCGACGTACATCGCCCAGAAGGGCGGGGCGTTCAATCCCTCGGGACGATTCATCACGCCGCCGACGGGGATGTCCGAGTTGCGATTGAACATGGTGTAGGGCTGGGGCGCGCCGTCGAATGGAGCGGAGGTCCATCCAACAACGGTCTTGTAGAACTTCTCGGCGGCCTTCATGTCCGTCGTCATCAGTTCGTACCAGAGCGGGCGCCCCAAGACGGGAGAAACGGTCGCGGTCATCGAAACCCTCCTGATAAAAGCGGTGTGCGAGTCGCACTCACGGCGCGCAGATGACCAAGGTTAAGGGTCACCCGCCGAGTGCCTGCTGCCGTGCGTGGGACCTGTTAGTCTGCCACGGGGCGATGCGACGTGCACGCGAATCCGGTCACCGTACACGGATGATGTGACGAACCTGTTGCTGCGGAGCCGTCGCCGCGGTGCTGTGCTGATGGCTGAGCCGGCCCACGGGATTACAGAACTGTCCTCGCTGGGGGCCCACCCGCCGCGTATCGCCTCTGAGTGTCTATTCACCCTCCCGGCCGGTCGTCAGGTACCTCGAGGGAAATGGGGACAGGCCCTGTCATCGGGGGACAGGCCCTGTAACGCAGTCAGTCGGGGCTGACGACCCGGGCAAACTCGCGATACCGGCACAGCGCGTTCGCGAGCTGCATCTGCCTCGGCGTCCGACACTCCGGCTCGAACAGCGCCGGCGACGCGACCAGCACGACCGCGCACCGCGCCCGCGAGGTCGCAACGTTGAGGCGATTCAGGCTGTACAGGAACTCCATCCCGCGCGGGGCATCTTCCGGCCGCGACGTCGCCATCGAGTAGATCACAACCGGCGCTTCCTGCCCTTGGAACTTGTCGACGGTCCCGACCGGAACCCCCCGCGACGCTAGACGATCGGCCAGCCGACTCACCTGAGCGTTATAGGGCGCGACGACGAGGATATCCGTCGACTCGACCCGTCGCGTCGTCTGTGCACGGTCGATCCAGGCGACGTCGGGATTCAACAACCGCGTCACGATGCGATCGATGACTTCAATCTCCTCCGCGGACCAGTTGCGATTGCGGTCGTGATTCACGAGCGCCAGGAACAGACCGGGCTCGTCGTACGCTCCGCTCCCGAGGAGCCGCTGATGCTCGAGGCCCTCGAGCGACGTGAGTCTTCCGTCATAGAAGACCGACGAGGTGAAGGCGCAGATGGCAGGCGCGAGCCGCCACGTCACCGGGAGAAAGATGCCACGATCGTCGGGCATCGTGTGGGCACCGCCGAGCACGTGGTCCAGCGCCGAGGCGTCGACGCCGTCCGGATGGCTGCCCTTCTGCGGCTGTTCGAGCTGCTGCGGATCGCCGAGGAGCACGAGATTACGCGCCGCCTGCGATGCGGCGAGCACGTTCGCAAGAGACATCTGCCCCGCCTCGTCCACGAATAGCACGTCGACGGCGTCCGCGGCCTCAGGACGCGCCCACAGCCAGGAGGTGCCGCCGAGCACTTCAATCTCGCCGTTGCGCAACAACTCCAATGCGTCCGAGGATGTTTCGGCAACTCGCAGCTCCTTCGGGTCATTCTCGTGCGGCTTGGTCTTGTGACCACACTGCACAATGATGTCGAGGATCGCGGCTTCGCGGCTCACCGCATCAAGCAGATTGCGGATCACTTTGTGACTGACCGCTGTGACTCCCACTCGCTGCCCCGCCTGGACGAGCCGGCAGATCATCCGGGCGCCAGTGAACGTTTTGCCCGACCCCGGCGGCCCTTGAATCGCCAACGTGCTGCCATCGAGGTCGAGGCCGCATCTGATCGCAAACTCGAGAGAGGTCTCATCACTCCGACGCACGAACCCATCGGCGGCGGTCGCCTTGAGCCGTGGGGGACGCCGAAACAGGAGGTCGAGGCCACAGCCCTGAGTCGCGTCCGTCAGCACTCGGTCACCGAGTCGAAGCAACGCGCTCTGCATCGTGTCGGTTGGAAAATGCTTGTGCGCGAAGACGACCGACGGATGCTCCTCAGCCATCCCACGGCTTTTGCGCACGTCGATCACACGCTCGGTTCGATCAACGTCATCCACCTCGCCGAACTTGCTCTCGTCCGTCAGTTTCAGCTCATCGTCTTCGCGGATTTCCATCTCCTGCGGCGGATAGCGATAGCGATCGACGACGGTACCGGTCGGCCGGCCAGTCTTCTTGTTGAGCACGTCGCCGATGCGAGCGACGAACTCGAGCCCGGCAATGGCCAGAGGCTCGTCAACGAGATCCTCTTCGGGTAGGTCACGAAGCCTGTAGTACTCCCACCACCCTACCTTGTCCTCGCGACGATGCCAGTCGAGCAGGTACGCCAGCAGCCATCGCGTCTGTTGCGCGTCGGTGCGCTGCACGGGATCCTCTGGAACGTCGGCCAGCAATCGCGAGCGCAGTGCCGCGACGTGCGCCTGCAGGTCGCTGACCCTCTGCGGTGGCTCCGGCGGCTTCGACGTCGGCCGTGCGAGCACGTGACCGTCCGCAATCACACGTGCCCGCAGCGACTCCAACCACTGACGCAGGGCCAGCGTCGAGCGGCAGTCGTCGCGGTTGTATTGCTCGACTGTTTCCTTGACAACGTCGCCGACGGCTCCGATGGCCTGCGTCTCGAGCGCGATCTCCAGCGTGCGTCGATGCAGGGCGGCCTCGCCGAGAGGAACCGCTCGGACGAAGTCGTAAAAGCGTTCGAGCTGCTTGATCGAATAGCTCTCGACCCCGGCGCGCACGGCGTGACGGACCACCTGATGAAGGTCCACGAACCGCTCCGCCCGCAGCAGCTGATCGATGGCGGTTTCGCGGCTCGCATAGCGTCCCATCAGTCGCTTGAGGGCGGAGGGCTCGTAATGGCCAAAGTGGTACACGTGCATGTTGTGGTCGGTCGCCCATCGCGCCATGATGCAATCGACGACGGCCTCGAACGCCGCGCGCTCTTCGCGATCATCGAACGCCCAATGCGCGGTGGAGTCGAGCGCCGCCTCGTCCGCCGCCTCCGCAATCGCAAGAAGCGGCGGCAACGCTCCCGCACCTGACGCACCCGCCTTCGCTCGCCCGCGCGCTTCGGCGAGACCTCGCCGCAGCGGCCCTTCGGGCCGCGAAGGCGGCCCTGCCGCACTGTCGCACCCATCCCAAACAGGTATTCCCGCCCTCCCTCGCGGGCGAACGGATCGCCTTCGATATCGAGAAACACGTCGCCGTTGCTCGGCTCTGGCAATCGGCACAGCCCCTGCTCCACTCCAGGCGGCAGCAGCGCAAACTCGGGACGCTTCGTTTGCCGACTCAGATCCTGCAGCCGCGCCTGATCCTGCAGCCGCTCGAGCGTCGCCTTCGACCCGCGCGAGGGCTTGAACGTCAGTGGCACTGGCATCTGCGCCAGCTCGGTGAGCGTCGTGATCCCGTGAGAATGCAGCTCTCGCCGATGCAAACGCGACAGGCCCGCGACGTACGAAAGGTGATCGTCCTTCCTCCGCTGCGCCTCGCACTGGATGAACCACCGGCACACCTCGCAGTGATCGACGGGCTCGGGATACGTGATGCTGGCTGTAACTCGCTCGTCGTGAACGACCTGCCCTTCCAGCTCCCAGCGGATCTGGCGGAAATACGCCTCGTAGTCGGCCAGCCGATAGCGCTGCAGCGGACTGGTAACGTCGGGCGTGACGACGTGGAAGTGTGTGGGGCGCAAGCCTTGGACGTCGGCGAGCAGGTCAGAGTAGACCGCGAGCTGCAGAATCGTGCCGGCTTTCGTTTGCCGCGCGAGCTTGGTGTCGTACACCTCGTATGACCAGGCCCCGAGGGCGCTCGGCACCTCGACGCGCTGCAGGATGTCGGCGTAACCCAGCCACTTGTCGTTCCTGAGGCAGGCTTGCACGATGGCACCCGTGCCCGCGCGCATCGCCTCGATCGTGAGCTGATGAGCGTTATCTGTACCGCCGAGATCAACGACGGTCAGCCCACTCGCTCGCAACGACTCGACGTATTTCCGCTCGTGCTCTCGCCCGCGCTCGCGCAGGACCTCGGCGAACGGATCCACCCATGTCGGCTTCTCACGCTCGCCGAGTGCAACCGAGAGGTCCAGTGCCGTACGGTGGCGGCAACCAAGGAAGATCGAGAGGTCGGTAGCTGAAAGTACGAGAGTGTCCCCGACGGCTTTCACGTCATCCGCAGTTTACCGCGCTGGCCTACGAACGCTGGCGCCGTGTGCGGATCATGTATGCGCCTGAGCCGGAGCTGCGGCCTCACCGCAAGCAGAATGCCGGCGGCCATGACCGCTAGAACGAAGGCAATCTTGAGATCATTGGCCGTCGCGCACGACGAATCGCAGCTCGTGCAGGACGGCTCCATTCGCTGCCGTCAGCTCGACGCGCCAATCGCCCGTCCCCGCGTTCACCGTGTTCTGACTGTACGTGCGGAACCCGTTGCTGGCGCTCGCCTGAATCCTGAGATCGACTGTTTGTACCAGACGGTCGCCGCGGTACCAGCGATGGTGGACGGTCGTGTTGCTTGCCGCCTTGAGTCGCGTGAAGAAGAACAGCCTGCCTGGATCGACTGGACTGCTCGCCGGTTCGCAACGCCAAGTGCCAACTCGTGACAAACCTCTGCAGAGTTGAGCTTCAACCACGGCAGGAGTGACGAGCGTTGGCGCCGGCCGCGGGGCTTGGCTCTTCGGCGCGGCAATCGAACTGCTCGGGGCCGGTGGCGCGGCGGGTGGCACAGGAGTTGGTGTGACGGGTGCGGACGGCGGCAGAGGCGTCGGGTTCGCTTCCACTGGCATCGGACTCAACGCTGACGAACTTCCGGGCGCGTCCGTTCGAAACCAGAAGTAGGCCGCGATCAACGTGACGAGAAGGAGCGCAGCGGCGCTCAGCAGTCTCACCGGAAGTGGCCGCGCGGAGTGGCTCGGCGACGCCTGCCCGACGCCGGATGGCTGCGACAAGACGGGCGGCGGCGAGAGGATAGGCGGCGGCGAAACGTCGGGCGACGGCCGCTCGATCGGAACAGGTGCGGAAGCAGCGACTGGCACTTC
Organism: uncultured Acidobacteriota bacterium; assembly: GCA_963841905.1. GTDB lineage: Bacteria > Acidobacteriota > Vicinamibacteria > Vicinamibacterales > UBA2999 > JACCSI01. The sequence continues at coordinate 243,766 of CAWJEM010000024.1, forward strand.
TCGCTCCGGCGCTACGATGGGAGTTTGCTTCGGTAGCTCGAGCGGCAGTCCCTGCGTTTCGCAGAAGTCGCGGAGGTTCCTTTCACTCGTGGCCACCAACTCGTCGTCTGGGGCCAGGGCCGTCGACGCCACCGCATAGGCGCGTCGATAGAAGTGCTCGGCATCGGCCATTTTGCCCGTGAGCTCACATACCACCGCGAGGTTGTTCAGCGTGTTCGCGAGGTCGGGATGGAGCGGACCGAGACTCGCCTCTTGCAGACGAGCCGCCTCTCGTAACAGCGGCTCGGCTGCCGCATAGTTGCCGGCGTTTGCCGCCTGTTCGACCGCGTCCATGATCGTGCGGAGATCTCGTGTTTCAATCAAGCCTTTACGCTCTTATCGTTGGATGTCAGGACGCTCGCTGACACTACTGTGCCAAACGCCAAGTGTATCGTGGACGCACAACAACTCCGACCAACGGCTCGTCCTCGCCGACGCCTTCAAGCGGGCTCCCTCTTACCCTCGGGACGTTCTTGTAGACGATTCCGCCCTTCATCACGAATACCACGCGTCGGACGGCCGTGATATCGGTGAGCGGATCGCCGTCGACAGCGATGATGTCCGCCTCGAGCCCGGGCGCGATGGCGCCGATCCGGTCCTGAAGCCGGAGCGACTCGGCGGCACGCGAGGCGGCCGACACGATCGCGTCCATCGGCGGCTGCATCCCGTCGCGCACGCGGTAAATGAATTCTTCGGCGTTGCGCCCGTGTGCGCCAGCAACCGCGTCGGTGCCAAACACCAGCTTCAGCCCTGGGACCCGCACGGCCTTGCGGATCATGGCTGTCTTGATCGGCATGTTCTTCTCCATGAACGCGAATCCTTCTTCGGTGTAGTTGCCGATGCCGAGGAAGCGCGGCTTGTTCTCAAGGTAGTTGTGCGTCACGAGAAATTGCGGCTCGAAGAACATGCCGCGATCGACCATCGCCTTCAGTGTCGCGTCGGTCGAACCGGTCCCATGGGTCACCTGGTCACAGCCTGCGCGAATGGCAGCCTCGATACTGTCGGTGCTGTGCGCATGAATGAGGCTCCGCATGCCCAGGCGCTTCGTCTCATCGCATCCCGCCTGCAGCTGCGCATCGTCCAGCGTCCGTCCGCCGCCTTCGCGACTGCTGCGCGAGGCAAAGATTTTGATCACGTCAGCGCCGTCGGCCTTGTACTTGCGGACCTCGGCGCGAATCGCATCGGGCGTGCCCTGCGTAATCCACCCGAGCGCGGTCAGGATGCGCGGGCCTGGCAAGCGACCGCGCGCGATGGCGTCGCGCAGGTCCTTGTCGCCTGGCGCACCAATGCTCTGCACCGTGGTGAAGCCAGCCTGGAGCGTCGCCCATGCGTTCTCGGCGGCATAGAGCATCGCTTCGACCGGTGTTTCGCCAGGCGTCGACGCCCGATCGTCACGGCCGAAGTGATTCATGATGTGCACGTGAGTGTCGATCCACCCGGGCATCACGGTCAGCCCGCGGAGGTCGTAGGTGGATGGCCCGGAGGCATTGGCGATGCTCTGGATCCGGCCGTCCTGGACGGTGATGCTGACGTTCTTGAGGACCTTGCCGCGACCGTCGAGGAGGGTGTCGGCTTGCAGCGTGATCGGAGGAGATTGTGAGAAGGCCGACCCCGTCACCAACGTCACCGCGACAGCGAAGAGGATGCGCCTCATACGATTCACCTCACAGCTTCAGGTTCCGTTCCGCTGACTGTAGTGCAGATTGCCCCCTGAGATTGTCGTTGGCGCACTCCATGACATCATGACTGCCATTGAAAATCGCGACATGGAACGTCCAATCGTCCACCCGCGTCGTCTGGTTGCCGCGTCGCTAGCCTCGCCATCTCCGATGTCGATTGCGATCGCCCCGCCGACGATGGTAGCGTCGTATTCGGACGACCGGCGAGGGCTACCGTCGGGAGGGGGCCTGACTTCGGCTCAGGACGCGTCCCACCTCCTGACAAGGCAACATGTTCATAGTCGCCCGCGCGGTCGTTTACGCAACTCTCTTCATCGGATTCTTCCTGATCTTCGTGCCGGCACGCGTACTGACTTCCTCAGGCATCGTCGCGCCGACGACGTTTGGTTTCTGGCAAGCCGCCGGCCAGTTCCTCGCCGCCGCTGGCGCGGCGCTCGCGGTGTCGTGCGTCTTCACATTCGCGCTCGTGGGAAAAGGCACGCCCGCGCCATTCGATCCGCCGCGTCGCCTGGTGGTTCGTGGCCCCTATTTCTTCGTCCGGAATCCGATGTACATCGGTGCCGCGCTCGCAATGACCGGAGCAGCGATCTACTACCAATCGGTCGCACTGTTTGCCTATGTCGTAGTGTTCCTGCTCGTGACTTACCTGTTCGTCGTGACCTACGAAGAGCCGACATTGCGCCGCACCTTCGGCAAGGATTACGAGGCATACTGCACCAGAGTCGGGCGGTGGTGGCCGAGACGCTAGCGAAGCTCAGCCTCAACCGCCGAAGAGAGAGGCGTCGTGGGGTGGTCTCCGCGGGGCGAATAACGCTGCGAACTTGACGGAACCGCACTCGTCCAATCAATTCATGGCCATTGATACCGACACACCCCGGGTCTCGGCATTCGGGTGGCTCGAGCGCCTGTGGCAGGACATCCGCTACGGCTGCCGCATGCTCGCCGCCAACCCCGGCTTCACGCTGGTCGCGGTCATCTCGCTCGCGCTGGGCATCGGCGCCAACACCGCCGCGTTCAGCTGGGCCGACGCCCTGCTGCTGCGGCCGCTGACCGTCGCTCGGCCCGGGGAAGTGGTCACCGTCGGTTCGACGATGTCCGTCGAGGGATTCAGTCGGGTGGGCGCCTCGTATCGCGAATACATCGATATCCGCGATCGCAGCACCAGCTTCGACGGACTGGTGGCCTACACCGACATGACCTCGGGCCTGGCCGCCACACGCGAGGCGGTGCCAAAGCTGACCCTCGGCCTGATGGTGACCGGCAACTTCTTCAGCGTGATGGGCGTCGAGCCTGAGCTGGGCCGCAACTTCCGACCGGAGGAAGACGAGGTCCCCGGCCGCGACGCGGTCGCGATTCTCAGCCACAGCCTGTGGCAACAGCACTTCGGGTCCGACCCCTCCGTTCTGGGCCGGCGCGTGCAGCTCAGTGGGATCGAGTTCACGGTGGTCGGCGTCGCGCCCGAGACATTCACCGGGATGAATCAGTTCGTCCGCTCCGACTTCTACGTTCCACTGATGATGTGGCCTCGTCTAGCGAGCGAGCCGAAAGTGCGCCCGCTGGAGGATCGCAGCATCCGCAGCCTCACCATCAAGGGGCGCCTCAAATCGGACGTGAGCCTGGCACGCGCGCAAACCGAGCTGTCAGTCATCGGGAAAGATCTCGAGCGGGCGTATCCGGAGACGAACCGCAATCGTGGGATGGTGGTTCAGACCGAGCTGCAGCGGAGAATCGCGCAGTCGCCACCCGACGCGACGTTGATTGCGATGCTGACAACGCTCGCCGCCGCGGTGCTGTTCGTCGCCTGCGCTAATGTCGCGGGCCTGCTGACGAGCCGCGCGCCGGCGCGCGCGCGCGAGATGGCCATGCGCGTGGCCATCGGCGCCAAGCGGGGCCGGTTGATCACACAATTGCTGACGGAAAGCCTGCTGATCGCCCTCGCCGGTGGCGTGCTCGGCCTTGCCGTCGGCTATGGCGGGATACGACTCTTCCAATTGGTTCAGATTCCGACTGATCTTCCGATAGCACTCACGTTCCAGCTCGATCGCCGCGCGCTGCTGTTCAGCCTCGGCGTCGCCGTGCTAAGCGCCATCCTGTTCGGTCTGGCGCCGGCGATTCAGACATCGCGCACCGACCTGGCGATGGTCCTGAAAACCGGTGAGGCGATGGTCGGACGACGCCGACGCTGGGGGCGGAGCCTGCTCGTCGGCGGGCAGGTCGCGGTGGCAGTGGTGTTGCTCGTGCTTGCGACGTTCATGTATCGCGGCTTCCAGGAGCAAATGACCAGCGGCCCCGGGTACCGCACGGATCATCTGCTGATGATGAGTTTCGACCCGAGCCTGGTCCGATACAGCGACGATGAGACGCGCCGATTCTTCCTGCGACTCGCCGAAGACGCGCGAACGGTGCCAGGCGTGAAATCAGTGGCCCTCGCCTCGTCGGTGCCGATGGCGACTGACGCGCTCAATGCGTCGGACGTCATTCCAGAAGGCCACCAGCTTCCGGTCGGAAAAGAGAACCTCACGCTGTTCTCCGCACGCGTAGACGAGAACTACTTTGACACGATCGGCATTCCCATCGTGCGCGGTCGCGGATTTCGGGAAGAGGACTCGGTGGATGCGCCGCGTGTGGCGGTCGTGAACGAGCAGTATGTGCAGCATTATTCGCCCAATCAGGATCCAATCGGGAAGCGGTTTCAGTTGAGCGAGCGCGATGAGCTGACCTGGATCGAGATTGTCGGTGTCGCGAAGACCACGAAGTATCTCTGGCTCGGCGAACCACCCACCGAGTTCGTCTACCTTCCGTACCGGCAAAATCCCCAGTCGCAAATGGTCCTGCTCACCGAGTCGGCCGGCGATCCGGCCAGTCTGGTCGCGCCGCTCCGAAGCGTCGTGCAGGGCCTCGACCGCACGCAGCCGATCTTCAACGTCCGCACGATGGAGGATTTCTATCAGATGCGGACGATCACCATCTTCAACGTGATCATCGGTATTATCGGAGCCATGGGCCTGATGGGCCTCGGCCTCGCCATCGTCGGGCTATATGGGCTGGTGGCGTACGCGACCAGCAGACGTACGAAAGAGATTGGCATCCGAATGGCCATCGGCGCCGGCCGCACCTCCGTTCTGCGAATGGTCTTACGACAGGGACTCGTGCTGGCGGTCGTCGGACTCGTCGTCGGGCTGCTGGCCGGCGTCGCTGCCCAACGGTTGCTGATAGCGGCGTTTCCCAGTGGCGACGACAGCATCAGTGTGATGGCTCACGTGCTGGTCGCACCGATTGTCCTCATCGCCACGTTCCTGGCAGCCTATCTGCCGGCCCACCGCGCCGCGCGGCTCGACCCGATGAAGGCGCTTCGGTACGAGTGAATCACTGATTTGCTAATCTTCCGGCTAAGGCCGGAAGCCACACGAGTGAACTCATGTTCATGCTCCTGTGGCTTCCGCCTTCGGGCGGAAGATCCCAACGGACGGAGGCGACCATGACGAGACGGTTCGGCTTGGCCCTGCTCGCGGCGCTCATCAGCGCCGGCGGCGCGACCGGACAGATTCCTCCCGGCTACCTCGACCCGCAACCCATCCTGGATGCCGCCGCCAAAGCCATCGGCACCGACAACCTCCGGTGCGTCACGATTTCCGGAACCGCGTATGGCGGCGCCGTCGGGCAGCAGCGCGAGTCGGCGCGCAACGTCGATTGGCCCCGTATCGACTCGTTGGCCAACTACACGCGGACGATGAACTGGGATGCGGGCGTGATGCACGAGGAGTTCGATCGCAAGCCGGGGCTGAACCCGGCGTCGTGGAAGTACGGCGTCGACTGGATCGACGGACCGCTCCAACAGCACCAGCACCAGACGCACATCGTGTCCGGCACGCACGCCTGGCACATGGACGGACCCAACGCTCCGCCTGTCGCGGTCCCGCCGGCCCTGGCCGAGATCTATCAGCTCGACATGTGGCTGAACCCGCACGGATTCCTCAAGGCCGCACGGAAGCCGGGCGCGAATCCAAAAGCGACGTGGCGATGGGAGCTCGGCGAGATGGGACGCGATGGCCCGGAGGTCAAGCCGGCCAAGGTACGCGTCGTGTCCATTACCATCAACGGCAAGTACCGGGCAGACGCCACGATCAATGCCGACAACATGCTCCAGCGCATTCACACCTGGGTCGCTAGTCCCGTGCTGGGCGACATGAACTACGAACACGAGTTCACCAACGACAGCTACATCGACATCGGCAACGGCATCAAGTTCCCCACCGGCTGGCATTCACACCAGGGCTGGGACGACAACTACGGCGCGCAGAACGTGACCGCCGGTCACAACGCATTCGGTGGCACGCTGAAGGGCGTGCGCGCGAACCAGTGTCAGGATCCACCCGCCGTACCGGCAGCGGTGCTAAAGGCCACGTTTCCCGTTCGCGTCGAGACGCAGAAGCTGGCCGACGGCGTCTATCTGCTGGGCGGAGGCTCGCACAACAGCATCGCCGTCGAGTTCAAAGACTGGATCGCCGTCTTCGAGGCTCCGCTCGACGAGGACCGCAGCCTCGCCGTCATCGACGCCATCGTCCGACTGATTCCCGACAAGCCGATCCGCTGGGTGATCAACTCGCACCAGCATTTCGATCACGCGGGAGGGCTGCGCACCTACGTCCACATCGGCGCCACCATCATCACCCATTGGAAGAACTACGACTTCTACAACCGCGATGTGCTGAACTACGCCCAGCGCACGCTGAAGCCAGACATGGTGTCGCTGTGGCCGCCGACCGAGCTCGCCGAGGGGTATTACTACGAGGCGATCCGCGAGAACTTCGTCATCAGCGATGGCTTACGGAACCTGAACGTTCACTACATCAACCCTCTCGCGCACGCCGAGGGCATGCTGATCGCGTACCTGCCGAAGGAGCGACTCCTGTTCGAAGCCGATTTGCTCGACACTGATCGGCCACTGCCGACGCCGCCAACTCGCGATCACACCAGCTTCTACACTGCGGCCAGGAAGCTCGGGTTGGACGTCGCCCAGATTGTCCCGGTCCACGGCAAGCCGGTGGCATGGGCGGACTTCGCTGCAGCCTTCAAGGCTGACGGGCAGTAGGTGGACCTCGTTCTTCTGGGCGCACCGGGCTCTGGGAAAGGCACTCAGGCCGAACATCTGCGACGCGAGCTGGGCCTGACACACGTCGCGTCCGGCGATCTGTTCCGCGACCACGTCAGGCGGCGCACCGAGCTCGGCCTCCAGGCCAACGACTACATGACCCGCGGGGCGCTCGTGCCCGACGCGGTCACGATCGCGATGCTCCAGGAACGCATTGCGAGACCGGACACGGTGAAGGGGGTCTTGCTCGACGGCTTCCCGCGGACGATGGAGCAAGCGATGGCGCTCAACGAGTTGATGGCCAGGCTCGAACGCCAGATCGACGCGGTCCTCTATGTGGAAGTCCCCGACGAAGACCTCATTACACGCCTCTCGGGGCGACTCGTCTGCCGTGAATGTCAGGTCCCTTTCCATACGACGGCAAACCCCTTTCGCGTCTGTCCCCTCGGACGGTGCACTGGAGAACACCTTTATCAGCGAACGGACGATGCGCCGGACACTGTGCGCGCGCGACTGGTGACCTACCACACCCAGACGGCACCGGTCATCGACTACTACCGTCTCATCAAGTTGCTGATCACCGTGTCTGGGGTCGGTCACGTGAAGGACGTGAAGCAGGCCACGCTGGCGGCGGTGCGGACCATCGGCCGGCGACCCTAACAACGAGGACCCACACATGTTCGAAGCTGCGGAGCTCGGACGCACGATTCCGAAAGACGATTACAAGAAGCAAGCGCTCGCCTTGCGCGGAGAGCTGTTAGAGATGCAGCGGCAGTTGAGCGCTGCCAAGTTCCCCGTGATCATCGTCTTCGCGGGCGTGGACGGCGCAGGGAAAGGAGAAACGGTCAACCTGCTCAGCGAGTGGATGGATCCGCGCTGGATAGTCACGCGAGCCTACGGTCCGGCATCGGACGAAGAGTCGGAGCGTCCCGAATACTGGCGCTTCTGGAGGGATCTGCCACCGAACGGCCGTATCGGCTTTTTCCTGAGCTCGTGGTACTCGCGTCCCATTCTCGATCGCGTCAACGGCCGAAGCACCAAGGCCGCATTTGCTCAACGCATCGGCCGCATCGTGCAGTTCGAGCGGACCCTTACCAGTAACGGCGCCTTGATCCTGAAGTTCTGGATGCACCTCGGGAAGGCGGCGCAGAAGCGTCGACTGAAGAAGCTCGAGAAGGACAAGGTCTCCCGCTGGCGCGTCACGAAGGAACAGTGGAGGCACTGGCGCATATACGACAAGTTCATCGCCGCGGCGGAGCAAGCGCTGCGCCAGACCAGCACGGTCGACTCACCGTGGATGATCGTGGAGGGTGACGACGAAGCGTATCGAAGCATCACGGTAGCCACGATGATCCGCGATGCCATCGGCAAGGCACTGAACGAAGGCCGTGGCGAGCGCCCACCCGCCCCCGCTGGTCGTCAGCGGCGCGCGGTTGCCGGCCAGCTCTCTGCGAAACCGGCGCCGCCGGGCACCCCGCCGGAACGGAGTCGATCGGCACCTGCCTCGGTGACCATTCTCAGTAATCTGGACATGACGCAGACGGTGCCGAAGAAGGTGTTCGACACCGCGTTGGAAAAACAACAGGGGCGTCTCAATCTGCTTCAGCGTCGCGCGCAGGACCAAGGCGTCTCGACGATTCTGTTGTTCGAGGGTCAGGACGCCGCGGGCAAAGGGGGCGCCATCCGGCGCGTCACCGCTGCGCTCGACGCGCGGGCCTACCAGGTCATCCCAATCGCGGCGCCAACTGACGAGGAGCGCGCGCACCACTATCTCTGGCGATTCTGGCGCCATCTCTCCAGAGCTGGCCGGCTCACGATCTTCGACCGCAGTTGGTACGGCCGCGTGCTGGTCGAGCGAGTCGAGGGATTCGCGACGCGCGAAGAGTGGATGCGCGCGTACTCGGAAATCAACGAATTCGAGGAGCAGCTCGTTGCCGACGGCATCGTGCTCGTCAAGTGCTGGGTCCACATCACGTTCGATGAGCAGTTACGTCGCTTCAAAGAGCGTGAGAAGACACGCTACAAGCAGTGGAAGCTCACTGCCGAAGACTGGCGTAACCGCGCCAAGTGGCTCGATTACGAGCAGGCCGTCAACGACATGGTCGAGCGCACGAGCACGCGGCACGCGCCATGGACGCTGGTCGAGGGCAACGACAAGAACTTCGCGCGGCTGAAAGTGCTGCGAACCGTGTGCGATCGGATTGAGAAGGGGGGTGGGGTATGACAGTGTGCTGTCGCAACAGGTCCTCGGATTTCTGGAGCAGACGTGTAGTCCGCCTGGTCGCCGTTCTCCTTCTTGCCTGCCTCACGCCGCTCAGAGGGCAGATCGCGACCGACGCGATCTTTCCCGACAAGACGTGGGAGCGAGCAGATCCCGCGTCCTATGGGTGGTCGCCCGATGTGCTTCAAAAAACGACGAGCTTCATCCGCGACGATTCGAACACCACCGGTCTCGTCGTGGTCGATCGCGGACGCATCGTCTATCAGTATGGCGATATCCAGGAGCTCTCGTACGTGGCCTCGGTTCGCAAGAGCATTCTGGCGATGCTCTACGGCTACTGGGTCGAAAACGGCACCATCAAGCTGGATACGACGCTCGAGGCGCTGAAGATCGATGACATCGGCGGCCTCCTCCCGATCGAAAAGCAGGCGACCATCGGTCACGTGATCACTGCCCGCTCCGGTGTCTATCACCCGGCGTCGTACTCCGGCGACGATCTGGCGCAAGCGCCGCCGCGCGGGTCGCAGAAGCCTGGAAGCTACCTGCTGTACAGCAACTGGGACTTCAACGTGGCGGGCGCGATCTTCGAGCAGCTCACGGGACGCGATATCTACGACGAGCTGCAGGCGCAGCTTGCCATCCCCCTGCAATTCGAGGACTGGGATCGAACGGCGCAGCACAAGGAAGGGGATCTGTCCGTTTCCAAGTACCCGGCCTACCCGATTTGGGTCTCGACGCGAGACATGGCGCGCATCGGCTATCTGATGCTTCACGAAGGCCAGTGGAATGGACGCCAGGTCATCTCCAAAGACTGGGCGCGCCGCATCGTCAGCGTCGTGACGCCGGTGCAGGACATGAATCCCATCCGCCGTCGTGACGGGTATTTCGGTTACGGATACATGTGGTGGATCTGGGACGGTCCCAAAGCCGTGGGGCCGTTCAAGGGCGCGTACTCCGCGGTGGGCGCCGTGGGGCAGTGGATCACGGTTTTCCCGTCGTTGAACCTCGTGATCGCCCACAAGACGCACAACATCTACGGCCGCTCCACCAGCACGGCGTCCTGGCAGCGCATCATCGAGCTGCTCTTCGAGGCGAAGGGGGTGAAGATGGCGGGCCGTATCCGTGGGCCGGGAGTTCGAGTCAATAGGCGCCGGTGAAAAAGCGTCAGTTGTCAGTTACTGGTTGTCAGTTCAAGGGCAGCGCGCGCCTTCTTTGACCGGGTACGGGAATCTGAAAGCTGACACGCAGTCCTGCCGTCTTTCCTACCAACGCCCTAACCAGTGTGCTCCGATGGCAGGCGCCAGTTGCCGGTGGCCAATCGCCAGATGCAAGTTCAAATGAAGACGTCAGTTGTCAGTTCCTGGTTATCAGCCAAAGGACGGGGCCGCATGCTGGAACTGGAACTGGAAGCTGAAAATTCTTCAAATGCGTTGACATGCGCGCAGCGGCGGGATGTAATGCCTCTCCTCCCCGGATTGGAGATTGTTCCTTTTTTTAATCTCTTCACTTAGCAGCGATTGAACAGCCGGCGTACACTTCGGCGGGGGGCCGACCGGCCCGAAGCGGCACTGGCAGCAGTGGGCGCGCTGACGCGATCCCTCTTCGGTCTGGTCGTCCTTCTCGCTCTTCCCTCGGCGGTCAACGCCCAACCGCCCTTCACGCCGATCCGAATCAACGCCGGGGGCCCGGCCTACACTGATTCGCTGGGCCAGCCGTGGACGGCCGACCAGCTGTTCACCGGTGGCAGCACCTTCGCGATCTCGCTGCCCATCTCGGGGACGACCGACGACGCGCTCTACCAGAACGCTCGGCTCGGCAACTTCACGTACCGGGTGCCGGCGCCGAACGGGACTTACGAGATCGTGCTCCACTTTGCGGAGATTCAAAAGGCCCGGCAGGGCGAGCGCATCTTCGATGTCGCGGTCGAAGGCGCCATCGCGCTCGACAACCTGGACATCGCTGCCCTGGTTGGCGTCAGAAGAAGTCTTGTGCGCACCGCATCCGCGACAGTCACCGACGGCTTCGTGGACGTCGTCTTCACGCCAGTGGCCGGGGACGCCACGCTCGCCGCCCTCGAGGTCCGCACGCCGACTAACCAGGCGCCGGTGGTGAACGCGGGCGCCAATCAGACCATCACGTTACCGGCCACGGCGGCGTTGGCGGGGACCGCCTCCGATGATGGTCTGCCCACGCCGCCCGGCACGGTCACCACCTCCTGGTCCAAGCTCAGTGGCCCCGGCACGGTGACCTTCGGCAATGCCAACGTCCTGTCCACGACGGCGACCTTTAGCCTCGCGGGGAGTTACACGCTGCGCCTCACCGCCTCGGACAGCGTCCTGGTGAGCACCGATGATGTCGTCGTCACCGTGAGCGCCACCAACCAGGCGCCGGTGGTGAACGCGGGCGCCAATCAGACCATCACGTTACCGGCCACGGCGGCGTTGGCGGGGACCGCCTCCGATGATGGTCTGCCCACGCCGCCCGGCACGGTCACCACCTCCTGGTCCAAGCTCAGTGGCCCCGGCACGGTGACCTTCGGCAATGCCAACGTCCTGTCCACGACGGCGACCTTTAGCCTCGCGGGGAGTTACACGCTGCGCCTCACCGCCTCCGACAGCGTCCTGGTGAGCACCGATGATGTCGTCGTCACCGTGAGCGCCACCAACCAGGCGCCGGTGGTGAACGCGGGCGCCGATCAGACCATCACGTTACCGGCCACGGCGGCGTTGGCGGGGACCGCCTCCGATGATGGTCTGCCCACGCCGCCCGGCACGGTCACCACCTCCTGGTCCAAGCTCAGTGGCCCCGGCACGGTGACCTTCGGCAATGCCAACGTCCTGTCCACGACGGCGACCTTTAGCCTCGCGGGGAGTTACACGCTGCGCCTCACCGCCTCGGACAGCGTCCTGGTGAGCACCGATGATGTCGTCGTCACCGTGAGCGCCACCAACCAGGCGCCGGTGGTGAACGCGGGCGCCGATCAGACCATCACGTTACCGGCCACGGCGGCGTTGGCGGGGACCGCCTCCGATGATGGTCTGCCCACGCCGCCCGGCACGGTCACCACCTCCTGGTCCAAGCTCAGTGGCCCCGGCACGGTGACCTTCGGCAATGCCAACGTCCTGTCCACGACGGCGACCTTTAGCCTCGCGGGGAGTTACACGCTGCGCCTCACCGCCTCGGACAGCGTCCTGGTGAGCACCGATGATGTCGTCGTCATCGTGAGCGCCACCAACCAGGCGCCGGTGGTGAACGCGGGCGCCGATCAGACCATCACGTTACCGGCCACGGCGGCGTTGGCGGGGACCGCCTCCGATGATGGTCTGCCCACGCCGCCCGGCACGGTCACCACCTCCTGGTCCAAGCTCAGTGGCCCCGGCACGGTGACCTTCGGCAATGCCAACGTCCTGTCCACGACGGCGACCTTTAGCCTCGCGGGGAGTTACACGCTGCGCCTCACCGCCTCGGACAGCGTCCTGGTGAGCACCGATGATGTCGTCGTCATCGTGAGCGCCACCAACCAGGCGCCGGTGGTGAACGCGGGCGCCGATCAGACCATCACGTTACCGGCCACGGCGGCGTTGGCGGGGACCGCCTCCGATGATGGTCTGCCCACGCCGCCCGGCACGGTCACCACCTCCTGGTCCAAGCTCAGTGGCCCCGGCACGGTGACCTTCGGCAATGCCAACGTCCTGTCCACGACGGCGACCTTTAGCCTCGCGGGGAGTTACACGCTGCGCCTCACCGCCTCGGACAGCGTCCTGGTGAGCACCGATGATGTCGTCGTCACCGTCCATCCTGTCGGAGGTCCCCCGCCCTTCACGCCAATCCGGATCAATGCCGGAGGGCCGGCTTTCACGGATAGCCTCGGGCAACTGTGGGCGGCGGATCAGCTGTTCACCGGCGGCGTTACCTACGCAAACGCCGCGCCGATCGCGGGCACGACCGACGATGCGCTCTACCAGACAGAGCGCTACGGCAACTTCGCATACCACGTGTCCGTGCCGAACGGGGCCTACGACGTCGTGCTCCACTTTGCAGAGCTCGTTTGGGCCGGACCTGGCCAGCGCGTCATGGATGTCGCAGTTGAAGGCATCCTCGCGCTCGACAACCTGGATATCGTCGCCCAGGCCGGCACCCTCACGAGTCTCGTCCACACAATATCGGGGACGGTGAGCGATGGCATGCTCGACATCGTCTTCACCACACTCGTAGACAATGCCAAGCTCTCCGCCCTCGAAATACGTCCGCCCTCAGGTGGCAACCAGGCGCCGGTGGTGAGCGCCGGTGCGGATCAGACGATCACGTTACCGGCAATGGCAGCGTTGGCAGGGACCGCCTCCGATGATGGTCTGCCCACGCCGCCCGGCACGGTCACCACCTCCTGGTCCAAGCTCAGTGGCCCCGGCACGGTGACCTTCGGCAATGCCAACGTCCTGTCCACGACGGCGACCTTTAGCCTCGCGGGGAGTTACACGCTGCGCCTCACCGCCTCGGACAGCGTGGTGGCGAGCACCGACGATCTCGTCGTCATCGTCCATCCTGTCGGAGGTCCCCCGCCCTTCACGCCAATCCGGATCAATGCCGGAGGGCCGGCTTTCACGGATAGCCTCGGGCAACTGTGGGCGGCGGATCAGCTGTTCACCGGCGGCGTTACCTACGCAAACGCCGCGCCGATCGCGGGCACGACCGACGATGCGCTCTACCAGACAGAGCGCTACGGCAACTTCGCATACCACGTGTCCGTGCCGAACGGGGCCTACGACGTCGTGCTCCACTTTGCAGAGCTCGTTTGGGCCGGACCTGGCCAGCGCGTCATGGATGTCGCAGTTGAAGGCATCCTCGCGCTCGACAACCTGGATATCGTCGCCCAGACCGGCACCCTCACGAGTCTCGTCCACACAATATCGGGGACGGTGAGCGATGGCATGCTCGACATCGTCTTCACCACACTCGTAGACAATGCCAAGCTCTCCGCCCTCGAAATACGCTTGACGCAGCACCCGGGGCATCCGTTCCTTCACGTGGTCATCGACGCACCGCCGTTTTTGGTGGACCACGATGGCAGTGGGAGTGAGATCGTTGCGCTGGTCGGTGAGAACTCTCACACTCACCAGGTTGGCCACCAATTGGTCGGGTGGACATGGACCTCTGGAACGACGGTGCTGGGCACATCGGAGAACATCAGCGCGGCACTTCCGCTCGGCAGCCACCCGATCACACTGACCATCCAGGACGACAATAGCCCGCCCGAAACGCTGTCGGGTTCCGTCGTCCTTCCCGTATATCCGCTCGCTGCAGTGGGGGGTCTGCTCGCCCGCTACTATCCGACCGGAGATGTCCCGCCCGGCACGCTGATCGATTCCCTACCGGCGCTCCCCGGGTTCGTCGAGGTGCGACCAACATCTCGCGTGTTAGCAGTAGCGGGCAAGATAGGAGGCTCGCCCTTCCAGTCCAACGTGATCGTTACCCTGAGCGGTAACCTGGCCGTACCCGTCGCCGCGACTTACCAGTTCGGGCTCACAGGCGGTACGACAACACGCCTGTTCGTCGACGGCGCGCCTGTGTCGAGTCCGGTCGCCCTGAGCGCTGGGAGTCACACCATCGAGGCCCGATTCGCGGTCGGCGGGCTCACCCACTTACCACTGGAGGTCCATGCTTCGATCGATGGCGGGCCGATGGCAGCGCTGGCAGGGAGCAAGCTCAGCCATGATCAGACCGCTCTGCTCCCGTTCGTGAACAGCATGACAGCAACCGGCGCGTCCTCCGGCGGCGATACCGTGACGATCAAGGGGATTGGTTTCTTTCCTGTTGGATCAGTGGCGGTGAACTGGGGCGGGCAAGAGTTGCTCCCACCTGCGGTCAGTGTCACGTCGAACACCATCACCTTCTTGTCGCCACCCGGCACTGGCACAATTCCGGTGACCGTTGAAACACCCAACGGGACCAGCAACACCGTCAGCTTCAACTATACCGAGGGCGTTGCACCCGTCGTCTTCAACATCGTCAATTCTAGCGGTCCGGGATACGTCGCCCCAGAGCTTCCGACGCAGGCCGCTTGGGGGCCAGATGGACGTCTTTACGTCGGTTCAACAGGCGGTCAGCTCTTCATCTACACCTTCAATGACGCTTATCAAGTGGTGGCCACTCAAGTCGTCAACACGCTGCAGACGGTAGCGAATCCTCACATCCTCGGGATCGCGTTTAGTCCTTTCGAGGCGCCCACGCCGGTGCGACTCTTCGTCGCCCACAGCACGCTCTTCGGCAATGGTGGTGGTTGCTTCGCTGACCCCTCGGTATACTCGGGGCAGGTCTCTCTCCTGACCGGGCCAAATTTCGACACGATCGTCCCGGTGCTCACAGGTCTGCCCGTTTCCAATCACGATCACGGCATAAACGGTATGGAATTCGATCACGCCGGCGATCTCCTGATAACCGTGGGCGGCAATACCAACGCAGGTGTCGCAGGGAACTGCAATCTTGGTCAACTACCGGAATCACCGTTCTCGGCTGCGGTCCTGCGCGCTCGTTTGTCGAAGGGCGCGAGCTTCAACGGAGCGGTGACATATGTGGGGGCTCCTCCGCCATCGAGCAACAATCTCGACCAGCGCTTCGGTGAGGTTGTCAGCGTGACCCCCACCGTGGATGTCGAGGTTTTCAGCGCCGGGTTCCGAAATTCGTTCGACCTCGTTTTGACCACTCGTGGACGACTGTTTGCCACGGATAACGGGCCAAACATCGGCTTCGGACCTGCTTCGACGGGACCCGCCTCGCAAGGACCAGATCCCGAAGACGTTGACGAGCTCGTGCTTCTGGAGTTCGGCGACTACTACGGCCATCCAAATCGAGCACGCGGCCGGACTGATGTGCGGCAGACCGTCTACCACGGCAACTCGTCGGCGGAGAACCCGAGTGCTTTCATCCAGGGCCTCGCGCTTTTCGCGCCGTCGACCAACGGTATTACCGAGTACCGCGCCCAGACGTTCGGTGGGGCCATGAAAGGTGATCTGCTCGCGCAGCAATGGAACGGAGAAACCTACCGCTTGTCGCTGTCGTCCGACGGGCGCTCGGTGGTGACTTTCACCACGTTAACGACGCCACTCGCCAGTCTGGATCTCGTTACGGCACCCGGCGGCGCGCTAATCGGCACCGATCATTCCGGCGGGAAGCTGGTGATCGCGATCCCTGATTCGGCGGACGCCGGCCTCACCGCGTACGACATCCATCCCTGGAGAGCACGGGCCGCCGGCGGCACGCCGTTTGTCATCGGTGGCGTGGCTTTCGGGACGACGCCTGGCGCGGTAAGTGTCACGATTGGCGGTATTGCGGCAACTATCACGTCCGTGTCGCCAACGCGCATTCACGGAATCATTCCGACCCAACCCAGCGCGACCTCGGACCTCCTGGACGTCGTTGTGACGGTCAACGGTCAATCACGAACCCTGG
Source organism: uncultured Acidobacteriota bacterium (assembly GCA_963841905.1). Lineage (GTDB taxonomy): Bacteria > Acidobacteriota > Vicinamibacteria > Vicinamibacterales > UBA2999 > JACCSI01. The sequence continues at coordinate 260,243 of CAWJEM010000024.1, forward strand.
CGCAAGCGTTCCGATATTTGCTTCTACCGGGCACCGAGAATTCGGGCGCCGTCGCCAGGCTTGTCGTCGAGCCGCCGGGGAACATCGCAGACGCCAGCACCTTCGCGGCAGGAAGCTTTGTGGTGACCAACGAGTCGTCCCGCGGTCAGAAGATCGACCGGCTCCGGATCGATCTGCGCGGGGCAGTCCTGCGCGACCTTCCGTTCGATCCCAATGGGGTGGCCGGCGACTTAACGGCCAAGCCCTTCACGGCAGACGTATCGGAGTCCGAAGTCGGGCTGGTCGGCGCTGTCCACCCGGCTCCTCACGATGGCGGCTTCGACATGCTGGACGTGCGATTCGACGACTTCGAGCCGGGGGAGAGCTTTGCGTTCTCCATCGATGTTGATCCCAGCAGCATCAAGGGAGTTGGCGCGCCGGGTCCACACGACACGGGCAGTGTGTCGGGGCTCGAGCTGACCGGTGCTCGCGTGACGGCTTACTTCAGTGACGGCACGACGCACGTGGGAGATCTATATCGGATCCCCAGCAGCCAAACAGGGTCCGAAGTCCAGCTCTCGGCTTCTCCCCCGGAGCCGCCGGGAATTCAAGTGTTGGGGACAGCAACGCCAGCTGCGGTTTCGCAGCCGGGGCAGACTATTCGCATCAGCGGGCCGGTTGGGGCGGCGGTTGCCCTCCTCCAGGTCGAGGGCGGGCTCTTCACCTCGGGCGTTCCGGGGGAGGCTTCGATATCGACCCGTTCGAGGCCAACACGATTCTGGGCGTGCAGGAGCACGCGGTGACCATCGGCGCCAGCGGATTCGTCGACGTACCCGTGACCTTGGTCAAGACAGTCGATGCAAGTGGGACGACCGGCATCAACATGTTCGTCGCCGTCATCAAGGACGGCACCGGCCGAGCCGGTCGCACCTCACCGACTGTCACGCTCCAGCTCGTGCCCTGAACCGAGCCCCGGTCCAGGACGACGCGAATTATGCCCGCACGCGCACGACGCGCGCCAGCCGCGCGAGGTCTGACGCGGTCGTGACGCTGGCGAACGTGCGGACAAAGGGCTGCGCGGCGCGCATTCCGCTTGCCGTCGGCTCATACCCGGGCGTCTCGAGCAGCGGATTGAGCCACACGACGCTGGCCGCGCGGCGGTGCAGGACTCGCATCGCGCGGCGCAGTGTCTCGATGTCCCCGACGTCCAATCCGTCGCTCGCGATAATCACGACCGTGTCTCGACTCAGCAGCCGCTCGCCAAAACGCTCCACGAATTGCTGAAGACACGCGCCAATGCTGGTGCCACCGCCCCAGGCGTACGCCAGGCGGTCGAGTCGCCGTCTCTCGCCCGCCGCCGCCCGGCGCACGTCGGTGGTGACACGCTCGAGGGCGGTCGAAAACGTGAACACCTCGACGCGCAGGGTCACGCTCGCGATGGCTACCGCGATCTGCAGGGCGGTGTGCGCAGAGGCGCTCATCGAGCGACTACCGTCAACGAGCACGACCAATCGTGGCCGCGTCATCGGACGCCGCAACCACCGTGGTGCAAGCGCTTCCCCACCGGTCTGCAGGCTGGCCCGCAGCGTGCGTCGCAGATCGAAGCGGCGCCCGCGGCTCGCCGGCCGCCAGCGCCGCGAGAGTCCGACGTGCAGCCGCCGCACCAGCGTGCGGGCCGCGTCGCGCCACTCGGTCTCGACGCGCATGAGGTCGGGCGTCTCAGCACCGAGCGCCTCGATCGGGCTGTAGCTCGCGCGCGCAAAGGCGGTTGAATCGCCCAGGCTGCGGTCGGGGCCCTCTTCCGCCGCGCGATGGGCGCCCCGGCCCTCTTCCATCGCCGCCTCATGATCTCCCGCGTGGTCGCCCGCGCCGAAGCCCGGGCCCTCCCTTTCTTGCTCCGGGTTGCCTGGGCTGACGTCCGAGCCCTCGCGTTCTGCCGCCTTCAATTCGTCGAGAGGCGTCGCATCAACTCGTCTGGTGAAAAACTCCGTGAACACGCGATCGAACACCGGCACCTCGCCGCGTGCGCTCGTCAAGATGGGCCGCAGCGCATGGCGCACCGCGCGCTCGTCGGCTAGCTCCACCACCTCCAGCGCGCGCGCGGCGTCCTGCAGCTCGCCCGGTCCGACGCGGAACCCATGCGTGCGGCGCAGCACCCCGCAGAACGCGGCGAGGTTCTCTGGCAGGCTGGCAAACGGATACATCAGCGACGTGGCGTGGAAACCTTTCCAAACCCGAAGTCGGTCTCGAGGCTGTACCCGCCAGGCTCTGGATTCACTGGAGTCTCACCCAGAATCGGATCGAGCGACGCGCGGTGGGCGCGCATCACGTCGTGGTCTTCGTGCACTTTGAGCACGCACCCGAGCGTCTGCTCGACCGCGGCGGCGTCCAGGTGATCGCGGTGCAGGCTGATGAGGGCCATCGCCCAGTCGAGGCTCTCGGCAACGCCCGGCGCCTTCTGCAGCGGCAGCCCGCGCAGCACCTGCATAAGGCGCGCGATCTGCACCGCCAAACGCTCGGAGAGACCTGGCACGCGCGCGTGCAGGATGTCGATTTCCTGTTCGAGCGACGGGTACGGCAGCCAGAGAAACAGGCAGCGGCGACGAAGCGCGTCGGACAGCTCACGTGTGCGATTGCTGGTCACGATCACGTGTGGCTTGTGCGTCGCGCGAATCGTGCCAAGCTCGGGAATCGTGACCTGCCACTCGGCCAGCACTTCGAGGAGGAACGCTTCGAACGCCTCGTCCGAGCGGTCGACTTCGTCGATGAGCAGCACGGGCGAGCGGTCCTCGGTAATCGCCTGGAGCAGCGGCCGTTTGAGCAGAAACTGTTCGCCGAAGATCTGCGCTTCTCGCTCCTCGAGCGTGGCGCCCTCGGTCTCGCTCAGACGCGCGCGCAGCATCTGACGCGGATAATTCCACTCGTAAAGCGCCGCCAAGGCGTCGAGGCCTTCGTAGCACTGCAAGCGAATCAGCCGCGTGCCCAGCACCTCGGCGAGGATCTTGGCGCTCTCGGTCTTGCCGACGCCAGCCGGGCCCTCGATGAGCAGCGGCTTCTCGAGCGCCAGCATGATCTGGAGCCCCGTCGCAAAGGCGTCGTCAATGATGAACGCGTGCTCGCGAAAGCGGGCGCGGATGGTCGCCGCGTCCGTCATCGGTGAGCACCGAGATAGTCCTGCGGCTGTTTGACGAAGCGCGATCGACAGTTCGGACAGCAGAAGTAATACGTCACGCCGTCCACATCCGCCGTATGTTTCGCGTTTGTGACGTCCACTTCCATGTGGCACACCGGGTCAACCGCGCGTGTTGGGCTGGCGGGGACTTCGACGCGCGATCCGCTCGGCTGAAGCTGGATGATCTCCGCGAGGATCGAGAGCGCGACCTCCGGCGCGGTCCGCGCGCCCAGATTGAGGCCGGCAGGATTCCGGATCGTCGCAACCCCGGGCAGGCCACTCTCTTCGAGTCCGGCGCGCACCGTGTCACCCCGCGTGCGGGAGGCCACCAGGCCGACATACCCCGCATCGCTCTTCAGAATCGCGGTGAGCGCGGGCTCGTCGTAATGCCCCTGCGAGGCGACGACCGTCGCGTGATTCGAGCCGCCTTCCCGCAGCACGGTCTCGAGCGCGTCGAGATCGACGACGGACATGCCGTGCGCCACGGCCTCCGCCTCGATGTCACGCCGCTCGTGGGCTTCCACGACCCGCACGACGTCATAGTCCATCGTGCGTGCGAGGCGCGCCAGCGCCGCAGCGACCGGCGTCGCGCCGACGACCACCAGCCGTCGCGCCTGCCCGAAGGGTTCGACGTATACGTCCACGGCTCCTTCCGACACACACGTCATCGGGACGACCACATGCTCGGCGCTCGATACAGCCGATGCGCTGGCATCCGGCCGAATCGAGACCAGACGGCTGAGGCGCGTCTGCATGGCCTCGAGCGCCTGCCGTCGAATGATCTCGTGCGAGCACGCGCCGCCGACAAAGCCCTCCATGCGCCCGTCGGCGAACACGATGGCGCGATCCCCAAGGTGGGCCGAGACCGGTGCGCGGCGGCCGACGACCGTCGCCACGGCAAAGGACTGGCCGTCGCGCCGAAGCGCTGCAATCCGCTCGAAAACATCGATCATGTGGTCCCCAGCGATCGCCGAGCCGCCCGAGCAGCCGCGAAGCTTGATCATCGCGCCAAAAGGCGGTTGCATGAAAGGGACTGTCCCCTTTTATGCAGTCAGCTTCTGACGAATACAGCCGAAGGTCTGACCGATCAGCTTTTGTGCCTGCGCGTCCAGCACCCGGCCGCCAACGGCCGCTACGGGCCCGCGGGCCTCGGCTTCGCCGGTCCACTTCAACGTGGTCGTGCCATCGCCGTTGTCCTCGATGTCGGCGCCCGCCGTGAGATCGACGGCGCTCCCGAAACCTCCACCGGAGATCTTCATGTCGATCCGACGCCCGGACTGATCGGGCACGAGCTCCATCCTCAGCTTGAAATTGCCGCGCACCGGCCCCACACCAACTCGGACGACGGCGTCGAAGTGTGTGGGGTCGTGGACGGTGATGTCGATCACGTCGGGCAGGCACTGCCCCACTTTCTGGGGATCGGTGACGAACGCCCACACCGCCGCGTGGCTCGCGGGGATCTTTTCCTCGCCGCTTTGCTGCAGTTTCACTCGTGAGGCTCCGCTTGAAAACGCTAGGCCTTCCTGGCGGTCGCGTCTCGAATTGCCCGCCACACCTTGTCGCGGGTGAGCGGCATGTCGATGTGCCGCACGCCCAGCGGCGACAGCGCGTCGATCACGGCGTTGACGAACGCCGCCGGGCTACCCACATTCGGGCTCTCGCCCACGCCCTTGGCGCCCATGGGATGGTGCGGACTCGGCGTCACGGTGTTGGCCGTCTCCCAGTGCGGCGTCTCGAGCGAGGTGGGGACGAGATAGTCCGTGAAGTTGGTGTTGAGGTTGTTGCCCTCGCTGTCGTACTGGATCTCCTGGATGAAGGCCATCGCGAACCCTTCGGTCAGACCGCCATGAATCTGCCCCTCGACGATCATCGGATTGATCACCGTGCCGCAATCGTCCACGGCCAGGAACCGACGGACCTTCACGGCGCCGGTTTCACGATCGACGTCCACCACCGAGACGTATGCGCCGTTTGGGTACGTCATATTCGGCGGATCGTAGTAATAGGTCGCCTCGAGCCCCGGCTCGTTCTGCGACATGTTCGTGTAGGCGGCGAACGCCACGTCTTTCATCGTGACGGTCTTGGCCGGGACCCCCTTGACCTGGAACTTGTAGTCGGTCCACTCGACGTCACCCTCGCCGACTTCCAGCAAGTGTGCGGCGATCTTGCGCGCCTTCTCCCGAATGCGCCGGGCGGCCATCGTGATCGCCGCGCCGGCGACCGGCGTGCTGCGGCTGGCATAGGTGCCGAGCCCGTACGGCGCCGTGTCGGTGTCGCCTTCTTCGACCATGATCGTCTGCGGGTCGAGCCCCAACTCTTCCGCGACGATCTGCGCCCACGTCGTCTCGTGTCCCTGCCCTTGTGACTTCGCCCCCGTCCGCACGATGCCGGCACCGGTCGGGTGAATCCGAATCTCGGCACTGTCGAACATCTTGATGCCGAGAATGTCGAAGTGCTTCGATGGCCCGGCGCCAACCACCTCCGTGAACGTCGAGATGCCGATGCCCATCAGCTCGCCGCGCCCGCGCTTCTCGGCCTGCTCTTTGAGCAGGGCCTGGTAGCCGATTTTTTCGAGCGCGACGTTCAAGGTCTGGTGGTAGTCCCCGCTGTCGTAGGTAAACCCCAGCGCCGACGGATAGGGGAACTGATCCTTTCGGATGAAGTTCTTGCGCCGCAGTTCCGCCGCATCCATGCCGAGCTCGTCGGCGAGAATATCCATACCACGCTCGATCGCGTAGCTCGCCTCGGTGACACGGAACGAGCAGCGGTATGCGATGCCGCCCGGCGCCTTGTTCGTGAAGAATGCATCGACCTCGGCATGCGCCACCGGGAAGTCGTAGCCGCCCGTGACGATGCCAAAAATACCCGCGGGATACTTGGATGGATCGGCGGCCGCGTCAAAGGCGCCGTGATCGGCGGTCGTCGCGACGTGCAACGCCGTGACCTTGCCGTCAGCGGTCGCGCCGATCTCGACATCCATGTGATAGTCGCGCGCAAAGCCCGGTACTGGTCAGGTTTTCGGTGCGCGTTTCGATCCATTTCACCGGTCGCCCGATCTTGAGCGCGCCGACGATGGCGCACACATAGCCCGGGTAAACCGGCACTTTGTTGCCAAAGCCACCGCCGAGGTCGGGCGAGACCACGTGAATCTTGTCCTCGGCGATGCCGGTGACCAGCGCTAGCGCCGTGCGATACACGTGCGGCGCCTGGGAGGTCACGTAGAACTGCAGACGACCCATCGTGTCGAAGTAAGCGACGCATCCGCATGGTTCGAGTGGCGCCGGATGACACCGCTGAAACCACATGCGCTGCTTGATGCGCTTGGCGCTGGACTGCAGGGCGCGAGCCGTGCCGTCTTTGTCGCCCACCTCCCAGTGGAAAATGTGGTTCGTCTTCTTCTCGCGGTCGGGCCGCAGCAGCACCTTGTCGGTCTTCGACGTGAACGGATCCGCCACCACCGGCAGCGGCGCATAGTCCACCTGCACCGCCTCGGCGCCGTCGACGGCGGCCGCGCGCGTCTCCGCAAATACGGCAGCGACCTCCTGGTACTGGAAGAGCACCTTGCCGATCGCGAGCACCATCTGCTTGTCGAAGCCGTGGAAGGTCGGGAGCCAGCCCAGACCTGCGGCCTCGAGATCCTTGCCGGTGATCACGGCTTTGACGCCTGGCACCTTCATCGCTTCGCTGATGTCGATGTTCTTGATCTCCGCGTGCGGATACGGGCTCCTCACCAGCGACAGATAGAGCATGCCCGGGAGGGAGATGTCGTCGACGTAGTTGCCCTTGCCCTGAACGAAGCGCGGATCCTCCTTGCGCTTCATGGCCACGCCGACCGAATGTCGTGGTTTCGCCTGAATGGTCATCGGATCCTCGCGAGCAACGTCAAGAGTTCGTGGCGACGGGTTTGCGCAGGGCCTCGGCCGCCTGCTGCACCGCTTTGACGATGTTCTGGTAGCCGGTGCATCGGCACAAGTTGCCCGCCAATCCCTCGCGAATGTCGGCTTCGCTGGGATTGGGGTTGTGGGTCAGCAGCGCGTGCGCTGTCAGCATCATGCCAGGCGTGCAATACCCGCATTGCAGGCCGTGCTGATCCCAGAAGCTTTGCTGGAGCGCGTGGAGCGTGCCGCCGCTTGCGAGCCCCTCGACCGTGAGAATCTCGTGGCCGTCGGCCTGCGCCGCAAACATGCTGCAGGACTTCACGGCCTTGTTGCCGTCCATCACGACGACGCAGCAGCCACAACTCGACGTGTCGCAGCCGACGTGCGTGCCGGTGAGCGCGCAATCCTCTCGCAGAAAGTACGCGAGCAGGGTTCGTGGCTCGACATCACGCTCGTATGCCACGCCGTTCACCTTGACGTTGACCTTCATGCCTGCACCCCCAGACGCGCCAACGCCTGGCGCAGACCGCGGCTGACGAGCACACCGGCCAGCTCTTTCTTATATTCGACGCTGCCGCGCAGGTCGGCCTGCGGCTGGCTGCGCCGCGAGGCGGCATCGGCCGCGGCCCGAATCAAATCGGTGGTCGGCTTCTGACCCGTGAGCAGCCGCTCTGCTTCGTCCACGCGCACGGCGCACGGGCCGGCAGCCGAGAGCGCCACACCCGCGCTGCGGATGGCGCCGTCGGCATTGAGCGACACCTGCACGGCGGCCGCGCAGGTCGCGTAATCGCCGACCTTGCGCTCGACTTTCTGGTACGAGCCCGCGGTGCGATCGTCCGGCACCGGAAACTCGACGGCCATCGCCATCTCACCTTCGGCGACGGCGGTCGTGAAGCTATCCACCAGGAACTCGTCGATCGCCACCCGACGCGTGCCGGTTTTGCCGCGCACGACGACCGTGGCGCGGGACGCGAGCGAGGTGGCGGTCCAATCGCCCGCAGGATCGTTGTGGCACAGGCTCCCGACAACCGTGCCCATCTGACGCACAACCGGATCGGCCACCACGCGCGACGTATCGTGGATGAGACTCCAACGCCGGTCGGTGATCCATGACGCGCGCTCGATGTCGCTGTCTCTCGCAATCGCGCCGATGGTCAGCACGTTGCCATTGACCCGGACGTAGTTCAGACTGGTCAGCGCGTTGATATCGACCAGAACGGCCGGTCGCGCCAATCGGAACCGCATCGCCGGGATGAGGCTCTGGCCGCCTGCCAGCACGCGGGCTTCGCCGCCATGCTGCTGCAGGTACCCGAGCGCTTCGTCCTCGGTGTGGGCACGAAGATAATCAAAAGACGCAGGAATCACGTCGCCAACCTCCCGTTCTCGGCAGCGTCGCACGTGAGGCGCCACGTCGGCGTCGCAAAGGAATTGCGTTGGAAAGAACGGAATTCTACATCACAGAATGGGTCGGCGTGTCGATACACTGGCGGTGAACTAGGTGCGACCCAACTATGGTGAGCGCGGTCGTTCTCGCGGCGGGCGCCTCGACGCGCATGGGGACGCAAAAGCTGTTGCTTCCTCTCGGGGACGAACCCCTCGTCCGGCGCATCGTGCGACACGTGTGTGACGCCGGCTTCGAGGACGTCCTCGTGGTGCTTGGCAGCGATCACCAGAAAACGCTCGTGGCACTCGACGGACTCGTCGTTCGCCACGTCGTCAATCACGACTTCGAGAGCGGGATGGGCAGCTCGTTTCGAACGGCCGTCCTGCATCTGGGTGACAGCGATGCCGCCATGTTCACCCTCGCCGACCAACCGTTCGTCACCTCACACGAATACCGGTCAGTGCTCGATACCTATCGCCAGCACGCCCCGGCCATTGTCAGCGTCCGGTATGGCGAGGTCGTGGCGCCGCCCCACCTGTTTCAGCGCGAGTTCTTCGCTGAGCTCGGACAGCTCGAGCACGGCGCCCGTCCGGTGCTCCAGCGGCACCGGGAGCGGACGATGGTGCTCCAGTTTGCGCCGGATCTGCTGATGGATATCGATACGCCCGAGGACTACGAGCGCGCCAAAAGCCGCTTCTCGTCGGGCCGATGAAGGCTGCTGCTCGATCCACTCAGGAACCCGCCCTCGAACCCGCGTCGAATCGCGAGAATCTCACTGAGAATCGACAACGCCACCTCTTCTGGCGGCTCGGCGCCGAGTGAAAGGCCGACCGGGCTGCGAACCGCCGCGAGCCGTGCCGGATTCGGCACGAAGCCTTGCGCGGCGAGGCCGTCGAGGAGCTTCTGATAGCGCGAACGCGGCCCGAGCACGCCGATGTAAGCGGCCTGCGACTCGAGGGCAAACCGCAAGCTTTGCTGATCGCGCTCGATGTGGTGATTCATGACGACCACAAAGCTCCGGGCATCGACCGCCACGGCCTCGGCGAAGCGGCTGAAGTGCGCGGAGATGAGCGTCGCGCCCGGAAAGCGATCGGCCGTCAGGTACGCCTCGCGCACGTCAACCACGGTGACGGCAAATCCTAGCGTCCAGGCTTGTTTGACCAACGGCACACTGTCGTAGCCGGCGCCGAACACGACGAGCGATGGGGGCGGCGTGCTGATGTCGAAGAAGACCTCCTGGCCGCCGATCTCATCAAGCCCCGACTGCGGGTACGCCGCACTCAGTCGTTCGCGAGCGTACGCAACCGCCTCGCGCTCCACGACCGAGTCGGTGAGCGCGCCGATTGGGTCGCCGGTCGCACGAACGATCAGCCGTCCCGACGCCCCCACAAGCGGCGTCACCAGCACCGCCGACTCTCCACGACGGAGGACGCCCAGCCACTCGTTCGTGACCGCGTCGTCTTCAACTCGCTCGATGTGGATGTCGACGGCGCCGCTGCAGCCGACGCCCAGCCCCCAGACTGAGTCCTCCGCGAGATCGTATGTGGCGGTGACCGGCTCGCCCGTAGCAATCACGCGCTGGGCGGCGTCAGCGACGGCGGGTTCCAGGCACCCTCCCGACAGTGCGCATTCGTAGGTCCCGTCCGTACGCACGAGCATTCGTGTGCCCTCGCGCCGATACGCGCTCCCCCTCACGCGCACGACCGTGGCCAGCGCCACACGTTCGCCGGCCACCCGCGCCGCGCCGATCGATTCCAGGAGCCGTTCGGTCTCGCGTCGATCCATGGCTCACAATCGCACAGACATCGGTATGTGAACAACTGGAGAAACTTGCTCCAATTGTCAAGATGATGGCCTTAGAAGATGTCTAGTTGATCTGCGCGAATGACGATGGCATCGTCGTCCAATCCCGGAGGCGGTATGAGCGAGCGGCTGACAACCGGCGACTATTTGTTGGGGCCGGAGGATTTGCGGCGACGGGAGCTGGTGTGGGGTGTGGTGCGCGAGCCGCCCGCGCCGCGATACGGTCATCAGACCGTCGTGACGCGCACGACGCTCGCACATCATCCGCGAGCAAGTGTGGGGGGCGCCGATCTCAGTGGTGGAAGTGGCGTCGCGCGCAACGCGGTCAGGGATCGGACGACGAAGCTCGAGTGGTATCGCACCTACGGCGTCCGCGAGTGCTGGCTCGTCGAGCCTTCGCGACACGCGGTCGTCGTTGTGAATATGGGCGTCGACCCTCGCTCTAGACGACACTTCACAGGGCGCGAGGCCATCCAGTCAGCCGTCCTCCCCGACCTGGTCGCCGAGGCGGAGGAGTTCTTCAGCTAGGATGCTTCGGAGGCTTGTCCTCTGGAACGAAATCGCTCCGCCGTAATCCGGATCGGCTCGCTTCCACTTCGCATCTCGCCTTCCAGCGTCCCATCGTCCTTCATCGTTGCAGTGATGGTGATCTTTGTGGTGTTCGCCTTCTTCGCGTGATCTGGAGAGATGGCGGCTACGTCGATCGCGAGCAATAGCTTCCCCTCGGCGAACTCCCCTTCCACGGGAGCCACCTTCCCCTGTGTGTGGTAGGTCCCGTTGACCTTCGTGCCCTCCTGTCGAAGCGCGAGGCCAGTTTGCCTGACGTGATCGCCGTGGATGGAGAGGCTCCAGTCACCGGCTACGCTGGCCGTGGATGGCTTGGTTTCCTGGTGCGCCGCCAGCTGGCTGCCACTGAGAGCTACGCCGATCATCACGCACCGCGCCGCGAGTAATGTGGATGGGTATTTCATTTGCGCAGAGTAAACAGGGCCCGCTGAACAGGCGCTGAACAGATGCTGTGGCGCTGAATGGATCCTGTGGCTTCCGCCTTCAGGCGGAAGGTCCCGCTGATCTTCCCGCTGACGCCACTGATCTTCCGGCTAAAGCCGAAAGCCACGCGGTCGATGTAGTCGGATGCCCTGCGCCCTGCGCCTGCGCCCTATGCCCTATGCCCTATGCCCTTCTGCATTCTTCCCACATCTTCATCATCCCGGTCGTTCTGCTGGCCCATAGACGACGACGCATGCGACACTCAGACGAGGTTTACTGATGCTGGCCACTTACCCGTTGCGTTGCGTCCTCATAACAGTGCTTGTTGCCGCCACGTGCGCTTGTGACGATGGCCCGACAGAGCCGACCGCGATCGGCACGCCGCCGGCGTTGAACCTGACTGGCACGTGGGTGGGACCGATCGGTCCGCCGCAGTCGAACGTGACCTTTATCGCCACGTGGACGGCCTCGCAAACTGGCAGCGCGGTGACGGGGCCTGTGGCCTTGTTCCGCGCGTCGGATAACGTGGCGTTCTCAGGGACGATGAACGGAACGTTATCTGGCACGCGCCTCGCACTCACCTACACGGTGCCGCCGGGAAGCGTCCCTGGCGCGCCCGATTGCACAATCTCTGGCGCGGCGCCTATCGAGGCGACGACGACGCTTTTGTCGGGACTGATGGCGATGACGGCACCGAACTGCGAACCGATTTCGTTGTTGCCGTCATCCGCTATTGGAATTTCGTTGGTGAAGCAGTAAAGGAGAGGGCGGAGGGCGCAGGGCCCAGCGGCTTCTGCCGCCCCCACCCCCCTTACCCCTTACGGCACAATCAGCACAACCTCATTGCTCGGAGGCCGAAACCGAATCGGCCATCACGCGTCCCGCGGACTCATCGTCCGTCATCCTCGACCAGCATCCGCTGGTACATCATCACGTCGTGGAGCCTGTCGAGTCCCGGAGACACGGCCCGGGGCATGCCCGCGCTGAAGAAGCCTGTGGAGCGCAACAGGCGGGCGGCAACGCCATCGTTCGCGCGACACAGCGCAACGATGGCGCGGAATTCGGCGCATGCAGCTGCGGCGATCGTTCGTTTGGCGAGCGCCTTCCCCAGTCCCCGCCCGCGATGTGCTGGCGCTACGTAGACCAGCAGCTCCAACGTTGACGCGGTGCCGGTACGCGGGTGCCACGGACGAAAGCCCGCCCAACCGCGAATGACCCCGTCCACCGGCACCACGTAGGTGTGGTAGCGGTCCTCGTTCGGCAACAGCGCGCCGGCGAGCTCCGCCATCGTCAACGGCCGACTGTGGCGTGCGATCTCTCCACGTTGAATCGATTGGTTGTAAATCGCGAGTATCTCCGCGCCATCGTCGGCCGACGCGCGTCGGAGTTGCGGTATGAACGTCACTAAGCGCACGGAAGCGAGCAACCTTTCGTTCTGGGGCGCACCGCCCCCCGCTTCATAGGTCGAAAATGAGAAATGCTTTCAGCCGTGGAGCGAGGCGCGATCGAAAGACAACCGTTCAGCTCGGCAGTTCTCGGTCTTGATATTGCAGTACGGAGGGCGCGCCGCTCACCCCAACGCAGCGCCTTTGGCGAAATCACGTAATTCTCGGCGATAGATTGAAAAAACACTGAGCCTACCTGCACGTGCTGACCGAACAAGTCTTTCGTAAAGAACCAGAACTTTCGCAACTCGTATTCGAACGATTGCTGGCATGGCTGGACGACGGTACCGATTCCCACGGGGAGCGATATCTCGAGATGCGCCGTCGGCTGGTCCTGTACTTCGACCGGCGAAACCGTCCCGCAGCCGAGGAACTGGCTGACGAGACGTTCAATCGCGTCGCTCGCACCCTGGGGCAGGGCGGCACGATCGCAACCAAGCCTCCGGCGCGCTACTGCTACGTCATCGCGAGGTTTGTCCTCCTCGAAGATCTCCGGCGCGAACGCCTCCACGTGGGTTACGACGAGACGCGGGCGAGTCTCGAGGTCCGAGCGAGCCTTGCTGAGGCGGGTATGGACCTCGCGCTGCGCGAAGAGCGCCTCGATTGCCTGGACCGGTGCCTGGCGGAGCTGAAGCCCGAACAGCGCACGCTGATCGTCGATTACTACCGCGAAACGCGGCGGCAGAAGATCGACCGTCGCCGCGAACTGGCCACCCGGCTCGGTATCACCATGAACGCCCTCGCGATTCGGGCCTGCCGGATTCGCGAGGCGCTATTGACGTGCTTGGAGGGGTGCCGGAGCACCCGACGAATGATTTGAGGCTTCGCCGGCCTATCAGGATGAGGGCGCGATAACCAGGACCCGATATGTCCTTCCCACACAACACCAAGCTCGACGACGAGGAGCTCATACGGTACGTGCTTGGCCTTCTTCCCGACGAGGCGACCGAGCGCCTCGACGAGGCCAGCATCGCCGACGACGAGCTCGCAGCCCGGCTGCACAGCGTCGAAACCGATCTGGTGGACAGCTATGTCCGAGGCCAGCTCGTCGGTTCGACGCTGGATCGCTTCGAGTCCTACTATCTGATGTCGCCCCGGCGCCGCGAGAGCGTGAGGGGGGCTACTCGCTTCGTCCGCGCGCTCGATCGAGCGGTGCCGCGCGATGAGGGTCTGACGTGGAAGGACCGCATCGCGCGTCCGACCAGAGTGGCGAGCTTTGTGGCCGCCGCGGCCCTCGTGCTTGTCGTCTCTGGGATCCTCCTGTTCCAGGAGCGACCTCAGAACCCACTGACGGTCGCGACGTCCGAGAGCGGGGCGGTCGGGAACCGGCCGCAAGCCGGCGAGCAACAACCCACAGGCGAGCGTGGGGCGGTGCCTCCCGATGGGCTTGAACGCGACCGCCCGTCCGCGGCTGCGTCCGCCACGACCCCGGCTTCGGAGCCGCCGGAGGGCAAGCGAGCAGCGCCACCTGAACAAATCGTGGCGGTTGTTCTGCTTCCTCCAACGCGAGCAGTCGCGCCAATCCCGACGCTTGCGATTCCATCGGACGCGGATCGCACTGGGTTCGAGCTGCGGCTCGAATCGAACGACTTTTCGCGCTACCAGGTTGGGCTGAAGAATCCGGCCACGAACAACATCCTGTGGCGCAGCGATTGGATTCCAGCGAGGGTGTCCGGAGACCAGGCATCGGTCTTTGTCGTCGTTCCCGCGAACCTGCTCGGGCCACAGCGCTATGCGCTCGAACTCACCGGCCGAGGCGCCGACGGTCGCCTGGAGATCATGGGGAGCTACACCGTTCGTATCGCGGAACCATGATCCGGACGGCACGCGTCTCAGGCACGTTCATCGCCCTCACCGTCCTTTCCGTCGCACTTTCGTCAAGCGCCTCGGAACCGCGACAACAGGAAGCGGCAGCGATCGACTCTGGTGCGGCCATCGAGCGCTCCGTCGCGATTGGAGAAGAGCACCGCTATCGACTGACGTTGGCAGCCGGGGAATGTGCGGCCGTGGTCGTCGAGCAGCGAGGCATCGACATCGTCGTACGTGCGAGCCGCGACGGGGAGACCGACGTCGTTGAATTTCAGGAAGAGGTCAGACGCACCGGCCAGGAACAAGTCGATGTCGTGGCCACCGAAGCGGGCGTCTACACGCTGGCGATCGCCCCCAGCCGCGGGATCTATTCCGGGACGTACGCCATTCGCCTGATTACCCGTCGCACTGCGACCGATTCCGAGCGGTCGATGCATGAAGCACGCAGACTGCGCACACGCGGGCTCGACCTCGCGAAGGCCGCGCGGTACGTCGAGGCGCAGCGGTTGTTCGATCAAGCGATCGCCATCAGCGAAGCGGCGCGCGGACCCGATGACGCGTTCGTCGGCATGCTGCTTTACGATCTCGTCGCTGGGGTCCTAGAAACGCGTGAGTTTACGAGGGCCGAGCAGCTCCAACGACGCGCGCTGGCCATTTTCGGCAAGTCATGGGGCGAGGACCATCCGTATTCAGCGATGTCGCGGATGCGGCTCGCGGTGCTGCTGCTGCAGGCCGGTCAGCGAGTCCAAGCGGAAGTGTCACTCGCGTCCGCGACGCAGCTCATTGAGAAGACACTCGGGACCGAGCACCACTGGTTTGCGACGTGCCTCAGGATCCAAGCGAGTCTCCGCTACAGCGCAGGCGATCTCGATGCCGCCGAAGCTATCTACCGGCGCGCGATGACAATCCTCGAAAAGGTCGGAGATAGCGAGAGCCCGGCCCAGACCGCCGTCCTCAACAATCTTGGGCTGATCTATGCGGCCAGGCAGGATTCCGCACGAGCGGACGAGCACTTCCGGCGGGCGCTTGCGCTGGCCGAGAGGCTGGAAGGCCCGGAAGGCTATCACATCAGCCTGTACCTTCAGAACCTGAGCAGCACGGCACGCGGTCGCAAGGAATATGCGAAGGCGGTCGACTACGCGACGCGCGCGCTCTCCATTCGTCAGCGATTCGTTGGTCCCGAGCACGCCGACATCGCTCCGCTCCTGAACAATCTCGCGATGGTGTATCGCGTGAGCGGCGATGTTTCACAGGCCACCGAGATGTTTCTTGGATCGTTGCGCATCGTTGAGAAGACAGCTGGCCCGTATCACCAGAGCACCCTCACGGCAGTCGGCAACATGGCGCAGCTGTATTGGGACACCGACCAGGTCTCTCAAGCGATTCCGTTTCATCGCCGCGCCGACACCATCGTCGAAAAACAGCTCGAGCTCAACCTGGCGGTCGGCTCCGAGCGCCAGAAGCTGGCGTTCGCGAGCAGCATCGCAGAGCGCACAGACAGAACGCTTTCATTGCATCTCCATGGCGCGCCCGCCGATGCGGAAGCCGCCGCGCTGGCCGCCCTCGTCGTGCTGCAGCGGAAGGGACGCGTGCTCGATGCAATGACCGATGCCTTCGCGGCCGTGCGGCGCCGGGTGGACGACAATCGAGGCCGCACCCTCCTGGATCAGTTGAACAGCACCACCGCGCGGCTGGCGCGGGTCGCGTTGAATGCGCCCGATGGTGTTTCCGCTGACGAACGTCGGCGCTCGATCGGCGAGCTGGAGGCGGAGAAGGAACGGCTCGAGGTGGAACTCGGAGCGCACAGCGGCGAGCTGGGCGCGCGGATTCAGCCCGTGACGCTCGAAAGCGTGCAGGCGGCACTGCCCGAGGATGCGGCGCTACTGGAATTCGCCGTCTTTCGGCCGTTCGATCCAGGGGTCGAGGCAAACGACCGCTATGGGCCGCCTCATTACGCCGCGTATGTCTTGCGGAAGGATGCGGCGCCTCGAGGCGTTGACCTTGGACCTGCTGCCGCTATCGATCGGTCGATCGATGCGCTGCGGCAAGTGGTGCGCGATCCGACGCGCCCCGACGTGAAAGCACGTGGTCGTGCACTCTACGACTTGCTCGTTCGGCCGTTGCAGATGTCATATGGCGGTGCCAGCCGCCTGCTGGTTTCGCCTGATGGTGGACTCAATCTCTTGCCGTTCGAGGCGCTTGTCGACGAGCATGGCCGATATCTGATCGAGAGCTTTTCGATCAGTTACCTCAGCAGCGGCCGCGACCTGTTGCGCATACAAGTGCCGCGCGTGCACCGAAGCGTGCCCGTCATCGTGGCGGACCCCCATTACGGCGAACCAGCACCCGCGGGTGCCGGACCCTCGCGGCGCAAGCAGCCCTTACACCGTGCGCAGCACCGCAGCGTCACCACCGCGGTCGATAGCTCGGAGTTGTACTTCGCGGCGCTGGCAAATACGGCGGAAGAGGCTCGCTCCATCAAGCGCCTCTTTCCTGACGCGGTGCTGCTCACCGGACAGCGTGCCACCAAGGCGGAATTCATGCGACTGGATGCGCCCCGCATGCTCCACATCGCATCGCACGGATTCTTCCTGGAGGACGCTTCGCGCGGCGGCGCACCGGCGTCTGCAAGCGATGCCAGTGCCACCGTCGAGAACCCGCTGCTCCGGTCGGGCATCGCCCTGGCCGGCGCGAATCTTGGCCACGACGCTCGTAGCAACGGTATCCTCACTGCGTTGGAAGCGTCAGGACTGGACCTCTGGGGCACCAAGTTGGTCACCCTATCCGCGTGCGATACCGGTGTCGGTGAGGTCCGCAACGGTGAAGGCGTGTACGGGCTCCGTCGCGCCTTCCTGCTGGCGGGCACCGAGACGCTGGTGATGAGCCTCTGGCCCCTGAGCGACTACATCGCGCGCGAGACGATGGTCACGTACTACACGGGATTGCGTGCCGGTCTCGGCCGAGGCGAGGCGCTGCGACAGGCGAAGCTCGCGATGCTCAAACGGAAGGTCCGGCAGCACCCGTTCTACTGGGCGAGCTTCATTCAGTCGGGCGAGTGGGCCAGCCTGGACGGCAGGCGTTAATCGCGGCCTTTCGCCTTCACCGCCGACAGCTCGGCACGGATGATCGCAATCTCCTTCTTCAGCGTGGCGATCTCCGCGATGCGGTCGGCGTTCTGTTGCACCAACCCATCGTAGGCATCCGCGAGCGCCTGCGTATCCTCGAGCAGTTGCTCGTGCTGTTTCCGTGAACGGGCTTCCAGCGCTCGAACCCTACGAAGGGCGTCTCCGACCGTGGCGATCGGCGATGAGCCTTTGTCGCTCTGCCTCACGGTCGTCGCAGACGATTGCTCCGACGCCCCGTGACGAGGGCTCGGAGACCCGGCCGCGGCCGCTGAACAGATGACGACGAAGCCAACGACGACCGAACGAGCGCGCCACCTGTGCATTGGCTCCTGGCCCCCAATGGGTAGGCGGCAGCCTCAGAAATCTTTCAACGGACGTCGTGACGACGTCAGCTATGGCCACGACAAGGAACTTGGAACCCTGGAACCCTGGAACCTTGGAACCTTGGAACCTTGATCAAGTCAGGATTTGGCTGAGAAACCGCCTGGTACGCTCGTGTTGCGGATGGTTGAAGAAGGCTGCAGGCTCGTTGGCTTCGACGATTTCGCCGGCATCCATGAAGACGATCCGGTCGGCCACCTGTCGGGCAAAGGCCATCTCGTGCGTCACGCACAGCATCGTCATACCTTCGTCAGCGAGGGTCACCATCGTATCGAGGACCTCCTTGACCATTTCCGGGTCGAGCGCAGACGTCGGCTCGTCGAACAGCATGATCTTGGGTGTCATGCATAGTGAGCGTGCGATGGCCGCCCGCTGCTGCTGCCCGCCCGAGAGCTGACCGGGGTATTTCTCGGCCTGCTCAGGAATCTTGACGCGCCAGAGATAGTGCATCGCCACCTCTTCCGCCACTCGCTTCGACACCCTCTTCACCCAGATGGGCGCAAGAGTGCAGTTCTCGAGAATCGTCAGATGCGGGAACAGGTTGAACTGCTGGAACACCATGCCGACGTGGCGGCGCACTTCGTCGATCTTCTTCACGTGATTGGTGAGCTCGACGCCGTCGACGACGATGCGGCCCCGCTGGTGCCGTTCCAATTGGTTGATGCACCGAATCAGCGTCGACTTGCCGGAGCCCGATGGGCCACAAATCACGATCCGCTCGCCGCGCACTACCGTCAGGTTGATACCGCGCAGGACGTGGAGATCTCCGAACCACTTGTCGACACTCTGCATCTGAACGTGAAACACGGGTCCGACCTCTTAGTGCAGTGATCAGTGATCGGTGATCAGTGATCGGTGATCGGTGATCACTGATCACTGATCACTGATCACTGATGACTGCGAGCCAGCAGCGCCCGCTCGAGATATTGGCTGTAACGCGAAACCGCCCAGCAGAACGCGAAGTAGACGGCGGCGGCGAACAAGTAGACTTCGACGCCGAAACCCACCCACTTCGGGTCGACGATCACCGCCTTGGCCGCGCCGAGCAGGTCGAACAGCCCGATCACGGTCACAAGAGTCGTGTCCTTGAAGAAGCCGATGAACGTGTTGACGAGGGCGGGAATCGAGACGCGCAACGCCTGGGGCAACACGACGAGCAGCGTCGTGGGCCAGAAGCGGAGACCCATACTGGCCGCGGCTTCGTATTGCCCCTTCGGAACGGCCGCGAGGCCGGCCCGAACCACTTCGGCGACGTAGGCCGCGATCACGATTACGAACGCGATCTGGGCCCGTAGCACTTTGTCGATCGTGACGCCAGGCGAGACGAACAGCGGAAACATCACCGACGCCATGAAGAGAAACGTGACGAGCGGGACCCCGCGGACGATCTCGATGTACGCGACACTGAGCACACGAATGGCGGGCATTTGCGAACGCCGCCCCAGCGCAAGTACGACCGCGAGCGGAAACGCAGCGGCAAAGCCCACCGTCGACAGCACGAACGTCAGCGGCAGTCCGCCCCAGAATTCGCTCGGTATTTCAGGGAGCCCGAAGACACCCCCGCGGAGCAGCACGATCGCGCTGATTGGCAGAGCAATCCACGGCACCAACAGCCACGGTGTCCACCAGGCGCGTCTAGCGCTCATCACATAGAGCGAGATGAACAGCACACAGGCCAGTGCCGGCCGCCATTGCGCTTCGTACGGGTAGCCGCCGAGAAGGATGAAGCGGAAGCGCTCGTGGACCACGGCCCAGCACGCCCCTTCGCCCCTCGCCGCTCGGCAGAGCGAGGAGCCGGCATCCGGCGGTAGTGTCCAGATGGCATTCACGAGCGCCCAGCTCACAAACAAGAACGCGAGGTAGGCGACGCCTCCTCCCAACACCACGGTGGCGATCGCGTTCGCGCGATCGCCGAACATCGCCATCCGCCGAAGAGCACGAATTCGGTCGGCAGCTACGTGTGTCATTCGCCAGCGACGTCGGCCAGCGCGCCGGCTGAGCGCGTTGTCGTAGACGTTAACCGCGAGCGAAATGAGCAGGCCGATCGCGATGTAGACAACCATCACCATTGCGATCGCCTCAATCGCTTGCCCGGTCTGATTGAGCGTCGTGTTGGTGATTGAGATCAGGTCGGGGTAGCCGATTGCGACGGCCAACGACGAATTCTTGGTGAGATTCAGATACTGACTCGTCGTCGGTGGGAGGATCACCGGCAACGCCTGCGGCAGCACCACGAGCCGAAGGGCTCGGCTTCGGGACAATCCGAGTGACGACGCCGCCTCGATTTGGCCTCGGCCGACCGAGAGCATGCCGCCACGCACGATTTCACCGATGTAGGCCGCGGTGCAGGTCGAGAGCCCGATCAGCAGCGCGGCGAATTCCGGTGAGATCGACGTGCCCCCTTGAAAACCGAAGCCGACCAAGCTCGGTTGTTCGAGCGCAAGCGATCCGTCGTGCCAGACAGCGCGCGGCAAAAACAGCCCCCGGAAGCACAGAAAGATGCCTGGCCACGGACTCAGGGCTGCGCGCGGATCCGGCAGCGACTGCGACAGCGAATACCAGAAGAGCAACTGCAGCAGCAACGGCGTATTCCGCATGGTCTCGACATACGCCCTCGCTGTCGCCGACACGACCCAGATCGTCGAGAGCCGGGCGACCCCGATCACGAGCCCAAGTGCGGTCGCAATGAGGATCCCGAGCATGGCAACCCGAAGCGTGTTCACGAGTCCCACGGAGAGTGCGCGGGCATAGCTGTCGCGAGACGAAAACGACAACAGGCCTGGAGTGATCTCGAACCCGGCCGATCGACTGAGGTAGTCGAACCCCGAGACGATTCCACGCTGTTCGAGGTTGGTCGCCGCCTGGACCGCGACCAGTGCCACGATCGCACACACCATCGCGACCACCGCCGCCTGCCAGACGATGGCGCGTGTTCGCGCGTCGTTCCAGGAAAGCCAGCGCGTGCGATTCACCGCAGGGCCGGCACGTACAGCACACCGCCGTCCTTCCAGAGACGGTTGATACCGCGCTCGACTCCGAGCGGCTTCAGGCTGCGGTCGAAGCTCTCAGCGTAGTTGCCGACCTGCCTGACGATCCTGACCGCCCACTCGGCATCGAGGCCCAGCATGGCGCCGAAGTCATCGTGCTTGCCGACGAAACGCTGCACGTCGGGATCGGGGCTGGCGAACGCCTGATCGATGGTGGTGGAGGTCAGACCCAGCTCCTCCGCGTTGACCATTGCATAGACCGACCAGCGCACGATCTCTATCCAGCGCAGGTCGTTGGGCATGACGCCAGGGCCATACGGTGCTTTCGAGATCATCTCGGACAGGATGACGTGCTCGCTTGGGTCTGGCGCCCGTGCCCGGATGGCCGCAAGCGTGGCCTGGTCCTGAGAGAAGGCGTCGCAGCGCCCTGCAAAGTAGGCGTTGGTCGTTTCTTCGAGACGCTCGATGACGACCGGTGTGAACCTGAGTCCGTTCTTGCGGAAGTAGTCGGCCACATCCACTTCGTTCGTCGTGCCGGGCTGAATACAGATGGTGGCGCCGTCGAGGCCCTTGAGCGACGACAGGTTGAGCGCCTTGCGCACGAGGAACGTGCTGCCGTCGTACCAATTCGTTGCCGGAAACTCGATGCCGAGCTGCACATCACGCTGGAAGGTGATGGTCGTCACGCGCGACAGCACATCGATCTCGCCGGTCTGCAGGGCGGCGAACCGCTGCGGGGACGTCAGCGGCGTGAACCGGACCTTCGTCGCATCCCCCAGCACGGCGGCGGCAATCGCGCGGCAGACGTCAACGTCGAGGCCTCGCCATTCCCCCTGCGCGTCGGCCACGGAGAATCCCGCAATGCCGGTGCTGACGCCACATTGAACGAAGCCCTTGCGTCGCACGCCGTCAAGCGTGGGGGTGGCCGTGGGACGAGTTATCTCGCTGCGCGGTCCGGACATCTGCGCTTGCGCGCCGGAAGTCCCTGTTCCCGAGCAGGCGGACACAGCAAGCGCGAGGAACGCAACGACGCTCTCGCGAAACCGGTGCATACCGACATAGGCCGCTCCGGGCCGAAAGCTTTCAGCGTGCGACATGTTTCACACCCCGACGTCCTACCGCTGTGGAACGGCATGCTGGCCTGGCGCAACCTAGTCCACGACAGGGTCCGGCCGGCGTCACGATCACGGGCATCGTGTTTGCGGTGGTGCTCATCGTGGTGGAGCTCGGGCTGTTCGTCGGCTTCACAACGACGACGTCTGGCCTCATCGACCAATCGGGCGCCGACATCTGGATTACCGCACCCAACGTCCCCTACATCGAGCAGGGCGTCGCGTTCACGGAGCGGAAACGAGCCGTCATCCTCGCAACGCCAGGTGTCGCAGCGGCGAGCAAATTCATTGCGCGAGCGACGCAGTGGCGACGGCCAGCTGACGGTCAGCAGGTTGGGATTCAGATCGTCGGCGTCGATCTCGAAACCGGGCTCGGCGGCCCCTGGAACATTGTCGCGGGCTCTCTCGGACCTTCACCTCCCCGATGCCATCCTGGTTGACGAGATCTACCGGCCAAAGCTCGGCGTCGATCGCATCGGTCAGACGCTGGAGATCCGCGGGCATCTGCCCGCGTGGTCGGTTTCACACGCGGCATCCGCACTTCACGACGTCGCCGTACGTCTTCACATCGTTCAAGCACGCGCAGAACTACGCCGGCCTTCGAGAGGACCAGACACTCTACGTGCTCGTCAAGCGCAGCCCGGCGTTGACGTCGAGCAGCTGCGGATCGAGCGCGAGCCGGCGCGCATGTCACAGTCCCGCACGGATGAGACAACCTACAGGCTTCGCGCGCGTCTCTTCCAAGTCTTCACTGCGCGATAGTCCGTCATCGCGCTCTCCTCACGTTCTCCGCGGGATGGCTGCCCGCCGTCAGCGGCAGCTCCCGGCGGAGCCAACATCGTTCTGCCCGCTGGATGCTCGGCGCGACGCTGGCGATCACGCGGCAATCGCGTGGTCTCGGTGGTCGCTGCAGCGACAGGTGACGAAGCCGCTACGGCAGGACGTGCCGGTCAGATCTCGACGCCCGCGACTGATGCGTCGTCAGAGCCCAGTTGGGTAGTGAAGGTCCAATGGTGCTGACTGAACTTCGGCACGGTCAATCTGGACGATCGTCCGAATTCATCGCGTCCCCGGATGTCGAACGACGCATCGGCTGTTCCCGTCGTGAGCGTGCCGGCGCTCGGGTCTCGAACAGTGCCAATCGCGGCGCCTGACGGCTCAGGCGGCCGAAGCAGCGGGTCGATTGCACGTGATTCGTGCGATGGATCGTCTTGCCGACAACCCGAGATCGACAGCGGCCATACGGTGATGAAACTGTTCGCCGATCTCGCCCGCGAGCGCAGCCGTGCGATCGTCATCGTGTCGCACGACAGCCGCATGCTCGGATACGCCAATCGAATCGTCCACATGGAAGACGGCCGGCTGTCGGACAAGCATGGTTGAGACCCTGATGACTCGCTTCCGGTTCTCCATTGCTGTCCCCGTGATGTTTGTGGCGATGGCGGTTCTGAACTTCGTGCCGTTGCCCGGCGGGCCTGACGGTTCGCCGGCACCGACCGCGGTTGCACCCGCACAGGCACCGCCGGACGTGTCCGCTGGTCCCGGACTTGTCGAGGCGGTATCCGAAGAGATCCGCGTCAGCGGACAGGTCGGAGGTCGGCTGGATCGCGTGCTGGTCGACGAAGGTGACCGCGTAACCGCGGGCGATGTCCTGGCAGTCATCGACAACCGCGACTTCCAGGCCCGTGTCGCATCGGCCGAAGCCGAACTACGCCTTCGCGAAGCGGAGCATCGTCGGCTCGTCAATGGCGCTCGCCTTGAGGAACGGCAAGAAGCCGCGGCGGCCGTGGCCGAAGCCAACGCCGTGCTGCAGCATGCGATCACCGAGCACAGCCGCCAACAGACGCTACTCGCCGCAGGCGTCTCGGCGCGCGCCGATGCCGATGCAGCGGACCGTACGGTGCGGGTCGCGAGCGCCCGCATCGACGCGGCGCGCGAACGATTCGCGCTCGTCAATGCCGATGCGCGTGAGGAGGATCGGGCGCGCGCCGAAGCCGAAATCAGTATGGCCCGCGCTCGCCTCATGAAGAGACGTTCATCCGCTCGCCGATCGCCGGTGTCATCCTGCGTCGGCTGCGTCAGCCCGGCGAGAGCATTTCGACGCTATTCGACTCGCCGGTTGTCACGCTCGCAAACGACCGGGTTCGCCGCGTCCGCGTTGATGTGGATGAAACGGACGTCGCAGGCGTCGCGGTCGGCCAACCGGCGTATGTGACCGCCGATGCGTTCGGCGATCGTCGCTTTCCGGGTCGCGTCGTCCGCGTCGGGCAGTCGCTCGGCCGCAAGAACGTGCGCACCGACGAGCCTACCGAGAAAGTGGACA
This sequence comes from uncultured Acidobacteriota bacterium, assembly GCA_963841905.1. Classification (GTDB taxonomy): domain Bacteria; phylum Acidobacteriota; class Vicinamibacteria; order Vicinamibacterales; family UBA2999; genus JACCSI01. The sequence goes on from CAWJEM010000024.1 coordinate 284,631, forward strand.
CGAAGGTGCTGGAGACACTCGTCGAGCTCGAAGACGGCCGCGAGCTCCCGCTCGGTCTCCGCGTGCAAGCGTTCATCTCTCGGCGGTAGAAGGTTCCAAGGTTCCAGGGTTCCAAGGGTTCCAGAGTTCTACGCATGACCTGATCGAACCTGGCATTGTCGAACCTTGGAACGCTGGAACCTTGGAACCTTGGAACTTTGGAACTTTGGAACTTTGGAACCGTGGAACGGCGGCCATCGCTACGGCTCGCCAAGAATGATGAGCGGATCGACCGCCATCGCGGAGCGAGCCGGCACGAGACACGTAGTCGCCGTCACAGTCGACTCCCGCGTTGGGACTCTGACAGGGACGTTGGGAGGCCAGAGCTTTGCGAGGGCTGCGTCGACAGCGTGGCGCCTTGAGCGCGTCAGTCAGAGGCTTTCGATTGCTGACGCGTCATGCGATCCTGGACACGACCTCGAAATGCTGAAGATCGGCGCGCACATGTCAGTGGCAGGCGGCGTCTCGAAGGCCGTCGATCGCGCGGTGGTCCACGGATGCGAGGCGCTGCAGATATTCACCAAGAACGCCAATCGATGGCAAAGCAAGCCGCTCGATCCGGTCGAGATCAAGCGGTTTCACGCCCGCCTCGACGAGACCGCGATCGCTCCGGCGGTGTCGCACGCGAGTTATTTGATCAACCTCGCCACGACGATTCCGACGCTGCGGGCGATGTCCATCGCCGCTTTCGTCGACGAACTCGACCGCGCCCACGCGCTTGGCCTGCTCGGCGTGGTCATTCATCCCGGCACGTGCACGGCCGGAACCGAAGATGACGCACTCCGCCTCGTCGCCGACGCGGTGCGAGCGGCGTTTCGCGCACGACCACGCCGCCAGACGATGGTCCTCCTCGAACACACGGCAGGGCAGGGTCGAACGATCGGGTATCGATTCGAGCAGCTCGCGGCGATCATCGATCACCTTGACGGATCGCCCCGTGTCGGAGTGTGCCTCGACACGTGCCACCTGGTGGCGTCCGGGTACGACATCACGCGCTCAAACGGCTACGACGAAACATTCGAAGCCTTTGATCGCCTCGTCGGACGAGATCGCCTGCGGGTCTTCCACGCCAACGACTCGAAGCGGCCGTGCGGCAGTCGCGTTGATCGGCACGAACACATAGGCGACGGATGCCTCGGGCTCGAGCCGTTCCGTCGGCTGCTCCACGACCCGCGATTTGCCGGTTTGCCGTTGCTGATCGAAACCGAAAAGACGACGGACAGCTGTAAGCCGCATCGCGTCGAGCGCGATGCTCTTGACGTCAGAAACCTCGAGACTCTGCGACGGCTGCGCGACGCCTCGTGAGGGGCCTCACGGCGCCACGCGCGTGGCGAGCGCGCTCCCCTTGGATTGCGTCGCATCATTCCAGAAGGTCCCGCGGAGCGACGCGTCGTCGGCCACGCGCATCACCACTGCGCCGCCGCTGGTTCCGCGGGCGCCGCGCTCGGCGAACAGCAGCTCGAGACGCCGGCCATCGAGCTTCCCTTCCAGCGTAATCGGCGAGCGCTGACGCAGCGGAATGATGCGGCCGTTCTCCATGGCGCGGTAGCCGGTGCCGGACACCCGTACGCCCTCTTGCTTCAAGCGAAAGCGATAGCCGATCGTCGCGAGCCTCGGCGCGTCGTGACTATTGGACGGCACACGACTCGTGAGCGTCCACCCGCCGTTCAGATTGCCGGGATCGCTGCTGACCGCTGCCGCGTTGGCAGTGGTCGGTAACTCGTCTTCCACGGGTGACTGAACAAATGGCTGCGGCGCGAGCGTGTCGCGAACCCGGTCGAGTGTTGCCGCAACCGTGAATCCCACGCTGACGGCTAGAATGGCAACCAGTACGGCCTTCGCAACGGCCCCGCGACGTCGTAGGGATCGCGCTCGGCTGTACGCCAGGAACCGGGCACCGCTGGCAGGTGTGTACCACCGATCGTCGACGAGCTGGAGGATTCTGCCCGCGGCGGGGGAAGTTGACTCTCTGACGGGCCGTTCGGCCACATCAAAGCGAGCGGGACGCCACGGGGATCCGGCGCCGGTTGCCGTTTGTGGGGACGAATGCGGTGGTGGCCGCCCTATCGACGTGTCGATCCGGGGTGACCCCTTCCGCTCCTGCTGCACTGATGGACCTTCGGAATCAAACTCGCTCAGTGCTTCTAGTTCATCAAGCTGGGCCACGTACCTCCTAGACATCGTCTGAATCCAGACGGATATCGTTACTAAGACGTGAACGACTCCTCGTCAGCAAAAGTCGCTCCTACGGGACAACGCGCGGCCACTAACGATTCTGGATGGCCGATATTGTTGAGCGACAAAACCTGATACACATTGCCTCCATAGGGAGGTTCTACACGGTGGAACAACCAAGCCATCTCGTCCGGAACCGACAACCCAGCCGATTCCACCGTTCGGGCTTCGTCTCCCGCCGTTCGACCCGATTGGGGAAACCTGGTCGGAGCCACCCCGTCTAACGAAGTCATGACGAACCCTGGACGAATCGGTTCCCGACTCGGCGTGCTCATTCTCACCGTCGCGGCGCTCGCGCATGCGTCCGTGACGGCATCGTCTCTCAATGAGACGTCTGTGGCAGGCGATGTGGACGTTACCGTCAAATACACGGGCAAGGGAGAGGTGGATGCCTCACATCGGCTGTGGGTCTGGTTGTTCGACACGCCTGACATCGGTCCCGGGGCGATACCGATCCACGAGATGTCGCTGAGCAAGAACGGCGACGTTGCAAGCTTCAAAGCCATCTCCGCCGCCCAAGTCTGGGTTGCGGTCGCCTACGACGAGAAGGGCGGCTTCGCCGGAAGTGCTCCACCCCCGATGGGCTCACCCGTCATGCTTTACGGCACGGACACCGGTGCGCCGGCTGCCGTCACGCCGGGCGAGAAAGGCGCGGTCACCGTCACCTTCAACGACGTGGTGCGAATGCCATAGGTGGAGACAGGTGCGAAGGTGCGACGCACCTATCGCACCTGTTTCAGCCTCTCGCCGCCCGCACGAATCGTGGCCACGACGCGCTTCGCTTCGGTTGCGAACATCGTCGCGTCGCGCGCTTCGATGGCTTCCTGAAGCGCCGGGAACGGCCACGGGGCATAGCCCGTGGTCAGCCCGGGCGCTATCAACATGTGGCGGAACCACGGCCGATTGGGAAGGCCCTTCGGGTCCAGGAACGCGCGTTCCACCTGTGCGAGCGTCTCGTTGACACGCTTGATGACGACGGCATCGCCGCTCTTGGCGGCGGCTTCCGCAGCGCGATCGGCGGCTTCGCCCGCGGATGCGAAATCCTTGAGCGCCGCGACGATCTCAGCGAAGTCCGGTGTGATTGCCGGCTTCTGACCCTCGTTCGACGTACGTGCGCGGCGAATGGCGTCGCGGCGCATGACGTCGAGATCTTCCTGTAGCGACGCGGCGTACGACCCGAATCGAAGCGGCACGATGTCCGCGCTCGCGAGGCGCATCGTCATGAGACCCAGAAGCCGCGCCGCGGCTGCGTGGTAGTGGAAGCCCGGGTCGCCGTACGTGTCCATCCAGCGGAAGTTGTCGTACACCGAGTGATAGACGCCATACGGTCCGCCGAACCCGGCATCGATCACGGGGATGCCAAGATGATCGAGGAACACGGTGTAGTCGGAGCCAGAACCGAGCGGCGCCAGGCGAGGCGCAAACGTGACGTCCTTGCCCTCGAGGCTGACCGGCGTCTGCTGCGCCCAGGCGGATCGCAGACGACTCTCCCATCTGGCGCCAACCGATCCGCCGCGCGCTGGATCCGGCACGTCGCGCGCGGCTTGCTGCGCCAGCCCGAGCAGCGACGGCACCCCGTTCAGCCCTAGATCGGGTCCGGTCACGGCCACATCGCAATTGATGTAGGCGACCGCGTTCTTCTGCAAGTTCCCGGCGTGCTGTTCCGCCCACTCCGTCGATCCGACCAGGCCGTACTCCTCGGCATCCCAACTGGCGATGAGGATGGTTCGCTTCGGCGTCCACCCGCTCTTGACCGCCGCCCCCAGCGCTCTCGCCGCCTCGAGGACAGCCGCCGTGCCCGAGTTCGGATCAACAGCGCCATGATTCCAGGCGTCACGATGGTTACCGAGGATGATCAGCTTCTCGGGCTCGACATTCCCCTTGATCGTTGCGACGACGTTGTAGATGGGTTTGAGGCCTTCATCCATTTGAACGTCGATGGCAACCGAAGCGGCGCCAGGACCCACGTGATACGAGAACGGCAGGCCGCCCTGCCATTCGTCGGGAACCCGCGGACCACCAAGCAGTCGCAGGATTTTTTCCGCTTCGGCATAGCTGATTGGCAACGAGGGAATCTTCGGCACGTTCGCCATCTGCTCACGCGTGATCCGCTTTGCGCCAGCCGTCGATGGCCCGTCAGGCGTCGACGGGTCGCCCGGTAAGTGCGACAGAAACAACACCGACCCGCGCTGAATCGCCGACGGCGGCCTCATGGGTCCGTCGGGATAGACGTCTCCCCTCATGTACCCATCGTCAGCCGGATCGGAATAGATGAGGACGCCGATGGCACCGCGATCCTGCGACTCCTTCACCTTGAGCCCGCGGAAGGCGCCGCCATAGCGAACCAGGGTGACCTTGCCTTCGACCGAGATCCCCATGCCGCGCAGCCGATCGAAGTCCGCCGGAGATCCATAGTTCACGTAGACCACTTGTCCCCGGGCCGTGCCCGAGGCGCCGTAGCCGTGGAACGCGGGAAACATGCCGTCGGTCGTCGAGTCCTTGTCGACTTGATAGGGCTCCTCGTGAAGCGACAACTCCATTTCGTCCGGCGCGACCATCCGCAGTGACACATGCTTGGGATGATTCAAGAAGACGTCGAGGCGGCTGATTTCGGCCTCGAGCCCGAACTCCTTGAAGCGTGCGAGCACGTAGTCGGCGACCTTCTTTTCTGCAAGCGTTCCGGCAACATGCGGCTCCTCGGTGAGCTGCGCCAGCCAGCGGCGCGCCCGGTCGGGCGTCGGCGTGTCGAGCACAACCCTCTCGGCCGCAGTCAACGAGCCAGCCGGGGACTGGCCGGCACTCGATACGTGAGTGAAGATGAGCTGGAAGGAAAAGAGTACGAAAAGTGTAAGTCTCCGAATCACCTGACCTCCGAAGAGCAATCTGACGCGAATTTTAGTTGAGGAAATGAGAAGGTTGAGCTTTATTTCGAGAAGGTTGAGCTTTATTTCGTGCGGGCACTTCAGACACAATCGCCTGGCTGGTCGCCGAGAAGGCCGCGACCCGAGGGCCTTGCGATGGAATCCCCTCTGGACGATTTCCCTTCCGAACCGATCGCCGATTCGAAGGGGTCAACGCTCGACGTGTCGCAGAATGAGTTTGCGCCAGTCGTCGATCCGATCCCGCGAACGAGGCGTTCGAAAACACGTAAGCGACACCACATTGCCGCGGCGATGGTTTCGCTCGAGCCCATCCGTGCGGCGAGCGTTCGCGCCTTTCACAAATGCGTTGCGGTGACGAAGCAGGTTGGACCACCGCTGCAACGCCTGCCAGCCGCTCTCGATCGTTCGTGGCACGCAACAGCAACCTGGGTTGAATCTCGTCGTCTCAGGCCGCGCGCCTCAACGAGCCTTGCGGACGAAATCACGCACATCGCACACGACGCGGGGGTCACCCAGGACGTCGTCGTGGCCTCCCTCCAGCGTGCGGTTGCCGAATGCGTCGAGCGCGAAGCCTCGCGACGCACCACTCACGATCACGTCGGTACACCGCCGCGCGTGCTCGCCCTCGTCGTAGCCGCTGCGCTGATCGTGGGGGTCGCGTACGGAATCATGTGGCACGGCCCCTGGATCGTGGCGCCGACCGCAGCGCTGAAGCCCTCGGGCGTCGCCGCAGCCGCGCCGTCGCTGCACAAGGTCGTCGCCATCGCGGAGCCTGCCAACATTCCCGTCGGGGAACGTCCGGAAACGACGAGCTCGTCGGTCGTGCCAGCCGCGCCTGTCACGATCGCTCGGCCGGGACAGCTTCGGATCGTGACCGTGCCGCCGGGCGCACGGGTGACGGTCGACGGCGTTGGTCGCGGAATGACGCCGCTCACGATCCGGCATCTTCCACCGGGCGCCAAGCGTGTGCGCGTGACGAAGGACGGCTATAGCGGCGCCGAGCGCATGATCTCGCTGGCTGAAGGCGACTCCGGTCGGACCGTCCGTATTCCTCTAGAGAGGATGCAGTAAGCAAGTCGGGTCGGTCGAACCCGACTGGGCCGGTTGAGTCACGTGGTCCGTCCCAGCTGTTGTGTATCAAATCGGATAGCCGGCCCCTTTATTTCGTGCCGGCGGTGCGAGAGAATCAAGGGACAGGCGCGAACAGGGCTCCCCCCATGGCCACGCTTACCAGCAGTAACGTACGTCAATCGGCGGCCGTCTCCCGTTTCTCGTCCGGCGACGAGAGCGTGGCGTTCGGCGACTTCCTGCGACAGGCTCGCGAACGCCGCGGGCTCACGCTTCAACAGATCGCGCGCGAGACGAAAATTCCGTTTCGGCATCTCGACGCGCTCGAACACGGCAACCTCTCGGACGTGCCGCAGGGCATCTATCGACGCGCCGAGATCAGAGCCTTCGCGCAGAGCGTCGGCCTCGATCAGAGCGTCGCCCTCGCCGAGCTCGAACGAGCGTTGCAAGCGTCGCAACCACGAAAGCAAACGCAACCCTCGGCGCTGCGGCGACCCGGCCGCCACTTGAACCGCGGGCTCGTCGCCGCCATCATCGGACTATCGGCGCTGGCAGCGTCAGCGCTCTCCTTGTGGACGCGCGGGACGTCAACGTCCACTGAGCCGCAGCCCTCGGTGCGGATCGACACGGCAGCCAGCGCGTCTGCCGCGCCAGCCTCTCCCGCGTCCACACCCGCCACACCAGCGGTCGCGGAACCTGCGGTCGACAGTCCCATCCCGCAGGCGGTCGTTGCGGTCGAAGCGCCTCTCGCCGCAATCCCATCGGTCGAGGACGGCGAACTCACTATCGTCACCGAGCCGGCCGGCGCGCGCGTGACGATCGATGGGATGGGCCGCGGGACGACGCCGTTGACGGTGGCGCACCTGCCGTTCGGGCTGCATCGGATCCGCGTGACGCTCGATGGACATCTCGGCGAGCAGCGGGTCGCGCGAATCGATGCGACGCGGCCAACGGAGACGCTCACGATTTCGTTGACAGCCAGCCAGTAGGCTCGATTCCGCCGCCGCTTTCGGCGGATGCCTTCCGCGATTTCCTCGTCTCCACGGACGGTGGATGTTCTGCCTTCCGCCGATGTCACCGTCGCTTCCAGGGATTCAGTGCGACAATGAGCCCTCGCCAAGGAGCTCCAATGACATCACGCAGCTCTTCCATCCGAATGTTCCCCGTTTTTCTTGGCCTGGTCCTGGTCGGTTCCGGCACGGTTGCGAGAACCACCGCGCAGGCGCAGGCACCCGCAGCATCCGCGGTCGCGTCTCCGGAGAAGTTCTTTGGGTTCCAGATGGGTGCCGATCGCAAGCTCGCCAACTGGGACAAGCTGCACGAGTACTACCAGCTGCTCGCGAAGTCGTCGGACAAGCTGCGGCTCGTCGAGCTCGGCAAGTCGAGTGAGGGACGGCCGTACATCGCGCTTTTCATCTCGTCGGCGGGGAATCTCGCCAAGCTCGATCAGTTCAAGCAGATGAACGCCCGACTGGCGGATCCGCGAGGCCTGTCGGAGGCCGACGCCAAGAAGCTCGTCGCGGACGCAAGGGCGGTCGTAATTCAGTCGTTTGCGCTGCACTCGAGCGAAGTGGCGGCGTCACAGGCAGCCGCCGAGTTCGTCTACGACAGCATCACGCGCACGGATAGCGAAGCCCAGGCCATGCTCGACAGCGTGATCAGCATCGTGGCGCCGTCGATCAACCCCGACGGCACACAGATGATTGCGGACTGGTACATGAAGTATGTGGGCACGCCGCACGAAGCCTCCGGGCTGCCGTGGCTCTATCAGAAGTACGCGGGTCACGATAACAACCGCGATGGATTTGCGCTCAACCTGCCCGAGTCTCAGCACCTTGGCAAGTTGATGTACCGCGACTGGATTCCGCAGGCCTACGTCGATCATCACCAGATGGGCAGCGGCAACGCGCGCCTCTACATTCCGCCGTATGCCGAGCCAATTCGCCCTGACGGCGATCCGCTGGTGTGGCGCGAGATGTCGTGGTGGGGTGCGCACATGGGCAACCGGCTCGAAGCGGCCGGCAAAACCGGCGTGATCGGATCAGCCATCTACTCCGGCTGGGGGCATATGGGCTTCCACTGGATCACGCCGTTCCACAACATCGCCGGGATGCTGACCGAATCGGCGAGCGCGCGGCTGGCGACGCCGATGTTTTTGCACCCGGACCAGCTGCGCGGCGGTCCTCGTGGACTGCCCCAGTACCGAGTCGCAGGTCACCATGCCTAGCCTCTGGCAGGGAGGCTGGTGGCGCGTACGCGACATCGTCGAGCAGCAGAAAATCGCGGCGTGGGCCACGGTCGATCTCGCGGCGAGGAACCGCGAGACCGTGCTGTGGAACATGTATCTGAAGGGCACGCGTCAGACGGAGCGGGGCGCGAACGGACCGGTCAAGGCCTATGCGATTGCGGCCGAGCAGCACGATGCGCTGACGGTTAAGAGGTTCGTCAACATGCTGCTCAACTCGGGCGTCGAAGTGCACCAATCCAACACTCAGTTCTTCGCCGACGGTCGCGTGTATGGACCCGGATCCTTCGTGGTGTCGATGGCGCAACCCAAGCAGGGGCTGGTGCGCTGGATGCTCGGGCGGACCTTCTACCCGGATAACTCTTACACCCGCGATAAGGAAGACAACCCGATTCGTCCATACGACATGTCCACCGACACCTTCGGCGAGTTCATGGGCGTGAGGAGCGATCCTGTCAGCGAGAAGGTGACCGCGGATCTCGTCAAGCTGACCGCGCACGTGCCGATGGTAGGCACCGTGGCGGCCAGCGCTTCAAATGGCTATGTCCTCTCAGCCAAGCTCAATGACAGCTACCGCGCGGTGAACTTGCTTCTCGACAAGGGTGTGTCGGTCCGGCGTGTGTCGAATGCCGCAGGTTTTACTCCTGGCGATTTCATCGTGGCAGGTTCCGCGGGTGCCTCGGTGCTCGCTGAGGTCGCGAAACAGACAGGCGTGGACTTCGCCGCGATCACCGGCACCCAGCCCACGGGCGCGTACGAGATTCGCAAGCCGCGGGTCGCAATGTATCAGCGTTACGGCGGCGGCAACATGGACGAGGGCTGGACGCGGCTGATGTTCGAGCAGTTCAACGTGCCGTTCAAGTCGCTGATGGACGCCGAGCTCAAGAAAGGCGGTCTGGAGGCGGCCTACGACGTCATCGTGCTGCCGGCAGACTCGCTGCAGGCCATGACTGGCGAGCGCCCGGCAGGAGGAAGTGGTCAAGCTGGTGGCGGCGGTCCGGGCGGTGGCGCTGGATTCGGTGGCGGGCCAGACAACACGCCGCCCGAGTATCGAAGCGGCTTCGGTGCCGAGGGCGTGAAGGCCTTGCAGGCATTCGTCGAGAAAGGCGGCACGCTGGTCACGTTTGCCAACGCCGGCGATCTGCCGATTCAGCGCTTTGGTTTGCCGCTGCGCAATGTCGTCGCCGGCTTGCCGGCCAAGCAGTTCTGGTCACCAGGGTCGACACTGCGTGTGCGGTTCGACCACAGGAACCCGATCGCATACGGCATGCCGTCCGAAGGCTTCGCGCTGTTCATGGCCGGCGGCCAGGTGTACGAAGTAACGTCCACCGATCGCAGCCAGGACGTCGAGATCTTCTCAACCTATACCGAGCGCGACATCCTGCAGAGTGGCTGGCTGCTGGGCGAGCAAGTGATCGCAAAGAAGGCGGCGGCGGTGACGGTCAAGCACGGCGCCGGGAAAGTCGTGTTGATCGGCTTCCGACCGCAGCATCGCGATCAGACGCACGGTACGTTCAAGCTCGTATTCAACGCGCTGCTGAATGGTCCCTCGTCTCGGACGCCTACGACGACGACGGCACAGCAGTAATCAGAGGCCTGTGGCTAGTGGTCGGGTATCCGGCTGCTGGCCGCTGGTTGTCAGCTTGCGATATGGCGATGAACCCGCTGACTGTCTCGCCGGCTTTTCGTGCGTTCGTCTTGGACCAGTTCGAGGAACTTGGGGATGTCGAACCGCGCGCGATGTTCGGCGGCGTCGGACTCTACCATCAGGGCGTGTTCTTCGCCATCATCGCCAACGATGTGTTGTATCTCAAGGTCGACGACCAGACGCGCCCGGCCTATGAGGCCGCCGGGTCGCGTCCGTTCATGCCGTTCCCTGGGCGGGCAACATCGATGCACTACTACGCGGTGCCAGTCTCAGTGCTCGAAAGCCCTCCAGACCTCTCGCAGTGGGCGCGTCGGGCGATCGAGGTCGCCGAACGCGCACCCTCAACGCATGCGCGGTCCCGCTCTTCCGCTGACACGGGTCGCTGACAACTGATCACTGGATCACTGGTCACTGATCATTGGCCACTGATCTTCCCGCCCTTCGCGGACACCATCAACCTGACGAGCGCCTCGGTCACCTCAGGTTCCAGGCCCTCGGTGTGCCCCTTGTCGATGCGCACGACATCTGCAACCACACGCCCATCGCGGCACTGGGGATAAGTAAACGCCTCGGCCTTGCCTGGTCTCGGCAGGAGTCCCCACTGCTTCGTGCCCGGGTTCTGTCGTCCGCGGTCGAAAACGTAACCGGCCTTGGAGTCGACGATATCGGGCTGCTTCGCGCGCGGACCGCAGCTGTACTTGGTCGCCCAGTCGGACGAATCGGGCAACGTCGCAATCTCATGCTCGCCAGTCGTGTAGATGTGCGAGAAGTCGCAGGTCGGGGTTGGAGGCGGGGTCAGCGCGCCAGGGGCCAGGGCGCCCGCAGGACGCGCGGGCGTGGTGTTGCCAGCCGCCGGGGGTGGACCCGCATTGGCGGCGCGCGGCGCCGCGCCACCGAGGCGCCCGCCTGAGAGACTCATGAATCCGTCCACTCGGGACGCGAAGAAGTCGCTGCAGACGAGTCGGCGCGAGGTCAGGCCTCCCTGCGAATGTCCGACCAACCAGAATGCCTTGATGTTTTCCTTCCCGATCTGCTCCACGACCGTCGTCACGATGTTCTGCAGATACTCGTCATCTTCGACTGCCCAGACACGGCGCGGCGAGAACGGAGTCGCAATCACGAGGCGATGCTTGTCCTTGTAGTCCACGATCGGAAAGTAGTGGCGCTGCCAGTTGCCGTACGATCCGCCGCCGTGGAGGCTGAGGACGAAAGTCACCTGTTCGCCGCGTTTGAGGTCGCAGGGATAGTCGAGAAAGTAGTTGCGGTTCGTCTTCGTCTCGACGACCGGCCCGCCACTGGTCACGACATCGCCAGGACAGTTCTGGTCCGGACAGTGCAGCACCGGCGGCGTCTCGCACGCGGCGCCGGCGAGACGAAGCGGCTGCGCCGCGGCGGTGCCGGCCGCGAGCGCGCTGACGATCACGACCAGCATTCCATTAAGCGTCCGCAATGGTTTCATCGCATCCCCCGATTGACAGCAACTCGCTGATTTGTGCGCGTACCTTAACAAATTCTTTACGGGGCCTGTCCCCGAATTACAGGGACTGTCCCCCGACGACAGGGACTGTCCCCCAGTGACAGGGCCTGTCCCCGCAACGGTAGAATTACCGACTCTACGCCATGGCCAAAGACCCAACCAAACAACTCGCACCCAAATTCTGCGTCACCGGCCCGAAATTTCGCATCAAGGACATCGACCCCGGCGACACGCTCGGCCTGAACATCAAAGAACAAGCCGACGACCTCCTGAGGCGCGGCATTCAGCGTCTCGCCGCCCTGCAGGAGCGCATGTACGCGCAGGATCGCTGGGCGTTATTGCTGATTTTTCAAGCGCTCGACGCGGCCGGCAAGGACGGGACCATCAAACACGTCATGTCGGGCATCAACCCCCAGGGCTGCCAGGTGTCGTCGTTCAAGCAGCCCAGCTCAGAGGACCTCGACCACGACTTCATGTGGCGGTCCTTCAAGCATCTTCCGGAACGCGGGCGCATCGGCATCTTCAATCGCTCGTACTACGAGGAGGTCCTGGTCGTGCGGGTCCATCCGGAGTTGCTGTCCAAACAGCGCATGCCGGAGAAGCTGGTCGATAAGAACATCTGGAAGAATCGATTCCGACACATCCGGCGATTCGAGGAGTATTTGACCGACCAAGGCACCGTGGTGCGCAAGTTCTTCCTCCACGTCTCGAAAAAGGAACAGCGGCGGCGGTTCATGGAACGCCTGGACCAGGCGGAGAAGAACTGGAAGTTCTCAACCGCTGACGTTCATGAGCGCGAACACTTTGGCGACTACATGGACGCCTATGAAGACATGATCCAACATACCGCCTCCAAGGACGCGCCGTGGTACGTGGTTCCCGCGGATCACAAATGGTTCACACGCCTGGTCGTCGCCGACGCCGTCATCGACGCGCTCGAAACCATCAAGCCGTCGTTCCCGAAGCTCGATGACGAGAAGCTTCGTGAGCTCACGCTGGCGCGCGCCGCCCTCGAAGCCGAGGCGGGTGCGAAGAAGAATGCCGGAGGCGCGACGCCGAAAAAGAAAAAAGGGTGAGGCCGGCTGGCCTCACCCTCACAGGTCACAATCGAAACCGCGGTCGCCTGCGCCTATTGCTGGCCCGCCGTCGTTGTCGGCGCGGTCTGCGGCAGCCGGAACGAAATGTACTCGCCCGTATAGTTGCCACCGCTAACGCCCACCACGATGTGCTGACGGCCGTTGATCGAATAGGTCATCGGATGACCAACGATCGGCGCCGGCACGTACACGGCACCAACTTCGGCGCCGGTCTTCTTGTCATAGGCTCGCAGCATCGCACCGCGACCGCGCGACTGCGTCGTGAACTGCGGATCGCCGGCGATCACGAGCGTCTTGGTAACGAGCACACCGACGCTCCCGCTCTGACCGCTCTTCGGGATGTTCATGCCCTTCAGCAGCGCGTGGTTCTTGATCAGGTCTGGCGTGTCGCCATGGGGCACCTGCCACAGCAGGTCGCCCTTGTTGACGTCGATCGCTGCCATGACACCGTAGGGGGGCTTGACCAGTGGCAGCCCTTCCAGTCCCTGCACCAGCGCCTGACGCCCGGTCAGTGGCACACCAGGGCGTGGGGCGCCGCCGCCGAAAGCGCCCGGCCCCGCGCCGCCCGGTCCACCGCCGGGAGCGCCAGCCGGCCGCTCGGATCGCATGCCGTAGTCAGGCTCTGCTTCCCAACGCGGCTTGTAGCCAATCGCCTTCTGGTTCTCCGGGCTGACTCGGTGGAACTCTTCCTCGTCGTACTTGGCGGCTGTGACCGCCGCGTTCCCGGCTTGCGTATAGAAGATGCCAGTCTCGGGGTCGAAACCGGAACCCGGCCAGTTGACACCGCCATTGGTGTTCGCGATGTTGATCGCGCCAAGCAATTTTGAGTTGGGGCCGACCGGGGGCACGTACGGAATCTGCTCCCAGCGGAACAACTTCAGGTTGTCGAGGGCCTGCTTCCGGAGTGCGGGGGTGAAGTCGATCAGATCGCTCTCCGCAACGTGCGTGCGCGAGTAAGCGGGCGGCTTCGACGGGAACGGCTGCGTCTTGGCCGTTTTCTCACCCGGCATATCGCTCTGCGGTACCGGCTTCTCCTCGATCGGCCAGATCGGCTGGCCGGTGATGCGATCGAAGCAATAGAGCCAACCCTGCTTGGAGGGCACCGCGACGACTTTGCGCGGCTTGCCGTCGACCGTGACATCCATCAGCAGCGGGGCTGACGACATGTCGTGATCCCACAGCGGGTGATGTACGAACTGGAAGTGCCACTTGTATTTCCCGTCCTTCAATCCAACCGCGACGAGACTTTCGGCGAAGAGGTTGTCGCCGGGCCGATTGCCGCCGTATTCGTCAATGGTCGGCGTCTCAACGGGCAGGTAAACGAGGCCGGCTTCAGGATCAGCAGTGATCTGGGTCCAGACACCGGTGTTGCCAGTCCACTCCCACGACCCGTTCTCCCAGGTCTCGTGATACTTCTCTCCCGGTCCCGGCATGGTATCGAAGCGCCACACCTGTTTGCCGGTGCGGACGTCATAGGCTCGGACCAGGCCCTTGGCATTGTTCGAATACAGGTAGCCGAGGCCCTCGAACATTGCGGACCCTACGATGACCATGTCGTTGACGATGGTCGGGGTCGAGTGCACGCCGATCTCACCCTTTTCGAGATCGATCTGGACCTGCTTGCCATTCTTGCCGTGCACGACGCCGACCTTCAGGTCCACAACGCCCTTGTCCCCGAAGTTCTGAATCGGCTGGCCATTCTTGGCATTGAGCGCAACGAGGCGGTATCCGGTCGTCACGTAGATGACACGCTCATCGCCCTTGCCGTCGGTCCAGTACGACAGGCCGCGGCCCGAAAGCTGTCGAGGCGCCCAGCGTGTGGCGCGCTCGCCCTCGTCCATGCTGTAGACCCACTTCTGCTCGCCGGTCCGCGGGTCAAGTGCAATCACTGCCCGGCGCGTGCCGGCCGTGGCGTACAGCATGCCCTTGACCATCAGCGGCGTGCCTTCGAGCTTGGTCTCCGGACGGGGGCCAAGGTTGTCGGTCTTGAACCGCCAGGCCACTTCCATTTTGCTGAAGTTGCTGGCATCAATCTGATCGAGAGGCGAGTACTTGCTGCCGCGCAGGTCAGCGGTATACAGCGGCCACTCGCCATTGCTGGTGCTGGGCTGGCCCGTGCTCTGTCCGGACAAGCGGGGGCTCACCCACGCGAATCCGGCCGCGAGCAACGCCACCACGGGCACCACTTGGAAGGCGATGCGCTTCATTCGATTTGACTCCTTAACAATTGCTTTACGGGGCCTGTCCCCCGATGACAAGGCCTGTCCCCCGCGGACAAAATACGGCCTCGTCGCAGTCGACCGCGTCGCCGACGTTCGGGGATCGGGGGATCATACCCGCTGTGGCGTCGCGGTGCCAACGTCCACGACGGCGCGAGCACCGGTCCGCCGAACCGGCGCCATGGCCATGCCGTGTTTGGCCCTCAGGGTAATCAGGGGCTGTGGAACGACCGGGTGGTTTGGCACCAATCGGAGCTGCCACCGCTGCGAGATCGTGGCGACGACCAGCACGAGTTCCATCCAGGCAAATTGCTCGCCGATACATTGGCGGGCGCCGCCACCAAAGGGGAAGTAGGCGAATTTCGGCAGGGCGGCCGCCCCAGCCGCCGACCAGCGGCGAGGGTCGAAACGGTCGGGATCGGGGAAGAATCGTGCATCCCGCTGCGTCACGTATGGGCTCATGAAAATCATCGCGCGCCGCGGCAGCGTGTACGGGCCAAGTGTGTACTCGCCGATTGCCCGCCGGCCGATGATCCATGCCGGCGGATACAGGCGCATCGATTCGGTCACGATCTGCTCGACGAGGGGGAGGCGCTCGATATCGGCCAGCGTCGGGAGTCGACCGGCGAGCACCGTGTCGATCTCGGCATGGAGACGGGCCTCGACCTCGGGGTGCTGGCTCAGGAGATACCAGGTCCACGTCAACGCGTTCGCGGTCGTCTCGTGACCGGCGAGGAGGAGGGTGATGGCCTCATCGCGCACCTGTTGTGGCGACAACAGGGACAGTCCTTGTCGCCGATTGTCTTCGGGGGACAGTCCCTGTCTCTGATCGTCGCGGACCGCGAGCAACATCGACAGCAAATCCCCATGATCGCGACCCGTGGCGCGACGCTCGTCGATCATCGAGTAGATCAGCGCATCCAAACGAGCACGGGACGCGCGGCCGCGTCTCAGGATGGGCAGCGGCAAGCGCTCGATGAGCCCCTGAAACGGCAGCAGCGTGAACCAGAACGTTGCGAGCACCTCGGTGACCGCGACGCCGACTTCATCCGCCTGTGATTCCACATCACTGCTGAACAGCGTTTTCCCCACAATGGACAGGGTCAGCCGCATCATCTCCTTCGACACATCCACCGTCGTGCCGGGACTCCAGCGCTCGCACAGGCGGTCCGCATGCGCGACCATCACCGAGGCATAGTTGGCGATTCGATCGCGATGGAAGGCAGGCTGCAGCAACCGCCGTTGACGCAAGTGCGTCGCGCCCTCGCTCGTAAGGAGTCCCTCACCCAGCAATCGTTTCGCCCGCTCCAGGCCCCGGCTCTTGGTGAAGTTCTTCTGATGCGTCACGAGGACATCGCGGATGTACTGCGGATGATTGACGAAGTAGACGCGCTCGCCACCCATCCGGTAATAGACGATGTCGCCGTACTCGCGCGCCATGCGGGTCAGGAGCTTGAGCGGATCGCGTCCGGGACTCAAGAGGGCGCCCACCAGCGGTCGACGCGGGCCGGGCGGACGCTGGGTCGCCATCACTGCACTATAACGTTGCCTCTCCCTTGTCACGTCGCAGCCACTGCGTACTCACCAGCCACGAGACGATGACGAAATTGAACACGGCCAACAATCGTGCCAGCACTCCAGGCGATAACTCCGCTGGTTCTCGTGTGGAACGCAGTGTGCACTGAGAAAAGTCGGTCCGAGCGTCGGCTTGGACCTGGAGGACAGCCATGAGCCATGAGTTGACGCGGGATGAATTCCTGGATCATCTGGCCGCGTTCGAGCGACGCCTGGTGGAGCGCCTGGATCTCCTCGAACGCCTCATCGCGCTCGGATTTGACGACGCGACCGACCAGCTCCGGTCAGGGTGGGGGAGCCCGGTGGGCCGACAGCTAATGCCGCCCTGCGCATTGGCCGAAACTGAGGGTGCGAGCCAGGGGTGCCGTCCGCCCGCCGGACCCACCGACGGCCCGTAACTGTCTGACCGACAGGCGTTTCCGATGATTCCTCTCAACCTGTTGCTGATCGAAGACTCAGAAGACGACGGCCTCCTGGTCGAGCGGGCGCTCCGTCAGGCCGGATATGACGTCCGGATGACGCAGGTGGACACCGCCGAGGGTCTGCAGGAGGTGCTGCGGACCTCTTCGTTCGACGTCGCCATTGCCGACTACACGATGCCGACGTTCAGTGGCACGCGGGCGCTCGCGATGCTCCGCGAACAGGGAATCGATGTGCCCTTCATCTTCGTGTCGGGCACGATTGGCGAAGACGTGGCGGTTGCCGCCATGAAAACCGGCGCCTCCGACTACATCGTCAAAGGCAATCTCGCGCGACTGGCGCCCGCGATTGAGCGCGAGCTTCGCGAATCGACGACCCGGCGCGAGATGACGCGAACCAACGAGCGCGTCGCCTATCTCGCCTACCACGATCCCTTGACCGATTTGCCCAATCGTGCGCTCCTGCAGGACCGTTTGCATCAGGCGATTTTGGCCGCGCGGCGCGAGCACAAGACGCTGGCGCTGCTTGCACTGGATCTCGATGGGTTCAAGGAAATCAACGATGGACTCGGCCACCATGCCGGTGATCGAGTTCTGCAGCAGGTCGCTTCGCGATTGAGCCGGACCCTGCGGCAGTCGGACACGATCGCCCGCATCGGCGGCGACGAGTTCGCCGTGCTGCTGCCAAGCACCGATCTTGATGGTGCGATTCTGGCCGCGCGCAAGATTCTCCACGAGCTCGAGCTGCCGCTCGTCGTTGACGATCAGCCACTGTTGGCCCCGTGCAGCATCGGCATTGCCACCTTCCCCGCCCACGCCGCCGCCAGCCACGAGCTGATGCAGAAGGCAGACTTCGCGATGTACCTGGCGAAGGCCGATCGATCGGGCTTTGCGATCTATCAACCGGATCGTGATCGGCACACCGAGGAGCGAATGGCGTTGACCAATGCCCTCAAGCGGGGGCTCGATCACGGTCAGTTCGTCCTCGAATATCAGCCCATCATCGAGCTGCAGAGCGGGAACGTTCAGGGGGTCGAAGCACTGCTGCGCTGGGATCATCCCGAGCAAGGCCGACTGCCACCGAAGGACTTCATCCGTGCGGCGGAGCACAGCGGCTTGATCACACCGCTGACGACCTTCGCGATCGACCTGGCGCTCGCCGAGTGGCCGACCGGCGCGGAGCAGTGCCCGCCGACCATCGCGGTCAATCTGTCGCCACGCAGCCTGCACGACGTGTCGTTCCCGTCACGCATCCGCGAGATGTTGGCGGCGCGGCGTGTGGAGCCGTCGATGCTCGCGCTCGAGATCACCGAGAACCTGATCATGTCGGATCCGGAGCGCTCGAATCGTTGCCTGAACGAGCTCCACGACATGGGCGTTCGCCTGATCGTGGACGATTTCGGCACCGGTTACTCGTCGCTCAGCTACTTGCGGAAGCTGCCGGTCGATCAGCTCAAGATCGATCGTTCGTTCGTGATCGGGTTGGCATCGGGTGAAGATGATGCGCTGGTGCGGTCGATCATCGATCTGGCGCACAACCTGCGGCTCAAGGTCATCGCGGAAGGCGTGGAAAGTGCGGACGTGCGCGATCTGCTGCTGCAATTCGGCTGCGATGCCGCGCAGGGGCACTTCATCAGTCGCCCGGCCCCACGGGTCGAGATTGCGAAGTGGATGGCCCACCAGCCGATGCCCAGGCAACCGCTCGCGCGACGACGGTAGCTGCGCTGAGTCGAGAAAGTTACAGGTTACAAGTTACAAGTTACAAACTGCGGCGCTGGCGCGCCGCAGCTAAACTCTCTAACTCCATTTTGAACTTGTAACTTGTAACTTGTAACTTCCTACTTGGTCATACCCACCAGCTTCCCACGCTCGACCCGGAAGCGGTCATTGACTCTCAGCGTCGGGCAGCACTCGGGGTCGCCGTCCTTGTGGGTGAGAAACCTCACCGACAGAATGCCCTGCCGGTCGATCGCGAGGCGTTCAACGATGCTCCGGTCGCCCAGCCATTCTGGGTGCCCAAGCTGCGTGAGCCTCCCGGCCTCATTCTTCAGAGCGAACAGATAGGCAAACGTCCCGGTTCCCGTTGAAGCCTCGACCACCACCACTGCGGCGTCGGCAGTGCCATCGCCATCCAGATCGCCCACGGCGTGTACGGGCAGCAGGTTGAAGGTGCTGCCTCCTTCCGCGGGATCCTTCCAGCGTCCGTTGACAAGCGGCACCTTCCCGCCCTCGACGCTCGCGTTCTCGCCCAGGTCGAAGGTGAAGTTCTGCAGGGCAGGCAGCGCTGGTGCGGACTGGCCGACGACCATTGCAACCAGCATCGATAGGGCAATTCGTGGCATCTTGTCGTGGGTTGGTGATTATAGGTTGCCGTCGCGGTACGGGCTCAAAGCCCAGACACACGGAAGAAGGACGTAGCCCGGAACGGCACAAAGATACGGCCGTGGACCGTCGACCGTGGACCGTGGGAGACTCTGGCATGCTCAAGCTCACCGCCCGCCTCAGCGGACTCCTCATCGTCTGCGCCCTGACCGTCAGCGTCACCGCGCAGCCGGCGACGACCTACCCGAACCCCGCGGACCGCGTGCTGACGCATCGGGAGCAAGCGTCGCTCGTCAAGGGATGGATCCAGAAGCGCTTCGACACCGTGCTGCCTCAGCTGATGTCGCGCACCGGCATCGACATGTGGATCATCGTGTCGCGCGAATACAACGACGACCCGGTGTTCCGATCGATGGCGCCGCTCACGACGTTCTCGTCACGACGGCGGACGATTCTCGTGTTCTGGAACCCCGGCAGTGGAAAACCGATCGAGCGTCTTTCGATTGGCCGCTTCGACTACGACGGCCTGTTCACGGTAGTGCAAACGCACAACGACGCACAGTACGAGGGGCTGCGCAAGGTGGTCGAGGAACGCGATCCGCGCGCCATCGGCCTCAACGAGTCGGACGCTTGGAATCACGCGGACGGGTTGACCGCCAACGAAAAGCGACGGCTCATGGACGCACTCGGCCCCAAGTATTCGACCCGCATCAAGTCGGCCGAGATGCTCGCCGTCGGCTGGCTCGAGATCAAGCTGCCGGAAGAGCTCGACGCCTATCGCCATGTGATGAAGACCGCTCACATGGTGATCGCCGAAGCGTTTTCCAACAAGGTCATCACGCCAGGCAAGACGACCAACGATGATGTCGTCTGGTGGATGCGCCAGCGGGTCGTCGAAATGGGGCTTGGGAAGTGGTTCCATCCGTCGGTGACGATCCATCGCCAGGGCGCCGTGAAGCCCGGCGAAAACGTGATTCAGCGCGGCGACATGCTGCACACCGACTTCGGGATTGTGTATCTTGGCTTGTCCACCGACACGCAGCACAACGCGTATGTATTGAAGGATGGCGAAACCGACGCGCCTCAGGGTTTGAAAGACGGCCTCAAGGCCGCCAATACCCTTCAAGATCTGACGATGAAGTTTGCTCGCGTTGGCGAGACTGGCAACAACGCGTTGCGCGACGCGCGCGCAGCCGCGATGAAAGCCGGCATTGTTCCCTCGATCTACTGTCACCCCGTTGGCTACCACGGCCACGGCGCCGGCCCGCCGATTGGCATGACCGACTATCAGGAAGGTGTGCCGGTTCGCGGCGATTACCCGTTCTTTCCGTACACGTGGCACTCAATCGAATTGAACGCCACTCACGAGGTCCCCGAGTGGGGTGGTCAAGCGGTGCGCTTCGCGCTCGAAGAAGACGCGGCGATCATGCCAGATGGCAAGTGGGACTGGATTGACGGCCGGCAGACGACGTTCTATCTGATCAAGTGAGAATTACACCGAGGTCATTCGCAATGTCCACCATCGCACCAACTGCCACCGAAGCCTTCGCCGCACGCGCCGTCGCGGCACGCATCCCGTGGTCCATCTTCGCGGTGTTATTTGCCTCCACGAGCGTCGTGGTCGGGGTGATCTGGGATATCTCCTGGCACCGGACGATCGGACGCGACACTTTCTGGACGCCTGCGCACCTGGCCATCTATCTCGGTGGCATCGTGGCAGGGCTCACCTGTGGCTGGCTGGCGCTGCGAACGACCTTTGCCGGATCGGCCGACGACCGCGCCACGGGCGTGCGATTCTGGGGATTCCGCGCGCCGCTCGGGGCCTGGGTGTGCATCTGGGGGACCTTCGCGATGCTCACGTCAGCCCCCTTCGACGACTGGTGGCACAACGCCTACGGGTTGGATGTCAAGATCATCAGCCCGCCGCACATGTTGCTCGCCGCCGGCATCGCGGCCATTCAGTGGGGGGCGATGTTAATGGCGCTGGCCCGGCAGAACCGGGCGGTCGGCGAGCGGAAGCAGCTCGGGCGACTCTATCTCGTCGCCGCGGGCTTGCTCGTGCTACTCGTCGCGACCGTCGCGACCGAGTACACCCAGCGGTGGGACATGCACCAGTCCCTCTTCTATCAGGTGTCGGCGGGAGTGTTCGTATTCCTGCTCGTCAGCACGGCTCGCGCATCGATCGCCCGTTGGCCGGCGACGATCACGGCGCTCGTTTACTCAGGGTTGACGATGGTAATGCTGCTCGTTCTGCCGCTGTTTGCGGCGCAGCCGCTGCTGGGACCGATCTACGTTCAGGTCGATCGATTCATGCCGCCAGACTTCCCACTGCTGCTCGTCGTTCCGGCTCTGGCGATCGATTTCGTCATGCAACGAGCAAAGGCCGGCCGCGCCCGTGACTGGGGGCTCGCGGCGCTGATTGCGCTGCTCTTCGTCGCGACGTTCGTCGCTGCACAGTGGCCCTTTGCCGATTTCCTGATGTCGCCATTCGCCCGCAACGACTTCTTTGGCAGTCACCGCATGGATTACGCCGTGCCGCCGGAGATCCAGAAGCGCTGGTATGTGATGAACGAGCCCGACAACCTCGCGATTGGGCTGCCCATTGCGGTCGGACTTGCCTTTGTGTCGGCACGACTGGGACTGTGGTGGGGCAACTGGATGGCGCGAGTCCAGCGATGAGAGTCTGCTGGCTCATCGTTCTTGCGGCGCTCTCGATGGCCCACGTCGGGAGCCCTGACGCGTTCTTCACTGGCAAGGCCGGCCCCTACGACGTGCGCGTGACGGTAAGGCTGCCCGGAGTAATTCCCGGCCGTGCGCAAGTGGCCGTTCGCCTCGTGGGCGCCAGCGCTGCAGCCAATCCGCAGGTAACGCTCCAGGCGGCCCAGTGGAACGTCGGATTGACCGGTGCGCCGCCGCCGGAACCGGCGGTCGCCGTGCCCGGCAGTACGGATCTGTACGCCGCGGAGCTGTGGCTGATGACGGCGTCGTCGTATCAGCTGGCCGTCCACGTGACTGGCGCGGCTGGATCGGGAACAGCAATCGTTCCGGTCATGGCGATTGCGACCGCCGAGCGGCCCATGGCGCCCTGGCTCGGCTGGGCGCTCGCGGGGCTCGGACTCTTTCTCACGGTCGGCTTCATCACCATCATCGGCTCCGCCGTGCGGGAGAGCGCGCTCCTGCCAGGTGTCGAGCCAGACAGTCGTCGCCGGACGCGGGCCCGGATTGGCATCGCGGTCGCAGCGCTGGTGGCCGGCTTGCTCTTGTGGGGTGGCAACGTGTGGTGGGCCGCGGAGGCTTCAGGTTACAGCCGCAACGTCCTCTATCGCCCATTTGCTGCCGAGACGCAGGCAACCGCGTTGGGCGAGAAGCCACAGCTGACGCTGGCGATTCGAGACCCCCGGTGGACCGGCGTGCCCAACCCGGCAAGCCGCTATAACGCGCTGCTCCCCGACCACGGCAAACTGATGCATCTCTTTCTCGTGAGCGAGCCGTCGCTCGAGGCGTTCGCCCACCTGCACCCCACGCCCCGCTCGCCAGAGGCGCTCGACTTCGACACGGGGCTCCCGGCGTTGCCGGCAGGCCGTTATCGAGTGTACGGCGATATCGTGCACGAGAGCGGTTATGCGCAGACGCTTGTCTCGAACGTCGAGATCCACGACAGCGGGGGCAGCCAGCCAACGGACCCGGATGATTCCTGGTTCAGCGGCACGGCGGTCGAAGCCGGCACTTCAGCGTCGTTCGACCTCGGCGACGGTTTGCGCGTCGTCTGGGATCGCGGCGCCTCTGCGCTCGTCGCCGGAGAGGACGTCGTGCTGGCCTTCTCCGTGCGAGACGCGACCGGCGCCCCGGTGACCGTGGAGCCCTACATGGGAATGGCCGCGCACGCGATCGTGGCGAGCCGCGATGGATCGGTGTTTGCGCATCTTCACCCGTCCGGAAGCATCTCGATGGCGGCGTTGCAGAAGTTCACGGCGACGACGCCGACCGTCGATCACGCGGGCCACGACGCGACGCTCGAGAGCGCCGTGGCAATCCCGTTCGCGTTTCCACGATCCGGCGCGTACCGAATCTGGGTCCAGGTCAAGCGGAGCGGGAAGGTGATGACTGCTGCCTTCCAGGCCGACGTCAGCTGAACGGCTGTCTTATTCGAGCTTCAACACCCTCGCACTCATCACGCGGTACACGTGGAACGTGTCGCCGGCAACCAGGCCATCCCCGAGATAATTCCACGTCACCAGGCCGTCATCGCTCTCGGCTTCGAGCAGGTAGAACGCAAGGCGCGCAAGCGGCTGATTGGCCGGGACGAACAGCGCCCCGGGCTGAATCGACAGCTTGGCGTTTTCGTGCCTGCCGACCAGCCGCGCTTCGCGGTGTCCCTGGAACAGCCGCTCGCTCTTGCTCTGTGACTGGATAACGAAGCGCTGGACATCGATCTGGGCGCTGTCGCTGACCCTCTGAACCCGGAGCCCGTGCCAGCGGAGGCGATCGATGGCCGCGGCGTATCGGCCGGACTCGACATGTTGCTTGGGAATGAGCCATCCGGCCGGCATCGCCACCATGCGGGTCGGCTGGAAGATGCCGTAATCCTTCATGCGAACCGGGACCACCTGGTCGCTCATCACGAGCATCTCGCGGCCCGATCGCTCATTGAGCTGGTTGGTCACATCACTGACGAGGATGTCCACCGGCGAGGAGAGGGCCGCGATCTGGAATTCCACACCGAGGCTCGGCGGCGTCGCTGCGCCGCGCTTGTTGTTCGTCACTCCGTCGTAAGTCTTGGTCTCGCTGTCGATCTGCGTCGTCAGCGCCGTGAGCTTCCGCCCATTCGCCGCGATGGCCCGCAGACATTCTTCGACGAACACCTCGGTCACCCGCACTCGTCCGCGAAAGTCGAGATGGCTGTAGGCCTCGGACAGAATCGCGAGCCGATTCCGGAGTCCGACATAGTTGTTGCCGAAACGAGGGCGGTGATCGAATGTCCGCCAGACCGTGTCGACGGGGTTTGCCGGATCGACGCGGGAACTTTCGCGAGCCATGCCGGACTCGGAGGCGAAGTTCCCATAGTAGTACGTCCTGAAGTTGTGCTTCTTGAGCACCGCCTGCTGAGCGGCCGGGAGAATCTGCTCGCGCGCGAGCTCGAGGAGCCGTGGATCAGCGTTCGGGTTGAGCGTTGGCGAGTAGGTCAGGTGATAACCGTGATACGAACCGTTGGTCGTATGGAGATCGATGGCCACATGCGGATCCCAGCGATTCATCAAGCCGACCAGCGCGCGCGCTTCTGCCGAATCCAGCTTCATGTAATCGCGATTCAGATCCAGACCCTTTGAGTTCTCGCGCGTGCCAACACCGGCGACGGGACCGTTTTGCGACGTCCGGTTCTGAACGTTGACCTTCTCGTTACCATCGGCGTTGTAGATGGGGGCGATCAACACTACCAACTCCCGCAGCATCGGTCGCAAGTCACCGGACGTCAGCCGCCGCGCGAGAATAATTGCCGCCTCCTTGCCCTCGACCTCGCCGGCGTGGATGTTGGCTTGGACGAAGACAATCGGTCGCCCCAGCTTGCGCCCTGCCTCGGGTGTCGGCACCGGCGGATCCGAGAGGATCAGAAGCGGTAGCTCTCGATTCTCCTCGGTGGTGCCAAAGCTCTCGTATCGGGCCAGCGGGCTCGCCTCGACTATCCCCTTCGCCAGCCGCACGACGTCGTCATAGCCGCTGGTCTCGACGTAGTCGGTGATCTCGGCGCGTGTGCGGAGATCGGACGGCTCCTGGGCGCTCAGAAAAAGAGCGAACAAGGTAAGCAAAATCGCTATTCGCATTTGAATACCGGGATTCTAATCAGAAAGAGCCGCGCCTCAGAAGCTCATAGGGGCACGAATTTAGCCACGAAGGCACGAAGAACACGAAGACTCCTTATCAGCCCTTCGTGTCGTCGTGCCCTGCGTGGCGTCGTTTGCGCAGTTCTGCTCTTTCTACTGTGGCGCCGTCGTACTCGGCTTCGCCATCGACTGGTGCTGATTCATTCGCTGTAGCTGTGACGCGAGGAACTTGTAGTCGTCGAACGGCGCGCCGCCATGCTGCGCCCAATACACGCGACCGGTCTTGTCGATCAGCACCGTCGAGTGGATGCCCATCTCCTCGAAGTCGTCGTACGACTTGAAGCGCCGGGCGTTCTGCCAGTTGGCATCCGAGCCGAGCAGGACCTTGAGCGGTGCGAGCTCCTGCGACTTGGCATTCTTCTCCGGTTCGTCCTGACTCACGGTGATCACAACCGTCTCGAGCCGCGCCCACTCGTCGGAGCGCTCCGCGAGGTCCTTCACCTGCTTGACGCAGTGCGCGCAGCCGGCCCCGAGATAGAACGTCAGGATCACGTTCTTCCCGCGGAAGTGCTCGAGCGTCAATCGCTTGCCCGTGGGGTCAGCGACGTCGAGCGCGGGCGCCTGAAACGGCGTCCAAATCGCCGGGCCATGCTGATCGAGCGAGGTCTTCCGGTAGCTCCGTTGCTTGCTGGGCGCACCGTCGATCGGCGTGGCTTTCACCCCGGTCGCCCGCGCCTCGCGCAGCCATCGCAGACCCGGCTCGGCGTCGCTCCACACGAACTCCAGCCGCCCCAAAGCGTCGGCCGCTTCTTTCGTCTCGCCCAGCGCGTGATGCGCCCGTACCAGACCGGCGAGCGAGAACGCATCGTTCGGCACTGCTTTGAGCGCACGCGTGAAGGCATCGGCGGCGAGCTTCGGACTCTTCTGATCAAGATACGCGTGGCCCAGGCGCGACCACATCAAGGTGGCGAAGAACGGAGGGTCGTCGTAGTACGAGCGCTGTTCGAGCTCCTTCGGCGCGCCTTGAGTGAGCAGGGTGACGCCGTCGATGGCGTTTCCTTTCAGCAGCGTCAGCAGCCCACGCAACTCGAGATCCTGAACCTCGAACTGACGCTTCAACGACGCATTCGTCTCCTTCTCGAGCTCCGCCTTGAGGGATGCGTGTTCGTCCACGGCTTTCGTCGCGGCCTCGACAGTCTTTCTGCCGATGTGGGCCATCGCCTCGGTATAGCGGCGTCCGAGTCGGTCGCGAAGCGAGTCGCCCCACGGGATGGAGTTTTCCTTGAGAATCTCTTCCCACATTTCGAACTTGATGAGCGCTCGCGACAGCGCCGTCACGCCCTGCCAATGCGGGCTCATGCGCGTGGCCACGTTCAGCTTGGGATCGAGCGGTACAGCGAGCAGCTCGCGAGCGCCGCGTAGCGCTTCGCTCGGCAGCCCGAGCTGCTCCTGCACGTAGCTCAGATAATTGCGATTGTGCGCGTAATTCCACGTGTTGTATGGAAACACCATCTGGCGTCCCATGTAAGCGATCTCGGCCCGCGTCGCGGAATCGAGCGAGATGGCTGATTCGTGGAACATGCCGACGCCTGCGTAGATATGACCCGGCATGTGAAGCGCGTGACCGATGCCCGGCACGATATCGCCATACGCTCGACAACTATCGAGCGCAAGCGCACCGTCTTCGTCGTCCCAGTTGTGAATACGGTAATGGTGGGCACCCGGATGCTTGGGATCCCTCGCGAGCACCTGCTGCATCAGGAACTCGGTGCCGACGCGCGTGTCGCCCATCAGCTCGTTGCCAAGCAGAGCCTTGGCCTCGATGTCGTCCGTGTACTTCATGACGATGCTCTCGAGCGCCTTGGTGAACTTGCGACGTCCCTCGGTCGTCTGGGCGCCGTCGACGTACTGCAGTTCCCACGCTTCGATGTACACCCGCTCGCGCGGGCTGGCCTTGTCCTTGCGCTTCGATGCTTCCTGCATGAAGGCGCGGGCTCGGCTCCCGCTGGTCGCTCGCGCGAGGCCCCAATACGGCATTGGTGCTTCGGGGTCGAGCTTCGACGCCCACCGAAACGCCCGCTCCGCCTCGTAGTACCAAAAGGAATGTATGAGCGTATGGCCTTGATCGAACCACATCTGCACTTCGGGGTGGGAGGTCGTGATCGGGAAATGCGTGACCCCGATCCCGGTCATTTTCGAGGGGCGCTCGCGAGGACCTTCGTCGAACGCTTCGCCGAACCGCGAGTGCCCGGCAAGGTGTCGCTCCTTCGCTCGTTCAGCAGTGGTCTGCGCCTCCTGGGCTGCAGCCACCGGAACGAGCAGAGTACAGATGCAAGCGATGCTGTAGAGTCTGCGCGCGCCGATCATTGGGAAAGTCCTCACGTTCGAATGCACGCTCCGAGCTCGGAACTCACAACTCGGAACACCGTAGAAGAACTCCGCACGCTGGTACGAAGCACCAAATTCGAACTCCGTACAGCGAACTCCAGCCGAGCAGTCCGTAGGCTATCATTTGACCGAGGACTGGCAGCGATGAAGTTGTGCGAACGCATTCATTGGAGTGTCGTGATCTGCACCGTGATCGCGGCCCCCACGGCAAGCGCAGCCTGCGGTGGCCCAACCATCGACTCGACCAGCCAGGGAACGGCATCAGGCCCGCCGGCAAAGCCCACGGACACGGCGGACGGCCCGGGAATCGTTGCGGGCACCATCACCTTCGATGGCACCGCGCCCACACCGCGTCCCTTGCGGATGGATTCCGATCCCAAATGTGTGGCCGAACCCGGCGCGACCTCAGAACTGCTGGTCGTCGGGGCTGGCAACGGCCTGCAGAACGTCTTCGTGTACGTGAAGGACGGTTTGGGCAAACGCACATATGCCGTGCCGACGACCCCGGTGACACTCGATCAGAGGGGCTGCCGCTATCTTCCGCACGTGTTTGGGGTGCAGGTGGGTCAACCCTTCATGATCTCGAACAGCGATTCGACATTGCACAACGTCAACGCCGCTCCAAAGGACAATCGCCCGTTCAACTTCGGGCAGCCCGTGTCGGTGCCGGCGGTCTCGCGAACGTTCGACAAACCTGAGGTCATGGTGCCGCTCCGCTGCGACGTGCACGGCTGGATGAACGCGTATGCTGGCGTTGTCGCGCATCCCTTCTTCGCGGTCACCGCCGACGATGGTGGGTTCGAGATCAAAGGATTGCCGCCCGGCACCTATACCATCGAAGCCTGGCACGAACAGCTCGGCACGCAGACGCGGTCGATCACGGTAGACGGTCAGGCACCAGCCACCGTGAGCTTCGCCTTCAAGCCCACGGTCTAGCAGCCCACACTCTACGGTCCACCGTAGCCACGAAGAACAGCGATTGTCACTTTGTTTAAAGGGGACTGTCCCCTTTATTCTGTTAACCAACTCTCGCAGACAATGCGAGCAGATCCCAGTTCCTGAGGTCCTGGGCGCCCATGTCGTCGCAGTTACTGTCAGAAGCTGGACCAATCTCCGCAACTGGCGACGAACAAGTTAACAATAAAAAGGGGACAGTCCCCTTTTAGAGTCCTTGCAAGAACGTCGCTTCTTTTGCCAGCCAGGCATCGAACTGCGCCTGCGGCTGGATCGCATACATCCCCCGCATGCGGTAGTGACCGAGGCCGCACAACTGCGCGCAGGCGATGTCCCACTCGCCCGTTCGTGTGGGGGTGAACCAGACCGGCTGGACCGCGCCAGGCATCGCGTCCTGCTTGATCCGCATTTGCGGGAGACCAAAGCTGTGCACGACGTCCTTGGATGACAAGTAGACGATGACGGGTCTCCCGACGGGCAGGTTCAGACGATTGATCGTCGTGATGTCGTCGCGGCCGGCCGGGTCACGGCGATCAAGTCCTAACGGGTTGTCGGGATTGACCAGCGAGATACTCGTCGGACCAAACACGCCGTCGGCTCCCGGATAATGCACGTTCCACGCGAACTGCTCAGCCACCACGCGAACCACCGTGCTGCCGCGCTCCGGCGGCAGTGCGTCCACGCGGGCGCTCCAGGTCGGAATGGAGAGGAAGACGAGCAGCGCAACCTCGGCGGCAAGCACGCCCCCCCCGACCCACGAGGCCCAGCGCGCTTTGACACCGTGATCGTTGGCAGTCGGGTGACGCCGATGTCTGAACCTCACCAGCACGTATACGAAAAAGAAGCTCCAGCCGACGAACAGCACAAACATCAGCCAGTGCACCAGCGACATGATCCGGTCCACATCTCCAGCGTGTGCGGATGCCGCCACAGGCAGATCGAGCCATTCGAGCATCAGTGAGTGGCCTTCTTAATGCTGTTCGTCATCACCCTGCCCCACGAAATCGGTGGCAGCGCCTGGAACGCCGTAGTCATATGGGCTCCGGAAAACGCGCGGCGGGCGTTCGAAATTACCATGAGCCTTCGGCGTCGTGGACGTTGCAGACCACTCGAGCGTCGTTGCCTCCCACGGATTCGCGCTCGCGACGCGACCAGCAACCGCGCTGAGGAACAGGTTGACGATGAACGGCAGTTGAAAGACGGCGAGCCCGAGCGCCGCGTAAGCCATCGGAACGTTGAGATACAAGGTTGCCTGCGCGTGCGTATAGATCGCACCCGCATCCCACAGGCGCCGGTTCACGCCCGCCAGGCCCTGCACGAACATCGGCATGAAGATGACGTTCATGAAGACGAACGACCCGAAGAAGTGAACCCTTCCGAGAGTCTCGTTCATCAGTCGGCCAGTCACCGTGGGGAACCAGTAATAGATTCCAGCGAACAGCGCGAAGATTGTTCCCGGCGCGACGAGATAGTGAAGGTGCGCGATCACGTAGTTGGTGTCGTGCAACGGAATGTCGGTGGTCGCGAGACCCAGCGGAAGCCCCGTGAGGCCGCCGATGCCGAACATGGGCAGGAATGCCAGCGCAAACAACATCGGCGTGTTGAAGCGGATCGATCCGCCGTGGAGCGACAGCATCAGCGCGCTCAGCACCACGACCGACGGAATCGCAATGATCATGGTCGTGGCCTGGAAGAAGGCGCTGATCGTGGTGCCCATGCCGGTCAGGAACATGTGATGGCCCCAGACGAGAAAGGACAGACAGCCGAGCACCAACAGCGAACACACCATCAGGCGATAGCCCCAGAGCGGCTTGCGCGTATTGTTCGCGATGATCTCGGCGATGATGCCCATCGCCGGCAGCACAAGGACGTAGACCTCGGGATGGGCGAAGAACCAGAACAGGTGCTGCCAGAGCACGGCATTGCCACCACCCGCCGCATTCAGCGTTTGGCCGCTGAGGACCAATCCGCTGGGCAGGAAGAAGCTCGTGTCCGCGAGACGATCCATTCCTTGCAGCATGGCCGCCGCTTGCAGAGCCGGAAAGGCGAACAGCAGCAGGAATGCCGAAATGAACTGCGCCCAGACGAAGAATGGCAGTCGAAACCAGGTCAACCCGGGCGCTCGAAGTTGGACGATGGTCGTAATGAAGTTGATCGCCCCCAGCAGCGACGACATGCTGACGAGCAACATGCCCACGAGCCAGCACGTCTGGCCGTCGCGCGCGAGCACGGCCAGCGGAGCATACGACGTCCAGCCTGAGCTGGCGGCGCCGCCTGGCAGGAAGAAGCTGGCCAGCATGACGACGCCGCCGGTGAAATAGAACCAGTAGCTCGCCAGGTTGAGTCGAGGAAACGCCATGTCCGGCGCGCCGATCTGGAGCGGCACGATGTAGTTGCCGAAGGCGCCGACGGCGAGAGGCACCACCCCGAGGAACACCATGATGGTGCCGTGCATGGCCCCGAGCTGGTTGAAGAACTCGGGCAGCAGCACGCCGCCCGGCGCGTTCTGGCCGAGGAGTACCGCGAAGACCGGGACCGGCTGCGCCCCGTACGCGTGCTGCCACCGAATGATCAGAACGAGCGAGAAGCCGACCAGCAGGAACGACAGGCTCGTGACGGCGTAGAGCAGCCCGATCACTTTGTGATCGGTTGAGTACAGGTACCGCCGCAGCAACGCGGCCATCGTATCCAAGCGATCCATCGCGCGCAAGCAACGTATAATCGCGCCGGTCGCACGTCAGCAAAGGAGTCGCAATGAGTCACCGTGTAGTAACAGGCAGCATCATTGTCGCGCTGGCCCTTTCGGTCGTCGCCTGCTCGGAAAGCGCGCCCTCCAGAGGGTCCACCGGCGGCGGTCGGGTCTTCTTCGTGCAGCCGAAAAACGGCGACACCATCAAGAGCTTGTCGACCATCGAGTTCGGCAGCTCCGGGGTGACCGTCGGTGCCGTCCCGCCGGGCGAGCTCAAGCCCGAACAGGTTCGCGCCAACATCATTCACTACCACCTCGGCGTTGACACCGACTGCCTGCCCGACGGTGTGGTGATTCCAAAGGCCGACCCCTGGATTCACTTCGGGGACGGCAAGAACGTCATCGAGATGCAATTCAAGCCGGGGCCACACCGCATTGCGGTCCAAGCGGGCGACGATATGCACCGGACGCTCCCAGGGATGTGCGAAGTCATCTCGGTGACCGTCCAGTAACACGTCTCGCCGGCTGGAGTGTCGGGGACCATGCGCAAACCCGCAGCAGTCCGCGGTCGAGCGCATGGCCCATGCCTGCGGTCAGCGCGGCTTGCGCTGACCGCATTCTTGGCGAGTGTCGTTCCCGCCATCGCACAGCACGAGCATCATCAGACGCCGCCGGACCAAGGGTGGGGCTGGGCGGTTGAATCGAGCATGTTTCTCACCGGCAACATCCAGGAGCGCGAGTTTCGTGATTTTCACCAAGTGGAATCGCAGAACTGGATCATGGGGGTAGCGTCGCGCAGGATTGGTGCGGGTGGACTGACCCTGCACGGGATGCTGTCGTTCGAGCCGTTCACGCTGCGCGATCTTGGCTCGTCGCAGGTCTTTCAGACCGGCGAGACTTTCAACGGCGCGCCGCTCATCGACTATCAGCATCCCCACGACCTCATCATGGGGTTGTCGGCCGCGTACGAACGACCGATCGCCCGCGCGACGTGGCAACTGCGCGGCGGGCTCGTCGACGAGCCGGCGTTAGGCCCGACTGCGTTCATGCACCGGGCGTCGGCCAACCTGCACCCGACCGCCCCGTTGTCGCATCACCAGCTCGATTCGACGCACATCACGCAGGGCGCAGTGACCGCCGGCGTGCGATTGAGCGCGTGGCAGCTCGAGACGTCAGCGTTTCGCGGTCGCGAGCCGGACGAGGACCGGACCGATCTCGATCTCGGTCCGCTCGATTCGTATTCGCTGCGCGGGAGCTGGATACGGGCCGGGACGTTCGCGCAAGTGTCCGTCGGGTGGCTCGAGGAGCCGCACGTCACCGAACCGGGCGACGTGACCCGGATCACCGCATCGGTCGAGCACCAGGGGCAGATTTTGGGGCGCGACGCAGCAGTGACGTTGGCCTGGGGTCAAAACCGCCACCTCGCAAGCAACGAGACGGCGTGGTTGTCCGAGGCAACGCTTCGACTCTGGAGGCGCGGCACCGGTTACCTGCGAGGCGAGCTCGCCGACAAACATATCCTCGGCGCCGGCGGCGCCCACCCGCCGGGCGTTGCCCACCCACACATCATCTCGCGCGTTGGTGCGCTCACTCTTGGCTATTCCCACGAATTGTGGCGCGATGTGAGCCACGGGATTGCGATTGGCGCCGACATCACCGGCTATAACGTCCCGTCCGAGCTCGCCGATCTCATACGGACAACCGGTCTCGGTCCATTTCTACGGCCGATGGACGACACGGTTTCGCTGACTAAGGTTCCAAGGTTCCAAGGTTCCAAAGTTCCAAAGTTCTACGATGTTGATTGAACCTGGCCTGGAACCCTGGAACCTTGGAACCTTGGAACTTCGCAGTATTCTTGAAGCTCTTTCACCGGAGGTCTGAATGAACCACGTTCGTTCGAGTCTGTTTCTCGGGGCCGCCGTGCTCGTCCTCGCCGTCTCGACCGCCGCCCAAGACAAACCTCCCCAGCCCGCTCCCTCGGGAATCACGACCGCCCGCACGTGGACCGATGCGGATCTCGACAAGATCATGAAAGAGGTGGGGGCGACCGTCGCCCTGCTCCGCAAGAGCGTTGACGGCCAGAACGCCGAGACGGCCAAGCAGCAGGCCGACAAGCTGGAGTTGCTGTTCGAAGACGTGGACGACTTCTGGAACGCGCGCAACGTCCGCGACGCAGCCGACCTCGCAGACGACGCGGCGGAGCACGCGGAGCATGTGGAGGATGCCGCCGACGAGAAGGATTTCGCGAAGGCCGCCGAACATCTCAAGTTGCTCCAAAGCATGTGCGCGGCGTGCCACGGTAAGTACCGCGACAAGTCGCCCGACGGTGGGTATCGGATCAAACCCTAAAAGAAACGTTCCAGGGTTCCAGGGTTCCAGGGTTCCAAGGTTCGATCCCGGACTCGCGTTGAACTTTGGAACTTTGGAGAACCGTGGAACCTTGGAACGTTGGAACCTTGGAACCTTTTATTTCGGCAGGCGCTGAACCGAATCCGCGACAACGTACGTCACGACGGCAAGCGCTGCGGCGGCTTTCGACACCTCTTCCGGAGCGATGCGGTCGATGGTGTCGGCCGGCGTGTGGTGGATCGTGAAGTACCGCATCGAATCTCCCTGATACGCCAGCATCGGCACCTTGCCCGCCTGCGCGATGGGGCCGATGTCGGCGCCGCCGCCGCCGGGACCAATGTCCTGCAGGCCCAGCGGCGCGAGCAATGCGCCGATGTCGCTCATCATTTGACGCGCAACCGATGATCCCGTGAAGCCAAGGCGGGTCGGCGCGAAGACCCCGGAATCCGACTCGATGGCCAGCACATGCTGCTCGGCCTCCTTCAGGTAGGCATCACGATAGGCGTTGCCGCCGCGCAGGCCGTTTTCCTCGTTGGTGAAGAGCACGATGCGCACCGTGCGTCGCGGCCGGATACCGAGCACCTTCATCAGCCGTGCTGCCTCCCACGTCACCACACACCCAACGCCATCGTCTGAAGCGCCGGTGCCGACGTCCCACGAGTCGAAGTGACCGCCGACCAGCACGATCTCATCTGGAAATTCGGTTCCGCGAATCTCACCAATGACGTTGGCCGATTCGACGTCGGCCTCGAAACGCGCCTCCATTCGCAGTCGAACGCGAACACGCCGCCCGCGGTCGGCCAGGCGCTGCATCCGATCGGCATCCTCGGCCGAGACGGCCGCGGCCGGAATCCGCGGCGCGTCCTGTGCGTAGGTCATGTTGCCGGTGTGCGGTGTACGCAGGCCGACCGGGCCAATGGCGCGAACGAGCGAAGCGACCGCCCCATGACGCGCCGCAGCGCTGGCGCCACCGGTGCGGTACTGGTTGGTTTGGCCGTAGCCCGTGAAGGCCACGTTGTAGAGCACGACCTTGCCCTTGGCCTCAGCACCGCGCCGCGTGAGCTCGTCGAAATCCTTCACGACGAGCACGTCGGCCTCGATGCCTGAGGGCGGAGTCGCAACGCTGCCGCCTAAGCCGAGCATCGGCACGACGTGCCGTGCCGGATCGACGATCTCGAGGCTCTCGCTGCCGCGCACCCAACGCGGCACCATGACCTTTTCCGTTCGCACGTTCTCGAGACCGTCCTGCTTCATGGCCTCGACCGCCCACGCGATAGCACGCGTGAGGTTCTCGGAGCCGGACAGGCGGTTCCCGAACGTGTCGGTGAGCTCGGCCAGACGATTCCAGGCGAAGCCATCGCTCTGCGCCAGCTTGATCAACCGATCGACGTTGGTGCGGTGGGGATCGATCCACGAGGGCGGCGGCGGGGTCGCCGGCGCCTCCCCCTGCGATTGGTCAGCGGCGCGAGACCACGACGCGACAGTAAGAAGGCCAATGAGCGCGGACGACGCGAGAACGGTTCGCAGCATGCGCGCCCATTATAGAGAGCCTTCCATCCGTCCGCCGCGTTGGGCGTGCTAGGCGATTAGTACTTAACCGAATACAGCACCTTGAAGTTCCGCCCCATCTCGGGCAGTTCGTCCTTCAGATAGTTCAAGTGATTGCGATACAGCTTGTCGGTCGCGTTGTCGAGACGCGCCGTGATCGTGTTCACCACGCCGCGCGTGATGAACGAGTACGATCCAAACAGCTTGAGCACGCCAGCGCCTTCGGTTGGCGTTTCGGCGCCAAACACTCGATTCTGATCACCGGTGATGGTCACGCTGCCACCGACCTGCAGCAGTCTACTCTGATAGCGCAGGCCCGGAATCACACGATACGGCGGGATGCGTGGCAGCGGGTCGTCCGTATCGCTCAGCTCGCCTCGCACCATGTCGTATGTCAGCTCCGCGATCAGATTGCTGGTCAGGTTGACGTCGACGTGTGCTTCGAAACCGTAGAGTCGACTGTCGGCACCAACGAACTCGACGAACGGGAACTCGTCGGAGTGCCCCTCCCCTTCCTCCTCTTCTTCGACGCCGAATCGATCGTGAAACTCCTCCTCGCGCGCCTCGAATTCCTCCTCGGTGAGCGGATTGCGAAAGATGAAATCGTTGATGCTGTTCGTGAACACCGTGAATTCGCCTCGCACGCGGTTCGTGCGTGCGCGCAGCGACAGGTCGAATCCGAGTGCGTCCTCGGACTTTAGCGAAGGGTTCCCAATCTCGAACGCGAAGTTGCCGGGATGAGGACCAAAGAAGTACAGCTCCTCGAGCGCGGGATTGCGTGCCGCTCGCGCCAGGCTCATCGCGATCACGACGTCGTCGTTGGCGGCAGCCGGACGTAGCATGAGGCCGACCGATCCCGAAGCCTCCGTGAAGTCGCGATTTGGCAAGGTGTCGCTGTCGGGCTCGAAATTCGTCCAATCGACCCGGCCGCCGAACTGCAGCGTGACATGCGGCCAGGTCAGCTCCTCGTAAAGAAACAGGGCACCGCCGCGCTGGTCGATCGGTGGGGCGAGGGCCTCCTCGCCAATGGCGTTGAACGCACGATTCAGGAACGAGCCGCCAACGGTACCTGAGAGGCGGCCGAACGGCCGGTGCGACAGCATCAGTTCGGCATCCTCAGTGTCGTTGTCGAAGTGCGTGCCGACCTCGTCGCCGACCAGCTCGTCGTGCTGGTAGCGCCTGATCCCCAATGTGGCCCGATACGAGGGAATCGCGCCGCCCAGCCCCGCGCCACCAGCCCGAATCGTAAAGGCGTGACGCTCGGGGTTCAGACTGATCAGTCCCTCTTCGACAATCGGAATGCCATACTCCGACTGGTCGAAGCCATAGCTCGCTCCAAAGTAGCGGTTGCCTTTCGTCCACGAACCGCCAACGTTGAACACACTGCTCTGCGACTGCGAGTTCTCAACCTCACCGTCGGGGGTTGAGAAATCACCATGGCGATTTGCGCCGCCCCCGACGTGCATGGCAAAGCTGCCGTTGCCGAAATGCACGTCGCCGGCACCGCCGACCTCACCCGCGTTGGTCGCCGCGTCGAATATGAACTCTCCCGTAGGTCGAACCACTGGCGTCGTCGGAATCTGGTCGGTGATCACGTTGACCAGGCCGCCAATCGCATTGGCGCCGTACAGCAGCGTGGCTGGCCCGCGGACGACTTCGATCCGCGTTGCCGACAACGGACTGAGTGTCACGCCGTGATCGCCGGATTGACTCGACAAGTCGCCCACACGCTGACCATCCTGGAGAACGGCCACGCGATCGCCGTCGAGACCACGTATCACCGGTCGCGCCGGGCCGGGACCAAACGCTCGCATGGCAACACCCGGCTCGGATTGGAGCGTCGCGCCGATCGTGGCTTCGATCTGTTTCTGCAGCTCCTGGCCGTCCAGCACGGACGTGGGCTGATACGACTCGAACTGCGGACGCGCGTTGGGGCTCACCGACACGACCTCGGCAAAGTGCAGATCGAGCGCGACCACCAGGTCGAGCGTCGCACCTTGCGGCGTGACCGCCACCTCGGTGCGGCGCGTCGTGTAGCCCTCGGCCCTCACGGACACGTGATAGCTGCCGGGCGGAACGTTCTCGATCCGGTACGTGCCGTCTTCCCCCGTGCGCGACTCGCGCTTGAGCTCCTCGACGACGACGGCGGCGCCGGCCATCGGATCGCCGGTGTCGCGAGTCACCTTGCCGGTGATGAAGCCACTCTGCGCCCGCACCGGAAGCGCAGACAGAAGCAATAGCGCCGCGACGATCGCTCCGCGTCGAAAGATGAAATCCATGAATACCTCGCCCAAAAGACACGTTTTCCGGCGCTCGCATTCCGCAAGGCCGTCTGGATGTGGGAAGCCGACGAGCAGGTTTCCCGTGAAACGAATCAGGCGAAGGCTGGAGGCGCGCGAGCCGGCTGCGGCGACGCGGTGGGCGCAGCGACGAGTTGGCCGTCGGAGTGATACAGGAGGTTGCCGGAGGTCAGCGCGTGCCGCCCGTTCGGCTCCCACGACACCGGACCACGGGAGGTCCGGAGGAAGTGGCAGGCGAGACAGTGCTCACCGGGGGCGACCTCGTTGTCGCTGGAGGATGCGGCGGCAAAGTGGTGCTGACTTTCGTCGTGTATGACGACGACCGGATCGCAGTCCGTATCGTGCACGCCGTGCAGTGCGGGGCCGAGCGTGGTGACGCTCAACACCAGCAGAAGCAGACGCGCCGTGTGGCGCATCAGCTCTGGCGGCAGCCCCAGCTGTTTCTGCATCTCTGTGAGAGTAACGTCGCCCCTGGGGGTCCCGTCAAGCCCGTTACAGGGCCTGTCCCCCGATGACAGGACCTGTCCCCCCGATGACAGAGCCTGTCCCCAATCCCGGGCTCAGCGCCGCCAGCCGCGGGACAGCTTCACAAAGAAGGTCTGCCGGGTGCGTTCGAAGCCACGGTCCATGACGTGGTCAGCGGTCGCTGGTTCCTCGAGAATATCGCCATAGCCCACATATACCGCAGTGTTGGGACGCGGCGTCCACCCGTACAGGAGACTGAGCGACACTCTCCGCACCAGCGAGTTGTACTCGGCAATCAGCCGCACCGCGTGGTCGCGCGTGAACTGGTAGTTCGTGCGATTGCGGACGACGGTCTGACGAAACAGCAGGCGATCGTCCAGCGGATCGCGAAGTTGACTGCGTAGGATCAGCCATTCGCTGTCGAGCTGCGCCTGTGGCTTGAACGTCACGGTGACATTGGCATCGAGCGCGCGCCCCACGACCGTGTACGCGGGATCGAAGTTCACCCCTTCGCCCAGCACGAGGCGGCCGTTGAACGTGACTCGCTTGAAGGTGTTGACCGTGAGGCTCCCGGAATAGAACTGATACGGGTACTCACGCCCGCCAAACGCGTCCTGATGAAAGGAGTAATAGGTGTAGACGGAAATATCTCGCGCAAAAACGACGTCGATGCCGGGGTCAACATACGACTCGTCGACAAGGCCTGCGCCGGTTTCGAGGCGGCGCGCGACGACAAACGGCCGAGCCCTTACCCATCGTGACGGCCCCTCTGATTGGAACTCGTAACCCGCCGTTATCGAGTTGACACGAAAGTCCCGTCGCCTGACAAAGCTTGCCTCGGACTGGTAGTCGGCAGACACACGCTGATCGTTCAGGAAGAGCCGCCAATGACGGCCGACAAAGTCGTACCAGACATACGTCGCATCGCCCACGGAAGAGGCCACGCCTCCTCCGGGAGATGTCCATGACTTGGCGAGCTGGAAGCCAATCGTGTTCAGCGGCAAGCGAATCTGTCCGTCGGCGGCAACGACGCTGTTCTGTTTGCCGGCGAAGTGGTAATCGTTGAAAAACCCTCCAATCAGTCGAGTTTTGAAAGACGTCCCGCTGGTAACGCGAGACGAGAAACGTGGCATTCTCTCCGGCGCCCGGGGCACCGGCAGGAACTCGAAGGCCAGGGGCCCGGTCCGACGCGGCGAGCACGCCAATGGTATTGCGACCGATCTTGCCGGTGGCCTTGGCGCCCCAATCCGGATCGACAATCTGCCGCGTGTGCAGGAAGTTCAAGGCGCCGGGCGAGCGAAACACCTGGCCGCCTTCATAGAAGAACGGCCGCTTCTCGGGGTACGACAGCGGAAATCGCTGGTTGACTTCGATCTGCGGCACGTCGGCTTCGATCTGTGAAAAGTCTGGGTTGACGGTTCCAGAGACCGAAAGGTTTGGCGTTGCCGCCCAGACCGCTGTAACACCTGCATCGAGCTGACCGTCATCCGCCAGATCGCCGTCGATTGCGCGCTCGCTGGTCAGTGAGCCGACGAGCGTCGGAATCAGTTCCAGCGAGGGGCCCCCGCTCTCGGCACGCAGGCCCGAAAGTGCTCCCATCTGCGTCAACAGCGATGACACGTCACGCGAGATGGGGCGCCACGAGATTCGCTCGCCCTTGCGAGGGACCCATCGTTCGACGTGCAGAGCCCCATCGTGTTTCGGTGGTGGAAGCGAATCGCAGCGTCGCGAATGGGATGGCGGCCTCGACGACATAGCCGGTTTCGCCGATTCGACCGACCGACGTGAGCACGCCGTCCCAGCTCCGATCGATGTTGCCGTCGAAGTTGCGACCGATCGTAATGCCCTCGGTGTAGATGCCGTCCGACTGCACACCGCGCGGGTTGAAAGAGAACACGTAGGCGCGCCGCCGATCGTCGTAGGTGTCGAAGTACACCGTGACAAAGTCATCGTCCAGGATGGCGTCGCGACGAGACACCGGCCCACGAATCGGCGTGCGCCTCGTCATCGTGGGCGGTGATTGCCAGGTAGAGATGCCGGGCGTCGAAGGCAAAGCGCGCCTCGGTGCGGACCGATGGCGGCACGTTATCGCCAGGGCGGATCTGATGATCGAGTGTGATGACAGCTGCGCCGTTCCATTCGCCGTCTGTGATGACGCCGTCGATCACCGGCGTGGCGCGAACGGCCGCAACATCAGCGGCGCCGCTGGTCGCGCATAGGAACAACGTGGTGGTGAGGCTGAGGGACATGTCGCCGGATCGCTGCGTCCGTCAGCGTGAACGAGGTCCAGTCTGTGTGGGCCTGGATACTGATGGACGGTCGCCAGTGCCCGATGAATGGATGCTGGCAGCGGGTCGCGGAACTTTGTGGTGTGCGAGGCTGACGCAATTCCAGATGCGACAGTCGTCTGGCTACTCGCGCCGCAGCGCGATGAGCGGATCGACCCGCGTCGCACGACGCGCCGGGAAGTAACACGAGAGACCAGTCAGGACGAGCAGTACCATCGGCACGATCGCAAACGTCGACGGATCGAACGGGGCAACTTCGTACAGCACGGGCGCAAGCGCGCGGACGGCGACTCCAGCCAATGCCAGGCCCACGCCGGTGCCGATGACCGCGAGTAGAATGCCCCGCCCAATCACCATGCGCTGAACCTCACCTGGCGATGCTCCCAGCGCGATCCGCACGCCGATCTCTCGCCAACGCTGCGAAACCAGATACGACAACAGGCCGTAAAGGCCAATCGACGCGAGCGCGAGTGCCAGCGTGGCGAACAACGCAAACAAAGCACCTGCCGTCTGCTGTTGCCAAATCCCGGACGCAATCCGGTCCTCCATCGTCTTCACATCAAAGGAGGACTGATTCGGATCCAGAGCGGTCACGAGTCGTGGGCCGGCTTGCGACAGGCTCGTCGGGTCGACACCGTTGGTACGAATGATGAACCACAATCCCCCGGACACGATCTGGCGGAAGGGAATGTACAGATCCGCATCCACGCCCGCCAACTGCTGATGTCGGATATTTCGAGCGACGCCAACCACGGTGAACGGCGGATCATCGGTCGAGGACCGAACCGTCAAGCTTTGTCCCAGCGGATCGCCGCCGGGCCAGAGTCGCAAGGCCAGTCGCTCGCTTACCACGGCGGCCCGCCGATTCGTCGAGGTGTCGGTGTCCAGAAAGCCTCGCCCGCGCGTGATGGGGATTCCCATCACGCTGAAGTAGTCGGCGGACACTATATGGACGTGCACGTACGGATTCTGTTGCCGCTCGTCAGCGCTTTGACCGTAGGCGGCGACTTCGTACGTTTCGCGGGGCTTACCCGAGAGTGGGAGGTTGCTATCGAGGGCGACCGCTCGAACACCGG
This sequence comes from uncultured Acidobacteriota bacterium, assembly GCA_963841905.1. GTDB lineage: Bacteria > Acidobacteriota > Vicinamibacteria > Vicinamibacterales > UBA2999 > JACCSI01. Next base: position 325,733 of record CAWJEM010000024.1, read on the forward strand.
GCAGCGCTCGCAGTCGGTTCAGCATTTGATCGTTGAAGGCGACGATTTTTGCGTGCGAGTCATAAGCCCGCCATCCCAACTCAACGCGGAACGTCAACAAATCGCGCGGGTCGAAGCCCGGATCGACTTTTTGCAGGCGCGCAAAGCTCTTGACCATGAGACTGGCGCCAATCAGGAGGACCACAGCGAGGGCGACTTCACCAATCACCAGCGCGTTTCTCAGGCGTCGTTGCCGGACACCGCCTGACGACCCCCGCGAGCCGTCAGTCAACGCGCTGTTCAGATGCTGATCGTCCCATCTCAGGGCGGTTAGAGCTCCTGACAAGAGGCCAGTCGCCCCCGAAACACCGATCAGGAAAATCACGGTTGTCGTGTCGAGACTAATCGCCATCCAGCTCGGTAGTGGCGCACGCACCATGCTGGTTATGGCTTCGATACCTAACCACGCCAATCCGAGCCCCACGAGGCCGCCCAGTACCGACATCGACAGGCTTTCGCTCACGAGCTGAAAGACGATGCGCCGGCGACTGGCGCCGAGCGCCGCCCGAACGGCCATTTCACGGTCACGAGCCAGCAGGCGGGAAAGCAGCAGGTTGACGACGTTCGCGCACGCCACGACGAGGACCAGTCCGACGGCGCCGAACAACAGGATGATGTAAGGCCGCACGTTGCCGACGTACAGGTCTCGCAGAGGTGTGACGTGGAACTGCAGGCCCCGATTGGTTTCGGGAAACTCGCGGGCCAGGCGATCGCCAAGCGCCTCGATGCGACCTCGCGCTTGAGCGATGGTCACGCCAGGTTTCAACCGTGCAAGGCCCATCCGGCCCCGCAGGTCGCGTCGACGATACGTGGCCGGGTCTGCTGAAATGCCCGCGCTGCGAAACAGATCGGAGTTGGTCGGAAAGTTGACCTCCGGCGGCAGCACCCCGTGAATCGTGTATCCCGGCGCGCCGTCGAGCGTCATGGTTCGTCCAACGATGTTTGGATCCTGTCCGAAGCGTCGCACCCAGAGCCCGTGTGAAATCACCAGCTCGAAGCGCCGCGATCGATCCGCCCCGGCAGGAAAGACCGTGCCGATCGCGGGCATGATGCCCAGCACGCGAAACAGGTTGTGCGTGGTGATCGTCGCCTGCAGCTCCTCGGGTTCGCCAAAGCCGCTGGCGTTGTACATGCCTTGATCGGTATAGAGCGCGATCTCTTCGACGACATCTGTCAGGGCGGCCAGATCGTCCTGCTCGGGCACCGCCAGTCCGCCTTCCTCGCCCCCACGAACCGTGCTGATTCGCACGAGTCGATCGGCATTCGGAAACGGGAACGGACGCAGCAGGAGCGCTTGAACCGCGCTGAAGATGGCGGCATTGGCCCCGAGGCCGAGGCCGAGGGTGAGGACCACGACCGCGGTGAACGTGGGCCGCGCTGTGAGCGCGCGGAGAGGCTGGAGAAGTTCGGAGGCCATCTAAAGGTCGACCGACGAAGGGTGACTCGACGGACTTTCGTCAAACGGGGTGGCGGCGCTCACGCGATTTCTGCCGACTTGGCGATCCGAGTGGATGACTGGGCGATTGGGCCCAACAAATGGAGCCGCGGCGCCGGGCCGATTCGCCTGCTTCTAATGGCGCGGCGTCTGGCGCAAGTAGGTCAATGGATGTGTCGGCAGCACGTCAGGTTTGAAAATGGAAATCAAATCGGCGCGCACGCTGTCTGGATGGCCGCCAATCAGTGGTCGGCGCACGGTGGTGACACACCGTCGGCCTCGACAGATCTCCCATTGGAAGCCACAAATCACCCGCTGATTGAATTCGGGGATTGCGGGTGCGAATGCACACAGATGATGTGGCCCCATCGCGCGATGACAAAACGCTCGATTGCGTTCGTACTGCTCGGGTGCTTGGTATTACTGGGTCTCGCCTCGCCCGCGGCGGCCCAGCGAACCACTGGTGCGATCATTGGCACCGTGCACGATTCGTCGGGAGCGGTGTTGCCCGGCGTTACGGCATCACTCCGGAGCGTCGCGCTACCCGGGAGCCCGTCATCAACGACAACGGACACTGGGCGTTATCAGTTCCTCGCGTTACCTCCTGGTCCGTACGAGATCACGTTTTCACTGAGTGGCTTCACGACGCTCACCCGTTCAGGCATCGTCGTCAGCGTTGGTGCCACGGTCGAAGTCGACGTGACGATGACGTTGAGTGCCGTCGCCGAGAACGTGACGGTGGTTGGCGAGAGCCCGGTGGTGAACACCACTTCGGCGCAAGTGAGTGGGAGCTTGAACCGCGAGTGGCTCCAGGCCGCGCCCTTCGGCCGCTCTTACTATGAGCTCTTGCGGCAGGGCCCTGGCGTGAACGTCGGCACGTCGACGTCGCCGGTCGCCTTCGACGTGTTCGGCTCGGGCGTCAACGACAACATCTTTCAGTTGGATGGCGCCGACCAGTCGACCACGCACGCGGCCAACACGGGTCCCGGGGTCTTTCCAAACCCTGAAATCCTCCAAGAGGTGGAGTTTTTGGCCCTTGGTGCCCCGGCGGAATACGGCACCTTCATGGGTGGCGTGTTCAACGCCGTGACGCGCCAGGGCAGTAACACGTTCAGTGGCGACGCCAGCTTGTTCATCCAGAAGCGCAGCGGCACGAAACGAATCGAGCTGAGCGATTGACGCGTAGGAGGATGCACGGATCGACTCTGGTTTGCTGTATAGCGATCGAGTGTTGGTGGGAGAGGGGGGGAGAATCTGCCTTCGCTGAATCACCGGTGAGGCGCGTGAACTGTCGGTCGGTCGCGTGTGACGGCGGCTCGCGCTCCATCCGAAGTGATCGCGAGCCGTCGAAGGCTTTAAGCTCGGCTGGACGTGGAATGCGCCCCTCTCGAGGTCGGGCGAGTGCGTGAAACGACTTCTATCATTCGACGGTTGAAGGGAGAGGTGAACGCTACGAGGGTGGGGAGAGTGCGTGCCGCGCGTTTATGGCGGCTGCTAGGCGTTAGAGCGAAGAAGGAAAGAGTCGTATAGCGGGCGCTCGCGGCACTTCGGTCATCGAGAGCGGCCGCACCGGATCGGCTGGCGTTTGACGACGACGCTTCGACCACGCGCCCGATAGACGCTGGCTCGCGCGATGATCGTCGGTGCGCGTGTACCGAGTACGACCGGTTTCCAGCAGACCGTCGGCACGGACCTCACCTGGAATGTAGAAAGCGTGTCACCGTTAGGTTATGAGCTGTGGATAATGCGCTAGACAGAGCGGTGATTGCGGCGGCTTAGAGAGCTGCGTTTCCTGCGCCTCGCAGTGACGAAGGCGATCGGCGAACACGGGCTGGTCGATACGACGCCCAGCACAGACGAATGGATAGCGCGGCCGATCGGCTCGGACGGCAGTTCGTGTCGGTCTCGAGCGGCAGGTTGGGAAGTCGTGGCGCCAGCGGATTTGTCGCCAAGCGAGCACGAATCTCGGTGGCGTTGTTGGCGGAATTCGAATTGGCTTCTATTAGTTCGCTGGGTCTGCGCGACGTTGATCGATGTATACGCGGTGAGCCGACCTCGAGCTAGAGAGGGGGGGGGGAGGAGGAGACGTGTTGAGGCGAGTGACGCGATGACTCGAAGAGAGCGGCCGAGGCATGATCGTCAACGCGAGGCTTGCTCGTCGCTGATCGTCGCGTGCTGCTAGAGCAGTCGTCGAATCGTGCAGCATCGCAGGCTGCCGCTCATCAGTATCTAACTGGACGAGCTGGGGCAGCACCGTGCGCGTGGACTGGCTGTCGCTGGCGAAGATCCGCGCCGAAGAACTCGACTGTGGACGACGTTTAGCCGATCGATCCTGCTCGACTGCGGACGAGAAGCAATAGCCTGGTAGCCGCGGCAACGCGCGATTGGAGACCTCATGTGCTGAACGGCATTCGTTCGAGTCGTGAGCCCTGTGGCGTCGGCGGTGTTTGGCTGCCACCACGGTCCAGTGTCCGCCGACTGTGCTCGCACGCGTGAGGTTATAGGTCAGACTGGTTTCGTGGATGTTGCACGCCACTGTCGCCGCTTGCAGCGGGCCTAGCCCTGACTTGCCGCCCCGATTGCGCGCGAGCGTCAAACGTTCTTCGATTTCGAGCGTGCGCTGCACGCCGATCTCCTCGGCAGCGACGGAAACGCGGGGCAGCGCAGACCTCGATGCGCTGGCGATGCTCGTTTGATCAGGCGTCGAGTTCGCTGACTCACGCTGGCACCGTCACTGCTACGTGTGTTTCGAACCTAGCACGGTGTGGTTGTAAACGGGAGGTTACATCGATCGCACGATGTGTGACGGTAGCGAAGCGTTTGCGGGAACGGGAAACCGAACGGCCGATTTCGATACGTCCCCTAGTTTGCCGCTGCGCGCCGATAACGGAATCGACCCTCGTTCGACATTTCGATCTGTCCGTCGACGCGGACGGTTACAGACGTCTTCCGCGGTTGGTTGCCGCCGAACGGCTGGAATGGTTGAGGCGCCCGCCGCGGGTCTCGTGCCACGCCCTCCCCACGCCCGAACCGTTGGCTCGCGCGCACCTCACCCGTGGGGGGACGCCGAGACGCCCTACCGCCGCGCAGGTCGCGAACTTCGTCGGGGCTCTCGCGCAGCGCGCGCTCGACCGATCGAACCGTCGTGATCGTCGAGTTGCGACATGGTGAATAGCTCTGCACGCGGACGCCGTTGAAGAGGACGCCGACGCTGTTTTCGATGAATCCACGGGTCGAGAAGACGGCACTCGCCCCAGGCCGCAGGCTGCTGGTGACGCCAGTGACTCCTCTCAACGCGGTGGATGCGGTATCCGCTCCGCGCGCTTGCAGCACCTCTTGCGTGACGATATCGACGCTCGCGGGCGTGGTTTGACGCGGAAGCCCGAGGCGTGATCCCACCGTGTGCGTTTCGTCGAGGTCCCCTGCCGCAACCCTCACGTCCTCGGCAAAGCTGCTCAGCGCGAGGCCGACGTCGCGCACTACATCGCCTTCGGATGTTGTGGTGAGCCGGACATGATGGTCGGTAAACCCTGGCTGTATGAACCGCACGCTGTAGGTTCGCAGTGGGTCGAGCGTCAATCGGTAACGTCCCGTCGGATCGGAAACGCCCACGGCGACTGCACCACCCGCGACCGGCTCGGCAATCACCGATACGCCTTGAAGAGGCACCAGAGGCTGCGTCAGGAGGCGTTCGTGACCGTGGCAGCTGCGGGGCGATCGGCGGCGCGCGCTCGCGGTGCTGTCGGCGGCGCCGACGGGTGGGCGTTCTCACGTACTGATCCTTGGCGTGGTCGCGGACGACATGGCGAGCGGATACGTGAGCGTCCTGCTTCACTTCAGCACCGAAGCGCAGGGCCAAGTGTTCGCGTCGTGGAGTGACGGAGCTTTGGCGGCCAAGCTGGGCACAGCTCGTAATGCTCGCCCTCTGATCGCGGGAGGCGCGCTGATCAGCGATGCGTGCGCCAAAGCTGACGCCTCTTGCTGGGCGAAGCTACGCGCGACGCTGGGAGTCGACGTTCCGCGCGTGCGCACGTGGTTCTGAGCGCACAGCGCTCCTCGCGGGTGATGTCACGCTACTGCGGGCCGATCTCTTAAGGCGTGGCGGTGCTGCACTTGTGCCGCTCGCTCTGCGATCGTCCGAGACCGAATTTTGATGCCGGCGTTCGTGCTCATGGGAGCCTTGCTCGCATTAGCTGCCGACCTCATCGCTAACTTGCCGTGGGATGCCACTTCCTCCAGCGAATGCGTGATCGCGCCAACAGCGGGTCGGTCGTCGTGTAGATCGTAATCAACGGAATGACCAAGCCAACGCGTTCTCGTATCGATTCTGATCTCCAGTACGGCGATGCGGAACAGCGGCGCAGGCGACGTCACAGAGAGGCATGTGTGAACGAGATTGGATAGCGATCAAACAAGTGACCGCGAGATGCCTACGAACGGCCGAATCACCACGATGAACGGAAGCGCGGCTTGCCGCTCAGGTGTTCCGGAGCGCCTCTGCGGGATCGACACCGAGTGCCCGGCGGACAGGGAGCCAGCAGGCGCATGTCGCAACGATGATCAACACGCCAGTGGCAGCTACGAACGAGATGGGATCGTAATGTGATACGCCGAAGACCAGACCTTCGAACGCTCGTGCCGCGGCCACGGCAGCGAGCATGCCCACCATGGCGCCCAGCAGCACAGGAGTCATGCCTCGCCGTAGCACGAAGCCCACAAGGTCGCGATCTTTCGCGCCAACCGCCCGGCGGAGACCGAGCTCACGACGGCGCTGCGCCACCGAGTACGCCAGCACGCCATAAACGCCGACGGCCGCCAACACCAGCGACAACCCGCCAATAGCCGCGAGCACGACGGCCGATGTCCGCTGTTGCCAGACCGTGCTCGCCATGCGTCGCTCCATCGTTTTGACATCGAAAATCGACTGCTCGGGATCGACGTCGCGAATCGCCTGTGCCACGCTGCCCTCCGGGCTTGGCGCGTCAGGTGACATGACGACCACGAGGAAGGTATCGCCCGCGAAGGTCTGGTGTTGCGAGGTGTACAGGTCGAGCGCGGGAGCCGCGGCGAGGGTGTGTGAACGGACGTCATCAACGACTCCAATGACCGTCAGGCTGACCGGCACCTCGACCGCGCTGCCAATGCCACTCGTGCGCCAGATCGTGCGAACACGCTTGCCGACGGCATCCTGTCCCCGCCAGAAGCGCGAGGCAGTGCGGGCGCTCACGACGGCGACCGGCATGGTATCGAGGCGATCGTGCTCGGTAAATGTGCGGCCGGCGATCAGCGGAATGCCCATCACGTCAAAGTACCCGGGCGCTCACGACCTGGAAGTTGACGAATGGCTGTTCGGCTAAGGATGCCGCTGTCGCCTGCCCTTCGATGATGACCGTCCGCGTCACATCCGGCAGACCACCAAACGGCAGCGTCATGTTACTGGCAGCCCCGAGAGCGCCCGGCAGCGCCGACAAACGCTCGATCGCGCGACGATAAAACTCGGAAACCGCTTCGGTGGATCCGTAGCGCGTCCACGGCGGATCGACGCGGAACGTCAGGGCCGTTCTTGCAGTGAAGCCCGGGTCGACCGAGGCGATGGCCGACATCGTGCGGCCCATCAACGCCGCTGCTGCAAGGACAACCACGGCAAACGCCACCTGGCCTCCCACCAACCACTGAACGACCCGTTGCTGACGCCGACTGCCGACCTGTACGACGGGAGCCCTCCGCAATGACGTCTCGGACATCCTTACGCGCGACGTGCATTGCGGGGAGTACCGCCACTATCGACGTCATCGTCAAGGCCAGCATGCAGGCCAGGACGGCCGTAACCCAATCGGGTTCCAAAGTGATCCAGGCGGGGAGCTCGAACGTGGCCAGCGCGTCCACAATCTGAACGATCCAGTGGCCGAGAAGAAGGCCACCAACGCCCCCGACGACGGCAAGAGGTATTGCCTCGGCCATCGCAAGGCCGACGATCTGAGCGCGGCCGGCGCCGAGCGCCGTCCGAACCGCGATCTCGGACTGTTGATCGAGCGCACGCCCGAGCATCAAGTTCGCGAGGTTGGCGCACGCGATGATCAGCATCGCCACGATGCCACAGGCGAGGAGCAACAGATACGGTCGAGCGGGGCCAACAAACACGTCTCGCAGTGGCCGTACGACAAAGGTCATTCCGCGATTGGTCTCGGGATAGGTAGCGGCAAACGTCGCTGCAAATCCATCCAGCTCCGCTTGCGCTTGCGTCAGGGAAATGCCCGGCTTCAACCGGGCGACGACGGTGAAGCGCCGCGCCTCGGGCGCCGCATACCCCGTCACGGCTCGATAAAGATCCGATTTCAGCGGATAGTCGAACCCTGGTGGCAGTACGCCAGCCACGGTGTAGTCGGCGCCATCGAGTCGAATCGAACGGCCAACGATTGCAGGATCACCCCCATAACGGCGCTGCCACAACGCATGGCCCAGCACGACGACAAACTGTGTGTTCCAATCGAGCGTTTCGGCCCACGTGTCGCCGTGGAGCAGTCGCACGCCGAACACCTGGAAGAGGTTCGACGTGCCGATCATCGTGACCAATGCTTCGGGTACGCCGTCACCCGTCACGTTGTATTGGCTCGGATAGAACGCCGCCAGGTCGGCGATGGTCGTGCTGTCGCGGCGAATGTCACGCAGCTCGCGGCTCGCAAGCTTGCCCGTCTCTCCACCAGCCATGGCCTCGATGGCCACGAGCTGTTCGCTGTGCTGAAACGGCAGCGGTCTCAGCAGCATGCCCTGGATCACGCTCATGACGGCGACCGTCGCGCCGATGACCAGGGCGATAGTGAGAGACACCGTGGCCGTGAATCCCGGGCGCAAAGCGAGCGAACGCAGCCCCTGTCGCAGTTGGGCCATCAAGTAGTCACCCCACGATCGGGAATCGTCTAAGCGCCCTTCCGCCCCACCAGCCGAGAATCAAGGCCGGCACTGCGAGTCCCATCAGGCTGAGAACGACCCGGCTCGCCATCGCGCTAGTCGTCTCCTCGACAAACGTAAAGCGGGGCAAATCGTCGTAGGACGCGAGTTGGGTCTTCCGAAAGATCAACGGGGTAAAGTGACCACGCCAGATGGCGTGGAAGTCGTCGACCTGACGCATGAAGTGCTGGTGCCTGGCCGTGCCGCTTCCCGCCAGATCGTTGAGCGCATCTTGCATCAGGACCGCGGGGGACAGGAATCGCAAACGGCCGATCATCTGCTGCTGGTTCGCAATCTGCCTCTCGTATCGCTGAACCACCGGCCGAACGCGCCGCTCCACATCGTCGGCCACGGCGACGCGAATGATGCTGAAGTCGTTCATCGCCTGCTCGGCCCCCCGGTGGCCAATTCCGGATGGTCCTCGTAATAGGCGGCCAGCAGCTTGCTGCCCGACTTGTTCGCGACATCCGACGCTTCCCGCATCGCCTGAATCATCTCGACGCGCGACGGCACGGGATAGGACATGGTCGCGACGAGGTTGAAGAGCGACGGCAGGATGACCACGAGCAACAACCAGGAGCTCGCGAGGATGGTGGCGTTTGTCGCCGAGCTGTGACCCAGCGCCGAGACGACGACGGCAAGCGCGAACCACAGGGCCCCGTACACGGCGACCGCTAGAATCCACAGCGCCAGCCGCGCTGTGACGCCGGGGTCGGAGAGGCTGGCCCCGCTGACCAGCAAACCGATCGCCGAGAGCGCGACCACGATCCCTACAAGCACCAGCGCGCGGAGGATGACCTTCCCGGTGACCAATGCACGCAGGCTCACCGGTTGTGAGAGCGTCAGCGCGAGCGTGCCCTGCTCCTTCTCGGCCGACAGCATGTTGTAGGCGACTGCGAGAATCAGCAGTGGATAGAGGTAAATCAGCACGAAGGCCAGGTCGAATCGCCCAACCAGCAGCCGCTGCGGATTCTCGATCTCGGTCGCGGCCACAATGTTCTCGCGGGCGTCGGTCGAGACCCTGAAGTAGTACGGCAGCAGATCGCTCTGACCAATGGCGAGCGGAGAGAGTGGGCCGGGCGGAAGCGTGGCATATCGCGAACCGAAGCGCGCACCCGCATTGGCCGGACTGCGCGGATCCGCAAAGCTCGATACCTGCTCTCCACCCTGAAGACGCACGATCTGCGCATTCAGGCGCTCGTACCTTTCGATCTCTTCGACGTTGGCGGTCGCCAGGGCTCGGCGCTGAAACGAGGCCCAGCTCGCACCGGTCCACACGCCGTAGCCGATCGCAATGGCAAACACACCAAGCACGACCCACAACGTCGCGTCGGCGCGAAACGCCCGCCATTCGTGATGAAGGACTCTTGCCAGCATTCTCGGCTCTCGTTCGTCAGTCTTGACTCAATCGACCGGAGCGCGAGACGCGGACCGGAACATGGCGAAGACCGAGGCAGCCAGCCACACACCCAACACACCGAGCCCCCAACTGACGCTGCCCAACACCCACGAGGTGGAGGGCGCCACGTAGTCGAAGTCAGGTACCTGATTCCAGAGCTCCACGCCGGCCAGATAGGTTTGACCAGGCTTCTGATTGACTTGAATGTCCTCGTTCATGACGCGCTGAATGTGTCGCCGATACTCCTCCGCCGCTTGAATGAAGTGCCGATGCTGAGCGAAATCGGTGCCCGCAAGTCCCATCGACACCGCTCTCAGAGCGAGCGTGGGCGCGACAAGACCGCCGGCCTGAAACACCTTGTTCTGGCGTTGATAGATGTCGAACAACCGGCCGAAGTGCTTGTCGAACACTTCGTTGCCGTGCTCTTCGCCCTCCTGCAGCGACACGCCCGAAAACGCCACCGGAAGTGCGTCCACGGTGCTCACGTTGTAGCGCGCAAACAACTCCGTGCGACGACGGCTCAAGCGACGCTCCATCTCCTGTTGATCATTGAGGTCCACGTCCAACGCCTTCTGGAAGTCCACAGCCGACGGTGTCGGGTGGAGCCAGGAGGCGAAGTCCGAGGCCGCGCGAGAGGCGACCAGACCATTGGCAAACCAGAAGGTCAGCAGCAGAACGAGAGCGAGCCGAGAAGACTTGACGCGAGCCGAGACGGCGAGCGAAACGGCGACGAAGATCGCGAAGTAGGCAAGGTACGCGGCCACGAGCCACACGCCGCGCACCGGCTCGTCGAGCATCACGCCGTTTTCGGACGTCAAAGCGAGTGCGATCACCCCAATGACGGTCGCGGGCAACAGGATCAATCCCAGCGCACCGGCAATGCCCAGCGCCTTCCCTATCACCAGATCGCGTCGGCTGACACCCAGACTCAAAAGCTGCCGCAGCGTGCCTTGCTCACGTTCACCGGCGAACGCCGAGAAGGTCATCAAGACGACGAAAAGCGGGGCGAGGATCTGAAGCACTTCGGCGGCGGTCATCTCCCCGAAGCGCTGCACTGCCGTACGATCTTGCGCCGGACGATACTTGAACTCGTTTTGCTTGTGCGCTTCGAGCCACACGGCAACGCCCATGTACGGATCGAGCCCGGTGTCGACGATCGCGAGTGGACTCTTTGGCTTGAACGCGTACACGCCGTAGTGCGCGGCCGAGTGCGGGTTCTTTTTGTCCTGGCCCAGCCACTGCTGACGCGTCGCTTGCTTGGCGAGCGCGTGCTGCCGATTGACGTCCGAGTAGTGTCGCCACCCCGCCGCCAAAGCGAGCACGGAGACAGCCAGCACGACGCCCGCCAGGACGCGAAAGCGCCCATCACGGAACATCTCGGTGAGCTCCTTGCGCGCGATCCGGCTAATCATTCATGTACTCCAGGTAGAGCCGTTCCAAATCCGCGTGACTGAACTCATGGGTTCCGTGCACCGCGACGAGCTTGCCGTGCTTCATGATGCCGACGCGTGTGCCAGACTCCTTGGCCCGAAAGAGATCATGCGTGGTCATCAGGACCGCAACCCCTGACTCGCTCATTCGTTTCAGGATCGCGGAAAACTCCTTGGAGGCTTTGGGATCGAGACCCGACGTCGGCTCGTCGAGCAGAAGTGCCTTGGCGCCTTTCGCAATGGCGATGGCAATCCCGACCTTCTGCCGCATCCCCTTCGAATAGGTGTTGACGCGTCGGTCGGCAGACCCTTGCGGAAGATCGACCTGGCGAAACAGCGCCAGGAGTTGGTCGCGCGTGTAGTCGGGTCGGCCGGCGAGCGCCGCAAAGTACTCGAGATTCTCGAGACCCGTCAGATTGCGATACAGCATCACGGTCTCGGGGATGTAGCCGACGAACCGCTTCGTCTCGAGCGGCTCAGCCGTGACGTCGAGGCCGTTGATCGCCGCCTTTCCCGACGTCGGGTCGATGAAGTTGAGAAAGAGGTTGATGGTGGTCGTTTTGCCGGCGCCATTCGCGCCGAGCAGGCAGAACACCTCGCCAGGGACGACTTCGAGGTCGAGGGCGTCCAGGGCGACGGTGCCGTTGTAACGCTTGGTGAGTTTGGAGGCTTCCAACATAAGGAGTCACGCCAACCGGACGGTCAAAAATCCGGTGACGGTTGCTGGTTTGGCGAGCCGCCACCGGAGCTCGAGGAGTGAGTGGCATGAGGATAGTGGCCACGACAAAAGAGGGGCGTCAGTTTTCAACGAGTGGTCGTGGAACCCAGGGTCAATGGACGATTCCGCCGGATGGACAGGCAATGCGTTGGTCGCCGCGTGCATCCCGTTCGTCGCGTCAGAAACAACCGTTCATGGGGAGATCCACGCTACTGGGCGGGCGCGGTTCTACAATGACGAGTTGTGTCTCCTCGAGGCGCCGCGGAGCTCGTCAACTTCGTCGGCTTCATCACCGGTGCGGTGCTTTACGCGATGCTGCTCGGTGCTCGTCCTACGAGCGCCGTCACGAGAAGGCCGCGAGGCTGACAGCAACCGGCTTCCGCTCGCGACCGCCGTTCTTGGCCTGATGTGGAACCTCGGTGAGTTGCTCGCCTATCTCCTGCCGCGATTGGGGATGGCGGCCACGAGCGTCGGTCTCGCCGCGATGTCCTTTCCCGCGCTGGGGCTTCTGGCAGCGGTCGTGGTTCATTCGGTGGCACGAAGCCTGCGGCACGCGACGTGGATTACGGCTGGCGCCTATACCTCGGCAATCGCGGCGAGCGTGTTGCACTTGCAAACGGTCGTGACCGGCGACCCCTCGTCATCGTCGCTGGCGTTTACGCTGTTGACCGTCTGCTTCAGCGTCATCATCGTGATTCTCGCGTGGTTGACGCAGCGCCAGTCGAAAGGGCCGCGCGTGGTGTGGATGCTGGCGCTGGTGCTGTTTGCGATTTCGGCAACCCACCTGGGACGGTTTCACGGGGACGACAGCTCGTGGCTGGTCGAACTGGCCGGCCATCATGCCGCGATTCCCCTTGCCTTTGCCATCCTGTATCAGGACTACCGGTTTGCGCTCGTTGACTTGTTCTTGAAACAGGCGCTCACGCTACTCGCGCTGGTTGTCATCGCATTCGGCAGCTACGCCGCAATCGTAGCCGTCGCCGATCAGGGCTCACTGGCCGCCGGTGGGTTGCTGACCCTGTGGATTGGGAGCACGCTCCTCTACCCGTGGCTGCGACGCCAGATCGTGCACTTCGTCGACAGTGTCTTGCTCGGGCGGCAAGACTACGCGGTGCTCAAGGCCGCGATTGCCCAGGAGCTCGCGACGCGCGACACCATTCCTGCTGTGCTCGACTGCGTCCGCGACCGACTCGCTGAGGCCCTGAGCGCCCGGCGCGTCGAATGGCGGGATGCCTCGGTGACGCCGGTGACAACGTCGGTGCGCGGACCAGTGCTCAACGTCACCGTGCCAACAACTGAGCATCCGACCTACGAGATTGACGTGTACGACCTCGCGGAAGGCCGACGTCTTCTGTCAGACGACCAGGCACTGGCCGAATCCATCGGCGTGATTGCCGGGCGCCGGATCGATTCGGTCCGCCTGACCAACGAACGCTACGATCAGCGGTTACGTGAACAGGAAATGCACAAGCTGGCTGCGCAAGCGGAGCTCAAGGCGTTGCGTGCGCAAATCAATCCGCACTTCCTCTTCAACGCCTTGACGACTGTCGGTTACCTCATCACCAGCTCGCCCGAGCGCGCCGTCAACACGCTGATGCGCATCACCAGCCTGCTGCGGGCCGTGTTGAAACCGGACGGGGAGTTGACGACGCTTGGCCGCGAAGTCGAACTCGTCGAACACTACTTGGATATCGAACGCGCGCGTTTCGAGGAGCGCTTGCGCGTCGTCATCGACGTGCCGCGTGAGCTGCGCGACATACCGATTCCGTCGCTGTTGCTCCAACCGATCGTCGAGAACGCGGTCAAGCACGGCGTTGCGCCGGCAGTGCATGGCGGCGACATCACCCTCACCGCCTCGCTGGTTCGCCGGGTGGAAGGCCGGCGGCTCGAAATCCAAGTCTGGAACACCGGGGCGCCGCTGCAGAGCGGTGCGCACCACGGTGTCGGCCTGAGCAATGTCGAGCGTCGCCTGGCAGGACACTACAGCGACAAGGGGCGCCTCACCCTATCGAAAGTCCGGGGGGCAACAGTCGCCAGGATCGAGATGCCATTTGTCGAACACGGGGAAGACGGTGAATTCGCCGAACCAGACACTCCGCGTGCTGTTGGCCGACGATGAGCGGCCGGCCCGACGGTTCCTCGGCAACCTCCTGAAACAGTGCGAGGGCGTGGAGGTTGTGGCCGAAGCGACCAATGGTCGCGAGGCGTTGGAGCTCATCGAGGCCCACAAGCCTGACCTCGCGCTCCTCGACCTGCAAATGCCAGACCTCGGTGGCTTGGCGGTGACGCGACTGCTGAAAGCCGGCGCAAAGCCGCTGGTGGCGTTCGTCACCGCGTTCGACGAGTTCGCCGTCGAAGCCTTCGAGCTGAATGCCGTGGACTATCTCCTGAAGCCCGTGGAGCGCGAGCGCCTGGAAGCGACGCTGACGCGGGCACGAGTGCGCATCAACCACGGCGAACGCGTCCAGAAACTACGCACCGCCTCGGCGACGCTCGAGGCCGCAACGAGACGAGCGTTTCTCGAGCGCATTCCCGTTCGCAAACGGGACGAGGTCGTCATCCTGCCCGTGCGTCAGATCGCGTCCGTCGTCGCGGAGGGAGAACTCTTGCACCTCACCACGATCCAGAACGACCGGTTTACGATCTCGTACCGGCTCCATGCCTTGGAGTCCAAGCTGGATCCCCGGCGCTTCGTTCGGCTGGGCCGCGGGTCGTTGGCGGCCGTCGATCTCATCCAGCGAGTGAGCCCGATGCCCGGCGGCACGTATCTGGTCACGCTGAGCAACGGTCAGGAGCTACCCGTGAGCAGGCTACAGTCGCGCGTGTTGCGCGATACGCTGCTGCGGATCTGAGTTCGCAGATCAGTCCCGCATCCCTCTATAGAACAAATTTCCGAGCAGGGCGGTTCGGCCGGCGCCCGCCGAGGGAGTGCGGCGTTCTTTGCATGTGTTCTGTCCTTGGGTTCGGCTCGTCGAAGCTCGGGTGTGCCATGGTTGAGATCAGACGCATACTCTGTCCTGTCGACCTCTCGGAGTTTTCCCGCCATGCGCTCGACCACGCGCGGGCGATTGCGCAGTGGTACGAAGCGAACATCACGGTGCTCCACGTGATCTCGCCTGTTGAGCTGATTGCACCCGTGGTTGGGGTGGCGGGAGCGGTCTACTTGCCCTCGCGAGCTCTCGATGCACGCGAGATCGCCAACGAGGTTCGTCAGTTCAGCGGACTGAAAGATCTCGCCCAGGAATCTCAACTAAAGGTCGTCGTCGCCGAGGGCTCACCGGCAAAGGAGATCGTGCGGCACGCGGAAGCCCTTCCAGCCGACCTGCTCGTGATGGGCACACACGGACGCAGCGGATTCGAGCGGCTCTTTCTCGGATCCGTCACGGACAAAGTGCTTCGCAGCACGCAGGTTCCCGTGCTCACCGTGCCGCCTCCAGTCGACCGCGTCGGATCGGTGGTCTACAAGACGATCCTGTGTCCGATTGAGTTTTCGGGTCCATCCACGCGAGCGCTCGAGTTCGCGTTGATGTTGGCGGAAGAAACCGACGCGCACCTCATCCTGCTGCACGTCATCGACGCCTTCGTTGAGGAAGCCCGTCTCAGCGAAATCAGTCACTTCAGCGTGCCTGAGTATTATCGGCAACTTGAAAAGGATGCACGCGGGCGCTTGAAAGCCGCCGTTCCCGAAGACGCCCGCGTGTGGTGCACACCCGAGGAGCGTGTGGCCCTCGGGAAGCCGTATCGCGAAATACTTCGAGTCGCCGACGAAGCGAGTACTGACATCATCATCATGGGAGTGCATGGGGCTGGGGCACTGAACCGGCGGCTGTTTGGCTCAACGACTCAGCATGTGATTCGCGAGGCTCATTGTCCCGTCCTCACACTCCGCGGCTGAAGGCCCGAACCGCCTGCGCGCCTTACTTTTTCGCCCCTTCAGTAATCTCGAGGCGTCTGCCCTTCGACGTCGGTGGAGCTGGCATCGTGATTTCGAGCACACCGTCACGGAAGGTAGCCCTCGCCTGGTCGCTGATCGCGCCTTCGGGGAGCGGAATCACCCGATAGAAGCTGCCATAGCTTCGTTCAGTCCGATAGTAGCCCTCGCGCTCTTCCTCATGCTCTCGTTTACGCTCGCCCTGAATCGTCACGGCGTTATCAGCAACTTCCACCGACACCTCATCTCGCTTCAATCCTGGAAGATCGGCCCTGATCGTCAGCTCGTTGTTCTTTTGAAAGACTTCGACTTCGGGGGCCCAGAGATGTCCGCCGGTCTCTCTCCAGAACGGCGCCCCCAATCGCCCGCCGAACCCGAAGTCGTCGAACATCCGATCCATCTCCTCCGATAAGCGCTGCATCGCTCTGAAAGGATTGCCGCCCCAGCCAAGCGGTCGGCTCAGTCCGGTACGACGTTCCTCTCGCGCCGGGGTCATCGCAGTCGGTCTGTCTGCCATATCGCACGCTCCTTCTATCTCTGAGACCTCGCAAGTGCTGGGCTGTTGGAAGTCCGAGCACAAGCTCGGTCGAACGATTCATGTTGCAAAATGCGTCCCGCCTGGATTGACGACGCGCACGGGCATGGCGTGCCGATGCAGTCACTGACGTGTCACTTCCGTGACAAAGCTGTAGCGCCGGACTACAGCGAGATTGGGACAGAGGTGGTCTTCTGACATACTTCAGATTCAAACCTCAACTGTCCGGACGACCCCTACCTCGATGACAAACAGCACCTGCTTCCTGTCGCTGATCGCCTGTACTCGGGTCTGCTGGATGCGCAACGACCACCCCGCAAGCCGGGAGCGCACCGACGACGGTTACTGTGCCACCTGAATCTCGGGCGCCAGCAGGCCAACGCGAGCAGTGGCTGGAAATGTTTGCGCGTGGCTACTTTCCGGGTCGCAGCGGACAGATCTTCGTCGTCCCACGCGAGGGCGAGGTCATCACGGATCGCGATCCGCTGTACCGATTCATGCACGGGTCGCCATGGGACTACGACACGAAGATTCCGATTCTCTTTTACGGCGCGCCGTTCATCCGTCAGGGCTTCTGGAAAGATGCCGCGGCACAACAGGACATCGCGCCGACATTGGGCGTGCTCATCGGCGCCTCTCCGCTCCAGACCTATACCGGTAGGGTTCTGAGCAACGCGATTGCGGCCGGTGCCGCACGTCCACGCATCGTGGTCGTGATGGTGCTCGACGCGATGCGTGCCGACTACTTCGACAAGTATGCCGACGTCATGCCCACTCTCAGTCGCATGCGACGCGAGGGGGCGTGGTTTTCCGATGCGCGCGCCATTACCCTGCCCACAGTGACAGGCGTCGGCCATGCGACCATTGGCACCGGCAGCGATCCGCGCATTCATGGCATCACGGTCAATGCCCTGTTCAATCGCGTGACTGGTCAGTCGCAACAAGCCTACGACCAGCTCGACCCACGTGAGCTGATGGCGCTCACGCTCGCCGACGCGTGGAACCTCACCACCGACGGGCGAGCAATCATCATCGGACAGGGCGGCGCGATCCGGGCCACCGCAGGGCTCGTGGGACGCGGCGCCTGCATCGTCAACGGTCGCAAAGTGATCGCGGCCAGCTACAGCACACGAGACGCAGGATGGGAAACCAACCCGACCTGCTACACGATGTCCGAAGCCCTTGCCGGCTTAAACGGGAAGGCCGTCTGGCAGGCGTTGGACGGCAAGTGGAGGGGCCACGACATTTCCAATCCGTCGAAGTTTCGCGCCTCGAGCGCGTTCCAACGCTTCGAGGCCGAGGCTTTGCTCGCCGTCATGGAGCGTGAGGCCATCGGCGGCGACGAGGTGACCGACTTGGTGATGGTGAACATGAAGGGGCCGGACTATACGGCGCACGCGCACGGACCCGACTCACCTGAGCAGAAGGAGACGCTCGCCGAGCTCGATCGACAGATAACCCGCCTGCTGCAGCTTCTCGACAAAAAAGCCGGCCCACAGCGGAGCGTCGTCGCGGTCACGGCCGACCACGGCATGCCAACCGAACCGGCGCCAGGCCATCGTCACTATCCCGATGAGATCGTGGCCGCGCTCGTCGCGAAATTCGACCCCAAGGGAGAAGCAAAGGCGCTGGTCTCGTACTACCAGGATGCCGCCAACAATCAGCTGTACATCAACGCCAAGCGGCTCCAGTCAATGGGTCTCACATTGAAGGACCTGGCGACGTTCCTCGAAGGTCAGGAGTATTTTGCGGCGGTGTTTACCGAGGACGAAGTCATCGCTGCTCAGCAGCGCTTGCCGCGGATGACTCCCCCGTCTCGCTGATCGGCTGCTGGGCTCAGCTCGACAGTGGTTCAGATCGCCGTCTTCGGTACGATCGCTTTCGCGACTATCGCCTGGGCTCTGGCTATCTGTCTGCGTTCGCGTGGGTGGTGGACGCTCGGTGCTCTTGCAGCGCTCGTCCATGTTGGGGCAGCCTTCCACGTCTTCCACCACTGGAGTCACAGATCTGCTCTGGTCGCGACCGCGCAGCAGACAGGAGATCTGACCGGTGTTTTTCGCGGCGAAGGTGTGTTTTTCAACTACGCTTTTCTGGTGGTGTGGCTGGCGGACACCACGTGGTGGTGGCTGTCGCCATCGAGTCATGAGACTCGCTCGAGGGGTGTGAGCACCTTCATCCACGGGTTCCTGTTCTTCATGTTCGTGAACGGCGCCGTTGTTTTCGCGGACGGATGGATGCGGGTCATCGGCATCCTCGCCGTCGGCGCAGTGAGTATTGCGTGGTCCACGAAGCTCTTCGCGCAGAAGGCCGCGAGACGGTAGCCGGCCGCCGAATCTACTACGGATGGATCGTCCTGGGCGTCGCCGCCCTGGCGATGGTCGGTACGCTGCCGGGCCGCACCCAAGGTCTGGGGCTCATCACCGAGCCGCTGATCCGCGATCTCGGTGTCAGCCGCGTTGCCTACGCCCAGATCAACTTGATTGCGACGCTGGTCGGCGCACTCTTCGCGTTTGGCGTTGGAAGTTTGATCGATCGCCGCGGATCGCGGATCGTGTTGACGGCCGTCGCCCTCGCGCTAGGCATCGCCGTGCTGGTGATGAGTCAAGTGACCGCGGCGACGACGCTGTTGGTGCTCGTCACCCTCACGCGCGGACTGGGGCAGACGGCATTGTCGATCGTCAGCCTCGCGATGGTCGGCAAGTGGTTCCGTCGACGACTGACGTGGGCGATGGGCACCTATGCCTTGGCGATGAGCGTCGGTTTCATGGTCGCGTTTCCCATCATCGGTGCCGTCGTGCTCTCGAGCGGTTGGCGTGTGGCCTGGGCAGCAATCGGCGTCGCGTTGATTGTCGTCCTGGCGCCAATCTCGTGGTTGCTCGTGCGATCGACGCCGGAGAGCATCGGCGAGGAGATGGACGGCGACCGGTTGGCTGATCGGCCGATCGCAACAGCGACGAGAGATTGGACGTTGGCGGAAGCGCTGGCCTCGCCGGCGTTCTGGATCTTCGCGCTGGCCAGCTCGTTGTATGGGCTGGTGGCGTCTGGCGTCGGCTTGTTCAACGAGTCGATTCTCGCGGAGCGCGGGTTTACGCCGGACGTGTATCACAACGCGTTGGCGATCACGGCAATCACCGGGCTGGGCGGCAATTTCGTCGCCGGCGCCTGGGCAGAACGTGGATCGGTGCGGAGCGTGCTCGTCGTCGCAATGATGGTGTTGGGGGCTGCGCTCGCGGCCCTGCCGCATGTCACGACGAACGCGCATGTCGTGATGCAGGCGGTAGCGATGGGGGTGGCGGGCGGGTTCGTGATGGTCGTGTTCTTCAGTTTCTGGGGTCGCGCGTACGGTCACGCGCATCTCGGTCGCATCCAGGGCGCGGCGCAGGTCATGACGGTGCTGGCGTCGGCGGTCGGCCCGGTGCTGCTCGCGCAGTGCGTCGAGGTCACGGGCTCTTATGCGGCTGCGTTCTACGCGCTCGCCGCTGTGGTCGTCGTCCTCGGGGCGTCCGCCCTGGTCACGCGGTTGCCCTAAGGGGACTGTCCCCTTTTTATTGTTAACTAACTCATCCCGCTGGGGGCGATTCTTGCCATGGTCGTTGACCCGTTGCCACTGTTCCTCCCACCAAACGCCCGCAAACCGCGATCTATCGGCGGTCGTTTAGACATTGGTTAACCGTAAAAAGGGGACAGTCCCCTTTGATCCGCCTTTGATTTTGCGAACGTTCGGCAGAA
Source organism: uncultured Acidobacteriota bacterium (assembly GCA_963841905.1). GTDB lineage: Bacteria > Acidobacteriota > Vicinamibacteria > Vicinamibacterales > UBA2999 > JACCSI01. The sequence continues at coordinate 345,897 of CAWJEM010000024.1, forward strand.
ACTACGTCGTGTGAGACCCGAAGCTGGCGACGGCTGCTGAATCCTCTTCGAAGGATTCGAAGATCTCATTGAGCTGCGTGACGAGCAGCAGCTCGTGAATGCGACGAGGGACCTGCGAGAGCTTGAGCGTGCCATCCACGCGCGCGACGCGTACGTAACACGACACAAGCTCGCCGACACACGAACTGTCGACAAACGTCAACTGACCGAGACTGAGCACGAACTTTCGCGCCCCCTCCTGCACCAGCGCGGTCACCTGCTTCTTCAACGGGCTCGGCGCGTCGAGCATGGTGATGGTCCCGCTGACCGTGATCACGGTGACGTCGCCGGCCTTGCGCACCGCGAGTTGCATGCCTCACACCGTCGCAACGGTCTTGTCGACCAGCCGAAGGAATGCCTCAATGGTCTTCTCGAGATACGGCTCCGGCGTGTCCTCTTCCTTGCAGTGCGACAGGCCGTTCGTCGAATAGGCGAACATCATGACCACCGGCATGTGGGGCACCATCTCGGCGGCATCGTGCAAGGGCCCCGACGGCAATCGTGGCGCGTCACCCGTGACCTCTCGGACTGCCTCCCCGCAGAGCTCGATAAGTCGAGCATCGAACCGACGTGGTTCGATGCGCCACACTCGCCGCCACTCGACGTGAACGTTGTTCTCGGATGCCGCGACCCAAGCGGCAGCACGAGCTTCGGCGAGCATTTGGGCAAGAACGTCGGGGTCGAGTGAGCGCTGATCGAGCGAGATCTCACACACTCCGGGCACCGCCGTCACGATGCCTGGCTCGACCTTGACCGTTCCGACCGTGCAGACCTCTCTCGCATCGGGCTTCGAACGTTTCCTGGCAATCTCGCGAAACGCAATCGCACTCTGCGCCGCCGCCAGAAAGGCGTCACGTCGCATCGCGATTGGCGTCGATCCCGAATGCGCCGCCTGGCCGACGAATCGCAGCAAGTGTCGCTCGACCCCTAACGTGCCGATCACAACCGCCGTCGGCTTGTTCATCGACTCGAGGACCGGGCCCTGCTCGATGTGCAACTCCAGGTACGCGCGCGCGTCGATCGCCTTGAGCGACTGCTGGGCCGCACCCACCCGATCGAGATCGACGCCGTTTTCACGCAGGGCATCGACCAGGCGCACGCCCTGTTTGTCCACCAGGTCCCGGACTTCGCTGGGGTCCAGGCTCCCACTCGCCGCCGACGAGCCAAAGAGGCTTCGCCCAAACCGCGCACCCTCCTCGTCGGCCCAGTCAACGAGCTTGAGCGTGACTCGCGGTGTGGCACCCTTGAATCGTCGGAGCGCCTCGAACCCTGTCAGCATGTTCAGCGTACCGTCCAGCCAGCCACCGTTCGGAACGGAATCGAGATGCCCTCCGATGATGACTGTTCGATCCGACTCACCAGGGAGGGTCACCCAGCTGTTGCCAGCGGCGTCCACGGTCGGCTCCAGGCCGATCAGCGCAAGCTGGGCACGCATCCACTCGCGTGCGTCACGCCATACCGGCCCCCAAGCCACGCGCTGCGCGCCGTCAGCGGTGCTGGTCCTCGCGGCAAGCTCACGAAGATTGGTGATGACATCCCGGACGCTCATGCGAGGGCATCGTAACCCACGGACGAGGGAAACGTGGAGAACGCGGGTCGCCCGCGGCCGGTTACCGGTCCGCGGCCAGTTGCCAGCCACACGGAATGGCCTGACAAACCGGCAACCGACGGTTTACTGCACCGCCACCAGGCTACTCACCGTGCGCCAGTACCAAATTCCGTCGACGAGTGCTGGGGACGCGAGGGTGCGCTCACCGAGGCTGTTGGTATGCAGCAGGTTGAACTCCCGGCCTGCTTTCACGACAAACGTCTCACCATCGTCATTGGTGAAAAACACTTCGCCGTTGACCACGACGGGAGACGCCGAGAATCCTTCGCGCTGTGCGACGCCGAGTCGCCCTTGATACACGAGCGTACCGGTCTTCGCTTCGTACACGGTCAGAATGCTCTGCATGTCGTTGATCAAATAGAGCAACCCGTTGTGCACGACCCCTGACGGAACGAATGGCGATCCCTTCGGCGTACTCCAGGCGACGTGCGTGGCGGTGACATCACCGCTGCCGCCCGGGCGAATCGCATAGGTTGGACCTGCTCGACCAGACGATGCAAATACCAGCCCCTCGCCGACAACCGGCGTCGGAATGACCTCAAACGTCATGCCGCGAACCGTCCACAGTTCGCGACCTGTCTGGGGATCGTACGCCGCGACTCGGCGCTGGCTGTTGATCACCAGTTCGTCACGCTCACCCGAGTTGATGACGACAGGAGTGCCCCAACCAACGGTTTCCGATCTCGGCGTCTCCCACAACGTCTTGCCGGTCTTGGCGTCAAAGGCGGCGACAAACGCGCGCTGTGCGGAAGAGCCTTCGTGGTCCTGATACAGGAAGATGCGGTCCTTGTAGAGCACCGGCGAGCCGGCTGGTCCGTGATAGTTGTCGATGACACCAAACTTGCGATGCCAGACGATCTTGCCGTCCGTGTTGAAGGCCACCAGGCCGTGCCGGCCAAAGGACGCATAAATCATTTGCCCGTCGGTCACCGGGGTTGCCGACGCGTGACCGTTCTTCTGGTGGACGTGCTCGACGCCCTCTTGTGGAACAAACGTCTCCCACAGCTGGCGGCCATCTGCACGAGCGTACGCCATGAGCGACAGCTTGCTGCCGCCCTCCTGCGCAGTCGTCACGTAAAGCCGATCAGCCCACACGATTGGCGAAGAGTTGCCGGCTCCCGGAATCGGCACGCGCCACTTGATGTTGGTCGTCGGTGACCATGTGTTGGCGTACTTCCCAGGCGCAACGAATCCCTGCCCGGAAGGCCCACGCCATCGCGACCAGAACCTGGCGCCTTCGCCGATGACTTCGACCATGCGGACGTCGCCAGCACGAGACGTGACGGAGCCGGACGCAGCAATCAGGAGGGTCACAATCAACGCGGTCTTACGCATGGCGGGATCCTACGCTGATTGTGGCGGCCGACAACAGGCGCCGCATATCATGATGAGATGCGTACTGCTCGGGTGGTCGCCGTTTTGGGTCTGGCTCTCGCCGGCTGGGCACAATCCGCCCCCCTCAGCAAGCCGCCGGCCCCCCGAATTTCGCAAGTCACCCCCGCGGGGGCCCGGCGTCCAGCGGAAATATCAATCGCCATTAATCCGACAAATTCGGATCACATGATTGCGGTGTTGCTGCAGGCGGGCGAGCCCGGCGGTCCGCGAGTCACCAACCACGCCTATGCCTCGTTCGACGGCGGGCACACATGGAAGGGGACGGCCGTTCCCAATCCGGACGGACGCGTCCAGGGAGACGACGCGATTGCCTTTGGGCGAGATGGCACGGCCTATCACGCCTACATCGCCTTCGACGGCATACGCGTCGATCGCCCGGAACGCGCGTGGAGCGGCATCTTCGTACGGTCGACCCGCGACGGCCTGGCATGGACTCCTGGTGTCGCCGTGATCGACCACATCAACACCGCGGTGCCGTTCGAAGACAAGCCGTGGCTTGGCGTCGATCGTGCCGCGGCCTCGCCTCATCGTGGCAACGTCTACGTCGCCTGGACGCGCTTCGACGTGTACGGCAGCACCAACCCGTCACACCGCTCTCACATCATGCTTTCGCGATCGCGTGATGGCGGCCGCACCTTTTCGACGGCGATCGAGATCTCCGATGACACTGGCGACGCGCTCGATAGCGACAACACCGTCGAGGGCGCAGTGCCCGTGAGCGGTCCGAACGGCGACGTGCTAATCGCGTGGGCCGGCCCGAAGGGAATAGCGTTCGATCGATCGACTGACGGCGGATGGAGCTTTGGGAAGGACGTGGTCGTGAGCGCAACCCCGGGGGGATGGGACCTTCCCGTGCCGGGGCTCGCGCGTCACAACGGGATGCCAGTGACGTCGGTCGACTTGAGCGAGGGCGCACGCAAAGGTACGGTCTACGTGAATTGGATCGACGAACGGAACGGCGACCTCGATGTGTTCGTCGCCTCGTCGACTGATAGCGGCCGCACGTGGTCGACGCCGGTTCGCGTGAACGACGATGCCAAAGGAGCGGCGCAAATGTTCACATGGATGGCGGTTGATCCGGTGGATGGTGCGGTCAACCTCGTGTTCCACGATCGCCGCGGCCAGAGCGGGACGATGACGGGTGTCACCCTGGCGCGCAGCATCGACGGCGGCAAGACGTTCGTCAACTATCCACTGACGGTCAGCGCTTTTGAGTGCTGCGACAAGAGCGCCTTCTTCGGCGACTACAATGGCATCGACGCGTACGGCGGCCGGATCGCCGCGGCATTTCCGGTGCTGTCGCCGTCGGCGACCGGCAGCAGGACGCAGTCGGTCCTCGCCGCAGTCGCGGATTTTCGTCCAGGTACGCAGGAGCTTCGGTGATTTGCCCACTCTTTCGAAAGGGGACAGTCCCCTTTTATGCGGCGGCACTGATGGCGATGATCGTGTCAGTGTCGGCCCCACAGGCACCGGCCGCGCAGGCGCCGGCAGGCAGCCCCGAGCGCGAGTTTTTATCCCGGGTCCGACGTCTGACCGTTGAAGGCCGACGCGCAGGCGAGGGGTATTGGTCACCGGACGGCAAGCGTCTCGTCTTTCAAAGCGAGCGCGAGCCCGGCAATCCGTTCTATCAGATCTACATCGTCGATTTGACGACCGGCCAGACGACACGCGTGTCGCCGGGACTCGGCAAGACGACTTGCGCTTTCTTCAGACCCGGGAGCGACGAGATTCTGTTCGCCTCCACCCACCACGATCCAAAATCGAAGCAGTTTCAGGACGACGAGCTCGCGTTTCGAGCGTCGGGCAAGGAACGTCGCTACGCCTGGGACTACGATCCCGAAATGGAGATCTACATCATCGCCGAGAAGACCAAGGCGATCACGCGGCTGACGAGCGCGCGCGGCTACGACGCGGAGGCCAGTTACTCACCAGATGGACAGTGGATTGCGTTCTCGTCGATGCGAGATGCGTACAATCGCCCGCTCGGCGAGGCTGAAAAGAAACAGCTCGACGTCGATCCGAGCTTTTTCGGCGAGATCTACATCATGCGCGCGGACGGCTCAGGGCAGCGTCGCCTCACAACCGTCAATGGCTACGATGGCGGTCCCTTCTTTTCACCCGACGGCAAACGCATCGTCTGGCGCCGCTTCGACGAGCAAGGCCTGATCGCCGACGTGTGGACGATGAACCTCGACGGCAGCGACCAACGCCAGGTGACTCGGTTTGGATCAATGAGCTGGGCGCCGTACATTCACCCCTCGGGCGAGTATCTCCTGTTCGCCTCCAACAAGCTGGGATTCGAGAACTTCGAGGTCTTCATGGTGGACATCGCCGGCGTCAAGGAACCGGTTCGCGTCACGCACAGCGATGGCTTCGACGGTCTTCCCGTGCCTTCTCCGGATGGAACACAGATCGCGTGGACGTCGAGCCGCGGTGGCGGACGCGAAGGTCAGATCTTTCTCGCCCAGTGGAACCACGAGGCGGCGCGCGCGGCGCTGGCCCGCGCGCCACAGCGAAAATAGTGGCAGCACTTGAGTTCGTATGGGAACCTCGATCATGAGCCCATCTATTCTGAGGAGCATCGGCGGCGCGGCGTTCACCGTTGGCCTGCTCCTTGGGCCCGCGCTGCCATCGCAGTCGCAGACGGCCACCCCCGCGCCGTCGAAGACGCGCACGCACGTTCAGACGCTCGCGTCCGACCAGCTCGAAGGGCGCCTGGCTGGATCCGAAGGCGAAAGACGAGCCGCCGACTACATCGCCCGCGAGCTGACGCGCATCGGCGCCAAGCCCCTCCCGGGACTGGCGAGCGTCTTCCACACGTTCGAGTTCACCGCGGGTACGAAGGATGGTGGATCGTCGATATCCGTCGCCACGCCGGGGGCTGTGCCACAGTCCTTCAACACGACCGAGCACGTACAGGCGTTGTCGTTCTCGGACAACGGCGAAGTAAGCGGATCGGTCGTCTTCGCGGGCTATGGGCTCGTCGTTCCCGACAGTCAGAACTTCGGCTACGACAGCTACGTCGGTCTCGACGTCAAGGACAAGGTCGTCCTCGTCTTCCGCTACTTTCCAGAGGATGCGGATCAGAAGACGCGTGCGATTCTCTCGCGCTATTCGGACCTGCGCTACAAGGCGATGGCAGCGCGTCAGAGAGGCGCCAAGGCGCTGATCGTCGTGACGGGCCCGCGCTCACCAAACGCTGGCACTACCATTCCAATGACGTTCGACACCGCGCTCGCCGGATCGGGCATCGTCGCCGCCAGCGTCGGCAAAGAGGCAGCGCAGGCAATCTTCGCCGCCACCGGACAGAATCTCGAAGCCGTCCAGAAGGAAATGGACTCGGGCAATCCACACGTTGCCGGTTTTGCGGTTCCAGACCTGACCGTGACGGTGAAAGCTGCCGTCGTCCGCCAGACGCAGACCGGCCGCAACGTGGTGGCGTACTTGCCTGCGTCGGCGGCCACGAACGGCGTCGAGCGTCCGTGGGTGGCGCTCGGCGCGCACTACGATCACCTCGGTCGCGGTGGTCACGGCAGTTCGCTCGCCGGTAAAGAAGACACCGGGCGCATTCACTACGGCGCCGACGACAACGCGTCGGGCACGGCGGCGGTCCTCGCGATCGCAGAAGCGCTCGCCAAGACGCCTCGCCGGCGTCACATCCTCCTCGGCTTCTGGTCGGCGGAGGAGATCGGCCTGATCGGGTCGAACGCGTTCGTGAACAAGCCGCCGGTTCCGCCGGGCGAGCTTGCCGCATACCTCAACTTCGACATGGTCGGACGCATGGTGGACAACAAGCTCACGGTGCAGGCGACCGGAACGAGTCCCGTCTGGGCGCGCATCCTCGAGCAGGCCAACGTTGCGGCCGGCTTCGAGCTTGTCCTGCAGCCGGATCCGTATCAACCGACCGACGTGGCGAGCTTCAACCAAGCCGGTGTTCCGTCCTTGAGCTTCTTCACCAGCACGCACACCGACTATCACCGCCCCGGTGACACCGCTGACAAGATCAACTACGAGGACCTCGATCGGGTTGCGGAGTTCGCGACCGCGATCGTCAAACGGATTGGCGACGAATCGGAGGCTCCTGATTTCACCAAGGTCGAACAGCAGACAAACACTGCTGGACGCGCCGGAGTTCGCGTGTTCACCGGCACTATTCCCGACTACGCCACCAACGTCAAAGGTCTGCTGCTCGGCGGCGTCGTTGGAGGGGGACCAGCCGAAAAGGCCGGCTTACAGAAGGGCGACGTCATCGTCGAGATCGCGGGCCAGACCATCGCCAACATCTACGACTACACGTATGCGCTGGAACTGCTGAAGGTGGGCGAGCCGGTCAAGATCGCGTTCATGCGCGACGGAAAGCGGCTCGAAACCGAGCTGGTCCCGGGCGCCCGTAAATAAAGTGGACGGCCGCCCGGCGGCCGTCGATAATCTCTGCCGTCCCCCGTCCTTGTTGTCAGTCGTTGTTTATTGCCCAAGAGGACCTTCACATGCGCTCACTCATCATCGGCACGCTCGTCGCATTGGCATTCGTCACGGTCACTCCGCGCGCCCAATCTGACTTGAATGGCACCTGGGCGGTGTCGTTCACCACGCCGCAAGGCAATATGGACGCCACAGCTACGTTCAAACAGGATGGTGAGGCCCTGAGCGGCACCATGAGCGGACCGCAAGGCGAAGTCCCATTCAAAGGCAGCGTGAAAGGCAAGACGTTCACTTTCACGATCGACGTTCAGAGCCCGAACGGTCAGCTGGTGATCAAACTCGATGGGGAACAGGACGGTGATTCCATCAAGGGCACTTTCGACTTCGGTCAGGGGACGGGCGATTGGGTGGGGAAACGAAGTAAGTGAGGTCAGTTAGTTACAAGTTACAAGTTACAAGTTCAAAGTTGGGTCCTATGCGCACGCTTCTGACTTGTGTCGTGGCCACGTTGCTGCTGGCGGCACCATCGGCGAGGCAGGTCAACGTTGCGGGCGACTGGGCGCTGATCTTCAACGGACCGCAGGGGCCGATTGAAGCGGCGGCGAAGTTCACGCAGGAGGGCGAGACCGTGGGCGGGACGATCGATGGTCCCCAGGGCGCGATTGACGTGACCGGCACGCTGAAGGAGGCGAAACTCGCCATCTCGATGACGGTCGACGCCGGCGGTCAAACGATCACGGTGTATATCCTCGGCGATGTCGACGGGGACACGATGAAAGGCACCTGGAACTTCGGCCAGGGGTCGAGCGAGTGGGAGGGGAGGAGGAAGAAGTAACTGCAACTGGAACTAGTAACTGTCGAGTTACAAGTTACAAGTTACAAGTTAAGTTGTGTGACCCCGCTTAGCCGCGCGTTCCCGCTCTATTCGGCGCTTCGTGTTGATTATGATCGTCGCGAGTATCGATGTCAGCTGCCGTGCCTCATCCGGCAAATTGCCTAGTCCTTCATGATTGGCGAGCTGGCAGGCAACGATGAATCGGAGCCAGCACTTGGCCTCCTTCATTTCCCTTGTCGCCAGCTTCATCTTGAACACGAAGTCAGCGTCGCTCGACGCTTCGTCTGCCTCCTCCAGATTCGCAGACGCCGATGGCGCTGCTCTGACGAGCTGACTCCAAATTACCCGGCTGGGTGCGTCCGGTAAGCGTCTCGGACAGCAAGCCAGTACTCGCTTCGCAAATGTGAAGGTGCGTTGCTGGAGGGCCAACGTTCGCTAACGTTGAGGCGATGGAACCCGCATGCCCCTTGTTGCAGCAAACAACGAGCCGCGTGACTTATGGCCGATTTCGGGAGCGGCTTCTCAGCAACACCGCAGTTTTCTCGATCGAGGCTACCCGTGGGATCGCAGTTTCTGCGCACCCGTTTGTAACTTGTAACTTGTAACTTGTAACTGTCAGTTGTCAGTTATGCGCCGGCTCAGTACGCCGCCAGCAGCCGTGCCGCCTTCTCGATCTCCCTCTCCCCCACCAGATAAAACTCCTCCAGAGGCGGCGAGTACGGGACGGGCGTGTCGAGCGCGCCGAGGATACGAATCGGGGCGTCGAGCGACTCGAAGGCTTCTTCCTGGATGATGGCGGCGATGCTTTCGCCAATGCTGCCGGTGCGCGAGTCTTCGTGGACGATCAACACCTTGTTGCAGTGGCGTGCGAGCGCCAGGATGGCCGACTTGTCGAGTGGTGACAACGTTCGCAGATCGAGGACCGCGGCATTGATACCATCACCTGCAAGTCTCTCCGCCACCCGCACACAATCGTGCACGTAGGCACCGTATGAGATCATCGCGAGGTCGGAGCCGGCACGTCGGAGCGCGGCTTTGCCAATGGGGATGGCGGCAGGCGCGTCGCTGGGCAGCACTTGCTTGATCGTCGGGTCGCGATAGAGCGCGATGTGCTCGTAATAGATCACGGGATCAGGATCGGCAACCGCCGAAGCCATCAGTGCACGGGCATCGGCCGGCGTCGATGGGACGACGACCTTCAGACCGGGCGTGCGATAGAACCACGGCTCGGTGTTCTGACTGTGGTAGGGCCCCGCAAACCGCCGCCCACCCCACGGCATGCGCACGACCATCGGCACGTCGCCGCCCCAGCGGTAGCGAATCTTGGCGGCGTTGTTGACCAGTTGATTGAATCCCGTGGCGACGAAGTCGTTGAACTGCATTTCGCCGATGGGCCGCTGGCCTGCCAGCGCTGCCCCGACGCAGACGCCCAGGACCGCGCCCTCCGCGAGTGGGGAGTTGAGGATGCGGTCGCCGAACTCCTTCAGCAGGGGGCGGAGCAACAGAAAGGCGTTGCCATATTGACCGCCGACATCCTGACCGTAGACGAAGACGCGCGAATCGGCGCGGAGCGCGTCGCCGACACCAAGCATCACGGCTTCGAGAAGCGTGCTCCCCTTCTTGTCGAAAGACGGCCCGAGCTCGACATTCGGCAGCGCCGCCTCGTGCGGTTGCCTTGTACGCCACGCGGGGTCGAGGACCTCAATCCGCTTTCGTGGGGCTTCGTCCTTGAACACGCCGATGCCCGCCTCGTGCGGCTCTGGCCACGGCGCTGCCACGACCGCCTGGGCCTGGCGTCCAACGATGTCCTCGGCCCAGCGCTTGATGTCGTCGAGGGCGCCGCGCTTGACGATCCCTTCCGCTTCGAGCGTCCCGGCGTACCGCGCGATGGGATCGCGCTTGGACCAGAACTCGTACTGCTCGGGGTTTGCGTATCCGGTGTCGTGTAACTGCGGATAGTCCCAGGAGGGCGGTGACTCCTTGCCGTGATAGAGCATGTCGTCGTGATGCGCGTGTCCGCACATGCGCATGGCAATGAGCTCGAGCAACGCCGGACCAGCGCCGGCACGCGCCCGGTCGGCTGCCCACGTGAAAGCGGCAGCCACGGCTTCCGGATCGGTTCCGTCAACGGTGATGCCTGGGATGCCGTATCCAGCAGCTTTATCAGCGAAGACACGCGTCGCCGAGTTCTCCGGAACCGGCGTCGAGAGCGCGGTCTGATTGTTTTGCAGGCAGAACACGGCGGGTAACTTGCGCACGGCGCACAAGTTGATGGCCTCGTGCCATTCGCCGAGCGACGAGCCCCCCTCGCCGATGAAGGAGAACGCCACGCGGCCCGAGTTCTCGAGCCGGAAGCCGAGAGCGAGGCCGGCGATGCTGAGGGATCCAATCGCCAACGGCGCGGCCGCCGGGAGCACGCCCCACGACCAATCGCCGGTATGGAGGTCCTTGCCAAACATTGGCGGACCGGCCTTGCCCATCTGTGCGCTCAGCACCTGACGCACTGCTTCGTCGTCGCTCCGCATCGCGAGCGTGATGCCGAGGTCCCGAATGACGGGCGCGAGGACGTCACCGTTCCACGTGCCATCAGGCTTCTGAAATCGCGGACCTCTTCGGAGACGAATGCCGCCGGCGTAGATGGCTTCCTGGCCGAGCGATCGGAAACCCTTGCCCTGAAACGCACGCTCGCCCCATCGCACTTCGCCGCCCATGAACAGCTGTTTGAGGCGGTTGTCCACGGCCCGTGTCAGGACCATGCCGCGCAGGATCTCTTGACGTTCGTCGGCTGTCAGCGAGGAGCGAATGGCTTCGCGGGCGAGAAACCCATCGCACGTCTCGACGATCTCCGCGCGCGCCTGCTCGAGACGCTTGACGGCGGTGACGCCGGGGGTGGTTTCGTCGATGCCTTCAGGGGCGACGAGAATCTGATAGAGCCGGCGCGCAAGCTCGCGGCGGAATGACGCCCGCATGGCCTCGATCGCCGCTGCACCCTCATCCTTGTTGCCTCGTCGCGACGTCTCCAACGCGTCGATCGCCACCGGCAGCGCCAGCGGATGACGCTCGGCAACGAAGGCCGCAAACCGGCTGGCCAGCCCAGTTAAACGAGAGACATCCGTCGGTGCGCGCACGCCCCGATTGTAATTCAGCGATTGAGGCGGCTGTCCCGACACCAAAGTTACGGAATCGCGAGTCGCGACACATGGACGACCGAGGCGGCACCGGTTCCGTGCGTCCAGGCGGTCACCACGCCATGATCGGTCATTGCCATCACCGGGTAGGCGCTGGCGGTTGCTCCTCCAATTGACACAATCGCTCCGGTGGCCAACGTCCCGTCTTGCGTGACGCGTAACGATCGTGCGGCCGCCCGACGCACACCGTCGACGACCTCGTCCCACGCCGCAAGCAGACGACCGTTGGTGCCCACCACAATCTGCGGGTGAGACGGCTTCGGGCCGCCCAACGTCGCGATTCGTTGACGTGGCGTAAAGGTGCGACCATCACGCGTTGATGCATAGAACAAGGCGCCTTGCGGGGTCTCGCCACCGATCACGGTCGGCCACACGAGGTGAACGATGCCGTCCCCGATGGCCATGGCCGGGCCATCATCCGGGCATCCGGCAAGCTGCCAATTGTCTTCGCTGACCCGACTCGGAGCGGAAAACGTTCGGCCACCGTCCCGCGATGCCGCAAACGCAATGTCGCGGATGTTGCCTTTGTACACATGGCGCCAGGCCGCGAACAGTGAGCCGTCGGTCCCCGCCGCGAAAGCCACCTTGCAGCAGTAACACACACTCTTTGCCAACTCGCGCTCGCCGGTGCCGGTCGAGTAATAGAGGCTGGAGAATTGCGCCATGTCCGCGCCGTCGCCGTGATGGTCGTGCGCCATCTTCGGCCGGGCGGCGAGACCTCGATGGTCGAGCCACAGGATGTGCGGCGTGCCACCTTCGTCGATGGCCAGCGCATGCCACCCGCGATCGCCGGCGGCGCCCGCTGCGTTCAAGGAACGCTCGTCGATGAATGTCCGTCCGCCATCGATTGACCGCGCGCTTCGGATCTCGGTGGTCGCATCTTTCGAGCCCCAGACGACGGTGATCGAAGGTTCGGGACTGCCAGGTTGCACCCGCGACAGCGCCACCCGTGGCGGCAACTCGCCACCAAGCCGAGCGGTCCCGGGTCGAGAGTTGACCCGCACGGGGCTGTCAAATGTGCCGGCGCCGTCACGACTCACCGCAAGGTAGACATCGGTTCCGCCCGCCGTGGCCGTTGCGCCCCACACGACCGCTACGAAGGGCCCCCGGGCGGCGACCCACGGCGTCGCATTGACGCGCCCCTCGATGGCAAGCTGCACGGTCCCCGAATTGGTTTGCCTTGCGATAAGGCTTCCGCCGAAGGCCATTGCTAGCAGCATCACGATCGAGGGCGTGCATTTCATGTCGACTCGCTCCAAAAACACCGAGACTCACTTGAGCAAGAGACAAATCCAGCACGAAGACCGCGAAGACCACGAAGAAATGCAAGGAAGTCCTTCGTGTGCTTCGTGACCTTCGTGTTGCATTTTGACGTCTCCACTCGACTGAATTGCCTCAAAACCGCAGCCGCAACCCGAGCTGCAGCTGCCGCGGATCCGCCGCCGCCGTCGCCAATCCAAACGCCGGCAACGGCGTCAGGCCCTGTCCAAACGTGTTGTTCGGAAACAGCAGATTGGTTTGATTCAGCAGGTTGAACGCGTCGAGGCTCGCTTCGACGGACGCACCCGCCATGCGGAAGCGATAGCCCAGCCGCAGATCCAACGAGTGATAGTCGAACCCCACGCCCGTGTTGCGCCCGACACCGACTGGTCGATCGTTCACGTTGGTGTCGTTGTTTCGATCGCCACCGGTGACGACGTTGAATGGTTGCGGTGAGCCGTATGTGTACAGCCAGGCCAGTTGGAAACCGCGCAGCACAACGACTCGTGACCCCACTGGCCCTTCGATCGCGCCGCTCAGCACGAGCCGGTGCCGCTGATCGTTGTCCGACAATCCCCAATCGGCGTGAATGTCAAAGTTGTCTTGCGGCGAGCTGAAAAATGCGTTGCCTGCGTCGTCCAGTGACTTGCTGAACGTGTAGGAGATGCGCGCGTGACCCCAAATCGTCAGCGGCACACGCCCGGAGGCCGTCAGACCGTCGTACTGCGAGCGACCGAGGCTGCCGTATCGACTGATGTTCGCAAAGTTCGGGTCAGGCCGCCCAAGGTTGGGAATTCCAAGGGCTGCCGCCTGTGCGGCCGTGAGCGTCGGCACGTTGACGTTGCGCGACATGATGATCTTCGAGGCGCGAAGCCCCTGGTAGGCGACCGTGACGGATGCGCCTCGCGCGAGCTCGCGCTCGACTTGCACGCTGCCCTGCCAGCTTTGCGCATTCTCGATGTCCGGATCGATCGTCGTCGTCGCGGTCACGATGTCCGGCGGGAAACGATGGCAGCACGTTCGGGAAGACCGGCGCTCCGGCTTGACCGAATGACAGGACCGCCACGCGGTACTTCGACCCATCACGCTGCAGCGCGTTCGATACGGCTCGGAGCGGAATCCGGTCATAGAAATGCCCGAACGCGGCGCGCACGACCGTTCGCCGGTTGCCGGGCGCCCACGCCACACCGAGTCGCGGTGACACGTTGTTCCAATCCGTCTGCACCGGATCCTCGATGCCCTGAATGTCGTAGCGCAGGCCGGCGCTGATCGTCAGACTGTCGGCCGCCCGCCACTCGTCCTGCACGAACAGCGCGAGGTTGGGGTTGTCCTGCTCCTGTCCCTCCTCGCCGAATGCCTGCTGGAACTGGGTGTAGATGCCCTGTCGGAAATTTGCGAGGGAGGAGGAGAACGAGTACGTGCCTGGCAACGCGCCGGGGAAACCGATGAAGAGCTTGTTGTAGAGGAGATCGACGCCGCCTTTCAACAGGTGTGCGCCTCGCTGAATCGTCAGGGTGTCGTTGATCTGATAGACGTCGAGGTCGCGAACGACCGGCGAGCTAGTCGATGCACCGAAGTTGGCGACTCCCGAAATGCTCACGGCCGGCCCAACCAGATCGTTGCCCGGCGCGTCGAGCTGACTGCGCCAGAACTGGCCGCGAATCTCGTTGACCACTCCCGACGGAGTCGTCACGACGCTGGCGAACGCGACGCTCTGGTCCCGGTTCTCGAGTGACGTGCCCCGGCTGCTGTCATTCAGACCGCCGACGCTGCGCGCGTTTTCGCTGGAGATGTCATACAGGCTGTATCGCCCGGTGACGAGGTGGCCCGCCGATAGCTGTGCATCCACTCGACCGAACAGATTCGTGGTGTCGTAGCCGGTCGTGAACGCGCCGGTGGTGATGCGCGGTCCGCGGTAGCCAACTCCATCCAGTACTTGATTGACAGCGGAGACGTTCGCATCCGAGATCGATATGTACGCCGTGCGCTCGTTCAGCGTCTGCTCGGCGTTCAGAAAGTAGAACGTCCGATCGCGCCTGATGGGCCCGCCGAGCGAAGCGCCGAACTGCTGCTGCGACAGTGGATCTCGGGACGTGGCGAAGGCGTTGCGCGCGTCGAAGCGTTCGTCGCGAAAGAAGCCATACGCGCTGCCGTTGAGCCGATTGGCGCCGCTCTGCGTGACGATGTTGAAGGCGCCGGAGGTGGAACGGCCGAACTCGGCGGAGGCGCCGTTGGTGATGACCTGGAACTCGCGAATCACTTCCTGGCTCAAATACGTCCCTGCCAGATCCGCCGCATCGTCGTTGCCCGACACGCCGTCGACCACAAACGTGTTGCCGATGTTGCGTTGACCCAGCACGGAGAGGCCAGTGCCTGGCACCGCGGACGTTTCGGCAAAGCGCTCGGTGTTGCGGATGTTCGTGCGATTGACGCCGGGCGCCAGCAACGCCAGATCCAGGTAGTTGCGACCGTTGAGGGGCAACGCTGAAATCTCGGTCGGCGAAACCCGCTCGGCCACTTCCTGACGCGCGATGTCAACGCTCGACATCGCGCCCGTGACCGACAGCGATTCGGTGACGCCGGCGACGCTCAACACGATCGGCAGATCGATGGCGGTGCCGACGGCCAGCTCGATCTGTCGTGATACTGGAGCAAACCCGTCAACCTTCACGTCAACGCGATACACGCCGACTTCGAGGAACGGAAACCGATAGTCGCCGCGGTCATCGGACACCGCCTGCCGGCTCTGCGATCGCGCGAGATGGGTTGCAACGATGGACGCGCCTGGCACGGGCGCCCCGCTCGAATCCAGGACACGACCCGCCAGGGCCGCCGACGTTGCCACCGCTTGCGCCCTCGCAATCGAAGGCACACCAACGATCAATCCAACGAGAACGAACGAGCTGACGAGGACGCGACAGCGCCTCGTCTCAACGAAGAACGACATGATCCAGCTCCTTCGGGCACGAGGGCCCGGACACGGGACGTCACAGCCGGCATCGAGCCAGGCTGAAGGAGCTACGTGCGGGGTGGTGGCGAATCGGGCGGACGAACGAGCGCGATGGGCTGCTCAGACAGCGGGAGAACGTTCAGGACCAACTGTGGCACTGTCAGCGCAGGTACCTGGATGCTTCGGGGATACCGGCAAATCCGAGCAGGGCGGCGAGAATCTGCTGCTCGATATCGCAGCACGATTCCATCACCGGAGTGCCGACCGGCAGCGGCTTCTTCGCGGGGAGCGGACAGACATGACCGGGCCCGCCTTCCTTGCAACACGGCATCTGGCCCTTGGCAGCAGCCATCGAACCCTGAGGCTTGCAGCAGGCTGCCGTCGCGGCCGCAAGCGTCACCCCAAGCTGAAAGGTCAGGGTCAGCGCCGCAAGCCAGACGAGGCGAGCACGGAAGAACGCCATCGGTGCTCTAGCAGTGTAGCCAAGAATGCAGATGCCGTTCCAGTTACCTCAAGGCGGGTCCTGTCGGCGGCCAACCCTCACACTGGAAACTTGACCACTCCACCGCGCAAGCGTCCGACCTTTGCGGGCCGCGAACTTCAGCGTGGCTCGGCCTGTGTGGTCGTCGCACCACGAACCGTCGGGTATTTGATCCCCAGCTGATCCAGATACGTCTTGTGCTTCGTCGGGTCGAAGTAGAACTTGCGCATTTCCGGCCGATAGCGGTCCATGATGGCCTTGTTCAGGTGGATCGCCGGCTGGTCCTGCGGCCGGATGAGCGGGGTGTACTTCCGATCCTTTGACTGCACCTTGTCGAAGTACTCACGCGCCTGCGCGAGCACGTCAGGTCTCATCAGCAGATCGACGACCGTCATTGCCTGGACGCGCGCGCCGGCGACGGTTCCCTTGTGAGCAATCGGCGTGGCCATGGCGATGGCGTTGGCCCAGTTGTGTCCCGGACCGGCCTGGAAGTTCGCCGGGAAGCTCAAGGACACGGTGGGCAACGTCCACGAAATGTCGCCGATGTCGTCCGAGCCGCCGCCGCGCTTGTCCTCGTCTGGCTGTGACTCGCGGCCGCGCAGCTCGTTGATCTTGGTGGCAAGACCGTTCTCGGGCACGTTCAGTTCCTTCTGCGTGGCCTTGGCCAACTGCACATCGGCCTCCGTCCACTGCGGTAGCCCGACGGCGGTGATGTTTTCGTACATGGTCTCGGCGAGCGTGCGGTTCATGTGCGACGGCCACGCCGAGCCCAGCACCTTGGACGACCACTTCGTGTTCGTCATCAGCGACGCGCCTTCAGCCATCTTGTCGCCGATCTCCCACATGTTCTTGATGCCTTCGTAGGTCGTCTCGCGGAAGTAATACCAGACGCTCGCATTGCGTGGGACAACGTTCGGCTGGTCACCGCCGTTGGTGATGACGTAGTGCGATCGCTGCTGGAGGCGCAGATGCTCCCGTCGATAGTTCCAGCCGGCGTTCATCAGCTCGACGGCGTCCAGTGCCGATCGCCCGCGCCACGGGGCGCCTGCGCTGTGCGCGGTCTCGCCGTCGAAGGTGTATTCCACCGACACGAGCCCATTGCCGCCGCCATCACCCCACCCCGTGCTAAGGTTCGAGCCGACGTGGTTGTAGAGCACCGCGTCCACGTCCTTGAAGAGTCCGGCGCGCACGTAGTACGCCTTCGTCCCCAATTGCTCCTCGGCCACGCCGGGCCAGATCAGGATGGTGCCGGGAAGCTTCTCGCGCTCCATGACTCGCTTGACCGCTATGGCCGCGAGCACGTTGAGTGGCGTGCCCGAATTGTGCCCTTCGCCGTGCCCCGGCGCGCCGTCGACGATCTGATCGCGATAGGCCACGCCGGGCTTTTGCGATGCCTGCGGAATGCCGTCGACGTCCGACCCGAGCGCGATGACGGGCTTGCCTGACCCGTACTTGGCTACCCACGCGGTCGGGATGCCGGCGATGCCCGTCTCAATCGTGAAGCCGTTCTGCTTGAGGATGCCGGTGAGGTACTTCTGGGTTTCGAATTCCTGAAAACCCAGCTCACCGAAGCTGAAGACCATGTCGACCATCTGCTGCCCGAGGTCGAAGTTCGCGAGCACGTCGGCGCTGACGGTCTCTTTCAGTTTCATGACCCGCGCGTCAGGTTTCGCAACCGGCGTTGAGAGCGGCGTCAGCGTCGGCTCGGCGCCCTGGCTCGGGCGCTGCGCCTCAGCCACGGCCATCGTCAAGGCCATGAAGCCCGCCAATCCGATTACCCACCAGCTCCGTTTCTTCATCGCGCCCTCCACGGCGCGATTCTATCCGCGGAACTAATTAACGTGCGGAAAAAGCGGCGGCGACGGCCACCTGAACGACGCCGGCCATTTGCTCCACAAACCGGTTCCGCACGGCGGAAAAATGCGGCTCCGGCGTCTCGACAGTGGAACGCGGCTTGGGGACCCCCATCCCCAAGCCCTGTCACTCGCCTGCGCCGCATTTTTCGTGATCAGGACGCCGTGCTCCACACGATTCGCTCCGCAAACAGCCGGCGTCGTGAAACTCGGCGGCCAATGATCTGGATGCGAGTTCCGCGGTTCCACCGTTAGACCAGTGAACCTCTGAACACCTGGAACCCTGGAACCTTGGAACCTTGGAACCCTGAATCCGCTAACATTCGGTCCATGCTCGCCCGCTTCCTCACCCCACTCGCACTCATGGCCATTATCTCGACTCTACCGATCAACACGGCCGCGCAAGGCGACCTCGTCGCGCGCGCGCGCGGACTGCACAAGCAAGTGCCGCTCATCGATGGCCACAACGACTATCCCTGGGCGCTGCGCGGGATCGATGTCGGTCGCGATTTCTCGAAGGCAGACATCACCGGGAGCGTACCGGCGCTCATGACCGACATCCCGCGCCTCCGACAGGGCGGCGTCGGCGGGCAGTTCTGGTCGGTTTACGTGCCCTCATCCATGCAGGGCAAGGAGGCAGTGCGCGCGACGCTCGAACAAATCGACATCGTCCACCGCATGGTTCAACGGTGGCCCCAGGCGTTTGCGACGGCGCGCACGGTAGCGGAGGTCGAGCGCGTGTTCAAGAGCGGGCGGATCGCATCGATGATCGGCATGGAGGGCGGACATTCGATCGACAGTTCGCTGGCGACGCTGCGGATGCTGCACGCCCTTGGCGCCGGCTATATGACGCTCACGCACGGCCTCAACGTGCCGTGGGCAGACGCCGCGACCGACAAACCCGTGCTGGGCGGCCTTTCGCCGTTTGGCGAAGAGGTCGTGCGCGAGATGAACTGGCTTGGGATGCTCGTGGACCTCAGTCACGTCTCGCCAGACACGATGGAGGACGCGATTCGGGTCAGTGAGGCGCCAATCATCTTCTCGCATTCCTCAGCCAAGGCCCTGTGTAATGTGCCCCGCAACGTTCCAGACAACGTGCTGCAAATGCTGCCCAAGAACGGCGGCGTCGTGATGATCACGTTTGTCCCCGGCTTCATCTCACAGGAGGTTGCCGATCACGGGACGAAACAGCAAGCAGCGCAACAATCCGCACGCGCGCAATTTCCGAACAACGACGCGTACGTCGCGACAGCAATGGAGCGCTGGCGCGCCGAGAATCCCGAGCCGCGCGCCACGCTTTCGCAGGTCGCCGATCACATCGACCACGTGCGAAAGGTCGCCGGGATCGATCACATCGGCCTGGGCGGAGATTTCGATGGGATCAGCAGTGTCGTGCAGGGACTCGAGGACGTTTCCAAGTATCCCGACCTGACGGGGGAGCTGCTGCGGCGCGGCTACACGGACCAGGACATCAAGAAGATTCTCGGTCAGAACATTCTGCGTGTGATGCGAGGCTCTGAGCAGGTCTCAGCCACGCTGCGCAAGAAGCGTGGCCCGTCCACGGCGACGATCGAACGGCTGGATCGCGTCCCGACCACGCAGTAGACTGGGAGTTACAAGTCACAAGTTACAAGTTCAAAGTTGGTGCGCTTGTAACTCGTCACTTGTAACTTGTAACCGACGGGTTCCGCCCGCGCTAGTCCCCTCTCAACGCCAGCATCGGGTCCACCGTCGTCGCACGCCACGCCGGGCCGAGGCAGGCGATTGTGCCCGCGATCACAAACGCAACCGCGACCGCCGCGAACGTCAGCGGGTCGGCGGGTCTGGTTTGATACAGGTAACTCTCCAGCAACCGCGCCAGGCCCAAGGCGGCCGCAATCCCTGCGACCAGCCCGATGCCGACCAGCAACAACCCTTGCCGAACGACCATCGTCAAGACGCTGTTCTGACTCGCACCGAGCGCCATTCGCAAGCCGAACTCTTGTGTGCGCTGCGACACAGACTGCGCAATGACGCCCGTGATGCCGGTGAGCGTGACAAGGAGCGCGAGCGCCGCAAATACGGTGAGCAGCGTTGCCGTGAGCCTCGGTGTCGCCAGTGCTGTGTCGCGAATCTCGTCGAGCGTGCGGACGTTTTCAATCGGCAGATCGGGATCGATGCCGTGCACGGCGGCGCGAATGATGGAGGTTGCACCCGATGGGTCGCCTGTCATGCGAACCAGCGCGGTGCCAGCCAGTCCATTCGATTGCCGCAGCGGGATGTAGGCCTGTGCCACCGAGTCCCGGTCGAGCCCGAATGTCTTGACGTCGGCCACGATACCCACGATGGTCGCCCAGGTTTGGCCGTTGTTGGCCGAGACCTCCATGCCGATGGGGTCGCGGCCCTCCCACTCTCGCCTGGCCAACGTCTCATTGATGATCACGACCGCGGCCGCGTTCTCGTGATCGAGCTCGGTGAACCCGCGACCCCGACGAATCGGGATCCCGAGCGTGTCGAAGTACCTGGTGCTCGCGACACGCACGTCGGCAGCCGGCCGCGACTCAGGCGTGTCGTAGGTCTTCCCCTGTACTTGAAACCGCGTCTGGCCCGGCTGAAAACCTGCCAGCGGCACACCATTGGTGATCGCAGCCGAGACGACACCCGGAGAGCTCTCCAGTCGTTCGAGCACTGACACGTACAACCGGCGCAGCGACTGCGCATCGGGATACTTGGTGAAGTTTCCGAAGATCTGCGCCGACATCACGCGGTCGCCTCGATAGCCGGGATCGACGTTCTGTAGCCGGTAAAAGCTCAGAAGCAGCAGGCCGGCGCCCACCAGCAACACGACCGAAACCGCGACCTGCGCCACGATCAGCGCGCTCTGAAGGCGACGGCCGCCACCGGCGTCACTGGTGCCCTTGCCGCCTGACTTCAGCGCGCCAACCAAATCAACGCGCGAGGCGAGAGCCGGGAACGTGCCGAACACGAGGCCGGTCACGACTGAGACGAGCACCGTGAAGAGCAGCACCCCTGGGTCGAGATTGATCTCACCCGTGCGAGCGGTGAAGCGACCGATGAATCGCGTCAGCATGTCGACGGTCGACCAGGCGAACAGCAGCCCGACGATGCCTCCGGCCACAGACAGCAACGTGCTCTCGGTCAACAACTGACGCACGAGACGCCAGCGTCCAGCGCCGAGCGCGCTGCGCATGGCCAACTCTCGATCGCGGCGCAGCATGCGCGCGATCGTGAGGTTGGCAACGTTCGCACACGCCAGGAGGAGCACCAGGCCAGTCGTGCCGAGGAGAATCAGAAGCAGCTCACGCGCACCCGACGTCAGTTGCTCGAGGACATTCGCGGTTCGCGCCTGGAAACCAAGAGCCGGGCGATAGACCTGTGGAAAGTCCTGTGTCCAGCGCTGCGCGACCGTGGCGACCTCCGTCGCCGCGGTCTGCGTGGAGGCATCGGGCTTGAGAAGGCCAAACACCTGCAGGGCGGGGAACAATCGACGGTTCGATTCGATGTTGGCTTCGGCCCCAGACCGAAACGGGCAGGCCGACGTCGGCATGTAAACATCGACCTCGTTGGGATAATGCGGCACGGCCGGCAGCACTCCCACCACCGTGTGCGGTCGATCGTTCATCTCGAAGACCTGCCCGATGATGGTGTGATCGCCACCAAACTTCGTTTGCCAGTATGCGTGACCGAGGACGAGGACGGCCTCTGCGCCATGGTCATCGTCTGTCGCGACGAACGTGCGCCCGACCAGCGGCTTGATGCCGAGCACGTCGAAAAAGTTGGGTGAGACCACACCGGTCGCGACTCGATCCGGCTCGCCTCGACGCAGCAAGTCGAAATTCATCTGGTGAAACTCGACCAGGCCATCAAAGCTGGCCAGCTGAGCGCGGTAGTCGTAGAGCTCCTTGATCGAGACATTGAAGTTCGGCTGGGTACCGCTTTGAACCGACTGCCGGATGAGCAGGAGCCGATCGCCGTTCTCGTAGGGCAGCGGCTTGAGCAGCACGCCGTTGATGACACTGAAGATGGCGGTGTTGGCGCCAATCCCCAAGCCCAGTGTCAGAACGGCCAGCAGCGCAAAACCAGGATTCTTGAGCAACGTGCGCGCGCCGTAGCGCAGGTCGGCGACCAGCTCTTCGAACCACGTCACGCCGCGAGCGTCGCGCGCTTCTTCCGTGTGTTTGGTCATGGGTCCAAAATTCCTCAAGGCTTCGTCGCGAGCCTGCTGGGGCGATCTCCCTTGCCGAATCAGCTTCTGTGCTTCCATGTCGAGGTGAAAACGGACCTCGGAGTCGAGCTCTCGATCCATGCCCGCGCCATCGCGCACCGCACGACCTTTGTGCCGGATCCGCTTCCACATATGACCACCTCGAAGCTGCCCGCCGGACCGGGCCCCGCCACGCGTCTTGTGCGTGGTGGGGTGGGGAGGCGGAAAACCAACACTGCCACTAGCGAGGCAAGGCCGCGCCACACATCGCTCGACGGTCTGAGGCGGAGCCTCGCTATGCCTCGACCGACAGAATGCGAGCCACGGCGCCTGCCATGCGCTCCCACTGCGCGGTCTCGTCCTTCAGTTGGCGTAAGCCGGTCTTGGTGAGCCGGTAAAACTTCGCCTGCCGGTTGTTCTCCGAGGCACCCCATTCAGCATCGATCCACCCTGCGGACTCGAGACGATGGAGTGCCGGATAGAGCGAGCCCTGATTGACGCGGAGCACGTCCTCGGAGATCTGCTGAATGCGCTGCGAAATGCCCCAACCGTGCATCGGGCCGATCGCGAGGGTTTTCAGGACCAACAGGTCCAATGTGCCCTGCAGGAGGTCCAGCTTCGATTTCCTCATGAGCCCACCTGCCCTACCTGCCCTACCTGCCCTTAGTGACCGGCAGCTTCTTCATCGACCAGTCGACGATCGATCCGTCGTACAGCCTGGCGTCGTATCCGATGTGGCGAGCGACGAAGTACACGACCGATGCGCGCATGCCGACCATGCAGTACGCCACCACCGGCTTACCGCTGGTCGCGCCCGCTGCAGTCAGCTTTGCCTGCAGTTGATCGCGTGGCAGGAAGCGGCCGTCGGGC
This sequence comes from uncultured Acidobacteriota bacterium, assembly GCA_963841905.1. Lineage (GTDB taxonomy): Bacteria > Acidobacteriota > Vicinamibacteria > Vicinamibacterales > UBA2999 > JACCSI01. The sequence continues at coordinate 369,003 of CAWJEM010000024.1, forward strand.
CCGACGAGTTCATTCCACGTCAACTGCTTGGCACCGGCAATGTGACCGGCGGCGTGCATGCCGCCCATGCCGCCATCGGTGCCGAGAAACTCGGGATCCGGCCTCACGTCAACGAGCGCGATGCTCGCGGTCGGCATCAGTTGCTGAATTTGCTGGGCAGTCGCGACGCGCGCAGCGTTCAAGACCGGCGTGAACTCGCCCTTGGGCGATTGCTTCGCGGGCCCGGTCTCGATGGGACGCTTCTCGTCGCGCCAGGCGCGAAGCCCGCCGTCGAGAATCGCCACGTTGTCGTGGCCCATGGCGTCGAGGGTGAAAAACGCGCGGGCTGCGGTGACGGGACTGGCCGCGTACACGACGACCCGTGAATGGTTGGACACGCCGACGGCTTCGAAAACGCGTTTGGCCTCTGCAACCGGCGGGAGCTCGGAGCCGACACTCTGGTCGCCATCGATGGCGAAGTCACCGTAGCGGACGAAACGGGCGCCGGGAATATGTGCTTCTTCGAAGGCCGATGGGCGGTCGGCGACGTGGAGGATGACGAGGGAGGGGTCCTTCGCGGCGGCAGCGAGGTTCTGCGGTGCTCATCAGCAGACCGCCTGGCGCGGCGGCCGGGGATTGTGCCGCCGCCTGCGGCGGCAGCACCAGCGCGAGGGCAACGACGAGGATGAGGAAGCGAGGCATTGGGACTCCTGTCGAGTATCGACAAGAGAGCATCGACCATCTCTTGTCGATTGTCAACAAGAGTCCCGCGACTCGCCTCGAGATTGCGGGACCAATGGTGGGACGGGTGACGTGCTACTGCTGACTCGTCGTCGGCTGAATCGACGCAATCACCTGACGGAAGAACTCCTCCTTCCCTCCCCCGTGCCACCGCCACACGATCACGAGGTCGTGGTCGGGCGACACGAAGATGGTGTTGCTGCCCGCACCCTGGGCCTGGAGGACATTCGTCGGCAGCGTCTTCGCTCCACTCTTCGTGTTGAGCCACCAGAGGAACCCGTAGTCCGGGCCATGCGCGCTGGGCATCAGCGCCATCTTCACGTACGCCGGCGGGATGATCTGCTTCGAGCCCCAGCGCCCGTTGCGGAGCCAGAGATAGCCAAAGCGCGCCATGTCCCAGGAGTTGATCCACACGCCCCCGCCCCAACGCGTGCCACCGCTCACGGAAGCGAGCCTTTTGCCGTCAACGTCGGCGAAACTGTTCTTATACGGAATCCACTGCCACGTGTTCGACGCGCCGATCACGTTCATCACCTCGTCACGGAACACATCGGGGATCGTCTTCTTGAAGAGTCGCAGCATGGACAGCGAGAAGCGATTGATGCGCACGTCGTTATATTCGTAGTGCGTGCCGGGCGCCTGCAGCGTGCGTGGCTTGCGTTCGCCATCACCAAAGGCGACGGTGCCGACGAAGTCGTGCTTCTTGCCCCACATCTCACCTTCCCACTCGGTCTCCTGCTGCAGATGCTGGCGCCAGGTCACCTTGGCGTTTTGCGGGGTGTCGTAACCGCCGTCCTTGATCTGCGATCCCACGGGAGCATCGAGGTCCTTGATCAGGCCGTCGCGTACCGCCACGCCGGCGACGGTCGCCAGCATGCTCTTGGCGACTGAATAGGTGGGATCAACCGCATTCGTCTCGCCGAATTCAGCGACGACATAGCCGTTGCGGATGATGACGCCGTTCGTGGCTGCGCGCGCCTTGGGAATGGGACCCAGAAGCGATCCGAAGATCTTCTCCTGTGTGGAAAAGTCACGAGGCCAGCTGGTCTCGTGCGCCTTGGCGAATGTGATCGCCGATTCGAGCCTGGCCGCATCCATTCCGACGTCCGCTGGCGCCTTACGCGCCCAGTTGCCAGCCGGCGGATAGTACGGCTGGCCAGCGGGGGCTTGTGCGCTGCCGCGCGAGCTCAAGAGCGCCACCGAGACACCAAGACACAGAGCCAAACTTTTCACCATGCGTCTCCACTCGCGATCGGCGATAACCATCTGCGTGTTCCTTTCCAACTCGTATAACTCGTGACCTGACCCCTAGTACCCCGGCCCCAGCAACACGGCGTTCATGAAGAGCAGCATCGACGCCTCAGTGTATGCGCGATAGTTGGCGTCCTCGGCAAATCCGATGACGTGGCCCTGACCAAATGGCTGATGCATGAGAAACGCCTTCTGGACCAGCAGATCCTGGGCCTCGGGCCAGATGAGCCCCGAGGCGATCAAGCGCTCTTTCTTACCGTAAATCCCCACGTTTCGTCCGCTGTTGAGCTTGATCGGCGCGAACACGCGCTGACCTTCGATCATGACCTGGGTCTCACTGTCTTGCCCGGCACTGAGCCAGTGGTCGGTGTCGACCGTGACATACATGATGGCGCCGGGCTGCGAGGCTGGTCGCTCACGATCGGGTTGAATCGCTTTGTCGTAATCGAAGACCGGCGTTGACGGCGGCTTGGCTCCGGAAGCACTCGCATTCCCAGGACTTGCCGTACCCGCCCCACCCCCCGAACTCGGCGCACCCGGCGCACCCGGCGCACCCGGCGCACCTGCCGCACCGGTCGCACCTGTGTCGGGCTTCCCGTCCTTGAGCAGCAGCTGCGTATCGAGGAGACCGACGGTGCTGCCGGTTGCCCAGCGCGTCGCCTCCGCCAATGTGATCAAGGTGCCACCCGCACGCAGCCAGTCCTTCAAGCGATTGAGGACGGCTTCGTTGATCGCACCGCCATAGCCTCCCGATGGCAGCACGACGACATCGAAGTCAGCGAGGTTGGCGCGGGCGAGCGAGTTGGTGCGGACGGCCGTCACCGGTTGACCGAAGCGACGTTCCAACACGTAGCGGGTCCAGCCCGCGGAGAGCGACGAGGTCGGGGTGTCCCAGGCGAGCAGCACGCGTGGCGCTTTGAGAAACGCGACGTCACTACTGCCCAGCGACGTGCCAGATTCGACATAGGTCGAATCGATGGGGACGATCTCGGCGCCGTGTCGCGTCGCCAAGGCCGTGAGCTTGGCGTGCAGATCGGACGGATTGCCCGCGACGCGAAACAGCGCAGTGCCGATTGGATACGGCCGACCGTTGAGGGTGAAGGCGCCGCCCACGTGGTGCACGCGCAGTCCTTGTCGCAGCGCGTCGGCGGTGAGCGCCGCGGCCGCCGTGCCCCACGGCATCAGATAGCCCACTTTGCCTTGCCCCAACGTCCGGGCCGCGGGTTGCGCGTCGTAGGTCATCGGCACACTGGTTGATCGCGCCGAGATGACGGATGGACTGGTTGCGATCTCGACGTCGTACAGCAACGGGAGGCTCCACGCCGTGACGTCGTAGATCTGATCGGGCAGTCGTCGCGCCCGTCGCTCCTCCTGCTTCTTGATGAAGGCCTCCGGCTGGTCCGTCTTCGGATCCAGCAGGTTCCTGATCAATCGGCCACTCGGTTGCGCGTTGGACACGAGGTAGGCGCCAGCCGCCACCTGTCGCGTCCCGATCTTGAAGCCTTCCTCGGCTCGACGAACTTCGATGCCCTGGGTAGCCAGATTCTGCGCGAGCCTGTCGGCGCGCGTCGGGTCGTGGCCGGGCACGAGGATGTACTCGCGAGCCGGGCTCTTCTCGCCTTCGGAGATTGCCGTGCGACGGTATGCAAGAAAGTCGCGCAACAGCCGTTCGCGGTTCTTCGCGGCGGTGATGGCCGTGACGAGCGCGGCGTTGGCGTGATGCATGACCCCATCGCGATACGTCAGCACCGTGTTGTCGCTGCGCGCAAACGACAGGCTGCGTGCCGACGCCTGCTCGTAGGTCATGCCGATCGATCCGTGGAAAATCGGCCACGACTCGCCGTAGCCGGGATAGAACGAGTCGTAGACCTCGCGAATAAAGTAGGGCCATCCGCGCTCGTCGAAGCGCGCGCCGTTGGCGCGGCCGAACAACTCGAACGCCGCCACCTGACTCTTGGTAATGTGCGGATTGAGCGGATCGGCTGGTGGCGCAAAGTAATAGGTGTTGTCGCCGCCCTGCTCGTGAAGATCCACCGTGACGTGTGGCCAGTACTCGCGTGCCAGCGTGATGCGTCCTCGAGTCTCGGGCTGGGTCTGGGCAAACCAGTCGCGGTTCATGTCGAACAGGTAGTGGTTCGATCGGCCGCCCGGCCACGGCTCGTCGTGCTCAGCGTTGTACGGCGTCGCGTCCGGTAGCGCCGCTCGGCCTTGCAGGTTCTGAAACACGAAGCGTGCGCGGCCGTCCGGGTTCTGCATCGGATCGATCAACACCAGCGATTCGCGCAGCACCGTGGCGACGTCGGCATCGCCCTGCGCGGCCAGCAGGTGGTAGGCCTCGAACAGTGCCGCATCCGCAGGACGAGATCTCGTTGCCGTGGACGCCATGCGACAGCCAGGTCACGACCGGCAGCTCGCGCACGAGCCGATCGGCATCACCGCCGGATAGCGTCCGTGGGTCGGCCAGCCGTTGCAGATCGGCCTTGACCTGATCGAGCTTGGCGAGACGCTCGGGACTGCCGATGACCATCACCCACAGCGGTCGGCCTTCCCACGTGCGCGCGTACTCGAACAGCTTGGCTCGCGTCGGCGCCGCCTTGGCCAGCGCCTGCAAGTAGACGCCGACCTGGTCTGGCGGCGTGATCTCCAGACCATGGTCGTGACCGACCACTTGTCGCAACGTCGGAATCGCCGGGTCGTACTTCGCGCCAGGCCAAATTGCCTCGGGTGCCTGCGCAATCAGCGAACGAGGCCTCAGAGGCACAGAGACACAGAGACAAACAGATCAATCGGATCAGTGCCATAGCTTCGACTTTGAACGTCTAACTTGTAACGCGGGCCGCAAGACGACAGTTCCGCCGCGAGGGCCGCGGCGGAACCGCGGCGCAACGGTGATCAAACGTGCGGACAGTCGGGGTGCTTGCAGTTGCAGTGCAGCTCGATCTCGGGCGCCTTTTTGCAGTACTCGCTGCAGTACTTCGTGCCCGCCGGGACCTTGCACTCGCAACTGGGATGCGCGCATTTGTGCTGTTGAGTGGTTTCAGCCATCGGTCGCCTCCCTGACGCGATTATGCGCCCGAGGGCTGAGGATGGACAGACCGCGACTGTGGTCGAGGTGGAATAGTAACCGAAGGCCGCGCGACTTCGGCGATCGGAATGCGCCTCCTTCGTCGGCGGCGGCCCGCCTACGGCGGGAAGGCCGAACTCGCGTTGCTCGTTCGGACTTGGTCTTCGCATTCGCGCGAGCGGAGCGAGCGCGCTTTCCGGGCGGGGCCCGGCCTTCCGAGCCGCAAAGCGGCGAGGCCTTCCGCGCGTACGCGGCCTATAGCCCGTACTTCTCCGCGTCCCACTCCAGTCCCAGCTCGCTCGGAGGCGCCATGTAACCCACGAGCGCAGACGCCGCGACCACCGACGGACTCGCCAGGTAGCCTTCGCCGCCCAGGCCCATCCGGTTCTGCCAGTTCCGATTGAACGAGGTGATCGCGCGCTGACCCTTCGCAAGCGCATCCTGTCCCTGTCCAAAACACGGGCCACACCACGAGTGCCGAATCACGCCACCCGACTCGCGAAAGACATCGGCGATCGACTCGCCGCCCAGTCGTGGATCCGGCTGCTCGATCTGCCGCTTGACCCCACCCGATCCCGGAAACACGACAAACTCCTTCATGGCCTTCCGCAGCCCGCGCGCACGAGCGGCCTGGAGGACCAGCGCCGCAGACAGCAGATCGTCGTAGCTGCCGTTCGTGCACGACCCGATCAGCGCCTTGTCGAACGTGATCCGCTCGCGCGCCACTTCCTCCGCCGGAAACGCATTTCCCGGACTGAACGGCTTCGCAATCATCGCGTCCACCGCATCGAGCCTCAGCTCTTCGTCGATGGCGAAGACGGCATCCGCTCCACACGCGATGGCCGGGTACGGAAGGCTCGTCATCCCCTTCGCGCGATACCAGGCATAGGTGATCTCATCGGGCGCAAACACGCCGTTCAAGGCTTCGGCCTCAGCCATCATGTTGGCGATCGTATTGCGATAGGCCATCGGCAGCTGCTGGCTCAAATCCACAAGCTCCACCGACATCCCCTGCGACTGCGGGGCTCCCCAGCGGCGCAGCAACTCGAGAACGATGTCCTTGCCCGTGACCCACGGGCGGAGCTTACCGGTGAAGCGCACGCGCCGCTGCTTCGACATCGTGAAATAGATGTAGCCGGTCGACCAGCCAAAGCCGAGCGTGGTCGATCCGACGCCAATGCCGACTGCCCCATACGCACCGTAGGCGCGCGAGTGAGAGTCCGCCCCCGGAATGAACTGGCCCGGCAGCACGAGACCCTGTTCCGGAAAGTAGAAGTGAAAGATGCCGTCGCCAGGTGTTGCGTAGTACGGCTTCTCAATCCCGTGATGCGCCGCAAACTGACGCCCAATCGCCGTCTGCTTGTCGTCGTCTTGCTTCCCGGTAAAGACGAAGTGGTCGTTGGCAATCGCTGCCTGCCGCGGGTCAATCGTGTTCCCGCCGGTGATCTGATTGAACGTGTGAATCGAGAAAGGGGCCGTGCCATCCGACGCAGGAAGCAGATCGGCGTAGACCCGGAGCGTGTTGCCTGGCTTGACGTCCGCGTCTTTGTCAACCCGATGCGCCCAGATGATCTGCTCGGTCGTAGACATGCCACGGGCCCGTTCGGCGTCGGGAAACTCCACCAACGGTTGCCGGGTCACCGAGGACTTGAACTCGCGACGACCAATCGCAAAGATGCCGCCGCTTCGTCGAATCTCGTCTTCCTTGGCGGTCAGCGGCACGGGTTCGTACCGCTGGCCTCGAGTAACGTTCTCGAGGCGCCGCGTGACGGGGTCGAAGCTGAACTCGTCGCCATCGCGCGCATCGGCCACCGCCTCGGGACTTTGGACGACGTGCAGGCCGAGGTTGAAGGCGTTGCGACGAAAAATGTCGCCCATGTTGTTGGCGCAGATGACCACCATCTCGAGCCCAACTTCCTCGGCGATCGCTTTGAGCCCGGCGGGAGACATCTCTCGCGACGAGCCAATCGCAAAGCGATCGCCGGCGATCACAAACGTCTCGCCGGCGTGAACGCGCTTGCGAAAGTCAGGCATCAGATAGCGGAACGAGCCGGCCTTCCACCGCTCGTCGAGCGTGTCGAGACTCTCTGACACGCAATCCCCTGCCGGGGTGATCTGATCGGTGTCAATCGCGTCGAGCTTCTTCCCTGGCGTTCGCGGGTCCCAGAAAATCAACGCGCGGCCACGTACCAGGCGCGTCCCAGCCTCGGTCGCTGCGTCCGACGGCCGCGGTCCTGGCAACGCGTCGACAGTCACGCCCGGCTTCAGGGTCGCCGGTTGTGCGATCTGCATAGGGTGATCATAGCAAGTGCGACGGGTGCGACAGGTGCTGGTGGTGCGAGCGGGTGCCGGTGTCGAGTGGGCACAGGTGCCCGGGTGCGGTGCACTGGTGCCCGGGTGCGGTGCACAGGTGCCTGGGTGCGGTGCACAGGGGCCCGGGTGCAGGTGGCGCGGTGGCTGGGAACGGATGACTGCGCGTTGTTGGGCAGGTTGTTCCTAGCAAGATATTTCGAGCGTGGGCGATGGAGACGGTGCCGCAGTTTGCGAGATTGATGCCGCGGGCCGATTGAGCGTCGGTTAAAGGAACTCGCGGTCGACAGCCTCGATGAATCCGTCCTCAATCTCCCTCACGAGCGGCCGGCGAGATCGAGGAAGCGGGCGAATTCTATGTGCGACGGATTGCAAGGGAACCCCTCGGCGATATTCGCTGGTGACGGAGCGCGCCGCTCGCCGCAACTGATCACAGAGCCCGCTGTCGCCAGAGAAATCAACGTCTCGACCGCCGCCATCGTTGACAAACTTCCGCAATTCGCGAGCCAGCTGCCACGCGATAAGGTCCTGAAATCGCTTCGCGCCCATAGCGCAGACGTCGGTGCACGGCGAGTGCCACACGGATTCACAAGACGAGACGCACTGCCGCCGCCGGACATCGAAGAAGTTGCCATTCCAGCGGCCCCGGAGGCTGGGCAGATTCTGCCACCGTGATGGCCACTGCGCCCCTGCGACTCCCGAACGCACCCAGGCACGGCACCAGTGCACCTGTGCACCGCACCTGCGCACCTGTGCACCGCACCTGTGCACCTGTCCCCACCGCACCTGTGCACCTGTGCACCGCACCGCACCCGTGCACCCGTCGCACTTGTCGCACCCGTCGCACCTGTTCTACAGTTCGCCGATGAACCGCCAGTTCCTGTCCCTCGCTGTGGCTGTCACCGTCGTCGTGGCAACGCCATTCGCCCAGGCCCAACAGGAAAAAATCGACCGCGACGTCTATTGGAAAATTCGAGCGGAAGCCGTCGAGCGATCTCAGATCCTCAAAACGCTGCATGTGTTGACCGACGTGTATGGGCCGCGCCTCACGGGATCGCCGAACCTCAAGGGCGCCAGCGACTGGGTAGTGAAGCGCACGACCGAGTGGGGCCTCAAGAACGCGCATTTGGAGCCGTGGGATTTCGGGCGGCCGGGATGGCTCAACGAACGGACGTCGGCCTTCCTCACCGCGCCGGTCAAGGATTCGCTCGTCGTCGAAGCGCTGGCGTGGACTCCGGGAACGAACGGCGTGGTCAGCGCCTCGGTCGTGCAGATTGAGCCGCCGTCACGCGTCACCAAGGAACAGCTCGACGCGTACTTCCAGGCGAACGGCGCGAAGGTCAAAGGGAAGATCGTTCTGAATGGAGCTCCAGCCGCCGTACCGGTGACCATCCTGCCGTCACCACGGCGTCGAGACGATACGGACGTGCGGAATACGTTTGGCAGCGACGGACCTCCAGCGGGTGGACCAGCGGGTGTTCCGGCCGCAACACCAGCCGACCCCAAGCTGCTTCAGGCCAACCAGGTGAACGAGCAGCTCGACCAATTTCTCGTCAACGCGGGCGCCGTTGCGCGCGTGAACGATGCTGGCCGCGACCACGGGCAGATTCGCGCGTTCAACAATCGGACGTTCGACGTTACCAAGGCCGTGCCGACGCTGGTGATGCGCAACGAAGACTACGGTCGCATCTCACGATTGCTGGCGGATGGGTCCGACGTGCAACTCGAACTGAACATCGTCAATCGCACGTATCCCGAAGGGAAGACGCAGTACAACGTCATCGTCGAGATTCCCGGCACAGACCGGGCTCAGGAGGTCGTGATGCTCGGCGGTCACCTCGACTCGTGGCACGCCGCGACCGGCGCGACCGACAACGCGATTGGTTGCGCGGTGATGATGGAGGCCATCCGCATTCTGCAGGCCGTCGGCGTCAAGCCGCGGCGCACGATCCGTCTCGCACTCTGGAGCGGCGAGGAACAAGGACTGCTCGGATCACAGGCCTACGTGAAGGAGCACTTCGGCACCTTCGAGAGTCCGAAACCCGAATACGCCAACTTCGCGGGTTACTTCAATATCGACTCCGGGACGGGCCGTGCGCGAGGGATGACGGTGTTCGGACCGCCCGCAGCCGCAGCGATCCTGCGCCAGGCTGTCGGGCCCTTCGCGGACAACGGCCTTCTCGGTGCGACGAGCACCCGCAGCCGCCGTCGCGGCGGCTCCGACCATACGTCGTTCAACGAGGCTGGCCTGCCCGGCATCGGCGTTGGTCAGGATCCGATCGAGTACGGCACGTACACATGGCACACGAACCTCGACACCTACGAGCGAGTCATCGAGAACGATGCCCAACAGTCGGCCATGGCCATTGCCGCTGCCGTCTACCATCTCGCGATGCGTGACGAAAAGCTGCCGCGTTTCAACAAGGACCAGATGCCCGCGTCACCCACAGCAACGACGACGACAGCACAGTAGAACGGTCCACGGTTCCACGGCCCCGGTTTACGGTCAGTTGCGAGTAGTCAGTTGTCTTTCAAAGAGAGCCTTCGCTCACCACTCCCATGAGATCCGCTGTCAACGAATCGACCGTGTCTTTGGACCGTAGACCGTAGACCGTGGACCGTGGGCCGTAGACCGTGGGCCATACATTCCTGCAACCGTGATCCAACTCTCTTTGATCCGCTCGGAGCTTCCGCCCATGCTGCGTGTGGCGGTCCCCGTGGTGCTCGCCGAGCTCGGTTGGATGTTCATGGGCGTCGTCGACACGATCATGGTGGGGCCGTTGGGGCCGGCGGCCATAGCAGCGGCAGGCGTCGGCACGTCACTGCACATGGCCTTTGCGATCTTCGGCATGGGTCTGTTGCTTGGCCTGGACACACTGGTGTCGCAAGCCTACGGCGCGCGACAAACGACCGAGTGCCATCGTTGGCTTATTCACGGCGTCGTGCTTGCTCTGCTGCTGGCGACGCCGGTCATGTTGGTTTGCTTTGCGTTGTACATCGCAATTCCTCAGCTCGGCTTTCATGGCGAAGTCCTCCCGCTGCTCGAGTCTGTACTTTGTCGTGATCATCTGGAGCACGCCATTTCTGCTGCTGTATGCGGCGTTTCGACGCTACCTGCAGGGGATCCATCTGGTGACGCCGATCACTTTCGCACTCGTCTCGGCGAATCTCGTCAATGCCGGCGGCAATTGGACGTTGATCTACGGGCACCTGGGGTTTCCGGCACTGGGCGTTGCCGGTGCGGCATGGGCCACGTTCGTTTCGAGGGCCTACATGGCCGCAGTGCTGCTGGCAGCGATCGTCGCGCACGATCGGTGGCGACTGAGCGATCTCCGCGCCGCGACGGTTCGGAGCGGCTCACTACGCCGACTGATTGAGCTGGGGTTTCCGGCGGCGTCAACCGTGGCGCTCGAGGTTGGCGTTTTCGCGGCGGCGACAGCGTTTGCGGGACGACTGGCGCCCGTCTCGGCCGCCTCACACCAGATTGCACTCAACATCGCGGCAGTGTCGTTCATGGTGCCGCTGGGGTTGGCATCGGCGGGCGCGGTTCGCGTCGGCCATGCCGTCGGCGCCGGAGATCCACCGCGCGCCGCGGCCGCAGGCTGGACGGCTATCCTGCTCGGAGTCGCGTTCACGTTGCTGGCCGCTACGGCGTTCTTTCTTGCTCCCCGCACGCTGATTGGCCTCTTCACACGCGAAGAGGCGGTGCTCGCGCTCGGTTCCACTCTTCTCTTCGTCGCAGCGATCTTCCAACTGTTCGACGGACTTCAGATTGTGGCGACTGGCACCCTCCGCGGGCTGGGTGACACGCGAACGCCGATGATCACCAATCTCGCGGCGCACTGGCTCTTCGGGCTGCCGGTTGGGTACACGCTGTGCTTCACGATCGGACTTGGCGTGGTCGGGTTGTGGATCGGGCTCTCGACGGGTCTCACGATCGCCGGCCTCGTGCTGGTCTGGTTCTGGCACCGACGGGTGCGGCAACTCGCTGACTAGTTCGACGTTCGTGAACTTTGGACAATGATCGGGAGTGAGGTACGATCGCCTCGTAGAACTTCAAAGCCCCGTGAATAAACTCTCCTGTGGCTTCCGCCTTTAGGCGGAAGATCCAGCGCGGAAGTCCGGGCGGGCGGTTGACCTTCCGGCTGAAGCCGGAAGCCACAAGGTCAATTGATTCCGGACTCGACGAAGATGTCATTCGAAGCGTTTCATCCCGCAGTCGCCCAGTGGTTTCAAGAATTCGTGGGATCCCCGACGCGAGCGCAACGGGAGGGATGGGCTGCGATCCGTGACGGCCGTCACACGTTAATCGCAGCGCCCACCGGTTCCGGCAAGACGCTCGCGGCGTTCCTGACCGCGATCGATCAATTGTTTCGCGAGGGGCTGACGTCGCCGCTGCCAGACGAGGTGCGCGTCGTCTACGTCTCGCCTCTGAAAGCGCTGAGCGCGGACATCCACAAGAACCTGGCGGAGCCTCGTCGCGGCATTCGACAGGTGGCCGAGTCGCTGGGACTGGCGGCTCCGAGGATCACCGCCGCTGTCCGCACCGGAGATACCACGTCGTCCGAACGTGCGGCCATGTTGCGGACGCCGCCGCACATCCTGGTTACGACCCCAGAATCGCTGTACCTCCTGCTGACCGCGGCGCGCAGTCGCGACATGATGCGGACGACGCGCGTGGTCATCGTGGACGAGATTCACGCGGTCATCGGGACACGACGAGGAGCGCATCTGGGGCTCTCGCTCGAACGACTGCAGCACGTCGCAGCCACCCCGCTGGTCCGGCTCGGACTGTCAGCAACCCAGAAGCCGATCGAGGAGGTCGCGCGCTACCTCGTCGGTGCAGGCTCCGACGGCACCATCGCTGCCGATTGCTCGATCGTCAACGAGGGGCATCGACGTGAGATGGACCTGGGCATCGAAGTCCCTCGGTCAACGCTCGAGGCCGTGATGTCGCACGAGGTCTGGAGCGAATACTACGAGCGCCTGGTCCGTCTCATCCAGGAGCACCGCACGACGCTTGTCTTCGTGAACACCCGTAATATGGCCGAGCGCCTGGCGCGCGAGTTGAGCGAGCGGCTGGGTGAGGATGCCGTGACCGCGCATCATGGCAGCCTGTCCAAAGAGAAACGACTGGATGCCGAGTCGCGCCTCAAGGCGGGTGAGTTGAAGGCGCTGGTGGCGACCGCGTCGCTCGAGCTTGGTATCGACATCGGACACGTCGATCTCGTCTGCCAGATTGGGTCACCGCATCGCCTTGCGACCTTCCTGCAGCGGGTTGGCCGATCCGGTCACACCATTGCGGGCCTGCCGAAGGGACGGCTGTTTGCCTGCTCGCGCGACGATCTCGTCGAGTGCGCGGCGCTCCTGCGAGCGGTACGACAAGGCGAGCTCGATGCCATCGTGTCGCACGACGCGCCGCTCGACGTGCTGGCGCAACAAGTCGTCGCCGAAGCCTCGAGCGAAGACTGTGCCGAGGCCGATCTCTTTGCTCTGGCCCGACGAGCGTGGCCGTATCGAAACTTGGAGCGTTCGACCTTCGACGCCGTCGTGCAGATGACCGCCGAAGGCTTCGCGACCAAACGCGGTCGCCGCGCCGCCCTCATCCACCGCGATGAAGTGAACGGTCGATTGCGCGGCCGTCGTGGTTCGCGCCTGCGCGCGATCGCGTCAGGGGGGGCAATTCCGGAAGTCGCCGACTATCGGGTGATTCTCGATCCCGACGACACGCTCGTGGGCACGCTCAACGAGGATTTCGCGATCGAGAGCAACGCGGGCGATATTTTTCAACTCGGCAACGCCTCCTGGCAGATCCTCCAGGTTGGAGCCGGGGTGGTGCGCGTCGCAGACGCCCACGGCGCGCCGCCAACCATCCCGTTCTGGCTGGGCGAGGCCCCAGCGCGCAGCGACGAGTTGTCGCGAGCGGTCAGCGACCTGCGAGCGTCGGTCGATCAGCGGCTCGGCACGAATGACGGCACGGCCTTACTCGAATGGCTGGCTGGCGACACCGGGATGCCCGTCGAGGCCGCCGAGCAGGTGTTGGCCTACCTTGCCGAGGGTCGGCGCGCACTCGGTGTGCTGCCGACACAGGAAACACTGGTGCTCGAGCGTTTCTTTGACGAATCCGGTGGCATGCAACTGGTACTGCACGCGCCGTTCGGCAGTCGCGTCAACAAGGCTTGGGGCCTGGCGCTTCGCAAGCGGTTTTGTCGTCAGTTCAACTTCGAGTTGCAAGCGGCGGCCACCGAGGAAGGGCTGTTGCTGTCCCTCGGGCCGCAGCACTCGTTTCCGCTCTCGGACGTTTTCCGCTACCTGCATCCGGCTACGGCGCGCGACGTGTTGGTCCAGGCGTTTCTCGACGCCCCCGTGTTTCAGACTCGGTGGCGGTGGAATACGACCATTTCACTCGCGGTTCCACGCAACCGTCATGGCCGGAAGATTCCCCCGCAGTTACAACGCATGCAGGCGGACGACCTCATGGCTGCAGTGTTCCCAGACGCCGCCGCGTGTCTCGAGAACATCCCAGGTGATCGCGACATTCCGGATCATCCCCTGGTGACGCAATCCGTCCGTGACTGCCTGCAGGAAGCGATGGACTTCGAGGCGCTGTCGACGATCCTCGAGCGCATTCATCACGGCGAGATCCAATGTGTCGCGCGCGACACGACCGAACCGTCTCCACTCTCTCACGAGATCCTCAACGCGCGGCCGTACGCATTTCTGGATGACGCGCCGCTCGAGGAACGACGGGCGTATGCCGTGTATACGAGACGCGCTGGAGAACCCGGTCGGTCGGGCGATCTCGGCGCGCTGGATTCCTCGGCCATCAGTCGTGTCTGCGAGGAAGAACGGCCAGACCCACGGGACTCGGACGAGTTGCACGACGATCTCTTGTCGGCTGGCTTTCTGACGGAGCAGGAGCTCGAACACGTTGACCGCGACTATCTGCGCACGCTCCATCAGGCGCGGCGCGCAACGTTGGCGCGCGTAAGCACCGATCGGCCCGCACTCGTCGTTGCCGCGGAGCGACTACCGGAGCTCATGGCCATCGTCCCAACGCTGGCGACGGCCGATGCCGTCGTGCCGCCCGCGTCGCGGATGACGCGGAGCTGGTCGCGAGAAGAGGCGTTGGTCGAAGTGATTCGCGGCCGGGTCGCGATTGTGGGGCCAACCACCGCGCCGGAGCTTGCCGCGCCGCTCGGCATCGAGGCAACTGCCGTCGATGCGGCACTCGAACAACTCGAATCGCAAGGCGTGGTTCTTCGAGGAGTGTTTCGATCGTCCGGGCTAAAGCCCGGACCCTCGAGACACAGTGAGGGCCCATCCTCAAGGAACATTGAGGGCCCGGGCTTTAGCCCGGGCCTGACCGAATGGTGCGATCGCCGGCTCCTCGCCCGCATTCATCGCTACACGCTCAATCGACTGCGGGCGGAAATCGAACCCGTCAGCCCCGCGGATTTCATGCGGTTCCAGTTCGAATGGCAGCACGTGGCGAGTTCGGCGCGCATGTCAGGGAGCGACGGCCTGTTGCACGTTCTGCGAGCGCTCGATGGCTTCGAAGCGGCAGCCGGGGCCTGGGAAGCTGCGCTTCTGCCGGCGCGAGTAGAGGGGTATGACCCCTCGATGCTCGACATGCTGTGCCTCACTGGGCGCGTGGCGTGGTCGCGACTCTCGCGCGCGACGAGCCCATCACGGGTCGTGCGTGCCACGCCAATCGCTCTTTGCCTCCACGAGCACGCCGCCCTGTGGAGACGCATGTCAACCGAGCCTCGGGAAGGCGATGGTGTGCTCAGTGTCGTCGCCCAGCGCGTGCTGGATCAGTTGAGAACACGCGGCGCGCTGTTTTCGCACGAATTGGTCACGTCTATGGAGGTGGCGGACGAAGACGTGCGACAGGCGCTAGCCGAGCTCGTCTCGGCGGGCCTCGCTTCGTCGGATGGATTCGCCGGACTTCGCGGGTTGTTTCTCGATCGCGACCGCAGCCCGCGCGAGAGCCAGATGGCGGGTCGCTGGACCGCGCTTGCTCGGCCCGACCAGGAAGCTCGGCCCGACGAGGAGGCCGTGAGCCTGCAGGCACAAGCTCTACTCCGGCGGTATGGCGTGGTGTGCCGGCGAATGCTGACGCGCGAGCCGAACGCGCTGCCGTGGCGCCTGCTGACCCGCGAATATCGTCGCCTGGAGGCACGCGGCGAAATCCGCGGAGGACGCTTCGTCTCGGGCCTTTCGGGCGAACAGTTTGCGCTGCCCGCTGCGGTTGAGCGACTCCGTGAAGTCCGCCGAACCGATCCCGACCACCGGCTGATCGTGATCAGCGCCGCCGACCCGCTGAACCTCGCGGGAATCGTCACGGCCGGCGATCGCGTCCCAACCATCGCGGCCACACGCATCGTGTATCGCGATGGCGTGCCGCTGGCAGCGTTGGAGGGCGACTACATTCGGCCGCTGGCGACCATCGACCCCTCGCTCGCGTCAGACGTCGCGAGCGCGCTGGCCGGCCGGCGCGTGCCGCCGGTGATCAGCGGATTCGTTGGACGCGCGGGATAGCTTCCGGTAGCCGGTGGCCGGTAGCCGGCAGCCGTGCTCGCTAAGCGTGGCTTCCGCCTTCAGGCGGAAGATCCCTGATCATGGTGAGAAGACGGCCCGTGGTGACGAGGATGATCGGGCCGATCACGAGCCCGATGAAGCCGAAGGCAGCGACGCCACCGAGTAAGCCAAAAAAGATCACAAACCCGCTCACCGACGTCCTGCCGCTCAGCAGCAACGGACGGAGAATGTTGTCGGCCATGCTGATTGCGAGCACGCCGACGAGCAGCATGCCCACCCCGCGTCCGATCTCGCCCGACAGCAGCAGCCACAGGCAGGCCGGCGCCCACACGAGCGCAGCGCCTACGACCGGGATGAGCGAGCTGAATGCAATCACGACGCCCCAGACCACCGGTGGGTTGATGCCCAGCACCCAGAACGCTATGCCGCCAATCGTGCCCTGGGCGACAGCGACGAGCAGGCCGGCACCGACACTGGCAATCACGAGATCCCGTGTGTCGCGCATCAATCGCTCACATTCCTCGGCCGGAAGAGGCAACACACTACACACCTGGCGACTCAACCTGTCGCCATCGCGGAGCATGAAGAAGAGCGCGAAGAACATCGCGACCAGAAGCCCCAGCGTCGCGAAGATGTCAGCGACGATGGCGCTCGCGCGCGGGACCATGAAGGCAAGCACGCGTTGGACGCCCTCGGCGACGAGCTGGGTGGGATCATCCGGCAACGCGATCGGGCTCTGGGCCCGGGCCACTTCCCAGATCCGCTCGATCTGTCGAGGTGCGGTCAGCGAAGTCTGCTGCAGATAGTTGGTGACCTCCGGCGCCTCTTGCAGGAGCGCTGATACGAGCAGGACAGCCGGCGCGACGATCAAGAGGCCGGCCATCATGGTGACAACGATCGCGGCGCGGCTGGGTCCGATTCTCGACGCGAGCCCCTCCTGAAATCCGTGAAAGACAATCGCCAGGATCACGGCCCATCCCAGGGGCTGAAGGAACGGGCCAAGAATGCGCAGCGAGAGGTAGCCCGCGAGCAGCACGAGCAAGTAGAAGAACGGGCGCTGCAACGCCTCTTTAGTGGTGTCAGTCATAAGCCGGTCCTGCTCGCGTCCCTTAAGGCGTCAGGTCCGGCCGATAGTCCCCGATGAACGACATGATTGCTGACGCTTCTACCATGTCGCGGGCGCGGAATCGAACCGAGTGCGAGTCGGTACGCTCGAAAATCGGCAGATAGGCGAGCACTTCGGACGGCAGGTAATTCTTGAAGCTGACGTCGACCGTGACCGGCGTCTGCACTTTGTGCGGCTTGAAGTCTCCGAGGCGGGCAAATGCTGCACCAACACGCTGGCGAATCAACGCGTAGGATGCCTGGGGCGTGATCGTGTTCGCC
Organism: uncultured Acidobacteriota bacterium; assembly: GCA_963841905.1. Taxonomy (GTDB): domain Bacteria; phylum Acidobacteriota; class Vicinamibacteria; order Vicinamibacterales; family UBA2999; genus JACCSI01. Next base: position 386,278 of record CAWJEM010000024.1, read on the forward strand.
GAATGAAAGCCGAGGCTGCGCTTCGTTTCAGCCGCCTCCATCCCACCCACAAGCTTCCCCACCTCCGCAATCGCCGCGTCATCGCCCGACATCATCACAATCGGCACACCGAAGTGGCCGGCAATCGCGGCGTTCCACGATCCCTCCGTGACATTCGTGCCGTTCAGAGCGACGCGTGTCAAATTCGCACTCGAAAAGGTGTGAGCGCGCACGCCGGTGACGTTGTTGGTGCCCGCGTGGTACCCGATGAAAATCGCGGCGGTGACCGAGGCGTCGATGCCCGCGACCATTCCAAGGCGGCGCGGCCACGAGCGAATCACGCGCACGTCAGGTGGAAACTGGTCGATCAACAGGTTCTCGCCGTTGCCATGCGCGTCGGCAACGACGATCTCGGTGGCGCCGGCCTCTTTAGCGGCTTCGATGGCGGCGAGGGCCTCGCGCGTCATGAACTCGCGAAAGCGCCCGTACTCGAAGCCCGCCGGCGAAAGCTGATCGCCCGTCACGGCTCCTGCAACGCCTTCCATGTCGACAGAGATGTGGACTTTCAGCTGACGAGGTTGCGTGTTTGTTGGCTGGTTGGCGGACAAGGACAATGCGGCAACCACGACGATGGCGATCACGCGAAGCACGTTGGCTCCCTCCTGAAAAACTCACTCGTTTTCATCGTCCGGTCGTCTGCGACGCCTGCGGCTGCAGGTACTTGTTGAACCAGTTCACATATCGCTGCAGCCGATCGCGCTCGTAGCTTGGAATCGTCAGGCTGTGGAACTGTCCGGGATAAATGACCAGCTCGGTATCGATGCCAAGGCTCTTGAGCGCCTGATACATCTGCTCGCCGCCTGTGATCGGGACGTTGAAGTCTTTCTCGCCGCCGAGAAACAACGTCGGCGTCTTGATTCGATCGGCGTGAAGGAACGGATACGACACCTTCAGGTACGCCTCGGGTGCTTTCCACGGCAGCCCGATTTCGTGTTCCCATTGGATGATGTACTGGTCGAGGCCGTACAGCCCGAGCTGCATGGAGCTGCCAGCGCCGCTCACCGCGGCCTTGAAACGCTGATCGGTCGCAATCGTGTAGTTGGTGGAAATCCCGCCGTAGCTCCACCCGCCAATTCCCAACCGATTCGGATCAGCGATGCCCTGTCGAACGGCTTCGTCAACCGCGCCAAGCAGATCCGTTACCTCGAGGTTGCCCCAGTCGGCGTAAATGGCTTTCTGATACGCATTTCCACGCCCGGCGCTGCCTCGGTAATTGATCGCCAACACGACGTACCCCTGCGCCGCCAACAGCTCGCGATCGAAGCTGAACGCGTGCTCGTCCTGCGCATTCGGTCCACCGTGAATGATGAGCAGCGTTGGATATCGCTGTCCTGGTTTGAATCCGGCCGGCTTGACGATCAGGCCGTGCACCTCGGTGCCGTCCTTGCTCTTCGACGTGAAGTCCTCGGTCGTCGCCAACTGCAACTCGCCGACGACCAGGTCGTTGTGTTTGGTGAGCTTCCGAAGCGCCCCGTTCTCCAGCGCGTGAATCTCTGCCGGCTCGGCAGGCGTTGTCGTCAGCACAGCAAAGTGTCCGTCCTTGCCAGGGCTGAGCGCGCGAACTGACCGTCGTCCGCTGCTGAGGGCCGTGACGGCTTTGGCCGAAGCCCCGACGACCGCTACGGAAGCGACCTGTTGCGTGCGGTCGTCCTGAAGGAGGAACGACAGGGTATTGCCGTCGGCAGACCAGTGAAGGTTCGACACCGCTCGATCGAAAGCGGGCAAGAGCAGCGCCGGGACAGACACCGGCGACGTGGCCGCAGCCGGCACCGTCGCGATCTTGCTCATTTCGTAAGCGCCAAACCGATCGATATCGCCGACGAGAATGGCGATGCGCTGGCCGTCGGGACTCCACGCTGGACGGCCGGCCTCGGCTTCTGGCGTGCTCGTCAGCCGGCGCGGCACAGCCCCTTCGCGAGCCTCAATGACCCAGAGATCTTCGTTCTGCGTGCGATCGGGATCTGCGTGCGCGCGCTTGCTGCGAAAGGCGATCTGCTTGCCGTCCGGCGACCACGCCGGACTCTCATCGTCTACCTGACCACTGGTCAGAACCGATGCGGCCTTGCTCGATAGATCGAAGACCGCGATGTGATCGTAGGTTCGCTTGAGATAGCCGTCGCGATCCTGCTTGAAGGCATAGCGGTCGACCACAATCGGCGGCGCGGTCTTCCGTTTCCAGCCGTCCTTCTTTTCGGGCTCGTCATCCGGATCCTCGTCGCTTTTGACGAGGGCCAGCCGCATCGAATCGGGCGCCCAGACGACGTCCGACACGCCGCCTTTGATGTCGCTGATCTTCTGCGCTTCGCCGCCACGGCGATCGAGCAACCATATCTGCGAGCCCTTCTTTTTCTCGTCCTCCGTGCCTCGGGATGAAACAAACGCGAGATACTTGCCGTCCGGACTCCAACGCGGCGATGACTCGTTGTCGGTCGAGAAGGTCAATCGGCGCTGCTCAGTGCCATCCCACTTCACCATCCAGACGTCAGTGTTGCGCTTATCAGCTTCAGCATCGATGGTGGTGACGGTGTAGGCCACCCAGGCGCCCTCGGGGGAACGCTGCGGATCGGCCACAGTCAGGAGTCGCGAGTGATCGTCAACCGTGATCGCTCTGCGAACTTGCGTTATGCCGCCGACCGGCAGAACGACAACGGTGAAAAGCGCGAGGAGTCCCGAGATGGTGCGCATACGGAACTATACACACAGGGCACCCCGCAGGACCCGACGGGGGATCTCGCCAGGCGAGGGTTGCCGCGAGGCGACCGTGAGCAGTCCTGATCAGTGAGGGCCCGGGCTTTGGCCCGGGCTTTCTTGGTTAACAGCGCCCCGACATAACACGCAGCAATGACGAACAGCAGCGGGCGAAATCCGGAGACCAAGGATAGATACTCGGCCACGCCACCAGCCATCGCGCCAAGCAGATTGGCCCCGAAATCCAACGGGACCGATTTCGAGCGCCTGAACGCGGAGCCGAAGAGCAGCCCGGCGCACAGAATCGGACTGAACATCAGGGCCGCATAGAACACCGACTCCGCGGCACGGCTTTCGAACGCCACGCGTCCGACGGGCACGAGGTAGTTGACGGCCAGCAGAGCGAGCAACACCGCGCCGACGCGCCACGGACGTGTGACATCCCATCGCGAAATCACGAAGTTGGCGGCGAGCGCCATCACCAGTACCGACGCGATCGCCAACGACGCCACCACCCATGTCGATCCCCACAGCAGCGCAAACTGGATGATCGACCTGGTTTCAAGCAGCATGAAACCGGCGCCTAGCAGAAAGAAGTGCCACGACCATTGGCCGCGATGGCCGCGCAGCGCGGCTCCCACGGCCACGATCGACACGACAACGATCAAGGCGAGGGCCGCAAGGTAATGTGCGGGCACATGCCGGTCACGCAGATACAGGAACGGCCAATCGTCGGTGGCGGGTTCGATGCTCGCGTCACGTCGATGCGCGTGCGGCGGACTCGGCCGGACCGATCGACCGAACTGCGTGACGCGATCGGGAATCGGAACATCGGCGGGAAGGGATGCGACCCGCGGCCCGGCCAACATGACGCCTAGATAGCCATTGGCTTCGTGCACGTGCACCCGCGGCTCGGCGCCAAACGCGACCGCCGCTGTATTGGCCAGGCGATCCACCAGCCAGCGTTCGCGGAAGTAGTTGTAGATCACGAGCACGCCGTTGGGCCTGAGGCGATCGCGCACGGCGCGGAACGACTCCTCGGTGAACATATAGCTTTCGAGGCGAACACCGGAGAAGCTGGATTGCAGCGTCAATGAGTCAATCAGCGCAAATACCACCATGTCGTACTGCTTGTCCGTCGTCCGCAGAAAGTGTCGCGCGTCGTCGTTGACGAGATGAACTCGCGGATCGCTGTAGGGACGCTCGGGATGTCGTTCTCGACCGAGCTGGAGGATGACCGGGTCGATATCGACGGCATCCACACGCTTGGCCCCGTGTTTCAGCGCGGCAGCAACGTCAGTGCCGGATCCTGCGCCCAACACGAGCACATCGTCGAAGGTGTCGCCAAAGGCGACGTAGGGCCACTCGTAGAAGTACTCCTTGTGGGCGAGCGGCGCCATCGACTGGTGAAACGTGTTGTTGACGTCGATGATGGTCTCTTCGCCGCTCTGACGGACGCCGATCTTGTAATACGGTGACCAGAGGGCCTCGCGTCCCAAGATGTGAATCAACACCAGCGAGACGGCGAGCAACACGCAGCCCCCAATCGGCCCGATCCAGGATTGGCGTCTGGCGCCGTCCTGCACGAGAAATGGCAACGACGCGGCGAAGGCGATGGCGAACCAGGCCGTCGGCGGCAGCTCCAGCCATGACATCAGTGCAAAGACGATGATCCCCGCGAGACTGCCGGCTAGGTTGAGGGAGTAGGCCCGCAACGCCTCGAGCCGCTCCATCTCGCGCGCCATCTGCTGCGCGAGGGCGGCAAACAGCGCGGCCACAACCGCAAACAGCAACGGCAACAGCAGCCAGCTCTCGACCAGGACGATGTCGTCGCCGGTGCCGCTCGAGAAATAGATGCTGCCGGAGGTGCGGACGTTCACCTCGAGACGGAAGAAATAGACGGCCCCGACAACCAGCGCCTGAATCAGCGGAAACCAGGAGAACAGGCGACGGCGTGAGGACGCGAGGAGGCAGCCCACTCCGATTCCGAGAAAACACGCGAGCAGGATGAAGTTGGAAAAGTATGACAGCAGGCGGATGTACGCGGGCAGCCAGCGGAGAAGAGCGATCTCGAGAAACAGAACCAGGAAGGAGGAAAGAAAGATGGAGAAGCCCGGGCTCTTCGCCCGGCCATCAAACATCTGAGGTACCTGACGCCTAACTTGGTGAGGGCCTCCTCTGGGCAGCCAGTCCAGCGTGCGACCGATCGATTGCCCATGTACTGCAGGTCGTCGATTCCCATTCGCGTCGTCCAGAAGCCCGCTGCGGTCAGATCACGGAAGCTACTGAAGAACGTCATGCCGTGTCGCAGAGGATGGGGTGTATCACCCGGCTTCACTACGGTGCGCGATGGCCAGGCAATATCGTCAAGCACCGCAGTCTGCTCGTTTGCCGCACAATCCACGAACGTCTTGTCGAACCGCTTCTGGCACTCGACATCCAGCCAGGCAAGCCCACCGCGCATCCCGACTTGCCGCGTCGGCTGATCGATCATCATGAAGTCCATGAACTCGGGCACACCGGCATCGGTGGCGCTGCCCGAGCGGTCGTCCGTGGGGATGATCAGATCGACGAGCACGCTCACCGATCGCCACTCGTGGGGCGTAAAGAATTTCGGCTGAAAGGGGGTCCCGGCGGCGGCCGCCGCCTGCGCGACCTGCACCAGGTGGTGCGCATGGGCGGCTTCCGCCTCGGTCCAGGCGAATCCAGCGGCAAGCGGCGCGGACGCAAGCAATCGAAGCACGTCGCGACGTTCCATCAGACACTCCCTACTTTTCGCTGATCGACGATGAACTCGCTGGTGCGCATGGCGAGCGCCAGAATCGTCCACGTTGGATTCTTGTCCGCCTGCGAGACGAACGGCCCGCCATCGGCAACGAACAGGTTTCTCACATCGTGCGCCTGGCAGTTTCGATTGAGTACCGAGCTTCGCGGATGGCTCCCCATGCGTGTCACGCCCAGCTCGTGGATGATTCGCCCACCGGGCTCGATGCCATAGCCATCTTCCGCGCTCGGCATGGGTGACAGCGGCGTCCCGCCCATCTCGTGGATGATGGCGCGGAACGTCTCCTGCATGTGCTTGACCTGTTTCAACTCGTAGTCCGACCACTTGAAGTGGAATCGCAGGACCGGAATGCCCCACTTGTCCACGACGGTCGGGTCGACCTCGCAATAGCTGTTCTCGTTCGGCACCATTTCCCCGCGACCGGAAAAGCCAACGGTCGCGCCATAGAAACGACGATAGTCGTCCTTGAGCTGCTTGCCGTAGCCGCCACCTGCAATGGGCCGTCCCGAGCTGTCCGTCCCGTTGTATTGGTGAATGCCGCCAAGCGTGCCAAAGCCGGGCAATCGACGACCGCCGCCGATCTCGATGTGATAACCGCGCGGGAAGTCGAGCGTTCGATTGTCGAGCCACCAGGGCATGTAGAGATGGGCTCCGCTGGCCCCGTCCTCGTTGTGCGGAACGCTGTTCATCATCCGCGGGATGAAGCCGCGCACGCTCGTTCCGGTGGAATCGGTGATGTAACGGCCGACGCCGCCGCTGGAGTTGGCGAGCCCGTCCGGAAACTTCGACGACTTCGAGTTCAGGAGTAGTCGCGCCGTTTCGCAGGCGCTGGCGGCGAGCACGACAATCCGCGCGCGCACGTGATTCTCGCGACCCGTGGCCTTGTCGATGAAGGTCACACCGTTTGCGAGGCCGCTCTCATCCACCGTGACCTCTCGGGCCATCGCGTTCACGGTCAAGGTCAGACGTTTGGTTGCCAGCGCCGGTGGCAACAGCACCGACGGCGACGAAAAGTTCGCGTGCACGGAGCATCCGCGTCCGCACTGCCCGCAGTAGTGACAGGCCGGTCGGCCGTTGAGCGGCTGCGTCAGGATCGAGAGTCGCGACGCAACGCATGGGATCTTCAGCTTCTGTGAGGCTTCTTTGATCAGCAGCTCGTAGCAGCGCGGTCGTGGCGGCGGTTGAAAGAGGCCGTCGGGCTCGTTCGGCAGGCCCTCCTTCGACCCGAAGATGCCGACGAGCGTGTCGACGCGGTCGTAGTACCGGCTTCAAATCGTCGTACGTGATGGGCCAGTCGTCGCCGAGGCCATCAAGGCTACGGCGCCGAAAGTCGTCCGGGCCGAAGCGCAGGGAGATGCGGCCCCAGTGATTGGTGCGTCCGCCGAGCATGCGCGTGCGGAACCAATCGAAGCGGTCGCCCGCCGCCGTGGTGTAGGGCTCGCCGTCGAGCGTCCACCCGCCCAGGCCGGCGTCGAACTCGCCGAACTGCCGCTCAGGAATCGGCGCGCCACGTCTGGGCGAGTCGTAGGGCCACGCGAACATTCGCGAGTCGCGGCGCGTGTCCCACATGATGCCTGCCTCGAGCATCACGACGTCGGCGCCAGCCTCGGTGAGCACCTTGGCGGCCATGCCACCGCCAGCGCCGGAACCGACGATGCAGACGTCGTAGATGTGGGAATTACGAATGATCTGCATGCCTGCCCGCGAGCGATTCTACTTTAGCTCGCCCAGGTCGTTCGATCGACCCGAGGACAGGAAGTCGACTTCAAAGCACCGAAGTTTCTCGACGCGGATTGAATTCCAGGCGCATCGCGGGATGGCTGGTCGGATGCATGTAGCACCGAAAGACCGCGAAGAACCTGTGTTCTATAAGGCTTTGCTTTGCGTCAGTCTCCGTGTCGGTGCGCCAGTGTTCGAGGTTCAGATTGCCATCGGGACACTCGGGACACTTGCGGTTTCGGAGTCGCGGAACGGGCCAGGTGTTCTGCGCCATGAGGCCGAGTGTAACTCACCTAACGTCCTTGCGGTTGGAGGCTGAGCTTCGCTAGCATGCGCGGCAGAGGTGAGGCGATGGCGTCGAGACGCGATTTTGTGAAGACGATGGCGATCACGGGCGCGGGCTGGACGATCGTTCCGCGACATGTTCTCGGCCGTGGCCAGACGCCGCCCAGCGACCGCCTGAATATCGCCGGCGTTGGCGTTGGCGGCATGGGCAAGATCAACCTCCTCAACCTCGCCACGCCCAACAACATCGTGGCGCTCTGCGATGTCGACTGGAACGTTGCCGGACGCGCCTGGGAGACGCTCGACGCCGACCTCAAGCGCGAGCAGGAGCGGCTGCCGAAGGTCACTGACGAGACGGCTCGCAAGAACAGTCTCGAGCGCATCGAGTCGCTGAAGAAGATCATCGCCCAGGATCTGCCGCGGATGCAGCGACACACTGACTTCCGCGAAATGCTCGAGAGGCAAAAGGACATCGACGCCGTGGTCGTCGCAACGCCCGATCACACACATGCGGTCGTGGCCATGGCGGCGCTGGAGGAAGGCAAGCATGTGTACGTTCAGAAACCACTGACGTGGTCCGTGGACGAAGCACGCCGCCTTGCCGCAAAGGCCAAGCAGACGAAGGTGGCCACCCAGATGGGCAACCAGGGTCATTCGTGGGACGACGGCCGGCGGGTCGTGGAATGGATCCAGGCCGGCGCCATCGGCGACGTGCGCGAGGTCCACGTGTGGACCAACCGTCCACTCGCCTACTGGCCGCAGGGCATCCCGCGCCCTCAGCCACAAAGAATCGCGACAGAGCTGCGATGGAACATGCCAGGGGTCATGGCGCGACTGGCAAACGCCATGGGCCTGTACTCGGTGCCCGAGAAGCTCCAGTGGGATCTCTTCATCGGGCCGGCGCCGCCGGTGGAGTATCACCCTGTGTATCACCCGTTCAATTGGCGCGGGTGGGCCGATTGGGGCGTCGGCGCCATCGGCGACATGGGGGCGCATCTCATCGATCATGCGTTCTGGGCGCTCGATCTCGGCTATCCAACGACCGTTGAAACCGTCTCGACGCCATTCGACAAGGCGTGCTTCCCCATGGCGACCACGACCTATTTCGAGTTTCCCGCACGAGGGTCGATGCCACCGGTCAAGCTCACGTGGTATGACGGCGGGCTGCTGCCGCCCAAGCCGGAGGAAATCGGTGAGGAGTCGCTCAACGCGACGGGTGGCGCACTGCTCGTCGGATCAAAGGGGAAGTTGATTTACGACACGTACGGTTCCAACGCCCGACTGCTCCCGAAGTCGTTGCAGGACGCTGTTGGACCGCCGGTGCAGAAGCTGCCGCGCATCGCAACCAGTCATGAGTTGAACTGGTCGGACGCAGCGAAGGGGAAAGGCGAGGCGTCCACGCCCTTCGAGTACGCCGCGCGCCTGACCGAGGTCATGCTGTTGGGCATCGTCGCCCTGCGAGCCGGGACCAAGATCCATTACGACGGCGCGAAGATGAAGGTCACCAACAGTGCCAACGCCAACGACTATTTGAGGCGGGAATATCGGCGCGGTTGGAATCTGTAGAAAAACCTGCGGCGTCAAGTGGGGGCGACGGAGATCCACGCAGCCACGAAGGTCACGAAGCCCTCAAGAACAAGTCATGTTCTTCGTGTCTTCGTGGCGTCGTCGTGAGTTCTTAATCGTCTAGAGCGGCCGGATCTTGATGTTTCGGTACCAGACCGGGTCGCCGTGATCCTGGAGCGCGATGTGGCCGCGCTTGCTGCGGCCATACATCGGGATCTTGCCGAACTTGCTCGCCTTCACGCGCGCTTCCCAGTCGGGACTCCACAGCTCGTAATCGACGATCTTCACGCCGTTCATCCAGTGCTCGACGTGAGAGCCCTTGACGAGCAGCCGCACGGTATTCCATTCCCCGACGGGCTTGGTGACATCGCGAACCGGTGGGTGCACGGCGTAATTCGATCCCGCCGACGTGATCGGGTCCTTGCCGTCCCGATGCACGGCGTTATCGAGGACCTGCACCTCGGGTCCAGACCACCAGGCTGCGTCGCCCTCCTTGACGACGTGGAAGAAGATGCCGCTGTTGCCACCTTTGCCGAGCTTCCATTCGAGACTGAGCTCGAAGTCGCCGAATTCCTCGACAGTCAGGATGTCGCCACCCTCGGCTTCACGGGTGAGGACGCCGTCGATCGCTTTCCAACCGGTGCCCGGCGTCGGCGTCTTGAACCCCTGCCAGCCCGCCAGTGACTTGCCGTCGAAGAGCAGCTTCCAGCCCGCCTTGCGTTCCTCCGCTGTGAGACCGCCGGGAGTCTGCGCGTCCGTCATCACAAATGGCCAACCCACCAACAAGGCGACAAAGGCGACGGACAAGGCACGGAAGCACGGCAGCACAGGAGCACGGAATAAACCATATAAAACCTTCCGTGTTTCCGTGGTTCCGTGTTTCCGTGCCTTTTCCTTGATCTCCTCCGCCAACGCTAGGAGTCGAGCTGCTTGCGGCAGGTACTCGAGGCATCGGGTTACCTCCTGAATGGTGTTGCCACCTTTGTACTGGTACTCGATGTTGGCGGGAATCGACCATTTCTCGTCACGAAGCAACCGGAGTATCGCACCAATGGGCGTATCGCCCTGACCGAACGGCACCGCCGGCCCCTGGTCGCGCTTTCGATCCTTGATGTGCAGCGTCAGAATCGACTCGTGATGCCGAAGCACGTAATCGAGCGCGTCGAAATTGGCAGCCGTGAAGTGACCGATGTCGAGGTTGACCTTGATCTGCGGCCCGACCTTCATCGCCTGCTCGAAATCCTGCGGCGTCGCAAACTCGTTGGCATCAATCCGCGAGTGGTTGTGCATCCCGACCGGGAGCGCGTGACGAACGGCAACCGGCGCCACCCGCGCCACGGTCTTGATATTCGAGGACGAGGTGATGCATGGCGCGCCGAGCGCCTTGGCCATCTCGAAGCCACGCCCGATTTCGGCGTCGGTAAAGTGCATCCCGAAAGCTGATGTTATAGGCGGATAGAGCAATGCCCGCTTTGCTGAAGGCCTCGCCAATACGGCGGAACTCGTCGAGCGAGACGTTTTCGCGCCAGCGGCGAAGCTCTTCGCGCGAAACCCCTCGTGGCTCGACATGGGCCTGGTAGAGTTCGCAACTGTGCAGGCCGATTTTCGCGATCGCCGCGATCGCCGGCCCGATCTCCAGACCGCGAAAGCTGTAGCTCTGGACGCCAAGCGTCACACCCTTGTACTGCGCACTGGTTTCCTGAAATGCACGGACTGGCGTCCGCAATGCCGAAACGATGCCTCCGAGTGCAATCCAGTGCCATTCGCGTCGAGTCATCTGCGGCATGTGGACCCTACTCTACCGCAGCGCGAGCAACCGCCGGCTGGTATGTTTCGAGCCCGTCAGGACGCCACGGCAACACACGTTCCTGTTCCGCGCTCATATAGCACGCCATCAAGAGCTCGACCACTTCCAGCCCGGCGCGGAAATCCAATTCCGGTTGAACACCGTCGCGGAAGGATTGGATGAATGCACGATTCTCGTTCTCGTAGCCGTACTCGGCCGATTCATTGCCGACGATCGGCATCAGCCCCTGCTCGGCGTTCTGCTTTTCGATCAGATCCTCGTCCACCTTGCCCTGCAGCCGCCTGGAGAAAAATACCTTGGTCGTGGTGTCGAGCGTGCTGATCGCGAGCGAATATTCAGGACCGAGCAATTCCATCGAGAGTCGAAGGCCGGCGCCCACGTAGCTCCAGGATGTCGTGGCCTCGACTACCAGCGGCGTGCCCGCCTCGTCGACGTAACTGACGGACGCCCGCGCAAAATCCTCGGCGGGATGGCGGCCGTAGTCGATTGACGCGCCCATCATGTCCTTGAGCAGTGCGACATATTCGGGCCGCGACCACTTGAGCGTGGCAATCTGCGCCGATACCTTGACCGGCCTGATGCTGTGACGTGGGGCACTCGGCTGCGTCAACAGGTGCCGACCAACCTCGAGGCTGTGGCACATCATGTCGTTCAACACGCCGCCGCCCTGAAGGTCGCCGCGCCAGAACCAGGGCATGTGAGGACCGCCATGCTCCTCGGCCGCGCGCGCCAGGTACGGGCGCCCCGCCAGCGCGGCGCCGCGCGCCCACACAATCTCCTTTCCCCGTTCAACCCCAGGAGCAAACAACTGATTTTCGAGATACCCGTGCAGGACACCGGCACGTTCGGCCAACTCCAGCATCTTGCGAGCTTCGGTGACGTTACGTGCCAGCGGCTTCTCGCACGCGACACCAACGAGCTTGGCGCCGCGGGTCCGCGCGTGCACGATTTCCTCCATGTTGCCGACGCGCGCGTAGTTGGGACCGCAGAGCCAGATGCAGTCGATCGAAGGGTCCGCAACCATCTCGGCGATCGACGAATAGGCTTTCGCCTCTCCGACGTGCAGCGACCGGGCCAGCGCCGCCGCCTCTTCTGCGCGCGCGCGGCTCGGACTCCACACGCCGCGAACATCCGCGCCACGAACCGCCTGCCACGATCGAATGTGAAAGCGAGTGATGAAGCCACTGCCAATGAAGCCGACGCCGAGAGTCTTGTGAGGCATGAGCGACTATAATCCCACCGCCGATTATGACGTCGCCAATGGCTCGCCTCTCGATGATGATGTTCCTCGAATACGTCATCTGGGGATCGTGGCTGCCACTGCTGGCGCTGTATCTCGGTGACGTCCTCGGCTTCTCCGGCTCTCAGATCGGCTGGATCTTCGCCACCCCCGCCATCGCATGCGTCGTCGCCCTCTTCGTCGGCGGGCAACTCGCCGATCGGGTGATGTCCACGGAAAAGCTGCTGGCGGTACTGCACGTCGTCGGCGGAATCGCGATGCTGGCGCTGGCGTTCCAGACGACGTTCTGGGCCTTTCTCGTGATCATGCTCGCGTATCAACTGGCCTACATCCCGACGATGTCGTTGACCAATGCGATCGCGTTTCACCATGTGCAGGACGCGCGGAAGGATTTTGGCCGCATTCGTCTCTGGGGCACGATCGGGTGGATTGCCGCCAGCTGGCCGTTCGTCTTCATCCTGGCCGGCAAGACCGGTGAGGCGCTGGAAGCCGCGCTCTCGAGCATCTTCGTTGTCGCGGGACTGGCCTCGTTTGCACTGGCGGCGTTCTCGTTGACGCTGCCGGCGACACCACCGGGACGTGACGCGCAGGCCGCGAATGCGCCGCTCGAGGCGATCCGATTTCTGGCCGTGCCGGCCATTCTGGTGCTCTTCGTCGTGACGTTCATGGACGCGCTGGTCCACCAGGCCTACTTTCAGTTGACCAGTCCCTTTCTCGAGCGGGCCGGACTGCCGGCGAACTGGATCATGCCCGCGATGAGCATCGGGCAGATCGCCGAGATTGCGACCATGGCGGTCCTGGGCGCGGTCCTGAGCCGTTACGGCTGGCGGACGACGATGGCCGTCGGCATTGCGGCGCATGCACTCCGCTTTTTCGTGTACGCGATCGGCGATCCCCTGTGGCTGATGGTCGCCATCAACGTCGTCCACGGAATGTGCTACGCGTTTTTCTTCGCGGCGGTCTACATCTTCGTTGACGAGTATTTCCCCAAAGATTCCCGCGCCAGCGCGCAAGGGTTGTTCAACCTTCTCATCCTCGGCCTTGGGCCGTTCTTCGGCAGCCTGCTCTGGGGGCGGCTGGCCGACAGCCTGCGCACGGGATCCGGCGACGTGGACTACCAGACGCTGTTTCAGGCGCCGGCGTGGCTCGCGGTGGCGGCGATGGTGCTGTTGCTGGTGGCGTTCAGGCCTTCGGCGCGCGTGGCTTAGCAACGTGCGCGCGCAGTGGTCCACGGTCCACGGTAGCCACGAAGGACGAAGCAATTCCGTTGTGGGGATCTTCGTGCCTTCGTGCCTTCGTGGCCTCTACTTCCCTCCGAACAAATAGTCCAAGGCGAGATTCGCCATCACCCGCACGCCGACGGGCAACGCGGATTCGTCGGCAAAGAACAGCGGCGAATGATTGGCGGGCGCTGACTTGATGTCCCGATCTCGCGGAGTTACGCCCAGGAAGAAGAACATTCCCGGCACTTTCTGCTGATAGAACGCGAAGTCCTCCGCTATGCCGGTCAGCGGCCCAACGCGCACGTTTTCAGCACCCGCGACGCGACGTAAGGTGGGCGCCATCCTCTCCGTCAGATCGGGATTGTTGATGGTGACCGGGTAGCCGATGCCATAGCTGATTTCAACGCTGCCGCCCATCGCCTCCGCAGTCTTCGTCGCAATCTCGCGGATTCGACGATGAATGTCCTTGCGGACGTCTTCGTTGAAGGCGCGGACCGTGCCTTGCAGCTCGGCGGTCTCGGGCACGATGTTGAACCGATTGCCCGCGTTGAAGGCCCCGATCGTCACAACCGCGGGCGCTTCGGTGATGTTCACGCTGCGACTGACGATGGTCTGCAACGACATCACGATCTGCGAGCCAATGACAACCGGATCGACACCAGCCCAGGGCACAGCGCCGTGGGTCTGTCGTCCTTTGATGCGAATCGTAAACGAGTCGGCGCTGGCCATGAACGGACCTGGTCGGTACTCGATGGTCCCGGCGTGCAGCGGAAAGACATGCAGACCGAAGACGGCATCAACCTTCGGATTGTCGAGCACGCCCTCCTTCACCATCAACTCTGCGCCACCCTGCTCACCCGCCGGCGGGCCTTCTTCGGCTGGCTGGAAGATCAGCTTGATCGTTCCGGGAAGCTGCTCTCTCATGCGCGCAAACATCGTCGCGGCGCCGAGAAGAATCGCCATGTGGTTGTCGTGTCCGCAGGCGTGCATGACACCTACTTCCTGGCCATTCCAGGTCGTCCTGACCGTGGACTTGAACGGCAGTTCCACTTGCTCGGTGACCGGCAACGCATCCAGGTCCGACCGCAGGGCGACTACCGGGCCCGGCTTGCCGCCGCGCAGCACGGCTACGACACCGGTATGAGCCACCCCGGTTTGCACCTCGTAGCCAAGCCGCTTCAATTCCTCCGCGATGATCTTCGCCGTCCGCTGCTCTCGATTCCCCAACTCGGGATGCTGATGAAAATCCCGACGCCACGTAACTACCTGCGGCATCAACTCATGCGTCAAACGGTCGATCTGCGAGGAAAGCGGATTCGCCGACTGCGCGGCGGAAAAAACCGGGATCAAACACAGGGTGAAGGCAAGAGCAGCGGCGCGCATGGCGGACAATTGGTACTCAACGGGGGTTCTCGACGACGGTTCTCCACAGGGGTTCTTCACGAGGGTTCTCGACGAAGGTTCTCCACGACGGTTCTCGACCGGGCTGTCGCACCTTTCGTCAAGAACCGTCGTCGAACCATCGTCAAGAACCATCGTCAAGAACCATCGTCGAGAACCGTCGGGAAGAATCGTCGGGGAGAACCATCGCTGAACAATCGTCAAGAACCTAAGTAAAGAACCCTCGTGCAGAACCGTAATGAACACCCAACGCCCGAATCCGGACACCTGCGGCCGTACTCCACAACGGAACGACGCGATGAGCGCGTATTTTCCGAGTGTGCTCTGGCACGACCCTCGCTAAGTCACTGGCCATGCTCAGCGATCTCCGCCTCGGCCTCCGCCACTTCCTTCGTCGTCCTGGCATCGCCCTGGCGGCCGTTCTGTCGCTGGCGCTCGGGATTGGGGCGAACAGCGCCATCTTCAGCGTGCTGCACAGCGTCGTCCTCAACCCGCTGCCTTATCGAAGTCCAGAACGGCTGGTCATCCTGTGGGAGACCTCGTCGGATAACCCTGAGCGATGGGTGGCGCCCGCGAACTTCGTGGACTGGCGGCGAGAGTCGCGGTCATTCGAATCGCTCGCGGCATTCGACGAGTTCTCGCCGACGCTCGCCGGTCGCGCGGAGCCCGAGCGGCTCCGAGCCGTCGGAGCGTCGGGGACGTTCTTCACGACGCTTGGGGTGACGGCATCGCTCGGCCGCACGCTGCTTCCATCGGACGATGAACCCGATGCGAGTGGCGCGGCGGTCCTGAGCCACGGACTCTGGACTCGCCTGTTCGGCGCCGCACCGGATGCGATTGGGCAGACGCTGCGACTCGACGGCCGCAGCTACACGATCGTCGGCGTCATGGGCACACGTTTCGAGTCCCCCCTGGCCGCGGGCGTCGATGTGTGGCTGAGCGGCGATCGGGGAATCCCGCGCACGTTTCCCTTCGGCGGAGACCTCACCAATGTGCGCGATTCGCACATCATCTACGTCGTTGGCCGCCTGGCGCCGGCCGCCAGCCGCGAGGTTGCGCAGCAAGAGCTGAGCGCGATGATGGAGGCGCTGGCACGGCGCTACCCCGACACCAACGCCGGTCTTGGCGTCAACGTCCAGCCGTTGCACCAGGCCGTCGTCGGCGACCTCAGCGGAGTCCTGGGACTCATGCAGTTGGCGGTGGCGATGATGCTGCTCATCGCCTGTGCCAACGTCGCGCACCTGCTGCTCGGTCAAGCCGCGGGCCGGCAAGGCGAGATGATGGCGCGAGTCGCACTGGGCGCAGCGCGCGGGCGCCTCGTGCGTCAACTGCTGGCCGAAACAATGGTCATTGCCATTCCTGGCGGCGTGCTGGGGCTCTTGCTCGCCGCCTGGGGACTCGATGCGCTCGTCGCACTTGCCCCTCGCGGCCTTCCGCGCCTGGAAGAGATCGGCCTCCACCCAATCGTGCTGCTCTTCACCACCGGTGTGACTTTCCTGACCGCGGCCGTGTTCGGGCTGGGGCCGGCCTTTCAGTTGGCCCGGCAAAGCGCGCTCACGCCGAGCCACGCGTCATTCCGACTGACCGGCGGCCGGCATGTCAGGCGTTGGCATCACGCGATTGTCGTCACCGAGCTTGCGATGGCTCAGGTTCTACTCATCGGCGCCGGGCTACTGCTCGCGAGCTTTGTCGCCAGTCAGCGCGTGCCTCTCGGGTTCGAGACCGACGGGCGCGTCGCCGCAGATCTCAACCTCGCCCCCGACAAGTACCTGCGTCCCGTGTCGGCGGAAGCGTTCACCATCGATCCCGCTCTCAAGATCGGCTTCGTCCAGAGGGTCCTCGAGCAGTTGGAGTCGGCAAAGGGCATGCGAGCCGCGGCGGCCTCTTTTACATCCCCGCTCAGCGGGGCACCCAATCGTGGGATCCGCATCGAGGGGCGCCCGTCAGCAGCCGGACGCAACGAGGATGCGGCTGACTTTCAAGTCATCACGCCGGATTTCTTCCGGTCCGTCGGTGCAACCCTGATTCGGGGCCGCACGATTGCCGACACCGACCGTGCGAACACGCCAGCAGTGGTGGTCGTCAATCGGGCGTTTGCCGATCGTTTCTTCCCTGGCGTCGATCCCATCGGCCAGCGAATCCTGTTTGGCGAGCGTGCGGCTCACGAGGTGGTCGGCGTCGTCGACAACATGCGCTACAGGTTCGTCGAATCACCGGCCGACCCGACCTTCTACATTCCGATCACACAGAACGCCGAACGTTGGCCGTTCCTCTCGTTTACGGTGTGGAGCGACGAAGAGGCGACGGTGACGGCAGACCGCTTGCGCAGTGCGATCCGCACGGCCGACCCTGGACAGGCGATTACGAGAATGCGGAGCTTCGACGAGATTCTGAGCACAGCGCTCGCCACGCGGCGCTTCAACACGCTGCTCGTGCTCGTGTTTGCTGGAGCGGCGCTGGTCCTGGCTGCCGTGGGCACCTACGGCGTGATGGCTTACGCCGTTTCGACGCGGACCCGTGAGCTCGGCGTGCGTGCCGCACTCGGTGCGAGCCCTCGGAGCCTGCTCCATCTGGTGGTTGGGCAAGGCGCAATGCTCACGGCAGTCGCGGTCGCGCTCGGCATCGGCGCCGGGCTCTTTCTCACGCAGCTGATGGCTGCGATGCTCTATGAGGTCACGCCCCGCGATCCGCGGACGTTCGTCGGTGTCGCCGTGCTCCTCAGCCTCGTGGCGCTCGTGGCGACGTGGGTGCCGGCGCGGCGTGCCGTCAAGGTGAGTCCGATTCGGGCGTTGCGCGAGGAATAGTACGCCGATCTTCCGGCTGAAGCCGGAAGCCACGCTAGTCAGGTAACATCTCCTCGCGTGAAGGCGATCCTCGTTCATCAGTTTGGCGGGCCTGAAGTACTGAAGCTCTCGGATGTTCCGGAACCACACCCCGAAGCGAATCAGGTCCTGGTGCAGGTTCATGCGGCCGGGGTGAATCCGTATGACACCTACATGCGGACCGGCAACTACGCCATTCAACCGCCGCTGCCCTATTCGCCCGGCGCGGATGCTGCGGGCATCGTGGAACGCGTTGGATCTGGCGCGCACGGTGTGTCGAGCGGCGCGCGAGTCTACGTCACCGGCACGGTGGCCCACAAGAGTTACGGGGCCTATGCCGCGAAAGTGCTCTGCGAGCCACACCAGCTTCATCCGCTGCCGGATCGTCTGAGCTTCGCGCAAGGCGCCGGCGTCGGCGTGCCTTATGTGACTGCATTTCGCGCCCTGCACGATCGCGCGCGCATTGGAGCCGGGGAAACACTCTTCATTCACGGCGCCAGCGGAGGCGTTGGCATCGCTGCCATTCAAATCGCGCGAGCATCAGGCCTGACCGTCATTGGCACTGCGAGCACGCAGGCAGGCCTCGACCTGGTGCAAAGGCAAGGCGCCCACCACGTCCTCAATCACCGCGAGGCGGGGTATCTCGACAAGCTGAAGGAGCTGACCAACGGCCGAGGCCCCGACGTGATTCTCGAGAACCTGGCCAACGTCAACCTGGACAACGATCTCAGCGCCATGGCCTACGGCGGCCGGGTCGTCATCGTCGGGAACCGCGGGCGGATCGAGATCGATCCGCGCAAAGTGATGTCGAAGGATGGCGCCATTGTCGGCATGGCGCTGTGGAACACAACGCCTGAGGATTTTGCTCGAATCTATCGCGCGATCGACGCTGGACTCGAGAGCGGCGCACTGGCACCGGTGGTCGGCACCGAACTCCCGTTCGGCGAGGCCAAACGCGCCCACGAACTGGTGCTCGAACCGGGGGCGAAAGGGAAAATCGTCCTCGTCCCGTAAGTTACTTCACCCGGGCCAGTTCCTCGTCGATCACGGACTGGAACTGCTCGAAGGGCTGTGCCCCAACTACCGGGCGCCCATTGACGTACATCGTCGGTGTCGAGTTGACACCGATCTGTTCCCCGAGCTTGAAGTCGGTCGAGATCGAGGCGGCGTACTTGTCGCTATCGAGGCAGGTGTCAAAGCGTCCCGTATCGATCTTGAGCGCCGCCGCGTGCTGCTTCAGGTTGGCAACCTCCATCCGCGCCTGATTCGCGAAGATCAAGTCGTGCATCTGCCAGTACCTGTCCTGCTCTCCCGCGCAGTGTGCCGCCTGGTGGGCCTTGGGCGCCTGTTTGTGGTTCTGGAGCGGGAAGTCCTTGAATACGATGCGGACTTTGTCGCCGTAGGTGGCGCGAATCTTCGTGAGAGTCGGACCGACTCTCGCGCAGTACGGTCACTGATAATCCGAAAACTCGACGATCGTCACCGGGGCGGTTGCGGGACCGACCGATGGATCATCGTCCGAGATTTCGACGGCAATGCGGGGCGGCTCGAGCAAGATTCGCGTCGCGTTGGCTTTCTTCTTCAGATCATCCACGAGAATTGCGCGAGCCTGCTGCTGGCTATTGCCGGTCAGAAACGACCGAATCTGGTCACTGAGCTGCTCCAACGAACGCCCTTGAGCACGGTCTTTGTTGTCCTCGTAGAACTGACGCACGTCCGCTTCGGTGACGGGCTTTAGACGTTTCGCCGTCTCGTCTTCGGTGAACTTCTGGACAGGGACGCCGGCGGTCTTCGCCGCCTGCTCGATCAGCAGGTCTCCCATCATCTGGTCGAGAACGTTGCGTCGATTCTGATAGAGGAGCTGCGTAATCCGGGAGCGCTCGGCCGGATCCATCGACTGCCAGCGGTCGTCGAGCTCCTTCATCGTGATCTTGCGGCCGCCGATTTCGGCGACGACGGCATCCGCCGTTTGTGGCGTCGAGGGCTGGGACTGGGTGGCAGCCTGCTGAGCCGGAGCGGTTTGGGCGTTGGAACAGGCAACCGTGATTGCGATCACGATGCCACCCAGGGCAATCCTCATCCCCACAGATTACACGTCTTCCGCCTGATTAACGATCGCTGGGCTCATCGGGGCCTGAATCGTTGGAAAACATCAGCTTTTCGTAGCCGATGCAGCGCAGCACCGGTAGTGGCGGATACTTACGAAAGCGCTCGTCGGTAAAGGACCGCGTGCAGAGATGAAATGTCGAGCGGGCCGCCTGCACGATCCGACAATGTTTGCAACTCGCGCAGAGTCCAACCGTCGGATCGTCAGAAGCGGGCATCGGTGATGAGTTTCCCTCGGTACTGCGCCCAACCGTCACTTGAAATTGCTGGCGATTGGGACGGGAAGCCTTGAGTAGACTGTCATTGAGGATGGACGGTTGTCGCGGAATGGGGGACTGATAGAATGAACGTCATGTCCAGCCAATCGATGTTGGGCCTTCTCGGGGGCCTCACCCTGCTGGCGATCGCGAACGTTTCGGCACAGGCTCCGCAGGAACCCCAGACACCGGTCTTCCGCGGCAACGCCCGGACCGAGGTCCCCGTCTACGCGACGGTCCTGGACAGTTCGGGACGTTTGGTGCCGGATCTCGATCGTGCCGACTTCACGGTGCTGGACGACGGCAAGCCGGTTGAGCTGACGCAGTTTTCGAACGCCACGCAGCCGTTCACTGCGGTCGTGATGATGGACACGAGCGCGAGCATGACCGCGAACCTGGAGCTGCTCAATCACGCCGCCGAGCAGTTTCTTCTTCGGTTGTTGCCCGTCGATCGCGCGCAGGTCGGGGCGTTCAACGACAAGATTCAGCTCAGTGGGAGGTTCACCAACAATCGCGACGAGCTCGTGGCCGCGCTCGACGATTTGCAAATCGGCAACCCGACGCGACTGAACGACGCGATCGCAACCAGCCTTGACGCGCTCGGGGGTATCGAGGGACGACGCGTCGTGCTGGTGTTCACGGATGGCGAAGACACCGCGAGCAAGCTCGGGTTCCGTACGGTCCTTGAGCAGGCACGAAACGAAGAAGTGATGGTGTACTCGATTGGCCTGGAGTCCGAGTACTTCAACGGTCAGCGCATCACGCGCTCGCGCCCGTCACGGGACCTGCGAAAGATTTCCGACGAAACCGGCGGCGGGTACTTCGAGTTGAAGAAGAACGACCAGCTCGCACCGACGTTCACTCGCGTGGCGCAGGAACTCCGGAGCCAGTACCTCCTCGGCTTCGCCCCTGCAAACCTGGACGGGAAGGTCCACAAACTCGACGTCCGCGCGCGCACCGGCATGACCGTACGCGCGAGAAAAAGCTACATCGCTACACCCGACCGCAAGCTGACGAGCAACTGAAGGTTGAGCGCAATCAACAGCCAGCGGAGGCCTGGCTATTGATCGCGATCTTTGGTCACTGACCACTGACCGCTGGTCACCAGACGTCAGGCTTTTGCTACCTGCAGACTGGCCGCTGACCACCGGCCACCGGTCACTGTTTTAGATGAAGGCGAGAGACAGGATCGTCAGAGCCAGCAAAACGCCCACAGCCAGTTCGGCAGTACTCGAGAAATTCCATTCGTAGATTCGAAACATTATCTTGTGCTCCTGACCTTCCCACTAAGGGTTGGACGGCGGCACTGATGGAATGGTTCCGTGCGAATTTGCTGAGAGATCTCGCGAAGCCGAGCCCCGCGGAGGTGCGTCAGGGCGTCGACTGCTTCAGTCTCGACCAGTCGGTCTTGGCAAGCACCTCGGCGAGCAGCTCCTCGTTGCCGCGCAAGACCACGGCGAACGTCTTGGGGGCGTTGGCGACGGAGACCGCATAGAGATCCTGGTCGCCTCGCCGATCGACGGTGGGCTTGGGGGAGTCGCCAAAGACCAGGCGGGCTTCGGCTGCCCGGAATCGATCACGAGCGGCGGTGCCAGTCCCTTCTTTGTAGGTGTTTGACGGCGTCGTGATGGTCCACACGGCCCCATTCGCGCTGGCCGCAATCTGCGGCGCGCGGGAGGATCCGATCTCGAAGGACGCTGTGGGCTCGAGGGTGATGGTGAGCTCGAGTTCGGCATCGATCCGTTCGCCAGCGACACCCTCGTCTTCGAGCGTGACCCCGTCAACGCTCGAGCCTTTCCCGGTCTGCTTCAGCTCTTTGAGCGCGCGATCGTAGGCGGCCTGGGCTTTGCGCTCGGCGGCGACGACGGCTTCCTGAATCCGCGCCATGGCTTCTGCGCCGGAGGCTTGCGTGTCTCGATGCAATGGGTTGGCGCGAACCACGACCGTTCGGTCATCCGGCTCGGGCCAGAGCACAAACCACTTGGCGCTTTCTCCCCCTCGAACGGGCACGTCGCCGTTGACGTCGGCTGCGGGGAATGGCAGCACCGGCCGTAGAACTTCAATCAGCGTTGCCATCCGGTTCGAGGGCTGGGTTGTCGCCGCACTCGAGCCACTAGCACACGCGAGGGCGACCGCCACCGCGACAGAGCGCGCGAGCCGCTCGAGCGAACGACGCCTAGACATCTTCTAAGGCCATTATCGTGAGGACTGAAGCAAGTTTTCGCCAAGCCTTAGAAGATGTCTCGCCCCGCGGAGCGGGGCAAAACAAACATAGTCCTAGCGAAGCGGAGCCTACGCGTCTCTGCTCGGCGGTTTGAGGCGGAGCTTCGCTAGGCTTTTTGTGTGACATGCCAGAAATCAGCGAGCAAGTTGACACTGACTTCGCGCCGATAGTCCGCCGTCGATCGCAAGTCGTCGATCGGCGCGATCTCGCCGCGCATCACCGCTTGCGCTTGTTTGAGGGAGCTCCCGGCCGTCAATACCCGCTCGGTGCGGCGAAGCCGAAGGACCGTGGGCGCGACGCTTCCCAACGCCACCCGCACCTCAGGGCCGCGCACGGCGGCGCACATGACCTTTGAAATCGCCTGCGCCCGTCGAGTGCCGACCTTCCGCCAGTACTGGCGGCCCTCGATCCGAGGGACTTCAATCGCCACGATGATCTCGTCCGGACGCCGCACGCTCGTTCGATAGCCCGTGTAGAACGTGTTGAAAGGCACGCGGCGCACTCCCTCAGCGCTGCTCAGCATAATCGTCGCATCAGCGACCGCGAGCACCGGCAGTGCATCACCGGCCGGCGACGCGTTGGCGATGTTACCACCGAGAGTGCCCCGATTCTGAATCTGTCGGCCGCCGATCTCTCGGGACGCCGCGACGAGCATCGGGACACGACGCCGCACGAGCGGGGATTGAATCAGATCCGTATAAGTCGTCAACGCGCCGATGCGCAGCGTGCCTCGATCGTCGGCAATGCCTCGAAGCTCCTGCAGCGGCCAGAGATCGACGAAGCGCTTCTCGGCCAGCGTTCCGAACTGGAGACTGACGTAGACGTCGGTGCACCCCGCCAATGGACTGAGCGGCCCCTCGTCTCGCAGCATTGTCAGGGCCTCGCGCAGCGTGCGCGGGCGAAGGAGCGACAGGGGTGAGACCGCTGTGCGCATCATTTACGTGACCTGACCAGACCCACCAGACCTACCCGCCCGCGCCCGACCCGCGCGAGCTCCTCTCCGCACAGACCGATAGATCGCTTCATATCCCGTGCAGCGACACAAATTGCCGGCCAGGGCCTCCTGAATCGCCTTCGTGCTGGCACCCCGTCGAACCGAGAGTGACGCCATGATCATCCCCGGCGTGCAGATGCCGCACTGCGCTCCGCCCTCGACGGCAAACGCCTCTTGAAGCGGATGCAGCTTTCCCTTCGGCGCGACACCCTCGATGGTGGACACGATGGCGCCATCCAGATGCGCTGCAGGGATCAGAGCACGAATTGATCGGAAGCCCGTCGATCAACACCGTACACGCACCGCACTCCCCCTCACCGCAACCTTCCTTGGTGCCGGTGAGACCGCAGTCCTCTCGCAGGACATCGAGCGCTCGCTTCATCGGGTGCACGTCGAGCTGCCGCACGACGCCGTTGACCTTGCAAGTAATCACGCGTGCCTCACCGGTTTGAGTCGTGCCGCCTTCATCAACCGCTCGGGGGTCGCGGGAATGGCCCGCACGTCGAAGCCGACGTGTCGCAGCGCATTCACGATCGCTGGCGCCGGCCCGTCGATCGGCATCTCGCCAACCCCCTTGGCGCCGTAGGGCCCGTACTTATAGGGCCGTTCCAGAATCACTGTCTCGAGCGGCGGAGTATCGGGCGGCGTCGGAATGATGTAGTTGGTCAGCGTCGGGTTTGCCATCCGCCCGTCGCGCATTACCACCTCTTCGAGAAGCGCGTATCCGATGCCCTGCGCGGTGCCACCTTCGACCTGGCCGGCCGCCATGATGGGATGAATCGCCTTGCCGATTTCGACCACGGCCGTGACCTTGGTCGGGTTGACCTCCCAGGTGGCCTGGTCGACTTCGAGTTCCACGACGTTGCAGCCCCAGCCATAGCTTCCGTACGCATCTCCCAGGTAACGGTCATCGTCCCATTGCAGCCCGGGTGGCCGCTCGTACTCGGCGGTCACGACGAATGATCCGTGCTTGCGGAAGTACGCGGCCGGCGAGTGGCCATCGAGCCGATCACGCATCTCTCGGGCGGCACGTTCGAGCAGGCGGCCGACGATCATACAGGTGCGAGAGGCGACGGTGGGGCCGCTATCCGGCACGCGATCCGTGTCCGCTTCTGAGATTTCGACGGCATCGTAGGGCAGCCGCAATGTGTCCGCGACGATCTGCGCGTGCATCGTTCGCGTCCCCTGTCCGATTTCGGTGGACGCGACCAGAATGCGGACTCCTCGTGGCGTGAGCTCGAGCGATGCCTTCGACGCCAGCTTCGTCTCGCCCGCGCCGGTAAACCCGGAGCCGTGAAAGAAAAGCGAGAGGCCAATGCCGCGATGAGTCCCACGCCATTTGCGGCGTTTGGCGGCAAAGCCAGTACGCCGGACGGCCTCGCGCAGCACCGGCAGCGCGCTCGTGTCTTCGGCCAGCACTTGACCCGTGGCGGTGGTATCCCCTGGTTTCATCGCGTTCTTCGCGCGCAGCGTCACGGGATCCATGCCCAGCGCATCGGCAATTCGATCCATGTGCACTTCGACGGCAAACTGCGTCTGTGGTGCCCCGAACCCTCTGAACGCACCGTTCGGCGGCGTGTTCGTGCGCATAGCCTTGCCACGAAGCCGCACGTTCGGACACGCATACGGGCCGGTCGCGTGAAGCACGCCACGCGACAGCACCACCGGGCTGAGCGTGCAGTAAGCGCCCGCATCGAGCATGACATCTATTTCCATGGCGACCAGGCGACCCTGCCGCGTCACCCCGGTTCGATGGCGCACGATCGAGGGGTGGCGTTTGGTGGTCGCCAGCATGTCCTCGACGCGGTCGTAAATCATCTTTACGGGTCGGCGCGCCTTCCGCGCCAGGAGCGCCGCGTGACACGCGATGTGTGACGGATATTCCTCCTTGCCGCCGAATCCGCCGCCCGTCTCCGTTTGTACGACTCTGACTCGGTGGGCCGGCAGACCCAGCAGCACGGTCAGTGACCGGTGCACGTAGTACGGGCACTGCAGCGATCCGTACACGGTCATGCCATCGACTTGGGGCACGGCAATCACGCCGTTGGTCTCGATGTAGAGCTGCTCCTGATGCCCCGTGCGGTACTCGCCTTCGACCACGACGTCGGCAGCCGCAAATCCATCGGTGAGATTGCCCTTGTCGATCGCTATCGACTTGAAACTTCGGTTCGATCGCTCGGGATCGAAGAGCGCTGGTTGCGGGGTGTAGTCGATCGGCACGCTCGCTGCCAGCAGGCGCTCGCGATCTTCATGGGCGAGCAACAGAATCGGCTCGGCGACGTGATAGATCTCGTGCTCAGCCAGGCACGGTTGATCGTCGTCGATGAGCGCAACGATGTTGCGTCCGGGGACGTCGCGATAATCGACAACGGTAAAGGTCGCGGGATCGAAGTCGAGGCGAATACGGTCCAGCCGCCCCCGAGGAATCGTGGACCGGACGGTCCGGCCATAGAGCATTCCTGGGAAGGCAAGGTCGTCGATATATTTCGCGGCGCCAGTGACTTTGGCATCCGAGTCCTTCCGCCGAACGTTTCTACCAACGGCGCGTCGCACGAGACGACTTTAACTGATCGGCCGCGCTACGCGCGCCGGGCAGAAAGGCCGGCCTTCGGCCGGATGGCCGCGCTTCGCGCGGAGGGCCTCGCCGCTCTTCACGGCTCGGAACGCCGTCCACGGGCGGACAGCGTTGGTGGCAAAACTTGGGCCGGCGCTGAACTCATCGGTCGCTTGGTCGGGGCTTTGCTACTCCCCGAAACATGACTACCTCATCTTTCCTCAATCGATGCGTTTTCGTGATCTCCTGCTTGTCACTATTTCCCGTGGCGGCTGCGGGCCAACCCGTACCTGACGCGGGGCAGGTTGCCGCCGGTGCAGAGATCGGTATGTTCATTCCAACAGACGAACAGCTCGAGCCAGGCATCACAGGTGGAGGGTTAATCGAGTTCTATGTTTCGCCGCGCGTGGGCATTCGTGGCTCGGTCCTCGGGATCAGCAATGGCTACGATCGCGAAGACAATGACAGCGAGCGTCAGCTGCGGTTCGGCGGAGACGTCATCTACAACTGGGAGTACGGGGCCGTCCACCCGTTTCTCGGCGCCGGAGTCGGACTGCACCTGTTGCGCTTCTATCGTGACGGTGACAACGAAGGCCCAAACGACAACGAGTTCGGCGCCCAGGTCCTGGGCGGACTTGAGTTCTTCCTGAATCGAGCGTGGACGGTCAAAGGCGAGGCGCGTTACCAGTGGGTCGCCGATCGGCCGAACCTGGACCCTGACGGTCTCGGGCTGACGATAGGGCTGAAGCGGTACCTTCTGAGAGGCCTCGCCGCGCGATGGCCGCCGTCCGCCGAACGCAGTGAGGTGGCCATCGCGCCCGGAGGGCGCGCCGTCAACCCGAGCGGAGCGGGTTGCCCTCCGCGGGGCGCAGCGGCGGCCATTCCGCGTGGGCGAAGCGAGCGCGGCCTTCCGCCCGGCGAAGCGGCATAATGGTGGCCGTTGGAGGCCCCATGCGTATTTCACTCACCATCGCGATCGCGGGCGCGATGCTCGTCGTGACCACGCCATTCGCCCAGGCTCCTGGTGATCGGCCGGCTGGAAACCCACGCGGCACACGATCGGTAGCCGTGGCCCGCAATGGGATGATCGCGACCAGCCAGGCGCTGGCGTCGGCGGCTGGCCTCAAAGTGCTGCAGGACGGCGGCAACGCCGTCGATGCCGCCATCACAGCGGCCGCCGTTCTCGCGGTCGTGGAGCCGACCATGAACGGCATCGGCGGAGATCTCTTCGCCATCCTGTACGACGCCAAGACGAAGAAGCTGCAGGCACTCGACGCCAGCGGCCGGTCTGCGCACACTGCCACCCCCGAAGAGTTCGCCAAACGCGGTCTCGAGCAGATGCCGGGCAACGGTGTCCTGTCCGTCGACGTGCCAGGAGTCGTGGAAGGCTGGAGCCAGCTCCTGCAGCGCTTCGGCACCATCACGATGGCCAAGGCGCTGCAGCCCGCGATTCGCTACGCGCGCGAGGGATTCCCCGTTCAGGAAATCCTGGCGGACGACTGGAACGATTCGACGAAGAAGCTCCAACAGGATCCGGCGGCCGCTGCCACGTTCCTTCCCAACGGTCGCGCCCCGAAGATGGGCGAGATCTTTCAGAACCCACGGCTGGCCAAGACGCTGGAGCTCGTCGCCGCGGGTGGACGGGATGCGTTCTACAAGGGCCCGATTGCGCGGGCAATCGTGGCCGACATGCGCGCACGCAATGGGTTGCTCGACGAACGAGACTTTACGACCCACACCGCAGATTGGGTAGAGACGCTCTCGACCAATTACCGCGGCTATGACGTGCACGAGATGCCACCCAGCACCCAGGGATTCGTCGCGCTCGAGATTCTCAACATTCTCGAAGGCTTCGACATCAAGGCGATGGGTCACAACAGTGCCGAGTATCTGCACCACGTCACCGAAGCCAAGAAGATCAGCTTTGCTGATCGTGCCGCCTACCTTGCGGATCGCAGCGCGCTGCCAAAGGACATCATGAAAACGCTGCTGTCGAAGGACTACGCCGCGATGAGGCGAAAGGAGATCGACCCGCAGAAGACCGGCACATACAAACCGGCGTCGCTCGGCGGCACCACCACCGCAGTCGTGGATTTCTCGGGCGTCGATCACGGCGACACCATCTATATGACGGCCGCCGATGGTCAGGGCAACGTGATCTCGCTGATCCAGTCGCTCTTCGCATCTTTCGGATCGGGCATCGTCGCGGGTGAAACGGGGATTGCGCTCCACAACCGAGGCTCGGGCTTCACGCTGCAGGCCGGACATCCCAATCGGGTTGGCCCCCACAAGCGGCCGCTCCACACGCTCGTGCCGGCGATGATTCTCAAGGACGGCAAACCGTGGGTCTCGTTCGGCGTGATGGGCGGCGACAATCAGGCGCAGGCGCACGCACAAGTGGTGATGAACCTCGTCGACTTCGGCATGCACATCCAGGACGCCGGCGAGGCCGCTCGCATGCGTCACGGTGGCGGCGAGTTGTCGCTCGAAAGCGGCATCGGTCCGGAGGTGCGCAAGGCCCTCGAAGCGCGCGGTCACAAGACGCGCGACGGCCGCGGCGCAATGGGCGGCTTCCAGGGCATCCTCATCGACCCGAGATCTGGCGTGCTGATGGGCGGCTCCGATCCACGGAAGGACGGGCTGGCTATCGGATGGTGAAGGGCGTAGGGCATAGGGCGTAGGGCATAGACGGGCTCAGGGCCCTCAGTCCCTTTACCTCCTATGCCCTATGCCCTATGCCCTGTGCCCTACGCCCTATGCGTTTCAGATAATCACCAGTATCTCGTTCGACGCCGGCCCGCCGCCGCAACGGTTTATGGCGCGGATGCGCGCGTAGTATCGACCCGGTGGCCCCACGACCGAGATCGACGTGCTGTTGCCCATGGATGCGACGAGCAGGTTGGCGAGTCCGGTCGCGGAGCCGACTTCGAGCTGGTAATTCTCGGCGTACGCGGCCGCAGCCCACGACAGCGACACAAACGCCCCTACCTGCGTGAACGTGAACGGTGCTGCCGAGCCTGGTTGTGGGCATCCGGCCGGCGTGCCGCGCCAACCCAACTCGATCACCTCGAAGTCGTTGGCGGTCAGCGATCGGAATGCCGGATTCAGGATGTCGTTGGGCCAACGCGGATCGAATGTGCCGCTGATGTACATGTCCGATCCGTTGTCGGCCACGATCAGCCCGTAGCGCTGGAAGGCGCGAAAGACTTTCTGAATCCCTGGGTGGAAGCCCGAGATGTCCTTGCTGGCCTTGAGTCGGAGGCGCGCGCCCATCGGCAGGGCTGAAGGATTGTTGCCGGCACGATGCGACGCCGGCCAGACGTAGCCGTTCGTCGCACGCACCGTGACTCGAAACGCGTGTCCAATCTCTTCGGGCGCGATGATCTCATCTGCCCGTACGAGGCCGGGAAGAATCGCGAGTCCCGCGGCGTCCGCAGACGTCCAGCCCTCAGGCCGCCGATGATTCGATCGCAAATCGAAGAAGGCCCCGGAGCCTGCCGTCCAGTGACTCCCATTCCAGCGCAGGTCGAACAGCTCGTAAAGGTGCTGGTTGTCGCGATCGACGATCAGCATGTGACGATCACCGCCGGCGCTGCTCGCGCCGGGATAGCCACCCTCAATCCAGTGCGGCTGCGTGATGGCTTCGTCGGGAATGGGATACGCGGCAACGCCAACGCCATCACTTTCATCCGGGTAGTAGAACTCCACCTGCCGCCGCGGCTGGTTCCCCGGTACGACGATGTAAGGGAACCCGTAGATCTCGGTGCTTCCGGGCGAGGCGTACGCGCCGAAATCTGGATGCAGGCGTCGAGTGCCTCCGTTGTTGATGAAGCTGATGAACTGGGACGACCGCGCGTCGACGGGCGCCTGACTGATGTCCTGGTTCCACCAGTTGTCGGGCGGAAAGAGCGGCATTGCGCCGGGCAGGGCACCTCCGCGTTCGGCGCTGCTGGCGTCCCATTGAGCCTGCAGCAGCGGATCCTGCGATCCGAGAATCGCAACGACGGCAACCAGGGTGGGGGCAAGGAATCGTCTCAGCACGGTCAGCCGTCATCGCAAGAGTCCTGCCTGTGGGGCCTTGACGTTGAACCGCGCAGCCGCGTGCACGCCTGTCCTGCAACGTGACAGCAATGTGTGCTGGATGCCGTTCCTGATGGCGTTCGTGTTTGTGTTTCCCGCCTTCGCTTGCGGACGACGGGCCAAGCTATGGCGGGCAAGCCGTGGACCGTGATGATGCGCTGCTATCATGTGGCGCGGGGGAGGAAGGCAATGCGCCAATCTGGAGTGATGGGAATTGCGCTGATGCTCGCGCTGTCGATCGGCTGCGGCAAATCAGAGGAGCAGAAAGCTGCTGAGCGCGCGGCTGAAGAGACGAAGAAGGCGGCAGAAGCGCTCGCCACGGCCGCACAGAAAACCGCCGAAGTGGCTACCAAGGAGGGCCTGTCGGCCGCGGCCAAGGCACTCGAGGGATTCGCCGGCGCGATGGCCGGGACGGGTCCGGACGGCAAGCCCGTACAAGCGGTCAGCTTTCAGGCATTGCAATCGACGTTTCCCGACGTTCCGGGCTGGCAGCGAGCCGAACCGACCGGCGAACGCATGACGACTCCGATATCGTTCTCACAAGCCGAGGTCGACTACACGAAAGACAAGTCGCGGGTCGAGATGAAGATTGTGGACTCGGCGTTCAGCCAGATGCTCATCGCGCCGTGGTCGATGTTCCTCACTTCAGGCTACGAGAAGCAAACGTCCTCTGGACATGAGAAGTCGGTCAACGTGGCCGGCCACCCGGGCTTCGAGAAATGGAACAGCCGTCGAAATAGCGGCGAGCTCAACCTCGTCGTGAACAAGCGGTTCCTGGTCACGATTGAAGGCAACAACATCGAAGACACCAAGGTGCTCGAGGAGTTCGCAACCAAACTTGACGCCGCAAAGCTGGCCTCGTTGAAGTAGATCTACAGACGGAAGCCCGCTCGAAGCGGATCGTCGCCATCGATCAGAAACGTGTGCTCACCGGTGATCCAGGCCGATCCTTGGATCTCCGGCACGATCGCGGCATGGTCACCCACAGGCCGTCGTCCCGCAATTCGCCCGACGAACAGCGTGCCGACGATGCTCTCGTGCACGAAGGGAGACTCTTCGGAGAGCATGCCCATTTCGCTGAGCACTGCCATCACCGCCGCTGTGCCCGTACCGCATGGCGATCGGTCGACCTCGGCGTCGGCGAAAATCGTGACGTTGCGCAGGTGCGCTTCGGGGTGCTGAGCGGGGGCCGTGAAGATGGTGCCGTAGATTCCATGCAGTCCTGCGTCTTCCGGGTGTGAGACCTGTCGCAGGCGCTCGACCTCCCGCTTGATCTCCATCCCCAGGCGACGGAGCTCTCCCAACCGTGACGCGTCGACCGCCAACCCTGCGGATTCGGCGTCGACAATCGCATAGAAGGCGCCGCCGAACGCCACATCGACCGGGATGGTCCGCCCGCCGACGGTCACTGGGAGGCCGGCTTCCCAGACATACGAGGCAACATTTCGAAACGAGACGCTCGACACTCGGCGATGACCATTGACGTCGGTCACAGTCGCCGATGCTTCGATGCGACCAGCCGGCGAATCCAGAACGAGCTCCGGCCCGCCCGGCCAAATCAACTCCCGCTCGATGGCAATCGTCGTCACCGCAATGACGCCGTGACCGCACATCGTGCTCCAGCCCTCGTTGTGCATGAACAGCACACCGGCGTGCGCGCCACTCGTGACCGGCTCGGTGAGGATTGCGCCGTACATGTCGGCATGTCCGCGCGGCTCGAGCATCAGCGATCGGCGCAGGTGGTCGATGTGCTTCTGCGCCCACGCCCGTTTGGCCAGCATGGTGTCGCCTTCGGGACTTGGCAGCCCTTCGACGATCAGGCGGAGCGGCTCTCCCGCCGCGTGCGAGTCGATGGTGCGAATGCGGTGGATCATTTCGGCTGCCGATGGAGGTCCACGGCCTACGGGTCCACGGTCTACGGTCCACGGTCTACGGTAAAACAACCCATGCCGTGGACCGTGGACCGTGGACCGTGGACCGTAGGCCGTAGGCCGTAGGCCGTAGGCCGTGGGCCGTGGACCGTGGACCGTGGACCGTAGGCCGTAGACTGTTAGAGCATTATTCACCGCATGCGGTGCTTCTATTCCGACACGTTCGTTTTACCGCTGCCCGAGGGGCATCGTTTTCCGATGGCCAAGTATTCCGGCCTTCGGGAACGGTTGCTTCGAGATGGCATCGTGAGCGCCGCCGAGCTGCACGAGGCGCCTCAGGCGTCTTGGAAGGATCTGGGACTCGTGCATGCCGCTGGATACCTCCAGGCGGTAGAGCAAGGGACGCTGCCGCGCGAAGCGCAACGGCGTATCGGGTTTCCGTGGTCGTCGCAGATGGTCGAGCGCGCCCGCCGATCGGTCGGAGCAACGATTGCGGCTGCACACGCCGCCGTTGACGAAGGGTGCGCTGCCAATCTCGCAGGAGGCACTCACCACGCCTTCGCCGACCGCGGCGAGGGCTACTGCGTCTTCAATGATGTGGCGGTTGCGAGTCGTGTTCTGCAGCGTGACACCGGCGTCCGGCGGATCGCGATCATCGACTGCGATGTGCATCAGGGCAACGGAACGGCCGCGATCTTCATGGGCGACGCTGACGTGTTCACTTTCTCGATGCATGGAGCGAGAAACTACCCGTTTCGCAAGGAAACGAGCGACCTCGACGTCGAGTTGGAGGATGGCACCGGTGATGAGCCGTATCTCGCGCATCTTGCACATTCTGTGGACATGATCCTTCGAACGCATCGTCCGGAGATCGTGTTCTATCTGGCGGGTGCGGATCCGTTCGAAGGCGACCGGCTCGGCCGGCTCGAGCTGACCATTGATGGCTTGCAACGCCGTGACGAGCTGGTGATGGACCGCTGTTGCGGCACGGGCCTTCCAGTCGTGGTTACCATGAGCGGTGGCTACGCGACCAATGTGGACGACATCGTCACGATTCACGCGAACACGATACGTGTGGCATCGTCGATCACGATGAGCCCCCGCAGCACCTGAGGCACCCAATGCACCTTGAGCACCGAGGCACCAGCACCCGAGGCACTTACGGCACTAAGGCACCCTAGGCACCCTATTTCTTATGCAACGCTTCCGTCTCCTGACCGAAGAACACGTCAAATCCTTGTTGCCGCTGCCGGAGCTGATAGCGGCCATGGAAGCCGCGGTCGCGCGGTTCTCGGCTGGCGAGGTGTTGCAGCCGGGACGCAGCGTGCTGACCGTTGGACCAACACGCGCCTTTTTCGGCCTGATGCCGGCCTACATCGAGCGACCCGCCCGGCTGGGTGCGAAGCTCGTCACGGTGTTCAATGAGAACCACGCGCGCGGGCTGCCGTCGCATCTGGCGACCATCGTGCTGCTCGATGCCGATACCGGCTCCCTCCTCTCGTTGATGGACGGGCGATATATCACCGAGATGCGGACGGCCGCCGTGTCGGCGGTCTCGGTTCGACACCTGTCCAGACCTGATGCCGGGACCGTGGCGATTCTCGGGAGCGGCGTCCAGGCGCGCAGCCACCTCCAAGCCTATGCTGAGGTACGCGCACTCAAGGAGGTGCGCGTCTGGTCCCCCAAAGCCGCCAGTCGCGATCGATTCGTCGCGGAAATGAGCGGCCATCCGTCAACGGCGATTCGCGCCGCCGAATCGGCGGAGAAAGCTGTTCGCGGAGCCGATCTCATAGTCCTTGCTACGTCGTCGGTGACACCGGTGATTGAGGCGGGCTGGGTCTCCGCCGGTTCGCACGTCGTCTCTGTCGGCGCCTGCCGACCTGATCAGCGCGAGATGGCGCCAGACCTCGTGTCGCAGGGTCGGCTTTTCGTCGATTCCAAGGCTGCCGCGATGGTCGAGTCGGGTGACGTCGTCCTCGGGATCAACGAGGGGCGGTTCAGCCAGAGCCACGTGCTGGGCGAGCTCGGCGAAGTGGTGCTCGGCCGTATCGGCGGGCGAACGAGCGACAATGAGATCACGATCTTCAAGTCGCTGGGGATGGCGGTTGAGGATGTGGTCTCGGCCGATCTCGTGTATCGGCGCGCGCTGGAAACCGGTGCCGGCACCGAGTTGATGTTGTGATGCGAAAGGTTGCTTTCGTGGTCGGCGTCTGGCTCGTGGCCGTCGCGAGCGCGTCGCAGGCGGGCGCAAACCCGCAGTCTCAGGAGTTCGTGCGACGCGCGTTCGATTTCGCTTACAACCTGGATCACCCCGAGGCAATTGATAGCCTCGAAAAGGCGCTCGCAGCCGATCCCAACGATCCGGATGCGCATCGGACGGCTGCGGTCATCGCGTGGCTTCGCATCGGCTTCTTGCGCGGTTCGATCACGGTCGACGACTACCTCGGCAACGTTTCGAAACCAAACATCAATATGACGCCGCCCCCGGCGGACGAAGCCCAGCGGTTTCAGCGGCACTCCGCCCGCGCGTTGGAACTGGCCGAGGCCGCCATCAAGGCGCGGCCTCGAGATCCCGATGCGCTCTTTCGCCTAGGGTCGATCGTCGGCGTTCAGGCCTCTTACGGAGCAACGGTCGAGGGCAAGATCCTGTCATCTTTCAAGGCCGCAAGTCGCGCGTACGATGCGCACGAGACGGTCCTGGAGGTGGATCCCTCTCGGAAGGACGCCGGTCTCATTGTCGGCACCTATCGCTACATCGTGTCCGCGCTGTCGATGCCGGTGCGTTTGATGGCCTACGTCGTGGGTTTTGGTGGCGACAAAGAGCGTGGTCTGCGGATGATCGAAGAGGCGGCCGCCTACCCAGGACTTACGCAGACAGATGCGAAGTTCGCGTTGCTGCTTCTCTACAATCGCGAGCGACGCTTCGATGATGCCATGCGTGTCGTTCGGGAGCTGCAGAAGCAGTACCCTCGCAATCGTCAACTCTGGTACGAAGCCGGCGCAACCGAACTGCGAGCGAATCGTTATCGGGAGGCGGAGGCCGTCCTGGACGAAGGCATTCGACGCAAGGACTCGGACCGTCGCGAACGGATGTTTGGCGAAGACGCGTTGTGGCACTACAAGCGGGGCGTGGCACGTGCGCGTCTTGGAAAGGCCGACCTCGCGCGAGAGGACCTGCAGATTCCGCTGGCCCGGGAGGCGCGCGACTGGGTGCGCGGCCGGGCCCATGCCGAGCTCGGCCAACTCGCGTTCCGGGCGGGCGACAGGGAACAGGCGCGACGCGAGTATCGTCTTGCCATAGAGTTGGCCACGCGCGGCAACGATCCCTCGGGGAAAGCTGAAGCCGAAAGCCTACTGCGGCAGGTTCGATAAAACCATGGCTCGTAGACGACGTTGGCCGTATGTCGTTCTGGGCATTGCCATTGTTCTCGTGTTTGTCGGCATCGGCGCCGTCATCGCGACGGTGGCCTGGTTCCAGGAGAACATGGAGGTGGCCTCGAGCACCCCGCGCGATGCCGAGGCCGAGTTCGATATCGTTCGGCAGAAGTTTGCTGGCCGCGAACCACTCCTCGAGCTGCACGACGGAATACCGCGTTTCACGAAGGCGCGTGAAACCACGTCATCAGCCTCGAGCTCCCTCGAAACGCTCAACGTTCTCGTGTGGGATCCGGATGAAGAAAAAATCTTCCGCATTGGCCTTCCGTTTTGGCTGCTGCGACTGAAATCGGATCCCATCCGGTTCGGCGCCTACGCGTCAGGATTTGACGACGAAGGCGTTGTTCTGAGGCCCAGGGACATCGAGAAGTATGGCGCCGGCGTCATCCTCGACGGCACGTCCCCGGAGGGCGAGCGCATCTTGTTGTGGGCCCAGTAGGTCGACTCGGGTCAGGTCACGACAAACGACCTGACCGCAGGACACGTCACCCTCCGATTACGCCTTTCTGCGGCTCAGCCCGACGGCGCGCGGCTTGCAGTCCACCCACATGCCTGCCTTCGGAGCGTCATCATGACGAGTCATCGAGGAGTCCGACTGGCGGCTATCCTCCTGGCCTTCATCACGACTACCGCGTGCGGGTCGGTGTATACGCAGGGCCGGCCGCGGTATCCCAATTATCCGAACTATCCGAATTACCCGGGATCCCGAGGCGGTCGCGTGTCTCAGGATTTCGCCTACTCGCGCGGATACGACGACGGTTATCGACAAGGCCTGGATGCTGCGCGTGGCGGCGATCGGTACGACGTCCGTCGCGAGAGCTGGTATCGTAGCGGCGATCGCGGCTACGACCGACGCTACGGGCCGCGCACACAATACCGTCAGGTCTATCGCAGCGGGTTCAGCACCGGGTACGACGTCGGCTATCGCGACGGGCGCTATCGTGACGGACGCGGGCGGCGCTGGTAGACACGAAAGTTACAAGTTACAAGTTACAAGTTCCAAGTGGAGTTGGAAGTTCCGGGTATAGCTGCGGCGCCCTTGTGGCGCCGCAGTTTGTAACTTGCAACTTGTAACTTGTAACTTCTCAACCTGGCAGCCGCAAGAATCTCTGGATCCTCGCGAACAGCGTGTCACGCACGGCGACCTTGACTGGGGTGGCCGCCATGGCACGCGCGGAATCGAGCTCAGTGCGGCGGGTGGATACGACGCGACTGATGTGCTCGACCAGCCCCGGTCGCTCGAGCGCGATAGCACGGAAGCGCTCCGCCGGAATCTCCAGTGCCCTGACATCGTCAATGGCGCGAACCGTGGCCGTGCGCGGGTCGCCCGTCAGCATCGACATCTCGCCAAAGAATCCTCCGCTCTCGATCGTCGCGACTTCCTGCCCCGAAGGCTCCAGGGTCACCCGCGCGCGGCCGGAAAGGACGACGTACATCGAGTCTCCGGCTTCGCCCTGGCGAACGATCGCTTCGCCGGCTGCAAAAATGTGCTCCTGAGCGGTTCGTGACAGCGTCAGACGCGCCTCGTCGGGCAGCGGAGAGAACAGATCGATCCCGCCCAAGCGATTCGCTGCCGCACGCACGTCGCCCTCCGCCCGCAGCGGCAGCTCCTCGCGTGAGTACTCAATCTGGATCGGCCATGGGATCTCGATGTTCTTCCGCCGGAACGCGTACCAGATGCTGGTGCGGACTTGATCGCGCGCCTCGAGCTCGAGCGCGTAGTCCTCGATCCAGAACCAGATGCGGAACAGGAGCGCCGAGCCACCAAAGTCGTGCAGGAAGACCGCGGGCGCGGGTGTGCTCAGGACCAGTGGACATTGCCGCAGCGCCTCGGCTGCCGCGCTGCGCACTTCGTTGGGCGGCGTCATGTAGCTGGTGCCGACTTCGACGAACAATCGCGTCGGGACGGTTGGCTCGGAATGGTTGAGGATCGCCTCTTTCGAGATCAGGCCGTTCGGGACGATCAAGAACTGACCCGACTTGGTCAGAAGCTTCGTCGCTCGCCACGTGATCTCCTGGACCTGTCCCTCGTGGGCGCCAACCGCGATCCAGTGTCCGACCCGAAACGGCTTTTCGATCTGGATGGCCAGCCCCGAGAACAGATTGCCAAGCGTATCCTGCAGCGCAAAGCCAACCACTACTGCGCCGACCGCCGAGGTCGTCAGCAGCTGCTCCTTCATCAGGACAGTCGCCACAACCGTGAACAGCCCGATGAGGGTGACGTCCTGAACGATGGCTGGAAAGCGATCCGACGGCCGGTGCTCGCGCCAGGGATTGACCACCAGGGCGATCACGAGGTTGATGACGGCGAGGACGAACACCAGCCGCGCCAGCGCGGCGAGAATCTCGACATCGCCGATGGCTTGCGTGACCGCGATCTCGAAGGCGACGAAGGCCAGCAGGAGCCAGGTCGAAAATCTCAGCCTGGATCGAACGAAACGGCTCGGGACTGCGACGAATAGCGCGAGCGTGATGATCAGTGCCACCACGCCGGCCAGCATCAGGGATGACGGAGACATACAGTCGTCAGTGACCAGTGACCAGTGCCGGT
Organism: uncultured Acidobacteriota bacterium; assembly: GCA_963841905.1. Classification (GTDB taxonomy): domain Bacteria; phylum Acidobacteriota; class Vicinamibacteria; order Vicinamibacterales; family UBA2999; genus JACCSI01. Next base: position 423,925 of record CAWJEM010000024.1, read on the forward strand.
GCCGGTGGCCGGTCGCCAGTTGCCAGTCGCCGGCCCGAAGATAGAACGTCTCAGAACCGGGAACCGACCACTGGCAACCGGAGACCTGCTAGGTGAGTCCCCCTTCTTTCTTGAACGCCGCGATATCCGCCGCGGTGATGGCTACCGCCACGGGCTTGGGATTCGGTCCGCCCTTCGCGTCGCGCTCCGGATCGACTCCCCGGGCCGACTGCGCGGCACTGACCTGGGCCGACTTCTTCTCACCACCGCCACCGCCCGGCAGCATGCGTCCGAGCGAGCCGAAGCCTCGCTTCTGCGCCGCTGGCTCTTCTTTCTTCTCTTCGGGCTTGGCAGCCGGCTTCTCTTCGGCCTTGGCGGTGCTGCTGCCGGCGAGTCCCGCCGAACCGGCTTCAACGACCGCGATGCTGGCCGCGGGCACCGGCTTGTAGGTAATGTTCTTGCTGTAGCGATCGGCGACAGTTGCTTTCCCGGCCAGCTTCTGCGACGTGATCTGTTTGGCCAGGCGATCGATCCGCTCTTTCATCGCCGGGTGTGATGCAAACAGCCCACGCTTTTCGGTTGCATCCTTGTTGCGCTCCTGGAGCCGAGTCAGAAAAGCACCCAGGCCCTGGGGCGCATAGCCGAGACGATTTGCAAGCGCGACACCCTTCTCGTCGCTCTCGTTCTCCTCGTCGCGCCCGAAACTGTTGTCGAGAATGCTCAGATAAATGTTGTCCACCACGCTATTGAAGAGAGCGGCGTTTCCGGACAGCGTCTCGTCGGCGCCCATCTGGATGGTCTTGTTCTTTTGAATCGCCTTGATGGTGTGCCGCTCGGTGACGTGGATGATCTCGTGACCCAGCACGCCCGCCAGCTCCGCTTCGTCTTGAATGAGCGCCAAGGCACCGCGCGTGATGTGCACATAGCCACCAGGGGCCGCAAAGGCGTTGACCGCGTCAGTGTCGAGCACGATGAAGTTCCATGACAAGTTGGGCTTGGTACTGACCTGCGTCATCGCAGTCCCCACGAGGGCAACGTAGCGATGGACGTTGGCGTCCTGGACCACACCATATCGGGTGCGGACGCGTTCGCTGACCGCCGTTCCAAGCTGCTGCTCCTCTGCCTCGCTCATGTGGAGTTCGCTGAGCTGCTGCGCGCGCTTGACCACGCCACCGATCTTGCCGAGCTGACTGGCGTCGTCTGCCCAGGCAGACGCTGACAAGCCGACGCAAAGGGTTACCCCCACCAAAACTCGTCTCATGATCTCTTGACCTCGTAGATTGCAACCGGCTGCGACTTCCCTTTCACGACGACCTCGCCCAGCGGACGAATATCATAGCGTCCTTTGAGCGCCTCTCGCGTGGCCTCGCTGATGATGATTCGCGAGCCATAGTCCTTGTTCAACGACTCGAGCCGCGCACCCAGATTGACGGTGTCTCCGATGACGGTGTAACTCATGATCGTGTCGGAACCGATGTTCCCTGCCACCATGTCGCCGGTGGAGATACCGATCCCGATGTCCAGACGTGGGCGTCCGGCCGCCTCCCATTCCGCGTTGAGCTCATCCAGCTCTCGGGTCATGGCGAGCGCCGCCTGCACGGCATGCTCGGCGTGATCGTCGTCGTCCAGCGGCGCGCCGAACAGGCCCATCACCATGTCCCCCACGAACTTATCGAGCGTCCCCCGGTGCTCGAACAGGATCCGCACCATTCGCGAAAAGTACTCGTTGAGGAGGCTCACGACCTGTTCGGGCGCCACCTTCTCCGACATCGCGGTAAAACCGCGCACATCCGAGAACAACACGGTCATTCTGCGACGTCGGCCACCCAGCGCCGCACGGGCCGGGTCGTCCATCAATTGCTCGTAGACGTCCTTCGGCACGTAACGCGAGAACAGCTTCTTGACCTGCCGCTTCTCACGGCCCTCGACGAAGTATTGCCACGCGAGTTGACCGACAAACGTCAGACCCACGGCCACCAACGGCAGGACCAATGGCGTCCAGACCCCGCCCGCGAACCACTGCAGGCTGGACCAGATGATGGCGCCCACCACGGCTGTCGTGACGCCGGCCAGGATCCACGGACTGACGACAGCCCCCGCAAGCCCGATGGTCAGCGCGCTGGCGAACGTCGCGACAAGCCCGCCAGGAAGCAATGCGAACTGCTCGAGCGTCCGTGCGCGAAGGAGCGCGTCGATGGCGTTGGCGTGGATCTCTGCCCCGGGTAACGGGGTGCCGAACGGCGTTGTGAAGACGTCGTACGTGCCTGAAGCGCTCGCGCCCACGATGACGATGCGATCCTTGAAGATAGACGGATCGACGTCCGGTTTTTCCCCCTGGAGCAGCTGAATCTCCGAACGGAACAAGTCGTAAAACGATCGTCCCTCGAACGTCGTCACGCCGTCCGGCGTGACGTTTGGACCACGAAATGGAATCAGGATGCGACACGCCCGGGTGGACGCCCCGTAATAGTCGGGGACGCTTTGCTCCACGAGTGGGATCGCCGTTGACCCGATCGTCAAGACACCTGGGGATCCGGAGACAGCGGCGGCGTCGAGGTTCTGCGCGAGGAGCGCCGTCGCAACCGAGAGCGACGGGACATCTCGCCCGGCAACATGAACAAAGGGAACCATTCGACGCGCGGGTCCATCAGCATCGACGACGCCGAAGGAGTGCCCAATCGCCCGCGCGGCTTTGGCAAGAATATCGATGGGCGGAATCAGTTGCGGCCGCGCCTCGACACAGTCGCCGGCCTTGAACGGTTGACTGAGCGAGGGAATCCCGTCGAGCGGCACATGCAACGCCTTCGAGGGATCGAGCAGCTCTTCGGCCGCGGCATCTGCCGCGAGAATGACGTTGTCGGATTTCCTGATCGCATCCGCCAGCGCCTGGTCCGATTCGGTGCCGGTCCACTCTTCATCACCGATCGTGAAGCGGCGCAGATCCGGCTCGGTGAACAGAACGTCGTAGACCACAAGCTTCGCTGGCGCACGAGCGAGAAAGTCGAGCAGCGTGGCGTGCGCCAGTCGCGGCCATGGCCACCGCCCGACGATGCCCGCCATCCGACGGACGCTGTCGTCGTCGATTGAAACCACTACGATGTCGGGACTTGGGGCGGTTGGCTGTGCCGTGCGGCGGACGCGCCAGTCGTAGGTGGCGAGCTCGGCGCGTTCCAGCAGCCAGCTCGACATCCCCCACGCCACGAGCGTCGCAACCGCCGCTATTGCAGCCCCGATAGCCTAGCTTGCCGAGCAGACCACGGCGGGCGGCATCGAACATCAAACGCACCCCGACGAGACGGGGCGGGCGGGCTCGGCGAGCATCGATGTCGAGTATACGGGAGGGGTCGAAGCTCCCCAGGAATACAATTACTGCATGCCCCGAGCGGCGACGACGAGCGACGTCTTCAACGCCGTCGCAGAAGCCGATGTTGCCCGTAGGAATGACGCACGGCTGTCACGGTGGTCGCGCCGACCTTGACCGTCCGAGGTCGCGTCAGGCTCGACTCGGCGTTGGCGTTTCGGAATCTCAGTAGACGAGAGTAGGGCCCCGGGAAACGCCAAACATCCAGAACGCCAACACAATTGCCACTACCACGGCGGCTCGGAGAATGATCTTCTCGCGTGTTGAAATTCGCATACCTGCCCCAGAACGGAGCGGATCGCCACTAGTTTCCGCGCCTCCAGTTCAGAATCAGTGTAATCGGGGAGGATGCCAGATCATCCGCCGCGACATTGATCAGGAAACGACCGTCGGCCGCGACATCGTATTGGGGGTTGAAAGGATTGACCGCCGCGCTTTCCACAAAGCGCGGGGCGAAGAGCGCGACTGGCGGACTGGTCTGAAACACTGATCCGGAAGCGCTGACCTGAACGGCCATCAGCTTGCCGTCTGCGGCAACGTAGAACAGCTCGCGGCCATCGCGACTCCAGCGGCCATGCACGCCCCCGCCCGTCGACACGTGCCACACCCGTTCACCGGCAGGAAACCCCCGCACCGCGATCTCGAAAGGACCCGATTCATTCGTTTGGTACAAGAACCATCGACCATCGGGAGACAAACGTGCACTGCTTTCATCAGCGGACGTGCCAACGAGCTTACGCGTTTCCGAGGCTGGACCGAGCCGATGCACCCACACGTCGCGGCTGGCGTTTTGCGGCGTGCTGTAAAAGAGCAGCCAACGACCGTCGCGCGAAATGTCGCTCGGCGAAATCTGCGAAACGCCGAGGGCCGCCGCGCCGAGGACCAAGCTTTCATGTCCCTCCGCGTCGAGGCGCGCCATGTAGATGTCGAATGTGCTGCCGCGACTGGATCGGAAGGCGATTGCATTTTCGTCGGGCATCCACACTGGGAACACTTCCTGCGCCGAATTCATCGTCAGTCGCGTGACGGCGCCGCCGGCACGATTGACGATCCAAATATCAATGTTGCCCCCGGGGCGGCGTGTGAGGGCGACCCGTTGGCCGCTCGGCGCGAGGACCGGGCCCGAGGGAAATTCGGCGTCAGAAGCCGCGAAAGCCCCTTGATCCTCACCGTTGCGGCCGAACCAGCGCAGTTGCGCGCCGGTGACGCGGCCGGGCCGATACGCCACTGGTCCCGCTCGTGAAATCGAGAACGCGCTCCGGCCCACCGTCGAAGGTACCGGACTCGCCACTGCCTCCGGGACTCCGGTGACCATATTCCTCGCCTCGTCAAACGGCTGGACATACAACGTTCCTTCGCGAACATACATGACTTCGTTCGGCTCGCGGAACTCGGCGGTGCCGTCGCTTCGCAACAGGCGTGTGCGATCTGGGCTGTCGATCGCCGCCAGATAGACTCCTCGCTTGTCGGGATCGCCGATCTCAAGAACAAAGAGAAACCGCCGTCCGTCAGGGTGCCAGGTGGGTGAGAGGTGAGCGCCTTCACCTGGTGCGTGCGACGTCACGGTCCGAACGGCTGACCCGGTGGCCGAGACGAGATGGATGGGTCCGGAGGCGTTCTGCGTGAACAAGATGTCGCCGTTGGTGCTCCACGCCCCACTTCGGCCAGCCGGCGCGTCGGCGAGCGTGACCGCCGCACCGCCCGCCAGATCGATGCGCTTCAGTTTGCCGTAGGCAAAGAACCCGATGGAGCGTGCGTCGGGTGACCAGAACGGGTTGACCGCACCTTCCGTGTTCGGCAGTGGCATCGCGGCGGCGTTGTCGAAAGCCCGCAGCCACAACTGCGAGGGACCCGTCGCTCCACGGGCGGCGAACGTGATTCTCCGGCCGTCGGGAGACAGCGCAAACGAATACGCATCTGCAGCCGCCGGCGTGGCGATATCGAGGCGCAACTCGCCGATGCGAGGTGTCGGCGATAGCCAGAGCGCGGCCGCGGCCGACGCGATTGCCACGACGGAGGCACCCGCGGACAGTTTCCAATTGATGCGCCGTCGACCGGGCTCGACGATGGCTTCACCATCGACGTTGCCGGCGGCCGCTTCTTCGATCTCGATGCGAACGGCGGTCGCCGAGTCGAGTCGCTGCGATCGTTCGCGTACGAGGCATCGTCGCAGCAGCCTGCGAAGTGACGAAGGCGTGGAAGCGGGCAACAGCGTCCAGTCCGGCGAGGTGTGGAGAACGGCCGCCATCGTTTCCGTAGCCGTCGCTCCGCCGAACGCTCGATGTCCGCTTAACATCTCGAAGAGGACGCACCCCAAGCTCCAGATATCGCTCCGCCGATCGACACTTAGACCCCTCGCCTGCTCGGGAGACATGACGATGCGGTGCCAAACACGACTCCAGGTCCGGTCATCTGCATCGGGATCGTGCCGGAATCGGAACTGCCGTTCGCAAGGCCTGCCGGTACAACGGTCCGGGCCAGCCCGAAGTCGAGCACCTTGGCGACCCCGTCAGATCGCACCTTGATGTTTGCGGGCTTCAAGTCCCGATGGACGATGCCGATCTCGTGCGCAGCTTCAAGCGCCGCCGCGATCTGGCGCCCGATCTCGAGCGCCTGATCAAGCGGCAGGCGACCCTGCCGAATCCGGGCGGCGAGGTCTGCGCCCTCGACGAACTCCATCACCAATGCGCGGCTTCCATCCTCGCTCAGCGCGACGCCGTAGATCTGCGCGACATGTGGATGGTTGATCGATGCCAGCATCATGGCTTCGCGCTCGAACCGCGCGGCGCGCTCGGCATCACGGACAAACTGGTCGGGCAGAACCTTGATGGCGACGACGCGTCGGAGATCCGGATCGAGGGCCTTGTAGACTTCGCCCATCCCGCCGGCACCGAGCGAGCACTGAATCTCGTATGATCCGACGCGTGCGCCCGGGGCGAGTTTCATGGATACCGTCGAGCTCGGCTGCGGATCACGTTTCTGTCACATGGGGAAGGGGCTGACCAGAGATCGAGAACGAACGTTATGCAAACCGCGAGACGGGCCTAATGTGTCCTATCGTGCGTCACCTGGTCGAGCGGAGAGATACCGAGTCTGGCCGTCGCCGCCAAGAAAAGCGCCATTCACCGTTTCCCCTGCCACGCCCAGCGGGCGTTTGCGCTGTGGGCAGCGCCAGGTAGAGCATGCCAAGAGCGAGAACCCCCAAGGACGACTGCAGGTGCCTGCCGTTCATCCTCGTCTCCTCCGCGACGACACGAAGCGATCACACGACATGCGGAGCCTAGGTCGGTTCGGGTCTCGTGGTCAAGGCCGACCGGACGGCCCTCGGCCGGACGCCATCGGCGACAGGGCAGCCGTAGGCAGCCATCGCCGCGATCGCCAGGAGGGCTGCGACCGCGCGACCCGCGTACCACACCGAAAAATCGAGCGTGACAGGGAAGTACGTGAGGACCCGGAACGCCAGCACCATGACCGCAAAGGCCAGAAAGCCAACACGCGGCGCTCATCCCGATACGTGCGGGTTCGGGCTCAGACCGGCCCGTTCTACAGACGATCGACATCGCCGGCGTCGCCGCTTGCGCCATCTAGCCGAGCGGCTCCCAAAACCAATGACGTAGTCGAACACCACGCGGAGCGTCTCGCGCTTTTGTGTGGTGGGGCGAGGCTCGCGCGACCGCGGGGCCTCGCACCTACCCGAGGAGGAATGCCCAATGACTGACGGCGGGTTTCCAAGCTCAGGCCATCACGTGCCGATTGTCCATGCTTCCCGCCGGGCCGCTGACCCGCGGCGTCGAGGTGTTGACATATTCCGTAATGGGAATACAATTACCACATGCCTCGAGCGGCGACGACGAGCGACGTCTTCAACGCCGTCGCAGAAGCGCGACGACGGGACATCCTCGTCTACCTGGCGACGCGCGAGCGTCCAGTCGGCGACATCGTGGCCGCGCTCGACCTGCATCAGCCGTCCGTATCCAAACACCTCCGTGTGCTGCGAAACGTCGGCCTGGTGAACGTTCGACGAGAAGGTCGTCAGGCGTTTTATCGCACGAACGTCCATGCCATTCGACCGCTCCATGAATGGGCCGGGATGTTCGAGCGCCATTGGAAGCACCAGCTCGCACGGATCAAGGAGCAAGCCGAAAGGGAAACTCATGACTCTGACTGATTCAGCACTCGACAATCTGACGCTCAACATCACGCAGGAAATCCAGGTGCGCGCCCCGCTGGACGCCACGTTCGCAGCCGTCCTCGAACAGATGGGGCCGGCAAACGAAACACCAGATGGAAAGCCCCTTCCACTGGTCCTCGAGGCTGTTCCCGGTGGTCGATGGTTTCGCGATCTTGGTGATGACGACGGCCACTTCTGGGGTCACGTTCAGGCGATCAAACGGCCGACACTGCTCGAGATCACGGGGCCGCTTTTCATCTCCGGCCCGGTGATGTCGAATATTCAGTACCGCCTGCGAGAAGTCGACGGTGGTACGCTGATTGTCTTCCGGCACTCTGCACTCGGGTTCGTGCCAGACGACTATCGGGAAGGTCTTTCCAAGGGCTGGACGCCCCTGCTCGATCGCATTCGGAAGCAAGCTGAACGAACTTAGGTTTCAAGGTTCCAGGGTTCCAGGGGTTCAAGGTTCTGAGAACTTTGGAACCTTGGAACGTTGGAACCCTGGAACATTTTATGAGGAGAAGTGTCATGTCGATGATCCAAGCGTTGCAGCAGGAACTTGATGTCGAGATGGAAACGACCCGGCGTGTCCTCGAACGTGTCCCGGGCGACCGTCTGAGCTGGAAACCGCACGACAAGTCGATGTCGCTCGGACAGTTGGCGCTCCACATTGCCACGCTCCCCGGCGCCATTGCCGAGATATCACAGCACTCGCCGTTCACCATGCCCCAGATCACGCAGCCGAGCGCATCGACGGCCGCGGAATTGATACCAGCCTTGGAAGAGAGCGTCGCCAACGCAAAGCGTCATCTCGGAACGCTCGACGATGCGGCGTTGACGAAGATGTGGCGTCTCGTGGACGGAGACAGGGAGCTTTTCGCGGTGCCGATTGGTGGGCTATTTCGCTCGGTCATGCTCAACCACTGGTATCACCATCGCGGGCAGCTCTCGGTGTATTTGCGGCAGTTGAACGTGCCAGTGCCGTCGATCTACGGGCCGAGCGCGGATGAAAATCCGTTTGCAGCGGCAAAAGCAGCGACTGTGTAGTTGCGATCAAATCACTCGCCCCTATGGCTTCCGGTTTTAGCCGGAAGATCAGGCTTCAGCCGAAAGATCTGTTGTCCGCCGCAGCTTTAGCCGGAAGGCGGAAGCCACAGGGGCATGTTACTCATGCCGCAATGCCACCACGTTCACTTGGTCACTAATCGCTGATCACTGATCACTGATCACTGAGTGGCAGTGGGTGCGCGTGCCTTCAGCTCTTCGAACCAGTTCAGCACAACATGAATCTGCTGCGGGCCGGATTCGTTTGTGCTCGACGACCTAGCGCCCACGATTCGGCCGTCGGGCATGATGTCGAACGTGCGCTGGCTGGCGGGATTGGAGAGCCCGAAACCTCGGGGGATGCCAACCGGCCTGGAGAACGTGAAGTTCGGGTCCGTTCTCACGGTGACGGTCATGAACCGCCCCGGCGCGGGCACGAAGAACAGCTCCTTGCCTTCGCGGGACCACAGCGGCCGTCCACCGCGGGCAATCTGATACTTCGTGCCGGTTGGCGGAAACGGCTGAACGTAGGTGGTCGCTTCCGCCAGCCCCGCTTCGCCTACCTGGTACGCGATCCATTGGCCGTCTGGTGAGAACATCGCGTTGGTGGGAAGCGAGGAATCCTTGACGTCGCCGAACGGCGTCGCTTTTCGATCCCGCATCGAAAGCATCCAAAGCGACGAGACAAGGTCCTTCTCGCGCTGAACAGGAGCACATCGCCGTCGGGAGACCACGACTCGGGCACATGCGAGATGCCTCGGTCAGGTGTAGTGAGCCGCTCTGCTGTACCACCGTCGGCCGGTTGCCAGAAGACGGCGAGATCGCCTTCACGATCGGATTGAAACGCCACACGCCGTCCATCGGCGGACCACAATGGGAAGCGGTTGTTGCCGCCGAAAGTGAGCCGCCGGATCGAACTCGAACCGGACAGCTCGTGGATCGAGACGACGGCCTCTTTGCCATCATGCGTGGCAAGCGCGATTCGCTTGCCATCAGGCGACACACGGGGGTAATCGTACCTCCCCGGCGGCAGCTTGAGCGCCTCTGCCCCGCCCTTGCGATCGAACAGCACGACATCCTGGTGCCATGCCGAGGGCGAGCCCGGCACGTAAACCAAAGAACCCGTGTTGGAGATGGCGAAGTTTGCCGAGCCTTCCGACCCAAACAGGCCGTCACGACGTACGCCTTCGACGACGGGCACAGCACCGCCACTCACCTCGAGCTTGGAAAGGTCGAACGGCACCGCGAACAGGTTGGCCCCCGCTGCGTACACGATGTGGCCAGTCGGCACATACCGCGCATCGTTGCCGCCCTCAATGAGCGTCTTCCTCACGCCCGTTTCAAGCGACTGCACGACGACTTGCGCGGCATCCCAACGATCGATGTCGGGGCTCGTTCGCTTCGCAATCGAGAAGAGCAGCATGCCGTTGGGCAGCAGGTGGGGGCTAAACGCCACCTCCTCGGAGCTATTCAGCTCGAGAAGCACCGCTGGCTTGCCACCGTTCGGTGAGACCCGCATGATGGCACCATGCTGCGAAAACAGAATGCTGTCGTTGTTCCAGGTGATACTGGACGGGGCAATACCAACCTGGCAGAGGGTAACCGCAGTGCCCCCGCCGATGGGTATGCGCTTGAGCGCCGAATCGCCCCAGAACACCAGCGATTGACCATCGGGCGAGAAGACAGGGCTGTTAGGGCCGGGGCCGTTCCGGAGATCGCTCTGGCCTCGAGATCCCACATCGACCGGAGAAACAAACCGTCAGCGGCCGCGTACACCACGCGCGTACCGTCCGGTGACACGGCGATAGTGTCGAATTACCGTCAACTGTTGTCCCTGTGGCAGCGAGAACGCGAATCGCGTCACCGAAACGGCCGGCGACGGCTCGCTCTTCCAAAGCAGAGCGACCGCCATGGCCGCGCCAAACAGCACACCGCCAAGGACGAGCATCGCCCGCCGCCAGACCGGGTGCGACGCAACCGGTGTTGACGGCGCTTCATGCGGCTGGTTGAGGAGGAACAGCGCCGTGGAGACATCGCCAATGCGCTCTTTCCGATCTTTACGCAGACAGCCCTGAATCAGCGCGCGGACCGCAGGCGGCACATTCGAGGGCAGCGCGTTCCAGTCGGGCTCGCCCTTGAGCACGGTAGCGAGCGTGTCAGACACATCATCGCCGTTGAAGGCCCGCCTGGCGGTCAACATCTCGTACAGCACACACCCGAAGGCCCAGACGTCAGCACGCTTGTCGGCCGCGCGGCCTTTGGCCTGTTCGGGGCTCATGTAGGCGGCAGTGCCCAGGATCACGCCGACGCTCGTCATCATGGCCGGCGAGGTCAGCGTGGGCGAGTTGACCAGCGCGGCGGCGGCCTCCGCGCCCGCCGGCGGATCGACCGCCTTGGCAAGGCCGAAATCCAGCACCTTTACTGTTCCGTCCGGTCGCACCTTGATGTTGGCCGGCTTCAAATCACGATGGACGATGCCCTGTTCGTGTGCGGCCTCCAGCGCCTCGGCGATCTGCTTAGCGATCGGGAGCGCCTCGTCGATCGCGATTGCACCTTGTGCGATCCGATCGGCGAGTGTCTGGCCTTCGACGAGCTCCATCACGAGTGCACGGACCCCCTGCGAATCCTCGAGGCCGTAAATGTGCGCGATGTGCGGATGGTTGAGCGAGGCGAGCACTTGCGCTTCGCGTCTGAAGCGCGCGAGGCGTTCGGGATCGTTGGCCACGGCCGGGAGAAGCACTTTGATCGCGACGTCGCGATTGAGCGCACGGTCTCGCGCGCGATAGACCTCGCCCATGCCGCCCACGCCGAGTGTGGAAAGGACTTCGTATGAGCCGAGATGGGTCCCGACAGACAAGGCCATGGGGCGACGCTGATTCTAGCTGCTCAGCAGGCAGGGGGGAGAATGGGTATGGGGAAGGGAGAAGTGAACGCTGAGGGACGTCAAATATGCTGCGAGAAGGACGCGAAGGCCGCAGTGTGGTTCGTGATCTCTGTTTGAGACTCGGACTGCTGTGGCAGTGACTGCTTGAGAATAGGACAGCAATGGCCGACACACATTCGACGCGCGGTTTTTCGGGGCAGGCGAGGCGTTCAAGAAAATCTTTCGCACTGCAGGCGATGGCTAAGCGCGGCGACTCGACGTGCGGTGATGGCGTCGCAAGGCGGCTGGACTAGACAGCTGCGCGCGCGAGCGCGGGACAGCGTCGAGAGATACGGCGGCTCGACGGCGGCGTTCGACAAGCTCGTTGGGCTGTTGCGCTACGTCGACGGGGACTACAAAGATCCGCGACCTTCGCGGCGCGCAGGCGCCAGCAGCGAAGCAGCGCTATGGCGATCTCAACCTGAGTGGTGGAGCAACTGGCGCAGTGGATGTGCGAAAGGATCGCGCGTGTCGTCGAGAAACTTCGGTCAGGATCTTCTCGGCGCGCGAATTGAACGGATCCTGCTCGGTGTTCGTCGAGGGCGATATCTTCCGGATCGACACTACTCGGAAAGCGCCCGTCCACACGCTGTTTTTCGCTTTAAAATGTATGGAAGTTTTGGAATGTATAGTGAGAGAGTGCAAATCAGATGAAGATAATCGATCATGGCGAGGCGCCTTCAGCGGCGTGACCATGCGCCAGTCAGGAGTTCGAGTTTCGCCTCGGTGTTGTCGTGGTAGCCAGAAGAGGAGAGAGGAGAGGGAGGTGAGGGAAGGAGGAGGAAGGGGGGGGGTGGAGAAGGGGGGGATGGGTGGAGGGTGATGTGGGGGAGAGTAGGAGATGTGGGGAGGGAGAGATGATAGTTGTGGAGATTGCTTGGTCCGTGGTATGAGAGATAGATGGTGGTAGAGAGAGAATGTGGAGAGAGATAGCAGGGAGGAGAGATGGTGCTTAAGAGAGAGTTGGTGATGAGTGAGAGAGAGAGGGTTGTTTGCGCGTATGGATATGTGAAGAAGAGTGGCGGATGTGATGGTGCTGAGATGAGCAATCGGTTCGCGAATACGAGAGGGGAGTGGGGTTTTCTAGCGCAGGATATCGTATTCTGGCGGGTGGGCGAACTGTCTAAGTGAAGAAGGAGCTACGATTCATGGCTGATGCCGGAAGGAAGCTAGCACCGCTATCCGAGGTGAACGACGCCTACGCTGTCTCGTTAAGTTTCAGGTGGAACGCAGATTTATAGGTCGATACAATTCGACCTATGACGGCTCGCATTTGCAGGAGCGCGGCGCTCGCCTGCCTCGTTCTCCTGGCGGCAACGCAGGTCTTTTCTCAACCGGCTGTTGCCCCGCCTGACCAGTTCTTCGACTCGAACGGCGTTCGGCTCCGATACGTCGAGCAGGGAAGCGGGCCAGCGATCGTCCTGATGCACGGCTATACCGGCACGCTCGATCGGCACTTCCTCGCTAACGGTGTTTTCGCGGATCTCGCGAACGATCATCGCGTCATCGCGTTCGACCTGCGAGGTCACGGCAAGAGTGACAAGCCGTACGACGCCGCCGGGTACGGCGAGGTGATGGCCAGCGACGTGGTGCGCCTTCTCGATCACCTGAAGATCCAGCGCGCGCACGTGATCGGTTATTCGCTGGGCGCGATGATCGCGGGACGCCTCGCCACAAAGCATCCCGAACGGCTGATCAGTGTGGCGTATGTGGCGTCGCTTCCAGTTCGCGAGCAGGACTCATACCTCGACAAGTTCGCAGAGGAATCCGTCAAGGAGCTCGAGAGTGACATCCCGTTTCGCTCGTTGACGCTGGCGCTGCAACCGCCGGGCTCGAAGCCGCCCACGGATGATGAGATGCGGAAGATGATGGCTCCGCTTGTCGCTGCAAACGACGTCAAGGCGCTCGCGGCATTGTGGCGCGGCTATCGCACGCTGAGCGTTCAGGATAGTGCGCTGTCGTCCGTGCCGGTGCCGATGATGGTCCTGATCGGCAGTGAGGATGCCAGTGCGCCGGGCGTGCCGGCGTTCACGAAGGCGCATCCGCACATCCGCACGCTCGTCGTTCCTGGAGCACAGCACGGCGGCCCACAGGGCGTGATGCGTCGGCCGGAGTTCAGGCTGCGCTGCGAGAGTTTCTGGCAGCGGCGCGCTGAGGCCGACAGGATGGCGCCGTGTTCATCAGTCGGCCCGCGGTCAGGCCCTCGATCAGAGGCACTACAAAGGCCTCAGGTGCGCCTTCACCCACGCAATGCTCTGCGCAATGACGCGGCGCGTCTCGTCGGTGTCGTTCAGGATCTCGAAGCCGTGATCCCCGGCCGGATAGTTGATCAGCGACACCGGCGCGTTCTTTGCCAGCGCGGCGGCGACGAACGCGTCGATGCTGTCGTTCAGCGCCTTCGCGTCGCGCCCGGAGCGCACGACCAGCGTGGGTGGAAACCTGTCGCCGCGCTCCCGCGCCTGCACCAGGGCGGAATGCGGCGCCAGCCGCGCGTCCTGATCGCCTTCGCCGAGGGAAAGGATGGCATAGGTCAGAACGACGCACGACGCCGGTGACTTCTCGCCGAGCATCGTGCCCGCAACGGTCCCGCCCGCCGAGAAATGCCACGTGCAGAGCCGCGAGGCGTCCAATCCGTACTTCGCCGCGTTGCTCTTCAAATAGTCGACGAGAGCGAGGCTGTCGTCACTCGCCGCGGGCACGGAATTCCGATCCCTCGCCAGCCGTTTGTCGTAGTTCACCGCCGCGATCCCTTCCGCCGCCAGCACACGCGCGAACGACGTGTAGAACGCGGCCGTGCGCCAGTCGTTCACCGATCCGCCGCTGACCAGCAGGACTACAGGGTAGGTACCGCGCGCCGCGGGCAGGTAGATGTCCGCCTTCAGCATCGTGTCCCCGGCTGTCCGGAAGACAATCTCGCCCTCCACGCGCACGGCCTCTGTGCCGGGCACCGAGTAGAAGACGGGGATCTTCATCATGTCGCGCGGCCCCTGTGCGCCTGCCGCGCCCACCGCGAGCAACAGCGCCGCGAGTCCGACCATGCTTCTCATCGCATGCCTCGATCTATGCACTGCGTCTTGCAATCGCCGTGAACCTTCTTAAATGAAAACCCCGCGTAAGTAAGTGTTGTGTCACCGGGCACCACGCTTCCGATAAATCGTCCAGCGAACTTCGCGAGGCATCGGCATGAGCCGCTCCAGATCGAACCTTTCTTCGCACCAGCGCTGCAGGCGTGGAAGACACTCGGCTCGCACGGGTTCAGGAACATCCCAGATATAGGACAGCTCCCCGTCGACCACACGCCGGAGAAACTGGCGAAGCGTGATCGCCGGGCCGGGGCCCATTTCGACCTCGCCGTCACGATGCAGCCCGAGGTCTTCGAGCTGCTCATCCACCTCGGTTTCGGAGCGAACACCAGGATGAAACGGCATTGGTACGCCGGCCTGTTCGAACAGCCTCCGAGCCTCCTCTCGAATCTGCACCCACTCCTCGTCAATCTGTCCGTTGCCCCATTCGTGCAGCAAGGAGCCCCCGACAGCGAGAACTCGATGGGTTTCGGCCAGAATGGCGGGCCAGTCGGGGTCAGATAGAGCAGTCGAGCGATCACGACAGCATCGAAGCGCCCACCGGGAAACGGCAGATGCGATCCTTCGGCTCGTATCGGGAGCACCTTGGTGCGGCCAGCCTTCTCTCGCAATTGCGCGAGCATGCCAGGAGCCGCCTCTACCGCCACGACGTTGCACCCGCGACCAGCCAGCGGAATGGCGACCCGGCCAGTGCCTGCGCCAATGTCGACAACAGCCGCGCCCGCTTGAAGCCGAGCGGCCATCCAAAGACGGCCCAGTTCGGTGTCGGAGATGGTCGCGCCATGTCGACGGTCGTAAACGCGCGCATTCGCAGAGAAGTCGACGCGTTCTCTCACAATCTGGCTTCCGCAGATTTCTGAATGTGGCCCAAATCGTATCGCAAGCGCGGGCCCTCATCGGACAGTCCATCGCCGGCCGAGATCGTCAACTGGTCAGGGAACGGCAGAACTGCAATACACTGCCCCCCGGCGCATGGCCGAGCTAAAAACCGGCCCAAAAAACGGCTCGTATGATGCTCCCCTCGGGGCAGGCGGCATGGGCGAGGTCTATCGCTCGCGCGACACGAAACTCAAACGCAGGTCCCCATCAGGTCCCCCCGGAATTTCCCACACACCCCCGCCCCCCTCCCACCCTCCCCCCGCCAACCCGCCCCCCCCCCCACTAAACCACCCGCCCCCCCCCAAAAATAACGCATAGAGAACACCGCGACAACAGGTTCAGGACAAGCTGATGAGCCGTCTCGTCTCTTATCGGAACTCGCCCGGGACGCGCCCCCCGCCCCCCTCCCCCCCCGCGCAGCGAGCCCATCAACCCATGAAATCCTCCGCTACCATTCTATGTGGCGGGGGAGCGGCGACCCACCCCCCGCCGCCTGCCCCCTCCCCATCAACTAAATCACCATACCTCCCTCCCTCCTCCCTCTCCTTCTTAACTACTGCCGCCACTCTCCTTCCCGCGCACGATGTCACGAGGTCAGTACAGCGGCCTGAGGATCTGGCCGACCCGCGCGATACTACGGGCAACGAACTCCTCCCGTCGCGTCAGGACGAGGAAGAATGCGCCGACGATGAGGGCACTCATTGCTGAAGTGCCCAGAAGGTATACGGGACTGACCGAGTGCACTCGCCGGTACTCATGAACCATCGCCACTAGAATGAACGCGATGGGCGCGAGACAGCCGGCAATTGCCACCCAGGGTGCGAACCCGACGATCGAGACCAGGATGCGGAAGGTAGCTGCCGACAATGCGACGGCGCTGGCGAGCACGATGAACCGCTTGTGGTTTGCCGGGCGGTGTCGCATGTACATCGCGGCTGCATAGAAGACAGCGAAGAGGATCCAGATCGCGAAGATCGGCACTCCCATCAGTTGCCAGAAGGGGTCGCCATTCGGCCTCGTGGCCATGTCCACCCGCACGACGGACACGATCAACCCGACAGCGATCATTAGCGTGCCCAGTACAATGCTGGCCAGCCCGATCATGCGATGCGTGGCGACACGTTCGCTTCGAATGAGGCCGGCCTGCGCCGGCAGCAGGAGGTACCACGCGAAGAACGTCCACCCGTGCACGTGAACGAGCGGTGAGACCTCGGGATAGGCGCCACGGAACAGCGGTCCGAAGTACGTGAACCAGAACCCGGCGAACGCCGTGGCGCTCATCGCCAGGGCGAGCCATAGGTAGAAGGCGTCGCGCTTCCTCGATACGACCATTGCCCACAGCTCCGTTCGAGGGGCCCCACGATGTGTCAAAGAGCAGCAGACAGATAGCCACCCTTCGCTACAGGATCCGCAGAAACGCAATGATGTCCTGAATATCCTGCTCGGTCAGCAGGATGTTCGAGTCGGTGATCGGAAAGCCGATATTCGATGTAAAGAAGAACACGTACTGTTCCATCACCTCTTCGAGTGTCTTTGCTGAATTGTCGTGGAAGTACGGCGCCGTACGCCGCACGCCAAAGAGCTGCGGCGTCTTGAACATGTTGGCGAAGAATGCTGGGTGGAGGATGCACGATTCCTTCGGAGGGAGCAGCCGCGCCAGGATCGGGATGTTGTAGACGCCGGTGATCATGATCCCCGGATCGGGCGAGCTGACGATCTGGGTCGTGTTGCACGCGTCGGTCACCGCGAAGGTGTGCACCGGGTTTCATCAGGTTTCGCGAGCTCACGAGAATGTCAAACGCACGCCAACCCAGGCGGCGCGCCCGTTGCGGCGGTCGTAAACTGGTTGGCCGTATTCAGGAGCGGCCCGCTGTGGCAGAACGCGCACGCACCCTTCTTGCTCGGTGGGTTCCACGGAGCGTCCACGAAGAACTCCCGTCCGCGCTTCTGTGATGCGCTATGCCCTTCCGGGAGGGGCGGCGGCAGACCTCCGGCCGCGAACGCCTCAACACGTTGCTCGAGAAGAACCGCTTGTCCGACTGCTGGAACGCGGCGATCGCATCGAGTTGCTCTCGCGTCGGCGGAATGGTGGCTTGCGCATGCCGGTCGATCGCCCCCGATGCCTGGTCCTGCAGGTCCGCGTTTCGCAAGTCGTACATCAATGCGGGATCGAGCGCCGGGGTATTCAGCGTACTGGGAACACCCCTCGCGAAGACCACGGAGGTGGTGAGAGGATCGTCCAGGAGGACCACCCCTTCCGGCAGTTCGCGCTCGATCAGAATCGTCGCGTGAGTCGCGATTCGGGTCGTGCCGCTGACGAAGTCGTCGAGGCCATCGTGCGCGAACAGGGGGTCCGACGGGTCATCCCCCAGGCGCTCGGCAACCTCTTCTGGATCGATCGTGCCGTCATCGCCGGAATGGCACGTGCGGCAGGTGCGGCCGTTGCCACCGAAAGTTTCACGGTCGAACAGACGCTTTCCTCGGTGGGTTCCTGCCGCCGACGCGTCTTCCGACATGACCGCGATAGGCGCTTGCTGCCTTGCGGCTGCCTCCAACCCCAGAAACAGCACCAACGCCACGACTCCAACGCGCGAGACACACTGCCACGGTCGATCGCCTTGTTCATGATTCACTCTCAGCCGGCAATTCCTTGACTCGTGCAGGGCTTTTGGATAGAACCGCGCAAGACGACCCCAAAACCCCTCACGACGGCGCGCGAATCTCATCCGCCGCGTGCGCGGAACTGCCGGAATTGCACGGCCGAGACTGGTGTAGGGTCGGGAGGCCGGATGGCGCAGCCGCCAGATGGAGACATCTCGCGGCTGCTCACTGCATGGAGCGCTCGTGAACCAGGAGCTGACGAGCGGCTGTTTTCAGCCGTCTACGCCGAGTTGCGCAAGATCGCAGCCTCCCAACGCCGGCCGAAGTCCGGGCCACAGCCTGCAGACGACTGCGTTGGTGCACGAGGCTTACCTGCGTCTGAACGGACAGCGCGGGGTGACGTGGAAGAATCGCGGCCATTTCTTCGCGATTGCTTCTCACGTGATGCGCCGCATCCTGGTGGACCATGCGCGACGGCGGAAAGCCGCGAAACGGGGCGGTGCGCTCGCGCCTCACCACTCGACGACGTCCTGCTGGCGGTTGCGGGACAGGTCGATCTGGTCGAGCTCGACCTCGCGCTCGAGAAGCTCGAGCAGCTGGATCCCCGGGGCGCGAAGGTGGTGGAGCTTCGCTTCTTCGCGGGTCTGACGGTACCGCAGGTGGCGGCCGCGCTTGGCGTCTCGCGCGCGACGATCGAGCGCGAGTGGACCGCGGCCCGCGCGTGGCTCCGCCGCGAGCTCAACGGGGGGCCAAACCAATGGGTGATCGCTACATCCGCGTGAAGGAGTTGTTTCTGCATGCGAGCAAGATCTCAAGCGGCGCGCGCGGCGCGTGGCTCGACAATGCGTGTGGTGAAGATGCCGCGTTGCGTGGCGAGGTGGAGTCCCTGCTGACCGCGGAGGAGGATGCCGCTCGAACGTATCTCCAGCCCGACGCAGCTCTCGTGGTTTCCGCCGGCTCGCGCGTTTCGCACTATCGCATCATCGAGCGGCTGGGTGAAGGCGGCATGGGCGAGGTCTGGCTCGCCCACGACGAGACGCTCGATCGTCGCGTGGCGCTGAAGTTTCCCGCCGCCGATGGTTCCGCGATCTGCTCGTCCACCAGCGGTTCCTGCGCGAGGCGCGGGCTGTAGCCGCGCTGGAGCACCCCTCCATCTGCCGCGTGTTCGAGCTAGGCGAGTTCGCCGGGCACACGTTCATCGCCATGGAGTACGTCGAGGGAGAGACAATGGCGGCGCTGCTAGGCCGCAGGTCGGGTGCCAGTCGAGCAGGCGCTGTCATGGGGCGTCGTCATCGCCGCGGCCCTGGAGGAGGCTCACCGGAAGGGGATCGTGCACCGGGACCTCAAGCCAGCCAACATCATGGTCACCGCGTCGGGCGAGATCAAGGTGATGGACTTCGGCCTCGCCCGCACCCTGCCCCGCCGCATTACGCCCGACGGTGGAGACTGGGCTCCGGCCACGGCCGCTGGCGTCATCGCGGGTACTCCACCCTATATGGCTCCCGAACAGTAGCGCGGGAACGGTGGACGAACGAGCGGACATCTGGGCACTCGGGTGTGTGCTTTACGAACTGCTAACCGGTCGCGACCTTCAGTGATGTGAGCCCGGAGGTCTCATCGATGCGATTCTGCACATCGAGCCCCCGGCGCTCTCGAAGTATGACGCTTGACCCCGGGATCGCTCGAGCGAGTCGTGCGAAAGTGTCTGGCGAAGGATCCAAACGCGCGCTGGCAAACCGCACACGATCTCGGGACGAGCTGCAGTGGCTGGCGGAAGCGAGCGCGGAAGCGGGTTCCGGACTGGCGGTCCGACGTCGCGCAACCTCACACGGCAGGCGATCTGGGCGTCGATTGCTCCGCCGGCTGATGTGACCGGCCTCGGCGTCCCCACTGTCGCCCGACGGCCGCACCTGGTCTTCGAAGGCTGGGGCGAAGCGGGGCCGGGCGATCTGTGGCTCCATGCCCTCGGCGGAACGGTGCGCGCGACTCCCCGGCACCAAATCAGCGGCGCAGCCGTTTTTTTCGCCTGACGGCCGATCGCTCGGGTTTTTCGCCGAGGGATCACTGGAGTCCTCGATCTCGCAAGCGGACGCAGCGTCACCCTCGCGGACGGCTGCAGGCTGTTTTCGGCGGGCACGTGGGCCGGAGACTCGCCGGGTCGTGATCCTCTTCTCGCGCGGCGTCAGCGCGGGTCTGTGGCGTATCGGGGGCGCAGGCGGATCCATCGCGCCCGTGACGTCCCTCGACTCGGTCGCGGCGAGTTCACACCTATGGCCACACTTCCTTCCTGATGGCCGACATTTCCTGTTCGTGGTTGCGGCTGGACGAGAACCCGGCATCTATCTAGGGTCGCTCGATCACGGTGCAATCCGGTGTCTGATCGAGACACCGCATATTGCGGGAACGGCGGTGGCGTATTCGCCAAGCGGACACCTCCTGTATCTCAGGGGGGGGACGCTCGTTGCGCAGCCATTCGACGTCACGCGGTTGGAGCTGACGAGTGATGCGGTGCGGGTGGCCGAGAGTGTTGCGTGTTATGGGCCAGGGGTTTCGTCATTTTCCGTTTCGGCCGAAGGCACGCTGGTTTTTCGTGAGGATGCCGGCTGGCCAGAGTGGCAACCGGTCTGGCTCGATCGCGCGGCACGAATCAGATCGGATCAGCTGGTCCGTTACTGGTCCGGAACGCCCTTGTTTCCACCCAGCCGCGCCCCGGATGTCTTCCGGCCAAGCATTTCCTCCGACGGCCGCTGGCTCGCACTGACGCGGCGGCAATCGAATCGACACCCGCAGATCTGGATCTCGACCTTCAGCGTGGCACGGCATCGCCGTTTACCGTCGGCGCATTCAATGGGATGCCGATCTGGTCGCCGCAGGGTGATCGGCTGCTGTGGGGAAGGGCCGCTGACTCGGATCCTGACGTGTACGTGCGATCAATCGCCGAGTCCGGTGGAGGGGAGCTGCTGATTCACGATGCGGCCCGGCTTCAGAGATGGCCCAGCGATTGGTCGCGCAGCGGACGTTACGTGTCGTCCAGCAGGAAAGCCCTGGGCTGACGGGATGGGATCTGTTCGTCGTGGACCTCCAGCGGGAGGGCCGGCCGTTGCGTCCGTATCTTGCGACGGAGGCGATGGAACGAACCGGTGTGTTCTCGCCGGACGAGCGCTGGGTGGCCTACAGCTCGAACGTCTCTGGAGTGCTCGAGGTCTATCTGAGTACGTTCCCCGAGCACGGACGCCGATGGCAGGTTTCGAGGGGCGGCGGAATGCTGCCGCTCTGGGCCGCGACGGAAGCGAGCTGTATTACGTCGATCTGGAACAACGCCTCATGGCCGTACGGATCGACGATGACGGGAATCTGAGCCTGTCGGAGCCGAAGCTGCTCTTTCAGCACGAGTCAAGCGGCCATCTTGTCGTGGCCCCGGACGGCAGGCGTTTCTTGGCCTGCGCAGGGTGGGGCGAGCGGGAACCAAGCCATTCACGCTCGTTCTGGATTGGCCGCAGATCGTGCGGGAAACCTGAGAAAGGAGCCGCGATCGAACGTAAGTCTGCGGACGCATGTCGACCGTCTGCGCGGTGGCGATCCAGCCGATGCCGATGCGAGGCCAAACAGGACCGTGCGCAATGACCAGTGCCATGCGGGTGTCTCTGGCTGGGTGCGCCAACTCCATGAACGTCGCTGCGCAGCCGAGCCGTATTCGGGCGTGACTGACTGCGGCCTCACTCGTGGCGCAACGCCATGAGCGGATCCATCAGGGCACCGAGCGGCCGCAGCCCAAGGTGTCGAGATAAGTCGCCGTCGCGCACTCGACCGTTTGCAGCTCGATCCGGTGGCCTGGCCCTGGAAGCTGGTGACACGGCTCGGGTCTCACTCGGTGTCGGCCCAGGTGCTCGACAGTTGCCGTTGCACGAACTGCAGGATGGCGCGCGACGTCTCGTCGTCGCTCTTCGCCATCTCCGACCAAATCGTGTTGTGCGTTCGGCCGCGAATCATCCGCACGTCGGTCTCGCGCTGGCCAGCCTGCCCCAACGCGGTGACGAACTCGCCTTGCTGCTGTTGGCGCCACGTGTCGTCGCCATCGGCGTACAGCGGCGGCATCAGCGGCGCGTCCACTCAGACGTACGTCGCCGGTGACGCGGCCTTCCACACGTTTGCGTCGATACCCCACGTGTCTTTCGGACGATCGGGCGCGACGCCGGGGCGATCGACATAGAAGAAGCCACTCACCGGAACCACACCGCGGATATCTCGTGGCGTCAGTCCATGCACCGCCAGATACTTCGGATCGAGGACAGCAGCGCCGCGAGATAGGCTCCTGCAGAGTGCCCAATCACGAACAATTTACCCGGGTCGCCGCCGTGTTGCGCGATGTTGCGCTTGACCCACGCCACCGCGGCCGCGATGTCCTCGATGTGCGCGGGATGCATCACGCCGGGCGAGAGGCGGTGGTTCACGACGACAGTGACGTGACCGGCAGACGCAAACCGCTGCCCGACGAAGGTCTGTCCCGACTTGTCCCCCTGCCGCAACCCGCCGCCGTGAATCGAGACGATGACCGGGGCGTTGGTCGCTTTGTCGGGCGTATAGATGTCGAGTCGATCTTTCTTGTCAGGATAGTCCGCGCCCGCCACGTAGTCGACGTCGGAGACCACGCGGACCTGTGCGAACACCGTTGAGGCCACCGAGATGGCCATCAGCGTCATCAGAATGGCGACGTCGCGCTTCATACGCCTCTCCATGGCAGAGCGATCGCCCCCCGGCGATGGCATGTGGTTACTTTACTCCGGTGCATGGCGCGGAGGTGACCGCGTCTCTGCGGTTACACTCGGGCAGTCCGGAGGTGCACATGGACAGTTCCCGGCGTCGTTTTCTCGCGGCCCTGCCGGCGGTGGGCCTGCTCAGGCGGCTCGAGGGCGCTGCCCAGGACTGCGTCATCACCAGATCCGCTCGGCGTGCGGCCGACTTCCCCGCCGCCGCGAGAGCCTGTATCTCGATGCGGCGTACATCACGCCGACGCCCCGGCCGGTGGTCGAGGCCGGCCGGGAGTTCGCGGAAAGCAAGGGCCGGCGGCCGATTTCGTTGGGCGAGATGTTCGCGCGTACCGACCAGGTGCGGGCAGCGTTCGCGCGGACTTGATTGGCGCGCAGCCGGCAGAAGTCGGGTTCCTGTTCCGGCCAGCGAAGGCGAGAACATCGTCGCCCACGCGCTCGGCTTGACGCGGGGCGACAACGTCGTCGTCGACGAGCTGCACTACAACACCTCGTTCGTGCTGTATCAGACACTCGAACAGACGACGGGCGTCGAATTGAGGATAGGAAGGCCGGGAGGGCGGCATGAGGGCCGCTGATTCGAGCCACTCGTCGATCGGCGGACCCGGGTGGTGTCGGTCGCGTGGGTGTCGCACCAGAACGGATTCCGGCACGACATGCCGCCGATCGCCGAGCTCGCCCACCGTCACGGCGCCTGGCTCTATGCCGATGCGGTCCAGGCCGTCGGCATGTTCCCCATCGACGTCCGGGCCAGCAGCGTGGACGTCATGACGACCGGGACCTACAAGTGGCTCCTCGGAAGCTACGGCGTCGCGCCCTTCTACGTGCGCAGCGAGCTGCTCGACCGGATCTCGCCCGACCGCATGGGCGCCTTGCACGTCGAGCGTGCGCTGCCGGATCGTCGATACGAGATCTACAAGACCGCCAAGAAGTTCGACTATGCGACACTCGCCTTCGGGCCGCTGTATCAGCTCCGGCGCGGCTCTCGACGTATCTCAATCGTGTTGGAGTGGCAGCGCATCGAAAGCCACACCGTTGGCGCTCGCCGACGAGCTTGGCCGCGGACTGCGCGCACGGTTTTTACCGTGCTCACCCCCGCCGGGAATCGATACCTCGATTGTCGCCTTCCGCAATCCCACGAAAACGGCGGCAATCGCCCGCACGGTGCTCGACCGCGCGAGCGCCCGCGTCAGCCTCCGAGAAAACGGCAGCCAGATCCGCGTGTCACCGGCGCTCTTCAACTCGTCGAACGACATTCGCCGCTTTCTCGATCTGGCCGATGAGTTGAAAGTGCACGGACGCTGACTCGACGTCGAAGGCGACGTTCCGCTTTTCCTTGACATCGTCAGGAGACCGACCCGCCGCTGACCGCATGGAAGATCGAAATCTCAGCCCCATCTGGGACGCTTGTCGCCCGGCCGCCGGTATAGCGGATGTTCTCGTCCCCCACGAACACGTTGACGTGCTCCCGGATCTCTCCTTGCTCGGTCGCCACCCGGTGACGAAGCCCGGGGCAGAGCGTCCACAGCGCCTCCAATGCGTCGCCCAGCGTGGCCGGCGCCCCCCCAATCTCGATCCGGTCACGTCCATCCGCAAAGCCACGGAGCGCGGGCGTGAGATAGAAGCTGACGGACAAAAAACTCCTGGCCGACCATCATCGTTTTCGCGAATCGCGCTTTTCTTGCTCGCGATCCGCCGCTTGCCCACGGGTCGCGATCGGCGCTGTTCGACGACCTCGGCATGCGGACCGCACGAGGCTCCCCAATCTACGCCGTCTTCACGCAGACGACCGGCGGCAGCCCGGCGATCAAACGTTTCCAGCTCTTTCCTTCGTCACTGGATCCGAAAATGTGGCCGCTGCGTGTCCCAAAGTAGATGCCCGCAGGGTCGAGCGTGTCGGCCGCCATGGCATCGCGGAGAACGGTTTCATACGCGCCCTTCTGAGGCAGCCCACGCGACAGCGGCTCCCACGAAGCGCCGGCATTTCGTGTCCGGTAGACGCGGAGGCGCCCGTCCGGCGTGCAACGAAATTCGTCGGATTCGACCGGCAGAATGTACACGCAGTCGGGGTCGTGGGGATGCATCACCATCGGAAACCCGAAATCGGACGGCACGCCCGCGGCAATGTCCTGCCAGCTTTCGGCGCCATCGTCCGATCGATACAAGCCCCAGTGATTCTGCAGGAACAGGCGTTCCGGGTGAGTGGGATGCAGCACCATCTTATGAACGCACTGGCCGAATTCCGGATAGCGTTCGGGCTGAAAGACGACACGGATGCCGCGATTGCGTGCGTTCCAGCTGCGTCCGCCATCATCGGTGCGGTACACACCACCGGCCGAGATGGCCACATACATTCGCTGAGGATTGACCGGATCTTGAAGGATGGTGTGCAGCGCGAGCCCGCCATTGCCTGGCGCCCAGCGCGGACGATGCGGGTGATCGAACAGACCGCGAACCAGCGACCAGGACTCCCCCGAATTCCGTGATTCGAAGAGGGCGGCAGGCTCGACGCCGCAGTACATCACGTCCTGGTCGTCAGCGCTGAAAGCGATCTGCCAGATGTTGTTGAGGGACGGTTCCGCACTCGGGGGGGAACTTCACGTTGGCTTCGAGCGGATTCGTCCAGCTTCGCCCGAAGTCGTCGCTCGAGCGGAGAAATGTCCCCCAGTAGTTCTGGGTAGAGGCCCAGAGCCGATGCCGGTCGCCGCGTCCGTCGTACGCCATCGTATAGACGGCATGCCCGTGAAAGTAGGGGCCGGCGACATCCCACCGCGATCGACGCGCGCTCGAGCGCAAGAGAAAGGCGCCCTTGGTGGTCCCCACGAGCAGCAGCACATCACCCTTGCTGACTCGCAGATGGCGTGTGCCGCGGCTGACGATCGTCGTGAAGCCTGATGGCTGGCTCGACGCGGGGGTGGCCGTCATCGAAGCCGATTCGACCGCCTCGAGGGCGGCCTGAACTTCGCTTGCGCGCTGGTAGCGCTGCGACGGTTCCTTCGAGAGGCAGCGCTGGACGATCGACCACAGCCCGGGCGGCACCCGCGACGGCAACGGCGCGGGCATTTCGTTCATGATCGCCGAGCTCGTCTCGAACGGCGGTGTTGCCTCGGAATGGCAGCTGGCCCGCCGCCGCCTCGTAGAGGACGACGCCGAGCGCCCAGAGGTCGCTGCGTGCGTCGCCCGATTCGCCGCGAAGAATCTCCGGGGCCATGTACGAAAGCGTGCCGCTCACCTCGGTGCCGGTCCCCGGGATCGTAGGCGCAATGGTCTGGTCGTCTGGTGCCTCCGACGGTGCCTGGCGGGCCAGCCCAAAGTCGAGCACCTTCACCAGGCCCTCCGACGTCACGACCACATTCGAGCTTTTCAGGTCGTGATGAACGATGCGGCGTCCGTGCGCGTGGGCAAGGGCGGCGGCGATCTGTGCGCCATAGTGGAGGGCGGACTCGACCGGTAATCCCGTGTCGCCGATCAGTTCGCTCAGTGGCTTGCCCTCAACCAACTCCATCGCGATGTAGAGCGTGCCGTCGATTTCGACGATCTCGTGCACGGTGCAGATGTTGGGATGGTTGAGTGCGGAGGATGACCTCGCTTCGTGCAGGAGATGCTCTTTGCCCAACCGCTCGATCACCGGTTCCGAAAGAGCCTTCAGCGCAACGTCGCGATGGAGGACCTCATCGTGGGCGCGATAGACGACGCCCATTCCGCCTTCGCCAATCTTCGAGAGGACACGGTAATGGCCGAGCATGCCGCCGATCATCAGAACGACCTTATAACACCATGCTCAATCACGGCCTGTACCGTGACCTCGAGGGACTGCGCGTCGCCGACCGGCCGTGTAGAGCGCCACGCCCGCGAGGTTCGTCACCACGATGAGCCCGGTGATCTTGAATGCGAAAAGCGCGCGGCTGCCGACGGGAATGATCGGAAGCACGGACAGGCCGACGTAGAGAGCCGTCATGAGGAATCCGGACACCGCGCCGAGCTTGATCCACCACGGTGCGCGGCGCTCGCCGCTCCGGAAGCCGACGAGCGGCACCGCGAACATGACGAGATAGGTCAGCCCGTAGAAGATTCCGGCAGAGTTCCAAAGCAACTGGAAGGCCTCCTGCTTGCCCACGCCGATCGAGCCGAGGATGCTGAGCAGCAACGTCGCAGCGCCAACGAAGAGAATCGAGTTGACCGGCGTCTTATAGGTCTCGTTGAGCCGCGTGAACCAGGCTGGCAGAAGGTTGTCCCATCCGGCGACCATTGGCAGCCGCGCGCTGCCGGCGAAGTTGACGCTCGCCTGGGCGAACCGGATCGCGACCATCGTGCTCAGCATCAGCGGGACAATCGCTGCAGCGGCGCCGAGCGGCCCGAATCCCACGCTGAGGAGCTGTGGAATCGGCGCGATCAGGTCGATCTCGGCGATGGGGATCATGCCGAGCACCGAGCTGGTACCCAACACGAACATCACCATGGTGAGCGGCGCGGCGATGGCGGTCGCGCGCGTGATGCTCTTCACCGGATCGCGGCAGTCGCCGGCATGAATCGCGACGTATTCGAACCCGGCGAATGCGCCGAACCCCATCTTGCCGAGAAGGTTGAGGCTCAGCAGCGAGATCGTCGGAACAGTCGTGTCGAGCGGGCGAAACGACGCCAGTGTCCCGTTGGCCACGTTGAGCCACGGCACCACGATGATCAGCGCGAACGCCGCCACCATGAGTCCGCCGCCGACCGTGTGGACCCACTTCCCGACACGTAAACCAATCACGGTGATCCAGATGAGCGCGCCGACGACAGTGGCCGTCATCGCCGCGATCACCCAGTTCTGCGCCATGAACGCGGCAACCCGAGCGCCGCCGATGTACCCTCATACTGCGTGAACTGCAGCCCGACGTTGGTCATGTTCAGGATGGAGAAGAGCCACAGGTTCCAGGCGACGATGAAGCCCATGCCCTCGTTCAGTCCGAGCTTGACCCATTGGTAGAGCCCGCCTTCGAGAGGCATCGCACGATTCAGCCAGACTGCAACGGCCGCCGAGGGAAGATAGAACAGCACGATCGCGATGAGCCAGAAGACGATGTGGGCGGGGCCCTGCTGTGCGGCGACGCCGACCCATTGCAGGCCGACGATGAAGAGGGTCTGGGCAAACACCAGGTCCCAGATCGACAGCTCGCGGCGGAGCTCACGGCTGCGCGCCTGAACAGCCGCTTCTTTTCGTGCCAACCCGGAGTCTCGTGTCACGCTGTCGGACAGTACTCTTCCTTGCTCTTGGACACCAAAACAGTTCCATTGGTTGTCCCGAACACAGCTATGACGGTCCGGCTTAAAGCCGGACACTACACATTGCGATTGGCGCGGGTCGTGCAGCTCGGTGCCCTATGCGAGCGACCTGTCTCGCGCTCGTCGCGCTGGTTTCGACGGCCTGCACGGGCGTTGCAGGCAGCGCACCGCCGGTCGAAGTGGCGATGCGGAACGTCGATCTGCGCGTCACACCAGACATCACTCTGCATATCAGGCATCTTCGCGGACGCTTCGCGGCCCGCGGCACTCGGCAGGCACCGTATCTGGATGATCCGCGCACGTACACAGTTACTGTGGACACGGGCGAAGTCGCAGTCGATTTGGACTCATTGAACGCGCTCATGACACGCACGCTCAGGGATCACTCGAACGTGCGGAGCCTGAAGGTCTCGATCGACAAAGACGGCACGCTCCGCCAGAAAGGCAGCGTCAAGAAGGCGGTTCCCCTGCCTTTCGATATCAAGTCCAGCGTGAGCGCCACGCCGGACGGACGCATTCGCATCCACACCGAATCCGTGAAGGGCTTCGGCCTGCCGGTGAACGGACTCCTCAAGCTGTTCGGCCTCGAAGTGGACTCGCTCCTCAAGGTCGAGCCGGGACACGGCGTCACCGTGGACGGCAACGATCTCCTGCTCGATCCGGCGATCCTGCTCCCGCCGCCGGCGATGAACGGGAAGATCACCGCAGTGCGGATCGAAGGGAACGCGCTCGTTCAGACCTTCGGAGCAGGTGAACCCAGAACGATGACTCCACCACCGATCGCGAAGAACTACATCTACTGCGTGGCGGCCAGCTCGCGTTTGGCAAGCTGACGATGACGGAGACGGACCTGGAACTGGTGGACGAGGATCCGCGCGATTCGTTCGACTTTTCCGTCGATCGCTGGCAAGACCAGCTCGTCGCCGGCTACTCGAAGACCACGCCAGCCCGCGGGCTCAAGGCCCACATGCCGGACTACAACGACCTGCCGAGCCGCGCCGCCAGCCCAAACCATTCCAGCCGCCGCTAGCCGCGCTTTACTAAGTTAAAAAAAAAAAAAAAAAAAAATTTTTTTTTTTTTTTTTTTTTTTTTTTTTTTTTTTTTTTTTTTTTTTTTTTTTTTTTTTTTTTTTTTTTTTTTTTTTTTTTTTTTTTTTTTTTTTTTTTTTTTTTTTTTTTTTTTTTTTTTTTTTTTTTTTTTTTTTTTTTTTTTTTTTTTTTTTTTTTTTTTTTTTTTTTTTTTTTTTTTTTTTTTTTTTTTTTTTTTTTTTTTTTTTTTTTTTTTTTTTTTTTTTTTTTTTTTTTTTTTTTTTTTTTTTTTTTTTTTTTTTTTTTTTTTTTTTTTTTTTTTTTTTTTTTTTTTTTTTTTTTTTTTTTTTTTTTTTTTTTTTTTTTTTTTTTTTTTTTTTTTTTTTTTTTTTTTTTTTTTTTTTTTTTTTTTTTTTTTTTTTTTTTTTTTTTTTTTTTTTTTTTTTTTTTTTTTTTTTTTTTTTTTTTTTTTTTTTTTTTTTTTTTTTTTTTTTTTTTTTTTTTTTTTTTTTTTTTTTTTTTTTTTTTTTTTTTTTTTTTTTTTTTTTTTTTTTTTTTTTTTTTTTTTTTTTTTTTTTTTTTTTTTTTTTTTTTTTTTTTTTTTTTTTTTTTTTTTTTTTTTTTTTTTTTTTTTTTTTTTTTTTTTTTTTTTTTTTTTTTTTTTTTTTTTTTTTTTTTTTTTTTTTTTTTTTTTTTTTTTTTTTTTTTTTTTTTTTTTTTTTTTTTTTTTTTTTTTTTTTTTTTTTTTTTTTTTTTTTTTTTTTTTTTTTTTTTTTTTTTTTTTTTTTTTTTTTTTTTTTTTTTTTTTTTTTTTTTTTTTTTTTTTTTTTTTTTTTTTTTTTTTTTTTTTTTTTTTTTTTTTTTTTTTTTTTTTTTTTTTTTTTTTTTTTTTTTTTTTTTTTTTTTTTTTTTTTTTTTTTTTTTTTTTTTTTTTTTTTTTTTTTTTTTTTTTTTTTTTTTTTTTTTTTTTTTTTTTTTTTTTTTTTTTTTTTTTTTTTTTTTTTTTTTTTTTTTTTTTTTTTTTTTTTTTTTTTTTTTTTTTTTTTTTTTTTTTTTTTTTTTTTTTTTTTTTTTTTTTTTTTTTTTTTTTTTTTTTTTTTTTTTTTTTTTTTTTTTTTTTTTTTTTTTTTTTTTTTTTTTTTTTTTTTTTTTTTTTTTTTTTTTTTTTTTTTTTTTTTTTTTTTTTTTTTTTTTTTTTTTTTTTTTTTTTTTTTTTTTTTTTTTTTTTTTTTTTTTTTTTTTTTTTTTTTTTTTTTTTTTTTTTTTTTTTTTTTTTTTTTTTTTTTTTTTTTTTTTTTTTTTTTTTTTTTTTTTTTTTTTTTTTTTTTTTTTTTTTTTTTTTTTTTTTTTTTTTTTTTTTTTTTTTTTTTTTTTTTTTTTTTTTTTTTTTTTTTTTTTTTTTTTTTTTTTTTTTTTTTTTTTTTTTTTTTTTTTTTTTTTTTTTTTTTTTTTTTTTTTTTTTTTTTTTTTTTTTTTTTTTTTTTTTTTTTTTTTTTTTTTTTTTTTTTTTTTTTTTTTTTTTTTTTTTTTTTTTTTTTTTTTTTTTTTTTTTTTTTTTTTTTTTTTTTTTTTTTTTTTTTTTTTTTTTTTTTTTTTTTTTTTTTTTTTTTTTTTTTTTTTTTTTTTTTTTTTTTTTTTTTTTTTTTTTTTTTTTTTTTTTTTTTTTTTTTTTTTTTTTTTTTTTTTTTTTTTTTTTTTTTTTTTTTTTTTTTTTTTTTTTTTTTTTTTTTTTTTTTTTTTTTTTTTTTTTTTTTTTTTTTTTTTTTTTTTTTTTTTTTTTTTTTTTTTTTTTTTTTTTTTTTTTTTTTTTTTTTTTTTTTTTTTTTTTTTTTTTTTTTTTTTTTTTTTTTTTTTTTTTTTTTTTTTTTTTTTTTTTTTTTTTTTTTTTTTTTTTTTTTTTTTTTTTTTTTTTTTTTTTTTTTTTTTTTTTTTTTTTTTTTTTTTTTTTTTTTTTTTTTTTTTTTTTTTTTTTTTTTTTTTTTTTTTTTTTTTTTTTTTTTTTTTTTTTTTTTTTTTTTTTTTTTTTTTTTTTTTTTTTTTTTTTTTTTTTTTTTTTTTTTTTTTTTTTTTTTTTTTTTTTTTTTTTTTTTTTTTTTTTTTTTTTTTTTTTTTTTTTTTTTTTTTTTTTTTTTTTTTTTTTTTTTTTTTTTTTTTTTTTTTTTTTTTTTTTTTTTTTTTTTTTTTTTTTTTTTTTTTTTTTTTTTTTTTTTTTTTTTTTTTTTTTTTTTTTTTTTTTTTTTTTTTTTTTTTTTTTTTTTTTTTTTTTTTTTTTTTTTTTTTTTTTTTTTTTTTTTTTTTTTTTTTTTTTTTTTTTTTTTTTTTTTTTTTTTTTTTTTTTTTTTTTTTTTTTTTTTTTTTTTTTTTTTTTTTTTTTTTTTTTTTTTTTTTTTTTTTTTTTTTTTTTTTTTTTTTTTTTTTTTTTTTTTTTTTTTTTTTTTTTTTTTTTTTTTTTTTTTTTTTTTTTTTTTTTTTTTTTTTTTTTTTTTTTTTTTTTTTTTTTTTTTTTTTTTTTTTTTTTTTTTTTTTTTTTTTTTTTTTTTTTTTTTTTTTTTTTTTTTTTTTTTTTTTTTTTTTTTTTTTTTTTTTTTTTTTTTTTTTTTTTTTTTTTTTTTTTTTTTTTTTTTTTTTTTTTTTTTTTTTTTTTTTTTTTTTTTTTTTTTTTTTTTTTTTTTTTTTTTTTTTTTTTTTTTTTTTTTTTTTTTTTTTTTTTTTTTTTTTTTTTTTTTTTTTTTTTTTTTTTTTTTTTTTTTTTTAAAAAAAAAAAAAAAAAAAAAAAAAAAAAAAAAAAAAAAAAAAAAAAAAAAAAAAAAAAAAAAAAAAAAAAAAAAAAAAAAAAAAAAAATAATTAGCTCGCTAGTGGTTGCCGATTAGCGGAGTCTCGCTGGCAGCTCCAACAACGCGGTGTGATCGCCAGCGAGTGAGACATCGACCAGCGCTCCACCTCCTCCGCATACCTTGCAGGCCCTCCCACCGCTGTTCCGGGCCTCGCTCACAGTCACGCTGACG
This sequence comes from uncultured Acidobacteriota bacterium, assembly GCA_963841905.1. Classification (GTDB taxonomy): domain Bacteria; phylum Acidobacteriota; class Vicinamibacteria; order Vicinamibacterales; family UBA2999; genus JACCSI01. Next base: position 456,032 of record CAWJEM010000024.1, read on the forward strand.
CAGTTCCTCATGCACCGCAGCGCCCACCGGCAAGAGGGTCCGTGATGGATGAGCGTCTCGGTGTTAAAGACCACCGTGGGATCGTTGCTCTTCGTCTGCGCTGCGCTTGACGCAGTGAGAAGCGCCATCGCCGCAGCGTCGACTACGTGGCGCAACCAGCGGTAGTGGTTAGGAACCACAGCTTCCTCCATCGCCTGCCACAGACTCAACAAATCCTCTCCGCTCGAAAATTCTCAAAGAGTGCGCGCAAGCTCGCGCACGGGCAGTGGATTCCGGAGAACTCCGACGAGCGGATGTCAGTTTGAAAAAAAAAAATGGCGGCACCGACAAGGGTAGCGAACTCCCCGCGATCTCGAGATAACCGGGGAGGCCAGATTGGCTCCCGTTGGCGCGTGGAGTCACTGGGAGGGCCTCGGAGCGTATCGCTCCGGAATCTGGCCGTGGTTTGGTGAGAGCGGTCAGGCCTCTCTGTACGCTCGTGGCTGCATTCTTGAGCAGCCTGCTTACGGAACCGTGACCGTTTGCGGCGTGGTGGCGGCACTGGTGCCGCAGGCGTTGGTCGCGGTGACGCTCAACGTGTAGCTGCCGGGTAAGACCGTGCCCGACAGCGAGCGTGTCGTTGTGGGGATGCTGCCCACGAACGCCCCCGACACGGCCAGCGCGTAACTGGCCACTGAAGGCCCCGTCGCCGGTGGCATCCACGACACGCTGATTGTGTTGCCACTCCTGGTGGCGCTGAAGCCGACCGGCGTCAGCGGCGCTCCGGAACACGGTCCTGGGAACGTCAGGGTGATCGGGTTCGACGGCGCGGACGTGCCGGTCGCGTTGGTCGCGCGCACGGTCAAGGTGTACGTCCCAGGCGGGACGCCGGGGGTCGAGAAGCTCTCGGTCACTGGCAGGGGCACGCTGGTCGCGAGCGACCCCGAGACGTCGAGGATCATTCCCGCAGGCGCGCCGCCGCCAGCCGTGTTCATCCAGGACAGGCCGATCGAGCTGCCGTTGACAAGGCCCAGCAGGCTGGTGGGCGCCGACGGCGGTGCGGGGACGTTGACGAAGATTCGAATCTCGTTCGACACCGCGCTTCGGGTCGCGCCCGACAGCGCATACAGCCGCACGTAGAACGCGCCGGTGTGCATTGCCACCGTGAACGTCGTGCCGGCGCCCGGGATGAGAACGCTGCCGAGCACCGATCCAGGCGTCACCCCGCCTTCGATGAGATAGCTGGTGATCGGAAGCGTTCCGGTGCCCGCGGTCCACGCGAAGCTCACCGTGCTGCCCGCAGTAGCCGTCACCGAGAAGTTCGTCGGTGCTCCCACGAACTGCAGCGGCCCCACGGGAGTGACCGGCGCCGATGGCGCGCTGGGCGGACCCGTGCCGGCGCTGTTGGTGGCGGTCACCCTGAAGGTATGCGCGGTGCCGTTGGTCAATCCCGTCACGATGAGGGGGCTGCCGCTGCCGCTGGCCGTGGCGCCGCCCGGTGTCGCGGTGGCGGTGTAGTTCGTGATCGGACTGCTACCAGTGCTCGCCGGCGCCGTGAAGCTGACCGTCGCCTGCGCATTGCCCGCGACGGCGCTGACGCCCGTCGGCGCGCCCGGCACGCTCCCGGTCGTGGGTGCGGGGTCGATGATGGTCACGGTATAGGTGAACTGCTTGGCCAGTCCGCCGACAACCACGTTCTCGATCGCGACTGTGATGGCCTGGTCAGCCATGCCGGCGCCAGTCACGAGCCCGGTTGGATCCCAACCAATGGTCTTGTCTCCGTAGCCGTTGGTCAATTGGTACACTGTCACTGGGACCGAGATTCCGCCTCGAGTCATCGTGACGGTGGCACCGGAGAAGTCCACCACGGCTCCGGTGTTGACAGAAAAGGACCACCGGGGAAAGACAACCTGGTAGGGCACGAATCCAGCACTGGGCCACGCCACCCACTCGGGCGTCGTCGGTCTGGTCCCGAAGGGCCCCAATACCCAAAGAGCATTGGCGTTGCCGGTTGAGCCCGTGCCCATGTCGGTCTGTCTTGGAAAAAGCACCCACCGGCGATGCCCAAGGTCCCAGACTCCCCCATCACGCACATACGCTACGACCGCCCCCGCTCCAGCCACACCGAGCGCCAGATTGGACTTCCCGGCTGCCTCCGCGCCACCCGCGGAAAAGCACAACCACGAGGGCGGTGGCGCGTGGCTCAAGCTGTTGTTGGCCGTCATCATCAACGCTGCGAGCTGGCTCTTGGCGTCCTTCACGGGATCGTGGGGGATCGCCGATGGCAGCTGGGTCATGGCACGGAAGTAGTTCACCATCATGATCGTGGCGTCGGCATAGGCTGCGCTGGTCGTGCCCGCGGTGCACGTGGCGCGATTGCCTGTCCAGTCGTTCGGCACGGCCAGAGCCTGAACGTAGGCGCTGTTGTACAGGTCAACGACGGCCTGGCGGTTGAACGGGTCGATTGGTGCGAGGCTGCTAGGCTGCGCAGATACGTCAGCGGCGAAGGCGAGAAGGCACACGACAAACGTGCGCACACGACGGCAACTGGGAGGCATCGCCAAGCCTCCGTCAGCGGATCCGATTCGGCAATCGAAACCGAGGAGACGGAGCAGTCGCGTGAGCATGAGCACCCTCAAAAATTGTGCGCAAGCTCGCGCACGAGCAGTGGACTCCGGGAGAACTTCGACGAACGGATGTTCAGTTTGTCGGTTGAACTACGAAACGCGTTATCGGTCGAAGTGCACCAGCAGTCACTGTGGCGCGAGAGTCAATGGGAGTCCCGCGGAGCCTATCGTTGCGGAATCTGGCGGCGAACCGGTAAGGGCGGTCAGGCCTCTCTGAACGCGCGTGGCGTCTTACCGGTCCACCGCCGGAAGGACCGGTGGAACGCCGCGGGTTCGGAGTACTGCAGAAAGAACGCGATGTCGTCGATGCTCAGGCTGCGATCCTGAAGCAAGCCACGCGCGAAGTCACATCGCACCTGGTCGAGAATATGGCGGAATGACGTGCGCTCCTCGGCCAGACGGCGGGTCAGCGTCCGCCGGCTGACCGCAAGCGCTGTGGCAACGGCGTCCAGCGTCAGGGCCGACTGCCCCAGATGCTCGACCAGCAGGTGTCGGACGCGTGTGCTCATGGCGCCGGCACTCGACCGGTCTCGATCTCCCAGCGCGTTCTCGAGCCGGCGGCGGATAATCCCCGCGAGTGCCGCATCGGCGTCACGCATCGGACGTGACGCATCGGCTGCGCTGAGGATCATCGAGCTCGAACCGGCGGCAAACCGAACATGTGCGTGGAAGAACCGCCGATGCTCCGCACTGTTGTCCGGCGCAGGATTCGCGAAGCAAACGCGGACCGGTGTGATGTCCGCTCCGGTACTGTCACGCGCCAGCTTGAGCGCCACGGCCAGCGCAAATTCTGCTCGTGCCGGGTGCAACGGGGTGGTGGCGGTGTCGTGGACGAGAAACAACAGGCTTTGTCCCCTGCCGTGTGTCCGCGCCGCCACGCGATCGCTCAGCAGACGCCCATAGCGCGCCAGACGATCGAGCCCGTTCCCGAGCGAGGCGCTTGATCGCAGGGTGTACTCGATGAGGTCGAGCGCGCCGCGGGGTAGCGACTCGGCGAGATGGATGCCGAGCGCCTCGTCGCGTGTGAGGGTCGCGGCAAGGCGCCACGCCCTCTCGGTCACTGCCTCGGGAACGCGAACGCTAGGATTGTCGAGCCTCGTCCGCCCGAAGAGCCGGCGAATAGGCGAGGCGTTGACGCTGCGGCTCTCGACCCATGCGATGAGGTGTGGCAGGACCCACCCTTGTACGGATGGCGCGATGACCGCGCGCCCGGGTCCCCTGCCCCTACCGTCAGGCCGTCCGGCTGGCGTCGTCCGCCCCTCCGAGCGAGCTCGCGCCTCCATCGTGCTCATCTCGCGTCGCCGTTTCAAAAGACAGAACTCCGCGGTTGCTGAGCTCGCCGAGCTATGCGCCGGCGAGCCGCTGCACGCTCTGACTATAAAAAAAAAAAAAAAAAAAAAAAAAAAAAAAAAAAAAAAAAAAAAAAAAAAAAAAAAAAAAAAAAAAAAAAAAAAAAAAAAAAAAAAAAAAAAAAAAAAAAAAAAAAAAAAAAAAAAAAAAAAAAAAAAAAAAAAAAAAAAAAAAAAAAAAAAAAAAAAAAAAAAAAAAAAAAAAAAAAAAAAAAAAAAAAAAAAAAAAAAAAAAAAAAAAAAAAAAAAAAAAAAAAAAAAAAAAAAAAAAAAAAAAAAAAAAAAAAAAAAAAAAAAAAAAAAAAAAAAAAAAAAAAAAAAAAAAAAAAAAAAAAAAAAAAAAAAAAAAAAAAAAAAAAAAAAAAAAAAAAAAAAAAAAAAAAAAAAAAAAAAAAAAAAAAAAAAAAAAAAAAAAAAAAAAAAAAAAAAAAAAAAAAAAAAAAAAAAAAAAAAAAAAAAAAAAAAAAAAAAAAAAAAAAAAAAAAAAAAAAAAAAAAAAAAAAAAAAAAAAAAAAAAAAGGGGGGGGGGGGGGGGGGGGGGGGGGGGGGGGGGGGGGGGGGGGGGGGGGGGGGGGGGGGGGGGGGGGGGGGGGGGGGGATGCGAGACGCGAGCGCGGCGAGTCTCTTGATAGCGGACGACGAGCGGGATGTCCTCGAGGCGCTGTGTCTGCTGCTCGCGCAAGAGAACTTCGCGCTGCAGCTCGTGACGTCGCTCTCGGTTATAGTGGATACGTTCGCGCGGCGAAATGGGACGCGGTGCTGATGGATCTCAACTACTCGCGCGACACGACTCGGGGGACGAAGGCTTGCAGCTCTTGGGCAGATGAGCACGGAGCAGCGCGACCTGCAGATAGTAGTTATGACGGCGTGGGGCAACATAGAGCTCGCGGTGGCGGCGATGCGCTAGGGCGCGCAGAGCTTAGTGCAGAAGCTCTGGGACAACAGGGCGCTCCTGCAAATCTCGAGCGCGAGGTGGCAGAGGGTGCGGCGCGCGCGCACGCAGCGACGGTTATGCGACGGAACAGCAGGACGCGCTGCGCATGCAGCGTGCGTTGATGCCAGCGACGCTGCAGACGACGGAGCGCTTCGAGGTAGTGGCGCTTGGCAGCGCGCGGGCACGCTCGGCGGCGATACCTACGACGCGTTTCTTTCGCTCAGAAGTCATGGTCTGTCGATTGCAGACATCGCGGGCAAAGGTCTCTCGGCAGCACTGCTGATGTGTAGCCTGCAAGCCGCGGTGCGCGCGTTCGCTATAGACGCGACGCGGCTACAGGCGGTCTGCGCGAGCGTCAATAGCTTGCTCTGCGGACAGATGATAGCGGACGTTTCGCTACGCTGGTCTACATGCGGCTCGACGCGGCGCGCGGCGAAATCAGTTACGCTAACGCGGGTCACAACGCGCCGCTCCTGGTGCGGACAGACGGGCGGGTCGAAGCGCTGCGCTCCTCGGCGCGTTCTCGGCGTGTTCTTTGACGCGGAATATGCAGGAGCGAGAGGCGCTGCACAGCGGTGACAGGCTGCTGCTGTACTTGCGGGCATCACGGAGGCGCGCAACGCGGATGGCGAGGAGTTTGGCGAAGAGCGTCTCTCGGTAGCGCTCGCGCGTCACGGGCACCTCGACGGCGGGGCGCTCTACGCAGCAGTCTCTGACGACGTGCGCTTTGCCACGCTGGCTTCGAAGACGACGCGACGCTCTTGGCGGTAGCAGTCGCTAAGGTCCAGAGGCGGGCGGCCGCGGCGTGCTGGTAACGCGAGCGGTCAACGCTTCTCGAGATAGGAAGTATTCTCGTCTATGAACAGACCGGCGACGGTGAAATACGAGCGGCTCAGGCGCGGCGATGGCATGGTTGCTGCTGTGGCGTGCTATGCTCAGGGACGCAGGGTATCAGATAAGTTTGCTGCTGCGGAACTCGCTGGTGGAGTTGTCGCGGTGCTCTCTCTCGCGCTAGGGATTGGCGGCGCAGCGTGGTGTTCACGGTACTCAACGCTATTGTGCTTCGCGATCTCTCGGTATAGAACGCGCAGCAGTTGTACAGCGCAGAGAAGCATAGCGCAAGCGATGTAAAACGCGCTACTCGTGGCCGCTGATAGAGGAAGCGCAGCGGCAGCTGCAGGACAAGGCGGAGCTGTTCGCGGCGACGCGCGGACGCAGATGCAGGTGCGGCTGGCGCGCGGCACGGACGCGGCAGAGCGGAGCTCAGTGCAGCTCGTGTAGGCAGCTTCTTAGAGGCGCTTCGGCAGCGTGCGCAGATTGGCAGGCTGCTCGAAACGCGGGACGCGGCGTCGGTGGCGCCAGCAGGTGATGGTGATGAGCAACGCGTACTGGCGCCGCCGCTTTCAGGGCGATAAGGCTGTCATAGGCCGCGAGCTCATAGTCGGCAGCGCGAACCTGACGGTGGTCGGCGTCGCTTCGCCAGGTTCTCGGTCTCGATCTCGCGGTACGCAATACAGAAGTGTGGATCTCGCTGACGATGCAGGACGACATTCGCTACGCGTTTAATGCCAGCGCGTCCTATCAGTCAGAGAGCACCATGCCGTGGGCAAAGCAGGCGAGCATAGAGTGGCTGTCGCTGTTCGCGAGTGTGCCGGACGCAGCAAGCGCCAACGGTGTCGGGTCGGCGTTGACGCTCCTGCACCAGCGAGACGCGTCGACGAGGCTCGATGCCTCGAGTGCGGAGGACCGCGCGCGACTCGACAACGAGCGGATTGTTCTGACGAGCGCCGGCCGCGGGGTGTCGTTTTTGCGCGGAGATCTGTCCTCGCGGCTGTTCGTGCTTCTCGCGATGCTGGGAGTGCTCGTGGCGATCACATGCGGCAACGTGGCGAGCCTCCTGGTGGCTCGAGCCAGCGCGCGCGAGCGTGAGATTGCGGTGCGGATCGCTCTCGGCGCAGGACGGTGGCGCGTCGTTCGTCAACTGATCTGGGAAACGATGATGCTTGCCGCCGCCGGCGGCGCGCTCGGACTGATCGTCGCGGCGTGGGGTCGCGACCTGTTGCTGGCGATGTTTACCGGCGGTGCAACGACCATCGACCTCGACACCAGCTTCGATTGGCGAGTGCTGCTCTTCACGGTGTCTCTGACGGGGATTTGCGGGCTCGCCGCAGGAATCCTGCCGGCGCTTCGCAGCACGCGCGTAGCGCCGACCGAGGCGATCAAGGCACAGGCCGGCAGGTGGGTCATGCCGGCGGCCGTCGCGGCGCCGCGGTGGGAAGAATGCTGGTCGCAGCGCAGATGGCGTTCTGCCTGCTGCTGCTCATCGTCGCGGGCCTGTTCGTGCGCAGCATGCAGGTGCTGTCGAACACTGACGTCGGATTCGACCGCGATCGGCTGCTGGTCGCGCGCATGGACGTGCGGAACATGGGCTTTTCGGAGGAACAGCGGCAGGCACTCTACGATCGTGTGCTCGAGCGTCTGCGCGGCATACCCGGCGTCGTCGCCGCGAGCGCATCGCTCAACGGACCGCTGGGGACGTCGCGGCGCGCAAGCAGCCTCATCGTCGAGGGGTACACCCCGGCACCGGACGAGCAGCCCTGACCAACGAAGAGTTCGTGACCGACGGTTATTTCGCGACAGTGGGGCTCGCGCTGGTCGAAGGCCGTGGCTTCACGACAGAGGACAACCGGCCGGGCAGCCGCAGCACGATCGTGAACCAGTCGATGGCACGGCGTTTCTTTCCTGCGGGCGGCGCAATCGGCAAGCAGTGGACGTCGGACGATGCGATCCAGGCGGAGTCATCGGTGATCGTCGGGGTCGTGCAGGACGCGAAATATGTGGACCTGCGCGGCGCGACGCCGAACATGGTCTACCGCCTTTCCGGTGCGACGCCTGTGGACGTGCTCGGCAACCTCGAGATTCGCACGGTGGGTGACCCGGCGGCGCTGGCGCCCGCGGTGCGGCAAGCGCTCGCGGAGCTCGAGCCGGCGCTGCCGGTGTTCGATATCGTGCCGCTGGATCAGCGAGTGAACCGCGGCCTCACCAACGACCGGCTGATCGCGAACCTGACGAGCGCCTTCGGCATCGTCGCTCTGCTGCTCGCCTGCCTCGGTCTCTACGGCACGATCTGGTCCGGCGTCAGCTGCCGGATGTCCGAGCTCGGCGTGCGGATGGCGCTCGGCGCGGATCGTCCCACGGTCGCGTGGCTGGTGATTCGCGAAGCGATCACGCTGGTCGGCATCGGCGCGGCGCTAGGCGTCCCGCTCGCAATTCTAGCTGGCCGCAGCATTCTGTCCCTGCTGCACGGCGTCGACGCCGTGGATATGCCATGGTACGCACAAGCGATTCTGGTGCTGGTGCTCGTCGCGGGGATCGCTGCGTATCTGCCGGCTCATCGCGCATCGCGGATCGACCCGATGGTGGCGCTTCGCTCGGAATAGCCGCAGATGCGCACCGATCTCCCGGCAACAGCCGCAGATGAACGCGGATAGACACAGACGAAGACTTTTGATCTTGCAGTGCGTCTTGCAGCCGGTCATCAGACAGGCGCCTCGAGCAAGTTGCGAGAAGCGCCGCACGGACCTGCGCGCGGCGATCGAGAGTCGGGCGGGCATGCAGGCTCAGACCATCGATCGGGCGAGGCTCGAAACGTCAGTGCGCCGCCGGGTAGACGACTGGCGGTGGTTCCCAATTGTGGAAGGTGTAGGACCAGACGACAGGACGTCGCCCGAGCGCTAATGCCGGGAACGGAATCGTGGAGTCGCCAAGCGCGAAATCGAACGTCTCCTGATCGCTGATCGGCTTGATTCCCGCTCGTTCATTCAACCCCCGGCTGCGAGACAGCACCCGCTCGTAACGTTTTCGCCGAGCCGCCGAGCACAGTCAACGCTTCGCGGCGGTCGACGCACTCGTCAGTCGCGTATAACAGTCGATGAACCGCTCGACGTAAGTGTCCTCGCTGAAGTCTCGTTGCGCAATTTCGCTCGCCGTTCGTCCGAGCGCCTCTGCGATCTCACGCCGTGCCAGAATTGACGTAAGGGCTCGAACAAGGGCTTCTTCATCCCCTGGTGGCACCAAACGACCGCCTGTTGGATCTCGGACAATCTCCGACAGTCCGCCAACCCGCGAGGCCACGACGCATGTGCCGCGCATCATGGCCTCCACAGCCACCAAGCCAAACGGCTCCTGCCACAGCGAAGGCACCGCCTGCACCCAGGCCGGAGCCAGGAAAAGCTCGAGCGCCTCGGGGGCCAGTCGTTCGCCAATGCTGACCCCCTCTCCGATCCGGAGCTCTGCAATGATTGAATCGAGGTGCGCGCGCTCTGGACCAGCCCCGGCTATCAACAGCCGCGCGGTCGGCATCTGTTGACGCACCCGAGCAAACGCGCGCAGCAGGACACTGACGCCTTTCTCTCGCACCAGTCGTCCTGCAAACCCGACAGTCGGCGGATCGGCAAGGGGCGGACGCATCGGTCGCGATGGCGAACCGATCCAGATGACCTCTGAAACCGGGATCCCCCCGGCAGTCAATTGCTGGCGTGTCGCGTCGCCGTTAGCAACGATCAACCTGAATTTGGTGGACCATCGGCGCCAGAGCGCCATCTGCACGGTCAGTGGAACGATGTCGGCGACCGACACACATCCCGCGCGATAGCAGATCGTTCCCGCCGGCGTCGCGCACTAGCTGCCGTCTGGCCGCAGCTTTGTTCCGATCGGACAAATGGATCTCAGCCAGTGAACTTGAAACAAGCTGGGCACATGTTCCAGGGCGGTCAGAATCAAGGGGGACAACTGCGTGAGGAACAGCCCGACGTGGACCACGTCTGGACTGAAGTCGCGCAACGCACGGCGCAATGCCAACAGCGCCGACGGGTTGAAAGTTTGCAGCAGCGTACGCGCACTCCCAACGGTACCGACACAGAGATAGTCCGCATTCAAAGGTGCTCCGTCGGGCCGCGCGGTACTGGCGAGAAATCGAACTTCATGCCCGTGGCGCCGCAGACCGTCGCGCAGCGTAAAAAGAGCAGTCTCCGCGCCGCCGGTCAAGGTCGCATAATCGCTGACGATCAGGATTTTCATTTCACGCGCTGAACGATCCGCGCCGTGACATTCTGAGCAACGCGAAGTTGACAGTCAATCGTGGCCTTTTAAGAGGCTACACTGAACCTCACTCAGCAGCGTGACAAACGGTTGGAACACCAGATGACGGTAATCGAAGGAGAGGTTGGATTCGATCCGAGGGCCGACGGCGACTTCCGGACGGACGCGATCCGCGGGGGCGTCTGGACCATGTCGTCACAGGTGATCACGCTGATGCTGATGATCGCCGCAACGATGATCTTGTCCAGGCTTTTGCCGCCTGAGGACTACGGATTGTACGCGGTCGTCCTCGCAGTGACTGCCTTCATCTCGCTGTTCAAAGATCTCGGGCTTGGCCTCTCGATTCTTCAGGCGCCGATGGTGACCCAAGCGCAGGCGAGCGCGTTGTTCTGGCTCAACCTGGCGACCGGCGGAGTCTTGACGGCTTTGACGATCGCGTTGGCCCCGCTCGTAGGCTGGCTGTACGGTGACCGAAGGCTGACCTTCGCATTGTGCGGAGCCGCGACGAGCTATCTCGCGATAGGTCTCGGCAGCCAGTCGCAGGCGTTGCTCAGAAGGCAGTTGCGACTGGACGTGATCACTCAGGGGGAGATCGCCGGAGCGACAGCAAGCTACACCATGGCCATCATTGCGGCGTGGCTGGGAGCCCATTACTGGGCTCTCGTGTTGATGACGGTTGTCAAGGACGTCGTCGTCGCCGGCGTCGCGTGGTTCGCGTCGGCGTGGCGGCCCGACCCGCCGGCCCGTGTTGAGGGCGTCGGACGATTGCTCAAGGTCGGCGGCGATATGACCGCACTGGGAGTGATGCAGTATTTTGCGACCCAATTGGACAACCTGCTGGTGGGCTGGTACTGGGGAGCGGCGGCGCTGGGCTTTTACGCTAAGGCGTACCAAATCCTCCTTCTCCCCCTGGGGCAATTGAGCCTTCCGGTCTCAGCAGTTGCTCACGCGACGCTCAGCCGTTTACGAGATCAACCAGCCCGTTACTTCGCGTACCTGAAACATTACCTGCTGCTGTCAACAGGACTGGGTATGCCGGTCGTCGTGTTTATGTTCGTCGCGGCCGACAACGTGATTCTTGTAGTACTCGGAGCGCAATGGCGACCCGTGATCCCGATCTTCCGTGCGCTCGCACCCGCGGGTTTTCTGATGATGTTCACGCCGGTGCTCGGCTGGTTGGCTCTCTCACTGGAACGCACGCGCCGGCAGATCGTGTGGAACGCTTGGAGCACGGCCCTCACCGTCGTGAGCTTCGTCATTGGACTTTCGTGGGGGCCGATAGGCGTCGCATCAGGCTTCAGCCTCAGTCGTGCGTTGGTGGTTGTGCCGAACCTGATTTACTGCTGTCACAAGTCGCCGGTTCGCTGGACGCGCGTACTCGCAGTCGCTCGGTACCCCGTGATAGCATCCCTGGTTTCTGGGATACTGACCTGGTTGATCGCGGCGTCCTGGCGTGGATCCGAGGTGCCCGCCCTGGGCGCCTTGATGGCCGAGGCGCTCACGTTCGCAGGCTGCTACGCAGGGTGTTGGTTGGTGCTGCCTTCTGGCAGGGACACGGTGACCGGATACGTGAACGCGCTGAGCGAAATTCCGTACATGCGCAACTTGCGCGTCCGGTCACGTTGAGAACCGGATGGGTCCAGGAGAACGACGAATCAGGCTGGGCGTGCTCGGCGATGAGTTCTTCGATGTGGGCCTGGGCCGGATGGGGGGGGTGGCTGGGCCTGCCAGCAGGTCGCGCGTTGCTTCAACGCCGATCAATCGCTTGGCGTTGACGTCGTCTTCCTCACCGGAGAGTTACGGGCCGAACCCGGTCGCGATGAGACACGCGTTCATGGCTCACGGCTGGTTTTGCGCGATGGCAACCAGTGGCGGCGTTTGTGGCGGGTCCGTCGTGAACGCCTCGATTTGATCCTCACCATCGACTACAACGCCGGGTTTCGGTTTTTCTTTCGTGCGCTGCCGCGCACTCCCTTCATCGTCTGGGCACGAGACCCACGACCGCCCGAAGATATCGACGAGATCTCAACACTTCGCATTCCAGGACGAGAGCATGAACAACCCCAGGCGTCGATCCCATGGACTGTACCTCCCTCGGAGGAGTCGTTCGCGAGTCCGGGTGGCTGTCTCGGCGGGTGTTGTTCGCGACAACGGCGCCGTACCTCGCAGGCAAGATGCTCGGCACTTATGCTGTCGAGCCAGCGGAGGTGTTCTTCCTACCGAACATCCTCAATCTGGCGCCGGCGGGCGCAGGGAAACATCCACGACCGCGGGTCGTCTTCCTCGGTCGACTCGATCCGGTCAAGCGTCCGTGGGTGTTCACCGAGCTTGCCCGCCGCCTTCCACACGTCGAGTTTCTCTTTCTTGGACGGTCGCATTTCGAAGGCGCGGGGGGATGGAGTCCGGCCGATCTGCCGGATAATGTCCGGCCGTGCGCAGGCCGGCGTTGCGTGCGACTGCCTTTTGGCCATGCTGACTGAGCCTGAGGATCCGCGTTCGCTGGTCTTGAACCGTCTGCAGCCATGCCCAAGTCCCATCGCTCGAGGCATCATCAACGATCAGCAACTCCCAGTTCGGGTAGGACTGGTCCCGGACACTGGCGATGCACTCCATCAGCAACTGTTCCCGGTTGTGCGTCGTCACGACGACCGAGATCAGTGGGGACGCTGAGGCCATCGCAAGGTTCTCACGGCGCCGTGAGCCGTGTCGCGCAACCGCGTCCAGACCGGCGCGCCTGAACAGTTTGGCGAGTGCCTGTAGGAAGCCTGCCCGCGTGTGCGTGTTCGTTACCCACTCCCGTCCTTGGCGGCCGAGACGCCGCCGCAGACTGTCCTCCTGGAGCAGTCGTTGCAAAGCGTCCACGAAAAGTGGCACAGCCTCCATGCCCGTGCCGTTCCAGCGGCCGACGTAGATGCCGAACCGCGAGACGATCCCCTCCGGGTTTTGACACGACACCAGCGGCGTTTCGCAGGCCAGCGCCTCGAGAAAGCTCACGGCGAGCGCCTCGTGGATCGACGTGTTGACGAGAACCCAGGCCGAGGTCAACAACTCCGTCTTCTGCTGCTGGTCGACCTGCCCAAGCACGGCGCGAGGCGAGTTCGTGATGTTGCTCGACGATGATGACCGATTGCGCCGACATGCACTGGCATTGCTGGTGGCGCCGCTCAGTGATGATGATCGACTCGTGGCGTCGGTCGGCGCCCGATGGACCTTTGTCGAGTGGGGAGACGGCGTCCGCATTCATCATGTGGCGCGTCGTACCATGCGCCCGGTGTTGGCCCGATCTGCTGTTCGGGTGGGGTACCGGCACCGGACAGAACTTGTTCCGCACCCAGGTCCTCCGATCGGTTGGCGGGGTGCCTGACATGCCGTTCGCCCAGGACCGCGCGATGTGGCTCCGCGTGGCACGGTGCGGCGCGGTCGCGTTGATTCCCGAGATCATACTGGAGTACCGGCTGCACCCAGGGCAGTGGAAACCGCCCGACATCCAACGTATCCGCGAAGAGATCTTCGAGGCGTTTATCCAGAGCTTGCCTGTGCCGGAACAGCCGCGTGGCAGACGCATTCGGGCCTGTGCCCGCTGGTCGGCTCGAGCAGACGCCGCGTTCGCCGCTCATCGCTGGGCCGGGGCGTTCGGCTGCTACCTTCGCGCGATCTCGACAGCGCCGTCGCTCGCGCTTTCGCCCCTCGTCGGTCCGCCATTCCTCTGGGGGGCCAAGAAGGCTCTGCTGAGTCTCGTTGGCCTGCGGAAGAGCCAATGAACGTCGCGTTCCTCGTCGGTGAGTTTCCGTTACTGTCTGAGACCTTTGTTCTAAACCAAATCACCGGATTAATCGATCGCGGTCACACCGTCGACATTTTCTCCGAACGGCAGAGTCAGGATCGCGCTGCTCATCCCGACGTCGCACGGTACAAACTGCTCGAGAGCACGTTTTACGAAAGCCTCCCGGCGGGCTATGTCGCGCGCCTTGCTGGGCTTCCCTCGCGGTTGCAATTGTGGCGGCGCGAGGGACTGGCGACACGTGTGCGGGCTCTCAATGCGATTCGCTGGGGGCTACAAGCCGGTTCGCTGAGGCTGTTGTACGCGGTGAGCCCGTTTTTCGAGCGACCAACGTCGTACAACGTCATGGTGGCGCACTTCGGCGCGAACGGCGTCCGCGGCGCCTATCTGCGACACCTTGGCGTGACGCGCGCAAAACTCGTCACCGTGTTTCACGGTGTCGATCTGACGGCCTATCCGAGGCAGTTCAAGCCGGGTCTCTACACGCTGTTGTGGCAAACCGGCGAATTGTTCCTCCCTATCAGTTCTCGTTGGAACGATCGGCTCGCCGAGCTGGGCTGTCCGCAGGACAAGATCCACGTGCACCGCATGGGCATCGACTGCCGGCAGTTTTTGGTCTCGCGCCGATGCGCGCGGCGAAGGAGCCCGTGACGCTGGTGACCGTGGCCCGACTGGTTCCGAAGAAGGGAATCGAGGATGCCATCCGCGCCGTGGCAGCGCTCGCGCCAAAGTACCCGACGCTGAGTTTTCACATCGTCGGCGACGGTCCTCAGAGGAGCGGCTGCCAGACACTCATCGAGGAGCTGGGCGTTCAGAATCAGATTCGACTCCTGGGCCAGCAGCCAGCGGAAGGCGTGAAGCACGCGCTGAAGAGCGCCGATATTTTTGTGGCGCCGAGCTACACCGCGTCAGACGGTGACATCGAAGGAATACCGGTCGCGATTATGGAAGCCATGGCCAGTGGTCTGCCAGTGGTCAGCACGAACCACAGTGGCATTCCTGAGCTCGTAATGGACGGTGTGACCGGTTGCCTTGTCGCAGAACGCGACGTGACGAACATTGCCGCGCGTCTCTCCTGGCTGATCGATCGGCCCGAGATCTGCGCGCAGATGGGCCGAGCGGGGCGTTCCTTGGTCACAGAGCAGTACGACATCAACACGCTCAACGACCGGCTCGAGGGCATGCTGAGAGATCTCGTCAAATCTGAGCGACGCTAGAATCCAGGGTGTCCACGTCTAACCAAGGACGCGAGTGAGGGGCGACCACAAGTACTTGCAGCTGGCCTCCCACACCGGATAGGTGGCGTCGGCGAGCCGTGACCAGCCGATAGTCGCCACTGGCGTCGCCGAAGTACGACACGTACTTGCGGGCGGTCCGTCGACGGTTGGACAACTGGCAAACGCTCTTAACCACCAATGTCGAGACGGGTCGGCAACTTCTGCGGGAAGTGCTCGCTCGACCGCTCCGCTTCACGCCGGTGGGCCGAACGTATCACTTTGAAGGAGAAGTCTCGGTCGGGTCGCTGTTGGCGGAACGGTGCACCTACCAACGTTTGTGGTACCGGTACGGTGATTCGCAACCGTCGGTCGAAACGATTCCGGCCAAAATCCGGTCGAACTTAGCGCGGCCGGCGAACTGGTACAGCCGTTCCTCTTTTCGCCCCGTCCACGCGATTTTGCCGTCGAGCAGCTTCCCGAGCACTTGACGGGCAATGGGCGTTTGTCGCTTGAGCAGGCCGCGCCACTCTGCGAACCGATTCACAAGTTCCCGTTCCATCCGCTTTGCATAAACGTCGTCGTCAGACGATCCAGGCCGTCGAGCGCCGCCAGCTCCCGCCGGACGCGCTGGCGATCATGCTCGCATGCCTTCAGAGCGCGGGCCAAGGCGTCAATCGGCCCGTCCGCAGCAATCGCCGCCACAAAGCGGCCTTCCTGCTCGTCCACACGCCGCAGCTCGCTGTCAAGGGTCGTGCGCTTCGTCTCCAGCACATTTCGCGACGGCCGAAGCTCGGCGATGGCGTCCTGGATGGCACCTTGTACGATTTCCGGGTCGAGCACGACATCGCCGACCTCGGTCAGGATGGCGTCGTCGGCTTCCACCATGGGCAGCCGCAAGCCGTTCGCACAGACAGCAGTCCCGGCGTTCATGGTAGGACGCGCACACGTAGTAGGACTGGCGGCGTCGGCTTGTATTGTGAACGGTCAGCGAGGCGCCGCAGCACGCGCACCGCAGGAGTCCTGAGAGCAGGTACTTGCTCTCGATACCGGCTGCGCAGTAAGCACTCCGGCAATTGGCAACCGCGGTGCCGTTCACGAACGCCGACGTCGTTGGCTCTCTCAACGCACGCGGATTCCGGGTTACAGTGGCTCGCGCCGAGCGCCCGAAGCGCCGAGACCTCAATGGCATCCGGCGTCGCACTTCGAAATCGCCCGCGCCAGAGTGTGACTGGATCCACGCTCGGTCGCGGATCGAAAGGCGTGGTCAGAAAGGCATTCGCGCGATTGTTCGACGCGATTGTTCGGTCATTGCTGCGCGCTGGCGACGCGGCTCCGGCGTGTCGTTTGCACACGGTGAGGGATGCCGACTGCTCCACCTCGGTTTCGCACCGGATCGAGGTGGCTTTCAAATCACAAAGGACCTCACCATGTCGGATAAAACTGTGAAAGGCATCGATCGCCGCGACCTGATAGTGGGATCCATCGCCACGGTCGGTGCCGCGGCCGCCCTTGCGGTCAATACCGGCTCTGCGAAGGCCCAGGGCGCGTCGGCCCCCTCTGCCGGTCAGGCGCCATCAGGGACGGTCTATACAGGCGAAGTGATCCAGGGGAAGAAGGTCGTCAGCAAGCTCGACGTCAACGACCTGGAACCCGGCAAGAAGCACCTTCTGTATTTTCAGGGCGTGCGGATGCCTACCGGACAGCACTGGTATGTGTCGATGACGGTCGCCAAAGGGGCGAAGCCGGGCAAGCGCGGCATCCTGGTCAGTGGCGTGCATGGCGACGAGATGAGCTCTGTGCACACGGTCCAGACCGTGATGAACCAGCTCGACCCGGCGCAGATGTCGGGCACGGTGATGGCGGTCACGGACGTGTGCCGCCCTGCCATGGAAGGGATGCAACGCAGATGGCCCAACCAGGGCAGGGGCATCGATCTGATCGATATGAATCGCGAGTGGCCCGGGAATGAGAACGGCGCCACCGCCCCTAGCCGGCACGCCGGGCTCCTGTTCAACCGGCTACTGCGGCAGAACGCCGACTTCGCGATCGACTTCCACACCGGGACGACCGGGTTCAGAGTCACCGCATTCAATCTCGGCGGCATGGACATACCCGAGGTCAAGGCGATGGTGGAGCTCTATCCGGTCGGCTTGGTCTTCGACAACCACGTATATCCCGGTGTCCTGCATAACGCGTTCATGGACGTGGGCATCCCGTCCTTTACGCCGGAGATCGGCGCCGCGCGCGTGCTGGACCTCGAGATGGTCGCCCTGTTCGTCGAAGGCACGATGAACGTCCTCAAGCATCACGGCATCGTTGCCGGGCCCATGGGCCGTACGGGCAAGGACGTGACTGTCTTTGTCGGCAACAGTGCGTTCCCGATTCTGGCCACCGCGGGCGGGATCGTCGAGCACTTGGTGAAGCTCAACGACAAGGTCAAGGCCGGACAGAAGGTGGCCATCCAGCGCGACAGCTTCGGCGAAGTGGTTGCCGAGTATGTGAGCAGCGTGGACGGAGAGATAACGGGCCAGCGCAGCGATGTCATGTCTGAGCCCGGCAACCCCCTGGTATTTATCCTTTTCAACCGGACGGCGCCCGAGACTGTCGAGGTCTATCCCGAGTAGTTCACCCGCTCGAGCGAGGCAGCCGGTGATCGTCCGGCTGCCCCGCACCGAGCGTCAACTGCGATGCGATCCTGTAGGGTGCGCAAAAGTCGATTTCGTAAGAATAGCGGCCTTGCGCGAGATTCGCGTACGCGTCGCGCTCGACGCGCATGCCCAAATCGTCGCGATCGTCATTCGGGATGCACGATGGCCGATTGTGTTCGGTCTCGTCGCGGGTCTGGTCCGCACGTACTACGGCACGCCATCATCACAATCTTTCTGCTTCAGACAGCCCACATGATCCAGCCACGCTTGTCGCTGTTGTCGCGTGCTCGGTGCCACGGCATGCGTTGCGGCCTGGTTGCCGGCTCGCTTAGCAGGCGTCAGTCGACCCGGTGAGAGCTCTCCGCGCGGACTAACCTGACGTTCGGGCGTGAACGGGTCGCATCATCGCCCTCATCCTGAGATGCCGACCTCTCCGAACAAAGATGCCGACGTTGAGCTTGGAATTCGCTTGGTCCCGCGGCGCGAAAATTCTTGGTCGCCTTCGGCTACTGATAGGTAACGAGCAGTCGCCCAGTGTTTAGTAATCCGCACGAGGCACCCCGACGGTGCCGATTGGGCGTTTTGTTACAGGCTCTTAGGGCTGCGGCGACCGACGCGAAAATTATGGGCGCGCCGTCTACGCTTGCAGGCACCTTGGGCAGAATCCGTTGATCGAAGTGGGCCAGCATTACCTTGGAATACCCAGCTATGCCGCGAATCGCACCACGCCGCTGAAACGCACGGCGATGATTGGGTTGTTACCGAAGGTATGGTACCGGTACGGGGATTCGAACCCCGGTTTGATGGCTGAGAACCACCCGTCCTGACCCCTAGACGATACCGGCACGAGGGGCGAATCCTCGATTATAGCAAAGCGATTGGTGGCCGTGCCCGGTGGCCGCTGGCCGCTGGCCGTGGCCGGTGGCCGGTGGCCGGTGACCGGTGGCCGGTGGCCGGTGGCCGGCTAGCGACCGATATGATCCCCAAATGCGTTTTCTCGTCCGGGCCGTTCTCTCGCTCCTCGTTCTTGCCGTCCTTGCCGCGTGCATCGCTTACTACATGGCCGGCCGCCAGCCTGGGCCGTCCATTACCGTTCGCGCGCCCGAGAAATTCGTCGGCCAAAGCACGCCGGTCGAGTTCGCGGTCGAAACACCGGGCGGACAGTTCTCGCTGATCGAAGCGGCGTTCGAGCAAGAGGGCCAATCCCATGCCGTCTTCTCGAGCGACCCCACCCAACCGCCAAGCGGTGAGCTGAGACAGGACTCGGCCGATCGGGTGGTGATCACTCGGACCATCGGCAAGCAGACCATCCCGAACCTCAAGGCCGGACCCGCGCGACTCGTCATCCGAGCCAGGCGACCGGTCCTCTATGGACTCCGACAGACGGAAACCAGCGTGACGCGAGATCTCGAGGTTCGACTCGAGCCGCCACGGGTCGGTGTGCTATCGCTTCATCACTTCGTCAATCATGGCGGGGCCGAATTCGTCGTGTTTCGCGCGACGCCGGCCGACGCGTCCGCAGGTGTGCGGGTGGGCGATGTGAGCTTTCCCGCGTTCCCCGGCTCGAGCTTCGCCATTCAGGATCCCGCGGCCCGGGTCGCGTTCTTCGCACTGGGTCACGATCAGGACCTCAACGCGCGGATCGCCGTGTTCGCACGCGACCCGGCTGGCAACGAGGCGACGAGCCAAGTCGAGCGCCGTCAGTTCCCGAAACCATTCGCCAAGTCGCGCATCGAGATCGACGACACCTTCTTGCAGCGAGTCGTGCCGACGATCGCCCAGAACAGCGCCGGCGCCACCATCGACGCCAGTGACCTGGTGAAGGGCTTCCTGCAGATCAACAACGATCTCCGACGACAGAACAACGCGACCATCGCCGCACTTGCCGCCAAAACCCGGCCGGAGATGTTGTGGCGCGAGGGGTTCTCGCAACTGGTGAACACTGCGGTGCAATCGCGCTTCGCCGACTATCGCACCTACTTCCACAACGGCAAGGAGATCGATCGGCAGGTGCATCTCGGTTTCGACCTCGCCTCATTGCAGCAGGCGCCCGTCCCCGCCCCGAATCGAGGCATCGTCGTTCACGCCAACTATCTCGGCATTTACGGCAACTGCGTCATCCTCGATCATGGGCTGGGTGTGCAATCGCTCTACGCGCACCTCTCCACGATGGACGTCAAGGAAGGCGACACGGTCGAGAAGGGTCAGGTGCTCGGGCGCACCGGCGTGACGGGGCTCGCCGGCGGCGATCATCTCCATTTCACCATGCTGGTCAACGGCGTTGCCGTGAACCCGGTCGAATGGTGGGACTCGCACTGGATGGAAGATCGCGTGTTTCGAAAGATCCGGGAGGCCGGAGGCCAGGCGCCGACGCTGAAGTAATAAGGTTCAAGGTTCCAAAGTTCCAAAGTTTCCACGGTTCATAGTTCTGGGTTCCAACGTTTGGTTCGAACTCTGAACCTTGGAACTTGGAACCTTGGAACCCTGGAACTTTGGAACTTTGGAACTTTGGAACCGGGCGGTTAGACCTGAGATAATCAGGTCATCGTGAAGTTCGTCGCTCTGTTCGTATCTCTCTTGGCCGTGGCGTGCGGTGGTTCATCTAAGAGTGCAAACGAAAGCACCGAGCCGCTGCCCGCTATCGATCCGGCGACCGTCGGCACGGTCACCGGCCGCATCCAACTACAAGGCACGGCGCCAGCAGGCGAGATCATTCGGCTCGATGGCGATCCGAAGTGCGCCAGCCTCGCACTGGGCGAGGAACGGCGCACCGAGTACATCGTGGTGGGTGCCGACAACGGACTTCAGAACGTCTTCATCTATGTGAAGGAGGGCCTGCCGCCCCGTTTGTATCCCGTTCCTTCCACACCCGTCGTCCTGGATCAGCAGAAATGCCGTTATGTGCCGCGCGTGGTGGGCCTCCAGGTGGGGCAGTTCTTGACGATTCGCAACAGCGATCCACTGCTCCACAACGTGCGCGCCGAAGCGCTCATCAACCAGCCCTTCGATCTCGGCACGCCGATTCAGGGCATGGAGGTCACGCGGACGTTTTCGACCCGCGAAGTGATGGTCCCGTTCAATTGCAATGTCCACGCGTGGATGAACGCCTATGTGGGGGCCGTCGAGCATCCACACTTTGCGGTAACCGACGAGAATGGTCGGTTCTCGATTCCGCAACTGCCAGCCGGCACGTTGACGCTGGAGATCTGGCACGAACGCCTTGGCACACAGACACAGCAGGTCACGGTTGCGCCCAAGGAGACGAAGGAAATCGCGTTCACGTACAAGTTGTCCTGATCATGGAATCCGGTCTCGAGCCCTCGCACGCAGCCGTCGGATCGGCCACACAAACCGCTCACGCTCCCGCCACCCCGGTGGCGCGATCGCGTCACGCGGATTTCGTGACGCTCACCAAGCCGCGTCTCAACTCCCTGATTGTGGTGACGACGCTGGCCACTTATTTTCTCGGTGGCGGAAACGACCTGCCGTGGATGCAGCTCGTTCACACGCTGATCGGCACCGCGCTCGTGGCCGCCGGCGCCTCTGCGTTCAACCAATGGTGGGAGCGCGACACCGATCGTCTGATGCGGCGAACGCGTTCGCGTCCCCTCGCCGATCGCCGCCTCCATCCCCAGGACGGACTCTGGTTTGCCGTCCTGCTGACGGCGCTCGGCATCGCTGACCTCACGCTCGGAGTGAACCCGCTGACGGCGGCGGTTGCCGTCGCAACGCTCGTCAGCTACGTGCTCTTCTACACGCCGCTCAAGCTTCGAACATCTCTATCGACCATCGTCGGCGCGATACCCGGAGCGCTGCCCGCCGTGATCGGATGGACAGCCGCCACCAACACGCTGTCGATCGAAGGATGGGTGCTATTTGGCATCGTCTTCCTGTGGCAGATGCCGCATTTTCTTGCCATCGCCTGGATGTTTCGCGACGACTATGCAGCGGCAGGTATCCCGCTTCTTCCGGTCATTCAGCCTGATGGCCGCACAACGGGGCATCAAGCGGTGCTCTACACGGCCGGACTGATTCCTGTCAGCTTTCTGCCGACGGCCGTTGGCCTGGCGAGCGCGTACTATCTCGTCGGCGCGATGGTGCTGGGTGCCGTGCTGATCGTGCTGAGCCTCGAATTCGCAACGACACGCGGGATGCCGGCGGCGAAGCGGTTGTTCTTCGGAACCATTCTCTATCTGCCGCTCTTGTGGGCGGTCCTGTTGGCGGATCACTACACCTACATCGCGTGATCGACTACACGGTTCTCCCGGCGGTCAACGCGACACTCAACGCGATTTCGACCGTGTTCCTCACGGTGGGCTGGCTGTTCATCCGCCAGCGACAGGTCGATCGTCATCGACTCTGCATGCTGGGGGCCTTTACGACGTCGGCGCTGTTCCTGACGTCGTACGTCGTGTATCACGCCAACGTCGGCTCGGTCCCGTTTACCGGCCAGGGTGTGATTCGAGTGGTGTACTTCACCATCCTCATCACCCACGTGGTGCTCGCCGCCGCAATTCTTCCGTTGGCACTCATCACCCTGTCGCGCGCGCTGGCGCGTCGCTTCGATCGGCATCGGAAGATCGCACGGTGGACCTTGCCGATCTGGCTCTACGTGTCCGTGACCGGAGTCGTGATTTATGTGATGTTGTATCGATTGACGTAAGTTGGTCCGTGGCTTCCGGCTTTAGCCGGAAGATCAGAGTCGGTCCTTTTACTCGTCTCACCGATACAGCAAGTACTTGGCCCGCAACTGCCGCCACCGCGTTTCGGCGGCATTCCAGCCAGCCGCGACGCCTGAGGGATCCTCACCGGCCTTGACTCGGTCAAGGGACTGTCGTGACCCCAGCAGCCGCTCGGTAGTCTCCATCTTGTACGCGTCGCCGTGCAGCTTCCAGAGTGCAGCGGCGATCTCTAGTCCGACACGAACCGGTTGTAACGCCGTCCGGTTGGTGATCACCATGAACACACCCTGGCACGGTTCCTTGGCATACTTGCTCGCGGTCGGGCGTGAAAGCGATCGGGTAAAAGCTGATGCCGGGCAGCGCTCGCGCGTTGAGGTGCTCGGCGAGGGCGCGGCCGTTGATCCATGGCGCTCCGATTTGCTCAAAGGGCTGATCGGTTCCCCGCCCGACCGACACGTTCGAGTACTCGATGGCACCAATCCCGGGATACAGCGTCGCCTGATTGAGATTGCGCATGTTTGGCGACGGATTCACCCACGACAGCCCCGTCTGGTCGAACCAAAGGTCGCGGCGCCAGTTGGCCATGGGCACCACCGTGAGGGTGGCGCCGATCTTCTGTTCCGCGTTGAACAGTTGGGCAAGCTCACCGAGCGTCATGCCATGTCGCACTGGCATCCTCGGGAAGTACGAGATGAACGCACTCTCTTCGGCGGCTGGTCCTTCGATCTGCCAGCCATTGATCGGGTTCGGCCGGTCCAGCACGACGACCCCGATTTTTCGTTTGGCCGCCTCCTCCATCACATGGCCCATCGTCGCCATATACGTGTAGAAGCGGGCGCCGATGTCCTGGAGATCGATGACGATGAGGTCCAGTCCCTGGAGCATGGTGTCGGTCGGCCGACGGGTGTCGCCGTAAAGCGAGTGAATCGGCAAGCCGGTCTGCTCGTCGCGCGACGATGGCACCTCGTCGTCGAGGATGCCTCGAATCCCGTGCTCGGGGCTGAAGAGAGCCACCAGTTGGACACCCGGCGCCTGGTGAATGACGTCGATGCTGCTCGTGCCATCCGCCGAGCGTCCCGTGTGATTGGTGACAAGGGCGACCCGCTTGCCCTTGAGCGGCGCGAAGCCATCGCGCGCGAGGACGTCCAGGCCGGGTGCAACAGGTGCGACAGGTGCGACAGGTGCGACAGGTGCGACAGGTGCGACGGGTGCGACGGGTGCGGTGCCCGACCCGGTGAAGTCCGTGCCGGTCAGTAACTGCCGGGTCGACTGCGCGACGTGGGTCGACGTCAGAGCCACCGTGTCAACGCTCAGGGCCGCGGCGGCAAGCGTGGCAACCCGGGCGCGGAGCGGCGTCACGTCGCCCTTGCCATCGGGATGGAGGCGGCTCGAAAGGAAGATGACGTAACTACGCGAAAATGGATCGATCCAGATCGACGTGCCGGTGAAGCCGGTATGTCCATATGAGCCAATCGGAAACAGCTCACCGCGATTCGAGGAGAACGATGTGTCGATGTCCCAGCCGAGTCCGCGGACGCTCACCATGCCCGCTGGGGTCGCGGGGGTCGTCATCTTGGCGACGGTAGCCGGCGCCAGGATACGGCTGCTGCCCAGGCTCCCTTGCCCGACGAGCATCCGCGCAAAGCGCGACAGGTCGCGTGCCGTGCCGAACAGCCCGGCGTGACCGGCGACGCCGCCCATTCGCCGCGCGGTTGGATCATGAACAATCCCACGGAGTGGCGCCGCAGTCGGCGTATTGCAGGGCCACGCGGACATCACGTCACAGCGCTCCGTCGGCGCGATCCGCGATCGTTTCGCGGCCGGCGGATTGAACTCCGTGTCGTTCATGCCAAGCGGTTGAAAAATCTCACGCCTGACGTACTGATCGAGCGGCATCCCGCTCACACGCGTGACCACTTCGCCCAGCAGGAAGAAATTGATGTCGCTATAGACGAACCGCTCGCCGGGCGCAGACGTCGGCACCTCCTGGCGCGCCAGCTCGATGGCCGTGCCGTAACCCTCCCACGGGTCGGCGAGGTCGACATCGGGTCGCAGTCCAGAGACATGCGTCAGAAGGTGACGGATGGTGATGCCATTCTTGCCGTGCCGCTCGAAGCCGGGCACGAAGCTCGACACGTTGTCGTTGAGCCTGATGCGCCCCTGTTCTAACAACCGAGCGACGGCAGTCGTTGTTGCGACCACCTTGGTCAGCGAGGCCAGGTCAAAAATCGTGTCGATCGTCATCACTTCTGGAGCCGGATCGACGACGCGTTGGCCGTAGGCCTTCTCGAACAGCACGTCGTCTCCGCGACCGACAAGGACCACGGCGCCAGGGGTCTGCTTCGACGCGATCGCCGCCTCGATCACCTGATCAATGGCGGCAAAGCGGCTGGAAGGACTGGGCGGTGGACCGGTCCGCGGCTGCTCCGCATAAACAGCCAACGCGCAGAAGCCCGTCAGCAGGCCAACGAGCGACGTTCGAGGAAGCCGTGAGTGTGCCATCTCGATTGACCGGTCCGTCTGCGCTCGCTCGCTTTCACGCGAGCTTCGGCGAGACCCCGCCGGGGCAGCTGCGAAGGCGGGCGTGATACGCTAAAAGCTTCAAGCTAGCATAGACTTACGGGTTTATTTCCGAGGAGAAAGAAGCCATGCGTGACGCCAGAACGTTGCTGACGGCACTCGCCATCGTGGCGGCGCTAATCGTGAGCGCGCTGCCGGCAGTGGCCCAGACGGGCCGCGTCGGTGGCACAATCCGAGACGGACAGGGGCAGCCGATCAAGGGTGCGACGGTAACGGCCGAAAACCCGCAGGCCTCGCCCTCGACGTTTACAGCGACGACCGACGACAAGGGACGGTATTCAATCATCGGCCTCCGCTCGGGCACCTGGAAGATTACCGCGTCGGCGCCGGGCTTCACGCCGAGCGGCGGCAGCGTTCCTATTCGCACCATCGGCGCGCCCAACCCACCAGTCGACATCGTCCTGGCTCCGGGCGCGACCGGTCCGGCGGGAGCGCTCGCTGGCGTGAACACGAAGGACCTGCAGGGCGAGTTGCAGAAGGCCGAGGACCTGATGAACCAGCAGCAGTACGACGCTGCTATCGCGGCATATGAGGCAATCCTCACCAAGACGCCCGCGCTGACGATGATCCACCTGCAGGTCGGCCGCGCGTACCGCATGAAGAAGGAATACGACTCGGCGCTCGGCGCTTACAAGAAGATTCTGGAGACTGATCCTACCAACGAGCGCGCGAAGATCGAGATTGGGATGACCAACCTCGAGAAAGGCGACTTCGCTGCCGCGGAAACGGCACTGTCCGAAGCCGCGCAGGGCACCGGCGCCAGCCGTGAGGTCTTCTACAACCTCGGTGAGGTGAAGTTCGCAAAGGGCGAAACCGACGAAGCGATGAAATGGTATCAGCGCGCCGTCGACACCGACCCGAGCTGGGGCAAGCCGCTGTTCAAAATCGGGCTCGGCCACCTGCAGAAGGCCGATACGAAGAACGCGATTGCGATGATGGAGAAGGTGATTGCCGTGGACCCGACCTCGCAAGAAGCGGTCCAGGCCAAGGCGCTCATCGAGCAGCTGAAGAAAGGCTAGGTTGGGTCGCCGGTCCCGGTTGCCGGTCTCCAGTAACGGCCGGTAGCCGGCCGGGGACTGGCAACTGGTGGCCGGCGACCCGCTCTTCGGTTTACTGTTTCCTCTTCTCCGCTTCCTCAATCAGCCGATCGATATTCGGATATCCGGGCTCCAGCGCCTTGGCCTTGCGCCAGAGCTCGGAAGCTTCCTTGAAGCGCCCCTCGCGAGCGGCAATCACTCCCTTGATCACGAATGGGCGGGCGAGCTTTGGATCCAACCGAATCGCGGTGTCGAGCGCTGCGATGGCGGGTCCCGATCGATGTCGTTCGGCCTCGAGCCAGCCGAGCGCCGCGTGCTGGCCGGCGGCGTCGGGAAACTGGCCGAGCGCAAGCGCATACTCGTCCTGCGCGCGGACGAGTGCCTCCCCTGCGGCGCCGGGCAAATTCGAAACGCCGAGAGCCAACAACGCCTCCGCCGCTCGCGCTCTCACCACACGCGCGGGATCCGTGAGGCGCGCGATGATGGGCGTCAGCTGCCCGATCACGGTCGCCGGCGGCCAGGAGCGCCGTCACTGCCTGGGCGCGAACGATCGCCTCCGGATCCGAGGCGGCGCCAATCAGCGCGTTGACCTGCGCGGGCGACAGCGTCGCAGGCTGACGTGGGGGGCGCTGCGTCTTGGCCGCGCCCGAACCGAATGAGGTCTGGCTCTGAGCGTCCGAGTTGCCCGTGCCGGCAGTGCCCAGGGCCAGCTGCTCCATGAACTCGACGGCGCTCGCGCGCACCAGCAGCCCCTGCGATCGATCGACCGCCAACCTCGCCAGTTCGGGCAGCACGGTCGCATCGCCCGAACCCGCCCGATACATCGTGTCGGCCAGCGCCAGTGTGGCGCGACGACGGTCGCCGTTGCCCCACCACTGATCCATCTGCTGCGCTGCCCACTCCGGGGAACGATTGTCGTGACAGGTCGTGCACGCATTCGGCACTCCAAATGCCGTCGTGATCTCGGGGACTGGCGCCTGGAACGTGTGATCTCGCCGGCGAATCAGGAGTCGCCAGTTCACATCGCTCATGTGGCAGTTGATGCAACGGCTGCCGGCCGACGCCGCTTTGTGGAACGTGTGCGCCTCGATCTGGTTGTCAGTCAACGGCGTGATGGGGTCGCGCAGGCCGGACGAAGTCGGAAAGAATCGCGCCCTCCCGAGCGCCGCACCTGTCGCACCGGTCGCACCCACCGCACCTGTCGCACCCGTCGCACCTGGCGCACCGTGGCACTGCACACACAGCAAATCGCCGGTACGGCCCTGCGTGATGTTCAACTTGAGCGAGAACGGGTTCCTCGATCCGTGGGCGACGTGGCAGTTCGTGCACACGGCCTGCCCCGCCTTGAAGCAGCCGGTGATGGTCAGCGCCTGGGGCCGGTTGAACCGGTTCGGCCGGCCGTCGGGCCAGAACTCGCCCTGCAAGTCATTCTCGGGAATCGGCGCGCTGATGAGGAACGGCAGCGCATAGTCCTCGTAGCGATCGCCGCCGCGGAAGCCGAGAAAGGCATTCTGTTTGTTGCCGTGACAGTACGCGCAGGTGTCGTAGGTTTGTCGCGACGGGGCGCTGCGAGGGGCAAAGGTCTTCAGGATGCTGCTGAGATCGCGGTTCTTGGCGCTGTTGTCATAACTGGGTTTCGACGTTGGGTTCTTCTCCCACTCCTCCATCAGCGCGACATGAGGCCGCCCGGGGCCGTGGCAGGCCTCACAGCCAATTCCCATCTCGGTCCACGTCGTTTCGTAGCGTCGCGTCGCAACGTCAAAGCCCTGCGCCAGGTTGGTCGCATGGCAATTGAAGCAGTTCGTATTCCAAATCTGCCGAAGATCGTGCGCTCCATCGGGGATCGGAGTGATCTCCTTCCAATCAATCCAACGCTTGCTCTCGATGTGCCAGAAGGCCGGCAGGACGTAAACGCGCCCGTCAGCGAGCTTCGACAGATATCCCTGATAGCGCTTGTGACCAAGGGTGTAATCGACCGGGAACGTCTCGGGCGGGCGACCTCCGTAGCTCACCCGCATGAATGGCTTGCCCTTCGTGCGGCCAAACTCGAACGATCGACCATGGTCGGCAAAGCGCGTCCCGTCGCTGAAGTCACCGACAACCGTCGCTTCTTCGATCGGTTTGGTCATGCGGATATGCAATGACCGCTGCCACTGATCGAAGTCCTCCTGATGGCAGCGCGCACACGCCTTCGATCCCATGTAATCGGCCGCAGTCGTCGCCGGCAGCGTCGGCACGTGGGTCGATACTGGCTGGCGCGCCGCCGGAGACTGAGGGGCGGTATTGGCGCGCACCGAGAGCGTGAGGACAAAGAGCGTGGAGGTCGCGGCGAGCAGGAAGTGCCCGACGGTCATGGCACCGCAGAATAACAGGAGCCGCGAGCGTCTTGAAGGCAGTTGGTCGCCTTCAAGACCTCGCCCCGCGGAGCGGGGCAAAGCCAACGCTGCATCTAGCGAGGCGGAGCCACACCTTCAAGAGCTCGCCGCTCCCAGCGCAGCCTCGCTAGCCGTACAAAACGAAGGGGACCCAACGGTCCCCTTTTTTACGAATCCGGCTTGGGATCCTCCATCCCGCACCGGCCACGAGCCGCGGCCTAGTCAGCCTAGCTCGAACACAAATCCAGCACCAAAAAGTGCTCCTGTGGGGTTTCCCCCGCATGAGAGCAAGCGTTGTGCCCGACCAAATCGTCACCGGATGTGTTGGTGTAAGCCTATATATATCAACAATTTGTAAGCACAGCTGGGACGGCTCGCGAAAATTGCTTTCGGATTTGATCCATTGTTTCGAAGCCGAAGGTTTCAATCCGTTGGATTGGTAGAGATAGGGCATAGGGCAGAGGGCACAGGGCGCAGGGAAGAGCGAGCTAGCGAAACACGGACGCGAGGATGCCGCCGCCTTCGAGCAATTGCTGATCTGAAATGTAGGGCGCGGGACCGAGCCGCAGGATGTCGCCTCGAGAGTCGGCATACAAGCCACGCGCGCGAAGACGGAGCACGAGGGCGCTGGCTTGCGGTGCGCGGATGGCGAGGAATCCTGCGCGGCGATCCGATTGAACCGGAATGAGCGCAGCGACCGCGGGATCGACGTCGAGCGCTTCGAAGCGCTTGATGAGCATCGCGACCTGGTGCTGGTTGACCGCGCGGAGTCGCTCAGGCGTCATCCCCATGCGCTGATGGAACGCGAAGACGGCCGCCGCCCGATAGTGTGACGTCGGATCGTACGTCGCTCCGGCAAAGCGGGCCGCGCCCTTGCCATAGCGAACCTCCCCCGCGTGTGCGGTATCGGCCAGTTCGGCGAACTCGCTGAACCAGCCGGTCAGGACCGGGCGCAGCTCCAATCCTGGAGGCACACGAAGAAAGCAGTTGCCCTCGCCGAGCTGACAGTACTTGTAGCCGCCGCCAACCACGAACGCCTCGGACAACCCCATCGCTTCGAGATTGAAGGGGACGACGTTCAAGTGATGGTAGGCGTCAACCAGCAGCACCGCGCCATGATGGGTGCAAGCATCGGCCACGAGCTTGAGGTCAGGGACGATCTCGGCTGACTCGAAGAGAACCGACGAGACCATGACGCAGGCCGTCGACGCGTCCACGGTCGCCGCCAGCCGTTCCGAGAGCGTTTCCGCCGGTTGCGCGGCAACCTTGATGACGGGGACGCCTTCTTCGGCCAGGCGATCGAGCTGCCGGCGAATCGTGTGAAACTCGCCGTCGGTCGTAATAAGGCGGGTGGGTCGGGTGGGGCTGGTAGGAATGGGGGTCGTCGGTTGAGACTGGAGCGCGTTCGCAGTCCCGAACATCGGCAAAACGGCCGACAGCAATCGAACTACGAGTTCGTGCGTATTCGCGCCCAACGCGATGTCGCCGGACGGATCGTTCAGCAGCCGGCGCCATCCCGTACGGACCTCGTTGGCAACCGTCGCGGCCCGTTCCCACTTCTCGTCGACGAGCGCTGCCGCATCCAGCCATGCCTTCTGTTGCGCATCAAAGGCTACGTCGGGCCAGGCCTGATGCGAATGGCCGGTGAGGAGCAGTCGATTGGCGACGCGAAACCGGGAATAGTGGCTCGCCAGGCCTACAGATGCGAACGGATTTCCCATAAGTCCGGAAAGAGCGGTGAGCCGACCGTCGTCCGCAGATAGGCGGCGCCGGATGACCCGCCAGTTCCAAGCTTGACGCCAATCGTGCGCTCGACCATTTTCACGTGGCGATAGCGCCACTCTTGAACACCCTCGTCCAGATCAACCAGCCGCTCGCAGATCTCCGAGTTCTTCGGGTCGTTGCGATAGACGCGAATCAGGATCTGCTGCAGTTCTGCCGATGGCTCGATCTCCTGGGTCACGTCACGGGTCAGCAACCCGGCCGGCACCGGGTACTGCTCACGCGAGAGATAGGCGAGAAACGCGTCCCACAACGTCGACTCGCGAAATCGTCGTTCAAGTGCCGCGCGCGCCCGGCTGCCGGCCGGAAAGCGCGCCATCGCTTGCGGCGCCTTGCGGCCAAGCGCAAACTCGAGCTGACGAAACTGGTCCGATTGAAACCCGCTGGCCGCCTCGAGCCGCTCGCGAAACGACAGAAACTCGAGCGGCGTCATGGTTTCGAGGATATCGAGCTGCGCGACCAGCACCTTGAGGATGGTCAGGACGCGTTTGAGCGTATGTTGCGCCCGATGAGAATCCCCCGCTTCGAGAAGATGATTGACACGATCGATCTCGTGGAGAATCTCCTTGAACCACAGCTCGTACACCTGGTGAATGACGATGAAGAGCAGCTCGTCGTGTTCGGGTCCGTCGGAGCGGGGCTGCTGGAGCTCGAGCAACTCGTCGACGTGGAGATAGCTGCTGTAGGTGACCGCCGGATCCATTGCTTCAGATTACAGTATGGACTGTGTTCAGCAGTGGGACTGTTCACAGCAGTCGGACTCGGCGCTTCGCGCCTCGTAGGGGCTCGCCGTTCGGCTCGGCTGATGCGCGAAGGACTGATGCAACAAACGGATTCGAAACAGTCCGAGAAAGACTACCTGCGTCGCTCCGCCGGCGGTGAATGGGAGGCGCTCAAGCCGTTCCCGCCGCCCGGCCAGCTCGCCAGCGAGGCGCACGCCCAGTACCTGCTCGACTTTGCCGTGATGTTGCGCGTGCTGACGCCGACGGCCTCGGACCTCGTGCTCGATCTGGGTGCGGGTTCGTGCTGGGTGTCCGATTGGTTGCGGCGCTGCGGCGTCCGGACGATTGCCCTCGATATTTCCTGGGACATGCTGCGGTTGGGCGCGTCGCGCCTCGACGGTGCACGCGGCCTGGTCACCGGCGACATGGAACACCTGCCGTTCGCCGACCGCACGTTCTCAAAGGCGTGCTGTCTGAATGCCTTCCACCACATTCCCGACACAGCGCGCGCACTACGCGAGATCAAACGAGTCCTGACGCCCGACGGCGTGGTGCTGTTCTCGGAGCCTGGGGTCGGCCATGCCAACCACCCGACGTCTCTGGCGGCAACACGCAACTACGGGGTGCTCGAAAACGAGATCCTGATCGACGAGTTCATGGATGCTTGCCTGGCCGCTGGCTTCGTCGATGTGCGACTCCATCCCATCGCACACATCATTCCGCTGTTCGAGATGCAGCAGCAACAGTGGCGGGATTGGCGCCGCTTCACGGCGAGCCAGCGTCCGTTCCGGGCGCTCGACAAGATGTGGCGAGCGGCGCTGGAAGTGGTCGGGCTCGGCAAGAAGCAGCTGCTCTTCGAAGAAGCATTCGCCATTCGGCTGCTGCGCGAGATGCAGCCAGTCATCGAGCAGCATCCGGTGGTGACGGCGCACAGGACGTCTTTCGTCAAGCCCACCCTCCGCGCCGACGGCGCGCGGATAGAACTGCTGGACCCGCCATCGTCTGTCGCGGCAGGCGGTGAGGTCGTGCTGCGCGTCCGCCTGGCCAACGTCGGCAACACGCGGTGGGAGACGTCACCCGGGGGAGGACAGGTGCGACTGGGCGTGCAACTGCTGACGCCCGACGGCACGGTGGTCACCCGCGACTACTCACGCCACGACTTGCCGGCGCCAATCGATCCTGGCGGCCGCTGTGAGCTGAGGCTGCAGATTGCGCCGCCACCCGACATGGCAGGGTATCAGCTGAAGATCGATCTCGTGCGGGAAGGTGTGTCGTGGTTCGAGCTGGCGGGGTCGGAACCGGCGGTGTATCAGGTGCGACAGGTGCGATAGGTGCTGGGGTGCGACGGGTGCGGTGCGGTGCACGAGTGCACGAGTGCACGAGTGCACGAGTGCACGAGTGCACGATGCACCATCACCCAATGCAATCACACAATCGCTCAATCACCCAATCACCCAATAAAAAAGACGGGAGGGGCCGGCGCAGCCCACTCCCGCCAACAGACTCCCCCACAGGAGTCCAGCTTGCGCGAACCTAGAAAATAAACCGGAAGCCGACGCGCGCGGTAAACGGCGCCAGAATCAACGTCGGCTTCAAGTAGCTCAAACCCGTCGCGCGGCCGATCGTTTCGGACGCGTGGCTGTTGGTGATGTTGAAGAGATCCAGGTACAGCACGGATGCGAGTCCGACTGTTCAGCGTGATTGTCTTCTCCGTGCGCACGTCGAATACCCAGATGTTGTCTTCTCGATTGGCGTCAGCCGGCTCGACATAGGCGGTCTGGCGATCGCCCGTGCCGCTGGTCGCAATCAGGTCGGGGCGCGAAACGGGATTGGCGGCGGCCGTCGTCGAAATGACCACCGTGCGGGCAAAGTTGACACCCGACTGATGGCGCAGGACAGGAGAGAGCCGGATTCCCCACGGGGCCTCGTAGCTGCCTACTGCCTTGAGCCCCCACGTCGAGCGGTCCTGCACGCCAGGCATGTTCGGGTTGTTTGGGAACAGATCGTTCGGGAAGTTGGTGAGCATCGTGTAGCCGCCACCAACTTGCGCCGACCACTTGTTGGCGAAGCGCTTCGTGGTCGAGACCTCGATGGTCTTGTAGCGGCCATACCGCGGCACGTTCATGACAACCTGGTCGGCCGGGAACAGGGTGTTGGCATTTGCCGCCGGCAAACCCAACATCCTGATGATTTTATCGTCGGCGGTCCCAGCCCTGCCGTCGACACCAATATCGGTGAAGTCGAACGGCACCGTGAACACTTCCGGCCCGCGACCTGGCTGGAAGGTGTCGATCAGGTCGTCTTCGGTCTTGTAGACGAACCCGGCTCTCGCGCCCATAGAGTCATTCAGCTGGCGCTCGAACCAGACTGCTGCTTCGTGCGAGTACGGCGCCTTGATGTTCGGATCGACACGGATCGCGCCTTCGAGCGCGGCCGTGACAAACGTGGTCTCTTCGCCTGGCTGCCAGCGCTTGTCGCCGGCGATGCACCCGGCGCACGCTAGTTGGTCATTCCAGTTCCACGTGGAGGACTTACTGGCGATATTCGGGTTGCCGCTGGCTGGCACGCTGACGCCCGGGTTGTGCCAGTAGAGGCCGTAGTTGGCCTTCACGACCGTCCTCCCGTCGCCGCTCAGATCGTAGATGAAACCCACGCGCGGCGCGAACTGGTTCCACGTGAAGAGGTCCGTCTGCGGGAAGGTCTTGGCGTCCACCGATGCGCGGCCAACGGTCGCGCCGAGCTGCTGCTGCTCCGGCAACCAGCCCTTGTAGTTGTCATAGCGGACGCCGCCATTGATCGTGACACGCCCGACCTGCCACGTGTCGTTGATGAAGAAGCCGATCTGATCGAGCGCCGCGCGGGACGTGAGGGCGCCGTTGTCGTTGTCCTTCAGGCTGCCGACGCTCGTTGCCGTGGGCAGACCGAAGATCACCTGCGTCGAGTCGCCGTTGTTATAGACCTGTTCGATATTGCTCGTGCCGCCGCGGCGCGAGAGGAAGCCTTCCCACGACTGCTCCTTCAGCAGCTCGCCGCCCATCTTGAACGTGTGGCTGCCCTTGGCGGTATCGAGAAAGTAGGTCGCGGCGCCCGTCCACTGCTTGCGGTCGCGATCGAGCTGCTGGGCCTGATGCGCACCTTCAGAGATCAGCTGGCCCGTGTCGTGCCAGAAGAAGTTGTCAGGGCTGTTGGTGATGAGCGGGAAGTAGTAGCCGAAGTCACCGTAGCGTGCTTCGAGATAAAGCTTGTCGCGTGAGCGTCCCGTTCCATTCGGCCTTGTAGACCCAGCTGCCCGAGTCCTGCGCGAACGTCTGCTCGGGAGACAGGTAGCTGTAGGTCGCGAACGGCAGCCGATTCGGCTGTTCCTTCTGACCCCACTGGTAGTAGCCGATGATCTTGTGGTTCTGGTTCAGCTGATAGGTCCCCTTCACGACCGGGTTCCACAGCTTAGTGTCGAACGTCTTATCGAATTGGAAGTTCGGCTGCGCGACTGCATTGAATTGCTGCCGGATAAGTGCCGAAGTCACCAGAGCTTGTCCCGCTTGATCGGTCCGCCGGCGTTGATCGCCGTGGTCGTAATAGCGCTCGATCTCGTTACTGTGCTCACGGATGGCATTGCTGCCATTGGTGCCGTTGAAGGCGGTCGGCGACGTGTACTCGCTCGGCAAGTTCGAGCCCTGCAGGGAGCTGTTGTACCAGTCGAGATGGTACTCGCCGAAGAACTGATTGGCGCCCGAGCTGCGCGATGAACTGCGACTGCACGCCGGGGTTCGGCATCTCGGCCGACTGGCCCGATGTGCCGATAAACGCCTCCTCGAGCGACGCGTAATCGAAATAGAAACCGGCACCGCCTGTGCCTTCTGTCGTGTTGATGCCTTCGATGAGCACACGTACCTGGCCGTTGAAGCCATAGGCGGTATAGCCGCTTTGCGTGCCGGCTCGGTTGCCGCCCACATCGACGCGAGCCATTGCCACCGATGGCGTGACCGCCAACAGGGCCCACATGTCGCGAGCGTTGGGAATCGACTGTAGTTGTTCGAGCTTGAAGTTCTGCTGAATACGAGTCGCGGACGTGTCGATGACGGGGGATTCACCCGTGACCGTGACCGTCTCTTGAAGCGTGGCGAGCGCGAGCTCGACGTTGATGTTGGCCGTGAAGCCGAGTGTTATCAGAATGCCTTCCCGCTTCACACCGCTGAACCCGGCCAAGCTCGTACGTCACGGTATAGGTGCCGGGCGGCACTGCCGGGAATCGATAGTTGCCGGTCTCGGAGCTGACCGTCGTCTGCGCTCCGAGCATCGACGGGCTGGTCGCCGTCACCGTCACGCCAGGGAGCACCGCGCCCTGCGCATCGGTGACGCGACCTTGAATCGTGCCGGTGCTACTGGCACCACCGCCCTGTGCGAACGTAGGCGACGCAACAGCCAGCATCAGCGCGGCGATTAGCAATCCGCCAAAGCAACGCTTCATTCGTCATCCTCCATGTCCTGTGGGGACGACCCGGGGGGCCTAGTCCCAGACATACCGCCATGTGCAACACAAGCGAACGAACCCGTTCGAACGCGGCGAAAAAAGCGAACGTCGAACGGACAACCGACGACGACTCATTCGAAGCTGGGACCAATGGCAGTCAGTCATACCGCCAACACACGGTCACAGCCCAGTTCCGAGGGTTAAATTACCTGGATCGCGGGTGAATCTACAGGAAACAGGGACGGAGACGCAACAACGAAACGGGACGATTCCTGAACGAATGTTCAAGCGAGCACCTGGCATCTTCGTTCCATCCGTAGATCCCACGAAAATGGGGCACGCCGAAGGCGAAGGGAGACCAGCTCGTGCGCAACTGACTCCCCCACAGGAGCCAACTCGTCGTTAGGGCGGGTGAGTCCGGTAAGTCGAGCGGCGCGACGCCCCGGGCCACGGCGCACGGTCCACGGCACACCTGGCGGCGACCGGCAACCGATCGACCGCGTTCACCCCGCGGGGTTCAGTCTGGTCACCGCGATTCCGCTCAGGATCAGCGCCGCACCGAGGAGTTGTTGGCCGGTAATCCGCTCGCCAAGCCAGACGGCCGCCACGACCATGGCAACGATGGGTGTGAGATTGCTGTAGACCGCAGTCCGGGCGCTGCCGATCTTTTGTACCGCGGTGTACCAAATGATGTACGCGAGAGCGAGCGCCAGCAGCGATGACGCCGCCATCAACACCCAACTGAGTGCCGAGATACGAGCCCAGTCGGTGGTGATGAGCGAAGGGAACGCCCCGATGCCGTAGAGGACGGCGCCGATCATCATCGCCCAACCCGTGACAACGAGCGGCGAGTGTCGCTTGAGCATCGGCTGTGCCGCCACCGAGTAGAGCGACCAGCACAGCATTCCGCAGAACACGAGCAGATCACCGACAAATGTCGCGGCAGACAGCTCGGCCCGGTGACCGACGAGCGCGTAGATTCCCGCGAGTGACAACGCAGCGCCGCTCCACCGGGCCGCCGTGAGACGTTCATGCCCGGCAACGGACGACATGATCGCTACCGCCACGGGCGTGCATCCGAACATCAGTGCACTGTTCGCGACGCTCGTTCGCGCGAGGCCAGCGAGGAAAAACAATTGATAGAGAACGGTGCCGACGAGCGCGAGCATGACCAGAGTTGCCCACTCGCGACGAGTCAGGCGCGGTTGGGGAGGTCGTTCGCCGGCGGCGGACTGGCGCTGGTGTCGTAGCATCGCGACCAGAAACACCGCGCCTGCCAGCACGAGCCGCATGGCGTTGAACGAGACCTCGGGGAAGTCCCGAAGCGCGTATTTGATGGCGGAGAAGTTGGCGCCCCAGATGCCGACCATCAGGAGCAGCAGGAGGTCGAGACGGGAAAAGCGGCCCATCGCCGGGCGAGCAGGTCTGGTGGGTCGGGTGGGGCTGGTAGGTCTGATGTGGGCCGATGAACCGCCAGACCGACCCGCCCTACCGGCCCCACAAGACCGTCATGAGCGCTAGCCGCCGAAGGGCTTGATGAAGAAGAGAATCAGCGTCACGAGCAGCACATAGATGACGAGGGATTCGATCAGCACCAGGCCCAGAATCAGAACGCCGCGGATGTCGCCGACTGCCCCGGGATTGCGCGCAATCGCCTCGGCGGCCGAGCCGATGGCGCGGCCCTGCCCGATGGCGCCGCCGGCCGCGGCGATGGCCAGGGCGAACCCAGCGGTGATGATTGACCACTGCACCAGACCGCTGTTCGCGGCATCAGCGGCGGCCTCCTGGGCGAACACGGGCGAGGCCACGCCCAGAACCAGGAACGCCAACATCACAGACAGCAGGGAGCGTCGAGTGCTCACAAAACCTCCTCAGGCGTAATGACTGACTACTTCGGATTGGACCTGACAGCCTCCACGGCGGCGGCCACCCAGAGGGCCGACACTCCTACAACGATCCCCACCGGGTCGAGTTGCAAGCGGAGCATCATACCGTAGGCTGTCAGGGCCAATATAGCATGTCTTGTGAAAAACTTCACTAGCGCCAAGACGACGCGAATTCCGCCCGATTTCTCCACTTTTGGCCGCCGCAACCGCCTGCTCCACCACCCCCCGCAGTGCCCACAGCGCCAGCGCCGCCAGCACCCCGCCCCCGGCCACCCCAAGAGCAAAACGCGGGCGCGCCGGGCGCGCGGCATACGCCACGATCGCCAGGACCGCGACCACCACGGCAAGCGTACGAACAAACCGTCCGACGACATCAGATCCCGACATCTTCAAAAGGAGACAAGCTGAACCGGTGACGCGATTACGACTTCGGCGTGCGGGAAGAGCCAGCGATCTGCATCACCCGGTAGACATTGAGGATTCCGGCCGCCAGGCCGACGAAGAAGCCGAGGAACGACAGCCACGGCGTCGATCCCAGCCAATTGTCCAGTAGGTAGCCGCCGCCGAAACCGATGACCAGCGCGAAGACGAACGACAACCCCAGCGTGCTGAGTTGTCCGATGAGCCGAATATTTTCGCCGGAGATCGGCGCCACAGCGCGAGTCTAGCATTCGCTATACTGATCTTGCCGAAGCGCCTCGGCCCGTCTTGCCTATGTCCGGAGCAGCTCTGGCCCACCTTTTCGTACGCGGCGTGGCGATTGCGATGCTGCCCGCCCTCCTCCTCGACGCGGACGTTGCGACCGCGCGTGTGGACGGTCAAGCTCGAGAGCGCGTGCTGTACGCCAGCGCGTTTGACGACAAGCATCAACCCGTCCCAAACCTGGGCCCGGATGCGTTCGTCGTGCGCGAAGACGGCACTCGACGAGAAGTGTTGAGGGTGACGAAAGCCACGACACCCCAGTCCGTGGCGATCATCATCGACAACAGTCAGGCCGTGGCGCCGGCCATCGCCGATCTCCGCAAAGCATTGACCACGTTTTTGACCACCATCGACGGGATCGGTCCGGTTGCGATCTCGACGGTCGCGGACCGCCCGACCAGCGTCGAAGATTACACGACCAACCAGAAGTCGCTCTCGGACGCCGCCAATCGGCTGTTCCATGTGCCCAGCAGCGGTGCCACGCTCCTGGACGGCATCGCGGAGGTCGCCAAAGGCGTCGGGCGACGCGAGTCGGATCGTGCGGCCATCCTCGTCGTCGCCACCGAGAACACCGAGTTCAGCCATCTGCGGTACCAGGACGTGTTGAAGGCCCTCTCGGACAGCGGCGCCACAATGCACGCTGTCGTGCTGGTCAACCCTGCTGGCTCGTTTCTGACCGATGAGGCACGCAATCGGGCGACCGTCCTTGATCGCGGCCCCCGCGAGTCGGGTGGCCTGCGCATGGACGTGCTCACCAGCATGTCGTTCGAGCCGCGGTTGAAAGACCTCGGCGGAATTCTCAAGAATCAGTACCGCGTCGTCTACGCCCGTCCGGAGTCGCTCATTCCACCCGAGAAAGTCGAAGTCTCGTCTGGAAAGCCGGGACTCGAGGTTCGGGGGACGCCTGCGCGGGGACAGGCCACACAATGAAGCACTCCACAAAGCATTGGGCGAGGGCGCTGCTCCTCGCGACCGCAGGCCTGGGGATGGCATTCTCGGGTAGTTGGCTGGAAGTTGCGCGCGCACAGGGCTCTTCAACCAGTGCGCAGGAGAAGCCTAGTGCGCAGGAGAAGGCGCAAATCTTCAAGTCCGCGGTTGACGTCGTGTCGCTGAACGTGACGGTGGTTGACGGCCAGAATCGCTATGTCACGGATCTCACTGAGCAAGAGTTTTCGGTCTTCGAAGACGGTACTCAAGCAGGAGCTGACCTTCTTCAACCGAACGAGCCTGCCGATTGCGTTGTCCCTGCTCATCGACACGAGCGCGAGCATGGAAAGCCGGCTGGCAATGGCGCAGGAGGCCGCCGTCGGGTTCGCTCGACGATTGCGACCGCAGGACCTGGCACAGGTCGTCGACTTCGACAGCCGCGTAGAGATCGCTCAGGGATTTACGAACAACGTGCCCGACTTGGAGAAAGCGATTCGTGGCACCACCGCAGGCGGGTCGACCTCGCTGCACAACGCGCTCTACATCTCGTTGAAAGAACTGGCCAAGATCAAGGCGAAGAGCCTCGAAGACGTCAGGCGGCGTGCAATCGTGGTGCTGTCGGATGGCGAAGACACCTCGAGCCTGGTGAGCTGGGAAGAAGTGATGGATCTGGCGAAGCGATCCGAGACCGCCGTCTATACGATTGGCTTGCAGTCCAAGGACGGCGCGCAGTCGAAGGGCTTCCGTGAAGCGGAGTACGTTCTCCGGCAGTTCGCGCAGGAGACGGGAGGCCGCGCGTACTTTCCCGAGAAGCTCGACGATCTGAAGGACGTCTACCAACAGATCGCCGACGAGCTCTCGAGCCAATACTCGATGGGTTATGCGTCGAAGAATTCTCGTCGCGACGGCGGCTGGCGACGAATTGTCGTTCAGGTCGCGCGGCCCAATATCGTCGCCCGCACGAAGCGCGGGTACTACGCGGCCGCCTACTAGGCGGAGTTACAAGTTACAAGTTACAAGTTACAAACCGCTGGGCCGATCCACTCGCGCTCCAGGAGCAGCTCTGACCGAAACCCTTGGCAACTCAACTTTGAACTTGTAACTTGTAACTTGTAACTTCACGAATGTTCGTCTTCCCCCTTCTCCTCTACGTCCTCTCCCTGGTCGCGTACGCGATTCACTTTGCGCGCCGCACGCCATCTGCTGGGCGGGCCGCAACGGCGTTGCTGGTGGCGGGCGCCTTGGCGCACACGTTCGCCATCGGCATGCAGACGATGGAGGCCGGGCATGTGCCGTTTGCAGGGACGACGCAGGCGATTTCGACGTTTGTGTGGCTGCTCGCACTCGCGTATCTGTACATCGAGGTGACGACCGACGAGCGTGGCCTGGGCATCTTCATTCTCACCATCATTGTCGCGCTTCAGATTCTTCCCGCCGTTCGGGGAGCCCAAGTCGAGCCGCAATCTCCGGTGCTTGCCCACCCCCTGTTTTGGACCCACGTTGCAGCACTACTGGGCGCCTATGCGAGTTTCGGGCTGGCAGCCGTGATTGGTATCACCTACCTGCTGCAGTTCAAGGAAATAAAGGCCAAGCACCTGGTGTTCTTCTTTGAGCGGCTACCCTCGCTGCAAGCGCTCGACGTCATGAACTCGCGAACAGTCTTCATCGGCTGGCTGCTGCTGACGCTCGGCCTCGGTGCGGGTGCGCTGTGGGTTGCCGAAGCGGTGGCGTTGGCGCCGGCCGATCCGCGTGTGCAGGCAATGTCCCTTCGCGATCCCAAAATCTCGGTCGCGCTCATGACATGGGCGGTCTACACGTTTCAGCTCGTTGCTCGCCGGGTGATCGGCTGGCGCGGTCGGCCGGCGGCGTATCTCGCGGCGGCAGGGTTCGCGATCGTCCTGCT
Organism: uncultured Acidobacteriota bacterium; assembly: GCA_963841905.1. GTDB lineage: Bacteria > Acidobacteriota > Vicinamibacteria > Vicinamibacterales > UBA2999 > JACCSI01. The sequence continues at coordinate 496,734 of CAWJEM010000024.1, forward strand.
CAACTTCGTGCTGGTCAGTTACTTCCTGACCGAAAGCCACAATTTCGGGGCCTGAGGTGCATCTCCTTCTGGTCGGTGCCAGTCATCGCACGGCATCGGTTGACTTGCGCGAGCGGCTCGATTTCAGCAGCCGCGGTCTCGAAGACGCGGTCCGCGCCGTCATCGGCCGGCAATCCGCCGCGGAAGCCGTGGTCGTTTCGACCTGCAATCGGGCCGAGCTCTACGTCGCGTGCCACGATCCAAAGTCGACCATCATCGACCTGCAAACGTTCTTTTCCGAGTTCCACCGGATACCGCTCGAGCAGATTCGGCCGCACCTGTATGCACTGCAGGATCACGATGCGGTGCGTCACCTGTTCCGGGTCGCCTCTGGTCTCGACTCGCTGGTCGTCGGCGAGCCTCAAATCCTGGGGCAAGTGAAGGACGCGTTTGCGACCGCCTCGCAGGTTCACAGTGCCGGGCCGCTTCTCAACCGACTGTTCCACTGGTCGTTCGGCGTCGGCAAGCGGGTCCGCTCGGAAACCGGGCTGGCCGAGGGCGCCGTCTCGGTGAGCTACGCGGCAGTCAACCTGGCGCGAAAAATCTTCGGGAGTCTGGCGGGCCGCAAGGTGCTCGTGATTGGCGCCGGCGAGATGGGCCGGCTGACCGCGGTGCATCTCAAAGCGCAAGGCGTCGAATCGGTCACGATCACCAGCCGAACGCTCGCGCACGCACAAGAACTCGCGGATGACATCGGGGCCGCAGTCACGCCGTGGGATACGCTGCAGCCGTCGCTTCTCGACTCGGACATCGTCATCACGGTAACGGGCTCGCCGATGCCGATTCTGTCGAAGTCGCAGGTCAAGGAAGCGATGCCGGCCAGCCGCTCGCGTCCGCTGTTTCTGATCGACATCGCCGTCCCACGGGACGTCGACCCGCGCGCGGGCGAACTCGAGCAGGTGTTCCTCTATAACATCGACGACCTCCAGTCCATCGTCCGCGAGAACCTGGAGCGGCGCGGCGTTGAAGTCGGTCGCGCGGATCAGATCATCGACGAAGAGGTGCTCAAGTTCACGAACTGGCAACGATCACGCGATGCAGTACCGACGATCGTGGCGCTGCGTCAGCACTTCGAGGGGATTCGCAAGGCCGAACTGGAGCGGCTCGAGCCAAAGCTTGCGGCGTTGCCGCCGGAAGCGCGCGCGCGCGTCGACGAGATCACACGGTTGATGGTCGAGAAGCTTCTGCTCCAGCCGACCGAACAGCTGAAGAACGCGGGTGATGCCCATCTCGTGTCACTGTATGCGGCGGCGCTCAGCCGCCTGTTTGCGCTCGAGAAGTCTGACGCGAGGGTGCCTGACGGCCTAGAGTGCCTTCGTGCCAAGGTGCTAGTGCTGGTTGTGCCGGGTACATCAGGTGCCTAATGTGCGGCCAGCCCCGTTAGAATCGCGCACCTCAAGCACCTCAAGCACCTTGCAGCACCCATGCACGAGCACATCAGGCACGAGGCACATTCGGCACTCAGGCACTGATTCATGACACTCATCCGAATCGGCACCCGCGGGAGTGCGCTCGCCCTCTGGCAAGCCCGCACGGTCGCGAAGCTCCTCGACGAACAAGGCGCGCAGACCGAAATCGTCGCAATTCGAACCTCGGGGGATGAGGGCTCGGGCCCACCTGACGCTCCCGGGGCCAATATCAAGCGGATGTTCGTGAAGGAGATCGAGGAAGCGCTGCTCGACGGCCGGGTCGACGTCGCCGTTCACAGCAGCAAGGATCTGCCCGCGATGCTGCCGGAGGCGTTGACCATCGGCGCAGCGCTCGAACGCGAGGATCCTCGAGATGTGATGCTCATGCGCGACGGTTCGACGACGCGCGACTGGCCCACGGTCGTGCGCGTGCTCGGCAAAAGTCCGGCAATCGGTACGACGAGCGTGCGACGGATCGCACAACTACGCACCATCGTTCCACACGCGACGTTCACGCCCCTTCGCGGCAACGTGGACACGCGCCTTCGGAAGCTCGATGCTGGTGAGTGCACCGCGATTGTTCTCGCAAGCGCCGGGATCACTCGCCTTGGCCTCGCGGCGCGGATCTCTGCGTATCTGCCGATCGAGACCTGCGTGCCGGCGCCTGGTCAGGGGATTGTCGCTGTCCAGCTCCGCGTTGATGCTGACCGCGCGCTGCGATCGACCGTCTCCCGGATTTCTGACCCAGACGCCGAGGCGGCACTGACCGCTGAGCGTGCGGTCGTCCGCGCGTTGGGAGGCAATTGCCAGATGCCATTGGGGGCCATCGCACGGATCGATGAGCAAGCGCTCGAGATGCTTGGGCTCGTCGCATCACTGGATGGTCGCACCGTCGTTCGCGCCGCGGTCCGTGGGAACCGCGGCGGCGCCGCAGCGGCGGGAGAAAAGCTCGCCGCCAGGCTGCTAGCCCAAGGTGCGGCGGCGATCCTCGAGGCAGCGCGACACGAAAACTGATTGGGAAAGCCGCTGCGCGAGCGCCGCTGGCATGCTGGCGCGCCTCGATCGTGGCGCGCCTCGGCGCACCCCTTCGGCGAGCGACGTGAGACCGCCGGCCGTCGGGCGGAAACGAGACGGCCGTCCGGCCGAAGGCCGGCCCATCCGCGAAGCGGCCGATCAGCTATCCCTCTAGTACAATCTGGCCGTGCTTCGCCGTATCGTCTACTTGATCGGTGCCGGACCCGGTGCGCCCGACCTCATCAGCGCACGCGGCTTGCGCTGTCTTCAGGCCGCCGACGTCGTCATTTACGACCACCTCGTTCATCCTCGTTTGCTGCACCACGCGCCGCGAGACACCGAACGCATCGATGTCGGCAGCGCGGCGCCCGAACGGATGGACCAGGAGGCGATTTGCTATCTCATCGCCGAGAAAGCGCGCGAAGGCAAGCTCGTCGCGCGCCTGAAGTGGGGCGACCCGTTCGTGTTCGATCACGGCGGGATCGAAGCGCTGTTTCTGAACGAGCAGAACATTCCGTTCGAGGTCGTGCCAGGCGTGCCGTCGGCTATCGGCGCGGCGGCGTACGCGGGCATCCCGGTCACCTATCCGGGCGCTGGTGACACATTGACGTTCGTCCGTGGCTACGAAGACGAAGGCCGCGGTACGCCGAGCGCCGATTGGGCCGCGCTTGCCAAGCTGGAAGGGACCATCGTGTGTTACGCGGGCCCGCGCCAATTGACGGAACTGGTCAACGCGCTACTCGCCAACGGCCGCCCCGCGGAGGAATCGGCGGCCATCATCTCGAATGCCACGCTCCTGTCACAGGCAACCGTCACGGGCACGCTGGGAGATCTCGCCGATCGGCTTCGCGACAAGCGGCCGTCGGGGCCCTCGATGCTGGTCGTCGGCAAAGTGGTGGGGCTTCGGGATCACTTGCGCTGGTTCGATGCACGGCCGCTGTTTGGGCGACGCGTCCTCGTGACTCGCTCTCGCGAACAGTCGGCTGAAATGGTCGAACTGCTCGAAGCGCATGGGGCCGAAGCGATCGAGGCGCCACTCATCAACATTGTCCCGCCCGACGATTACGGCCCGCTCGATCAGGCCTGCGAGAACGCTGGCGCGTTCGACTGGATCGTGTTCACCAGCGCCAACGGTGCGACCGCCTTCATGGATCGTTTGCTGGTCGGTCCGCGGGATGTCCGGGCCCTGGCCGACGCCAAGTTGTGTGCGGTTGGTCCGGGGACGGCCGCGCGACTCACGCGGTTCGGGTTGAAGGTCGATCTGGTTCCCGACGATCACCGCGCGGAGGCTGTCGTCGACGCTCTACGAGCAACCGGCTCGCTCAAGGACGTTCGCGTGCTGTTTCCGAAGGCCGACATCGCTCGCGACACGCTGCCCGAAGATCTGCGCGCGGCCGGCGCCGAAGTGACCGAGGTGATTGCCTATCGCACGGTCACTGCCGAAAGCGACGCGCACCTCGGAATCTATCGTCAGCTGCTGGACCGTCACATCGATGCGGTCACGTTCTCCAGCGCCTCCGCCGTGCGAGCGTTCGTGTCCATTTACGGCGAGGATCAGGCGGTCGATCTTCTGAACCACACGACCGTCGCGACCATCGGGCCCGTGACCGCCGATGCAGCCCTGCGCTACGGCATCACCCCACAGATCACGCCCGCGACCTCGACGGTGTCGGCGCTGGTGGATGCCCTCGTCGCGCACTTCGCATCGGTCCCCCAAGCCACATGAAGCTCGAGCGACGGTTTCGACGCCTGCGCCGCACGCCGGCGTTGCGTCGCCTGGTCCGCGAAACACGGTTGTCGGCGGATCAGTTCGTTTTGCCTCTTTTCGTCTGCGAAGGCGGCGGCGTTCGTCGTGAGGTGTCGTCGATGCCCGGCGTGTATCAATTGTCGGTGGACGAGGCCGTCACTGAGGCTGCCGCTGCGCGGCGTGACGGCGTCCCCGCAGTCTTGCTCTTCGGGCTGCCGAATGAGAAGGACGACGAGGGATCCGCGGCAGAGGATCCGGCCGGTCCCGTTCAACAAGCCGTCCGGAGAATCCGCGATTCAGTCGCCGACATGGTCGTCATCACCGACGTCTGCCTTTGCGAGTACACGTCTCACGGGCATTGCGGAATCGTGGCTGATGGAGAGATCGTGAACGATGCCACGGTCGACCGACTCGTGCGCGCGGCGATCTCCCATGCCCGAGCCGGGGCCCATGTCGTCGCCCCTTCCGACATGATGGACGGACGTGTCGGGGCCATCCGGTCGGCGCTCGACGAGGCCGGATTCGACCAGGTCGCGATCATGAGCTACGCGGCCAAGTACTGCTCCGGGTTCTACGGACCGTTTCGTGAGGCGGCCGATTCGGCCCCGCAGTTCGGCGATCGCCGGAGCCACCAGATGGATACGGCCAACGTCGAAGAAGCGCTGCGGGAGGTGGCACAAGACATCGATGAGGGCGCTGATATCGTGATGGTCAAGCCGGCAATGCCGTACCTCGACGTGATTTGGCGCGTCCGCGAACGATTCGGATATCCAACCGCAGCCTATCAGGTGAGCGGCGAGTACTCGATGATCAAAGCCGCCGCCCGCAACGGTTGGATCGATGAAGAGCGCGCGATGCTGGAGTCACTGACGGCCATTCATCGTGCGGGCGCGGAGATCATCATCACGTACTTCGCTCGCGAGGCGGCTCGGATGTTGGCACAGCAGGGCGTAGGGCATAGGGCGTAGGGCGTAGGCATGGGCCTAGGGGCTGTGCCCTGCGCCCTGCGCCCTGCGCCCTGTGCCCTGTGCCCTGAGCCCTGTGCCCTGCTCGCCCTATGAAGAAACCCATCAAATCATTGAAGCTGTTTCAGCGAGCCAAGCAGGTCATTCCCGGCGGCGTCAACTCGCCAGTACGGGCGTTCAAAGCTGTCGGCGGTTCGCCGCATTTCATCGCGAAGGCTTCGGGCTCGCGAATCACAGACATCGACGGCAACTCGTTCATCGACTACGTCGGGTCGTGGGGGCCGATGATCCACGGCCACGCACCGCGTGGCCTCACCAGCCTGCTGGCCCGAGTCGGCCGTTCGGGTACAAGCTTCGGCGCGCCGAGCCCGCTCGAAGTCGAGCTGGCGGAGCGGGTCCGCAAGCTCGTGCCCTCGATGGAACGCGTGCGCTTCGTCAGCTCGGGCACCGAGGCCACGATGAGCGCGGCCCGTGTCGCGCGCGCGGCGACGAACCGCGAGAAGATCATCAAGTTCGAGGGGTGCTACCACGGACACGCTGACGCGTTTCTCGTTCGGGCCGGTTCGGGCGCGCTGACGTTCGGCACACCAACAAGCCCTGGTGTTCCTGCGGGGGCTGTGGCACCAACACTGCTCGCCAGCTTCAACGACCTCGCCTCGGTCGAGCAGCTGACCGAAGCAAATGCCGGAGAGATCGCCGCAATCATCGTCGAACCCGTAGCCGGCAACATGGGCACCGTGATCCCCCAACCGGGGTTTCTCGACGGTCTCCGGTCGATTTGCGATCGAACGGGCGCGCTACTCATCTTTGACGAGGTGATGACCGGTTTCCGTCTCGCACCCGGGGGCGCTCAGGCGTTGTTTGGCGTCCGCCCAGACCTCACGTGCCTCGGCAAGATCGTCGGTGGAGGGTTGCCGGTTGGCGCGTACGGTGGTCGCGCCGACCTCATGGATCTGGTGTCGCCGGCCGGCCCGGTCTATCAGGCGGGGACGCTCTCAGGGAACCCGCTGGCGATGGCAGCCGGACTATGGTCGCTGAAGCGCCTCACCGCCACGTTATACCGCTCGCTCAGCGCGCGCACGTTCCGGCTGGCCTCGGGTCTGGCCGATGCGGCTCGCGATCGAGGAGTCCCGCTGCAGGTCAATGCCCTCGGATCGATGATCACACCGTTCTTCACCAGCGAGCGAGTAACTGGATTCAGCACCGCGGTGACAGCTGACACTGCGGCCTTTGGCGTGTTCTTTCGAGCGATGTTGGAGAACGGCGTGTATCTCCCGCCATCGCAGTTCGAAGCCTGGTTCGTTTCCGCCGCCCACACGACGCGCGACATCGACGCGACGATCAGCGCAGCGCAGAAGGCATTCACGAAAGTGCGAAAGGCGAAGGCGAAGTCGTAACAGAGGTTCTGGACGAAAGTTCTTGACGAAGGTTCTACACCGCGGTTCTTCGCAAGTTCTGAGAACCCCGTGCAGAACCAGCGTGAAGAACCATCGTAGAACCTCCGTGAAAGAACCTCCGTCGAGAACCGTCGTTAAGAACCAGCACAACTCATCTCGTATTCCGTATCGCCAGCTCCTGATCGAGCCGCATGCGGAGTACCGCCCCCGGCGGCAACTCGACGTTCTCGCCCTCCGTCGCAGCGACGACGCCGCCACCACCAATGAGGATGCCGGCCAGCGCGCCCTTCAGACCACCAAGAATGCCGCCGATGATCCCGCCCACGGCAGCTCCAGTCCCGATCTTGCCGGCATCTTCACGGTAGCCACCGGCTTCGAGCGCCTCGGTGAGCGTGCCGCGAATCGGATAGTTGCGGCCGCCCACGGTGATTTGATCGAAGCTGAGCGCGAGCCGTCCCTTCCGATTCACGCGACCGGCATCGTCCACGGCCGTGACGACGCCACGAACCACCGAGCCGGCAGGGATGATCACGCGCCCATCCTCTCGAAGATCGACGATGGTCGTCGCTTCGAAGCGATCCTCGACCTGACTCCTGTCGGAGCTCAGCGCTGTCTGCAGCCGAACGTCGATCTCGGTCCCAGCCGGCACTGTTCCAGGTGACGCCGGCGAGGATCCGTTCCCGGCGCTGTAGCGTCCCGCTGACCCTTCGTTGCCAGACACGCGGTTGCGAAGATCCTCGAGCCGGTCGCGCACATCGACATAGTGCGCGCGTGGCACCGAACGCTCACGACGGAAGCGAACCTTGAGATACGTGATTTCATCTTCGAGCTCGGTGAGCTCCGCCTCGTATGTACGGGCAGCAGTCCGGTCACGCGATCTCAGATTCACAATGTCGTCGCCAATCTGATCCGCGGTCTGCTCGAGTCGCTGCACGTCGCTCGTGGTCATCTCTTGCGCCGCGGCGGACGTCGCGAGGAGCGCGACTGCGGCGCCCGCGACGAGCAGGGAACGAACACTGCGAGTCATGGGTTTCTCCTTCTCAAGCGGCCTCGACTGTCCGACCGGGAGGCCATCCGGCTCTCACGAGATAAGGACGTTGGTGAGAATTCCGGGCAAACAAGCAGCGCCCACGCAGGAGGATGCAAGATGCGATCCGGAGGTCGAGTGAAGCTCAGCCGAGGGTCCGCGATTTAGTTGCGCCAGGGCATCAGGCGCTCGATCCAGCTAATGCGCGTCAGATCGTTGTAGATGACCGTCACCATGAGCGCCATCAACGCGACGAAGCCGGCGAGAAACATTTTCTCTTTCGCCTGGATGCTGAAGTCGCGACGCGCGACGGTTTCGAGCGCCATGATGAGAATGTGACCGCCGTCGAGCACCGGAACCGGCATCAGGTTCAGGAGCCCGAGGTTGAGGCTGATTGTCGCCATCAACGCGAAGAGCGCCACCCAGCCAGCCTCGGCGGACTCGCCCGAGAGCTGCGCCATGCCAACCGGACCCATCAGCTGCCTGGGCGAGGTCTCGCCGACCAGCAAGCCCCACAGCGTCTTGAGGATGAGTCCTGAGAATTCGATGTTGCGGCTCACGCTCAACCCAAAGGCCTCGAGCACGCCCGGCTTGAACGTGCGTGTTTCGTTCGACAGCCCAACGCCCACTCGCCCGGCGCCGTTCTCGCGTCGTGGGGTCACGGTGACAACCTTCTCCTCGCCGCCGCGCCGCACCCGGAATTCAATCGGCTTCTCGGGGCTCGCGGAAACGACCTCCACGACGTCGCGGGTGAAGACCATTCGCTGATTGTTGATGGACAGGATGATGTCGCCTGCTTTCAGGCCCCCAGCCTGGGCCTCCTCGCCATCGACGACATATTGCACCGAGGGGTACACGTCGGGCAGCACGCCGATATCGCCGACCGCGAACCGCCCCTCACTCGCGGCGCGCATGGTCACGACTTCCTGCCGTCCGTCGCGAACGACGGTCAGCCGCACATCACGGTTGGCGCGCATGCCGATGTTGAGCGAAAAGCGGTCCCAGTTCGGGACGTCCTCGTCATTCACACGAACGATGAGATCGCCTGGTCGAATGCCCGCACCCTCGGCTGGCGAATTCGCTTCGACCCGTCCCACCACAACGGGTTTGTCCTCGAAGGAAGGAACTTCGGCCCCCTGTAGCAGAACGACCGCCAGCAGCACGACCGCCAAGGCCAGATTCATCAGTGGGCCCATGATCAGAATCTGGAACCGCTGCCATTTCGTCTTCGACAGGAACTCGTCGTCTGCGCCCGTGACCTGATCGTCGGGATTCTCGCCCGCCATCTTCACGTAGCCGCCGAGGGGGAACGCGCTGAGGCAATACTCCGTATCGCCGCGCCGTACGCCGAGGAGCTTCGGCCCAAAGCCCAGCGAGAACGTCTGGACGCGCACGCCGTGCCAGCGCGCCATCATGAAGTGGCCGAGTTCGTGGACGAAAACCAGAACGCCGAGAACAAAAGCAAAGGCCAGAATCGTAGTCACTAGGTCAATCCTCGAGACAACCGAACCGTCCCCTGGGGCGCGATGACGCCATCAAGTCAGGGCCCCGGGCTCTTCGATTTTACCGTGCGGTCGCCGACGGCTCGCCGGCTCGTCCCTCACTCGACGCCACGAGCGTGCTCGCGTAATCGCGAGCCCACCGATCCACCTCCCGAATGGCGTCGAGCGTCTGGACCGGGGCCGGATGGTGCGCATTCATCGTACTCTCGATGACGCGTGCAATGCCTGGGAAGCTCAACCGGCCCTGTAGAAAAGACGACACAGCGACCTCATTGGCCGCATTCAGCACGATTGGCAGGCTGCGTTCGGCTTCAAGGGCCCGATAGGCCAGCCGGAGGCAGGGGAAATCGTCCCAGGCCGGTTCGTGAAATTCGAGCGGTGCACACTTCGTCAGGTCGAGGACCGGCACTGGCGCGTCCCACCGGTCCGGATACGAAAACGCGTACTGAATTGGGAGCCGCATGTCCGTCGTGCCGATCTGGGCAATCACAGATCCGTCGGTCAGCTCGACCATCGAGTGAACGATCGACTGCGGGTGAACGACGACACGAATTCTCGAGGCAGGCGCACCAAACAACCAGTGCGCTTCGATGACCTCGAGACCCTTGTTCATGAGCGTGGCGGAATCGATCGTGATCTTTGGTCCCATCTGCCAGGTGGGATGCCTGAGCGCTTCGTCCGCTGTGACACGCTCGAGGCTCCCGGACGACCGGCCGCGAAACGGTCCGCCCGAAGCCGTGAGAATCAAGCGACGCAGCTCGCCGGACGCACGGCCGTGCAGACACTGATGAATCGCGTTGTGCTCGCTGTCGACGGGCAAGATGTCAATCCCGCGTGCGCGCGCGCGATCCATTACAAGGCCCCCGGCCATCACCAACACTTCTTTGTTCGCGAGCGCGATGGCTTTGCCGGCGTCGATTGCGCCGAGCACCGCTTCGAGTGCCGCGGTGCCGGACGAGGCACAGAGGACCAGATCGACGGCGGGATGGGTGGCAACGGCGACCAGCCCTTCGCCGCCTGTCCCATGACATTCGGGCAACGACTGGCCGAGGAGTGAGCGGAGTTCGTCGAACGCGCGTCCGGAGGCCATCGCGACCGCTCGCGGACGATAGCGCTGGACCTGGGCGGCGAGTCCGACCGCGTTCTCGCCCGCCGCCAGGCCGACCACTTCGACGCGCTCGGCATGAGCGTCCGCGACTGCCAGCGCACTCGTGCCGATGGATCCGGTCGATCCAAGAATTGCAATCCGTTTCTTCACGGATGATGTCGTCAAATCGTGTAGACCCAGCGCACGTACAGGTAGAACACGGGCGTCGCAAAAAGCAGCGCGTCGATCCGATCCAGCACCCCTCCGTGTCCGGGAATCAGCGATGAGCTGTCCTTGAAGCCAGCCGCGCGCTTGAGCATGGATTCGAAGAGATCGCCGACCATCCCGGCCGCGACGAGCACGATTCCCAGTAACGCGATCATCAACGGTCGTGCGACGGGAATCAACTGAGGACCCGCATAGTAAAGAAAGATGGGTGCGGCGACGAATCCGCCCGCTGCTCCCTCAATCGTCTTTTTCGGGCTCAGTCGAGGTGCGAGCGGGCGCCGCCCCATCAGCCGCCCGACATAGTACTGCGCGGTATCGCTCACCACGATCGTGGCGATCAGCAGCAATACCGCATTGCGCCCTCCATAGATGTGGATCCCGACCAGGGCGCCAAGCGGTAACCCAAGATACAGGATCGACAACGCTCCGGCCGCTGATCCACGAACGGCAGTTTGAAAGAGATCGCCACCGTCGTCACTGCTCGTCGAACCTCGCGGCGTCCGGACCATCGCCGAGAGTGCAATCACCAGCACGCCAATGCCGACGACCGCTTCCCAGGCGACATGGGGGAAGGGCACCGTCACCAGCGTTGCGAGCGTGGCGATGACCGTAGACGCCTCGGGGAGGTCGGCTCCAACCGCGCGCATCAATCGCGCGTACTCGTGACACGCCAGTACGCTGACGACGATTGCCACAACCAGCAACGTCGTCGCGTTGCCGAACCAGACTAGAGCGAAAAAAACAGCGCCAAGGACAACGCCGCTCAGGACACGAGTCATCGGGTGATTGGGTGAGTGGGTGAGTGAATCACCTAATCACCCATTCATCCAATTTCGTCGCGACCCCACCGAAGCGCCGGTCGCGCTTCTGGTAGGCAAGGACAGCCTCGAGCAGGTGTCGGCATCGGAAATCGGGCCAGAAGGTGTCCGTTACCCAGATCTCGGCGTAGGCAATCTGCCACAGCAAGAAGTTGCTGACGCGCATCTCGCCGCTCGTACGAATCAGAAGATCCGGATCCGGCTGGCCATTCGTGTAGAGCAATTCGGCGAACCGTCGCTCGTCCAGTGCGTCGGCGCTGAGTCCTGATTCGATCGCCCGCCGGGCTGCGTCCACGATTTCCGTGCGTCCGCCGTAGTTGAGCGCGATGTTGAAGAGCATGCCGGCATTGCGTGCCGTCTTCTCTTCGGCGGCGCGCAATTCCTGAAGAATATCGGCGGCGAGCTCGTCGGACCGGCCGATGACATTGAAGCGGATGTCGTTGGTGAGCAGCGTGGACAACTCCGAGCGGAGGTACCGCTTCAGGAGCATCATCAACGTGCTGACCTCAGCGGCGGGACGCTTCCAGTTTTCGACGGAGAATGCGTAGAGCGTCAGCACTTCAAGTCCAAGACGCGCCGACGTCTCGACCACTGCCCGAACCGCCTCAATCCCGGCGCGATGCCCCTCGACCCGCGGCAGGTGCCGCTGTCCCGCCCATCGTCCGTTCCCATCCATGATGATGGCGACGTGTCGAGGGAGGCGGTCAGGGTCAATCTGCTGGGCGAGATCCGCCTCGGCGCTGCCAGGCGGAACCCATTCGATCAGGCGATCCAAACTCATGGACAGAAGCCAATGGTACTACGGGGTCTGGTGAGGCTGGTGGGTCGGGTCAGGTGGGTCTGGAGGACCCGGTGAGGCTGGTCGCAACATGAAAAGAAAGGCCGGAGGATTCCTCCGGCCTCAGACGGCGAAGACCTACCAGCCTTACCCGCCAGCCTTACCCGCCAGCCTTACCCGCCCTACCAGACTTACTCGCCCGTCTTCGTCGGCCACGGAACGCCCTGCTGGCGCGGACCCATGCCCTTGAACACGAACTTCTGCAGGCGCTTGCCGGTGTAGGTCTCCGTCGTGTAGATGTTGCCCTTCGAGTCGACGGCAATACTGTGCACGCCTCGGAACTGCCCGGGCTGGCGGCCGCCGGTGCCGAACTGCGAGACGATCTCGAGCGAGTTGCGATCGACGATGTAGACGTGCTCGTTGGCGCCGTCGGCCACGTAGAGGTACTGCTGCTTGGGGTCGCGAGAAAACGCGACGTCCCACACCGAACCATCGGACAACGTCTCTGGGAATAGCTGCTTTTCCTTGACGAACTTTCCTTCCTTCGTGAAGACCTGGATGCGATCGTTCGGGCGGTCGCATACGTACACGAAGCCGTCGTTGGAGAGCTCGGCGCAGTGCACCGGCGTGCGGAACTGCTGCGCGAGCGGCTCCTTCGGATCGTAACGGCCGAGCGGCGCGTCGTCCGGCTTGTTGCCGTACGCGCCCCAGTAGCGCTTGATCTTGCCCGAGTCCATGTCGATCACGGCCACGCGTTTGTTGAAGTAGCCGTCCGACACGTACGCCTCGTTGGCCTTCGGGTCGATGAAGACCTTGGCCACGCGGCCGAAGTTGTCCATGTCGTTACTATTGGCCACGGGCTTGCCGTCCACCATGCGCGCACCCTTCTTGCCGAACATCGCGACCAACTTGCCCTCGCGCGTGAACTTCAGGATGTGCGCGTCGGGACCGCCGTTGCCGCCAATCCACACGTTGCCCTTGTGGTCCACGACGATGCCGTGGTTCGAGTCCGGCCAGTCGGGATGAAGTGTCGGCCCGCCCCAGCTGTGCACGACATTCCCGGCCTGATCGAAGGCGACGACCGGCGGCGCCGGATCGCAGCATTCGCTCACTCGAGTGGTGCCGGGCGCGTAGTAGACCTTCGGGTTGGCTGACGGAGTCGCGTACTCCGTGCCGTCGAGGTTGGCCGGGTCATTCCCCCGGTGGATGATCCAGACTTGGTCCTTCTCGTCGACACCCAGGCCGATGGTCTGGCCAAACACCCAGTTGTTCGGCATCGTCTTCGGCCAGAAGGGATCCACTTCGAAAATCGGCACCTGGCCGCTCTTGGCCTGCGCCGCGGCCGTCTGTTCGAGGGCGCGTTCCGCTACCACCAATCCAACGATGGCAACGACGAACGTCGCGCCAATCAGGAGATTCCGCTTCACGGCTCCGTCCTTTCTCTTCAGTCAGAGTTCCAGGGTTCCAGGGTTCCAAGGATTCCAGGGTTCTACGGCTCCGGGGCGGCCATCGATGAACCTTGGAACTTTGGAACCTTGGAACTTTGGAACCCCCGACGGGGCGCCAGTATATTCGCAAGGGCGCGAGGCGGGAAGATAAAATCCCGGAATCGAAAACATGCTTGGCCGCGTAGTCATCGCCCTGGTCGTCCTCCTGACGGTTGGGACCATCGGCCTCAATTCCCACGAGATTCCGAACGAAGTCACGGTTCAGACCTTCCTGAAGCCGGAGGGTCAGCGCCTGATGTTCCTGGTCCGCGCTCCGATGAAGGCCATGAGGGACATGGACGTTCCGCGGCGGGGCGGCGCGTATCCAGGCTACATCGACCTGGCGCGTATCGACCCCGTGCTGCGCGACGCCGCGACACAGTGGATTGGCGACTTCGTCAGGCTCTACGAAGACGATCGCCAGCTCCCGTATCCGGAGGTCCTTGCGGCCCGCATCTCGTTGCCGTCCGATCGATCGTTCGAGTCGTACGACCAGGCGCTGGCGAACATCAATGGTCCGCAGCTGCCGGTCGAAACCGACCTCGTCTGGGAAGAAGGCCTTCTGGATGTGGCCTTCGCGTTTCCAATTCAGTCCGACCAATCGCAGTTCTCCATCAGGTCGGGTCTCACGCGGCTGGGAGTCCGCGTGAACGTCGTGCTCCGGTTCCTGCCGCCCGGAGGGGCCGAGCGTGCGTTCGACGTCCACGGCGATCCTGGGATTGTCCGGCTGGATCCTCGATGGCACCAGGCGGCTTTGCGCTTCGTCGAGGACGGCTTCTTTCACATCCTGGACGGCATCGATCATCTCCTCTTCCTGCTCTGCCTGGTCATTCCCTTCCGTCGCTTCCGCTCGCTGCTGGTGGTCGTCACTTCGTTCACGATCGCGCATTCGGTCACGCTGATCGCGTCCGCCTACGACCTGGCACCGACGGCGCTGTGGTTCCCACCGCTGGTGGAAACCCTGATTGCGGTTTCGATCGTCTACATGGCGTTCGAGAACATCCTGTACGCCGTGCGCGAACGTCAGTCGGCCGATGTGGACCAGCGCGCGCTCGAGCGTCGATGGGCGGTCGCGTTCGGCTTCGGGCTGATTCACGGCTTTGGTTTTTCGTTCGCGCTTCGAGAATCGTTGCAGTTCGCCGGCTCGCATCTGCTGACGTCGCTCGTCTCGTTCAACGTGGGAGTCGAGCTTGGGCAGTTGCTCGTGCTGGTGGTGCTGATCCCGACCCTCAACCTGGTGTTTCGCTACGTGCTGGCTGAGCGAATCGGAACGATTCTGCTGTCAGCACTGGTCGCGCATACGGGATGGCACTGGGCGACCGAGCGGGGCGCGCAGCTTTTGCGGTTTCCGGTGCCGGCTTTCAACGTCGCCGGGCTGACCACCGCGATTCGGCTTCTGCTGCTGATGGTCGTGGCGGCCTTCCTCGTCTGGATTCTGTTCGGCGTCGTTCGGCGGCCAGCGCCTCGACGTCAAGAAGGCGAAGCGCGTCAGTAGTCGACCCGCACGAGCGTCAAGCCATGCGCGGGCGCGGTCGCGGACGCCCGTGCCCGATCGCCGGACGCCAGAATTTCCAGGAGCGCCGCCGAATCGACTCGACTTCTTCCGACATCGACCAGCGTCCCGACGATGTTTCTCACCATGTGACGCAGGAACCCTGTACCCGTAGTCTCGTACTCGATCGTCGGAGTGGATGGCTTTTTCTCGACCTTCGACGCGATGACGTCGCGCACCGTGGTCTTGACATCGCTTCCTGCAGCCTGGAAGGCCGCGAAGTCGTGATGGCCGATGAGCAGGTCGGCGGCCACCTGCATGGCGTTCACATCCAGCGGCTGAGGCACGTGCCACGCATAGCGGCGCTGCCGAGGAGGCATGACGAGATCGCACCACAGCGCATATCGGTAAGTCTTGAGCCGGGCATCGAACCGCGCGTTGAAGTCCGGACGCATCTCGACGACGTCGCACACGCGAACATCGGGCGGCAGTGTCGCATTGAGCGCGCGTTGCAACGACGCGGTGCCGATCGTCGTCGTGAGCGACACGCTCGCCACCTGACCATCGGCATGCACACCCGCGTCGGTGCGACCAGCGCCGGTGATGACGACCGGCTGCCCCTCAATCGGCGCCAGCGCGTCTTCGATGACTGCCTGCACCGTGCGCTCCGAGGCTTGTCGCTGCCAGCCACAGAAGTCAGTACCGTCGTAGGCGATGGTTAATTTGAGGGTACGCATCGTCATTGTGTGACTGGGTGATTGGGTGAGTGCGCGATTGCATTGTGTGATTGAGCGATTTGGCGATTTACGCGCACCCTGCCAATCACCTAGTCACCCAATTCCAATCGCCCAATTACGAAATCACCAAATTTCAATCACCCAATCGCCCATTCACCCATTCAACCAATAGATCTGGAGCCTGGCTTGACAATCGCGATCCCTTGTTTACACATCGGGCATTCGGATTCCGAGTAGAGCGGAAGCTGCATCGGCAGCAGAGCGGCGAATGGCAGCTCGAGACCATGCGTGCCGCCGCTCCGATCGACGATGGCGCAGGCGCCGACGACCTGGGCGCCGGCACGCTCGGCGACGGCAATCGTCTCGCGCGTCGATCCGGCGGTGGTGACGACATCCTCGACCACCAGCACCCGGTCGTCAGGCGATAAGGTGAAGCCGCGGCGCAATGTCAGCGTGCCCTCGTGCCGCTCGGCAAAAAGCGACCTCACGTCGAGCGCTCGCGCAACTTCATGGCCGATCACGATGCCACCCAGGGCAGGGGCCAGAGTGCACGTCGCACCCCACGGGCGGACAAGCTTCGCCAGCGCCTCTCCTAGGGCCGACGCGTCGCGCGGGTGCTGGAGGACGAGGGCACACTGCAGATAACCAGAACTATGAAGGCCCGAAGACAATCGAAAGTGGCCCTCGAGCAGGGCGCCCGACTGGCGAAACAGCGCCAAGACCTCGGATTCGTGCATCGGGCGGTAGTATAGACATCGATGCTCTGAACCCAGAGCGGGCGCCGCTTCGCTGCCACGATCTTGTGGGTCGAACCCGCGGGGCCTCCAGAGCGTCTATTATCCAGATCTGGGACGTCGGCACCCTTCTTGCTGCCGTCCCCAGTCCGGACCTTTTCCAGCACCTTTTTGGAGTACCAGGCAATGCGCGACCAGACGTGTTATCGCTCGGGGCTTGTGATCACGGCCCTTTCAGTCGCCTCGACCCTGTTCGTTTTCGGGGCAGGCCCTGTCCGGGCACAGACAGCGCCAATAGCCGCTGCTTCTGCAACTGCAGCGCCGGCACAGTTCCAGGGCCCAGTTCGCCGACTTTCGATCGACGAAGCTGTCGCGCTCGCGCTCGAACAGAATTTGGACCTGCAGGTCGATCGGATCGGCCCCCAGATCGAGGACTACAGTATCTCTGTCGCTCGCAGCGGCTGGACACCAGTCTTTTTTTCGACGTTCTCGACGCGCAGCGCCACCAACCCACCGCAGGACATCTTCGGCGGGGACCAGACGGCCATCACGAACGAGAACCTGACCTCGGTTTTGGGGCTCCAACAGCAGTTGCCCTGGTTCGGGGGCAGTTACAGCGCCAACTGGAACAGCGGTCGCGTCACGACCAACAACATCTTCAGCAGCTTCAATCCACAGCTCAACTCGTCGGTCGCGTTCAATTACACGCAGCCGCTGCTCCGCAACTTCACGATTGACACCACGCGTCAGCAGGTGCTGGTGTCGAGCAAGAATCGCGAGATCTCGGACGTTCAACTCCGGCAGTCGATTGCCATCACCACGCGCGACGTGAAGAACGCGTACTGGGACCTGGTCTACGCCAACAACAACCTGGCCGTGCAGCGCCAATCGTTGGAGCTTGCGCAGCGGTCGTACCGGGACAATCGTGCGCGAGTCGAAATTGGCACCATGGCGCCACTCGACATCGTCCAGGCGGAAGCCGAGGTCGCACAGCGCGAGGAGGGAGTGATTCTGGCGGAAGCGGCGATTTCGCGCGCAGAGGATCGCTTGCGGGCGCTGATCTCGAATCCAACCGATCAGCCCGAGTTCTGGAACACCCGACTCGAGCCTTCGGATCCTCCGACGTATCAGCCGGTCAGCATCAATGCGGAAGCCGCGGTTCGCAACGCGCTCGCGGCGCGCACCGACCTTGCAGCCACGCGGAAGCAGATCGAAGCGAACGACATTACCATCCGCTACTACAAGAACCAGTCAATGCCCGACATCAATGCCGTGGTCAACTACAGCGCCATCGGGCTGGCTGGTACACAGTTCGACTTGAGCAACAACTTCCCACCGCAGGTCCTTGGTCAGACGAACCGGAGTTTTGGCACCGCACTTGGCGATGCCTTCGCGTCGGACTTCCCCACGTGGTCCGTGGGACTCCAGTTGAACTACCCGATTGGAAGGTCGTTCGCCGAGAGCAACCAGGCACGCGCGAGGCTGGAGAACTCACAGGCACAGAAGCAGCTTCAGAGCTCGGAGCTTCAGGTCACCACTCAGATTCGTGATCTCGCACGAAACGTTCAGACCAACGGCAAACGAATCGAGGCCACGCGCGCGTCGCGAGCCCTCGCGGAAAAGCGCCTTGAAGCGGAAGAGAAGAAGTTCCAAGCCGGCATGACCAGCAGCTTCCTCGTCATCCAGGCGCAGCGCGACTTGGCACAGGCGCGCAACAACGAGCTGGCCGCTACCATTGACTATCTGAAGTCTGTGGTGGACTACGAGACATCCCAGGAGGCACCGCTCTCCGGCGGCGGCCCGGCGGTCTCGCCCGTTTCGGTCCGGGCGAATACTCAGACTCAGCGGTAGGGCGTAGATCGCAGGGCACCGGGCACAGGGGCACAGGGCACAGGGCACAGGGCACAGGGAAATAGGGCATAGGGCGGGCTTAGGGACAGGGACTGTGGGCCCTAATCCCTCCCCTATGCCCTGGGCCCTGCGCCCTCTGCCCTGTACAGCTAAACTCCCCCCGTGCAGAAGCTGACCGTCACGGTCATCACGCGCAACGAATCCCGGCACATCGCGGCTGCTCTCGAATCGGTCAACTGGGCGGACGAAATCATCGTGGTCGATTCGGAGAGCACCGACGACACGGTGGAGATTGCAGGCCGATACACGTCGCGCGTGGTCGTCCGGCCGTGGCCCGGCTACGTCGCGCAAAAGAACTTTGCCGCCGCGCAGGCCACCCACGACTGGATTCTGTCCCTCGATGCAGATGAACGGGTGTCGGCCGGTCTCCGGGACGAAATTCGGCGGATGCTGGCCGAGCCGATGACGGCGGCGGGCTACCGCATCCCCCGCGTCACCTTTCATCTCGGGCGCTGGATTCGTTCGACCGACTGGTATCCCGACTACCAGCTCCGACTCTATGACCGCCGCCGCGCTCAATGGGCCGGACGCTATGTCCACGAATCAGTTCGCACCGACGGACACGTCGCAACCCTCCGAGGCGAGCTGCAGCATTACGCGTATCGCGACCTGGCGCATCATGTCGAAACGATGGATCGATATACCGCGTTGGCCGCTCGTCAGATGTTCGAAGACGGCCGGCGCGCCAACTGGATCGACATTCTGGTGGTGCCCCGGCTGACGTTCTTTCGCAACTACATCCTGCGTGGTGGATTTCGCGACGGCATGGTTGGCCTCATCATCTCGGCAATGAACGCCTATTACGTCAGCGTCAAGTTTGCAAAGCTCTGGGAGCTGTGTTCGCCATCCACATCGACACCGCCCGCACATGGCGTGGCGGACAAAACCAGGTCCTCCTGACCGTCCTGGGGCTTCGCACCCTGGGACATCGGTCGGTGCTCGTCGCGCACGCCGACGGTGAACTCTATCGGCGCGCATCCGAGGGACCCGATCTGATTCCGCTTGCCCCTCGCAACGAAGTCGACCTGTCGGCCGCGTGGAAGCTGTCGCGCATCATTCGTCAGTGGAGGCCAGAGGTCGTGCATGCTCACGACCCGCATGCGGTGGCGATGGCAGGGCTGGCCCTGTCGTTCGGCGCTCCTGACCCGCGACCGCGGATCGTTGCCTCGCGGCGCGTCGACTTTCATCTGCAAGCCCACTCCTTTTCGCGTTGGAAGTATCGGCAGGTCGACCTCTTCATCGCCGCCTCCAAGGCGATCAAAGACATTCTCGTGGGCGATGGCATCGCCGCCTCGCAGATCGTCGTCGTGCACGACGGAATCGACGTCGGCAAGATTGGCCGCCTGCCAGGGGTCGACATTCACGGCGAGTTCTGGTTGCCGCGTGGTGCGCCAGTTGTCGTTAACGTCGGTGCGTTGGTCGACCACAAGGGGCAAAAGTACCTGGTCGCGGCGATGCCGCACGTGCTCAAAGCGGTTCCCGACGCGTTCCTGATCATCTTCGGCGAAGGTGAGTTGCGGGGCGCTTTGGAAAAGCAGATCAAGCAGCTTGGTTTGGAGAAACAGGTTCGGCTTGCGGGCTTCCGTGAGGATGTTCTGCAAGTGGTCAAGTCCGCCGATCTCTTCGTCATGAGCTCGGTAACCGAAGGGCTTGGATCCACTGTGCTCGACGCCATGGCCATGCGGCTGGCGGTCGTCGGCACTCGTGCAGGCGGCATTCCGGAAGCCGTCGTCCACAACGAGACGGGCGTGCTCGTGCCAGCCGCCGACCCGCAGGCGCTTGCCACGGCCATGATCGCCTTGTTGAAGAATCCGAAGCGGCGACATGAAATGGGCGAGCGCGGACTCGCGAGAGTCACGGAACACTTCGGCGTCGCGCGGTTCCTCGACGAGACATTGAGGGCCTATCGACTCGCCGTCGACAGGAAGGAGAGCACGGCGGCGTTGAACTCGTCGGCCCAGCCCAGTGGCAGAGCATGATCTGCGCCCGGTATCACTTTCAGGATCGCTCCATTCACCTCCTTCGCCACGAGCTGCGCTGACTGTTTGATGCTGGGCATATCGCGGTCGCCGACAATGACCAGCGTCGGGACCCGAACATCGGCCAGCCGCGTGATTGCCGAGGGCTTCATCGGGACGTAGGGCGCAAATGGCATCCTGAACGGCGCGAGATTGCGGCGCGTGATGGCCTCGAGCTCTTTGATGACGGCTGGGCGAGTCCGGGCGACCGACCACATGGGATGCGCCAGCCAGGCTTTGACGATCGCGTCGTCGCCATCCTTGACCGCTGCGAAGATCGCGCTTATCTCTTTGACCTCGTCCTGCGAGTGGCACGAAACCGCTGGGCGCCGCAGCCACCAGAGTGAGCGTGTTGACGCGCTCGGGATGTTGCAGCACGAAGTCCAGGGCCACGCCACCTCCGAACGAGTGCCCCACCAGATGTGCCCGGTCAACCTTCAGGTGGTCGAGCAGACGCAACAAGTCGTCGGGAACGTTGTAAGCCTCCTCTGGAGCCGACGATTCTCCGAATGGACGAATGTCGTAGCGAACGACACGAAACTGTTTCGCGAAAGGGGCCATCTGCGCGTCCCAACTCCGGCGATCCATGAATCCCCCGTGTAGAAACACGACGGTTGGTCCGGAACCGGCAGTGTCGTACGCAATCTCACCGCCGGTGATCTTCAGCTTCGCGGATTGAAGCGCAGTGTCCGGCGCGGTTGGCTGTCCCAGCGAGAGCGCGACAAGCGTAGCGACTGCTAGCTTCCCCATGACAGCCTCATCAGTCCTTGTGCGTCACGAACGACAATGCCGCCGGGCACGAAGGCGGGGAGCGCCCAGGTCTCGCCATCGGCGACCTCGATTCGGCGTTCCTCGCTGAACTTCACCGCATCACGTTTGGCCACGATCAGATCGCCAGCGTTGGTCAGGAAGATGACGTGCGAAGGGCCCAACAGAATCGAGGCGTGTTCGCCCTCCCGTCCGTCGGTGGCCCAACGAACCGCTCCGGTTGCGACGTCGAGCGCCACCAACTGCCCTTTCCGCTTGTTCGACATCCCGTACAACGTCCCGTCCGCCACGACCGGCGCGCTCATATACATCGTCACTTCGGCGTTCTTCCATACCGGCGTCGCCTGCCATGTGCCGCCGCTAGTGGCGAGAGCGAAGGCTTGCGTTCCCTGCCGCACGCCGCTCACAATCAAATGCGTCCCGGTCCACACCGGCGTGATGATGTTCTCGTGCCACTCGTCGCGAAAATCGATGGACCACAGTGAGGCGCCGGTCACGGCGTCGATCCCGGCGATCGATCCGTTGGTGAGCGCGACGATCTGTCTCGTCCCGCCTACCGTGATGGCGATCGGCGACGCATAGCCTGGGCCCAACCCCTTCCATGTCCAACGTTCGTTCCCATTGGTTGGGTCGACAGCCATCACGCGTCCACCATGGACGTCGCTACCGACCTGAACGATCAGCGACCCGCCCTCGAGCATTGGCGACATGGCTGTCCCACAGAACAACTTCGAGGTGTCGACCGACGCCGAATAGTCTTTGCGCCACGCCACCGAACCATCAGCCGTGTTCCACGCCGACAGCACCCCGGTGACTCCGAGCGTGTAGACACGACTGCCAACGACGATCGGCGTCGAGTTCGGCCCCTTGGCCATCTTCACGGCGTACTGATTCTTCGCAAACGTTGCCGGGTATTTCTGCTGCCAGAGCACCTTGCCAGATTGAACATCAATTGCGGTAACAATCTCCTCCGGGTCGCGTCGGCTGTGAACATAAACGCGGTTACCCGAGACCACCGGCGACGAATACCCCTCTCCGACTTCGACCCGCCAGACGCGCTTCACCGATGCAGGCCAGGGTGACGGCAGGCTACCGGCTCCGACGACGCCGTCACGAGTCGGTCCACGCCACTGGGTCCACTCCTGCGCCGACGCAGGCAGGGTGAGGGCTGCCGCGACAATGAGTGAATGGGTGAGTGGGTGATTGAGTGATTGCATTGGTGATGGGTGAGTTGGTGATTAGGGTACAGGAGCGGCAGGGTCTTTTAGGACCCGCCGTCGCGACGACTTGCTGATTCTGACGCCGCACCACCTCCAGATCAACGTCATCGGCCTATTGCTCAGTCGTCCACGGCGGGTCTAAAGACCCGCCGCTCCGAATGTCAACCACCCATCACTCAATTTCGTTGTCCAGGCCGGCAGAGGCCCGTGAGCGGGCAGTGCGTGTCACGCTGCTTCGTCCCAAAACCGCACGCTTTCATCATGCCGATGTGGCAGAGCGAAAAGTCGAAGCGCACGGGATCGACCGGGTCGAGCGCGCGGAGCGATCGGGTGATGTCGGCCGCCATCCGCCAACCCGGGCTGGTGTATCGGGTCAGCCGCAGGCATCGACCGACACGAATCACGTGCGTGTCGAGGGGCACGATCAGTTGGGACGGCCGCACGCGCGACCAGACACCCAGGTCGACCTCGTCACGCCGAACCATCCAGCGCAGGAATAGATTCAACCGCTTGCACGCGCCGCCGCTCGAGGGACGCGCAAAGAAGTACGACACGCCGGGACGGGAGGGAACGCGACCGTAGATCGCGTCGAGATTCAGGCCGCACGCTCGTGTGGAAAACACGTCGAGAGCGGCTTCGACGGTCTCTGCCCCATCGTCCAGCCCGTCGGCGAAGAAGCCTTCGATCGAACCTCGCCGGTCGATCATCTGGCGGAGGACCCACACAAGGGCCGCGAGGTCCACGCCGCGGGTCCATCGGTGCTGCAAATGATCGAGGGCGCGCCGGTCACGGCCAGGGTCGAAAGCCCGCACATAGGCGGCCGGCGACGGACCCATCACCTTCAGCAGGCCTTCAATTGAATTCAAAACGCTTTGCACACGGCCGAATGCCAGTGCCGCGGCGCAGAATCCCACCACTTCGCGATCCTCTGCGCGCGAGAATCGACGAACGATCTGGATCGGGTCGGTGACCGACTGTGCGTCGTTGAACTGATGGTAGAGCGCGTCGAGCCGGCCATGCAGGTCCGAGTCCGCGCCGCTCGAGCGAGCTCGCATATTTTGTGCAAGGGTCGGGCCTAGTGTCCTAGTGCCGGCCCATACCTCCTGCTATTTCACTGGAATGGCGCGATCGAGCACCGTCACGGCATCGAGGACGGTTTGCGCGACGCCGGCGAAAAATGTTGCGTCGATCCTGTCGGCCGTGTCGGTAGGCTTGTGGTAGTCCGGATGATCCTCGACCCCAAAGTACACGAACGGAATGCCCCCTGCGTGAAACGCACCATGATCAGATTGCGAGGTCCAGTCATCGACACCGCCGGCCTGCCCTTTCGGCTGGTCGTGACCAAACAGTACCTTGATGGGGGCTCGAGCCGCGACCGGCTCGAGCAGCGGTTTCAACGCCGGGCGATGATACGTCCCAGCGACGTAGATCTCCCTGGTCGCGCTGCGACTCACCATGTCGAGATTGACGTTGAGCGCGATCCGCTCCTTCGCCACGGGAGGCGCCGCTACGAACGCCCGCGCACCCTGCAGCCCCATCTCCTCGGCGTCAAATGCGACGAACACCACATCGTGGGTCCACGGTGTTCGCTGGCAGTGACGCGCCAGCGCGAGCACCACCGCCACACCCGACGCGTTGTCATCGGCGCCGTGATAGATCGCGCCGTCACGTATGCCGAGATGATCGTAGTGCGCGCTGACGACCATGACCGGCGCGACGGTCGGACCATCGACCGGACGCTGACCGGCACCGGACCCGCGACAGGTCCCGACGATGTTCACGCCTTTCGTTTCAACCCCGTTGCGGTTGAAACTGAACGGGACCTCAAAGCTGCCATCGACCGGAGTCAATTTGGCGGTCGCGAACTGCTCGACTATCCAGGCCCGCGCCTTGGCGTTGCCGGGCGTAGCAGTCCGACGCCCTTCGAGATCGGGCGCGGCCAGGACCTTCACCGCCTCCATCAAGTCCTGAGCATTCGGTTGACGGGCAGGCTGAGCCGATAGAGCCGTGGTCGCCAGGAGGGTCACCAGGGCAATCGACATTAGATTGGCGACGAGTCGCGGAGAGCGGAACGTCATGAGCTGAGGTCCATCGGCGAGCCGGTCCTGGCTTCCTCGAACGTCAGCGTCGCGACCTCCCGGTTCGCAAACACGACCCGTCCACCGACGACGGTGGCGGCCACGCCGCCACGCAGTGTCCATCCGTGAAACGGCGTGTTTTTCGAGCGGCTGCGGAATCGTGCGCGATCGATCGTCACTTCGAGGTCGGGAGCCAGGATCGTGATATCGGCCGGTCCCCCCACGGCCAGTGTGCCGCCAGGGACACGGAGAATTCGCGCTGGATTCACTGCCATCAGTTCGATCAGCCGCGACAGCCGGATCAGGCCGGAATGCACCAGTCGGTCGAGCGCCAAGGGGATCGCGGTCTCCAAGCCAACGATCCCGAACGGCGCGCGATCGTATTCGACCTGCTTCTCGTCGTAATGGTGCGGCGCGTGGTCGGTGGCGATTACGTCTACGCTGCCATCCGCGATGCCCGCGAGCATCGCGTCGCGGTCTCGCGCTTCGCGAAGCGGCGGGTTCATCTTGGTGTTCGTGTCGTAGGGCACGGGATCGGCGAGCCAATCATCGGTCAGCGTGAAGTGATGAGGCGCAACCTCGCAGGTGACCTTCACGCCGCGGTGTTTCCCCTGTCGCACGGCTTCGAGCGTGGTCCAGGCGCTCATATGTGCGATGTGCACGTGACCGCCGGTCATTTCGGCCAACAACACGTCGCGGGCCGCCATGATCGATTCGGCGGCGCCCGGGATCCCTCGCAGGCCCAGCTCCGCGGCCCGCGGACCCTCGTGGGCGCAGCCCTCACCCTTCAACGAGAGGTCCTCGCAGTGCTCGATCATCGGCATGTCGAACATGCTCGTGTACTCGAGCGCGCGGCGCGCCAACAACGCCGACGCCACCGGATGCCCATCGTCGGTCACGGCCACGCACCCGGCGGCGCGCAGTTCGGCGATGTCGGCCAGTTGCTCGCCCTGCTGCCCGCGCGACACCGCGCCGATCGGATAGACGCGAGCCAGCCCGGCCTCCTTCGCCTTGCGCAGGATCAGTTCGGTGACGCCCGCGTTGTCGTTGACCGGATTCGTATTGGGCATGCAGGCCACCGCCGCGAATCCGCCCGCGACCGCGGCCGCGGTGCCGGTCGCAACCGTTTCCTTGTGCTCCTGTCCAGGCTCGCGCAGGTGGACGTGCATGTCGATCAGACCAGGACAAATCACCAGCCCACGCGGAATCGAGACCACGTGCCCCTCGTCTGCCCACGAGGCCGGAAGGTCGCGGTCGACTCGCGCGATGCGATCGCCCTCGATGAGGATGTCGAAGTCGCCATCGATTCCCGCCGCGGGATCGACGAGACGGCCTCCTTTAAGCAGCCGCTTCATGATCCACTCCTCCTGCGAGGAGGTAGAGCACGGCCATGCGCACGGCTACCCCATTCGCCACCTGGTCGAGAATCACGGAGAACGGACCGTCGGCTACCTCCGACGCGATCTCCACCCCTCTGTTCATCGGCCCCGGGTGCATGATGATGACGTCCGGCTTGGCCCGGCTGACGCGCGCTTCGGTCATCCCGAACGTCGTGAAGTACTCGCGCAATGACGGGAAGAAGCCGCCCTCCATGCGCTCCAACTGAATCCGCAGCATCATCACGACGTCGGCATCACGGACGGCTTCATCAACTGCAGTCGTAACGTGCACACCCAGGCGATCGAGCCCTGGCGGTATCAGCGTGGCTGGGCCACACACCCAGACCTCAGCACCGAGCTTCGTCAGCAGCAGGAGGTTGGACCGCAGCACCCGGCTGTGCAACAAGTCGCCGAAGATGGCGACCTTCAATCCCGACACGCGTCCCTTGCGTTCGCGAATCGTGTAAGCATCCAGCAGTGCCTGCGTGGGATGCTCGTGCATGCCATCGCCCGCATTGATGATGCCGGCGCGGCAGATGCGCGAGAGCAGGTGGCAGGCGCCCGACGAGCTGTGCCGCAACACAATCATGCTCGGCGCCATGGCCTCGATGTTCATCGCGGTATCGACCAGGGTTTCGCCCTTGACCACGCTGGACGTGCCGATGGCCACGTTGAGCGTGTCGGCGCTGAGCCGCTTCTCGGCGATCTCGAAGGACGTGCGTGTCCGGGTGCTCGGCTCGAAAAACAAATTGACGACCGTACGGCCCCGGAGCGTCGGCACCTTCTTGATAGCTCGCTGACCGACTTCCTTCATCGCCTCGGCAGTGTCGAGAATCAGGACAATCTCCTCGGCGCTGAGGTCGGCGATGCTCAAGAGATCCTTGCGACGCAAGGCCGTCAGCGACTGTTTCGGGGTTTGAACGGCTTCCATTGGCTCACTCCGCGCGGTCGATGGTTACTTCGTCGGTCCCATCGAGCTCGAGCAGTCGGACGTGAATGCTCTCCTGCTGCGACGTGGGGACGTTCTTGCCGACGTAATCGGCCTTGATGGGGAGCTCGCGGTGCCCGCGGTCGACGAGCGCGACCAGTTGAATCGTTTTGGGGCGGCCGAAATCAATCAGCGCATCCAGTGCGGCCCTGGTCGTGCGCCCGGTGTAGAGCACATCATCGACAAGAATGATGGTGCGGTCGTCGATCGAGAACGGAATCTCCGTACGTCGCACGAGCGGCTGTGGACCGACCTGATGCCGCATCAGGTCGTCGCGATACAGCGTGATATCCAGCGCTCCGGTCGAGACCTGATCGCCGGTAATCTGCGCCAACGCGCGCGCAATGCGTTTGGCCAACGGGACGCCGCGACTGCGCACGCCGACCAGAGCGATATTCTCGACGCCGCGATTCCGTTCGACGATTTCGTGGGCGATGCGCGTGAGTGCGCGTGAGATGCGGTCCGCGTCCATGATTACCGGCATGGACGGACCTCGTGGCAGGTCGTCATGATCCCCTCTTCGCGAACTCGCAGGTTCGCAGTTAAAGAGCTACGTCAGTATATCGCAGGACTGACGAAGGTGCCTACGGTGCCTCGGTGCCTGGGGTGCCTAAGGTGCTGGTGCAAGAAGTGCGTACGGTGCCTAAGGTGCATGAAGTGCAAGTGTGCATGGGGTGCTGGCTGCGTGGGACTGGGTGGAGTCCCTTCGCATCTTAGAGCCCCGTGACAAAACCCTGAGCCGGCCTGGGCGCTTCAGTTTTATCGAACGTCGCACCACCTGGACAGGCGCGATCCGAGCGTGCCCACGGCCAGATCGCTAAATGGTGGGCCATTTCCGCGAGGAATCCGAACATTGAGCCCGATTCGATTCCTGCGTGGCTCACCATTCGACCAAAAGAGCCGGTCGCGCGACCGACTGGATCCAAAACCATCGTTACTGGATGTACTCAGTAATCGAATCGGCGACCTGACCGCAAAAACGTCGCCGGCACGGTCGAGAGCTGCTCGATACGCCGCTGATCGCCGGCAAACGTTTGCGCCGAGGCGTCTGTTTTCCCTCTTCGTGATGGCCGCGACGCGGAGTACGCCACTCGGATCAACGATTCCAAACATAACGCGGTTCGTTTGGCTGGTGAACATCGTGATGTGATCGGGGTATCGGCGTAGAATTGCGCCATGCACGGGGGCCCGGAAAGCATCCACTCTCGGGTAACGAGGCGGCTCGCTGTGCGGATTCTGGTGACCGTGCTGATTGTAAGCGGAACAGCCCATCCTCGACCCGTCTGGCCCTTCGCATGGGCGGCGCAGGATCGTGCGGATGCTACCAACGGTTTCGTCGAGGTTGAGGGCAGTCGCATCTACTACGAGGTGACGGGGCAAGGACCAGCGCTGGTTCTCATCCACGACGGCATCCTCCACCGCGAAACGTGGGATGAGCAGTTCGCCGAATTTGGCCGTTCGTTCCGGACCGTCCGCTGGGATCGTCGCGGCTACGGAAAGTCGCCCGCTCCTCAGGCGCCGTTCTCACATATCGATGACCTGCTCCTGGTCATGAAAGCGCTGAAGATCGAGCGCGCCGCTCTGATCGGCTGCTCGGCTGGAGGCATGCTGGCGCTACATTTCGCGCTCGATCATCCCGCGATGGTGAGCGCGTTGGTGCTCGTCGGCCCGATTGTCAGTGGCCTGCCATTCTCAGATCACTTCGTGACTCGTGGCGGGCGGAAGATTCCTCCCCCCGGCAGTCCTGCCGAAGATAGGATCGATTACTGGACGTCGAAGGATCCCTGGATTACCGCTCCGACCAGCGATGGCGCGAAGCGCAAGATGCGCTCACTCATGGAGGCGAATCCGGCTAACGGCGCGGGCGGGCAATACGCACGCTGGTCCGAGCCAGTACTGGGCCGGTTATCGCAGATCAAGGTTCCGACCCTCTTGATCGCCGGCGAGTCGGACATTCCCGACGTGCATAGCAGTATGGGTGCGATTCAGGCTGGCGTCCCGGCCGCCACGCGCGTCGTGTTGGCGCATGCGGGCCATTTGCCGCATCTTGAAGTTCCACAAGCCTTCAACGCAGAAGTGTTGAAGTTCCTTCGGTAAGGTTCGACGATGGCGGCAGCCTACAAGGACTGATTCGTCGGTAGATTGCATTCACCAACGCGGGCGTGTCGGCGATCTGGCAAGATTTTTTTGGACCGTCGTATGTCCGCGAGAGCTAAATGGATCGCTCGGGATTGGAGCGCTTCGACACTGAAGCTCGCACTGCGACGATTCGACGCATTACCGCCACGATGAGGTTCCAACTCGCCAAAGTTAGGGTCATCAAATTTTTCGAAAGATTTGCGCGCGTTTCGGAGGCATTGTTTCACGCACTTAGGCACTTCAGGCACCTTCGCACTTTAGGCACCAGCACTCCAGGCACCTTCGGCACCCAGGCACGACAGGCACCCTAACCCCTTTTCACCTCCCGTAACTTGGAATAAACGTGATCGGTTGATCGGCGGTGAACTCGGGCTTGAAGAGATCGGTTCGTGCGAACCCTTCCATGTCTCGCCCGACCGGCAGGCCCAGGTAGTACAAAACGGTCGGCGTCAGATCGAGGACGGATGCACGCGGGGGGCGGCTGGGCGCCACGGCGACGCCATATGCCAGCAGAAAGCCGTCCGGCGACCGCTCATGGCTGCCGCTGAGCCGGTCGTTTCCCACCAGACGTTCGAGCATGCGTTTGCCTGGCGTCAAGGGCTCCATGCCGAATCCCGACACCACGAGCAGCAAGTCGTTCGTGCCCATGGACTGCAGAACCCGGCCCACGACGGCATCAATGAAGCCGTAGTAGTCGCCGAGCACCCGACCGTACCGGCGTTGCTCGTCGGCCGACACATCGCCAAACTCCGAGGGGTTGGCATACCGCAGGAAGTAGTGCCCGACAGCATCGAGCCCCGGCAGCCTGACGGCAATCACCTGCGGCGTCATCGAGACGTCGAGCGCCGACAGGATCTGGAAGTGCATGCGATCGGCGACGATCGGCGCCGGATCGGGTCGCGCGTCGGCGTCCCCTTGCGGCGCCTCGGCCACTTTGGACACGACAGCCATCGGATCGACGGGTGGCGGCCTCTGCAAAGCATCGCGGATCGAGGCGTACAGTGACGGCGGTGCGATCGCGGACGCGTTACCGGGATCCACGTCCACATCCGCCATGCGATGAAACTCGTCGCTGACGATGAAGCCGTTCACAGTGGTCGCCGGATGCGTGAGCGGCCAGCCGATGAATCCGACCGAGACGCCAGCGTCGCTGAGAATCGTCCACAGCGGCCGCGACTGCAGCGCGCCGGCATCATGGGCCTGCTCATCGAGAAAACCAAACCGCACGAGCGCGTAGGCGAAGCAGTAGTCGGGCAGCATCTCGAGTGCCGGGCCGTCCTCTCGGGCGCGGTACAAGGTGGAGGCACGAATGCCGTTGGCGAACGGCACACGGCCCGTGATCGCCGCGCTCCACACCGGCTCTGCTTGCGTTGGACGCAGCGTGGCAAGGTGCAGGACGGCGCCGGCATCGAAGATTCGCCCCAAATTCGGCAAGCGTCCTTCCGCTACCGCTGGAGAGATCACGTCGAGACTGCCACCATCGACCGCGACGATCAGCACTCGTGCGCCGGTTCGCGCGGGTCCGAGGCCGACGACGGCCGCACTGGAACGCGACGCCAGCGTGCTGGCGCGACCGGGCCCCCGCGCCGCCAGCGGCGCCGCCACCGAGATTGCCATCATCGCCGTCAACAGCACGGCACTGACGCGCCCTCCTCGCCGCCCGAGATGGGCGAGCGCGATGAGCAAAAACACGACGGTCGACGCCGACAGCGTGACTGCGCCCGCCGTCATCCGCGTCACGGTTTGTGGGTCCAGCACCATCGTGAAAACGCGCAGATTGAGCCACATGATGGTCGCACACACACCCGCGGCGATCGTGCAGAGCCACGAGAGCAGACGCACGCTCAACCACCCCGGTGACAACGCCTCGCTCGCCAGCATCTGGCGACCGACGATCAGTGCGTAGAAGAACGCCGTCACGTAGACGCCACACGCCACGACCAGTACGAGCGCCAGCGGCACCACAGCGCCGACCGTGAGCGGGAACGACGGATTGAGATGCAGGATCAGGATCGTCAGGTAGAGGGATGCCAGCGCACCGGCGATCGCCGCGTTCGACAGCATTCGCAGAAAGCGCACGGGGGGATTGTACGCAAGGTGCCTGGGTGCCTGGGTGCCTAATGTGCCTAATGTGCTGGTGACTGAGGTGCTTAAGGTGCTTGCGTGCCTCGGTGCTTGCGGAGCCTCGGTGCTTGCGGTGCCTCGGTGCTTTAGCGAAGGACGGCGCACATAGGCACGCTAACGCACGTTGCGCACCACAGGCACGAGCACCCAGGCACGATAGGCACCCTAGGCACGACAGGCACTCTACGAAGCTATACTCACCAAGATGCCCGTTGACATCAACGCGGCTGTGATCAGCAACGTCAGGCTGTCGGAGGACTACAACGTTCTAACGCTGGCGGCGCCCGCGATTGGCGAGCAGACGCAGCCCGGCCAGTTCGTCATGGTCAAGGCCGCATTGCCTGCCGATTCGCTGCTGCGGCGACCGTTCTCGGTCTTTGAGGTCGTTCGGAACAACGGCCGCGTGGCCGCGATCAGCATCTTCAACAAACGCGCCGGTCAGAACACGCGAGCGTTGTATGGGCTCGAACCCGGCGAGCGGGTCGCTTGCCTGGGCCCCCTTGGAAAGTCGTTCTCGCCAACGCCGCACGACGCGTGGATGGTGGCCGGTGGCGTCGGGCTGGCGCCGTTTGCGACACTCGCCGAACGCCTGATGCTGTCCGGCATCAAGACAACGCTTTTCTATGGCGCGCGTCGAGCCGGCGAGTTGTTCTATCTGGACTTCTTCGAACGACTGGGAATCACGCTCGTGCTTTCGACCGAGGACGGAAGTCGCGGCGTGCGAGGCCGAATCACGACGCCGCTCGAATCGGCGTTGGCGTCGGTGCCCGGGCGCGATCACGTCATGATCTACGGTTGCGGACCTGAGCCTATGCTCGAGGCGGTCGCCAGGCTGGCCGCAAAGTATCGACAGCCATGTGAGGTTTCCGTCGAACGCGTCATGGGATGCGGCCTGGGCGGCTGCTATAGCTGTGTCGTTCCAGTCCGCAATGGGGATGGCGGACCGCACTTCGTACGCTCATGCCTGGCCGGACCAGTATTTGATGGATCCCAAATAGTGTGGGATTTCTACCCGGGTGGTATCGATGCACACGCCTGATTTGGGGGTTCGCGTCGGGCCGATCGAGTTGCCCAATCCGATCATCGCCGCGAGCGGCTGCTTCGGCTACGGACTCGAGTACGAAGACATCGTCGATCTGTCGCTGCTCGGCGGTGTGGCCGTCAAGGGACTGTTCCTGCAGGAGCGTCAGGGCCACCCGCCACAGCGTATTGCAGAGACGCCCTCAGGCATGCTCAACGCCATCGGCCTGCAAGGCATCGGCGTGCACCGATTCGTGCGAGAGAAGTTGCCCTTGCTGCGCGAGCGTGGCGCACGAACAATTGTCAACATCTGCGGGACGACACTCGACGAGTACGCGGAGGTTGCGCGCGTGCTGTCGGACGCGGAGGGCGTCGCCGCCATCGAGTTGAACATCTCGTGTCCCAACATCAAAGAAGGCGGCATTCAGTTTGGCTGCAGCCTGGCGGGAACCGCAGAAGTCACCAGTGCGGTTCGCAAGGTGACGCGGCTCCCATTGATCCCCAAGCTGACGCCCAACGTCACCGACGTCGCCTCGTTCGCGCGGGCAGCGGAGGAGGCCGGCGCCGACGCCGTATCGCTGGTGAACACCTTCCTTGCGATGGCGATCGATGTCGAAACGAGACGGCCGAAGCTGTCGAACATTCTCGGTGGCTTGAGCGGTCCGGCGATTCGACCCATCGCCGTGCGGATGGTGTGGGAGTGCTACCAGGTCGTGAAGATTCCCATCATCGGGATGGGCGGCATCACCGATGCGTCGGACGCGGTCGAGTTCATGCTGGCCGGATCGACCGCAGTGCAAATCGGAACCGCTAATTTCTCCGATCCGTTCGTCTGGACGAAGGTCATCGACGGCCTCCGCAGCTATCTGCAGCGACACGGCGTTCAGCAGGTCACCGGGCTTGTCGGTGCGATTGATACGTCTCCACGGCGAGAGGTGCACGCGTGAACCGGATCCTGGTCGCGTTGGACGTCGACTCAGCCGCGCGGGCCGAGGCGCTCGTCATGCAGCTCCGGGGTCATGTCGGCGGGTTCAAGATCGGCAAGCAGCTCTTCGCTGCCGAAGGTCCCGCGATCGTGCGATCTCTGGCCGATCGTGGTGAGCGGGTCTTTCTCGATCTCAAGTTTCACGACATCCCGAATACGGTGGCGGGTGCCGTCGCATCGGCGGTCTCAACCGGTGCGTGGATGGTCAACGTGCACGCGGCCGGAGGCCGAACGATGATGCGTGCGGCGGTCGACGCCGCAGGCGATGCAGCGGTACGGGCTTCTCGCCACCGCCCGCTGGTCATTGGCGTGACCGTGCTGACAAGCCTTGACGCCGCTGGACTGGCCGAAGTGGGCGTGCCCGGGACCGTTGTCGACCAGGTCGTCCGTCTCGCACGCCTCGCCAAGGAGTCGGGGCTCGACGGTGTCGTCGCTTCACCACAGGAGATTGCGGCCATTCGTGCGGCGTGCGGACCGGACTTTCTGATCGTGACTCCGGGAATCCGGTCAACCAGTCGCAAGACTGGTGACGACGACCAAGTGAGAACCATGAGCGCTGTCGACGCCGTGGAGGCAGGCGCCTCGTACCTCGTCGTAGGACGTCCGATCACCGCGGCAAACAATCCAGTCGAGGCGGCCGATCAAATGAACGCCGAGGTTGTTCGGACCGGTGCGGCTGCGCCCGCACCGTGAGGCGCCTGACGCTCTACTCGAAGCCTGGGTGTCATCTGTGCGAGGACGTCCGGTCGCTCCTCGACGAGATTGGGACGTCCCATGCGTTCGCAATCGAAGAAGTCGACATCACCAGCGATGACACACTCTTCGCTCGATACCGATTCGAGATTCCAGTGGTGCTGATCGATGGTGAAGAAGTCGGACGCGGACGAATCACCGAGCGGGATTTGCTCGACGCGCTGGATCGAACGCTTCCTCTGAGCGAGTCGGCTCCCGGTCCAACACGAAAACACGAACGGGATCTTCCGGCTAAAGCCGGAAGCCACACGGAATTCATTCTCCTGTGGGAGTTCATACTCCCGTGGGAGCTCATACTCCCGTGGGAGCTCATACTCCTGTGGCTTCCGCCTTCAGGCGGAAGATCCCGTTCGTGATCTCGTGTCGGCTGATCTTCCTCTACTTCGCCGTAATCAGGAAATGACCGCGACGATTCTGTTGCCAGCAGCTTTCAGATTGCTCTTGGCAGAATGGCGATTCCTTCCCTCTGGTGACCACGGCTATCCGATCCGCCGGGACGCCAAGGCTGATGAGGTAGGCCTTGACAGCGTTTGCGCGGCGATCGCCAAGCGCGAGGTTGTACTCGCCCGATCCGCGTTCGTCGCAATGGCCCTGGATCGTGAACCGGACCGACGACCATCGCTTCAGCCACTCGGCGTTCTTTTGAAGCAGCGGCCGAGCGTCGTTGCGCACGGCGGACTCGTCAAGATCGAAGAACACGTCACCGAGGTGCCCCTCTTTGTTGAGCTGATCGATGGTCTTCTTCGCGAAGATCTCATCGTCTGACAAAGTGGTTGGCGCTGGTGCGGCTGGAGGCGGCGGTGCCGGGGGGGGCGGCGTCGGGGGGGGCGCAGGCGCGGCGGGCGGAGGAGGCGCTGGCGGTTCTGGCGCAGGCTTCTTACCGCAACCCGCTGCTCCGATGGCGAAGACGACACAAAGCGTGACTGGCCCTGCCAGGCGTTGAAACACGGTCATCAAGGTTCTCCAGTTAAAGGTGGCACTTCGTACAATCGGCAGTTTCCGTGCATCACGTTAGGCACGTGATGGGATCCGGTGCCCTTTCTTGCGTGCACGCAGATTACAGGCTGAGTACGGTCGGGTCAAGGCTGAGCTGCCACGTTCACACCGAAAACGCGCAAGCCGAGGCGCCGTCGATCGGCCACACCGCTTCGTTCGGCGGGAACAAAGGTTTTATCGGTCTCTATGACCACCCGCCCGCGTGACGACTGTAATGCGTCAAGCGGGACCGTCACGCTCCACAGCTCTGATCGGTCGAAGCGCGTTTCGCCGAGCACGCGGTCTGACGCCTTCATGCGCACGATCGGAGGCTGGTCGAAATAGCGCGTCGGACGTTCCACGCGCAGCGTAATACTCACGGGCGTGCTGGCATCGATGATCCGTAGCGTCGAGCGGTCGGACGTCCAGCGCCAGACGCCAAGCGTCGCATTGAATTCGGCCTCCTGCCAGCCCTCGTCATAAGCCCACATCATCGAGCCGCGCGATTGCAGGTCGAACTGTTCGATCGCCGTCGGGATAACAGTGGCGACCGAGCGGGACTCGATCGTCAAGCGGGCAAGCGGGCCATCGCCCACCAGGCCCCCGGCGGGGACATCGAATTCGTGGACGAAGAACCCCGGCGTCGCATCCCACCGGGCAATGGTTCGGCCATCGAGTGCGATCGCGAACGAGGCCGGCGGATCGGTCGGCGACCCCAGGTGACGGCCCCCGACAACCATGCGAACCGGCTCGGGACGCCGACGCACCCACGCGGTAATCGGACCGAGCGACGGTCCACGACCCATCAGCCGGGCAATGCCAGCCGTTTCGGGCGTCAGAGCCCATCCCTCTTCGGCGAACCAGCCCGGTGGAGGCATGCGATACCACGAGACCGCAGCCGGCCTCATCCCGCCGAGTTCTGACAACGAGCGAAATTGCCAGTTAAAGTCCAGGCGGCTCGTTCGGCTCCGAGGATCGATCAGCGCCAGGTCGCTACGGCGCGGGTCGGCGAGAAACCAGAGCGGCTGAGAGTGTCCCTCGCGCCAGTAGCGATTCAGCTCGAGCCACTCGCGCCGGGGAGGCGACGCCAGACGCGGCTCGATGGAAACATCCTCCGCTTCCAAGGGCCTTTGAAAGGTTTGATGGAATGCCAGGCCGCCGGGCTTTTCGCGCTTTGCGTCATCTCGCATGGCTGCGACCACGCGCGCCGTCGGGCTCGGCTCGCTGCCGTAAGCCGCCAGAACGGGAGCCGCGGACGCGACCGACCAGAGCGCAAGAGCCACCGGCGACCGGAAGCGCGGCTTGTCGAAGGGTCGCCTCCAGGCCACACACGGCGAGATACACCGTCGGCGGCACCAAGGGAAGCGCGTAGCGGACAAACGTCGTGTCCTGGAACGCGAGATGGAACGCCAAATAAGGGACCGAGACGAGCGCAATCGCCGTCAGTCCTCGGCGATCGCGGAGGACGAGCGCGATGGACCCCATCGCGGCCAAGGCGACAACGATGCCTCCAAGGATGACCGAATCCCAGGGATACAGAAACGTTCGCAGCAGCGCGAAGGCGGCGAGGCGTGGCGAGGGATTGGAGTACAACATCTCGACGCCCGCGAAATCCTCGCCTGCCTGCGACCCAAGGGCAGCCAGGTAGCCATCGAGGCCGCCGCTCGCAGCGACGAGCGGAATCGCCCAGGCCAGTGCGCCAACGCTGAGCGCGACGCTGGTGCCGGCCAGTGCTCCCGCCACGCCTCTTCCGATGCGATCGATGAGAACACCAGCCAGGAGTGGCAGCGTCAGATAGGGCGTTCTGCGATCGGAACCCGATCGCGATTCCGGCAAGGAGAGCGCCGAGCACAATCATCCGACCCGAAGCCGCCAGACGATCCGGGGAGAGCCGATGTCCACTTGACGCGCCCGCCCGCTGACGCCACCACGCGAGGCCAAGCGCGGCTTGGGCAGCCAATGCCGCCGCCAGCCCGGGAACATCGCTCATCGGACGAACGCCGAGGTACCACATCAGCGGGCACGCGAGCGTGAGGGCGGTGGCGCCAAGGGCACGGGCGTCAAACGAGCGCCAGGGCGCCGTGATCAGATCATCGGATTCGGCGGATGCCCCCGACGACCAGCACGCCATCACTCGATAAAGCAGGAACACGCATGCGATGGCCCCGAGCAGCGACAGTAGCGACAGCGTGCGCGCCTCGATCGCCGATGGCGCAGGACCGGTGCCAAGCATTTTCAGGGCCGTCGCGCCGACCTTCGCAAGCCCGATGTAGACGGGATACCCCGGCGGATGCGGTCGATGTTGTGCGACATCGAAGTCGCGAATCCCGAGAGCGAAGTTGACTGAGTCGATGTCTTCGAGCGCTGAGGCCAGATACGGAAGGTGCGCCAGGGTGTACGCGATCGCCAACACCCCGAGGGCGGAGCGAATCACTAGCGAAGTTGCGGCTCGAACCGCCGAGAAGAACAGGCCACCATGTTGCGGGACACTAGACCGGTCGGAGCCGCAGCGCGTCGTTCAGGCTGCCCTGACGATAACCCTGAAGGTCAATCGTGACGTGCTGGTAGCCGAGCGCGCGCAACTCGCGGACCAGCACGGTGCTGACGTCAGGATCGAGGGCACGCGCCATCTCGTCTTTCCCAATCTCGAGGCGGGCGATCGTCTCATGATGCCTGACCCGGAAGACGCGAAACCCAAGCCCTCGCAGAACATCCTCCGCCTGCTCGATCGTTCTGAGCTTCTCCTCGGTGACGGCGTTGCCGTAGGGTATGCGGGATGACAGGCATGCCGAAGCCGGCGTGTCCCATGTGGGCAATCCCGCACGACGCGACAGCTCTCGGATCTCGTCCTTTGCGAGGCTGGCTTCATCGAGCGGGCTGCGAACACCAAACTCGCGCGCAGCCTGCCGGCCTGGGCGGTAGTCACCGCGATCGTCAGCGTTGCTGCCATCGACGATGGCCGCGAATCCGCGCCGTTCCTGCAGCTTTCTGAGTTCCGAGTACAGCTCGTGCTTGCAGTGGTAGCAGCGATTCGCTGAATTGACACGATACTCCGGTCGTTCGAGCTCGCTGGTCTGGATGATCTCGTGGGCAATCCCGAACTCGCCTGCGACCCGAAGCGCCAGCTTTCGATGTGCCTCGGGATAGCTGGCGCTGTCAGCCGTCACCGCAAGCGCCTTGGCACCCAGAACGGCGGTCGCCGTGTATGCCAGGTAGGCACTGTCGGCGCCACCGCTGAATGCCACGATCACAGAATCGAGGTCCGCAAGGACGGCGTGGACTGCGTCCTCTTTCGCGCGGAGTGCCGGAGAGAGCGGGGCCAGGTCCCTACTCGTCGAGGTCTTCTTCATTCTCGCCGTCGTCGTCGAATTCGTCCTCGTCGTCGTCCTCTTCGTCTTCATCCTCGTCCTCGTCCTCGTCATCGGCAAGTTCGAGTTCGAGAGGCGCATCACTGAAGACCCTGAGTAGCGCACCACATTCCGAGCAGGCCAACTCGTCGCCGACATCGACGTCCAGTTCGTCGATGTCGATTACGGAGTCACACTCGGGACAATTGGCAGCCATTCCACGCTCCTGATCACGAAAAAACGGTAAAGATCCTCGGAATTATAGCGAGAACCTGATAGAGTCTGCAACGAACGCAGGCGCAACTTTCAACCCACAATGCCCGCTGCGGCCACTGCCAAGACCGTCCTCGTTGCCGACGACACCGCCTTCGTGCGGGACCGCTTCAAAGCGGCGATCGAAGGCGCGGGCCATCGTGCGCTCACGGCGAAGAGCGCGGGCGAACTCCTGTCCCGCCTCCGGGTTGAGTTGTCACAACTCGACTTGATTGTGCTCGACCTGCGACTGCCGCATGCGTCCGGCGTCGACATCGTGCGAAACATCCGACGTCTGGATGACGGGCGACTGCCCATCCTCGTTTTCAGCGGCACAGTGACCGATGCGGATGAGGTTCGTGAACTTGCCCGCCTCGGCGTTGCGGGTTACCTCAACGAGTACAGCGCCGTGCAGCACATCCTGCCGTCGCTCGCACCGCACTTGTTTCCCGACAGCTTCAATCGGCGGGCGAGCCCGCGGGTCGTCATCGGCATCCCGATTGCCTATCGCGTGGGAAACACGATTGCAGCCGCCCTGACGCTGAACTTGAGTCGCGGCGGCATCGCCATTCGTACCACGAGCCCGCTCGACACCGACGCCAAGGCTCGCCTGCGCTTCAGGCTGCCGGCTTCGAAGAAGGACATCGACGCGGACGCCCGCGTCTGCTGGTGCGACACTCGCGTTGGCATGGGGCTGCAGTTCGAACGCGTCCATCCGGCAGATCAGAAGGCCATCGACGACTACGTCGATGCCAACTTCTTCAATCCGCGCAAGGTCTAGTCACCGGTCTACGGTCCACGGAAGTTCTGAGTCCTTTGAGAATTGTGTTCGGTGCCTCGTGTTCGTCCTGGAGCTGGTCGAACTGAGAACTGACAACTAGCCGTAGGCCGTGGACCGACGACCGTGGACTGTTCCCTATCCCTGTCTCAACAGCCGCATCGCATTGGCGACCACGAGGAGTGACGCGCCGGTATCCGCGACGACCGCCATCCATAGCGTGGCGACACCGGCGACGGCGGCCGCGAGAAACGCGGCCTTGAGTACCAGCGACGTCACGATGTTCGCACGGATGTTACGTACTGTGGCTCGGGCGAGCCTGATCGCGTAGGCGACTCGTGGCAGGTCGTCGGTCATCAGGGCGACATCGGCGGTTTCAAGGGCCGCATCGCTGCCGATCACACCCATTGCAATGCCGACGTCCGCGACGGCAAGCGCAGGCGCATCGTTGACGCCGTCACCCACCATCGCAATCGACCCATGCGCGTGCCGAAGCTCCAGGACGGCGGCAACCTTCTCGTGCGGCAGCAGACCGGCCCGAACAATGTCGATGCCAAGGCGGGAGCCCACCGCGCGTGCCGTCCTCTCCTGGTCGCCCGTCAGCATGACGACCGGTCGAATTCCCTGCTGGTGCAGCAGGTGAATCGTATCGGCGGCGACTTCTCGCTCTTCGTCGGCAACGCCAATCACTCCCAAAGTCACTCCGTCGCGCGCGATCAGAATCGGCGCTGCGCCCGACGCTACAACCTCTTCAGCCGCCGCGACGGTCGCGGCCGGCACCGTGAGTCCGCGCTCCTGAAACAGGCGAGCGTTACCGCAGACGACGAGCGCGCCGCCGATGCGGCCCTCAGCGCCGAGCCCGGGCAACGCGCGAACCTCTGGCACAGCGGGCGGCGATAACCGCCGTGCGCGCGCCTCTGCGACGATAGCGGCCGCCACCGGATGCTCGGACCGTGCCTCGATCGCAGCCGCCGTCGTCAAGAGGTCGGCTTCGGAGACGGCTCCCGTTGGCACGACGGCAGTGACGCGCAGTGTGGCGCGAGTCAGCGTGCCGGTCTTGTCGAACGCGATCGTGCGAATCGCCGCGAGTCGCTCCAAGTGAACGCCGCCCTTCACCAGCACTCCTCGCCTGGCCGCGCCCGCCAATGCCGAAACGATTGAAACGGGCGTTGAGATCACGAGGGCGCATGGGCACGACACCACGAGCAGGACCAGCGCACGATAGAGCCAGGTCTCGAAAGCGCCTCCGAGAAGCGGCGGGACGGTCGCGACCAACACCGCCAGCGCAATCACACCGGGTGTGTACCAGCGCGCGAACCGATCGACGAACTGTTGGGAGGGGGCTCGCTGCGCCTGGGCAGACTCGACGAGATGGATGATTCGCGCCAGCGTCGTGTCGGCGCCTTTGCGCGAGACACTGACCTCGAGCGCACCATGGCCATTGATGGTGCCGGCAAACACTTCATCACCCGCGCTCTTGTCCACGGGCAGGGACTCACCCGTGATCGGCGCCTGGTTGACGTCGGAGCGCCCCTCGACCACGAGGCCGTCGAGAGGGATCTTCTCACCCGGCCGGATCAGGATTACTGTGCCGATCGTCACGCGATCAATCGGCACGAGCTCTTCGTGATCGCCATGAAAGATGCGGGCCTCCGAGGGCGACAGGTCCATCAGCGCACGAATGGCTTCGCGCGCGCGATCCATGCTGTGCGACTCCAGCCACTGGGCGATGCCAAACAAGAACACCACCGTCCCAGCTTCTGCCCATTCCCCCAGAAAGGCGGCTCCCACGACCGCCACCAGCATGAGCACGTTGATGTCGAGCTCGCGCATGCGGAGCGAAGCCAAAGCGCGCTGGGCTGGATAGGCGCCGCCCGTTACTGCCGCCAACAGGAACGTGGAGATCCGCCAGGTTGCGGGGACGTCAAGCAAGGTCAGCACGAAACCGGTCACCAGGGCGATTCCCGACGTGAGCACGAGCAGGCTGCGACTGCGAGCGGACGGGTGCGCGACCGGCTGTTCGTGCTCCAGCCACGCCCGCATGCCCGTTTCGGCAACAGCTTCGACAATGGCGTTGGTTGAAACGACAGCCGCGTCGTACTTCACGTGGAGGCGCTGACCGACAATGTCGGCCGCAACGTCTTCAACTCCTGAAACCGGCCCCAAGCGTCGCTGGAGAATCTTCGCCTCTTCGCCGCAGCACATACCATCGATGCGAAACACGGACTCCGCATGGACCGCACAGCGCGTGCAAACGGTTGGAACCGTCACCGCTGGCGCGGTCATCGCGCGCGCCTTTGCGCTTTGAGCCCGCCACTGGCTTCCTGGACATGCCGCAACCCCTGTCGGAATAGCGAGATGATGTGGCGGTCGTCGAGCGCATAGAACACCATGCGTCCGTCGCGGCGCGGCCGCACCAGCCGCAGATGGCGCAGCAGCCGGAGTTGATGGGAGACGGCTGATTCCGACATCGACACGAGCGCCGCAAGGTCGCAGACGCACAGTTCGCCGTGCGACAACGCGTCGAGAATGCGGACGCGCGTCGGATCGCCGAGCACACGGAACGTCTCGGCGAGGTCGATCACGTCGTCGCCTCCAATGAGCGACTGGCGCAGTTCAGCGACCCGCGCCGGGTGTAGATGAACGATGTCGCAGACTTCAGGTGCAGTCCCGCGAATATCTGAACGGCTGCTCATATGTTCAGTATAGCAGCTGGCCAGTGGCCAGTGGCCCGTGGCCCGTGGTCGGTGGGCCGTGGTCCGCGGTCAGGCGTCAGGCGAGACCGGTCGGGCCGGCCACTGGCCACCGGCAGCTGGCCACTGGTGTTAGAGCGCCGCGAGCGCCGCGCGAACCTTGCTGTAGTCCGGCTCGTTCCTGGCGTCCTCCAGGACTTCCTGGTGGCGCACGATGCCCGCCGGATCGATGACGAACACCGCGCGCTTGGCGATCTCTTTGAGGCCAATCATGTCGGGGTTGACCACCCCGTATTGGCGGATGACCTCTTTGTTGTAATCGCTGAGGAGCGGGAAGCCAAAGCGCTGTTGGTCCCCCCACGCCTTGAGCGTGAAGAACGTATCCGTGCTGACGCCCATGACCTGCGCCTTCACTGCCGACAAGTCGGCCATGGAGTCACGAAAGGTGCACAGCTCCTGCTGGCAGACCGAGCTGAAGGCGGCGGGGAAAAACGCGAGCACGACCGGACCGTTCGCAAGCGCCGTGCTGAGCGTCACGGCTTGTCTGTCCTGGTTCATCAACGTGAAGTCGGGGGCCTTGGATCCGGGATTGAGTGGCATCCGCTTATCCTAACCGCGGTCTGGCCGACCAAATCGGGGCTTCTCGCCGTCCTAACTTGCAGGTAGCCCGGCGCGGTCCGCTGCCAAGGGAATCACCGTCACCAGCGGCGGGTTGCGACCGCAAACGGTGTGCACGCGACTTGCCCGGATTCGACGGTTGGAATAGGATCGAAGGCTTGTGTCAGATAAGTGACGCCAACGTCTAGACTTCGTCCCGCGCTCGTCGAAGGGCGGAGCGGGGCAAGCCAATGCTGCCCTAGCAACGCGGAGCCGGTGCGTCCAGTCTAGGCAAATTCTCGCGAAGCTAGTTTACCGGGCTCCGCCTGGTCGAAAAACAGATCAACAACAAAGGTTCAGCATGATCGAGGTTCAAAACCTCACAAAGCGATACGGTCCTGTCACCGCCGTGAGCGACGTGTCGTTTCGAGTCGAGGCCGGCGAGATTCTCGGCTTTCTCGGGCCGAACGGTGCGGGTAAGACGACGACGATGCGCGTCATCACCGGCTTCATGCCGGCCACGGACGGCAAGGTCATCGTCGCCGGCTACGATGTGTTCGAGAAGCCGCTCGACGCCAAGCGCCGCACTGGCTATCTGCCCGAGACGCCTCCTCTCTATCCGGACATGACCGTCCGGGACTACCTCACCTTCGTCGCCAAGATCAAAGGAGTCCCGTCGCGCGAAGTCAGGTCACGCGTGGACGAGGCCATGGCCAAAACGCGAGTGGCCGACATGTCGAGCCGGCACTGCGGGAAGCTCTCGAAGGGATACCGGCAGCGCGTGGGCCTTGCACAGGCCCTGCTGCACAACCCCGAAGTGCTGGTGCTGGACGAGCCGACCGCAGGTCTCGATCCCAAGCAGAGAATCGAGACACGACAACTGATTCGCGACCTCGGTGGCTCACACACGATCGTTCTCAGTACCCACATCCTTCCGGAAGTTTCAGAGACTTGCCAGCGGGTCGTCATCATCAACAAAGGGCGCGTCGTCGCCGTCGACACACCCGAGAACCTGAACGCCCAGTTGCGCGGGTCGGAAACGATGTACCTGCAAGTGGCGGGACCGTCGGACGCCGTCCAGACCGCGCTCTCGGGAATCGTCGGCGTCAGCCGCGTGAGTGCGACGACCGGCCGCGAGGGCGTGACCGAAGTCGAAGTGGACAGCGAGCGTGGCCGCGACGTCCGTCGCGAACTGTCCGCGGCCGTGGTCCGCGCTGGGTGGGGCCTGCTGGAGCTGCGACCGATGCGAATGAGCCTCGAGGACATCTACCTGAGCCTGATGACCGAAGACGATGCGACACGACCGCAGGAGACGGGCGCAGCCGAGCCGAAGGATCAGGAGGTCGCCAGTGCGTAACGTGTTGACCATTGCCGGCAAAGAGCTGCGCGCCTATTTCGCGTCGCCGATCGCGTATGTCGTGATCGGGTTTTTTGCACTGATCTACGGCTATTTCTTCTATGTGCTGCTCGCGTTCTTCAACCGCCAGAGCATGCAAATGAGCATGGGCATGGGCGGAACGATGAACATCAACCAGATGCTCATCGCGCCCGTGTTGCAGAACGTGACCGTCGTGCTGCTGTTTCTGTTGCCGATGATTACGATGCGGACCTACTCAGAAGAGAAGCGAACGGGGACGATGGAGCTGCTCCTGACCTCGCCGCTCACCGACATGCAGATCATCTTCGGAAAGTTTCTGGGCGCGATGGGCCTGTATGCAGCAATGGTCGCGGTCACACTGATCCACACGAGTCTCCTGTTTCTTTACGGTGACCCGGAGTGGAGACCGGTGCTGACGGCTTATCTCGGCATCCTGCTCATGGGCGGGTGCTTCATCTCGGTGGGCTTGTTGATCTCGAGCATGACCCGCAACCAGATTGTGGCGGGAACCATCACGTTCGCCGTGTTCCTCGTGCTGTGGGTCATCAACTGGATCGGCTCGTTCGTGGGACCGACCGCGCAGGCAGTGCTCTCGCACCTGTCGTTGACGGATCACTTCGATGACTTCACGAAGGGCGTCCTCGACACCAAGCACATCATCTACTACCTGAGCTTCATCGGCTTCGGACTTTTCCTGACCGCGAAGGCGGTCGACAGCGAGCGGTGGCGAGGCTAATGCTGAAGACAATCGTCGGCGTCATCGGGTGGCTCGGCACGGCGCTGGTTTTTGGCGCCGTCGCTATCCGCTTCCTTCGTCCCGAGTGGATGCAATACGGCGCCTACCTGACTTGGGCGGGTCTCGTCTGCATCTTGATCTACATGATTGGCCAGTGGCGCGACGTGCTGTCGTTCTATGGCCGCCGC
Source organism: uncultured Acidobacteriota bacterium (assembly GCA_963841905.1). Lineage (GTDB taxonomy): Bacteria > Acidobacteriota > Vicinamibacteria > Vicinamibacterales > UBA2999 > JACCSI01. Next base: position 541,522 of record CAWJEM010000024.1, read on the forward strand.
CAGACTCGCTACGGCACCATCTCCATCATCAGCATTCTGGTCGGGCTCGGAATCGTCATCGCGATCAACTACCTCTCGAGCCGGCAAAACAAGCGTTGGGACCTGACGGAGAACCAAGCCTTCAGCCTCTCGGATCAGACGAAGAAAGTCCTGTCCGAGCTCGACGCGCCCGTTCAGTTCACGGTCTATGACCAGGAGACCAACTTCGAACGGTTCCGCGACCGCCTCAACGCCTACGACTACGAGTCCGATCGAGTCAACGTCGAGTACGTCGACATGGATCGGCAACCCGCGCGAGCCAAACAAGCGGAGGTTCAATCGTACGGGACGATCGTGATGTCGTACAAGGATCGCGTGCAGCGCGTCTCCAACACCGAAGAGCAAGAGATCACGAATGCGTTGATCAAGGTCGTGACTGGCGCCGAGAAGAAAGTGTATTTCACCCAGGGACACGGCGAACGCGACACGACGGCTTCCGATCGCGGCGGTTACACGAACATCGCCGCAGCGCTTGGGCGCGACAACTTCTCGGTCGCGCCCGTAGTCATCGCGCAACAGAAAGACGTTCCGGCCGATGCCACCGTCGTCATCATTGCGGGGCCCAAGACCGATTTTCTCGCGCCAGAAGTGGACGCGTTGCGGCGCTTCGTCGCCAAGGGCGGCAAGGTGATGGCGATGCTGGATCCGCCGGACCCAGGGTCGGCTGATGTGGCCAACATCAGAGCCTTCCTGAAAGAGTGGGCGATCGACACTGGTGACGATGTGGTCGTTGATGCCAGCGGGATGGGCCAGTTGTTCGGAGGTGATGCCACGGTGCCGGTCGCGGCGTCGTACCCCACGCACCAAATTACCGAAGGGTTCCGGGTGATGACGGGGTTTCCGCTCGCACGGTCGGTGCGTCCGGTCGAAGGCGGCGCCGGCGGGCGCACAGCACAGCCACTCGTGGAGACAAGCGCGCAAAGCTGGGCCGAGACCGACCTCAAGAGCCTGGCATCGGGCAAAGTCGAATTCAACGGCGACCAGGGCGATCGCCAGGGTCCGGTGGCGCTTGGCGCAGCGGTATCGGCTCCCGCGACCGAACCGCCGACGCCGGCAAGCGGAAATGCAACTCCCGATGCGCCCAAGCCGGAAAGCCGGATCGTCACAACCGGCGACTCCGATTTCGTCGCCAACTACGCTATCGGCATTCAGGGCAACCAGGATTTCTTTCTCAACTCGGTCAACTGGCTGGCGCAGCAGGAGAACCTCATTGCCATCCGCCCGCGTGACGCCCAGGATCGGCGTATTACGCTCACCGCTGATCAGCAGCAGCGGATCATGCTGCTGTCACTGCTCGTTATTCCAGGCTTGGTATTCGCGGCCGGCGGGTACACCTGGTGGCGAAGGCGCTAACTCATGGGCAGACTGACCTCGACGATCGCGCTGGTCCTCGTCCTGGCCGGGCTCGGCGCGTACATCTATTTCGTCGACTCGAAACGGCCAACACCGGGCGTCGAAGCGAAGGCCAAGGTTTTCACGGTCGAAGCGGACAAGGTCGAGGAAGTCACCATCACGTCGGACAGCGAAACCAGCACCCTTCGGAAGGTGGACGGCACTTGGCGGATGACTGCACCCGTTCAGGCGGACGTGGACCAGAGCGAAATCTCCAGCGTGACGAATGCGCTCTCGGCGGTGGAGGTCAATCGTGTCGTCGAAGAGAACGCGAGCAGCCTGGCCGACTACGGGCTCGCCACGCCGCGGATCACGGTGGCGTACAAGGCTGCCGGCGGCAGCGAAGGCCAGCTCCTGATCGGAGACAAGTCCCCGACGCAGAGCGATGTCTACGCGATGAAGCCGGGCGAGAAGCGGGTGTTCCTGGTCGCTGGCTTCAACGAATCGACGTTCGCTAAAAAACCGTTCGACCTGCGAGACAAACGGATCCTCGACTTCGAACGCGACAAAATCGATTCGGTGGAAGTCGTACGCGACGCCAACACCGTCCTGCTGGCACGTAGCGGCAGCGAGTGGGTCGTCAAGCAACCGATTCAGGCGCGCGGTGACTACAGCGCGATCGAAGCGCTGATCACAAAACTCGCCAGCGGCAGGATGACCCGCCTGGTGGAAGGCGCGGCGTCGGCACCGAAGGACGCTGCAGGCCTCGCCAAATACGGGCTCGCCAAACCGGTCGCGCGTATCTCGCTCGGAACCGGCAGCGCGCGAGCGACGCTGGCGCTCGGCAAAGAGGAAGAAGGCGCCGTGTACGCTCAGGATCAGGGACGCGGCTTGATCTTCACAGTGGACCCAACGTTCATGTCCGATCTCAAGAGCGCGGCCGGCGACTATCGCGACAAGGAAATGTTCGAGACGCGCGGGTTCAACGCTGCCCAGGTGCGAGTCGTGCGCGGCGCCGAAACGCTCGAGTTCCGAAAGAGCGCCGGCACTGGCGAGAATGCCGGGGAGACGTGGCAGCGCGTGGTGGACGGCAAGCCCGCCGACGTCGACATGGCCAAGATGCAAGACTTCTGGTCGAAACTGACGGCGTTGCGAGCGCAGTCGTTCGTGGCTGCCTCGCCGAGTACAGGCCTCGCGACGCCCAGTCTGGTGGTGTCGAGCAGTTACGACAACGGAAAGTTCGAGCGGGTCCGGATCGCGAAGAACGCCGAAGTGTTTGGCGCACGCGACGGCGAACCGGGCGTGGCCAAGCTGGACACCGCCGCCTACGACGAGGCCATCAAAGCCCTGGATGCCGTGCTCGCCCCAGCAGCCCCGACCCCAACCCCGACACCGTCACCGTCACCGACACCCACTTCCAAGCCCTAGGCCCTAGGCCCAAGCCCTAGCCCTGTGCCCCGTGCCCTGAGCCCTGCGCCCTTCCTCAGCATCGCGCTTTCGATCAGTCTGGCCGGCTGCGCTTCATCGACCGGATCACTGGCCCCATCACGCGCGAGCCGTCAGATCGACGCTCGTTCACAGCTATCGCAGGATCTCGGCCGGATGTTTGGGGCCGAAGCGTTCGATCACGCGCATTGGTCGGTCGCGCTCGCGTCGGCCAGATCTGGCGAGACGTTGTATAGCCTTGAAGCACGTCGTTTGATGATTCCCGCGTCCAACCAGAAAGTTCTGACGGCCGCGGCCGCAGCCGAGCGACTGGGGTGGAACTATCGGTTCACCACGCGGGTGCTCGCCACGGGTTCGGTCATCGAGGGCACGCTCGACGGCAATCTCATCATCATCGGCAACGGTGATCCGACGATCAACCCTCGTCATCCGGATCGGTGGCGGGCCTTTGATGACTGGGCGGCCGCCATCAGGGCGAAGGGCATTCTGCACGTCGCAGGAGACGTGATCGGGGACGACAACGCGTTCGCCGAACCTGGCTGGGGCATGGGATGGTCGTGGGATGACCTGCCGTTGGGTTACGGGGCCGCCGTCGGTGCATTGCAGTACAACGAAAACCAGGTCGAGGTGGTGGTTGGTCCCGCCATGACGGCTGGCGCCCGCGCCATCCTCACGACGTCTCCGTTTGGCAGCGGCATTTTCGTCGAGAACAGCGTCACAACGGCCCCGGCCGGATCCGAAACCAAGATTGACGTTCAGCGGATCGCGGGAACCACCTTTCTCGACGTTCGCGGACAGATCGCCATCGACGCCAAGCCGGTCCCGCTGCTGGCGGCGGTGGAAAACCCAACCCGGATGTACCTCAACGCCTTTCGCGAAGCGCTCCGTCGGCACGGCATCGATGTCGGCGGACAGATGGTTGACGTCGATCAGCTCCCGGAACCACTCGCGTCCGACGAGGCCACAGAACTGGTCGCCGATCAGTCTCCTCCCTTGGGGGAGATCATCGACGTCGCCATGAAGTGGAGCCGGAACGGCTACGCAGAGACGCTTCTCTATGCCCTATCAGCGCCTGGCGAGGCGGCTACAGCGGACCGGGGCCTCACCGCGCTGCGAGAGACACTGACCGCTTGGGGTGTTCCTCCAGAGTCGTACCTGCCACGAGACGGGTCGGGATTGTCCAGGTATGACCTTCTGACGGCTGATTCACTCATCAAAGTCCTGACCTCGCTCTGGTCAAACCCGACGCACGCGCAGCCGTTTCGCGACACGCTGCCGCAGGCCGGCGTGAGCGGAACCCTCGCCAATCGCATGCGGGGAACCTCGGCAGAGTCGCGCGTGTGGGCGAAAACCGGGTCGATGTCGAACATTCGCACGCTATCCGGTTACGTCGTCACGCTCGATGGAGAACCGCTGGTGTTTGCGTTTCTGGTGAACAACTTCCGTGTTCCGAACGCTGAGATCGATGCGGTCTTCGATCGTGCGTTGGTGAGGTTGGTGGAGTTTCGGCGATGAGAGACCGCCGTTGCGAACAACGTGCAAGCCTCAGAGGCTCAGAGACTCAGAGAACGCTAGCCACCAAGGGCACGAAGGCACGAAGGTTAGAGCCTACGACAAACCCTGACCGGCACGAACCGCCGCAGTTGGTCGCCCCACTCGAATAGTGCGATTCGATTGTGTCCTCGGCGGATTGCTCACCACTGGGCGACTACCCGTAACGTGTCTGCGGCCGACCTGTCTCGACCTGGACCCCTTGGCACGTGCCCACATGGTGACGCCCATCGCGCATGGCAGAAGGCCTTCTGACGATACGTGCCATGTCGCATGACGCGAGCGCGACCCGCCCTAGGATACGGCGCCAACCGTACTCGGACCTGTCACAATGGACTGGGTCTGGCCAGCAGGAGGCCGTCTTGCAGACGTTCCCGCCAAATCAGAACGCGATAGCTCGGGGTGGGGCAGCACCAGGCCGCCTGGCCACGGGCGTTTCGCGTGGTCGGTCGTGACGCTCGTCGCCGCTGTTGTTCTGGGCACTGTAGCCGCCTTGTGCGCGCAAGACGCGCGATCCGTCTGGTCGCGGCTCCCCGTCGACGGCGATGTCATTGTCACTACTCGATGGCCGCTCCCCGAACGTTGCCAAGCCGCCGCGACCAAGACGACTCTCTATGTCGCGGACCCGTCCGGCTCGCTCCTTTGGCAGTGGCCGTTTCGTGACACGAATCGGTTCATTCACGTCACCCAATTTTCGACAGTAGCGCTGTCGCCAGACTGCCAACACGCGATCCTGGCTGGAAACGTGGACTACAGGTACGTGTGGGCGGTGGATCGCGATGGTCGCGCGGGCGTCCTTCGGACCGTCGGTACGCCGCTGTTCGCGGCATTCAGTCTCGATGGAACGACCGTTGCGGTGGTCACCGGCGCACGGCGCGGATACTTATTGGCTCCAATGTTGACGGTCAAGTGGAGTGGTAACACCAGTCACATTCCTGTTCGATGGCCATCACAGGTGGGTGGAGTCGGGCGTGAAGGAGGCGCCACATTTTCGCGGGCTCAGGTCGAGCAGCTCCTCGGCGCGCTAATGTGGGGATGGGGCGTCCACGACGACGTGTCGGACGATGGTCAGTGGCGAGCGGTGACCCAGCAAGAGCCGCGCGGATCTGGACCAGGATCCGTGGAGTTCTTCGGCCCGCACGCCGACGGGTTTCACGGTCGGCTCCTTGCAAAGAGACCCCGGTGGAGCCACGCCGTCGGCTGCCCTTCCGCGGAGGTGTCCGCCGACGGTGAGTTCGTGATTGTCATGGGTGATTTCAAGAACCCCAATAACCGGTGCGAGACGGACACCGTCGCCACCATGGTGTTCGACCGCGAGGGGGCGGTAGTGGCGTCACTGCAGATCCCCCATCCAACTGGTACCGGTTATTCTCCTGAGGAACGAGACCAGTTGATTGCGGCTGTCGCGTTGGCAGCCGGAAAACCGCTGCGACTCAAGGGGCGGTGACGGGTGACTTGCACTCGGCGCGGCGTTTCCAGCCGCGCTCGGGCAGAGGCCCTTCAGGGGACGCTCACCGTGGGCGCAGGATCCAAGGTGTAGTCTGGCGACGGGACGAGTGGCACCCCCCCTGCCGCCGATTGGCATTGTCCGCTGACAGTGGGCTGGCTTGCAGTGAACAGGCATACCTCCGCTGAGCAGTGCCGCTATTACTCCCGATAGACCCCGCAGTGTAGACAGAGCCAGGGCCCTGGCCAACGCCAGGGCTTTCTTGCGAGTCGTTCAGGTTCGCGCCGGTCAGACGCCACAGTGTGGTACGCCCCGCCCGTCGCAAAATCGGGTGACGCGTGCTCCCGCGCTTCGGTTCTTCGGAGGCGTGTCCGAGATTACCGGGTGCTCATAGCGACACAAACCTCCCGAAGATCACCGCCATCGTCATCCCCACGGCGCCGACGACGAATGCGCCGGCGAGTCCGACGATAAAAGGTCTCATCCCGACACCCTTGAAGACGGCGAGGCTGGTATTCAGGCCAACCGCCGCCATTGCCGTTCCAAGAAACAGCCGCGATGCCCAGAAGTCACCGACTTGGTTCGTCAGACTGTTCCATGCTCCGTTGTTCCAGATTCCGTACGCCGCGCCTGACGCGCGAAGCGTGGCATCACCGATCGTCCGGACCATTGCCATCCCTACGAAGCCGAGCACAAACAACGGCACCAGGGTTGTCCAGTTGGTCGTGACATGACGGGCGCCGGTGCCGCGTGACGCGCGCAGGTGCATCCAGGCCAACAGCGGAATGACGCCAGCCAGGCACAAGTTTCGTGTCAGCTTGGTGACCGTCGCGACCCTCAGCACGACGTCGTCTTCATACATCTGTCGATACGTGAGTGCCGCCCCCACTACCTGCGATGTGTCGTGAATTGCCGTACCAAGAAAGAGACCCACGGTCTCTGACCGGTCCAGCAACGCGTGAGCGAGGTAGGGATACGCCAACATTCCGAAGAGCCCGAACCCGACCACGTTGGCCACAGCGTAGGCGACTTCTCGCTCCTCCGCCTCGATAGCGGGGGCGATGGAAACAATCGCGGTCACGCCGCAGATGCTCGTACCCGCAGCGATCAATGTGCCGAGATGTGGAGAAAGTCCCAGGCGGCGATTGAACCAGCTGACGAAGATCAGCCCGGTCGCGACCGCAGCGAGCACAACTGGCAGGCCACCCAGGCCAAGTCGCATGACGTCCAAGGCGCTCAGTCGGATGCCAACGAGCACGATGCCAAGCCGCAAGACGGTGGTGACGCAAAACTTCAGGCCCGGTGTCAGCGTGCGAGGCAGCTGGAAGACGTTCCGCACCAGCAGACCCAGAATGATGGCAACCGGCACGCCAGAGATGGGACTGCTACCGCTGCCGAGGCCTTGAGCGGCGAGAATCGCGCGGCCGAGAACATCCGCGAGCCAGAAGCCGGCCATCATCACCAGCGCGGCAGCCGAAATCCCCGGCAGCAGTGACATGGGCACGGTTGAAAGGGCCGGCCGGGCGCTACCGTTGAATCGCCTTGATCTGAAAGAACTCTTCGATCGCCAGAGGGCCTAGCTCGCGACCGATGCCAGACTTCTTGTAGCCACCGAAGGGTGCGAGCGGATTGAAACGGCCACCGTTGATGTCGACCTGTCCCGTCCGAAGGCGCCGCGCGACCTGCAGCGCGCGATCGGACGTGCCGCCCCAGACGCCTCCCGACAAGCCGTAGATAGAGTCGTTGGCGACGCTGACCGCTTCGTCTTCGGAGTCGTAGGGGATGATCGCCAGTACCGGGCCGAAGATCTCTTCCTGCGCGATCGCCATGCTGTTCTTGACGTCGGCGAAGATCGTGGGTTCGACGTAGAAGCCGGTCGCGAGCGCCGCGGGTCGCGACCCGCCTGCCACCAGCGTTGCTCCTTCCCGCTTGCCGCGATCGATGTAGCCAATGACGGTGTCCCGCTGATTGGCCGACGCCAGCGGCCCCAGCCGGGTCTTGGCATCGAACGGATCGCCCATCGTGAGCTTGGCCGCTTGCGCCTTCGCGAGCTCGATTGCCTCGCCCTGGCGGGTGCGCGGGACGAGCATGCGAGTCCACGCCGAACACGTTTGACCGGAGTTCTGCATGCAGTTGTTCACGCCGGCCGCGATCGCCTTGTCGAACGGGGCATCATCCAGGACCACGAACGCCGACTTGCCTCCGAGCTCGAGGCAGACTTTCTTGATGCCGTCCCCAGCCAGCGACGCGACCCGTCGTCCTGCCTGCAGGGATCCGGTAAAGCTGACCATGTCCACACCAGGATGGCCGACAATGCCTTCACCAACGACACGACCAGCGCCCGAGACGACGTTGAACACGCCGGCCGGCAGCTTGATCTCATGCGCTGCGTCGGCGAGCATCAATGCGCTCAGCGGAGCAAGCTCGGCGGGCTTCAGAACGACGGTGCAGCCCGCGGCCAACGCGGGTGCAACCTTGGCCACCACCTGATGCAAGGGATAGTTCCAGGGAGTAATGCAGCCGACAACACCGATGGGCTCTTTGACGACCAGCGAATTGCCGATCTCCTGCTCCAACGGGTGCTCGAGCAGGAATTTGCCGTTGATCCCGATCATTGTCGCGGGAAATTCAGCCTGCACTTTGGTCGAGAAGCCGATGGCCGTGCCAACTTCGTGGGTGATCGCCTCGGCGATCTGAGGAACACGAGCCTTCATCGCGGCGGACAGCTTCTCCAGCCATTCAACGCGTTCCTGGGGCGTGGTACGGCTCCACGTCTCGAACGCGGCGCGTGCGGCTTTCACGGCTCGGTCGACATCGTCACCCGAGCCACGCGGCACACGACCAATCGGTTTCTCGGTCGCCGACGAGATGACGTCAATCGAGTCGGTTGTCAGGGGCTTCTGCCAGTCGCCAGCGTAGTAGTGATGTTCGTAGCGGATCATGCAGTCTTTCATTCTACGTTATGCTGCCTTTTGGCTCGAACCATCGTGCGACCACCCGACGATCCGTACAAGCCTCAGAGACGCTGAGGCTCAGGAGGATTCGATCGATCCATGGAGATTCAGGACAGGACATTTCTCGTCACCGGCGGCGCTTCCGGACTCGGGCGTGCCGCTGCCCAGGCCATTCTCGCTGCCGGGGGCAACGCTGTACTCCTCGATGTGAATGCCGACACGGGACGCGCGGCCGAGACAGCGCTCGGTGCACACGCACGCTTCGCGCAGGCCGATGTCACGAATGAAGAGCAAGTCGCTGCAGCTGTCGAGTTGGCACATTCATCATTCGGTGGACTGCACGGCGTAATCAACGCAGCGGGCATCGGGCCGGCGGCCAAGGTGATCGGCAAGAACGGAGTGCACCCGCTCGACCTGTTCGAGAAGACGATTCGGGTCAATCTCGTGGGCACGTTCAATGTGATTCGTCTGACCGCGATGAGGCTCGTCCAAAACGAGCCGCACGCGAGTGGCGAGCGGGGAGTGATCGTCAATACTGCGTCAATTGCCGCGTTCGACGGGCAGATCGGTCAGCCGGCCTATGCTGCATCGAAGGCAGGCATTGTCGGCCTGACCCTGCCGATCGCGCGCGAGTTTGCGTCCAGCGGCATCAGGGTCGTGACGGTCGCACCTGGTATCTTCGATACACCACTGCTCGCGGCCTTGCCCGAAGCCGCCCGTACGTCGCTCGGTCAGCAGGTTCCCTTTCCGTCGCGACTCGGCAGACCCGACGAGTACGCGTCGCTCGTGCGTCACATCATCGAGAACGAGATGCTGAATGGCGAAGTGATTCGCCTTGACGGCGCGCTCCGGATGGCGCCGAAATAGTGCGGCGCCAAGCTAGTGGCCGGTCCCGCGCTTGGCCCCCGACTGTTCGGCCGCGTACGAGGCGGCGGCTTGCTTGGCGACGTACGCTCGAATCCACTCGGCTTCTTCGTCAGACACGTCGCCGGCAAAGCTCGGCATCCCGACGGCCGTGATTCCGCCGACGGTCACCTGCCGCCATGCGGGAGCGTCGTGCAATCTCGACGAGCGTCGGAGGTCGGCGACCGCTCCACCGGCCGCGGCAGCGCCGTGGCACATCAAGCAGAAACGACCGTAGAGCGCCGCACCGCGCGCCACATCCTGATCTGACGCCTTGATGTCTGGTGGCGCTGGCATCGGCGTCAACGCGTGGGCCCGAACGGGCGGCGGCGTGGCCGTCCCACCGATCCTGTAGACGTGCACGCGACCATTGAGCCGCGATGGCTCAATCGGTGAGAGCAAACTGCTCGTCAGGACGTAGACACTGCCGTAGCCGCTGAGAACCGCGACATACTGCTCTCCGTTCACCGAGTACGTGACCGGGCCCGCCAGCGTCGACGCCGGGTGTACGGCCGACCACAGCTCCCGACCGGTCCGGGCGTCCAACGCGAGGAAGCGGCCGTCGATGGTGCCCTGGAACACGATGCCGCCCGCGGTCGCGAGCGTGCCGCCATTCCAAGCCCCCTTGTGCTCCACGCGCCAGGCCTCGCGGGCCTTCACGGCATCCCATGCGATGAGGTAACCCTTCGATGCCTTCTTGATGGCTGCACGCACGGCGGGATCATCAGGAAGTGGCGCGTGGACGGCGCCGGTATTCCAGCGACCGGGCCTAATCGTAAAGCTCGGGTCGTTCGTCCAGTCGAAGGCCAGCTCCTGGACGGGGATGTACACGAGACCCGTGTTGGGACTGAACGCCATCGGATGCCAGTTGTGCGCGCCAAAGGTGCTTGGTCTCACGACGGCAGTAGCCGATCGGTATCGTGCTTCTGGATTCTCGATCGGACGGCCCGTCTTGGAGTCGACAGCCGACGCCCAACTCAGGGGCATACCGGGCGGGGTGAATTTCGTCGGGTACAAAGGCAAGAGTGGCGTGGCGGAAATCAGTTGGCCCGTCGTGCGATCCAGGACATAGAAGAAGCCGTTCTTGGGCGCCTGCATCGCCACCTTTCGGCGCTGCCCGCCAATTGTCAAATCAGCGAGGACGATTGGCTGGGTCGCCGTGTAGTCCCACGTTTCACCGGGCGTCGTCTGGTAGTGCCATTTGTAGGCGCCCGTTTTCGCATCCAGGGCCACGATCGACGACAAAAACAGGTTGTCGCCGCCTTCGGGTGATCGGACCTTCTGGTTCCACGGTGACCCATTCCCGACCCCGATGATGAGTTGATCGAACTCCTGGTCGTACACGATGGCGTCCCAGACCGTTCCACCGCCCCCGAGCTTCCACCATTCGCCGGTCCAGGTTTCGGCTGCCTTGGGCATGACGCTGTCTGAGGCGGCGCCATCGCGCCGAGCGCCGGGATTGCCGGGGACCGTATAGAACCGCCAGCGCAGCTTGCCGCTCTCAGCGTCGTAGGCCGAGACATAGCCTCGGACACCGTACTCCGCTCCGCCATTGCCGATGTACACGAGGCCATTGGCGACGCGGGGGGCGCCCGTGATTGTGTACGGCAGCGATTGATCAACGGTAAGCGTTTCCCAGACGACCGCGCCCGTCTTCGCGTCGAGCGCCACCAGGCGTCCGTCCAACACGCCGACAAACACCTTGTCCCCATAGATCGCCACGCCGCGGTTGACGACGTCGCAGCAGGCCTTGCTGCCATTGGCGCGATCGACTTTCGGATCGTAGAGCCACCTGGCCGCACCGGTCGCCGCATCCAGGGCATACACGAGACTCCACGACGAAGTGACGTACATCACACCGTCGACCACGATTGGTGTGGCCGAAGCTCCGCGAGCGGTCCGCAACTCATACGTCCACGCCAGACCGAGCTGCGAAGCGTTGTCGGTCGTGATTTGCGCCAGCGGGCTATACCGCTGTTCCGAGTACGTCCGACCGTGTGTCAGCCAGTTGTGCGGTTCCTTGTCGGCGGCTGCAATGCGAGCGGTATTGAGGGCGCCGAAGACGGTCGCCTCGGGCTCGGCTGCCGAGCATCGCGCCAGGCCAAGAGCGAGAACGGCCAGTAGACAGCGCGCAATCTGTGACATGTCGGTGTTCCTTGAGCCCCCAAGCGCCCACCGATGTGAGGTCAGCCGCACCGAGTCCACCGTCAGGAGGGCACACTGTACCGCAGGTTCAGGATTGAGTGAGCAAACGGTTCGCTTCCGCTAGCAGGGTGTCGGTGTCCGCATCCAATCCGCCACCTTGGGCCAATTCAGGCCTTCCGCCACCGCGCCCTCCAAACTTGGCCGTCAGGGCCTTCAACATGGCACTGGCGTCGACACCACCCTTTGCGCCGCGCGCGACGACCACCAGGGCAGGCGTCGCACGGCTGAAGAGCACAACAAGTCCCAACGGTTCTTCGGCAACCGCGGCGGCCGCCAGCGCCTTGAGTCCGGCAGCATCCCACCCATCCAGGGCCTCGGCGACGAACAGCCGATCCGGCAGTCGCCGTGCCCGCTGAATCAAGAGCCGTCCTTCATGGGCGGCCAGTTGCTCGTGCAGCACGCGAATCGTCCGCTGGTATTGCTTCGAGTCGGACTGTAGACGCTCGATTCCAATCGACAGCTCAGCGGGACTCACCGACAGGTATCGCGTCGCATCTCCGATCGCCGCCCGCCATTCGCGAAGCCTGGCGAGTACCCGGCCACCGCACACGAACTCGATTCTCGAGCCCCCGCGAAACTTATCGGTTCCCGTAGTCGCAACGATACCGATGGCGCCAGTGCGTGAGACATGGGTGCCACCACACGCGGAGAGATCGAAATCGCACACCTCGATGAGACGGATCGGGCCAGACCGCAGCGAAGCCTTCCGGAGGGGAAGATTCGCAGCCTCCTCGGGCGTGGCAACCCGGATCGCAACCGGCCGATCCTCCCACACGATGCGATTGGCCTCGTCCTCGGCTCTTCGCACTTCCTCCACCGAAACCTCGCGCGCCAGGTCAATCGTCGCCGCCGTGACGCCAAGATGGAAGCTTTCAGTGCGGACCCCGAACATTCGATCGAAGGCCGCCGACAGCACATGCTGCCCGGTATGCTGTTGCATGTGATCGAACCGCCGCTCCCAGTCGATCGCACCACGAACGCGCGTACCCTCGGCGAGCCGTGCATCAACGACGTGCACGATCTCCTCAGATTCCGTATCCACCACATCGAGCACCCGCGCACCGCTCAAGGTCCCGAGGTCATGCGGCTGACCGCCTGAGGTTGGATAGAACGCGGTTTGGTCGAGCATCACCTCGATCGCGCCGTTGCGCGTGACACACGACGTGACGGTCGCCTCGAACGTTGCTCGATACGGTTCGTCGTAGTAAAGACGAATCGTCATGCCGGCTGAGCGACAGCAACCGGAAGCTCGAAATAGAAGACCGCGCCTCCGATAGCACCGGGCCGGAACCCGATCGCGCCTCCATGGGATTGGACGATGCCGTAGCTGACCGACAAGCCAAGCCCCGTGCCCTCGCCCGATGGTTTCGTCGTAAAAAACGGCTGGAACAGTTTGGGCTCGTTCTGGGGCGGCACACCGGGGCCGGAGTCGTGGACCTCCATTCGCACCTTGCCCTCAACCCGTTCGAGTTTGATATCGATGTTACGAGGAGGCGCCGTCTCCATCACCGCCTGCTCCGCGTTGATGATCAGGTTGAGCACGACCTGCTGCAACTCCTCGAAGACAGCCATGGCCAAAGGATCGCCCGTCTCCTGAACGGATATCCGAATGTCAGCCTCGGTCAACCGCCGTTCACGAAGTTGAATTACCGAATCGACAACCTCCCGCAGTCGCACGGGAGTCGAATCGCCAGGCTGCTGCCGGCTGAAGCGCGAAAGGTTGCGGATGATGGCGCTCGCCCGCGCGCTTTCCTTCTGAATCATGACCAACTCCGCACGCGCGTCGGCAGGCAGTTCCTCGCGAACCTGCAGCAACTCGGCCGACCCCAGAATGGCCTGGAGCGGATTATTCAGCTCGTGCGCGACTCCAGACGCGAGGACGCCGATGGCGGCGAGTCGTTCCTGACGAATGACCTGACGTTGCAGCGATTCGAGCTCTTGGCGGATCCGACGCTCCTCCACAACCTGCGCCGCCAGCTTTCCGCGAGCCTCTCGCAGTCGATTGACCATGGTCACGAGGGTGCTCTGCAGTGTATCGAGTTCCTGAGACGGCATCGGGATGGTCTTTGGCGGGCTCAGGTCGCCATCCGCCACACGCGACGCGTAGCCTTTGGCGCGATCGAACGCCGCCTGGTAGGGACGGAGTAAAAGAAACTCTAGTAGAACTGTCAGCCAGGTGGCACCCAGCGCGATGCTGAGATTGCGAAGCAGCAGAGGCTGGATGCGTTGCCTGGCGACGGCGGTCGGGATCCCGGCTCTAATCATCCAGGGTCCGTTCGCGAACATCTGGTTCGAGTAGACGCGCTCGACACCATCGGTGTCCATGAGAATCGCGATTGCTGGTGGATCCTCGGAGGACGAAGAAAAGGCTCGATCTGCCCGACATAGTGCTGAGCGTCCTGATTGCGCGCCAGGACCGTATTTTGGTCATCGGTGATGGTGATGATCGCGTCAGGTGGCAGTGGAATCGTACCAATGACGATTCGAATATCGCTGATGTCGAGACCGCGCTCGAGGTACACCACGATCGAGCCGGCGAGTGAGAAGGCCTCGGCTTCGAGTTGCTTGATCTGTTCCTGGTACGTGACCCGCGACGACCACCCCGCTGCGACGAAGACGGGAATCAGGATCGCAATATTGAGCAGCAGAACCTGGCGACGCAGTGGCTGAGCCACAGGCAGATTCTAACAGCCCGTCGGCGGCGACGCGCAGCGTAAGAGGAGCGGGTCGGCGATCCCGGCCGCGCGAAAGCCCTGCTCGCGAAGCCGGCAGCTATCGCAGTGGCGGCAGGGCGCGCCATCCGGTCGTGGGTCGTAGCAGCTGTGCGTGATTCCGTACTCCACTCCAAGCGAAACGCCGAGCGTAATGATCTCGGCCTTCGAGAGCGCGATGAGGGGCGTTCGGATGCGAATGGGCTGTCCCTCGACGCCTGCTCGTGTGGCGACGGACACCAGTCGTTCGAAGGCCTGAATAAATGCGGGACGGCAGTCGGGATAGCCGGAGTAGTCAACGGCGTTGACCCCGATGATGATCTCGCTGGCCTCGATCACCTCGGCCCAGCCCAACGCAAGCGCGAGAAAAACGGTGTTGCGCGCCGGAACGTAGGTCGACGGGATGTCCGCAGCGTCGAGCGCGCGGTCCTTGGGAATGTGCATCGGGCTCGTCAGCGAAGAGCCGCCAAACTGCGAGAGATCGATGGCGAGCTCCACATGGCGAACAACCCTCAGGGTGCTGGCGACGGCTCGCGCCGCCTCGAGCTCGTGCTGATGCCGCTGCCCGTAGTTGATCGTGAGCGCATACAGCTCACGACCCTCCTCCCTAGCGACCGCGGCCGCTGTATAGGAATCCAGGCCCCCGCTCAATAGCACCACCGCGCGCAGACTACTCGACGGTGTCGTCGTCATACCCCTCGCGTGTCCGGCGACCAGATGTATTTGTGAGCCTGGAGCTGCAGACGTGCCGGTACTCCGTCGGCCAGCATCCACTCGGCCAGCGTGCGCGGGTGGAGCACCCCATGAACCGGTGAGAACAAAACGGCCGCAACCCGTGTCGCCAGCGCTTCACGCGAAACCACCGCTCGCGCGTATTCGTAGTCGGCTCGATCCTTGATGACGAACTTGACCTGATCGGCGGTGGTGAGCCGTCCAAGGTTGGCCCAATCCATCTGGTCGCTTTCCCCGGAACCCGGGCACTTGACGTCAACGATTCGGATGACGCGTTTCGGCACCTTCTCGATGCTGCGATGGCCTCCGGTCTCGAGCAGCACGGTCTTGCCACGGTCGAGCAAACGGTCCATGAGCGGATAGACATCCGGCTGCAGGAGGGGTTCCCCACCGGTGACTTCGACCAACGGCGCGCCCAACCGCTCGACCTCTGCCATGACCTCGTCGATCGACATCTTTCGCCCCTCGTGAAACGCGTACGGCGTGTCACACCACGTACAGCGCAAATCACACGCAGTCAGGCGGACGAAGACGCATGGCACACCGGCAAAGGTGGACTCGCCTTGAATCGAATGGAAAATCTCGTTGACGGTTAACATCGACGGACAGTGCCTGGGGTGCCTGGAGTGCCTGACGTGCCTGGGTGCTGGTGCCAAAGGTGCTCAAGGTGCCAAGGTGCTTAGGTGCGAGTGCACAAGGTGCTAGCACCTGAGCTCTTGCGCACCTAAGCACCCTACGCACTTAGTCACCTTACGCACCAGCATATAAGGCACCGTAGGCACCTCCGGCACTGCAGGCACCCTAAACTACCTATTCTAAATGCTCCGCATTGGCACCTCAGGATGGAATTACCCCGGCGGACGAGGCACCTGGAACGGGATCTTCTACCCCGAACGCGGCAACCGACCGCGAGGCTTCGACGAGCTGACGTTCTACGCGGAACGGTTCAACACCGTCGAGATCAACTCGACGTTCTATGGCCAACCACGAGATAGCGCCAGTCTCGGGTGGGTCAAACGGACCCCTCCCGGCTTCGAGTTTGCCGTCAAGCTGTATCAGAAGTTCACGCACCCGAAGATGGCCCTCGACCAGACTGCCGTGCGGGTCGGCGACATTGACACCTTCAAGCGTGGGATCGAGCCGCTGGCTACCGCCGAGCGGCTGGGACCCTTGCTGGCGCAGTTTCCGGCGAGCTTCAAGAGCACACCAGAAACACGCGAATACCTTGGCTGGTTGCTCGAGACGTTTGCCGACTACAACGTGGCCGTCGAGCTCCGACATCGCAGTTGGAGCGATGCAGCAGCAGCCACTTTCGACCTGCTGCACGAGCATGGCGCGGCCTGGACTCAAATCGACGAGCCCAAGTTCCGCTTTTCAGTGCGTCAGGATTTGATGCCCAACCTGAAGGGTTTTTACTACATGCGGCTTCATGGCCGAAACGCCGAGCAATGGTGGGAGCACGAGAACGCAGAGGATCGTTATAACTACCTGTATTCGGAGGCAGAGCTGAGGCCGATCGCGACGGCGGTCAAGACCGCCGGTGCGCTCGTCAAGAAACGCTACATCTATCTCAACAACCACTTTGCCGCACAAGCGATTGCCGATGCCGCAGTGCTGCGGCACATGCTCGACGAGCCAATTGCGGAACCGATGCCCGCCGAGCTGGTGAGCCGCTATCCGATGCTCAAGGGCAAGGTCGCTATTTTTCCCCCTTCACGGTTGCTCTAATCAAGCGATCGCCCGCCTCGATCTTCAACACCACGTCCATTCCGGTCGTCACCTTGCCGAACACGGTGTAGCCGCCGTCAAGGCGAGGGACGGGAGCGAGCGTCACGTACCATTGGCTGTCGGCCTTGCTTGCGTCCCCAGCGTGCGCCATTGCGACCGCGCCGCGCACGTGCGTGCGCAACTTGGAGAACTCGGCGACCCCAATCGGCGTGCCGCTCCCTCCGCGGCCCCACGAATCCTTCTTGGCGAAGTCACGCGAAGCGGGATCGCCAACCTGGATCACGAAGTCCTTCACGACGCGATGAAAGCGGTGGCCGTTGTAGAAGCGCTTTCTCACGAGCTCGAGAATGCGTGCTACGGTCTTGGGCGCTTCGTTGGGATAGGTTTCAAACTCGAACGTGCCCTTCTCGGTCTCAATGACGACGATCGGCCCGGCTTCTGAAGAGGGCTTGGCGGTCCCTTGGGCTCTGAGCGCAGGCCCGGCCGCAAGCGCGATAACGCCAATCAACACGCCAAGTCGCACGAAACGCATGGTTACTCCTTTTCAACCACGGAAACACCGAAGCATGGAACGCCAACACGGAGCCGGCCTTGGCCTGTTCGTGACTCCGCCACAACATCAGTCGGAGCGATTATACCCATCAGCTCCGGGCCGACCGGCGGACGCCCTGACGCGGACAGTCGTTCGCGACCGCGCACCCTTCGCATCGCGGATGAAGCGGCCGACAGACGTTTTGGCCCCACGTCACCAAATACTGATTGAGATACGGCCACCATCGGGCCTCGATCACTTCGTAGAGCGCACGCTCGGTTTGCTCGGGATCGGCGGTCCGCACCCAGCCGAAACGGTTGGAGATGCGGTGAACGTGCGTATCGACGCAGATGTTCTGCTGACTCTGAAAGCCCAGAATCAAGACAAGATTTGCCGTCTTGCGGCCGACACCGGGAAGCGTCACGAGCTCCTCGAGCGTCGCCGGCACGTGGCCGCCAAAGCGATCGACCAGGGCCCGACAGGTCGCTCTGACGAATCGGGCCTTATTCCGGTAGAAGCCCACCGGGTAGATCAGCTGTTCGATCTGCTTGATGCTGAGCACGGCCATCGTCTTCGCGGTTCCCGCGACGCGGAAGAGTCGATTCGAAGCCTCGTGCGTGGTGGCATCCTGAGTCCGCGCCGATAGCAACGTCCCAATCAGGATGCGAAACGCGTCTTTGCCATGCTCGCCCGAGATTTTCTCCATCGCGGGACGCTCCATCTCGTCGATTTCACGCGCCAGCGTCTGCATGATTCGCGCGACCTGCGCCGGCGAGGGAGCGGCACGCCGGCGACGTGGCAGTTTCGGCGCGGCCGTCATACCGGTGTCAGCGGAGGTTTTCCACCAAGAACCGCCAGCACGTTGGAGACGGCAAGATCGGCCATCGCGGTCCTGGTCTCGGTGGTTGCGCTTGCGATGTGCGGGATCAGCATCACGTTTTCGAGCGACAGCAGGTCGGGGTGTACTCGCGGTTCGTCCTCGTACACGTCAAGCGCGGCACCCGTCAGGAGGCGCTCCTTGAGCGCCCACGCCAGCGCGGCCTCGTCAACGATCGGGCCGCGCGCGGTGTTGATCAGATACGCCGTCCGCTTCATCTTGGTGAGGGCTTTCTGATCGATCAGATGTCGCGTCTCCGGAGTCAATGGGCAGTGGAGTGACACCACGTCCGAGGTTGCGAGGAGCCGGTCGAGCGGCAGGTGTGTGGCACTCCCCAGAGAAAGCGAGCGTCGAGCGCTGTACACCACGGTCATACCGAACGTCTGAGCCTTGTCAGCCACTGCCCGGCCGATTCGGCCAACGCCGACAAGGCCAAGCTGTTTGCCGCGAAGCTCCGTCCCCAGCATGTGGTCGAGAGCCCACCCTTTCCAGCGTCCGGCTCGAAGCTGTCGCTCCGCCTCGCCCAACCGGCGAGTGATTGCAAGAATCAGCGCCCACGTGAAGTCCGCACACGCGTTGGTCAACACATCGGGCGTGTTCGTTACGATAATGCCTCGGCTGTGACACGCATCGAGATCGATGTTGTTGTACCCGACGGCAATGTTGGCGACGATGCGAAGAGAGCCTGCGGCAGCAATGACCTCCGCGTCGATCTTGTCGGTAAGTAGACAGATGAGCGCCTCGTTGCCTTCGATACGCCGAAGGAGATCATCGCGTCCGATCGCCGTAGGCCCGGCGTACAGGTCGACGTCGCACTCAGCTTCGAGCTTGGCGAGGACCGAGGAGGGGATGCGGCGGGTCAGGAGAACGCGATGGGGCACGGGAACGAGACGATCATAGTCTGACGCTTGCGGCCGATTTCATCAGCACCAGCTGGCGCATGGAGCCACGTGTTGTGGCGCAAACGGGTTGCCTGACGCTGCCCGGTTCGCCGCGTGGAAAACCCGCCCCTCCGCCACGCTATCGATGCCGATGGTCAGTTAGACCCCAAGGCTACGAGATCAGCTGCGGTCCTGGCCGCGGAGGCTCGAGCGCACACAGCGCGAACGATGCAGGTACAGCCGAGTCGGCCAGCGCCTCCCGTGTGAGTGGCGTGACAGGTTCGGAAAAACCAGGCTCGGAGCGCTCGTTGCGATAGCGGCCTTGATTTGCCACTACCACTCAAGTCACCTGTGCATCCAAACGATTGTGCATCGCTGCGCGGACTATCCAAGCCGCCGTCGTCAATGATTGGCGCGCGCGAAGAGGCGGGTTTTCACGCCACGAACCGGGAGGTGCAGGTCGAGTCGGCTGCGCCTGCAAGCAGCGTCACGCGCGCTCGGATGACGAACCCTAGTGCCCGTGGGACTGGCAGAACCCGCAGTGGTTACAGTGCACGGCTGGCTCGATGAGACACGGACCGCCCTCATCATCTCCTCTCGGCACCAGGAACTTGCCGAAACTTGGATGGGCGCGCCAGAGCGGGGCGGGGACTGGCGTTCCGACTGAGGCGGAGTGGGTGGGATCTCCGCCGAGATGGCGCGCGATGGCTTCTCGAACCAGCGTGCGCAGCTCGTCGTCGGTCATTCCTGCAGGTCCACCTGATCGACGATGCCGACGATGGCGGCGTCTACCGGAGAGAGCTTACGTCCCAACGCTTCGCCTGCGGCGCGGCCTTCGAGAACGGCAATCACGAGCTCGCCGCGACCGGCCCCGACCGAATCAATCGCCAGCAGCGTCGCACCGGCCTTGGCGCCAACCGGAGTTTCTGGTTGAAGGATGAGGAGCTTCGCGCCTTCGAACTGGGGACGCTTCTGCGTCGCAACGACTTCGCCGACAACTCTTGCCAGAATCATTGTTGTGACTGGGGATTGAGCCCGGCCTCACTCGACCAGTGGTCGACGATCCCGACGATCCCAGCGTCGGCGGGAACTTCGACCGGATAGAACGGGAAGCTGGCCTCTTTCCCTCGCACGAAGAACACGTGCTCACCGATGCCAGCGCCCACGGAATCCACGGCAACCAGTGGACGGCCCGCGTCGCTGCCATCGAGCGCCACCGGCTGCACGAGCAGCAGCTTCACACCCTCGAGGGTGGGCTCTTTGCGCGTCGCGACGACATCACCGATCACCCTGGCGATCTGCATGCTGGCTACTCGCTGAGATCGCACGGCATCGACGATGCCGACGACGGCGGCATCGACCGGGCAGTCTTTCATGCCCGCTGCCATGCGAGCCGAGCTGCCGCTGACGATGAGCACCGTTTCGCCGACACCGGCATCAACCGTGTCGACAGCGACGAGGTATCCACCTTCGAGTCGGCTGCGATCGCGTGGGTCGACCGGTCGAGCCAGCAGCAGCTTGTTGCTGACCAGACGCGGATCTTTCCGCGTCGCGACGACGGTGCCCACGATTCTGGCGAGAACCATGGCGCTAGCGTGGGCCTTTCACCACGGGCGGCGTGACGCGCCTTAAACCTTCGCGTTCGCCTTGCCGATCGGCAAAACGTCTTCGAGATTGGCGTGCGGACGTGGAATGACGTGAACCGAAACGAGCTCACCGACCCGTCGCGCAGCGGCCGCTCCAGCATCGGTGGCCGCCTTCACAGCGGCAACGTCGCCTCGAACGATGGCCGTGACATAGCCGGCGCCGATCTTCTCCCACCCGACGAGCGACACCTTGGCGGCCTTGACCATGGCGTCGGCCGCTTCAATCATCGCGACCAGACCTTTGGTCTCGACCATCCCGAGTGCTTCACCCATTCACCGTCTCCTCGCGGCGCTGACGCGCCGCCTGTCATCCGCGGTCTACGGTCCACGGTCCCCGGAAGAATCATTTCAAGTTGCGAACAGCGTCTTCGATGAGGGCCGTCAGTTCGCGGTATGTTAGCCGAATTTCGCCGTCGCCGCTCAGTTGTGCGAGACGGTCAACGCCCGCCACGCGGCGACTTTGCAGGCCGACGGCGTCGGCCACGAGCCGTGCGCCCGCCGGCGCTACCGGCGCCTGCACCACTTGACATTCCATCTGACCCTCGGCGCTCATGACCATCGTGTCATCGGTGCAAACGGGGGCCGGTGACGCAATCCCGTACATCCCGCGAAGTCCCTGAAGCCGTTGGACCTCGTCACGCGAGAGGAGATGCTCGCGACCCAGCATGCGGGTCACCAGACTGATCTTCGCGAAGTGCTCGATCGTTTCCATCCGATGGTAGGCGGTGAAGAGGTCGGGCCCGATGGCCAGCGCCCCGTGATTCGCGAGCAGCAACCCATCGTGCGCCTTGAGGTACTTGCTGCAGGCGGCGGGCAACTCGTCGGTTGACGGTGTGGCGTACTCGGCGATGGGAATGCTGCCAAGGGTCGTCACCACTTCGGCCAATACGGCACGGTCGAGTGGAATGCCGGCCACCGCAAAGCCCGTGGCCGTCGGGGGATGTGCATGGACGACCGCTCGGGCGTCAGGCCGATCGCGATACACCTGCAGGTGCATCTTGATCTCGGACGAAGGGTCGCGCTCGCCCGCCACCTTCGTACCCCGGAGATCGGTCACCACCATCATGTCGGGCGTCATGAAACCCTTCGACACGCTCTTGGGGGTCGTGATGATGCGCCGGTCGTCGAGACGCACGCTGATGTTGCCGTCGTTGGAGGCAACGTAGCCGCGCTCCCACAAACGACGACCCACTTCGACGATATCAGCGCGGACTTGTTCTTCGGTGCGGGTCAATAGCGACACTCCGCCTCAAACGGTTCAGTTGAATCGAACGGAAATGCAACCTAGCGGTTTCTTCGTGGCCTCCGTGGCCTTCGTGTTGAATTTGTTCTTTTCTCAAGTGAGTCGCGGAGAAATCGGCTGTGACTCAGCTCTTCTGGAAGTACTGCTCGCGGCACTTCTCCGAGCAGAAGTACAGCGTTTCGCGGCCGCGCGCGAGCTCGAGCGCTTTCCCAGGGACTACGTACGTGCCACAGACCGGATCGCGCATCATCTTGACCGCCGCTGGTTGTGTCGGTTGATGTTTCGCTTGTGTGCCGCCGGACACGCCTTGGGCGATTCCACCCAGCAGCCGCACCGCCGCGCGCACCAGGAATACGCCGAGAAGAAAGAACAGCAACGTTCGCAACAACACTGTCATCGACTTCCTGAACCTGGTGGTGTCACCGGATGAGCGTCGCGCAAACCTTCAAGCGCCTTCTTGGCGCGCTCCCCTTCCGGGCTGTCCGGCGCGAGGGCCACAACACGCTCCCACGCGGCGGCTGCCCCGCTCAGATCCTGCTTGCCAAACGCTTTGACGATCCCGAGGTTCAATAACGTCTTGGTGTGCTTCGGGTCAATCGAAAGCGAGTGCTCGAATTGCTTGACCGCGCGATCGGCCTGGTTGGTGTAGTAATACGCCACGCCGAGATCGGTCGAAACATTGGCGTCAGCCGGGTTGATCGTCAGTGCGGACTCGTACCACGCGATCGCGTCCGCATAGCGCTCAGCATCGAAAAACGTATTCCCCAACTGTATACGCGGCTCCGGATCTTTGGGGTTGTTTTCCGCCGTGACGGTCAATGACTGAACCCGCCCCTGGTCGAGCGAGGCACGCGGCGCGTCAGCGCTCGCCTGCTCGGCTGGCGGCGCCGATTGCTGAGTCGCCGGCGGGGCGGCGGATCGAATCGCCGTGACTCCCTGCTGGCTGCCAATGATCCAGCCCACAATCAGGCCGAACAGGCTGCCGGCGATGGCGAACACAATGGACTCTGCCTTCATGACGGCGGCTTTTCCGTCCTCAGAATATCAACGTCCGTCGAAGCCAGTCCATCAGCGTGCGAGCCAGGTCCGGGTCGGCGGTCAGGAGCGTGGTTCCATGCGCGCGAATGCTGCTCAAGTACTGCTCGCGTGACCCCCCGCCAGCGACCAGCTCCTTGAGTGTTCGCAGGGCGTATGGATCTTCGCTGCTGGCTGCCAACCAGACGGGCCTCGCGCCCAAACGCTTCATTGTCGCGGCGTCCAGTCGAACGCCTCGATAATCAAGCGAGGGCGACAAGAGCGCAACCGCGCGAACGGTGGCCCTGCTGGTGGCGGCGATGGCCGCCAGATTGGCACCGAGCGACGCGCCGACGACAGCCACGGCCCCTGGCCGCACGTTTGGACGTGTCGCCAGCCAGTCGATGGCAGCACCGACATCCCCGGCCATGGGACCCAGCGTACCGGGTGAGCCCGCAGAGCTGCCGTGACCGCGGAGATCAAGGGCGAGGACCGTCGCGCCCGCTTCCTGCAAGCGCTCGGCCAACAGTGCCCACTCGTCCTTGGAACGACCGAGCATGTGGACCAGGACGATGCCCGGCGCTGGCCGGAGGTTCGACTCGTACAACATTCCGGCCAGCGTTGTCCCGTCGGGGGCATTGAAGCCAACCGGACGTCCTGCGGCGAGGAGCGGCGCTTCAATTGCCAGCACCGTCAGAACGAACATCGCGAGGACGGGCGCAACGAACTCGCCTCTCGATGTCACGTCGACTCCGGCGTCAACGCCTGGAGGTAGTCGCGCACCGCCTGGCGCAACCCCACGAAGAGACTTCGACTGATCAACGCATGACCGATTGACACTTCATCGAGATGAGGCAGCGACCGGAAGACCGTCAGATTCTGCAGGTCCAGATCGTGGCCCGCGTTGACTCCAAGCCCCAGTTGGTGCGCGCATTCTGCGGCGGCCACGTATTGTTCATAGCTCTCGGCGGCGGCCTTGGGCCCACGCTCGAAGGCACGCGCGAATGGCTCGGTATACAGCTCGACCCGTTGGGCGCCCACATGACGGGCCCATTGAATGGCATCAGGACGCGGATCGACGAAAAGACTGACGCGAATGCCGGCGCTCGCCAGCAAGGCAATCGTGCGTTCGAGCGGGGCACGAGGTGTCTCTGGCGGCCATCCCGCCTGACTCGTGATCTCACCCGCCATGACTGGCACGAGCGTGCATTGATCGGGACGAACAGCCCGTACGAGATCGACCAGATCCGGCCGGGGGTCGCCTTCGATGTTGTATTCCACCCGTCCGCGCAGAGGACCCAATTCGTCCGCAATCTCCTGTACGTCGGCAACCGTGATGTGGCGCGCGTCGGCTCTTGGATGAACGGTGATACCCGGGGCGCCCGCATCAATGCACACGCGCACCGCGTCCAATACCGACGGCACACGGCCCCCGCGGGAGTTGCGGACGGTCGCGACCTTATTGACGTTGACCGAGAGCTTGACCATGCTCAGGTTCCCAAATGTCCCTTCACGGTTTCGGCCAGATCGTTCGCCCACTGGCGGATTTCCCGGTCGTCCTTCCCCTCGAGCATGATGCGCAGGAGGGGCTCGGTCCCGGAGTACCGAATCAGGAGCCGACCCTGCCCCTCGAGTCGTTGCTCCACGTCGCGAATGGTTGCGGCGATGGCGGGAATGGTCATGTAGTCGGTCCGTTCCCTCACACGAACGTTGAGGAGGACCTGTGGATACGTGACGAGCGCACTTGCCAGCTCGTCGAGCTCGCGGCCGGTTGCAGCCATGATGCGCAGGACCTGGAGGGCCGTGCCGATGCCATCCCCTGTCAACAGGTGCTCAGCGAAGATGACGTGGCCCGACTGCTCGCCTCCCAGCGTGAGCCGGCGGCGCGCCATCTCCTCCATCACGAATTTATCGCCCACCGGCGTGCGCAGCAGCGCGATTCCGCGGTCTCGCAGCGCGAGCTCGAGGCCAATGTTGCTCATGACCGTCGCCACCACCGCCGCGCCCGGAAGTCGTCCTTCTCGCATCAAGTAGTCAGCAGCAATCAGCAACACGGCGTCCCCATCGACGGCGGCGCCCCGACGGTCCACGAACAGCGCGCGATCGCCGTCACCGTCGAAGGCCACGCCTAGTCGAGCCGACCGTTCAACCACCAGGTGTTGCAAGCCCGCAAGATGCGTGGATCCGGAATCAAGGTTGATATTGCGCCCATTCGGCGTCGCGCCAATGACGATCACGTCGAATCCCAGACTCTTGAACAGCGCCGGTGCGATGCCGGAGGTGGCGCCGTTCGCGCAGTCGATCGCAATCCGACGACCCTCGAGAGATCCGGCACGCGACAGAATCTTTCGGAGGTGCTCGACGTACTCATCAACCAGATCCGGCTGGTACAGCGGCTGGCGAGCTGCTTCCGCAACGGCCATCCCGGGATCGGCGACCAGCGTCTCGATGCGAGTTTCAACCGCGGCCTCCAGCTTCTCGCCGCGTCCGGAGAAGATCTTGATGCCGTTATCTTCGAAGGAATTATGCGACGCGGAGATGACTATGCCCGCGTCGAACGCATCGGTTCCCGTCAGATATGCCACTCCCGGAGTTGGCAGGATGCCCGCGCTGACAACCACTGCATCCTCGGAGCAGATGCCTCGAGTGAGCTCGCGCTCAATCCACTCTCCGGACTCACGCGTGTCGCGTCCGAGCAGCACGCGCACGGCGCGGCCCTGATGCGACCCGGCAAGGGTGCGGGCAAGGGCCGCTCCCACACGGGCCACCGTCGTGGGATCGAGTGGTGGATCGCCGGCCTTGCCGCGAATACCGTCTGTTCCGAATAGCCTCACGTTACGCCTCGACGTCCGACAGATCTTATGGCTTCGCGATTCGAAGGCGTACCGTTGAAGGAGCGACACCCTCGATGGTCAGCCCTGGGTCCGCACGCACGCGCACCTCGGCGATGTGTTCACCGACAGCAAGCTCGCGGGCGTCCACCTGGACCTCGACCGATCGAATCGTGAGCCCAGCCACGGCGGATTCAGTGCCTCTCACCGACACCACCACCGTCGGGGGTGCGATGCGACCGCGTAACCCGCCGCCCAGATTTGTCACCTGCACGGGCACACCTTTCAAGAGCCGGGATGAGGCGCCGGGGACAATCTGGACCGTGACATCGGCGGTTTGTGGCGTTCGCAACCGAACGGCTGGGTCTGCGACGCCGATGGTCACCACTTCGCGTACGGGACGTGTGGCGTCGGCCACCGAGACAGGCTCGGTCATCGCTCCGTCCAGACCACGCAGCGCATTCTCCGGACCCATCACCTCCACGGTCGCCGGGTCCACATCGATCGAACCGACCTCGTAGCCAGGGGCCGGAGTCCCTTCGATCGATGGTCGAATCTTCACGACCCGGACAATCGAGTTCTCGAAGGCGATCGGCAGCGTCGCCGGAGCGACCTGGACAACGTCGATGCCGTAGGGCACGTGGATCTCGCTCGAGGTCAGGTGGAACAGCCGGCGACCGGGTCGCGCATTTCGCAAGTCGATCACAGCGGCCATATCGCCTGGTGACAGCCGTCCCAGCGCACCAGACCCCCCTCGAACGCGTACGTCCACGTCGTCGGGCGGATTGCCGACGATCTCGAGACCCTGCGGCAGGTTCTGGAACTCGATGGGCATGCGGACGCTGCGCTCGACCACCTGATCGCCTGCCACGACCAGCCACAGGAGTGCGGCGATGCAGATCGACAGAAACTTGAGGCCGATGTTGCGAAAAGGAGAGAGCGCCATCAGCTGAGCGGCGACTGCGCCGCCTCCTGTGGCCGGGCGAACGTGCGTCGCTTGAGGATCAGGCTGGACAGCCGCTGGCGGAGGAGATCAGGCCCCATGTTGCGTTCGATGTCTCCGTTCATCACCAGTGAGATCTCGCCGGATTCCTCGGACACGACAATCGCGATGGCATCGTTCTCTTCGGTCACTCCGATGGCAGCGCGATGGCGCGACCCCAGCTCGCGACTCAGACGTGGGTTGACCGTCAGTGGCAGAAAGCATGCGGCGGCAGCCACGCGGTCACCCTGAACGATGACGGCACCGTCGTGCAACGGCGACGTCGATTGAAAAATGCTGACCAGCAGGTCGTAGGTCAGGCGAGCATCGAGCGGAATGCCGCTCTCGATGTAGTTGCGCAGACCAATCGAGCGCTCGGCCACGATGAGCGCCCCGGTTCGCCTGGCGGACAGCGTTGTCGCCGCCGTGACCAGTTCCTGCACGGTGTCATCGTCGCTGACCGGCCGGTCGAAGCGACGAAACAGCCGGAAGAACGGCGCCCGCCCGATGTGCACGAGCGCGCGCCGGATGTCACCCTGCATCAAGACAATCGCGGCAAAGACGACGTAGCCGACCACGTTTCTAATCAGCCAGTTGAGCGTTTCGAGCTGAGCGCCGCGCGAGACGTAGAACAAGCCGACCAGGAGTGCGATGCCCATCGCCATCTGGACGGCGTGAGTACCGCGAATCAGCTTCAAGACCTCGTAGACGATGACCGACACAATCATGATGTCGATCACGTCCCAGAACGTGACGGGAGGTCGCTGGAGGAGCTCGGAAAGCCAGGTCATTTCACGGCTGCCAGCTGCTGCTCGGCACTCCCGCGGATCGCGTCGGCGACGCGCACCACGTCGACTATCTCCGGCACGCGGTGCACGCGTACGATGTGAGCGCCTGCGAGGACCGCGGCCGTCACGGCGGCGGCGGTCGCCCAGTCACGTTCGCCGGGCGGACGATCGCCGGTGGCGACGGTCAGGAAAGACTTTCGGGACGGCCCGATCAAAAGCGGTCGACCAAGAGCCGCAAAACGTTCCGTGAAGGCCAGCGCCGCCAGGCTGTGATTGGCGTGCTTGCCGAATCCCAGCCCGGGATCCACGATCAAGCGCTCGAGCGCAATACCGCAACCCACGGCGCGCTCGACGCTGCGCTGCAGTTCGCGCGTCACCTCGGTCGTCACGTCGCTATAGCGCGCCTCGTCATACATGTCGCGCGACCGCCCCCGCGTGTGCATCAGCACCAGTGCGGCGCCGCGTGCGGCAACGATGCGGCCCAGGCCCGGATCATATCCCAGCCCGCTGATGTCGTTGACGATCGCGACGCCTTCGTCGATCGCTCGTCGTGCAGTGTCGGCACGATAGGTATCGATCGACAGCGGCACCCGCACACGGCCCGCGAGTTCCTTGAGCACGGGGCGCAGCCGTCGCCATTCTTCGGCCGCATCGATGGCAACAGCGGAAGGCCGCGTGGATTCGGCGCCGATATCCACGATGTCGGCGCCGCACGCTTCCATAGTGTGCACCAGGTCGATGGCGTGCTTCGGATCAAGGGCCAACCCACCGTCGGAGAACGAATCGGGGGTCACGTTGACGATGCCCATCACGAACGTGCGGGACCCCAGCGCGAGAGAACCGCGCCCTGGAAGGGGAATCGTGAAGCGTGGACGGGGTGCGATCATTCGGTCTACGGCCTCCGGTCGACGGCTTCCGGTCTACGGTCCACGGTCTCCAGCCTACGGTAAAAAACCGTCGTAACCGTGGACTGGGGACCGTGGGCCGTGGACCGTAAGACCGTGGGCCGTGGACCGCGGACCGATACTATTCCTGAGTAAGCGGCTTCGAGATCCCAGGTACGAGCGGCGGACGTTCCTTGGTGTCCCGGGCGCGATCGCGAGCCGTTTCGTCCGGAGGCCGCGATGGCTCGACCACCGTGGGATCCTCGAGCTTCTCGCCGCGAGCCAGCTTGCGTACCTGTTCCGCGTCGAGCACTTCGCGCGCGAGGAGCGCGTCGGCAATATTGAGCAAGGCCTTCTTGTTGGTCTGAAGCACCTCGGTGGCGCGGCTGTAGGAATCCATCACGAAGCGCTTCACCTCGGCGTCGATCTTGAGCGCGGTGTCCTCGCTGTAGTCCTGGTGCTGGGCAATCTCGCGGCCGAGGAAGATCTGTTCTTCCTTCTTGCCAAAGGTCAACGGCCCCATCGCATCGCTCATCCCCCACTCGCACACCATGCGTCGGGCAAGCTCGGTCGCTCGTTCGAGATCGTTGCCGGCACCCGTTGTCACGTCGCCAGTGGTCAGCTCTTCAGCGATGCGACCACCCATCAGGATGGCGATGGTGTCGTTGAGGTAATTGCGTGAGTAGCTGTGCTTCTCGTCCTCGGGCAGCTGCTGCGTCAGGCCAAGCGCCATACCGCGAGGAATGATCGTGACCTTATGAATCGGATCGGCATGGGGCAGGAGCACTGCGAGCAGCGCGTGGCCGGCTTCGTGGATGGCCGTGACTCGCTTTTCTTCTTCGGTCACGATCATGGACTTTCGCTCGACGCCCATCAGGACCTTGTCCTTGGCGTATTCGAAGTCCGACATCCGCACGACCTTCTGATTGAAGCGCGCGGCGTTCAGCGCGGCTTCGTTCACGAGGTTGGCGAGATCGGCTCCCGAGAACCCGGCGGTGCCGCGCGCGAGCACCCGGATGTCCACGTCGTCGGCCAGCGGAATCTTGCGAGTGTGAACCGCGAGAATGCCTTCGCGACCTTTGACGTCCGGGCGGTTGACGATGACGCGCCGATCGAAGCGACCAGGCCGCAGCAGGGCGGGATCCAGGACGTCGGGGCGGTTGGTGGCCGCCATGAGGATGACGCCCTCGTTCGACTCGAAGCCATCCATCTCGACCAGCAACTGGTTGAGGGTTTGCTCGCGCTCGTCGTGGCCGCCGCCAAGACCCGCGCCGCGATGACGACCGACGGCGTCGATCTCGTCGATGAAGATGATGCAAGGGGCGTTCTTCTTGCCCTGCTCGAAGAGGTCGCGCACGCGGGAGGCCCCGACACCGACGAACATCTCGACGAAGTCCGAGCCGCTAATCGAGAAGAATGGAACGTTGGCTTCGCCGGCGACGGCGCGCGCCAGGAGCGTTTTGCCGGTTCCCGGCGGACCCATGAGCAGTACGCCCTTGGGAATCCGTCCACCCAGCTTTTGAAACTTCTGCGGCTCCTTCAGGAAGTCGATGATCTCCTGGAGCTCCTCCTTCGCCTCATCGACGCCCGCCACGTCACGGAACGTGACTTTTTTCTGTGCCGACGAGGAGAGCTTGGCCTTGCTCTTTCCAAACGACAGCGCCTTGTTTCCGCCGCTCTGAACCTGCCGCATGAAGAAGACCCAGAAGCCAATCATCAGGAGAATGGGCGCCCAGTACGACAGCACGGTCACCCACGGCGAACCGCTTTCCTTCTTGGCATCGACGATGACGTTGCGCTCGATCAGCTTGTTGGCGAGACCTTCGTACTGCGGAGGGGCGATTGTCCGAAAGCTCTCATTGGACTTGGTGATGCCACTGATTTCGTTGCCGGTAATCTCGACGCGCGCCACCTGCCCCGAGTCGACCCATGCGACGAATTCGCTGAAGCTGGCTGACGTTTCGTTCCGCTGAAACTTGGCGGAGAAGTTCCAGACGAGTACCCCGATGGCCACGAGAACCATCCAGAATACGAGGCTTCTCAGGGTGGAATTCAACTTGCCCTCCCGGCGGGTGCTATTGCCGCTTTGGCCGCGCTAAAGCCGCGCTAGCATCCCAGGCGCTTGACGGCGCCGTAACGTCAAGATTATCACGGCCGTTGTTTCGTCCGTGACGCGAAACTCCTCGCTCAACACGTGACCGGCCACCCACACGATTCTGCCGCGATCATCGGTCACGACCGGCACGCGATCGCGTTCGTCCCGGCCTACTTTTCGGTCGACGAAGACGTCCTGAAGCTTCTTTCGTCCGTTGAGCCCCAGCGGTCGAATCCGGTCTCCAGGTTCACGACTTCGCACGACGAGCCCTGGGCTCAAGCCCCTGGCATCGACGGCGACGGTATCAACCGAATCGGTGATGAGCCTTTCGGACTGGTATGCCCGTGGCCCTTCAGCTTCGAGCACCCACGTGAAGTCTGGAGCGTGCACCGCGCCTGGAACCGAGAGATTCAGCCGAAAAGGTCGAGGCGGCTCGATCGACCCGCTATGTACTAAGACCACGGAACCGGCAGAATGTTCCGCTCGCACACCCAAGATCTCGGCGGCGGCCGCTTCGCCCGTGAGGACCGCCAGCACCGCCGCGACCTGATCCGCATCGGGGAAGGGGCTGCCAGCCGCGAGCGCCAAGGCATCTTGCACAACTCGTCTCGCAATTGCACTTGGAAGTGCACGAACGGCTGAGGCATCCAGGCGAACGGTGCCGCCGCCCTCAATCCGCACCATCGTGATCAGTGCGGCAGCCGCTGTGCGGGCCAAGAGATTCTCGTCCGCGCGCGCGTGCTCGGCGAGACGAGCCAACGCCCGGCGAACCGAAGGGTTGAAGTGCCGTTCCAGCAACGGGAGGACCTCATGGCGCAGCCGATTACGGGGATTTGCCAGATCGAGATTGGTGCTGTCATCGCGCCAGGTCAATTTGCGACGAATGAGCTCTTCGCGCAAACTGCGTCGCGAGCACTCGAGCAGGGGCCGGACGAGACGCCCGCGCGACGGCGCGATGCCCGACAGTCCTCGGAGTCCCGTGCCGCGCATCATGCGAAAGAGCACCGTCTCAGCCTGGTCATCTTCCGTGTGAGCGGTCGCCACACGATCCGCCGATCTGGCTGTACCGACGCGTCGAAAAAATTCGTGCCGCGCGCGACGGCCCCCGACTTCGAGGGAGACGTGATCGCGTCGTGCCAGCGCTGGCACGTCGACGTGCGCGACCTCCAGCGGCACCTCGAGTTCAGCGGCCAGTGCTTCGCAAAACTGCTGGTCCGCATCGGCCTCCTCGCCACGAATGCCGTGATGCAGATGAGCCATCGCGACCAGCGTCAGGTCGCCTCGCTCGTGCAACTCGCGTAAGAGGACCGCGAGCGCTACCGAATCGGAGCCTCCAGACACCGCTGCAATCAAACGGGTCGCCGGTTGCCACAAGGCGTGGCGACGAGCAAACCGGGACACGCGTGTCACGAGATCCAACTTTTGGCCTTGTACCTCGTAACTTGTAACTTTGTGCTTGTGGTGCCGGAGGGCGGACTCGAACCGCCGACCTGGCGCTTATGAGACGCCCGCTCTAACCGGCTGAGCTACTCCGGCTTGCCTAGGACCCCTCTCAACGCCGGTCGCAGGGGTCCGAACTCTTGATTGTATACGCTCGAGGTGCCTGAAGTGCCTACGTGCCTGGGGTGCTGGTGCCAGAAGTGCCTCGGGTGGCCGATGGTGCCTAGAGGTGCGAGGCAGTCTTCGCTTGGCGGCTTCTTGCTCCATGCACCCTTGCACCAGGCACCCTTGCACCAATGCACCCTTGCACCCGCACCCCAGGCACCCAAGGCACCTTCGGCACGTCAGGCACCGTGCGAAGCGCCGCCCTCGATGAGAGCAGCAGCCAGCAGCGGAAGCAGCAACTCGTGGTGCCCGGTGATCGCGTAGCCATGTCCAATCCGCGCGGTCGGCCGCGTCACCACATTCGTGATCGGTCGATAGTGTCGCAGGAAGTCGATGTTCACCGTCGTCAGCCCGATCAGCGACACGCCTTGATTGCGTGCGAGTGCAACCGCCTTGAGAAAGACTTCGGGAAGCACGACGGCCGATCCGCAGTTGATGTAGACACCCCCAGCCAGACGCGACACGGCGGATGTGAAGTACTTGAAGTCCCGGAGACTTCCCTCACCAAGCGCCGCGCCCGACGCCAGCGGGTGCATGTGAATGATATCGGTGCCGATCGCGACATGGACCGTGAGTGGAATCTCGAGTCTCCACGCCGTGGCGGCAACGCTGTATTGCGCATGCCGCGCGTTGCGCTGCGCGAGATGGCGCGCAACCGATTGTCCCAGGCCAAGACCGTCACGCACGCCCTGGTTGATCGCCTCATTCAGCTCGGTGCCGGTTTCTTCGGCCATGCCGAACAACCCCGGTCCAAGCGCCGTGTCGACGTCTTCGGACGTCGCTCCTGAGAGTGCGATCTCGAAATCGTGGATGATTCCCGCGCCGTTGGTCGCAACGGCCGAGACAAAGCCGCGCTCCATCAAGTCGATCAAGATCGGCGAGAGCCCGGTCTTGAGGACATGCGCACCGATTCCCCAGATGATCGGTGTGTCGGCCTGACGCGCCGCCAGTATCGCGGCAACGACCGACTTGAAGTCGCTCGCCGCCAGCATGGACGGCAGCGAGCCGAGCAGCCCGGGCACTCCGGCACCTTCGTGATAGGGCGACGCGAATGCCTCCACGTGTGCCTTGCTCTTGCGCGATTCCAGCGGATACGTGCGGACGTCGCTCAGGTCGAATTCTTCGTAGGGGATTTTCATAGGGTGCCTGGGGTGCCTAGCGTGCCTGGGTGCCTGAAGTGCTGGTGCATGGGTGCATAGGGTGCTGGGGTGCATAGGGTGGCTACGTGCATAGGGTGCTAGCGCACCTAACGCACCCTTCGCACATTTCGCACCTCAGGGACCCGCACCCAGGCACCCCGGCACCTCAGGCACCTCAGGCACCCTAGATAATTAGCATCGCATCGCCGTAACTATAGAACCGATAGTGCTCCAGGACGGCGTGGCGATACGCGTGCAGCACCTGGTCGGGACCCGCAAACGCGCTGACGAGAAGCAAAAGGGACGACTGTGGGAGGTGGAAGTTGGTGATTAGCGCCGAGACCACTCGGAATCGATGACCAGGTCGGATGAACAGGTCGGTGGAGCCTGTGGCCCTCTGGATATTCCCTCGGTCATCGACGGGCAACGACTCCAGCGTCCGTGTCGTGGTCGTGCCAACCGCGACGACACGCCCGTTCCGTTCACGAGTGCGATTGATGGCCGCTGCCGCGGCTTCTGACACATCGTAATGCTCGGCATCCATGCGATGGTCCTCGACCCTCGACACTCGAATCGGCTGAAACGTCCCGTAGCCGACGTGCAGCGTGATAGCCGTCCGCTCGACGCCGCGTGCATCGAGTGCGGCCAGAAGGGCAGGCGTGAAGTGCAAGCCGGCGGTCGGCGCGGCCACCGATCCTCGCGCGGCGGCAAAGACCGTTTGGTAGCGCTCGCGATCGGCCGCGAAGTCGGGTCGTCTGATGTACGGAGGGAGCGGTACGCGACCAATCGCGTCGACAGCTGCCGTCAGGCTCGTGCCATCGGTTTCGAAACGGAGCGTACGTCGTCCGTGAAACCTTCGATTGAGAACCTCGGCCCGAATTACCTGATCGCCGCCGCTGAACTCGAGTCGCGAGCCCTCCTTCAAGCGCTGCCCAGGGTGCACCAGTGCCTCCCACACTTCGGTGGTCGCGTCGCTCGCCGCTTCCTCGACGCGCCGGAGCAACAGGCATTCGGCGGCGCCGCCGCCGGGCAGGCGGCGGCCCAGCAATCGAGCGGCAAAAACCTTGGTATCGTTGACTACCAGAAGATCACCGGGATTGAGGAGGGTCGGCAGATCCAGAAAACGGCGATCGCCAAGCGCACCGGATGACCGATCGAGCGTCAGCAGTCGTGATTGTCCTCGCTCGGCGGGCGGTTCCTGCGCGATGAGCTCGGCTGGCAAGTCGAAGTCGAAGTCCGCGAGGTACATGAAAAGAGGCTCAGGTGCCCAACACACCTGAGCCTTACCTTACCCCCCAGCCTCAAGAATTCGATGGCGTCAGTGCGTGCCCAGACGAACGCCGGTGCGCTGAACGCGCCAGTCGTCGGCAACGAGTGACCAGAGCACCTGGTCGTGGTAGTCGCCATTACGCAGAAATGACCGTCGCAGGAGGCCTTCCTGAACGGCCCCCAGCTTCGAGAGGGCGCCGTTGCCCCGTCCGTTGGAAATGGATGCACGCGCTTCGAGACGGTGCACACCGACCGAGTCGAACACGAAGTCGACGATGAGGGCCGCGCCCTCGACAAAGACGCCCGTCCCCCAGAATTCGGACGCCATCACGAAGCCCCACTCGCCAATGTCAAAGGCCATATCGAGCGCGCGAACCTGGAACAACCCAACCGCGGTTGACATTCCTCTCGGGACGATGCCGAAACACATGTACTGACCGTCGATTCGCTGGCGGATGGTCCATTCGATGAATCGCTCGAAACCTTCGACGGTCGTCGGCGGCGGCGAGATAAAGCGGGCGACTTCTTCGGACGAGACCATCGCAAGCAACGACGTCGCGTCATCGGGACGAAGCTCGCGCAGGGTGACGTGAGGGCCGGCTAACACGGGGAGTCGACGCCGCCAATCGGTCTCTCGTGCGAGCGACCGGTGCAATTGAACCAGCGGCGACGGGCCGCCTGGCGGCACCAGTGACTTGAATTCGGGTCGGAACGGCATCTTCTCCATTTCAGCGGCTCCTCAAAATCAGTGCACGAGGACCTTCGGACCCCAAACCGCTTTGGTTTGGCGCCAATCCGAATCGAGAATCGACCATAGCGTCTGGTCGACATATTCACCGTGGCACAAGAAGGAGCGCCGAAGCACCGCTTCCTGTACCGCGCCAATCTTGCGGAGAGCGCCATTGCCGCGGCCGTTGACAATCGCTGCGCGCGCTTCGAGTCGATGGACGCCCACCGTGTCGAAGGCAAAGTCGACAGCGAGGCGAGCGCCGTCCTCGAACATTCCGGTGCCCCACGCGGCGGACCCGAGAGCAAAGCCCCATTCGGCGGTCGCAAAGCCGGGTTCGAGCTGGCGAATCTGGAACAGGCCGACAGGGGTCGACTCACCGTGCGGCACCACCACGAAGCACACGTATGTGCCGCGCTCCCGTTCACGCTGCGCCCACTCGATGAAGCGCAAGAAACTGTCGATGGACGTTGGAGCAGGCGAAATGAAGCGAGCCACGGCTTCCGACGTGAGGACGCCAATCAGTGCCTCGGCGTCGTCCATCCGCACCTCACGCAGCGTCACAAGACGGCCTGAGAGCGTGGGCACGGAAAGCCGCCAATCGACTGTTGTCGTTGTCGGCGTCGCGGATGGTTGTTCCATCGCCACGGGTGTGCCGCCGCCAAACTCCTGTTGAAGTGACATCCTGTTCATGGCTACTTCCAACTCCAGAGAATGTTTTCACCCCAGACCACGTTCTCACCCCAGACGATGTTCTCGCCCCACACCACGTTCTCGCCCCACACCACGTTCTCGCCCCAGACCACGTTCTCGCCCCAGACCACGTTCTCGCCCCACACCACGTTCTCGCCCCACACCACGTTCTCGCCCCACACCACGTTCTCACCCCACACCACGTTCTCGCCCCAGACGACGTTGTGGACCCAGGGGCCTGCCTTGTAGAACACGACGTCGCCAATCACGATGGTGTCGCCCCAAACAATGTTGGAGACCCAGGCGTACTGCTCGTCGCCGATGTTGCTCGTGCACTCGCTGCCCGGCATGCCGCATGGCACGAGCTCAGTCCAGGCAGTCGACAGATCCGCGTGATTGAGATCAACGTTGCTCGCGAGTTGCAGCGCGCCGTCGGCATTCACTCCACCAGTGCCCTGCGTCAGAACGTCGTACGGAGTGCCCTGGTCATCGGTGAGCTGAATCGCCGAGAACTGGAGGATCGCCTTGGCCAGATTCGGCGTGAGTCGCGAGCCGTTTTCGAGTGCGGCCTGCTGCATCAGGGCCACGACGCCCGACGTGACGCCAGCAGCCATGCTGGTACCGCTCAGGCGAAGGAACGTTTTGCCGGAGTCGCCGGTTTGCTGGAGATTCGGATAGGTCTCGACGAGCGCGCTGCCGGGGGCTGCCTCGGAGACGAGCGCGTGGCCAGGAGCAACGACATCTGGCTTGGCGTAGCCGTCGTACCAACTCGGCCCACGTGAGCTATAGGCGGTGACGCGATCGTCGTGTCGCGACACCGTGTCTTGATGGTTGAAGGCACCCACGGTGATGGCTGACGGCGCGTTGGCAGGCGAGCTGGTCCCGGCATAGCCGACGAGACCGGTCACTGGATTGCTGCCGAAGTTGCCGGCCGAGGTGACGACAAGAATGCCGCGCGCCGCAGCCGCTTCGACTGCGAGGACGAGGGGATCGGTCTCCGCGGGTTCGAAGATGGGGTGTCCCAACGAGAGATTGATGACGTCGATGCCGAGCGAGTCGTCGCCGGCGTGAGCGGTCGCGAAGTCGATGGCACGGATGACATCACTTGTCTGGCCGCGGCCGGTGCCATCGAGCACCTTGAGAACGACGAATTCAACGCCGGGGGCGACACCTTCGAACTCGGAGTCGGCCGCATTCTGGTTGCCGCCAATCAACCCCGCGACGTGTGTGCCGTGACCGTAATCGTCGAACGGGTGTCGCCGTACTGCCTGGCCACCCGTGAAGTCGTAGAAAGCCTTGATCCGGTGCGCAAACGCCCTCGAAGGGTGCAGGCCCGAATCGATGAGCGCCACCGTGATGCCGCGGCCCCCATCGCGATTCGGAGCGAGACCGAGCGTTCCGAGAACCGTGTTTACATCGGGTTCCAGTGACCGCTGGAGACGTTGCTGCTTGAGGGGCCTGGCTGTTGGCCAGACATAGGAGTCGAGCGAAACACTGGCAACAGCGGTGCTCGTCGACCAGCGCTCGACGTCCTGCGAATCCAGTTCGACACTGACTGCATCGATCGACGGGTGCTCGCTGCCAATCACGGCGCCTTGCTCGGCGAGTTGCTGTTTCAGCCACTCGATGTAACCCGCGCGGGCGCGAACGATGACGCGGTGTTTGGCGGCGCCTTGCGTTTCATCGACGGCCGTTTGAAGGGCCTTGTCCAGCTTGCCGCGGCCCTGGGCGGAGGCGGCCGCGGCGTCGCCAGACACGACGACGAACACGAAAGCAGCGAGAAGATGCGAATAGCGAGCGGGAGTCACGCTCCACGGCAGAGCAAGCTCACAGCCAAGCCCGGCCGTCGCGTGTATTGAACTGACAACTTATTTGTTTTCAATAATTTATGGCGCAGTCAGACCGTGGCGCTGAGCATGGCCTTAAATTGCTCGTTGTGCAAATAGAGAACAGTTGATCCAAAAGATGGTCGCGATAATTCTGTAACTTGCTCATTACATTAGTGTTTGCGACTCTGTCTAATCCTGGCACATCTGTTACAGATCGGACCACTGACGGGTCGCGCGCTGTAAGTGCCATCTTTTCAGTGCTTTACAAGCGCAACAGTAGCGACGCTGTCGCCGTTTAGCGCAGATCTTTGCACATGGCCGGTCTTCGGCCGGACGGCCGCTTCGCGCAGGGCCGCTCACTGCGTTCGCGGAAGGCCGGCTTTAGGCCGGAGGGCGTCGCTTCGCGGACGGGGCCCTCGGCCGGAGGGCTGGTCGCATTCGCTCGCAGAATTCTGCGGGGTGTACGCGCGCTGAGCACCGAAGCCCGTCCGCCCGAAGGGCGGCCTAGGGCAGCCCCCAGCGCAGCAAAACTGATCCGACGGTGAAGCCGGCGCCGACCGAGGCCAACAACAGCCGATCACCCTTCTTGACGCGACCCGCACAAACGGCATCGTTGAGCGCCAGTGGAATCGTGGCGGCCGTCGTATTCCCGAACCGCTCGATGTTGATGACGACCTTGTCGGGCGGCAGACCCAACCGTTCGGCCGCTGAGAGGATGATCCGACGATTTGCCTGATGCGACACGAACAGATCGATGTCATCGGCGGTCAGGTTATTGCGTGACAGCAACCGTTCACACACCCCGCCCGTGTTGGTGACGGCAAACTTGAAGACGGTTTGCCCTTCCTGCTTGACGTAGTGGAGACGCTGTTCGACGGTCTCATGCGAGGCCGGCTGCCGACTCCCTCCGGCCGGCATGCACAACGCCGATCCCCCGCTTCCATCGACCTGATGCTCGAAGTCGAGGATCCCGAACCCGTCTTCGGTCGCCGGCCCGACGACGACGGCGCCCGCGCCATCGCCGAACAGGATACACGTCGACCGATCGGTGTAATCGATGATGCTCGACATCACGTCAGCACCGATCACCAGCACGTTGCGCGCGGCGCCCGACGTGACCATTTGTGCGCCCACGGTCAACGAATAGGTGAAGGCGGAGCAGGCGGCCGACAAGTCGAAGCCCCAGGCGTGGCTGGCGCCGATCTTGTCCTGGACCAGGCACGCCGTGGCCGGGAACAACATGTCGGGTGTCACGGTGCCGACGATGATGAGGTCGATCTCCTTCGGAGTCAGTCCTGCCTTTTCGATCGCTTCGAGCGCAGCGACCTTCGCCAGGTCCGATGTGGCGACCCCGGGATCGACGATGTGCCGTTCCCGGATCCCGGTACGTTTGATGATCCATTCATCCGAAGTTTCGACCATGCGTTCGAGGTCCGCATTGGTCAGCAGGCGGGGCGGCACATACGTGGCCAGGCTCTTGATCTCAGCTCTCAAAACAATCCCCTTCCCGGCGCTGGCCGGCCGAAGTACTCGGTACGCGCGCGGCGTGGCCACGCGGCCACGAGGTGTGCGCTCGAGAAATCCGATCTGAATCAGAAACGGTTCGTGCATGTCCTCAATCGCGTCAGGCTCTTCGCTCGTCGCTGCCGCGATACTCGATAACCCTACTGGACCGCCGCCAAACTTCTCGATGATCGTCAGCATCAAACGCCGATCCACATCGTCGAAGCCGTATTGATCGACTTCCAGCAGCTTCATGGCCGCGCCGGCGACTTCGCTCGTGATCCGTCCGTCCGCACGCACCTGTGCAAAGTCGCGGACACGCCGCAAGAGCCGATTGGCGATCCGGGGCGTGCCTCGCGACCGCCGCGAAATTTCATTGGCGGCGTCGCCCACGAGCTCGACGCCGAGAATCCGCGCCGAGCGACGGACGATCTCCTCGATGTCGGCCTCCGTGTAGAAATCCAGCCGATGGACGATGCCAAAGCGGGCCCGCAACGGCGAGGTGAGCAGCCCCGCCCGGGTGGTGGCGCCGACGAGCGTGAAGCGCTCGATTGGCAACTTGACGGATCGGGCGCCCGGGCCCTGCCCGATGACGATGTCGGCCTCGAAGTCTTCCATCGCCGGATAGAGGATCTCCTCGATCGTTGGCTGCAGGCGATGAATCTCGTCGATGAAGAGCACCTCGCGGGCCTGGAGGTTCGACAGGATTCCCACCAGATCTCCCGGTTTCTCAATCACCGGCCCCGACGTCGCCCGCACAGCGACGCCGAGCTCGTTCGCAATCACATATGCGAGCGTCGTCTTGCCGAGGCCTGGCGGGCCATAGAGCAATACGTGGTCGAGTGCTTCGCCCCGCTGCCGCGCGGCCGCGATGGAAACCTCCAGGTTTTCGCGCACGCGATCCTGGCCGATGTAGTCGTCCAGCTTGCGCGGCCGCAGACCGGCTTCGTATTGCGCGTCCTCGTCGACGCGAGACGGTGTGACGAGGTGGTCCTCAGTCACGGGCAGGGCTCAGGGCACAGGGCGCAGGGCACAGGGGGTTACACACGTGCGAGCTCCCGTAGCGCCGCGCGCAGGACATCTTCAAATTTCGCCGATTCGTTGCCACTCAAAGCCTTCTCGAGCACCTTGTCGATTGCCTGCTGATGGTACCCGAGGTTGGCGAGCGCCGACAGCAGGTCGTCGCGGAGAGCGTCGGTCGCGACGGGCACTACCCCGGTCGTTTCGGATTCCACAGCTTTGGGCATTCGATCGCGCAGCTCCACGACGATGCGCTCGGCCGTCTTCTTGCCGACACCAGGAATTCGCGTGAGGCGTGCGATGTCTGCGCGCTGGATCGCGGTCACGAGATCTCGCGGCTCGATGCCCGACAAGACCGACAGGGCCAGCTTGGGGCCGATCCCGTTGACCGCAATCAGCCGTTCAAACATCGAGAGCTCGAGAGCAGTGACGAAGCCGAACAACGCGATCTGGTCCTCGCGCACGTGGGTGTGGACGCGCAACGAGACCTCGGACCCATCATCGCCGACGACATAGAAGGTCGATAGCGGCACGAGCACGTCGTACCCGACGCCGGCGACGTCCACGATCACGCGATTGGGATGCTTTTCGAGCACGCGCCCACGAAGGAACGCGATCATGCGTGGGGCGCGCGGCTGGGAGGCTTGTAGTGGCGCCAGCTGGAACGGGCGGCCGACAGCTTGGGCCGCTGCGAGTTTCGCAGCAGTTCGGCGGCGCGGATGAAACCCTTGCCCGCGTGCAGATGGCAGATCGCAACCGCGAGCGCGTCGGCGGCATCATGCGGGCTCGGCAGCGCGGGCAGGCCGAGCAGGAGCTTGATCATCTGGCCCACCTGGGGCTTTTCAGCGCGCCCGTAGCCGACCACCGCCCTCTTGACCTCCGCGGGCGTGTATTCAACGAGCGGAATGCCGGCTTCGACCGCCGCCAGCATGGCGACGCCCCGAGCGTGACCGAGCTTCAGCGCGCTGCGGACGTTGGTCGCGTGAAACAGGTTTTCGATCGCGACCCATTCGGGCTCGCAGTCGCGAATCAAGATGGTGAGCTCACGATGGATCGCCGCAAGGCGATCCGGAAAGCTGCCGGCCTGGTCCGCGCGAATGGCGCCACAGGTGACGAGGCGATGCCGCCGGCCATCGCTATCGACGCAGCCATAGCCCGTGCGATTCGAACCGGGGTCGATGCCGAATACCCTCACGCGAGCGAGGCCTCGATCTCCTTTTCCTCGATGTCGAAATTCGACCACACGTGCTGCACATCGTCGTGGTCTTCGAGCACTTCCATCAGCTTGACCATCTGCGACGCTTCCTTCCCCTGGAGCTTGACGTAATTCTGAGGCAGCATCGCAATCTGAGCCGTGCCGGGCTCGATGCCCAAGGCCTTGACGGCGTCCCTCACCGATTCGAACGCAGGCGGTTCGCTCAGCACTTCCCACGAATCACCGTCGTCACGCATGTCGTCGCCGCCGGCTTCGAGAACCGCGTTCAGAAGTTGTTCCTCGTCGGCTGCTGTCTTCTCGACCACGATGTAGCCCTTCTTGGAGAACATCCAGGCGACCGATCCAGAGGCACCAAGATTGCCGTGGTACTTCTCCAGCAGATGGCGGATTTCGCCGACGGTTCGATTCTTGTTGTCCGTCATGCATTCGAGGATGAGCGCCGCGCCGCCAGGACCATAGCCCTCGTAGGTGATCTCTTCGTATGTAATTCCAGGCAGTTCGCCCGTGCCACGCTGAACCGCCTTCTTGATGTTGTCGGCGGGCATGTTGACCGCCTTGGCATCGGCGATGATTGTCCGCAACCGCGGGTTCATGTTCGGGTCGCCCCCGCCGTTGCGAGCCGCGACGGTCAGTTCCTTGATGATGCGGGTAAAGACCTTGCCACGCTTGGCGTCGGCGGCCCCCTTCTTGTGCTTGATTGTGTGCCACTTGGAATGGCCGGACATGGGAACGACTCCAGATCTTTAGCGAAGCTACGCCCGAAACCTCTAGAGTTTACTGTCTGAGGGCAAGGGTGCCAAGCCCGTCAGCGTCTGGTCGCAAGCACGATCCATGCTTCGGCGCGAGGATCCCAGGGGCCCCCTTGATAGTCACCCAACAGCGCCGCGACCTCGAAGCCGGCTTTCTCGAGCCGGCTGGCCATTTGAGGTACCGTCAACGTGCGAAACGCCAGGCTGAAATGGCGGCGGTGAACCTCACGCCCGCGGCGCTCGACGAATTCCTGATCGAACACGGTCAGCTTGCGCGTTCGGTCCTGCCGCACGGACTCGATCAGGGTCACCATCGCGCCACCAGCGCGACGACCGCGCAGGCTGACTCGACGCGAATACTCTCGCCAGGCCGGCAAATCCGCCACCAACTCGAGGCCGAAGATGCCGCCGCTGGAGAGGACGCGGGCCACGGCTCTCAAGGTTTCTCCGAGGTCTCGCTCGCGAAGCAGCGATTGCAGGATTCCGTAGGGCGCGATGACGAGCGGAAACGTCCGGTCTGGAAATGGCAAGGTGCGAATGTCGCCGCGCACAAGTTGGACACGCTGCTTCGCTCGCATCCGCGTTCGCCGCTTGTGTGCACGCGCCAGCATCTCCGCCGAGCGATCGATGCCGACGATGCTCACGCCCGCGCGGGCCAGCGGAAACATGACCCGCCCGGTCCCGGCGCCCAACTCGAGGACCGGGCCGGCAGACCTCGTGGCAATGCGCTTCCAGAACGCCACGTCGCGGCGTCCGACGGTCTGCGCGTTCTCCCAATCGTAGAACGGTGCGTACTCATCCCAGCCCTCCCAGCCTTCGGTCATTAGCGGAATAGT
Source organism: uncultured Acidobacteriota bacterium (assembly GCA_963841905.1). Taxonomy (GTDB): domain Bacteria; phylum Acidobacteriota; class Vicinamibacteria; order Vicinamibacterales; family UBA2999; genus JACCSI01. Next base: position 584,929 of record CAWJEM010000024.1, read on the forward strand.
AAACGCTGCCAGCAGCCAGCTGCCGGCGGCTGGTAGCCGGTGGGCCGGTTGCCGGTGGCCGGCAGTTGGCGGCTGGCGGCGCAATTTCTCTTTGAACTGACAAGTGGTAACTGGAAACTACCCCGATGTCCCGTCTCTGGCTGCACAAGAAGGTTCACTGGTCGGACACCGACGCCGCCGGAATCGTCTGGTTCCCGAATTATTTCGGGTGGTTCGAGGATGCTGAAGAAGAACTCTACGCAGTCGTGGTTGGCCGGCATCGCCAGGCGCTGCTCGATGAACATCGCTTTGCAATGCCGCGCGTGGAAGCCAGCGCGAAGTACAAAGCGCCTGTTCGAGCGGGTCAACTGATTCGCATTGGAATCGCCGCGACGATTGAAAACCCGCGGCGTCTCCGCTACGACTTCGAGATGCGCATTGATGCCGATGACACCTTGATTGCCGAGGGCTTTGTGCGTGTGGCGTGCGCTGATCGAGCGACTTTCACACCGCGTGACTTTCCGAGCGTGGTCGTTGAGATGGTCGCGCAGTTGGACAGCGTCGCTCAGCGTCAAGATCGCAATCAGATAGTCTGGGTTTAGTTGTCGCCACGGTCGGTTCAATCAGAAATCGCGAGTTCCCCTGGAACGATCGGGCGCGTCCGTGGCAAAAGACCGAGCCGCGCACACCACCCAACGATGCCGAGAATCGCGACGAACGCCACCAGCTTCACGACGTCGGCGGCGAATCCGGGCGGCAGGATCTTCCACAGGATCAGGAGAATCGGCTGCGCGATCGTGACGGCCCACACCGAGCCGTAGAAGTACCGACGTTCGTGTCCCTCGCCCGCTGTCGACGGCTTCACACGCGGCAGCCAGCCGAGCGCACCGAGCGCCCACACCGTGCCGGCGATAGGAAAGTACGCGACGTCGTACAACTGCCGCAGCCGCCATTCGCCCGTGAGCACGGCACCGACGAGTCCCGCGAGATTGAGCAGCGCAAACGCGATGACCTCGCCCCAGCCCACCGTATAACAGATACGGCGGTACAAGGGGTTCGGGCGATCCTCGGTGAACCGGATGATGTAAGGGACAGGCTCGCAACCGGGAAGCTTTCCCGCGAGTCCCGCGATGCCAGTACCGACGAGCACGAGTCCCAGCCAGATTGCCATCCGCGAATCAAAGCCAGCAGCGAAGAAGTCGGCCGTCAGCGGTCCTGGTGCAATGAAGAAGGCGAAGATCCAGAGAGGCCAGTGATTGAACCGGTAATAGAGTTTGTTGCGCGTGCGCAGTTTGCGCTCGGTATCGAGCTCGATGCGGCGCGCGTGCGTCTGTGTCTGCACTGAAACAGGATAATTCAGGTGCGATGGGTGCGTCAGGTGAGATGGGTGCGACAGGTGCGGTGCGGTGCACGGGTGCACTGGGTCACGGGTGCGCTGGTGCCATCCTATTGACGATCGTTGCTGCCTGGACGATCGCTGCGAGACAACAGAGCCAGGCGGCAGAGGTAACGCCTCAGACCGTCGATGAATTCAAGGCGGCGGCCACACAAGTCTTGCGTGACACTGGTGTGCCTGGCGCGGGCATCTCGCTCGTCCGATCCGACGGCGTCGAGTGGGAAGGCGGGCTCGGTTACGCGGATCGTGACACGCAGACACCCGTCACGGCAGACACCCACTTTCGCGTGGGTTCGATCAGCAAGACGTTCGTGGCCATGGCACTCGTGCAACTCGCCGAGGATGGGGTCGTCGATCTGGATGCGCCGGTAGAGGAGATCGCACCCGAAGTCGCGATCGACAATCCCTGGCGCGATACCGACCCTGTGCGCATCATCCACCTCCTGCAGCACACGGCCGGCTTCGACGACATGCAGTTCAACGAGCGCTACGTCCCGGAAGGTGAGGCCGATCGTCCGTTGGCGGAAGTGCTCGCGATCAACCCGCGATCGCGTCGAGTGCGGTGGCGCCCCGGCACGCGGATGTCGTATTCGAATCCGGGCTACGCAGTCGCCGGCTATCTCATCGAAAAGCTCACAGACGAATCATACGAGGACTACATTCGCCGAGAGATTTTCGAGCCTCTCGACATGGCGACGAGCAGCTTCACGCTGTCGCCGGCCGATGAACGCTCGTTGGCACGTGGATACTCGAGCCCCACCGGTCCCGCCGTTGGATACCCGCGAATCCATTTGAGGCCGGCGGGCAACCTGCACAGCTCTCCGAGGGAGCTTGGACGCTTCGTCCGTATGCTCCTCGGGTGGGGTGAGCTCGGAACCGCTTTCGTCGTGGATCCCGAGTATCTGGGCAACATGGAACAACCGCGAACGAGCGATGCATCAACGGCTGGTCTCCGGAACGGTTACGGATCCGGCATCGCGACGTTGCTCGATCTGCCATTCCCGATGCTCGGGCATGGCGGCGGCATCGACGGGTTCCTGTCGAGCCATGCGTACTCTCCGTCACGCGATGTGGGCTACGTCATCCTCTTGAATAGCATCGGCGATCGTTCCGACGAAGCGATGCGGCGACTGTCATCGCTGGCCATCCGATATCTCAAGCGGCACGTCGAGCCGCCCGTCGCGCCACGTATCCAACTGGATCCAGGGACGCTGGCGCAGTATGCCGGCTATTACCATGACGCCAACCCACGCCAACAAATCGTGTGGCCCCTGCAAACACTGATCACGGGACGCACGATCGTCGTGAACGGTGATGGAGCGGCAGCAGTTTCGCTGTTCGGCAGTCGGCAGCCTCTGATTCCAGTAACCAACACATCGTTTCGTCTCGAACGCGAAATCGACGCCAGCCGTGTGTTTACATACAACGACGAGGGTGCGATGGTCCTGGCGGGAAGCTCCATCTATGCGGTGCGTCAGCCACGGTGGACAGTTGAAATCGTCCGCGTGCCTGTTTGGGCGGCCTTCGCCGTCGTCTCTTCGGTGGCGCTCGTCGGCCTTTTCTGGCTGGTGCGGGTTCGGAGGGCTCGCCCGCGTGGATTCTGGATGCTCAAGCTCGCGATTCTCGCGTGCCCGCTCCCCTTTGTGGTCGCGGCAGCCGTGTTCGCAGGGATGCCGAGCCACGCGTTAGGGACTCGCAATATCGGAACATATGCCTTGTGCGTCGCAACACTGGCTGTTCCCACGTTATCCGCCGTCGTGACCCTGCTCGGCATAGATGCACGTCGCAACAGCGCAAGCCGGTGGCTGGTGGTCTACGCACACATGGTCGCCCTGGCGATGGCTGGGCTTGCGTTGTATTTGGGTTCGTACGATCTTCTGGGCCTGCGCCTGTGGAACTCTTGAGCACTCTGCCCGACTGGCCACGCTGGGTCGAAGCGCGCGGCATGCTGTTGAGCGGCCGCGGCGCGATCGTCGAACGAGACGAGACCGATCCGCCCTCAGTGCTCTCGTCGCCTTCGGTGCTGCTCGCCGTGGTGGTGCGTTGGGATCGACCCGACGTGCTGGCGCGAGCCATCCGTCGAGTGCCGCGCGAATTCAGCATCGTCGGCCCGGCCGAGGCCGAAAAGGCGGTGGCCGAGATCGTCCCGCGCCGCAGTCGCGAACGGGCCGTCCTCTACCAGTTGCCACCCGCACGCGCGTGGCGATTGCCGGCAAGCCCCGTGGCCAGGCTCCTCAGAAACGACGAGTATCGACACCTCGATAACCTGCCGCCGATCCTGCGAGGAGAGTTGCGCGATGCCTGTCGGTACTCGCCGATCGCTGCAGCGTTTGCCGACGAGCACCCAGTGTCGTTCTGTTATTCCGGATGGGAAACCGAAACTCACTGGGACGTCAGCATCGATACGCTCGAAGGATATCGGCGGCGTGGGCTCGGGATGGCTGCTTCGACTTGCCTGATCCATCACTTCGCACTCGCCGGCAAGACGGCGGTGTGGGGCGCCGTGGAGTCAAATGAAGAGTCCGGCGCCCTGGCGTGCAAGCTCGGCTTCGTGCAGGTCGATCAACTGATGGTCGTGTATCCGGACGACGGGCATTAGCGCTGGCATAAGGTGCCTGGGGTGCCTTATGGTGCCTGGGGTGCCTGAAGAAGTGCTGGTGCTTGAAGTAGGTAGGGTGCGTGGGTGCTTGCAGTGCTCCAGGTCCGTAAGGTGCTCAAGGTGCTAAGGTGCTCGAGCAACTCAGGAGCCTCACGGAAGGCACCTGAAGCACCATATGCACCTTTTGCACCTTTTGCACCTCTTGCACCAGCACCCAGGCACCCCAGGCACCCTAGGCACTCCAGGCACCTTGCGAAGCTACCGTGTCTGCGGCTGCGGACCCGTGTATTTGAACGTCGCATAGCCCACGATTAACCCAACGATGGCGCCAGGCAGCACGATCTCCCAGAAGTACGGCCCTCCGATGGTAATGAGGGCAGCGAGACCGGCGCCGACGGCCAGGCCGACGACGATTCCCACGGCGAGAGATTGTGTGCGCTGTGCCACCAGGCCGATGATGAGGCCGGCGATGATGCCCTTCACCGTTGACCCAATCACAATCCCGACGATGTTCGGCGCCTCCTGGGGTGCTGAGATCAACGCCGTCAGCCCATCGAAGATCCCCAGAATGCCACCGAGCAACATCGCAAAGACCGGTTTCTTCATGCCACTCTCCTGCAGTTTTGTATTCAACTTCGACGCGGCACTCTGTACGCCAACGTCAGGCCAATCAGGCACCCAGCGCGACAATCGTCACCGACGCGACCAAAGCAGCAGCACCACGCGCATCGCCATGTACGCCAACACCAGAAGAATCGGCAGGCGATGCCGCCGATACACTCGTCCGAGGCGCTCGATCGGGGACTCTCGATAGGCCTCGACCGGTTGACCGTTGCGAAACCGTACGACGTCAGTCGCGAGCGACGTCACGCTGTCATATCGCTCATCTCGACGTTCGGCCTTGGCGCGGCTGGCGATCGCCACGAGCGCACGCGGCGCCGGGTCAACCAGCATCCCGCTGAGAATGGCACCGAGCGCATACACGTCGGCGCGTGGATCGACGCCGCTGCCGTTGCCAAGCGCCTGTTCAGGCGCCATGAAGCCGGGTGTACCCACGATGACTTCCTCTCCGTCTGTGGTCCGCTGAAGGAGCTTGGCGACGCCCCAATCCATCACCAGGACCTCGCCAAATCGACCGAGCATGATGTTCTCCGGCTTGAGATCGCGATGTACGACGCCCTGCGCATGGGCGAACGAGACGGCTTCACACATGCGGAGAAACAGCTCCAAGCGATCGACCATGGACGCGCGCGCGCCGAGCGCGACGTCGAGCCGCTCGCCACGCACAAGCTTCATCACATAGAAGACGCGACCGTCGGGCAGCGTCCCCGCATCGTGAACAGGCACGATACCAGGATGCTCGAGGCGACCGAGGATCCTCGCCTCGTCCTGCAACCAGCGCGACACGCGAGACGCGTCGTCTGAATCGACTACCTTGATAGCCACTTCGCGCTCGAGCACGCGATCCCGAGCGGCATAGACCACACCCATTCCACCGCGACCGACGCGTTCGAGCACCTCGTACCGATCACCAAGATCCGGCCAGTCAGCGACATCGCGCAGATGCGCGACCGTCGAATCGGTCAGCCACGTGCTCATGAAGACCCACCGAGAAGGCGTTTGGCCTCGGCTTCGAACTCCGGATCAGTGGTCGTCAGATCTCTGAGTCGATCGAGAACATGCCGTCGAAATTGTCGCCGCATGGCCGCGAGATGATTCGTGACAGTCGCGGGTGTCAGCCCAAGCTCGCGCGCGATTGTGGCGTAGGTGGGGCGCTCGGCATGATCGGCGAGATCGTACCGCTCGAAAACCACGAACATCGTGGTCCGTCCTGAAGAGACGCTTGCTTTACGCAGGTCATCGACGGCGCGCTGGAACAACGCACGCACCCATTCCTGATAAAAGAGGTCGTCCACGTCAGCTGCGACCGTCGGTTCGTGCCTTACGAGCTCGCCTTCAGCGCTCTGGAAGTCGAGCGATACCGTCGTCACGCCGCCGCCCCGTTTCAGCCGGCGTTCGGCCTTTCGGGCATTCGAAGCGAATCCGTCGACGCACAGCCGCAGAAAGGTCCTGAATCGGGCGCGTTCAGCGTCGTACCGACTCAACACGTCCTTCTCGAGCGCGTTGGTGAAGAAATCCTGCGTCAGGTCCGCTGCCTCGTCGGGGTCGAGATGCCATTTGATGCGGAGGTACTTGTAGACCGGCTTCCAGTACGCCTCGATCAGGATCCCAAGCGCCAACCGTCGTGTCTGTTCATCGTCACTGCGTGTGCGCGCCACGACCGAGAGCCGCGTGGGCGGAAATTGCATGAGCGATACACTACTTCACGTGTCGGTACCGCGAGAATGGAATGCTGACTCCTACCATCGTGTATCGGCCCCGCAGACGAAATGGGGCCGCCGGGTGCTCGATCGTCTCGAGGTGCGTGGTAACGAGCGAGCGATCGATGCCGGGTGCGGGACCGGTCGGCTGACGGGTGAGCTGCTCGAACGACTTCCGCGTGGGCGAGTGGTCGCGATCGACCGATCGTGGAACATGCTGCTGACCGCTCGCGCGAATCTCCGCCCGACGTTTCGCAATCGAATTGCGTTCGTCCAAGTCGACCTGCCACGTCTTCCCGTTCGTGAATGGGCGGATCTGGTGTTCAGTACCGCCACTTTCCATTGGGTTCGCGACCACAACGCGCTGTTTGCCGAGATCTTCTCCTCGCTGCGGCCGGGCGGCCGTTTGTTCGCACAGTGCGGCGGCGGGCCCAACCTTGCCGGGGCTCACGCGCTCGCTGAAGCCGTGATGCGCAGCGGGCCGTTCGCTCCTTACTTTGTGGATTGGTCGAGTGTGTGGGAGTTTGCGACCGCTGATGTCGCCGCCGACCGGCTGCACAGCGCTGGCTTCATCGAGGTTCACACCAGCGTGGAGCCTGCGCCGACGACGCTCGCCGACGAGGCATCTTATCGGGAATTTGTCACGACCGTCATCTACAACCCGCATCTGTCGAGGCTGCCAGAAGGATCCCTTCGAGCGCGTTTCATCGACGAGGTGACCTCGCAAGCAGCGCGCCAAGAACCGCCGTTCACGCTCGACTACTGGCGGCTCAATCTCGACGCGCGCAGGCCGGGTTAGATCAACCCCCCAGTCCCCGGTCCCCGGCCACCGGCGACCGGCCTCCGGCCACCGGCCACTGATGCTTCTACTCCATCCTCAACGCTCGCACCGGATCGATGTGGGCTGCGCGACGCGCCGGAAGGTAACCCGCCACGAGCACGACCGCGAACAGGAGTCCAGCAGTCGCGACGAAAAGTTGCGGGTCGAACGCGTCGACGGCAAAGAGGGTTCCGCTCAGCGTCCTCGCGACGGCGAGGGCGAGCCCGAGCCCGGCAATCAATCCAATAACGCCGATGCGTACGGCCTGACGCACGAATAGTCCCACCACGTTGCGCGGCTCGGCGCCAAGCGCGAGGCGCACACCGATTTCGTGGCTGCGCCGGCGGGCTGCGTAGGCCAGCAACGCGTAGATGCCCAGACATGCCAGCAGCAATGCCGTTCCCGCGAACACCCCCATGATCGAGCCGAAGAAGCGCTGCTCGAACGTCGTGAAGCGCCGGACCTGCTCCATCGTCCGGATGTCGTACACCGGCAGACCGGCGTGCAATCGCCGAAGAGCCTCGCGCACCGGAAGCGCGAGCGCTGACGGGTCACCGTGGGCTCTTACCAAGAGGGCCATGGTTCGCGGTCCCGAAAACGCGTACGGGAAGTAGAGGTTCATCCGCGACTGATCGGTCTGCTCTCCCAGCTCTTCGTACACCAGGTCAGGCGCGATACCGACGACCCGCATCCAGAGGATGTCGTCTTCGCCCGGAACACCAACGCGCCGCCCGACAGCAGAACCGTTTGGCCACAAACGTCGCGCGAGGCGTTGGTTGAGAATCGTCACGCGAGCGGCAGGGTCCGCTGCCTCCGACGCCGTGAACGTCCGGCCCTCGACCATCTGCAATCCGAGCGCATCGAAGAGTCCAGCACTTGTCGTGATGACCTGTGCGCCGACCTCATCCCCGGGCGTGAGCCGTTCATCGGTCACGACTCGCACTGGGTTACCGCCGTCATCCCCCGGCACACTGGTGGTGGCTGCGGCCGCAGCCACGCCAGGCAGTGCGTGCACGGCGTCCACCACGCGGCTGAACAACGCCGCACGTGCCACGTTCTCATCGAACGCATCACCAGTCACGTACATCCTCATGGTCAATAGGCGTGTGTCGTCGAAGCCAAGGTCGGCCCGTTGAAGCGACAGGAAGCTCCGGATCATCAGGTTCGCGCCAACGAGTAGAGCCAGGCAGAGCGCGACTTGAGCGATGGCGAGCGCCGCTTGCGTCCGCTGCGCCGATCGTCCCTGCGAAAGACCTCGAGCGCCCTCCTTGAGATCCTCAACGACGCGCGGCCGCGAGGCGCGCAGCGCCGGGAGGAGGCCAATCGCAAGAGTCGTCAGGACCGTCACGGCGATCGTGAAGAGCACGATGCGGCCGTCGATGTCGAGCCTCAGCCAGTAGGGCAATTCCTCGGGCCACGACGTGCGAATCAGATCAATCGTCCAGACCGCGCCAAGTGTGCCAGCGGCCATCCCGCCGATTGCGAGTAGTGCACTCTCACTCAAGAGTCCCCAGATCAACCGGCCGCGACTTGCGCCCATGGCCGCGCGAATCGCCATTTCGCGTTGCCGTGACGCCCCGCGAACGAGCAGTAGATTCGCGAGGTTGGCGCACGCAATCAACAAGACGAACCCGACAGCTGCCATCACCGTTCCAGTGATCAGCCGGTCGTCGCGTCCGACCTGCGAATCACGAAAACTGAGGACCCTGATCCCGAATCCACGATTCGAGGCCGGATAGTCATTCTCGAGTCGACTGGCAATGCCGTTGACCTCGCTTTGTGCCCGCCAGATCGAGATTTCGCGTTTCAGAACGGCCACGACGCTCACGTTGCGATCGGCACGGGCGGGCGGGTCGAGTCGAAGCGGCATGTAGAGCTCGGAGCGCTCGGGAAACTTGAACCCCGGTGGCATGACACCAATGACCGTGCGTGCGCGCTCGTTGATGATCACCCCTTGCCCGACGATGCTCGGATCGCCGCCGAAGTGGCGCTGCCAGAGACCGTGCGTGAGGATGACGACCGATTCGAGGCCCGGCGGCGCGGCCTCGTCGGCCGTGAAGTGACGACCGAGGATTGGATCGACGCCTAGCATCGGGAACAGTTCGGGAGTCACCGACACGCCAAGCAGTCGCTCGGCATCCGACGCGCTCGTCACCGTAAAGTTTCGACCGAGAAATCCTGCTACGTCCTCGAACGACTGCGATTCCCGCCTGACGTCGACGAAGTCCGGGTAGGACAGGTCGGAATCGTCCCAATCTTCGGGCTGCAGCCGATGCGTGGAGTGCAACGTGACGACGCGATCGCTCCGCTCGCCAAATGGCAACGGTCGCAGGAGCAATGCGTTGACCAGGCTGAACACGGTCACGTTGGCACCGATGCCCAACGCCAGCGTCACGAGCGCCGCCACAAGAAACCCCGGGCGCCGTCGAAGCCCCCGGATGGCCTGTGACAAATCCTGAAAGTACGTGGGCATGGGGTAACGGCTGCAACAAATGACGTGCCAGCGTGCGTTCCGGGTGATGACAACGGACCCAAATATGGAAGCACGGAAAGTCGGTTGGGAAACGTTCCGTGTTTCAGCGTTTCCGCGTTCAGCGTTTCCGTGTTGGGGCCCGTTCGGACCGGCTGCACCTTCCGGATTCGATCACTCGCCGCGACAACCAGCCCGCGATCTGTCCGGATGCGGGATAGACGCCACCGATCGCGAACGCCCCGCGGAGCGGGGCAAAAACAACATAGCCTTAGCGAAGCGGAGCCGACACATCTCTTCTCGTCGGTTTGAGGCGGAGCTTCGCTACTGCTGGGCGACCTTGTGTCCCTTCGCCTGAAGGAGCGCGACGAGGCTGTCCCGCCCAACCAGATGGGCGGCACCTACGACGACAAAACACGACTTCTTCTCGGTGACACACGCCTCAACCGGCGCAACCCAGTTTCGGTTTCGCTGCGTCAGCAGCCGGTCGTATAGCTCGGGCGTCTCGCGCATCGATCCCAGCAGGAGCTTTTCGAGCGTTGCCGTGTCCCCGTGCGACCACGCCTCAGCAATGGTTTTGACACTCGACAACTGCGTATCGATGTCGGCAATCACCGAGCGCAACATCGCTTCCTGTACTGCGGGTGGCATCTGATCGAGCCGGTCGAACTGATAGGCCACGGTCTCGAGCGCGCGTCGCTCCATGCCGGCGGCCTTCGCCTTGTCGAAGAAATACTTGTCCACTCCGTGCTCGGTGTTGAACCCTGCGGCCTTGAGGGAGGGCATCGTCAAGGTGGCAGCGGCCATCCACGGCTTCATTCGCTGCAGTGCCTGGACCGGAATGCCGGCCTTGGCACCCCGTTCGACGACCTGCTTGTACAAGTCCGGTGCGACCACCTGGTCGAGCGTTCGTCCGTCCATGAACATCGACTTTCCGAGCAATGGAAATGCCACGGCAGGGTTCGTCATCTCGTCGAGATCCACCTCCTCGATGAGGACGGTGGACTGCTTGAACGCGCGCTCGATCGGTTCAGGCAGGGGATAGTACTCGGATGACAACAGGTGAAGAGATCCGAGCAGATACGTCGGCGGCCCTCCTGGTGCAGTGAGCACCCACATGAACAGTTTCTGAGCCGTCGCTGGCCGCGCCGACTGCGCGGATGCCATTGCAACGGCCAGGACTGGCGCCAGGAGACCCAACGTGAGCTTACGCATCACGCCCAGACTAGCACGTGGTCGACTGGCCTTGATGCTCAACTCTGTCGCTTGCGACGCTCGAGTTCCTCGAGCGAGCGCGGCCAGTCGCCTTTCAGCAACCGCGACAGCGATCGATCGGCCAGCAAGCGACCGCCGGTCTGACAGCTGGGACAATAATTGGCCTCATTTGCGGCGTAGCGAATTCGCTGCACGGGCGTCTGGCAAACCAGGCACGGCTGACCAAAGCGGCCATGCACCGCCATGCCTTTCCGAAACGCCGTCACTTTTTCGGGAAAGTTGGAGCCGGACTCCTCGATCAACCGGTCGCGCCACGCAACCAGCGTCTCGACCGTGATCGCATGCAACCGTCGCAGCTCCTCATCGCTCATCTGCCCCGTGAGTTTCATCGGCGACAACTTGGCCGCGTGCAGAATCTCGTCCGAGTACGCGTTGCCGATACCACTCAGCACGTGCGGGTCGGTCAGCGCACGCTTGATCGTGTGATTCTCTCGCCTCAGGGCTTCGGCGAACGCTTCGGGCGTCGCCGTCAGCACCTCGAGGCCACCGGGATCGTGCGAGCGCAGCTCCTCTTCGCCGTGCAGGATGTAGAGCGATGCCTGTCGTTTGGATCCGGCTTCGGTGAGAAGCAGCGTGCCATCGGCAAAGTCGAACGCGGCAAGGCCAACTTTGCCCGGCACCTTCACACCTGGCTCCTGCCACCGGAATCGTCCGGCGATCATCAGGTGAAAGACCGCAAAGAGATCGTTTTCGAATGCCCAGGCGACTCGTTTGCCGAGGCGTCGCAGCGCGATGACCTTCTGGCCAATCAGCGCGTCGATGGGCGGTTCGATCGAGCGAAGGAGGAACGGGCTTGCCAGTCGAACCCGTTCGAGCCGCTGCCCCACAATTCGGGGCGTCAGCGCGTGCAGATAGAGCTCGATATCGGGTAACTCGGGCAAGCCCTACTTCACCCGCGCGCCGCGCTTCATGACGATGTCCACTCGCTGGAGCAACGCGATGTAGCGCAGCACGTCGCCCTTCACCGCAATGATGTCGGCGTGTTTGCCGGGGCTGATGGTGCCGACCTCGCGCTCCTTCCGCATGGCCACGGCCGGCCAGTACGTCGCCGCGCGAATCGTCGTCATGGCGTCCACACCGAGCAGGTTGACCCAGGCATCGAGCTCGCGCCAGGTCGACCCGCTGTGGAACTTCATCGGAATCCCACTGTCGGTGCCGATGAGGAGCGTGACCCCGGCTTCGCGAAGCTGCTGAAACTTCCGCGCCAGTGTCGGGCGTCGCGATGGTGTGGCCCGGAAGTAATCGAGGCGCTCCGGGTGCTCGACCGACTTGCGGATGTCGTCGACGATGTCCTTCGGCAGGCCCTCGTGCCACGCCGTGTCATCGATGTGCTCCGGGTTGTCACGCACGTACTCGTAGTTGAACAGCCCTTCGATGGTCGGTGTCCAGAACAGCGGGCCCGCTGCCATGTTGGCGGCTCGTTCGCGAATGAGCGTGATGATGTCCTCGGGGTATTCGGGCGCGGCGGCGAGCCCAGTGTGCTCGAAGTTGTCGACACCAGCGGCGATGCCACGACGGATCTCCTCTGGACGATGCGAATGCGCGACAACGGGCAGATTGCGCCGGTGGGCCTCGTCGACTACGGCTCTTACTTCGTCCAGCGTCATCTGGTCCTGGTCGATCAACTTGATGACGTCCACGCCAGCGTCCGCGAGTTTGCGGACCTTCGCACGCGCGTCGTCGACGCCCGTCACACCCCAGCGAAACTGCTCGGTGCCCGGATACGGCGCGTGCTGGATGAAGGGTCCCGACACATAGACCGTCGCGCCCTGCAGCACCCCTTTGTTGAGACGGTCACGAACGCCGATGGACACCTCGAGCGGCGCGCCGAGATCACGCGCGCTGGTCACACCTGCCAGCATGAGTTGCTTGGCAGAAGCGGGCATGATGATCTCGCCGAGCTTGGGAAGATACGTCTTGTCCCAGTGGGCGTAGTCGCTGTGTCCGTTCAACATCAGATGCACGTGCATGTCCCACAGGCCGGGCAGCACGCTCATGCCTTCGGTGGAGATCACTTCGGCGCCGCGCGGCACCGTCAGCGTGCCGACGGTGCCGACCGCGCTGATCCGATCTCCCTCGACAAGGACCACGCTGTTGCGTAGCGGTCGACCGCCGAAGCCATCGATCAGTGTTCCACCGACAAGGGCCTTAAGCGTTGCGGTGGGCTGCGCCCGTCCTGTCGGGGGCAGCCCGATGGCAGCTACCACAAGAACCACGGGGCCGATCACACGCCGGAGTTGAGATTGCCGCATGCCGCTCCTCATCAGCGCGCTTCCAACGCGCGTTTGACAAAAATAGCCCTGGCCTCCGCGAACTGGCCCAGCACATGAGCCTTCTCGCGCTCGCTGCGCCATCCTGGATGTTCGCTGGCCATTTGCGTGAGCCGATCGATCCATTTCACGAAGTACTCGGCCGAGGCCCGGTCCCGAATCGGGTGTTTGTCGGCGATGACGAAGACAGGGTTGGTCACTGCCTGCGGTCGAGTGTTCTCCACCGGAAAGGTTCTGGCAGCCCCGATCGCGCGCACCGAATACCAACCGCTGCCTTTGACGTCGAGCGGCACGTCAACCTGGGCATGCTGTCCGCCTGCTGCCAGCGTGGCGGTATGCACGACTTCACCGTTGCGCACGACCTCCACCCGTTCGAGTGGCGCCAGCGAGTGGACGTCGGCCTTGACCCGGAGGCGATCGCCTGGATTGACTGCAACCTCTTCGCCGGGCATGCGACCGTTCACCGTGAACTCGATCAGCGGGCCATTGGTGACGAATCCGCGGCCGCTCAGCATCGCCTTCATCCAGTTGGCCCACGTCAGCGGTTGGCCACCCAGGTGAAAGTACCCACGGACGGAGGCCACCAGCTCGATGTTATGAAGGTTCGAGATTGAGTCCTCACCGCCGGTCACCGGGACACGAAACCCGCTGTTCAGCAGCCGATACCAGACCATCAGCGGTGCATCGCCGGCGTTTTGCGACCACAGCTCGTGGTAGCTCACAGCACCGAGAGCCACGTCGACCGGAAGTGACTTTGCGGTACCCAGCGCCGATTCCAATGGGTCATTGGCGCCGGTGTAGGGGTGCACGTAGGCGCCGATGCCGCCCTGCTCCTTTGCGTATCGAAGGATGTCTGTGTTGGAGGGATACAGGCTTTCGATGCCGGTTCCCTCGTAACCGGTGAGGAACGGCGAAATCAGGTGTTTCTCCAAGTTGAACAGCGAGATGTGTCCGTAGAACGGCGGGCGATACTCCTGCCCCACGTGCATGATGCGATCTCGCGTCGACAACGGATGATGCGCCTGACCGGGCACGAAGTGCTGGTAATCGAGAATCCGATTGTCCTTGTTGGCAATCTGGAGCCCAATCACGTCGGCATCCTCAGCGGCGTTCATCAGGAAGATGTTCTCCGGGGTGTTGTGCAGGTTGCCGGCGTAGTTCATGTGCACGTGATTGCTGCCCGAAAACCATCCTTTCGCTTTCAGGTTGACCATCCGTCGCAGCGGCACGCGAACGTCCACTGTCTGTCCCGCAGCGACCTGCGTTGTGACCTTGGCTGGCAGGTATTCGAACCCCCTCACCGCCTCGATCGTGAGCGATCCTGCGGGTACTTCCGCGACGTATCGCCCGGCGGTGTGAAAGAGTCGCCGTCTGAGCTGGCTGAGGCGCTCGTATGACTCGACGGGCGTGTACGGCTTGCCATCAACCGCGGTTTGATACACCCGCGCGGCCGTTGGTTGCCCCGTCGCCTCGTCGACCACCGAGACGCTCACACGACCGAACGGGCGCGACCACTTTCTCTCGCGAATCGGCACCACCCGCTGTTCGCCACCCCACGCCTTGAGAAGCTTGAGTTGCGGCAGGCCAAGCTCGTTCGAGACGAACGCGATCCACTCGCCATCAGGCGACCAGCGCGGCAAAAAGCTGTCGTGCTCGCCAAACGTCATCTTGTACGGCTCACCGCCCGTCGTCGGAAGAACAAACAGGCTGGTGAACTGGCTCCCGAGATGCGAGGCATAGATGAACCGCTTTCCGTCAGGCGACCACGACGGACGCGTGCGATAGAGGGTCTCTTCCTTGTGAATCAGGCGGGCTTTGCCCGAGCGCATGACATCGGCTTCGACCGGCGCGCGCCAGATCCCACCCGATCCCAGCGGTATTCCTCGGTTGGAGACAAACAGCAGCTCGCGGCCATCAGGCGACCACGACGGCGAAATGTGCAGGTCGTTGTCGCCGAAATACAATCGATTGCGGCCAAAGGTGTGGTCGGTCGTCACCTGGACGATTGCGCCCGGTTTGCCGCCGACCAGGGCCATCACGAACACGTTGAAGAAGCCGTTGGGCGCGGTTGAGATGTAGGCGAGGCGCTGGCCGTCCGGCGACCAGGCGGGTTCGATATTCACGTACTCCCCGATAGTGAGATCGATCGACTGCCGCGAGGCGAGGTCCACAAGCCGCAGGTTGATCGATCGACCGCCGTCATCGGCAGTGTAGGCCATGAAGCGACCATCGGGCGACCACTCAGGCGACGATAAATACTCTGGCGCGTGGACGATCTCCTCAGCCACGCCGTCGCTCGTTCCGTTCACGACTCGCAAGTGCCACAACGAGCCATGACTCGCGAAGGCAATCGATTGCCCGTCCGGTGACCACGACGGCCACCAGGGCGTGCTACTGCCTGCGGGCGGCAGGTAATAGTTGTGCATGTAGTTGCCGCCGGAGCGGGCGTTGGGATAGTTCTGTGCGTGTAGGAGGTTGGTGGCGGTGAGAACAGCCGCCAGGACCAGGACTCCGCGAGGCATCCGCGGAATATATACAGAAACACGGTCCGTGGTGACCGGGCTAAAGGCCCGGTCCCTCGGATGTCGGGTTTGGAAGCTTCAGGAGAATGAGGATGCTGAGGGCCCGGGGCTTTAGCCCGGGCTTCTTCAATGCGCGTTCACGAGTGCCTGCCAACCGGTCGCTCCGGAGTGGCTCGGCACGCCAGCGCTCGGACGAAGCCCCCTGGATGCCGCGGACGACGTTGACCGTACGCTGCAGCTCCCCGTCCGGATGTAGAACAGCGCCTCGCTCAGCGACGCCTCGTCTGCGGCCCCGAGGTCGTGCTCGATGTCGTCGGCCGCCACACAGGTCGGCGCGATGCCGCCGAAGAAATCCCCTTGCCCGTCAGCGTTCACCAGCGAGAAGGACACTGGGGCCAGCACCTTGTCGCAAAAGTCGAAGCTGTACCTGGCCCACCGGCTTGCCGTAGGTGGCATCGCCAATCACGACCACCGGGAGATGAGGCCGGAGGCTGTTGATCAGCAGCTCGCTGGCCGACGCGGACGATCGAGTCGTGACCACAACCAGACGCGACAATCCGAGCGCCTGCGGAGGTGATTCGAAGCGCAGCGTCTCGTTGAGCGCGGTGTTGCGGTCATTGTGCTGGTACTCGGCAAACACGCGACCCTGCGTAAACGTGCCTCCGACAAGGCTCCCGAGATGCACTGCCACGTCCACGAGCCCACCTCCGTTGTAGCGAAGATCGATGACCAGCTCGGTCGCCCGGGCTTCGCGCAACGCGGCGAACGCCTCGTCGAGTGCGGCATAGGACGGTGTCACGAAGTTGCGGAACAAGAGGTATCCCACAGTCCGCCCGTCGACCTGGAACGTGCGTGTGAGCGAGACGGTTGGAATGGTGACGACTCGTTTGGTCATCGTGAACCGACGCTCGACGCCTTGCCGCGAACGGACCGCAACGGCGGAAGAGACGCCCTCTTCGCTGGCGCCGAACGCGCTCCCGATGGTCCCGGCGCGAACGAGATCCGCCACCGTTCGACCGTTGATCTCAAAAATCCGATCGCCTCGAGCCATCCCGGCTTCGGACGCCGGGCTGTCCGGAAACACCTGCAGGACGTTCAGCTCGGTCTCGGTCGTCTGGGTGGAAAAGCCGAAGCCCACGAACTGGCTCTCGCCATAGAACGCGTCGTTGGCGGCACGCGAGGTGATGTAGCTGAACGTCGAATCAAGCGGCCGGTACCGCACCGCCTCGAGATAGGCTTCGGGTGATGCGTAATTGGCCGGGTTGACCAGGGGCAGCTCGCGGTACCACAGGTAGTACTCGTCGAGCACGTCGCGGACGAACAGGTTCTGGCTCGTCCGCGTGCAGTTGCGAGGCCCGGACTGGGCCTGGGCTGGTGAAGGGACAAGAAACGTCAAGCCCGCACACAGCAGGGCGACAGTCACGCGCATGCGCGACCGCTGTGCAACACCGGGACCAGATCGTGTCACGGCAATTACCTCATGTTTCCGAGCGCCCGTGAGAGTCACCTGTCGCGCGGCGTCACCCTTGGGGGGCGCTTCACGTCCGGCGACAGCGCTGACAGGGCGCGAACACATATTATTAACCTCGGCGCCGCCCACCCACCGCGCAGCCTGCGCGCGGCGGGACTCTGGGGCGGTCAATCGAAAGCCACAGAACGAGCTGTCAAGGTGACTGTCTATGCAACGCCGGACTCTCCTGCAATTGCTGCTCTCGGGCGCAACCGCTTTTGGAGCCCGCCTCCGACTCCGCGGCCAAGCCGGAACGCTGGGCCCCGAGGATTTCGCCCGCATCCGTGTTCTCTCGGACATCGTCCTGCCGCAAGAGATCGGCACCGCCGGGCGAACCCAGGTGGTCGACCGATTCCTCACCTGGATTCGAGACTATCGATCGGATGCGGAAACGGACCACGGTTACGGCTTCCCGCGCCTTCGACGCACAGCTCCGAGTCCCGCGGCGAGATATTCCGCACAGCTCGACGCGCTTGACGCCGCGGCCGCGCCGAAGGGGCGCACGTTCGCAGAGACCGCGCCCGAGGAGCAGCGAGTGTTGATCGAGACCGCGATCGCGTCAGCAAAGGTCGAACGATTGCCGGCACGACCGGACGGAGGCCACGTCGCGACCGATTTGATGGCGTTCTTCTTTCACAGCGACGAGGCCAACGATCTCTGTTATCGCGCGCAGATTGGACGCGACGCTTGTCGCAGCTTGTCTGGATCGGAGAATCGGCCTGCCGCACTGCCAGCCGGAGGACGCGATGCCAACCTATGAATGCGACGTGTGCATCATCGGCGGCGGCATCTCGGCCGCGCTGTTGTCTCAGAAGGTAGCCGAGAGTCGTCCCGGCACCTCGATTATCGTCGTCGAGGCTGGAAGCCGGCTGTTCGACGTCGAGCGCCGCTGGCAGGACCGTGCCAGGTCGCTCGCCTACGGCGAGAATCCGTGGCCAGGGGATTTCATCCCCGATCAGACGGGCGCTGGCATCATCTCGCGGACGATGGCCGTTGGAGGATCGGCCATGCATTGGGGCGGCGTGACCAACCGATTCTCGGAAGAGGACCTGCGCCTGCGATCGATGTATGGCCTGGCCGACGACTGGTCGCTCGGCTGGACGGAGCTGGAACGCTACTACTGCGAGGCCGAGCGGCGCATGGGTGTCGCTGGCGAACCCGGTCCGCTCGCCGAGGACCGACGATCCGAGCCCTACCCCATGCCTGCGATGCCGCTGTCATGGAACCTTCGTCAGCTGAAAGGCTGGGCCGAACAGAGCGGTATTCCGTTCTGGGCGACGCCCCAGGCCAAGAACACCGTGCCCTACGACGGTCGCAGCGAGTGCAAGCGCTGTAACACGTGCGAGATCTGCCCGACGGGTGCACGCTATTCGCCGGACGAAACCCTCAGGCGTCTGCTCGCGAAGAAAGCGATCGAGCTGCACGATCGCACGTTGGTGCGCCGCCTGATTCCCGCGACCGATGGCGGCAAGACCCCCCGCATTGCCGCCGCGCAAGCGGTCCACCGGGACAAGCCGCAGGACCCGACCGAGTACCGCGCGCGGCTCTTCGTCCTCGCGGCTGGGTACTGCTGGAGTCCTCACCTGCTGCTGTTGTCCTCGTCCAGTCGCTTTCCCGCCGGGCTCGCCAACGGTTCGGGGACGGTCGGCCGATACATGAACGGTCACGCCTTCATGACGGCGCAAATCGAACTCGACGCCGAGATCTATCCGGGAATGAACGATCAGCACAGCCTGATCTCGCGTCAGTTCTTCCGCTGTGCCATGGACAAGCCCTTCGTGAGACACGACCTTCGCGTGTGGGAGAGCACGGTGGGGCGCGAACCGCGGTTGAAAGGCGCGGACGGGCGCGTGATGCTCGGTGACCAATTGCTCGCGGACTGGCGATCACGCGTCAGACGCGGCACAGCCCGGGTGCGAGCGTACTACGACGTGCATCCATCGGCGGACAGCACGTTGACGCTCGACGCCGCCATCAGGAATTCGTTCGGCGATGCACTTCCGAAGATCGTGCATCGCCTCGACGCTGCAACCGAGGCGCGGATCCCCGCGACGAAAGCGCACATCGCCGAGGTCTTCGCCAGACTCGCTCGCGCTCAGAACGGCAAGATCCTGTCGTCCAGTGAGAGCAACTACCTGGATCACCCTGCGGGTGGCTGTCGGATGGGAACGGACCCCTCCTCGAGTGTCTGTGACAGCTTCGGGCGCACGCACGATCACGACAATCTGTTCGTCGTCGGCGCTCCGACGCTGCCCACCGCTGGCTGCACAAACGGGACTTTGACTTTCGCCGCGCTCACGCTCCGCTCGGCGAACGAGGTGACGTCGGCGCTGGGACACTGAGGAGAGGCTCTATCACGCCGGTAGGCGTGCCCTCCAGCAACAGCTCGTTCGACGTAAAACCACCGGAGGTCTCGTCGAGCGATCGAATGGTCAGCCTATGTTTCGCGGGGTGGTGGCGCCAACGAGCCTGCGGAGGCGCTGGAGCAGTCCCTGCTTGTCTTCGGGCTGATCACTCTGCTGCAGCACCTCGAGACAAGCCTGAACCGTGGGCACGACTGAAACGCCCATTCGGCGAACCGATGCCGGCACCGATCCGCGGGCACCACGCCAAACGAGAATCGCCGCCGCCCTGGACTCGAGCTCGACGTCGAGACAGTTTTCCGGCCGGTCGTCAACGACCACATCGATATGCAGTGCCTTTGCAATCTGGCCGCGTGAACCGTGAACGACGTACGTGCTGGGCATTGGAAAGCCCTTGGCCTCGAGCCATCGTTGAGTCTGGCGCTGGACGGTTCGTCCCTTGGCGCGTGGGCGACTCGTGATGAAGAGCACCTCCCAGCGACGTTCTTCGGCCACCGTCGCCAGCTTCTTGACCAATCCGGGCTCGATTTCATCGAGCGACTCCCAGAAGTTCGTGGTCGCCGACAACTCGCGCCAGACCGCCGCAGATTGCGCGTTCGTCAGCGAGACATTCGCGACGGGCGCAGCGGCTATTTCGGTCGGGAACTCCTCGAGATCCGGCGGCGAGGCGCCGATTTCCGGCGAGCCGACGATGGACCGGTCGAGCTCGGGAAAGAGACGGGTTGCCGCATTTGCGAAGGAACCGTGAAGGTCGGCGAGGACTCCATCCAGGTCAAAGGCGATGCGCATGAATGGTCAGTCGTTCGCTTTGTCATCGATGAATTGAATGCCTGAGAGAAACCGTTCCGGGTCGTCGGAGAGAGGTTGGCAGTGTTTGACCTGCCCCCTCAGGTGGACAACGGAATTGTCGGCCAGAGTCACTTGAAAGGTGTGCACGGCATCGACGGACAGCGGGATGTCGGTCTCGATGCCCATTCCGCCGAGACTGATCTCGGTGACCTTGACGGTAACATCCAGAGTCACTTCTCGGCCCCGCAACTTGCCGAGAATCGACACACGCGTATTGCGCCGTCTATCCATCGCTATCCCAGAAAACATGATCAAGATTTCTTCGCTCGGGACACGCTTGTCGTATCGAAACTTCTGCCCGGGTGGGATAGCGCGAGGATCTGTGCAACAACGGTCAAACCGGAGCAACTCCTTGCCGTTTGTTGCAGGTCGGAGGCCGGGAGGGAGCACCGGTTCGCCGGATGCGGCCGCGGGCGAACCGACCCGTCGGAGAGGAGGGAGCGTTCTCCGACGGGTCGCAGAATCTATTTCCGAGCGGACAACAGCGACCGTGCCACGTTCAGCTGGCGGATCTTCCGGTACAGGTTTGTCCGCTGGATTCCGAGCGCCTTCGCCGCCTCAGGCACGCGACCATGGTGACGCGCGAGCACCGCGCTGATGCAATCGCGTTCGAATCGCATTTTGGCATCGCGCAGGGTCGAACCGACATCCACCGGTTCGGTGCCGCCATCCAGACGCGCATGCTCCAGCAAGTCTTCAAGGTGAATGACGGGGCGATCGACAGACTTGACGAGCGTCTCCAGGAGGGTCCGGAGCTCCGCCACATTGCCTCCCCAGGGCAGGGCACTCAGCACCTGTACGGCTGCTCGGCTGAGGTGCTTCTCCGGCGCGTGGTTCGCCGAGCAAACCCGCTTGAGCAGGTAGACGGCGAGCACCGGAATGTCTTCACGACGGCGACGCAGCGCGGGGAGATCGATTCTGACTTGTGCGATCTGCTTGTAGAGATCCGCGCGTAGCCGCCCATCCGCGACCGCACCGTCGACATTGACGTCGAGCGTGGCAATCGGCTGAACGTCCAGTTCGACCAACGCCGCCTTGCCATCGATGACGAGGACCTCACGGTCGCGAAGCGCCCGCGCAAGGCGAGCCTGGACCCGAGCCGGTGCTTCCATGAGGTTGAGCAGGAGCAGCGTTCCGCCCTGCGCTTGATAGAGCGCGCCGCTCTTGGCAATCTGATCGGTCCCGTTACGTTGCGTAGAGGCGGGAGGCGCGCTCGAGGGAGCGCCGAAGAGCCGGCCCTCAAGCTCCTGAGGCGTGTCGCCTGCGCAGTCCACGTGGACGAACGGCCGGTTGCCCGACTCGTTCCGCAGTTGGTGAATCGTCCGCGCGACCAGAGTGCGGCCAGTGCCGGGCTCGCCTGAGATGCACACGCCGCTCCGCTCGCGAGCGGCATGCTTCACCAGCTCGGTGACGCGGCGCATGGCGGGCGATTGCGCGACGAGCGCTTCGGCCGGACCCGGCCTCGCAACACCGTTCGTCTCGCCAGCCATTGGATTCACATCCCGGGCATTGGCCAGGACTGTCGTCGCTTCTCGCTCGTCGAAGGGCCACGGCAGCAAGTCAATGGCGCCCGCATGAATGGCCTCGGCCGCCCTGAGCGGGTGACTCGCATCGAACAGCCCCGCGATCGGCGTGTGAGGATGCTGCGCGCGCAGCGCGCGCATCGCCGGCACTGGAGAACGCTCGCCGGCAAGATCGATCAGACACAGCGCGAGCTTTCGTGAAGCGAGAAGTTGCAGGGCCTGCATCACGTCGCTCGCGGCGACGACGCGGAGGCCGATGTGGGCCAGGCGCTCGGCGACCACGGTCTGACGCCGCGACCCCTCCGACAGATAGAGAATCGTCGCGGCTTGCGTTCGGTTCGCGCTCGGATGAGGACTGGTCAGCACAGTGTGGCTCGTTCCCTCCGCACGGTTCGGTCGCGTGGCGACATGGCCGAGCGTAAAGAGACTCTATATGACATTAGAGACGAGTGTCAAGAAAATACTGATGAGGTTCGCTGCCGGATACTCCGCAGCGATAAATGACATTTTTGGGCTTATTTTGGGCCTGTCAGGACCACTCAACTTTTGAGGCTTGGTGAAAGGGTCGCCATTGCAGCGACTTTATATGACATGTAGTACCGTTCGGCTCGCTGGACCGACAGACGTCCCTCGCGCCTCAAGATCCTGGCGAGGTCCTCATGCGCGCCGGGACGTTGCGAGGAGATGTAAAAAAAATGCCCATGGCGTCCACAGACGCCATGGGCATTTCAAAATAATCCCGGCAGCGACCTACTCTCCCACGCACCTACGCACGCAGTACCATCGGCGGTAGCAAGCTTAACTTCCGTGTTCGGAATGGGAACGGGTGTGCCCCTGCTCCTATGACCACCGGGAAACTCTCTCACGTTGGTTCGAAGAAACCTTCGTGATCTTAGCGTCTGGGGTCCCACCTCCAGCGTGCGAGCCAGTCTTCGGCTCGCCCGCCGTAGCGCCGTGAAGCGCGAGGTGGGTCGTCCCAGAACATCTTGGTTTGAATATCCCGCAATATTTGCTTTGCCGCGCTCCGCGCGGCGGTTGCCTGCGATAGTTCATTGATCACACACCCACAGCAAGTAAGTGAATGGTCAAGCCTCACGGCTGATTAGTATTGGTCAGCTGAACGTGTTGCCACGCTTACACACCCAACCTATATACCTGGTGGTCTACCAGGAGCCTTCAGGGATCCGAAGATCCAGGGAAATCTCATCTTGAGGAGGGTTTCACGCTTAGATGCCTTCAGCGTTTCTCCCGTCCGGACTTAGCTACCCAGCGCTGCCACTGGCGTGACAACTGGTACACTAGAGGTCCGTCCAACCCGGTCCTCTCGTACTAAGGTCAGACCCTCTCAAATTTCCTGCGCCCACCGTAGATAGAGACCGAACTGTCTCGCGACGTTCTAAACCCAGCTCACGTACCGCTTTAACCGGCGAACAGCCGGACCCTTGGGAGCTGCTACACCCCCAGGATGCGATGAGCCGACATCGAGGTGCCAAACCTGGGCGTCGATGTGAACTCTTGGCCCAGATCAGCCTGTTATCCCCGGCGTACCTTTTATCCGTTGAGCGATGGCCCTTCCATGCGGGACCACCGGATCACTAAGACCTGCTTTCGCATCTGCTCGACGTGTGTGTCTCGCAGTTAAGCTCGCTTATGCCTTTGCACTCTAAGGCTGATTTCCAAACAGCCTGAGCGAACCTTCGTGCGCCTCCGTTACCGTTTAGGAGGCGACCGCCCCAGTCAAACTACCCGCCTAGCAGTGTCCCGAACCCGGATGACGGGTTGCGGTTAGAACGCCGGAGTCGTAAGGGTGGTATCTCACCGTTGGCTCCCCCGAGACCGAGATCCCGGGTTCAAAGCCTCCCACCTATCCTGCGCATACGACGCCAGCACTCACTACTAAGGTGCAGTAAAGGTGCACGGGGTCTTTTCGTCTTACGGCGGGCAACCGGCGTCTTCACCGGTACCACAAATTCGCAGTGTTCCACGTTGAGACAGCGCTCAAATCGTTACGCCATTCGTGCAGGTCGGAACTTACCCGACAAGGAATTTCGCTACCTTAGGACCGTTATAGTTACGGCCGCCGTTTACCGGGGCTTCAATTCAAGGCGTCGCCTTGCAGCTAACCTCTCCTTTTAACCTTCCGGCACCGGGCAGGCGTCAGACCCTATACGTCGTTTTCGACTTCGCAGAGCCCTGTGTTTTTAGTAAACAGTCGCTTGAGCCTCTTAACTGCAACTCCCGATCGCTTCGTGGCGCGAAGCCACTGACAACAAGGAGCACCCCTTCTCCCGAAGTTACGGGGTAATTTTGCCTAGTTCCTAAACGTAGAGTCACACTTGCGCCTGAGGATATTCTCCTCGCCTACCTGTGTCGGTTTGCGGTACGGGTACCTGGATCTCTCCTTAGAGGCTTTTCTCGGCAGCGTAGCGTCTGCGACTTTGTGAGCCTTGCGGCTCTCGCTCCGGCACCTCAGGGAATGCGATCCAACGGATTTGCCTGCTGGATCCCCCTACATGCCTCAACCTGGCGCCTTTCGGCCCTCTCCAGGCTCGCATAGCTTCCTGCGTCCCCCCATCGTGATAACGATCTCCAGGTAGTTCCGGATTATTAACCGGATGTGCATCCGCTACGCCTTTCGGCCTCGCGTTAGCTCCCGACTAACCCTGAGCGGACGAACCTACCTCAGGAATCCTTAGGCTTGCGGCGGGGAAGATTCTCACTTCCCTTCTCGCTACTTATGCCGGCAGGGTCACTTCCGACCACTCCACCAGTCCTTGTCGGTCTGGCTTCACGGCTGTCGGAACGCTCCTCTACCAATGATGGATCTCGCAAGATCCATCAGTCATCAGCTTCGGTCTTGTGCTTAAGCCCCGTTACATTGTCGGCCCGGAGCCGCTTGACCAGTGAGCTATTACGCTTTCTTTAAAGGATGGCTGCTTCTAAGCCAACCTCCTGGTTGTCTAAGCGTCTCCAGATCCTTTCCCACTTAGCACAAAGTTTGGGACCTTAGCTGGATGTCTGGGCTGTTTCCCTTTTGACTATGAAGCTTAGCCCCCACAGTCTCACTCCCGGATTACGTGTCGATGGCATTCGAAGTTTGGTTGGATTCAGTAACCTGGTAAGGCCCCTAGTCCATCCAGTGCTCTACCACCATCGCCGACCATCCGAGGCTGCC
>CAWJEM010000024.1:615000-768789 GCA_963841905.1 uncultured Acidobacteriota bacterium
GTGAAGTCGAGAAAGCGTTCGAGCTGCTGTCGAATACCGTGCGCGTTGGCTTCGACCTGTTCGAAGGTTAAGAGCGAGCGCTCCAGGCTCTTTCCGCTCGGATCGCCAATGAGACCCGTGCCCCCGCCCACAAGCGCGATCGGGCGGTGGCCAAGGCGCTGTAACCGCGCGAGTCCCATGACCGTCAAGAGATTACCCACGTGCAGGCTCGCGGCGGTTGGATCGAATCCGATGTAGGCCGTGACCGACTCACGGGCCAAGGCCTCCTCGAGCCCCTCGGTCGTGTCAGACAACATGCCTCGCCATCGCAGATCCTGCAGAAAGTCCATGGGGTCATTATGGGGGAGGGCGCAGGGCACAGGGCGCAGGGCACAGGGAGGGCGGAGGGCAATGGGACCCTCGATCCCTCCGGCGCCCTTTGCCTTTTGCCCGCTACCCTTTGCCCGCTACCCTTTGCCCTGTGCCCTGCGCCCTATGCCCTACAATCACCGTAGATGCGCATCACCCGTCGTGACGCGCTACGAGCATTGGTTGCTACGAGCGTGGGGCTGACCACGGGCCGGATGGCGTACGGCGCTGTGTACGAGCGCCATCGACTGATCCGCGTCGAACAGGACATCCCCGTTTCTGGATTGCCCCCCGCGCTCGACGGTCTGCGCGTGGGGCTCATCACGGACATCCACCACAGCAACACGGTCGCCGCCGAAGATGTCACGCGCGCCGTGACCTTGCTGCACGCGTCCAAGCCCGATCTGGTCGTGCTCGGTGGCGACTACGTGACCTTTGGCAACCGGGCCTACGTCGATGCCGTCGCTGAGTTGCTGTCGCCGCTCGCAGACGCACCGAACGGGTCGTTCGCAGTTCTCGGCAACCACGACGATGATCGTGATATGCCGGCGGCGCTGTCACGGCGAGGATTCACGGTCCTGAAGGATCAGCGGACGACAATCTCCGTCCGGCACGAAACGCTCGACGTCGTCGGCATCAGGTTCTGGACGAGGCGTATGGAGCACGTCACTCAGGCACTCAAGGGCGCCGGGCCGACAACCATGCTCCTCGCACACGATCCGCGCCGACTCACGCAAGCCGCCCAACTGGACGTGCCACTCGTCCTGTCTGGTCACACGCATGGCGGACAGATGCTGCTGCCAGGCGTGGGCGCCATCGCGGCGCGCGAGTTCCCGGTGCTGGCTGGCTTCGCACGCCAGCTGAACACGTCGTTATTCGTGAGCCGAGGCGTGGGCACCGTCTACATGCCGGTTCGGATCAACTGCCCTCCTGATATCGCCGTGCTGACGCTGCGCACGACGTTCTCGCGGTAGTTCAGCGAGTATTGACGCGCAGCTGATTGACGACGCCGAGCACGCCGGGCAACGAGCGGATTGACCCATTGGCTAGCTGACGATCGCCGGTCGTTCTCACCTCGCCCAGCAGGAGCACGCGAGCGCTGTTGACAATGATGTGGATTGCGTGAGGACCACGAGCGACATCTGTCGAGTCCAAAGCGGGCGGTCTCAACTCGCTGATATCGAACGCTGTGTAGGTCCGCAGGCCATAGATAGCGCGCATCGCATCGACCAGGGGCCGGTCGGTTTGCGCCATGTGGGCCACGCCGGTGATTGCGACACGGTCAGGGCCGCTAGGACACGAGTCATCCTTGAGTCCTTCCGTCGGCCCGAACGTCTACGAGTCGACGATCGCTAATCTTCCAACCACCATCCAACACACGCTGAATTGCTTCGGGGTAAAGACGATGCTCCACCTCGAGGATCCTTGCTGCCAGCGTCTCGGCCGTGTCGTCCGCCAGAACCGGCACCGGTGCTTGCAGCACGATTGGCCCCGCGTCGAGCTCAGCATTGACGAAATGCACCGTGACGCCGGTTACCTTCACTCCGTGGTCGAACGCCTGGCGCTGGGCATCCAGTCCTGGGAAGGCCGGCAGCAGCGAAGGGTGAATGTTCAGAATACGGTTCGGGAACGCGTCGACGAATGTCGCGCTCAGGAGTCGCATGAAGCCCGCGAGGCACACGAGATCGACCTCATGCTGTCGGAGCACCTCGATCAGACGACGGTCGTACTCCGCTCGCGTTCGCGATCCGGCGTGCGGAATCACCACTGTTTCGAGTCCGGCGGCTCGGGCGCGATCGAGACCCTGCGCCCCAGCAATGTTGCAAATGACGATGGCAATCGTCGCGCGAAGGCGGCCGGCGGTGATGGCGTCGATGATGGCCTGAAGGTTCGATCCGCGACCCGAAATGAGGATACCCAGGCGAGGCGTCACGTTTCAGACGTAGGTCACCGAACGATTGCCGGCGGTAACAGTCCCGAGCAAGGTGGGCGTCTCCTTCCGCGAGTGCAGGTCTTCGACCACGGCGTCGACCAGCGCGGGCGGGCACACGAGGATCATGCCAATCCCCATGTTGAACGTTCGCAGCATGTCTTCCTCGGGGACGCCGCCAGCGTGCTGGAGCCACCGGAAAATCGCTGGAACTTCCCACGCCGATCGCTCAATGCGCGCTGCCGTGCCTTCGGGCAACACTCGCGGGAGATTGTCGGTGATGCCACCGCCGGTAATGTGGGCAATCCCTTTGATGGCGCCTTTCGCAATCAGCGGATAGATGGCCTGCAGGTAGGAGCGATGCGGCGTCAGGAGCACCTCGCCAATCGAGCTCGTGCCCAGTTCCTCGACCTTGCTGTCCACCTTCAAACCGAGGTGCTCGAACACGATGCGACGAGCCAGCGAATAGCCGTTGGTGTGAAGCCCAGTCGAGGGCAATCCGATCAGGGTATCGCCGACGGCTATGCTGCGGCCGTCGATCAACATTTGACTCTCGACGGCGCCAACGACAAACCCTGCGAGATCGTACTCGCCATCGCCATAGAAACCTGGCATCTCGGCGGTTTCTCCCCCGAGAAGCGCGCACCCATTCTCGCGGCAGCCCCGAGCGAGACCCTCGATGACCTGCTCAGCGACGTCAGGCAGCAGTCGGCCGGTGGCGAGATAGTCGAGAAAGAACAATGGTCGCGCACCTTGCACGAGGATGTCGTTCACGCAGTGATTGACGAGATCCAGCCCGATGGTTCGATGCTGGTTAGCCATGAACGCGACCTTGAGCTTCGTGCCGACACCATCGGCGCTCGAGACCAGAATCGGCCGTTCCCAGGCGGTGGGATCGAGTTGAAACAGCCCGCCAAACGAGCCGATCTCGGAAAGCACGCCCGACGTGAACGTGGAGCGAGCCAGCGTCTTGATCCGACGCACGGTTTCGTTGCCGGCGTCGATGTCAACACCCGAGGCTTTGTAGTCCATCGAACAATCAGAAGTCGAGCTTGGTGATCAGTTGCTCGGCAAGCCGACGGGTCGGCGAGCCGTCGGCCGCCGCCCAGTAGCCCCGCCTGACCGCGACAAAGAATTGCTCTTCCTCGAGATCCTCTTCGAGCATGTCAAACCCTTCAGCGACGAGATCGATGGCGCCCGGCCGGTCCGGGTGGCCTTGAAGCACCTTGAGGAACAGCGGCGAGTTCCGCAGCGCGGTCTTGGCGACGGCCAACGCCAGCGGCGCTCGAATCGGGTCGCGCGATGGAATCCCATCGTTGAGCAGAATCTCGAGCGCTTCGGCAGTTCCCTTGATCGCAATCGCACCCAAACCCGCCGCCGCCCCCCGTACGAGCTCCTGGTACCCGGGATTGTCGTCGGCGAAGGTCAACACCTTCTGCAGGTAGCCAATGTGCGACGAACAGTTGACGCCCAGCATACAAATGCCAGCGGCGACCGTCGGCTGAAGCGTGCGACCTCCGGACCGCTGCAACGCCGCGAGAGTGGCCAGCGATTGCTTGTCCCCAATCATTCCGAGCGCGATGACCGCATCGTCCTGAAGGGGGCCCTCGAGCTTGGCCACGTCGGTCAGGCGAGGGATGGCATACACGTGCTTGAAGTCGCCGAGGGCCTCGATGACCGTGCTGCGAAAGTGATCGACGCCGCGCGTCACGTCGAGTAACAACGCGTCCCGCACTTTGGGATCGTCACCGACGGCGGCCAGAGCGCGTACCAGCGATGGACGGACGAAGTCACCCTGCTCTTTCTGAAGCGCGGCCAGAAATCGGGGAATGAGCGCCGGGTCGGGGTGACGCTCGAAATAGCCGTACGCAACCTCGCGCAACCGGTCGTTCGGAGAGTCGAGCGCCTCGCGCATCTGGTCCGCTGCGCGCGGGTCGTTGAAGCCCGTCAAGAGCACCAGGCTCTTGAATCGAACGTATCCGTCCTTGTGCTCTTGAACGGCTTGCAGCAATGCTGGCACCGCTTGCGCCGCGGGAGCACGCCTCACGACCCGACCCGCTTTCATCCGGGCGGGGTAATCGACATCTCCCAGGTGGTCGATGGCGGACCGCAAGTCGGCATCAGAGGTGGGCGATGGGCCACGCTCCTGCGCGACGACGACGCCGGCGAGGACCACAATCATCGCCGCCAGGCGGCAGGCGTCAGACAACGCCTTCGGGTTCCTCTTCCGGTAGCGGGATCTTGGTGCCATCAAGCTTGAGTGTCAGCTGCAGGTATGCGTTCTCGTCGCGCGGAAATGCAACCGGGTATTGGCCTGTATAACACGAGGTGCAGTAGTGCTGCCGGCGCGCACCCACGGCTTCGAGCAATCCCTCGAGGCTGAGATACGCGACCGAATCCGCACCGACATAGCGTCGAATCTCGTCAAGTGAATGCGTTGCTGCGATCAATTCACTGCGACGAGGTGTGTCGACCCCATAAAAGCAAGGCGATATCGTTGGCGGGCAGCTGATTCGCAGGTGCACCTCGCTCGCCCCCGCCGCTCGCACCATCTTGACGATCTTTCGGCTCGTCGTCCCGCGGACGATCGAATCATCGATGAGCACCACCCGTTGGCCGGCGAGGATGCTCTTGACCGGGTTGAGCTTGACCTTGACCCCGAAGTGCCGGATGGCTTGCGCGGGCTCGATGAAGGTACGTCCGACGTAGTGATTGCGGATGAGTCCAAAGCGCAGCGGTATTCGAGCCTCCTCGGCATAGCCGGTCGCGGCGCACACGCCCGAATCGGGAATCGGCACGACCACGTCGACAGCAACGCCGGTTTCGCGCGCCAGCAGCCGACCGAGATTCGTCCGCACTTCATTGACACTCTGGCCGAACACCTCGCTGTCGGGACGCGCGAAATAGACGTGCTCGAACACGCAGTGCGACAGCCGTCCTCGAGGGAACGCGGTAATCGACTTTACGCCGTCGGGCCCGATCACGACCACTTCGCCGGGCTCGACCTCGCGCACGTAGGTCGCGTTGATCAGATCGAGCGCGCAGGTTTCCGAGCACACGACCCACGCATCGCCGAGTTTGCCGAGCGCCAACGGTCGGAAGCCGTGCTGATCGCGCGTCGCAATCAGGTGGTCCTTGGTGAGAATCGCAAACGAGAAGGCGCCGGACAATTGCGTCAGCGACTCGACGAGCGCATCGTCGACACCACTCGCCTGTGATCGAGCGAAGAGGTGCACCAGCACTTCGGTGTCGCTGTTGGTTTGAAAGATCGATCCTTGCTTGATCAGACGCTCACGAATCTCGTTGGCGTTGACAATGTTGCCGTTGTGACAGACGGCAATCTGCCCATGCACGCAGTCGATGACAATCGGCTGCGCGTTGGAGAGCTTGCTCTCGCCGGCGGTGGAGTATCGCGTGTGACCAATAGCCAACGGGCCAGGCAAGGTGGCGAGCGTCTCCTCGTCGAAGATCTCGCTCACGTAGCCCATCTTGCGCACCGTGCGAATCCGCGAGCCGTCAGCCGTCGCGATGCCGGCGCTCTCCTGCCCTCGGTGTTGCAGGGCGTAGAGTCCGAGATATGCCAGCTTCGAGGCCTCGGTGTGGCCGTAAATGCCGAAGACGCCGCATTCCTCGCGGAACTTATCGAACATGCTTCGTCTCCTGTTTACCGGGGTCAGTCATGCGCCGCTCGATAGCCGTGGACCACAACGTCTCGGCTTCCCCGCGCGCGATGTCAATCATTGCCTGACCGTCAATCGCCAACCGAATCCGATCGCCGCCCACCTGGCCAATCTCGGCGGCCGCGACCCTCGCCGTGCGCGCCGCGTCGAGCAGGGCCGGGAGCGCCGCGGGAGCCGTCGACACCACGACGCGTGACGCCGACTCGCCGAACAGGGTTGCGTTCACACGAAACGTCTCGGGAACGTTGCCCACACTCGCCACCTCGGCAGTGACACCGAACTCGGTGTCGAAGCAACACTCGGCGAGCGCAACGGCCAAGCCGCCGTCGGCACAGTCGTGCGCCGACTCGATGAGCCCGGTTCGAATGCCGTCGATCACCACACGCTGAAGCGCGCGCTCGCGCGTGAGATCCAGGGCCGGAGGGGCGCCGGCAACGCGATCGTGGAGGAGCGCGAGGTACTCGCTGCCGCCCAACTCTCCTCGATTATCGCCCAGCACGACGACGCGAGCGCCAGCCGATCGGAATCGTCGTGTCACCGTCTTCGTGGCATCGTCCAGCAATCCGACGACACCCAGGACCGGTGTCGGGTCGATCGCGTCCCCTTCGGTCTCGTTGTACAGGCTCACATTGCCGCCGGTGATTGGGATGTCGAGCGCGCGACAGGCGTCACCAATGCCTCGAATCGCTTCGGCGAGCTGCCACATGATTTCGGCGCGTTCCGGGTTGCCGAAGTTGAGGTTGTTCGTCGCGCCGATCGGCTCGGCCCCGGCGCATGCAACGTTGCGTGCCGACTCGGCGACCGCAAGCACTGCCCCGCGATATGGGTCGAGGTAGCAGAAACGCCCGTTGCAGTCGACGGAAACTGCCAGACCGCGAGTGGTCCCCTTGACCCGCACGACGCCCGCCGACGTTCCCGGCCGTGCGATGGTGTTGGTCCCAACCGTGTGGTCGTACTGCCGATAAGCCCAGCGCTTGCTCGCTATGCCAGGTGACGCCAGCAGCGCCTTGAATGCCTGCGTCGGCTCGACAGGCGCGCCAATCTGGTCGAACGGCAGCACCTGCACGCGTCGTTGCCACTCCGGCTCGCTCATGGCCCGACGATAGAGTGGCGCTTCGTCGGTCAGCGCGCGCGTGGGAACGTCCGCAACCAGCGTACCGCGTTCAAATATTCGTACACGACCGGTGCTCGTCACCCGGCCGATCTCGACGGCGTGCAGGTCCCACTTTTCGAAGACCTCGACCACTTCATGCTCGCGGCCCTTCTCGACCACGAGCAGCATGCGCTCCTGGGATTCCGAGAGCATGATTTCATAGGGGGTCATGCCGCTCTCACGCTGCGGGACAGACGTGACCTCGACGTTCATCCCGCTGCCGCCGCGTGAGCTCATCTCGCTGGTCGCGCAGGTGAGCCCGGCCGCGCCCATGTCTTGAATCCCAACCACTGCCCCGGTCTTCAGCACTTCGAGGCAGGCTTCCATCAGGAGCTTCTCCATGAATGGATCACCCACCTGCACCGCCGGCCGCTTTTCAGCCGATGACTCGTCAAACTCCGCCGACGCCATCGTCGCGCCATGGATGCCGTCGCGACCAGTCTTGGCGCCAACGTAAAAGACCGGGTTGCCCTCGCCTCGAGCCGCGCCCTTGATGATGTCGTCGCGATGGGCAATGCCAAGACACAGGACGTTGACGAGCGGATTGCCGGCGTACTTGTCGTCGAAGTAGATTTCGCCACCGATGGTTGGAATGCCGATGCTGTTGCCGTAGCCGCCGACGCCCGCCACGACACCGGCGAAGATGCGCCGTGCCAACGGCCGATCGAGAGAACCGAAGCGCAGGGCGTTGAGCAACCCGATCGGCCTGGCCCCCATGGTGAAGATGTCGCGAATGATGCCGCCGACGCCAGTGGCTGCGCCCTGATAGGGTTCGATGAACGACGGATGATTGTGCGATTCGATCTTGAACACGGCGCACAACCCCTCACCGATGTCCACGGCACCCGCGTTTTCACCCGGGCCCTGAACGACGCGCGGCCCGGTCGTTGGCAAGGTCTTCAAGTGAACGCGCGAGCTCTTGTAACTGCAGTGCTCCGACCACATCACCGAGAACAAGCCGAGCTCGAGTAGATTGGGCGTCCGGCCCATCAACTCGCAGATGCGATCGTACTCCTCCGGCTTCAGCCCATGTTGGTCGAGCACGCTCCGATCGATGACGGGATTAAGCATGCCGCGCCACACGCTGAGCAAAGTGATTGACGATCGATTGAAAGATGTCTCGGCCATCTGCGCTGCCCAACGACACCTCGCACGCTCGCTCCGGATGCGGCATCAACCCGACGACGTTCCGCGCGCGATTGCAGATTCCGGCAATGTGGTTGATCGAGCCGTTCGGGTTTGCGGCATCGACCACCTGACCGGCCCGGTCGGCATAGCGAAAGATGACCTGTCGCTGCGATTCCAGCTGGCGGATGGTGTCGGGATCAGCGAAGTAGTTCCCTTCGCCGTGGGCGATCGGCAGCTCGAGCAGTTGACCAGTGGCGCATGCTGCGGTGAATGGGGTGTCGGTCTGCTCGACCCGCACATGAACATGCGCGGAGACGAACTTGATGTCGCGGTTGCGCACCATGGCCCCGGGCAAGAGGCCGGCTTCGAGCAGGACCTGAAAGCCGTTGCAGATGCCCAGCACTGGACCACCCCGCTCCGCGAACCGCGACACCGCGGCCATGATTGGCGAGAAGCGCGCAATCGCCCCTGTCCTCAGGTAGTCCCCATGCGCAAAGCCGCCAGGCAGGATGACGGCATCGGCGCCGCCAAGGTCCGTGTCCTTGTGCCAAATCAGTTCGGCTGGCTGCGCCATCACATGACCAGCGGCGTACCAGGCGTCGCGGTCGGAGTTCGAGCCAGGAAACACGACCACGGCGAATTTCATGAGTTGCGGCGGTGGGTCTGACGACCCGCCGCTCCTCCGTCACAAAATCTCGACACGATAGCTCTCGATTACGGGATTCGCGAGCAGCTTGTCAGCCATCTCGGTGACCCGCGACTTCGCGACGCCGGCGTCAGTGCCGTCGAGCTCAACCTCGAAAAACTTCCCCTGCCTCACGTCCTTCACGTCGCTGTACCCGAGGGAGGTGAGGGCCTCGGCAACCACCCGTCCCTGCGGATCGAACACCGACGGCTTCAACGTGACATATACCCGCGCTCGCATTCGTGCTCCCGCCCTTCAATGACTCTTCGCGAACACCCGAGCGAAGATGCGGTCGACGTTTCGTAACTGTTCGCTCAGGTCGAACGCCTTCTCGATTTCAGGCTCTTTCATGACTTTCATGACGTCCGGATCGCTCAAGAGCAGCGACTTGAACTCCTTCTGCTCATGGAAGGAGCGCATGGCGTTACGTTGCACCCATTCGTACGCCTGCTCGCGCGGCACACCGCGCCGGGCAAGCTCCAGCAGCACCTGCCCCGAAAAGATCACGCCGCGCGATCGTTCGAGGTTCTGGCGCATACGCTCGGGATAGACGACCAATCCGGTGACGATCCGCGTAAACCGCCGGAGCATGTGATCCAGCGCGATGAAGCTATCGGGCAAGATGACCCGCTCCACCGAGGAGTGCGAGATGTCCCGTTCGTGCCACAGCGCGATGTTCTCGAGCGCGGCCATGGCATTGCCACGGACCAGTCGTGCGAGGCCTACGATCTGCTCGCAGCCGATCGGATTGCGCTTGTGCGGCATCGCCGACGAACCTTTTTGGCCCTTGGCAAACGGCTCTTCGACCTCGCCGATCTCGGTCTTTTGCAGCCCGCGAATCTCGAGCGCAAACTTCTCGAGCGAGGCGGCGGTGATGGCGAGTGCCGTGAGCAGCTCGGCGTGACGATCGCGTTGAATCACCTGCGACGAAATCGGTGCTGGCTCGAGTCCCAGCCGCCGGCACACTTCGGCTTCAATCGAGGGATCGAGATGCGCGAACGTGCCCACGGCGCCCGAGATCTTGCCCACCGCCACCGTCGTGCGGGCGCGCTGGACGCGCGTGATGCTGCGCTTCACTTCGGCATACCAGAGCGCCAGCTTCAGACCAAACGTCATCGGTTCGGCATGCACGCCGTGCGTGCGACCGATCATCGGAGTGAGGCGGTGTTCCTCGGCGCGAGTCGCGATGGCCTGGGACAGCGCGTCGAGATCCGCCAGGATGAGGTCGCACGCCTCGCGCATCTGGATGGCCTGCGCGGTATCCACGACGTCCGACGACGTCAAGCCGAAGTGCAGCCATCTCGCCGAGGGGCCGACTCGTTCGGCAACGGCAGTGGTAAACGCGATCACGTCGTGCTGCGTCGTCTTCTCAATCTCCTCGATGCGTGCGATATCGACGCCTGCTTTGGCCTCGAGCTCCTTCACAGCTTCCGCCGGAACGATGCCGGCATCGGCCATCGCGTGCGCAGCGGCAATCTCGACCTGGAGCCACGTTTCATACCGACGCTGCTCGCTCCAGATTCGGCCCATCTCGGGATGGGTGTAGCGTGGAATCACGCCTTCAACACCATCCCCGTCAACACCACAGAGTCCTTCCCGGTTGGCGTGTTTCCGTGTCTCCGTGTTGTGCGCGACCGACGCCATGCACGTTTAGTCAAGCCGCAACTGCTCCCGGGTTAGCTGCAAACCATTGACGCTTCCAAGTACCGTCACGCTCAACCCGTCGCGCGTAAACAGCTCGCCGGTCAGCCGGTGCACGTCGTCCACGGTCACGCGTTCGATGGATTCGAGCATCTCGTCGAGCGAGTCCTCGCGATCGCGGTAGATCTCCAGGCGGGCGTGATGAGACATGCGGCTCGAGGTGCTTTCGAGGTTCAACATCAGCGAGCCCTTGAGATGATCCTTGGCGCGACGCAACTCGTCGGCCGGAATCGGCTCGTTTCGCATCCGGCGTATCTCGCCGACGACGACATCCACGAGCTCACTCACCACGTCGTTGCCACACCCCGCGTAGATGCTCAAGGCACCGGCATCCTGGTAGGCGCTCATCGATGAGAACACCGAGTAGGCCAGGCCACGACGTTCGCGCACATTCTGGAACAGCCGTGAGCTCATCGAGCCGCCGAGCACGGTGTTGAGCGCATGGCCAACGTAGCGATCGGCGTGATTCTGCGGCAGCCCTGGCGTCCCCAGACAGACATGACTCTGCTCGAGGTCCTTGTGCCGCACCTGCACAGCGGGAACCACCGACGGGGGGACGTCGCTCGTAGGACTCCCCGTCGCGGTCACGTTCGCAAAGGCCTGCTCAACCAGCGCTTTCACGGCATCGTGCTCGAGGTTGCCGACGGCGACCACCACGAAGTTCTGGGCGACGTAGGCGTCCCTGAAGTAGTGGCGGAGCGTGGTCTGATCGAACGCAGACACCGTTGCCGGCAGACCGAGAATCGGGCGACCGAGAGGATGGCCGCTCCAGAACGCCTCCGCGAAGATCTCGTGCACGAGGTCATCCGGGGTGTCCTCGACCATCTTGATCTCTTCGAGCACGACCTTTTTCTCGCGTTCGATGTCCTCTGGCGCAAAGACCGGCCGTGACACGAGATCGGTGAGGATATCGGCCGCGAGCGGGAGATGCTGGTCGAGCACCTTTACGTAGTAGCCCGCGTACTCCTTCGACGTAAACGCGTCGAGTTGTCCGCCGATCGAGTCCACCTGCTGCGCGATGTCCTCCGCCGAGCGGCTCGCGGTGCCCTTGAAGAGCATGTGTTCGACGAAATGCGCAATCCCTGCATGCGGGGAGGGTTCGTGGCGCGAGCCGCGGGTGAGCCAGACGCCGATTGAGACCGAACGCACGTGCGGCATCGCTTCGGTCACGAGACGAAGACCGTTCGCGAGCATCTCGCGTCGGATGTGGGGCTCAGTCACGCTTGTGATGAAAAGCCTCTAACTCGTTGTAATTAAAGGGATTAAAACCGAATGATATCATGTGAAGGTGACGAGCGCAAGAGCGGTGGATCTCGCTGAACTGGAGCTCCCCGAACTCGAGGCGCTGCTCGCCGAGCACGGCTCCCCGCGCTTCCACGCGCGCCAGATTTTCCGCTGGATCTGGAGGCGCGGCGTCACCGACGTGACGCGGATGACGGACGTGAGCCACGCTCTGCGCTTGCAGATTGCGAGCTCGTTCGCGATTCGTACACCGCGCATCCTTCGCCGCGACACCTCGGAAGACGGCACCCAGAAGTTCGTGCTCGCACTCGAGGACGGCAAGCAGATCGAATCCGTTTTCATCCCCGACACGCCGGCCCAAACCTTCTGCATCTCGACCCAAGTCGGCTGCGCAATGGGTTGTGCGTTTTGTCTGACTGGCAAGATGGGACTGATTCGACACTTGAGCGCCGGAGAGATCGCCGGGCAGGTGCGCGTCCTGGCTCATACGCTCGATTTGGACGATCGAACGTTCAATGTCGTGCTGATGGGAATGGGCGAACCGCTGCACAACTACGACGCCACCATGAAAGCGCTGAGAATCCTCAACGACCCTAGAGGCCTCGCCGTGAACCCGAAGCGGGTCACGCTGTCGACGGTTGGTATCGTGCCGATGCTCGATCGGCTTGCTCAGGAGGATCTCATGCCAAATCTGGCGGTCTCACTGCACGCCACGACAGAGGAACAGCGAGCCGCCATCGTCCCACCCACCAAGAAGTACTCCCTGCACGATGTTCTGGAGGCGTGTCGGCGGTTTCCGTTGTCAAAACGGAGTCGCATCACGCTCGAGTATGTCCTGCTCGAACGTGTGAACGACTCGCCCGATGACGCCAGGCGGCTTGCGAAGCTCCTCGCGAACATCAAAGCCAAGGTCAACCTCATTCCGCTGAATGCCGCCCCGGGCATACCGTTCGAACGACCGTCGGACGCGCGCGTCGATGCGTTTGCACGCATCCTGGCAGACCGAGGGATTACGGTCTCGGTTCGCAAGAGCCGCGGCCGCGACATCCGCGCCGCCTGCGGGCAGCTCATCGTGGAGGGTCAGCGCCGCTCGGCCGGCCAGCGGCTCGCGGCAGCACTTCAGTAAGGCCGGTTTGCCAGTTGCCGGTCGCCGGTTGCCAGTTGCCAGCTCCCCAATTTTGAACTTGTAACTTGTAACTTGTAACTAGATATGTATCATTCCCACATATGGCAGACCCGATTTCTGAGGCAGCCGCTCGCAAGGGCAGCGC
This sequence comes from uncultured Acidobacteriota bacterium, assembly GCA_963841905.1. Taxonomy (GTDB): domain Bacteria; phylum Acidobacteriota; class Vicinamibacteria; order Vicinamibacterales; family UBA2999; genus JACCSI01. Next base: position 628,139 of record CAWJEM010000024.1, read on the forward strand.
CGAGCTGTTGATCCTGGCCGCCCTCGAAGACGGACAACTGCACGGCTACGAGATCGCGCGCGAAATCGCGCGGCGGTCGGATGGACTCCTGACCTTTCACGTGGCATCGCTCTATCCGCTGCTCTATCGACTGGAAGACCGGCGTTGGATCAGCGGACGCTGGGTGGAGAAGCCAGGGCAACGACGACGGCGATGCTATCGGCTGACCGCAGAGGGCAAACGCGTGCTGGCTTCGCAGCGAAGCCGATGGTCGTCATTCGTAAACGCACTGACCAAGGCGGCGGGATTGCGTCATGCGTGACTGGGCGGCTGAAGTCCGAGCACAGCATGCACGGGGCAACGACGACCCTCTGCCCGGAGATGTCGTCGACGAGATCGGTCACCACCTCGCCGACCTCCATCGAGCCGCTCTGTTTCGCGGCGAGTCAGTCGATGCGGCCGACCGGATCGTCGAACGCGAGTTGACCAATATCGCCCCCATCGCCAAGGCGATCAGGCGGCGACGTCAGACGCGGCATCCCGCGTCCGAAGACAACTCGTCCTTCTGGACTGGCCTGTCACGCGATGTCGCTCACGCGTGGCGGGTTGTCGGCGCGAAACGGGCACACTCGACACTGGTCGTCGTCACGCTGGCGGTAGCAATCGGCTCGTGCACGGCGGTGTTCAGTCTCGTCAACTCCCTGATCCTGGGACAGCTGCCGTATCCGGATCCCGAACGTCTCGTCCTGCTCTGGGAAACGGAAGCGGACGATCGGACGGCGCAATTTATCGTCTCGCAACCGAACTATCAGGACTGGGTCCTGGAAACGCGCAGCTTCGCCACCCTCGGTCTCTGGGAATACAACACCTTCAACGTGTCGGCGACTGTCGACCCGGAGCAGGTTCCCGGCCTGCGCGCATCCTCCTCGCTGTTCAGGGTGCTCGGCGTGCAGCCGGCGTTGGGCCGCGTGTTCACGACGACCGAAGACGAACCTGGCCATCGCGTCGCCGTGATCTCCGACGCCGTTTGGAAGGTTCACTTTGCGGCCGATCCAGGGGTCATCGGACGGGAGGTACGGCTGAACGGCAATGTCCACGAAGTCATCGGGGTCATGCCGACGGGGTTCGAGTTCCCTCGCAAAGGCACTGGCGTCTGGGTCCCGATTCAGTTCACCGAGCAGGACAAGAATCGGGGCTCGCACTCCTTCTACGTCGCGGGACGGCTGGCCGAGGGGATCACGTTTGACCAAGCGCGCGACGAGGTCGAGCGACTCGGGGATTCTCTTCGAAGCCGCTACGAAGACAACGACGGAGAGAGCGCAACCGTCGAGCGAATGCAGGAGTTCGGGCTCTTGAACACGCGCCGCATCCTGGTCGCGCTCTCGGGAGCGGTTGCACTGGTCCTCCTCATCGCGTGCATCAACGTCGCCGGGCTTCAAGTGGCGCTGGGGCTGGCGCGACGTCGTGAGTTCGTGACCAGGCTCTCAGTCGGTGCGCGCTACTCACATCTGGTGCGCCAGGTCCTGGTCGAGAGCCTGTTGCTTGCCGGTCTGGGCTGCCTCGGCGGCCTTGCGCTGGCGCTGCTCGTCACGCGTTCGGTAGACCTGATTCTGAGCCCAGGCTTCCGCACGTTGCCGTTCCGAGGCGACGTTGCCGTGACACTCGACGGCCGCGTCCTGCTGTTCGCAGTCGTCGTCGCGTTGGTTTCAGCTCTGCTCTTTGCATTTGCCCCGCTCGTCGGGTTGAGGCGCCAATCACTCCAAGCCATGCTGCGAGAAGGAGACCGCGGTGCGACTCGTTTGGCCACCGGCACGCGACGAGCGTTGGTGGCAATCGAAGTCGCGATGGCCATCATCGTCCTCTGCGGAGCGGGCTTGATGATTCGCAGCCTCTCGAGGTTGCTGCAGGTCGACCCCGGATTCAACCCGTCGAGCAGGCTGGTAATGCAGGTCTCGTTGCCGCAAGGCGATACCTACGGGCCTCCCGAACGAAGTGGACTTTTGCAGCAACCTCACACGCGAGCTTTCCGGGGTTCCCGGCATCGTAAGGTCGAGCGCGATCAGCCACCTGCCGCTCAATGGGGCCAATGCCAGCCGGGGCTTCTTCATCGAAGGCCGGAATCCACCGGGGCCAAACGAGCCTGCGACTGGGGCCAACTATCGATTGATCTGTCCGGGTTACTTCGCAGCGCTCGAGATCCCACTGCTTGCGGGCCGCGACTTCACCGATGAGGACGTTCGCGATGGCAACCAAGTGGTGATCCTCAATCGTGCGACTGCCGAACGATATTGGCCGCAGGGTGACGCTCTCGGCAAGCGCTTCAAGCTTGGCGGCATCAACAGCACCAATCCGTGGCTGACAGTGATCGGGATCGTCGACAACGTGAGGCACTTCGCGCTCGAGGCGCAGCCGTCTCGCGAGATCTACCGCCCATACAGTCAGGCCGCGTGGCCGGTCATGACGATCGTTGCCAAGACGGCCGGGGCGCCACTCCTGTGGCAACGTCCCGTCAGAGATGCCATCGCGCGCGTGGAGTTGCAGCTGCCAGTCGCCAACCCCCGCTCGCTGGAGGCCGTCGTCAGCGGATCGATCGCGTGGCGTGCGACCCCGATGCGACTACTGACCGGGTTCGCGCTCGTAGGTCTGCTGCTGGTGGCAATCGGTGTCTATGGCGTGCTGGCGTACTACGTCTCACAGCGAAAACGTGAGTTCGGCGTTCGCCTGGCGCTGGGTGCTTCCAAGCCTCGGCTCGTCGCTCTCGTCCTCCAGCAGTCCGCGATGCCGGTGCTGATCGGCGTGATCATCGGGGTCGGCGGATCGCTCTTGTCCGGACGCTGGCTCACGGCGCTGCTGTACGAGGTCGAGCCCGGCGATCCCGTGGTGCTCATCAGCATCGCCGTGTTGCTCGCGCTGGTTGCAATTGTTTCGAGCTGGATACCAGCTCGACGAGCCGCCATGGTCGACCCGCTGGTCGCACTGCGTGAAGAATGAAACGACGCAGCAGCGGACTGGCTTCGCCACGCAGGCTCGGTCGGCCTCGCTGCCGAGCTACCGTAAGCGGCCGAGGGCGCTCAGCGAGCCCGAACGAGCTCAGGGCGAGCCGATACGAGCGGCGAGCGCAGTCCTACTCGATCTCCACCGTCACCCATTCGTTCCTCGCATGACCTGGCGGAGCAGGTACGCGGAAGTAGTTGTCGGTGACCGCCATCGAACCATCTTCGATCGTCAACGCTGGACGTCGAGTGCCCCGCTGCGATTCGCGAAACCGTTCAGCGAGGTCGCGCGAGATCTCACGTAACCGGTGCGCTCGCACCTTGATGACACTCCCGTGAACCTGACCCGGTAGACGCGAGGCCGCCGTGCCCGGGCGCTCAGAGTATGGGAAGACATGCAGGTGCGTGAGCGGGGACTGCGCGAGGTAGTTCGCCAGCTCGTCGAAGTCCTCAGCGGTCTCGCCCGGGAAGCCAGCGATGACATCCGAGCCGATCGCAGCATGCGGCAACCGGATGCGGACCCGATCGACGAGGTCCCGGAAAAACTCGATGGTGTAAGGCCGGTTCATGGCTTGCAGCACTCGATTCGAGGCGTGCTGGAGCGGCAGGTGGAAATGCGGCGCGCATCGAAGCTCCAGTGCCGCAAGCGGAAAGTCCATGGGTTCGAGCGAGCTGACGCGGATAAGTGCGGGTGTTTGGGCGAGCACGCGGAGCAATTCGATCAAGCTGCTGGCCGGCCGGAGGTCGCGTCCGTACGACCCGAGATGCACACCCGTCACAGCAATCTCGCGATACCCGGCCTCGATGACGCGGGTGACTTCCGCGCGAATGTCCGGCAGCGTCCGGCTCCGACTTGCGCCACGAGTCGTCGGAATAATGCAGTAGCTGCACGATTCCTCGCAGCCTGTCTGCACGCGCAGCGTCCAGGCCGTGCGCCCCATCAGTCCAGGCGCCAGCGGCCGCCCACATGGACCATCGGCCTCTGTCAGCGAGGTCCGGGCTCGATCCGTAAGCCTCGCAACGAACGTGATTGACTCTTTCTCGCGATTAGGCACAACGCTCGTGACGCCCGGAAGGTTCGCGACCTCCTCCGGGCACCGGGTGGCATAGCAGCCAGTGGCAATAATGCGCGCACCGGGATTCTCGCGAGCGACCCGCCGAATGGTTTGACGAGCGCCCTGGTCCGCGCTCGCCGTCACCGAACAAGTGTTGACGATGACGACATCGGCGTGCTCACTGGACACCGAGATAGCGCCGCGCGCCTGAAGCTCCGCTTCAATTGCCAGAGAATCGGCCTGATTGACGCGACAGCCGAAGGTAATGACGGAATACTTCATCAGTCTCCAACGGTCCCCAGTTGCCAGTCACCGGTGACCAGCTAGTTACGATTGGCCAGTTGCCAGTTCCTGGTGCGAGCCGGAAGGCGAGCAGTCTTATCTCGCCGCGAGCGCCTTGCGGCCAATGTCCCGACGATACTGCATGCCGTCGAAGTGAATCAGCTCGACCGCTTGGTAGGCGCGCTCGATTGCTGCAGCAAACGTCGCTCCGTGAGCAACCACGGTAAGAACCCGACCGCCTGCGGTCACCAACTCTCGACCATCGCTCTTGACACCTGCGTGAAAGACCTGGACGTCGGGACATTCGGCAGCCACTCGTTCGAGCCCCTCGACGCGATCGCCGGTTCGAACGGCGCCCGGGTACCCTGCGGCAGCCAGGACGACGCCGACGTGAGCTTCCGGTCTCAGCCTGACGCGGGACGAGCGCATCACACCGGTTGCGGCAGCCCACAGAATCGGCGTCAACGGTTCGGCAATCATCGGCAGGACCACTTGCGCTTCGGGATCGCCAAATCGGACATTGAACTCGATGACTTTGGGCCCGTCTGCGGTCAGCATCAATCCGCAATACAAGACACCCCGGTAGGGCATGCCTTCGGCGATGAGGCCCTGCAGGACCGGGCCCACGATTGACGTGAGGATCCGGTTCTCCGTCGCGGCATCAACGAGCGGGCTGGGCGCGAAGGCACCCATGCCGCCGGTATTCGGACCCGCATCGTCTTCGAAGATGCGCTTGTGATCCTGTGCCACGACCAGCGGCACGGCGTGTTCGCCATCGGCAAGAACGAAAAACGAAACCTCCGGGCCCGCGAGACGCTCTTCCAGAACGACTCGAGCTCCCGCATCCCCAAAGCTGCGCTCCTGCATCGATGCAAGAATCGCCGCTTCAGCCTCGGCCATGGTGTCTGCAACGATCACACCCTTTCCGGCGGCGAGCCCATCCGCTTTCACCACTGGGGCCGGACCAAGGTCGCCGCGTCGAACAATCGCGATGGCTTCGCGGACGTCGCTGCAGACTTCGTAGCGCGCGGTGGGGATGCGATGGCGTCGCATGAAATCCTTCGCGAAGGCCTTGCTGGTCTCCAGCTGCGCTGGCAAGCGACGAGGGCCAAAGATGGGGCGGCCGCGAGCGCCGAAGAGGTCGGCCACGCCGCGAGCCAGCGGCACTTCGGGGCCGACAACAGTCAGGTCGACCGGTTCAGCCTCGGCCACGGCCAGCACGGCCTCGGGATCGGCGGGATCGGCGACGACGGTTCGAAACTCTCGGGCGATTCCGGCGTTGCCCGGAGCGCAGATGACGCCATCGACTCCCAGGTCCTGGGCGAGTCTGCGGCACAGCGCGTGTTCGCGGGCGCCCGAGCCCACGACAAGGATTCGCATCTAACTTACTGAATTGAATGGAGTTAGAGTCTCTGACCGAACTGCGAAAACGTGTGATAGCCTAACATATTCGGCCGGTCGAATTTTTCCCGGCCTGAAAAGTTCCAAGGTTCCAGAGTTCCAGGGTCCAAGGTTCCAGAGGTTCAGCGCTCTCGAGCGCGACCATTGAGCCGTAGACCTCTGGAACTGTTGGAAATCTGGAACCTGCCAATGGGAAGGGGGTGATTGACATGGCCGAGGTGAAGATCCAGGAGGGCGAATCGATCGAAAGCGCGCTTCGCCGCTTCAAGCGCAAGGTTCAGCAAGAGGACATCATCAAGGACATCAAGAAACACTCCTTCTATCTGAAACCTGGTGACAAGCGTCGCGCCAAGCAGGCGCTGGCCCGCAAACGAAACCGCAAGAAGATGCGCCGAGAAGCCGAGTAGCGGTTAGAATTCACCCCAACTTTCGAGGACACCTCGCATGGACATCGCGGAACGCACGGTGAGTGATGTCACCGTGCTCGATTTGAAGGGCAAGATGACGCTCGGCGAAGGCGACGAGCTCTTGAAGGACAAGATCAACAGCCTGTTGGCCAGCGGCAAGAGGAAGCTGGTCCTGAACCTCGAAGGCGTGCCGTATATCGATTCGGCGGGCCTCGGCGAAATCGTGCGCACGTACACGACCGTTAGCCGTCAAGGCGGCAGCCTCAAGCTGCTCAACCTGACCAAGCGGATCGAGGACCTCTTGGCCATCACGAAGCTTCTGACCGTGTTCGAAACCTACGACACGGAGAACGAGGCCGTGAAGAGCTTCAGCGGCTAACCGCGAGTGGAGATACGGTCCCTGGCTTCCCAGGCTCAGGAGCGCCGTGGGGGGCTTGTGCTCACCGGCCTGTTCGCGTCGATGCGGCCGGAGCAGTGGACGAAGAACTTGATTGTGTTTGCGGCGCTCATCTTCGGGCACCGCTTGTTGGATCCGGCCGCCGTGGGACTCTCACTGGCGGCCTTTTTGATTTTTTGCGCCGCTTCTAGCGTCGTTTACCTGGTGAACGACGTCGGCGATCGCGAGGTCGACCGGTTGCACCCGGTCAAGCAGTACCGGCCAATTGCCGCCGGCGAGCTTGCGACGGTGACGGCGCTGGGTGCGGCAGCCGTAATCGCTGCGGCTGCCATCGCGATGGCGTTCTGGGTGCGGCCCGCACTGGGTTGGATCGTGCTGGTGTATCTGGGCCTGCTGGTCTGGTACTCCCGCGCGCTCAAGCATGTAGTGATTCTTGATGTGGTGACGATTGCGATGGGCTTCGTGCTGCGGGCGGCCGGTGGCGCCGCAGCCATTGCCGTTCCGATGAGCTCGTGGCTGCTCGTCTGCACGATTCTGTTGGCGCTGTTCCTGGGATTGAGCAAGCGACGTCACGAACTGACGCTGCTCACCTCAGACGCCGCGGGACACCGACGAATTCTGGAGGAATACAACCCGTACTTGCTCGATCAGATGATCAGTGTGGTCACGGCGTCGACGCTGATGGCCTACATCATCTACTGTACGAGCCCAGAGACGACTGAGAGGTTCGGCACGAGTCAACTGGTGCTGACCACCCCGTTTCCGATTTACGGCATCTTTCGCTACCTCTATCTCGTGCATCAGCGCGGGGGTGGTAGCCCGTCCGAGCTGCTGTTGACGGATCGACCACTCGTCGCCTGCATTGCCCTCTGGGGTCTCGCAGTTATTGGCATCATCTATCGACCGTTCGGGCTGTAGTCCTCCATCAGCGGCCAGCGGCCAGCTAACCAGCGGCCAGCTTTCAGATTCAAGGAAGTCATTCCTCCTTGAGCCGGCGGCTGACGGCGGGCGACTGGCGGCTGGCCGGCGAAGGGGCTATAGGTTGCGTTCGAAGGTCGCGATTCTCAAGACATCGCCCGGATCGGTCCTGCGGAGACTACCACGAGCTGATGAACTTGGCGGGGTATCAGGATGTTCTGTCGAAGGACGTCGATACGGCGCTGAAGGTCAACATCTCGTGGCATTTCTTCTTTCCCGGCTCGTCGACGACACCGTGGCAACTGGACGGCGTGGTTCGAGCGATGAAGCGGGACGGTTATCGGTCCGATCTGATTCACGCGTGTCACAACCGGACGGTCGTCATCGACGCCCAACTCGGCGAACGCGAGAACAAGCAGCTCCCGGTGGTCCAAGCCCACGGGCTGCGCAACATCCACCTCTACGAAGGCGACGAGGAGTGGATCCACATTCGCGACGCGGTCGGGGACCTCGCCGACAGGTTCTTGGTTCTCAATGAGGTGTATCGCGACGGTTTCATGATTCCGCGCCGGTTCATCGGCGAAAACATCCTTCACCTGCCGACGATCAAGACGCATGTGTTCACCACCACAACGGGGGCGATGAAGAACGCGTTCGGGGGGCTCTTGAACGAACGGCGCCACTGGACCCATCCCGTGATTCACGAGACGCTGGTCGACCTGTTGATGATCCAAAAGCGGATTCATCGCGGTGTGTTCGCGGTGATGGACGGAACGTTTGCCGGTGACGGACCCGGCCCGCGCTGCATGATTCCCTACGCGAAGAACGTCATCCTCGCCAGCGCCGATCAGGTAGCCATCGACGCGGTCGCGGCCCGACTCATGGGCTTCGATCCCCTGAGCATCAAGTACATCCGATTGGCGCACGACGCGGGGCTCGGATGCGGTGATCCCCGGGAGATCGAGATCGTGGGCGACGAGCAGGCAGCGGCCGAAAACTGGCACTTCGTGGGCCCGTTCCAGAGAATGACGTTTGCGGCGCGAATGCAGCATCTCATCTATTGGGGGCCGCTTCGCAAGCCCATCGAGTGGTCCCTGAAGACGGTACTGGCGCCATGGGCGTACATCGCCAGCGTCATCTATCACGATAGCTACTGGTACCCCTGGAACGCAGAGCGCATCACGAAGCAGGTGCTTGCGAGTCCATGGGGCCGCCTGTTTCAGAACTGGGGGCAGGTGCGGTCCGACGACAACGGCTTCCCCGACGTCGGCGGGCAACCGGCTACCGCACCGCGAGCAGGAGCGCGCGCTCTGGCTCACTCCATTGGCGTTCTCGGGACCTGCATCAAAGAAGCCCCAGAGTTCGCCAGCCGCCGTCGCCGCCGAGCACGGCAGACGCCGCATGAAGCGGCGTGAGGACACGAAATGGCTGATTTCAACATCCGCTCAGAGTCGATCGACGTCGAGCAGATCATGCGCCAGATACGCTCGCGCATCCAGGAGAAGCGCGGCGTGGACTACACGGAGGAACAAATTCGGGAGCTCGCGTCGGTGCGGCTCGAGAAGTTCCTCGACCCGAAGAACCTCCGCTCCGACTTGATCGAGCAGTTCCGCCGAAGTCGACAGTTCCCACCCGGCGAGCTCGGGCCGATTCAGCCGCCCTACGAGTTCTCGGATCAGACGCTCTTCACGTCCCACCGTGGGCTGCTGCGTTTCATCCGCCGACTCCTGAACCCGGTCTTGAAGTTGTTTTTCAACCCCAATACCTTGAATCAGGTCCTGCATGCACAGGCCCAGTTCAACAGTGACATGCTCCAGCGCGACAGGGATTGGCAGACGCTGTACTACGAGGTCCTTCACAACCTGGTTCTCGAGACCACGCGCAGCGGCATCGAGGTCAGGAACATGAAGATGCGGCTCGAGGCGCTCTCCAGTCGTCTGGAGTTCAGCGAGCGGCGCGTTCGGGCGCTCGAAGGCGTCGTCCAGTACCGTCCGGAAATCGTTCGCGTGAGCGACCGCGATCGCGAGCGACACCACGAGCGGCAGGCCCCACGGGGGACCAGCGAGGGCCAGTCCGATTCCACCACGACGGGAGCGCCGCAGGCGGATGGCGCACCGGCGTCAGGCGACCTGGCCGCGTCAAGTGCTTCAGCCGACCCCGGCGCGCGTCGGCGCCGAAGACGTCGGCGCGGGCGTCGTGGTCCAGGTCTCGCCCCAGTCGGACCTGCTGGCGCGGAAAGTTCGGCGCAGACAGTCGGGGAGCAGCCTGCGGACGTTATCCACGGTGATGTCGATTCCGTCGCCGGCGATCACGTTTTTGACAACGGCGATGAGGACGAGGCGCCCACCCAGGCGACTGAGCCATCAGCGACGCTAGACGAGGGCGACGCCGATCAATCGGATCCGTTGACGCCGAACGATCCAGACCGCCAGTGAAGATCGCCGTTGTCGTCCAGCGCTACGGCGCAGACATCAATGGTGGCGCAGAGCTGCACGCACGCTATATCGCCGAGCACCTCGCACGCCACGCCGCGGTCGAAGTGCTTACGACCTGCGCCACCGACTACATCACCTGGCGGAACGCGTTACCGCCGGGAGAGGAGATGGTCCATGGCGTGAAGGTCCGTCGCTTTCCCGTCGCACAGGAACGCGAACCGGACACCTTCGGCAAACTGTCGCAGCGGGTGTTCACGAAACGCCATTCGCTGCGCCAGGAGTTGGCCTGGCTCGAGGCCGAGGGACCGGCAAGCCCGGCTCTGATCTCGTTCATTCGAGACCACGAGCACTCCTTCGACTTCTTCATCTTCTTCAGTTTCCGTTACTACCACGCGTACCACGGCGTGCGTGCGGTCGCACCCAAGGCTCTTCTGGTTCCGACCGCCGAGCGTGATGGCGCGCTGGGGCTCGGCATCTTTGCTCCCGTCTTTCGCAGCGTGCGCGCACTCATGTACAACTCGCTCGAGGAACGTGCGCTGATCCAGACCATTTCGGGCAATCACGACGTGCCTGGGGTCGTGGTCGGCATCGGATCTGACATTCCCGATCACCGCGACGCTGCGCGCTTCCGGCAGAAGTTCAACATCCACGATCGGTTCGCGATCTTCATCGGCCGCATCGACGAGAACAAAGGCTGCCGAGAGCTCTTCAACTATTTCCTCCGCTACTTGAACATCGTCTCCGGCGGCGTGCACCTGGTTCTCATCGGCAAACCCGTCATCCCGATTCCTCAGCACCCGAGAATTCATCACCTGGGATTCGTCGGCGATCAGGACAAATTCGATGCCCTGGCCGCTGCCGAGCTGCTGATCATGCCGTCGTACTTCGAGAGCCTCTCGATGGTTGCGCTCGAGGCGTGGGCGCTCGGCAAGCCGGTGCTGGCCAACGGCCGCTGTGATGTGTTGAAGGGACAGTGCATCCGGAGCAACGGAGGCCTGTATTACGAGAATTTCCAGGAGTTTCTCGAGACACTCCGGATGATCGACTTCAGCCCATCGTTCGCGAGCAGTCTCGGGCGCAACGGGCAGGAGTACTTTGCGCGTCACTACTCGTGGCCGGTGATCGAGCGCAAGTATCTCGACATGCTCGAACGGCTGTCGCGCGAGCCACAGCAGCACCCGATTGACAGAGGGCCGGGATGGTTCGGCCGGCTGCTTCGCATTCACTTACCGGCAGACGAAGTCGTCGCGGCGCTCCCGACAGGTCCGTCGTCGGATGACGAATCAACGTCACCCGCGATCGTGTCTCCCAGCAGTGATCGGTCGGGGGCTGGCATTCCCGCGGCCAACCAGGTGTCTTCGCGACCTTCACCCAGCGAGCCCCGCGGCACCGAGCAACGCCCCACTTATCGTCCGCAACCCCAGGCGTCGCGCCAGGATCGGCGGTCCACACGACCCGGCTCACGACGACCCCACGCACAACGGCGTCGGCCGAACAACCGCCCGCGCCGGGGTTCGGGCAACAGGTGAGCATGCCGCCTGCAGTTCACCAGGTATTGGCCACGCTTGGGTACGGCGACGCAATCGGCAACGAAGTGCTTGGCATTCAGCGGGTGCTTCGAGGTGCAGGATACGAGTCGGAGATCTTCGTCGAGACCGCCGATCGGCGACTCGAACACCTGACCGTGGACTATCGCGAGCTGACAGGAGCAAGCAGTCCCGATAACATCCTGATCCATCACTTTTCGATCGGGTCGCGCGCTTCCCGGATTGCCTACGCGCTTCCGGATCGCATGGTGCTCATCTACCACAACATCACCCCACCCGCGTACTTCATCGACGTTCACCCGCTGCTCACGCAGCAGTGTTTTCTGGGACGACGGGAGCTGGGCTTTTACGCGACGCGATGCGACCTTGCGCTCGGTGATTCCGAGTACAACCGGCTCGAGCTCGAAGCCGCGGGGTTTCCTCGAACCGATGTGTTGCCGGTCGTTCCAGGCTTCTCCCATCTCGCAGGCCCAGCCAACTACATGCAGGCTCGAGCCTTCGATGACGACTGGGTCAACGTGCTCTTTGTCGGACGCCTGATTCCCAACAAGCGCATCGAGGACGTCGTCCGGTGGTTTTATTCGTACAAGCGTTGGCACAATCCGCGCTCTCGGCTGCTGCTGGTCGGGTCGCATGCCGGGTTCGAGCGTTACATCGCGATGCTCCATCAGTTCATCGCCCGAATCGGCGCAACTGATATCTACCTGCAAGGCCACGTCACAAACGAAGAGTTGGTGGCGTACTACGAGCTATCTGATGTTTTCCTGTGTGCCAGCGAACACGAAGGATTTTGCGTACCGCTCATCGAGGCGTTTCATATGGGCGTGCCGGTAATCGCCTACGCCGCGGCGGCAGTACCTGCCACGATGGACGGTGGCGGCATTTTGCTCACCGACAAGAATCCAGCGGAAGTGGCGGCGTTGATGGACGCACTCGTCACCAACGAAGCGTTTCACGATCGCGTCGTTCGCAGCCAGGATGAAGCGCTGGAACGACTCGACGCCAAGGATTTCGACGGGATGGTGTTGCGTTTCGTGGACCGCGTACGGCGGCAGCCGCGCCTTCCGCACCCGTTGACCAGCCTGGACTTCTGGGAGCAGGTCGAGGTCGCCGAGGAACTGGAGGACGTGCGGTGCCATCGACCGGCGGCGTTTCAAGCGCTGCCGAGGCGAAGGGGCGATCAGTGATTGTGAACCAATGGGTTCCGGCAGCCCATACCGGCGATGCGATTGGCGACAGCGCCCGTCGCGTCAGGACCCTCTTGCGCCGCCAAGGTCACCAGGCAGAAATCTACGCGCTGACCGTCGACGAGGACCTGCGCGGCGAGATTCGACCCTTTGCGAGCCGCGAGGCCGGCGCTGGCGACGTCACGATCCTGCACTACGCCGTGCCGTCGCCCATGACCGAGGCCTTTGCTCGCCTGCGACGCGGTCGGGTGCTGCAGTACCACAACGTCACGCCGGCCCATTTCTTTGCGCCGTATGATGCGGGCGTCTTTCGGTTGGCCACCCTCGGGCGCGAGGAACTCGCGACGCTGGTTGGACGCACTGACGCCGCGCTGGGCGATTCCGAGTTCAACCGCTGCGAGCTGACCGCGCTGGGGTTTACCAACACCGCCGTGTTCCCGATTGCCATCGACCCCGACCGCATCCGCCAGGCGCCGCCCCGACCCGCGCTCGAGCAGGTGCTCTCCGACGGCTTGACGAACTTCCTGTTCGTCGGACGCGTCGTGCCGAACAAGAAGATCGAGGACCACATTCGCCTGGCGGAGCACTACAAGCGATACGTCGACACCGATTACCGATTCATCTTCGTCGGCAAAACCGATGGCGTACCGCGCTACTACAACACGGTGCGAGGCTTGATCGAGGAATACCAGATGCCCTCCGACCGCTTCGTCTTTACCGGCAGCGTACCCGACGAAGACCTGGCAACCTATTACCGAACGGCGAGCGTCTATATCTCGCTGTCTGAACACGAAGGATTCTGCGTGCCGCTGCTCGAGGCGATGGCGGCAGACGTGCCGGTGCTGGCGTATGCCTCGACCGCGGTGCCTGACACGCTCGGTGGCGCCGGCGTGCAGTTTGCGCCCAAGGATCTGGAACACGCCGCGGAGCTGCTCGGCGAGCTCACCTTCAACGACCACTTTCGAGCCCGCGTCATCGACGGCCAGCGGCGACGCCTCGAAGACTTTGGCGATGATCGGATCCTCCGCGATCTGGATCACCTTCTTGCGATGGTGCATTGATGCGGATCGGCTTTGTCGTCCAGCGATACGGAGCCGAGATTCTCGGCGGTTCGGAGTACCACTGCCGGTTGATCGCTGAACGCGTGGCGCTTCGACATGATGTCGAAGTCATTACGACGTGCGCCCGCGACTACGTCACATGGAAGAACGAGTACCCGGAAGGCAGCGACCGCATTCGGGGCGTCACGGTGCGCCGATTCGCCAATGCACATTCTCGCGACATCGGCGCCTTCAATCGCTACTCCGATTGGATTTTCGCGAACGACCACACGCGAGACGACGAGCTGCGCTGGCTCGAAATGCAGGGGCCATGGTCTCCGGCGTTGTTGGAGTATCTCAGGCGGCACCACCGATCGTACGACGCGTTGGTCTTCTTCACTTATCTGTACGCCCCCACCGTGCTGGGGCTCGAAATCGACCCTGGCCGGTCGATCCTGGTCCCCACCGCTCACGACGAACCGGCAATTCATCTGAGCATCTATCGGGACATGTTTCGGCTGCCGGCCGCGATCGCGTTCAACACCGAATCAGAGAAGAACTTTCTCAAGACCACCTTCGAATTCCGAGCCAGCCTGGAGGAGACGGTCGGCTGTGGCGTCGACCTGTTGCAGGGCGAGGGCGATGGACCATCCACCACAGGTCCGACCGCACCGACAGACGATGAGGAGGTGGACGTCTTCGCTCAGCTCAAGGCGCGCGGCGTCGCGTTCCGGCGTCGCCATCGACTCCAGGGACAGTTCCTGCTGTACGGCGGCCGCATCGACGCCGGGAAGGGGTGCGAAGAGCTGCTCGAGTATTTCACCAGCTACAAGGAGCAGGGGGGCGACGCGTCGCTCGTCCTGATGGGCGTCAAGCTGATGCAGATTCCCGAAGTGCCCTGGGTGCAGTTCGCTGGCCTGCTCTCGGAGCGCGAACGGCTTCAGGCGCTGGAAGCCGCGACGGTAGTCGTCGTCCCGTCGCCATTCGAAAGTCTCTCACTGCTAGCGCTCGAGTCGATGGCGGTTGGCACACCGGTGCTGTGCAACGCTCGCAGCGAGGTGCTGGTCGAGCATTGTGTGGACAGCAATGCCGGGCTCTTCTACGCCGATCGCGATGAATTCATCGACTGCACGAACCTGTTGTTGGGTGACGAACGCATGCGGCGGTCGATGGGACGCAACGGCAAGGAGTACATCAAGCGCAACTATCGCTGGGACGTCATCCTGGCGAAGTACGAGCGGTTGTTCAGTGGACTGCGAGGTCGATGAACACGACTAGCCTCAGAGACGAGAGACACAGCAGCCACCTGAGATCAAGCGGTTCGTGCCGTTAGCCGTCCCGGCTCGCATCTCAGGCCCGTGTGTGGTATCTGTGACGCGCATCGCTAGTCGATTCAACCAACCTAGGGCCACATGCTCACAAATGTCGAGATCGCAAACGCCTGCCGCGCGCTAGGAGCGGCCGTTTGTCTAGCCCTCAGCATCAATGCGTGTGCGAAAAGCGCCGCAGCTCCGAAAGTCGAGCAAGCCAAGCCGCCCGCCGCACCCGACGCCGCGGCCCCGGCCACGAAACCGGCACCGAAAGCGCTCATTGCCACGGCTCCCGATGGAACGAAGATCGCTTACGAACGTAGCGGGAGCGGCCCTGCGCTGCTCTTGCTCCATGGCGGCGGGCAGACACGCACCACCTGGAATGAAGGCGGCTACGTCGATCGCCTCAGCAAGCGCTTCACCGTGATCACCTTGGACCAGCGCGGCACCGGCGACAGCGACAAGCCGACGACGCTCGAGGCCTACGCGTTGGACCGCGTGGTAGGGGATGTCCTCGCGGTTGCCGATGCGGCCGGCGCCCAACGTTTCCACCTGTGGGGGTACGGTCATGGTGCCAGCGTCGCCCGATACCTCGCGGCGCGATCCGATCGAGTGATCTCGGCCGTTCTGGTGGGCACCACGATGGGACCCGCCGTGACCGGCATCGTCAAGGATGCGATTGTGGCCATGCGCGCCAAGTGGCAGCCGCTGATGGAAGCGCGACGTGCCGGTACTCTGGATGTCAGCAAGTTGTCGCCCGGCGACCGGTCTGCGCTGGAGGGAGGAACACCCATCGCTGCGCTCGCGTTGGGAGCGATGCTGGATTACCCGCCACTGGAGCCCGCTGACATCAAAGCGACAACGCTGTGGGTCGTTGGCGCGACCGATACGGCCGCGATGGAGAACGTCAAGGCCTACGAGGGCAAGTTGACCGGGACCAACGTCACGCTCAAGGTTCTGGACAGCGCGAGCTACTCCGACTGTTTCACCAAGATCGATGTGGTGCTGGCAGCGATCGATCCATTTCTCGGGAACCCTGCCAAGTGATCGCCGAGTCCAAGCCCGCCGTCTCGATTCGTCTGGCGACGGCCACCGATCGAGCGTTCCTGCAACAGGTTGCGGAACGTCTTGCGGACTTCGATCTCCCGTCGTCGCGCACCGCCGACGAGATCGCGGAGGCCGACCGGAGTGCTCTCAACAAGGCGCTGGATCATCCGATCTCGGGGACGGAATTGTTCGTGGCCGAGATGAACGGGCAACGTGCGGGGTGTCTGCTGATGTGGACGCTGCAGGATTACTTCTCGGGCGGCTGGCACTCGCACATTTCGGTCATCGCGGTCACACGTGAAGCGGAAGGAAAAGGCGTCGGCCGGGCGCTGATGGACCATGCGGAAGCCTGGGCGCGCGGGCGCGGCCACCACACCATCACGTTGAGCGTGTTCGAAAACAACCGGCGCGCGCAGAGCCTCTACGAACGCTTGGGGTACAAGAGCGAGATCCGGCGTTACTCGAAGCACCTGTAGGACAATGAGAGTCAGTCATTGTTGACCGGGCTGAAGCCCGGTCGCGCGTCAGTCGACGTCGCTCCCAACCGGTTCGAGCTCGTCACCGTTCTCGATTGGACTGGACGCATCCAGCGCGTTGCCAGACGCGGCTTTCTTGCGCCGCGGACGAATGTCGTAGCGCTTGATCATTTCGTTGAGCGTGGTGGGCTTGATCCGCAATAGCTCCGCGGCTCGCTTCTGGACGCCACCGGCCGCTTCGAGCGCAGATTCGATCCATTGGCGCTCGTACGCGGCGGTGACCTCCTTCAGCGACACGCCCTCCGACGGCATCACGATGTGCGGCATCTGGAGGTTGGGCGCGCGGCGGACGTGATCGGGAATCAGGTCTTGCCCGATCCGCTGGCCCTGGGTCAGCACGGTCCCCCGCTCGATGACATTCTCGAGCTCGCGCACGTTCCCTGGCCAGTCGTAATCCATCAACAGATCGAGCGCCTCAGGTGTCACTTCAAGATTGGGCCGCGCATTCTCGGTTCCGTACTTCTCGAGAAAGTGCTGCACGAGCAGCGGGATGTCGTCCTTGCGATCGCGGAGTGACGGCAGGTGAATGGCGATGACGTGCAGCCGGTAATACAGATCCTCGCGGAAGCGACCGTCTTCAACCTCGCGCTTCAGGTCGACGTTGGTCGCGGCAATGATGCGCACGTCAACTTTGATCGTCTCCATCCCGCCGAGGCGCATGAATTCGCGCTCCTGCATCACGCGCAGGAGCTTGGCTTGGGTCTCGAGGGGAATGTTCCCAATCTCGTCGAAGAAAATGCTGCCCTTGTCGGCGAGATCGAACAGACCCTTCTTGGGATACACGGCGCCCGTGAACGCCCCCTTGACGTGGCCGAAGAGCGTGGATTCGAGCAGGTCGGGCGGCAGGTTTCCCGAGTTCACGGTGACGAACGACTTCTCGGCGCGCGACGAGTTGCTATGGATGGCTCTGGCGACCAGCTCTTTGCCGGTTCCGCTTTCGCCCGTGATGAGAATCGTCGATCGGCTCGGGGCCGCCTGAATTACCAGGTCGAACACCTGCTTCATCCGCGGGCTCTTGCCGATGATGCCGGCAAACTTGTGATACCTGGCCTGCAGGTTCTGCCGCAGCGCGACGTTCTCGGCGACCAGGCGGCGTCGCTCGATGGCGTTGCGGAGCACGACCAACACTTCATCGTTCTTGAACGGCTTGGTGATGTAGTCGAAGGCGCCCTTTTTCATCGCGGTGATCGCGCTCTCCATCGAGGCGAACGCGGTAATCATCACGACCGGCAGCTCCTCGTCGTGCTTGTGCAGCTCCTCGAGCACGCGCATGCCGTCCATGCCCGGCATCATCATGTCGGCGATGACGGCATCGAACGGCAGCGCCCGCGCCAGATCGAGACCTTCGGCGCCGTTTGCTGCCACGCGGACGGCGTAGCCCTCGCGTACGAGGAGCGTTTCCAGGATTTCCCGCATGATCTCCTCGTCGTCGATGACGAGGATCGAGGCATTGCGCCGCATAGTGTCTCGGCAGTCCTACCTGGCGATTGCGGTCGGGTGAGCCGCCGCGGTCCTGAATCGCAGGGCGAACCGTGTGCCTTGGCCGGGCACACTGTCGCACTGAATCGTTCCGTCGTGTTCCCGCACGATGCCGTAGGTGATCGACAGGCCCAGGCCCGTCCCCTGACCGGTCGCCTTGGTCGAGAAGAACGGATCGTAGATGCGGGCAAGGTGCTCGGCCGGAATCCCACTCCCGGTATCCGCCACCTCGGCTACCGCTTCGCCCTGGTCGATTCGAGTCGCGATCGTCAGCCACCCACCGCTCGGCATGGCGTCCCTTGCATTCAACAACAAGTTCAAGAATACCTGTTGCAGCTTGAACTCGTAACCCTCGATTGAAACCGACCCGACCGCGAGCTCGCGGCGAATCTTGATGCTACCCTTCTCCAGCTGATGTTCGAGGAGCGACAACACGTCGCCGATGACCTTGTTGAGGTCGACGGGCGCACGTTCGGCGGCCTCCGTCGCATTGGGTCGTGACAATGTGAGGAGTCCGTTGACGATCCGCGCGGCCCGGAACGTCTGTTTCTCGATCTTTTCAAGCACCCTCGTTCGGGGATCGTGGGGGTCGGCCTGCTCGAGCAACATCTGAGTAAAGCTCGAAATCCCGGTGAGCGGCGTGTTGACCTCGTGCGCCACGCCGGCAGCCAACAGCCCGAGCGACGCCATCTTCTCCGAAATGCGCAGCTGCTCCTCGAGCGCGGCGCGCTCGGTGATGTTCTCGAGAATGATGATCGTGCCGGCTTGAGCGTCCGCACCGACGACGGCCTGCAGCGGCACCATGGTGACGTTGACGAGCACGCCGGAGGCGGCCGCAGTTCGCGTCTTGATGGGCACGCGGAACAAGCTCGTTCCCTGCGGCGACTGAGTCCGCGCCGCACGGATGGCCTCGACGAACGGCGAATCGAAGAGCCGGTCGAGCGGCTGGCCCAAGGCACTGGCGCGGCTGACGCCGTACATCCCCTCGAGCGCCTGGTTCCATCGAATCACACGATCGTCCAGGCCGACCACGAGGAGGCCATCGTCCAGGGACTCGAGGATGTTCTCGTTGAAGGTTCGAAGACGATCCAGCTCGGAGGCCTTGAGATGAAGCTGGCGATAGAGGCGGCCGTTTTCGATGGCAGTGGCCGCCTGCCCGGCCACGGCCGTCAGAAGGTGCAGGTCCTCGCTGGTCAGCGGCTCGCCGGTCTCCCGACGTCCGAGCGCGAACACCGCGTTGACGCGATCATTCGAAACGCAGGGCACGAGGTAGTAGATGCCGGCATCTCGCCAGACTTCCACTTCCTCGGCTGTGAAACGCCCGACCGCCAGCGGATCGTCGAGCCGCACGGCATGACCATTGGCCAGCCGGCCTCCAATACCGGACGCCGTCAACAACCGTGGGAGCACGCTGTCGAAGCCGACGACGCGTAAGGGCTCGAACTCCCCCGCTTCCCCGGCCGACATCAGCGCCATGCGATCGACGACAAACGTTTCCTTGATCCGCAAGACGAGCCGGTCGGACAACCGATTGAGGTCGAGATCACCATTGAGGTCGCGGGCAAACGCCACCAGCGCGCGCCGGTAGTCGTAGCGATCGCGATAGAACGCGCGATCGATCGCCGACTGCACCGCCTCCTTGACCGGCTTGGCCAGCAGAAAGACGATGACCGTCGCCAGAAACGCGATGAGCCAGCGATGCTCGTCCTCAGTCTGGAGGAGGAAGCCGCCCGACGTCCGCAGGATGAGCACGTAGATTGCCGCGATCGCCGCCAGGACGGCTGTGTAGACGAGGAGGCGCTTCAGAATGACCTCGACGTCCATCAATCGGTAGCGAACGATAGCGGAGGCAAACGCCAGCGGAATCAGCGTGAACGGAATCGCCAGCAGCTGCATCGGGAGCGACGGCTCCACGCCAAAAAACACGAACGGCACCGTATACCCGAGCGTGAATGGCAGCACACCCAGCGTCGTGCCCCAGACAATCCACCGCAGCTGGCGGGCGGAAGTGACCGACCGCACTTTCCTCAACGCCCGCACCAGGACCAGCAGGCCGGCGCCGAGAAAGGCCGTAAGGTGCACGAGCTCGAGCGTGTCGATGAGGAAAATCAGCCGGACGAAGTAGTCGGGGTCGACCTCGGCTCGCAGGAGCGCGAGGATGCGCGTCGATCCGAGGACTGCAGCCGGCAGGTATATCGCGGGCAGCCATCGTGCCAGCAGCGCGGTATAGCCGTGCGAGTGCGGTCGCTCGGGAAACACGAGTGTGAAGTGAAGGAAGAGCGGCGGCACCAGGAGCAATGCCACCACGTCCGCCCAGTAGAAGAACCAGTCGACGCGATCGAACCGGCCCGTGAACGAGAACGTGAAGGTGCCGAAGAACGCAACCGCCAGCCAGAAGAAGTGTAACGTCGCCTGGTCGAACGGACGACGAGTGCGGACCGCAACGCCGACGAGCAAAGCAAAAATGCCGACCGCCGCGAGAACAAAATACAGAGCGCCGGCCCCGCTCGGAATAGGCTCGAGCGAAACTTGTGCGACCTCGCGCGTCCCCAGACGCAGCAGCGTGTAGTTATGGCGGTCGCCAGCGCGTGCGTTCAGTTGCACCGCAAAAACCTGGCCGCGCTCCATGACGGGAGCCCCATCGATGGCCAGCAAAACGTCGCCGGCACGAACGCCCGCACGATGGGCCGCCGAGCCGGCAGCCACTTCGGCCGCGACTACTCCGGCGCTCCGCTCGACCCACAACACGCCATCTTCCACTTCGTCGCTCGTCGCGCGTTGGACGATGTTCGCAATCGCCATCGCGAGCAGCAGCAGGGCAGTCGCGATCGGGACGATGGAACGCGGCCAATCCCGCCAACTCGGCGGCGTGTGCGCACGATGAGAAACCGAAGATTTGACCATCAAAACGGACCGTGCAGGATCTGCAAACTCAGCAAACGCCATACCACGACGACATCCTGGAGTCGCATGGTAACTAATTGATTTGACTCAGGTTATCGGCCTTTTTTCGAGACGCGTGCAGTGATATCCAAACGCTCGTGGACTCGATCCAATATTCAGTATCGCAGGATTGCCGTGGAGCCAATACTGCTCGGAGAGGCGAAGCCGTCCGAAGGTCAGAACTTGACGGTGATGCCGCCAACGACGCGTTTCGGTGGTCGTGACACCAGCAACTCGTCGTAGACAGATGTTTCCGTGAAGGCTTCGCGGAAGAGATTGCGGACGCCGACGAGCATTTCCCACTCAGCGTTCGTGAATCTCATGAAAGGGAGACCTTGGCTGACCTGAACATCCCAACGGGCGTCGAGACCCGGCCGCGCCAGATCGGCTCTCGTATAAGCGGAATTGACCTTGTACAGGAAGAAGACGCGAGTCGCACTCTCCGGGAACTCGGTTTCGAGGGTCGTCGTGACGTCGTGGATGCTCTCGCCATCGTCGCGCAGCGCGCCGGGCACGTTGCGCGCGAGCCGAATGCGGTCGCGAGACGGGTCGTTGGCCCAGTCCGAGATGCCAAGGGAGTAATCAATGGATCCGCGCACTCGGTCCAGGAGCTCGTGAGTGTAGGTAATCCCCAGGCCGACGACGTCCACATCGCCGCCGCTGCCCACCGAATAGTGACCGAACGGCACTGACCCCGACTCCGTACTGCTCAACCCGAACACGGTGATGAGTTGATCGTCGATGGCCTGATAGAACGCGCGGACCCCAAGCGACCCGGCATCCATCAACTGCTCGACTGCCACCTCGTAGTGACGCATGTCCTCGGGGACAAAGCCGGCGCGCGTCAGAGGCGCGAACGTCCGTTGCGGTGGCAGGACGTCGGCGCGCGACGGCGGCAAGAACTCCTCGGCCCCGGGAGCGACAACGCGTCGCGCAGCCACCCCACGAATCCGCGTCCGATCCTCAGGATGCTGATAGGCGACGCTGATGCGTGGACTGAAGTGCGCGGGCTCGGCCAGGTAGTCGTAGTGCGCGTAGTTGGCCCCGTAACCGATGGTCAGCCGTTCCACGATTCGCCACTCGTCGTAGGCGTAGACGGAGCCGACGTTTCGCGCTGGTTCCGGCATGGTGGCAAGCGTCGCGGCGCTGCTCACCTCGTATCGGTGTGCGCCAAAGGACATGCCGAACTGGTACCGATGCTGCGCGGAATCCCGTGTGACGTAGTTCCCCGCGAGGATCCACGAGCTGAGATCACCCTGGTTGAGGGCGGCCTTCACGACCCAGTCACCGTGATCTCTCACGGGTGCCCCGAGCGAAAAGAACGCCACACCGCGCGTGCGCTGCAGCTCGAACAGTTGACTGGGGCTGTCGAACATGCCCGTCGTCAGCAGGTTCACTTGACCCTGCAGCGGCGAGTGCATGAACAAGGCACCAGCGCTCTCGACCGCGCGGCCAATCATCTGCAGCGAGTCGGTCAGGAAGAATTCGTCTTCGGCCGCGATGGCGGCCAAGCCAGACGTGTCCTTCAAGATCGATCGCTTGAGGTGACGGAGTCGCCAGGCGGTTTCGCTTTCGTCGCGCTCCTCGCCGCCACTGGCCGCAGAGATTTCAGTGACACCAGCACCAGCCGTCGTAACACGTGCGGCGTCAGCCCGACCCTCGCGACGGAGGGTGAAGCTCGAAACCGTCCGACCCGAAGGGCGGACGGTCACGATGGTGTTTCGTGCGGGGAGGTACCCTTCCAGATGAGCGCGAACGAGATAAGCGCCCGGCGTCAAGGCTCGCAACGTGTACTGGCCAACCCGGTCGCTGACGGCGAATGAGGTGCTTCCACCCATCGCAGAGACGACAACCCCGTTCAGCGGTTGACCGCGTTCGTCGAGCACCACGCCAGAAATTGTCCCGGTGGTTGCGGCGGCGATCTGCGTGACGAGCGACGACGTCTGCTGAGCGCCGTCAGCGGAGTTGGGCTGAGCGGCAGCCACACCAACAGCTACTCCGCTCGAGCATACGAAAAACGCTGCAAGAACCAAGCGGGCCCCGATGACGGAAGCCGTCTCGGGGGCCCCAAGAGGGGTGCCCATGGCTCAGGTGTCCGACCGCGGCCCCGGGAGGCCGGGGCGACTAGGGGCGGCCCTTACACCACCCCTCCCAAGTCTACGCCGCTTTGACCGTAAAGTTCACGTCCCTCGTGACGGTTTTATTGGAGTTCTTATCGGTAATCTTGATCTCCAGCCGGTATTCCCCCTCGGGGAACGTCTTCAGCGGCACCTCAATCCCCCCGGGAACCGGGAACTTCGCCGGGTCGAAGGTCGGCGGGAGATTCGACGCATTGATGTTCTGGGGGTTCGTTTTATTGAAGAATTTCTCCTCGCCCCCCTCCTTGCGGTGAAAGTTGTACTCCATCACGAGGTTCGGCTTGCCTCCCGAATCGAGGGCCGCGTTGTAGACCTGGAAGAAAGTCGCCAGCTGCTCGTCCTTGAGGAAGATCATGTCGTCGGCCGGGATGAGTTCCTGGGCCCCGAACACGAATGGCCGTTCGCGGGCTTCTTCCGGATTGGGGGCGGCCGTCAGAACGTTGACCTTGTCGGTGACGATGACGCTGCTCGTCGCAAGGTCGCCGCTCCAGAAATCCGGCACTGTGACCTGAGTCTTGAGCACGCCTGCCTTCGCGACGGCGCCCTTGGGTGCCTTTTCGCTCTGCCGCTCCTTCATCGCAACGTAAACGTCGTAAGTGCCAGGGGTCGCCATGAACACGCGATTGAGACGCCCGTTAGTGCCCGTAACCTGCGCGGCGGTCAGGAAGTGAATGTCGTCCCAGGGATACTCGACCTTCTTCTCTTTCGCCTTCGGGTCAGGCTGCGCCGTGGGATTGACTACGCGGACGTACAAGGCGGCATCCGCGGCCGGTGCTCCGGTCACGGACATCGTGAAAGGCACGAACGTCCGCTGTTCCTGAGACTTCAGGAAGAACGGCGTCAACGTCATCTGGATATCCGTCGGCGCCGGCTGGCCAGCCATGACGCCGTCCACCAACTTCACGAGTTGCTCGATCTCCTGCTGCTCCTGCTTGCTGCGCTTCGGCTCTTCCTTCTTGGCGGCTGGCTGCTGAGCAGACAACGCAACCGAGCCGGCGAGCGCAACCGCAACCGCCACCGTGAGCGCAATGACACGACGTCTGACCATCATCAATCTCCCTGAAGAGCCGCAACCACCCGCATCCGATCAGTCGATCATAGGTGCCCGGTCGAGATGATGTCAAACCAGGGAAAGGCCGCTGCGGTAGAGGTTTACCGAGGACCGCGTGATATCTTGCCCACGACTTTTCCACCCGATGCGGCAAGACGACGTCCTGGTCATTGTCCTCGCCGGCGGGGTCGGCGAACGACTGTTCCCGCTCACGAAAGAGCGGGCCAAGCCGGCCGTGTACTTCGGCGGCCCTTACCGGATCATCGACTTCGTTCTGAGCAACTGCCTCAACTCGGGGTTCCGGCGCATTTTCATCGCCACGCAGTACAAATCCCTGTCGCTCAACCGTCACATTCGCCAGGGGTGGAGCATCGTCTCGGAGGAGTTGGGCGAGTTCATCGAGATCATCCCGCCACAAAAGCGGGTCGGCGAGCACTGGTACCAGGGGACCGCCGATGCCGTCTACCAGAACCTGTATTCCATCGAGCGCGAAAACCCGCGCTACGTGGTCGTGCTGGCGGGCGATCACATCTACAAGATGGACTACCGGAAGATGCTGCAGTTCCACATCGACAAGGGCGCGGATGTCACGCTCGCGTCGATCGAGATTCCCATCGAACAGGGTCGCCGTTTCGGCATCGTCGCCGTCGACGATGAGCAGCGCGTGGTCGGGTTCCAGGAGAAACCCGCACTGCCGGCTTCGATCCCCGGCGTCTCACACATGGCGCTGGCGTCGATGGGCATTTATGTCTTCAACATGGATCTGCTGGTACGAGCGCTCGAAGACGATGCCGCCGAACCGAACAGCCATCACGACTTCGGCAAGAACATCATCCCGGCGCTGCTCGGTGGAGGTCGCGTGTTCTCGTACGAGTTCTACGACGAGAACAAGAAGTCGGCCAAGTATTGGCGCGATATCGGAACGCTCGACGCCTACTTCGAAGCCAACATGGACCTGTGTCAAGTCAACCCGGAGTTCAATCTCTATGATCCGGAATGGTCGCTACGAACGTATCAGCCCCAGTGGCCTCCGGCCAAGTTCGTGTTTGCCGAGGACGGACGAAAAGGCGAAGCGCTCGATTCGCTGATCTCGCCCGGTTGCATCGTCTCGGGCAGCCGGATTCTCGGCAGTATTCTGTGCCCGAACGTTCGCGTGCACAGCTTCTGTAACATCGAACGCTCGATTCTGATGCCCGGTGTGCGCGTCGGCCGTCACGCCAGGATCCGGCGCACCATCGTCGATCGCGATGTGCTGATTCCTCGCGGCGCGTTGATCGGCTACGACGACGAGGAAGACCGTCGCCGACATACGGTGAGCGATGACGGCGTGGTCGTCGTGACCGTCGACGATGAGCCTTTCATCGGCCCGATCCCCGCTGAAGCGCTCAGCCTGGAAGCTGAGGCCGATCGACGCGGATAAACTAGCGGAGCCCATCAGTGAGGATTCTGGAGATCAAAGGCCGCGAGATTCTGGATTCGCGGGGCAATCCAACGGTCGAAGTCGATGTCACGCTCGAAGGCGGCGCCCACGGTCGCGCCGCGGTTCCATCGGGCGCCTCAACAGGCGAACGTGAAGCGCTCGAGTTGCGTGATGGTGATGCCAGGCGCTACTTCGGCAAGGGGGTGACCCGGGCCGTCGCACACGTCAACGGCGAAATTGCAGGCGCTCTGAGGCAGCAAGACCTGTCGCAGCGCGACCTCGACCTGGCGTTGATTCGTCTCGATGGGACCGCGAACAAAGGGCGCTTGGGCGCCAACGCGTTGCTCGGTGTCTCGATGGCCGCGCTCAAGGCCGATGCGATTCGCTCCGGCCGGAGTGTCTACGCGCACATCGCACTGGCCGCGGGGCAGACGACGGAGTACGTCCTCCCGGTCCCGATGATGAACATCCTGAACGGCGGCGCACACGCGGATTCCAATGTGGACTTTCAGGAGTTCATGGTGATGCCGCTCGGCGCGCCGTCATTCAGGGAAGGACTTCGTATTGGCGCCGAGATCTTCCACAGCCTTCGAGGTCTGCTGAAAAAACGGGGCTTGTCCACCGGCGTCGGCGATGAAGGCGGGTTCGCTCCCAACCTGCGATCCAATCGAGAAGCGGTGGACGTTGTCCTCGAAGCGGTCGAGAAAGCAGGGTTTCGAGCGGGCGCCGACGTCTACCTCGCTCTGGATGTCGCATCCAGTGAGTTCTGGGCGGGAAACTCACGGTATGAATTCAAGAAGTCAGGAGAGCCCGCCCGTGATTCCGAGGGGATGGTCTCGCTCTATGTGGAGTGGTGCCGCGAGTACCCAATCATCTCAATCGAAGACGGCTGCGCTGAAGGCGACTGGCGTGGATGGGCAATGCTGACCAAGGAGCTCGGGGCACGCGTGCAACTCGTCGGGGATGACGTCTTCGTGACCAATCCGGAAATCCTCGCGCGCGGGATCAAAGAAGGAATCGGGAACGCTCTGTTGGTCAAGCTCAATCAAATCGGCACGGTGACCGAGACGTTGGACGCTATCGCGATTGCGTCAAGGGCCGGTTACGCAAGCGTCATCTCGCATCGCTCCGGCGAAACCGAAGACGCGCTGATCGCCGACCTCGCAGTCGGGACGTGTGCCGGACAAATCAAAACCGGTTCGGCCTCGCGCAGCGATCGGACGGGAAAATACAACCAGTTACTGAGAATCGAAGAGGAATTGGGCCCTCGGGCCAGTTACGCCGGGAGGAAGGCGATCAAACAACTTCGATGAGACAGCAGCTGGACATGCACACGCTCGTTCTCCTGCGGCACGGCGAATCAACCTGGAACCAGGAGAATCGCTTTACTGGCTGGACTGATGTCGATTTGACCGATAAGGGCCGGCGGGAGGCTGCCGAAGCGGGGCGACTGCTGCGCGCGGAGTCGCTGGGGTTCGACGTCGCGTACACGTCGGTCCTCAAGCGCGCGATTCGCACTTGCTGGATCACGCTCGACGAGCTCGACTTGCTCTGGATTCCCGTGATTCGAAGCTGGCGGCTCAACGAGAGGCACTACGGCGCGCTGCAGGGGCTCAACAAGGCGGAGACGGCCGCAAAACACGGCGAGGCGCAGACGAAGATCTGGCGGCGCAGCTACGACGTGCCGCCACCGCCGCTCGAGACGGACGACCCTCGACATCCGGCTCGGGACCCACGCTACGCGTCGCTGCCGCCGGCCGACTTGCCCGCGACCGAATCGCTCAAAGATACGGTGGCGCGCTTCGTGCCCTACTGGGAGGACGCGATTGCGCCGGACATTCGTTCGGGTCAACGCGTGCTGATCGCCGCCCACGGCAATTCGCTGCGGGCGCTGGTCAAGCACCTGGACCGCATATCAGACAGCGCGATCGTCGAACTGAACATCCCGACGGGAATTCCGTTGGTCTACGAGCTCGACGCGAACCTGCGCCCGATGGGTAGCCGGTATCTGGGTGATCCGGAGGCGGCCAAGGCGGCGGCGGACGCCGTCGCGCGCCAGGCCGCCGGTCACCAACCTTAAGCCGGCCGGTCGGTCTCCTCCACCTTCGCATCATCGGCCGCGATGCGGAGCGATCGGAGGAACCTCCGATCGTTGGCGGTCATCTCGGCCGCCTTGCGCGGCACGAGCGCCTTGCTGGGCGACACGTTGTCGGCCGCCTTCTCGCCATCCTTCTCCTGTCCCCGCTGAAGGAACCCGACGACGGCTTCCAGCGTGACTTTCATCTCGTATCCCTCGGCGCGTGCGCGCTCGCGACACGCATCAACCTCTGGGCTTTCGGCCACTGCGGCGGCAATGGCGTCGGCCAGCTCGCGTGCGAACCGGTTCACGACGTCATCCATAACTCCCTCCTGCTTGCCGCCGGGCCGGGTAGCCGGAGGCCGTAGGCCGACAGCTCTCCCAGTCCGGGCGGCTGGGGTCGTCGGCGCAAACTACGCATTTGGTAGGACTTAGGCGATGGGGACGGGCACATTCTAAGAAGCATGTGCTGGAGTGTCAAGGAAGAACGCCGAAAAGCGCTATAAATGGGGGGCCAGCACCCGACGTTCCCACATTTTGTGGTCCTGTCGCCTTACCCCATGATGTTGTGCCGCTATCCTGAAGCTGCACAATTGAGTCAGCCCCCTGCTGACTCCTGTCACGTTCCCCCCGCTTTAGGGCTCCGCCGCTACAATCGGACCACCATTGTCGAAGTTCTTCGCTGATCCTTCAGACGTCCCGCCTGACGACCTGGCCCGTGACCTCGGCTTTCCCGGCGAGTTTCCGTATACGCGCGGCATCCAGCCCACCATGTATCGCGGCCGGCTGTGGACAATGCGTCAGTACGCCGGGTTTGGAACAGCGGCTGAATCCAACGCGCGGTATCGATATCTGCTGTCGCAGGGGGTCACCGGCCTGAGCGTGGCGTTCGACCTGCCGACCCAAATCGGCTACGACTCAGACCACCCGCTAGCTGCGGGCGAGGTCGGGCGCGTCGGCGTGGCGATTGACTCGATCGAGGACATGGCGGCGCTCTTCGACGGCATTCCACTGGATCGCGTGTCAACGTCAATGACGATCAACGCGACCGCGATTATCCTGCTCGCGTTGTATGTGGGGGTCGCGCGACGACAGGGCGTCTCAGTGGCTGCGCTGGCCGGGACGGTCCAGAACGACGTGCTCAAGGAGTACATCGCGCGCGGGACGTATATCTATCCGCCGAAGGCGTCGCTCCGGCTCGTCACGAATATCTTCGCGTTCTGCGAGCGCGAGATTCCGCAGTGGAACACCATTTCGATTAGCGGTTACCACATTCGCGAAGCCGGATCGACGGCGATCCAGGAGGTGGCGTTCACGTTTGCGAACGCGATTGCGTACGTTCAGGCTGCCATCGACGCCGGTCTCGAACCCAATGCGGTCGGCCAGCGTCTCTCCTTTTTCTTCAACGCGCATAACAACTTTCTGGAAGAAGTCGCGAAATTCCGCGCCGCGAGACGTTTGTGGGCGCGCCTGATGCGCGACCGATTCGGCGCGACGCACCCGCGCGCCCAACAGCTGCGGTTTCACACCCAAACCGCCGGCAGCACCCTGACGGCGCAACAGCCGGATAACAACATCGTACGGGTGGCGATTCAGGCGTTGTCGGCGGTGCTCGGTGGCACGCAGTCGCTGCACACCAACGGACGAGACGAAGCGCTGGCGCTGCCGACCGAAGAATCAGCGCGGATCGCCCTTCGCACGCAGCAGATCATCGCGTCGGAGTCGGGCGTCACGAACACCGTTGACCCGCTTGGTGGCTCGTACTATGTCGAGCAGCTCACGAGTGCCATTGAAGACGGTGCAGGCGCGCTCCTCAGTCGAATCGATGCGCTCGGCGGCACCCTGGCCGCGATCGAGAGCGGGTACATCCAACGTCAGATTCAGGAATCGGCGTACCGCGCCCAACTCGCCATCGATTCCGGCGAGGCCGTGGTCGTGGGGGTCAACCAGTACTGGACCGACGAGCCCGATCGGATCGATGTCTTCCAGCTCGATCCTGCGCTCGAGCGGGCCCAAATCGATCGCGTCCGGGCGTTACGTGTGCGACGCGACGCGGCGCAGTGGAAAGCCGCACTCGATGCCGTGACCGATGCCGCGCGCGGCAGCGACAATCTCGTGCCACTGCTGGTTGCAGCAGTCGAAGCCGGCGCGACAGTGGGAGAGATCGCTGATACGTTGCGGCAGGTGTTTGGCGAGTACCGAGAGGTTGCGCTTGACTAACGGGCCTCAGGTGCCGAAAGTGCCTCGGGTGCCTGAGGTGCGGGTGACGAACGAGCCCTTGTTGTCGGTTCGAAACCTGACCACTGTCTTCGACGTCCCGGGTCGGCCGGTCGTCGCGGTCAACGATGTGTCGTTCGACATCCACAAGGGTGAGACGCTCGGTCTGGTGGGGGAATCGGGCAGCGGAAAATCGGTTACGGCATTCTCACTCGTTCGTTTGCTGCAGGCGCCGGGCCGGATCGCTGATGGACGCATCCTGTTTCGGGGTCGCGATCTCGTGACCCTTCCAGAGTCGGACATCCGAGAAGTTCGCGGCGCCGGTATCGGCCTGATCTTTCAGGAGCCAATGGCGGCCCTGAACCCCGTCATGCGTGTGGGGGCCCAGATTGCCGAGGGGCTGCGCGTCCATGGGCTGGCCGGCAAGGAGGAGGCGCGTCAGCGAGCGATCGAGCTCCTGCGCGCGGTTCGGATCACGGACCCGGAGCGACGCGTGGACGATTACCCGCATCAACTCTCAGGCGGGATGCGACAACGCGTGATGATTGCCGTCGCACTGGCCTGCGGCCCACCACTCGTCATCGCCGATGAACCGACCACGGCGCTCGATGTCACGGTGCAAGCGCAGATTCTCGAGCTGCTCCGCGACATGAAGCGTCAGTTCGACCTGGCGTTGTTGCTGATCACGCACGATCTCGGTGTCATCGCCGAGACCGCGGACCGCGTCGCCGTGATGTATGCCGGACGCATCGTGGAGCAGGGCCTCGTTCGACAGATCTTCAACCGACCGCTGCACCCGTACACGCAGGGGCTGCTGGCCTCGATTCCCGGAGAAGAGGTGGGAAGCCGCTTGCGAGCCATCGAAGGCGTGGTGCCCAACCTGGCCGATTTGCCACCGGGGTGCACGTTCGCGCCTCGCTGTCCTCATCGTATGGACGTTTGCGCCACCGCGGTGCCGGCGCTGACCGAGACTGACAGCGCGCACAGTGTCCGCTGTTACCTCCACTCGGCGGCCGCCGAGCCGACTCACGTCAATGCCGCTGGTTGAAGTCAGGAATCTGGTCAAGCACTTCGATCGAGGGGGTGGCCTTCTGCGCGCCCGAACGATCGTCCGGGCAGTGGACGATGTGAGCTTCGACATCGAAGAGGGCGAGACCTACGGCCTGGTGGGCGAGTCGGGCAGCGGCAAGAGCACGACCGGCCGCTGCATGCTGCGGCTGATTGAGCCAACGTCCGGCGAGGTGCGGTTTCGCGGCGAGGACGTGCTGGCATTCGATCGGGCCCGCATGCGGGCGGCGCGCCGAGACATGCAAATGGTGTTTCAGGATCCTTACTCGTCCCTGAATCCGCGCATGCGTACCCGAGACATTGTCGAGGAGCCGCTGATCATTCATCGGCTCGGCACGCCAAGCGAGCGACGCGCCCGGGTTGCCGAGTTGTTCGGGGTGGTCGGCCTCGACCCGGCGCACCTCGATCGCTATCCCCACGAATTCAGCGGCGGTCAACGACAACGGATCGGGCTCGCACGTGCGCTGGCGCTGAACCCCTCCTTCATCATCGCTGACGAACCCGTCTCGGCCCTGGATGTCTCGATTCAGGCGCAAGTCATCAATCTCCTGTTGGACCTCCAAGAGCGGCTCAAGCTCACGTACTTGTTCATCGCACACGACCTTCGGCTCGTTCGCCACATCTGCACGAGGGTCTCGGTCATGTACCTGGGGAAGATCGTCGAGTCGGGTAACACGGCGAGCATCTTCGCCAATCCCAAGCACGCGTATACGCGTGCGCTGCTCTCGGCGATTCCGGTCACCAACCCGGACGCGCCGCGGCAACGGATCGATTTGGATCCCGCGCTCGTCGATCGGAACGCTCCGCTTCGCGAGGTTGCGGCGGGACACTTCGCGGCGGTGTAAGATGCGCCCGGCGATCTTGTTGCTCGCCGCAATCAGTTTTCAGAGCAGTCCGGCTCTCGACTCGGTCCTGTCGCGCCTCGATACGTACCTCGCCGAATACGAACCACGACTTGGTCAAGTGATCGCGGACGAGGACATGTCGCAGACGCGGCCCGCGCGATCACGGGCGGCAACGCTGTTCCGACACCGACTCAAGTCGGAAGTAGCCTTTGTCAGGTTGCCCGGCGATGGGGCGTGGCTTGGGTATCGCAGCGTCAAGTCCGTGAACGGCAAATCGATCATGCAATCCAGCGAGCGACTGTTAGAGCTGCTGGCACGCGGACCCGATGAACAACTTCGTGCTGCGACCATTGCGCGCGAAAGCGCTCGATACAACCTTGGCGAGCCCCGAACCATCAACGTGCCGACCCTGCCGCTCGAGTTCCTCCATCCGCGGCATCGCGCGCGGCTGACGTTCACGCTTCTCACGATCGAGCAGATCGGCGGCCGCCGGTTGCGACGCCTCGCGTTCGAAGAGACGCAGCGCCCGACGCTGGTTCGCGGTCCCGGAAACCAGGACCTCTGGAGTTACGGCTCGGCTTGGATAGAAGAGGGCACCGGTCGCATCCTGGAGGCGGAAGTGCGCACCTACGACCCGGCCGTCGGCAAGGGGACGCGTGAAGCCGTTATCCGCGTTTGGTTCGTGGAGCATCCGACGTTGGGCTTTCTCGTTCCTTCGCGGATGAACGAGATCTTCGCGATCGACTCCGATCGCGGGCGTGGCGAAGCGAGTTACTCGAACTTTCGCACATTCGGCACATCTGCGAGAATCGTCCCTCAACCATGAGGGGAAGTCCTCTGACCGTGGCAGCGCTTCTCTCCGTGGTCTCGAGCGTCACCCTGCAGGCGCAGCAGACCATCGGCGAGCTCGATCTGCTGCTGGAGCGACTGGGCCAGTACCTGATTGCCTACGAGTCGCAGCTCACCACCGTAGTCGGCGACGAACGGTACGACCAATCGCAAGTGCAACCCATGGGCCGTTCGCGGTCGATGGTCAGCCAGAGCCGCACGCTGGAATCGGAGATCGCCTTCCTGCGCTTGCCAGGCGACGCCATCTGGTACGGCGTGCGAGATGTGAAGCGCGTGGACGGCGTGCAGGTGGACGAGGGTGTCAAGACACCGCAACTCGAGGAGTTGCTCAAGCGCCTCGATGCGGAATCGATGCAGGACGCCGCCACGATCGTCGCCAAGAGCGCTCAGTACAATCTCGGTGGCACACGGACCGTGAACATGCCAACAACGCCGCTGGCGGTCTTGCACCCGGACAATCATGTCCGGTTCGTGTTCAAGGTCAAGGGCACGACCACCATCGAACGACGGCGGACCACTCGTTTGGACTTCGAAGAGTTCGACGAGCCCACTCTGGTGGCCGGCACCGAAGGGACACCGGTCTTTCTCAATGGCAGCGCCTGGATCGAGCCTGACAGCGGCAGACTCTGGCGCGTCGAGCTCACGCTCAAGCCAAAGACCGAGGACGTCCGCGTGGCGCGTGCCGTCCAGAACCGTCTTCGCGTGGACTACACGGAGCTGCCCGCCCTGAAGATGATGGTTCCCAGGGAAATGTGGGAGGTCTTCTGGGTGCCGGGCGGACGCGGTGAGGGACACGCCCGCTATTCAAATTTCCGACAGTTTGCCACGGCGGCGAAGATCATCCCGTAGGTTCTTGACGATTGTTCTTCACGATTGTTCTTCACGATCGTTCTTCACGGATCGTTCTCTACGATCGTTCTCTACGCTGGTTCAGAACCCTCGTGAAGAACCCTCGTCAAGAACCTCGTCAAGAACCTGCGTCAAGAACCTGTGTGAAGAACCATTACTGCTAGGCGTGCGCCCCCGCCGGCCGCTCCTGTTTCACGTCCCGCTCAACGCTCCCGTCACGAATCGCAATCACGCGATGGGCCTGGGCCGCAATGTCAGCTTCGTGCGTGACGAGGATGATCGTGTTTTCGGCCCGGTGCAGTCGTTCGAAGAGCGCCATGATTTCGACGCCGGTCTTGGAGTCGAGATTCCCGGTCGGCTCGTCGGCGAGAAGGATCGACGGGTTGTTCACCAGGGCGCGCGCGATCGCCACTCGCTGACGCTGCCCACCGGACAGCTCATTGGGACGATGATGCATGCGTGAGGTCAGTTCCACTTTCTCCAGAGCGGCTTTCGCGCGCTCGAGGCGGTCCTTCTTCGATACGCCGGCGTAGACCAGTGGAAGTTCCACATTGTGCAGGGCGGTCGCCCGCGGCAAAAGGTTGAAGGTCTGGAAGACGAACCCGATCTCCTCGTTGCGAATCCGTGCCAGCTCGTTGTCGTTCATCTGACTGGCTTCTTTGCCATTGAGCAGATAGGTCCCCTTCGATGGTGTATCGAGACACCCGATCAGATTCATCAGCGTGGATTTTCCCGAACCTGATGGACCCATAATCGCCACATACTCGCCACGCTCGATGGTAATCGACACACCACGCAGGGCATGGATCTGCTCGTCGCCCATCTGGTAGGTCTTCCACAGATCTCGCGTCTCAATCAACGACATGCCGCGTTACTCCCTGTTTAGGACGTGCCGGCTGCACCTGCGGTTCCCCGTATGGAAGAAACGCTAGTGCCTAGTTGCCAGTTCAAAGGGGAACCCTACCCCTCCTTTTCCTCGTACTGTTCGTTCAGTTTTCGCACCACCGCCGGGTCCGCGAGGGTCGTCGTGTCGCCCAGGGCCTTTCCTTCGGCGATATCGCGCAGAAGGCGTCGCATGATCTTGCCGGATCGCGTTTTCGGCAGGTCGGCCGCGAAGATGATCTCGTCGGGACGGGCGATCGCACCAATCTTGCGGGCGACGTGCTGCTTGAGCTCGTTGTTGAACGCGTCCGAGGGGGTGACACCCTCCTTGACGGTGACGAAGGCTGTGATCGCCTGACCTTTGAGATCGTGGCTCTTGCCGACGACGGCCGCTTCGGCCACGTCGGGATGATCCACCAGAGCGCTCTCGACCTCCATCGTCCCAATCCGATGACCGGCGACGTTGAGTACGTCATCGACGCGTCCGAGGAGCCAGTAATATCCCTCCTCGTCACGCTTCGCGCCGTCGCCGGTGAAATAGATCCCATTCGACCAGCGGCTCCAGGTACCTGCCTCACGTAACGATCCGGATCGCCGTAGATTCCGCGGAGCATCGATGGCCATGGGCGCGTGAGCGCCAGGAGACCGCCCCCAACCTTCACGGCTTCACCTTTATTGGTCAGCACCTCGGCGCTGATGCCTGGGAAGGGATGCGTCGCGGAGCCGGGCTTCGTCGATGTCAATCCCGGAAGGGGTGTGATCATGATGGCACCGGTTTCGGTTTGCCACCAGGTATCGACGACGGGGCACCGGTCTCCGCCAATGTGCAGGTGATACCAGATCCACGCTTCGGGATTGATTGGCTCCCCGACGGAGCCGAGCAGCCTTAGCGACGACAGATCGTGTTTCTTCGGCCAGTCGGTGCCCCACCGCATGAAGGCGCGAATCGCCGTAGGTGCCGTGTAGAAAATGGTGACGCCGTAGCGAGCGATCAACGCCCAGAACCGATCCTTCATGGGCCAATCCGGCGCGCCTTCGTACATCAGGACGGTGGCGCCGTTGGCAAGCGGGCCGTAGACCACGTAACTGTGCCCCGTCACCCAGCCGATGTCCGCCGTACACCAGTAGACGTCCTCTTCCTTCAAATCGAAGACCCACTTCGTGGTGGCGTAAGTACCGACCAGATAGCCGCCGGTGGTGTGAACGATTCCCTTGGGCTTTCCGGTGGTGCCCGAGGTGTAGAGGATGTAGAGCATGTCCTCGGAATCCATGGCTTCCGCTGCGCAGTGCGGCGAGGCATCGGCCATCAGGTCGTGATACCAGTGGTCGCGGCCTTCACGCATCGCCACCGGAATGTCTCGACGACCCCGGCGAATGACAACGGCGTTCTGGATCGACGGTGTTTCTTCGAGCGCCTCATCGGCGACGTGCTTGAGTTGAACGATGCTTCCACGGCGGAATCCGCCGTCGGCGGTGATGAGCAGGCGTGCGTGTGCATCGTTGATGCGATCTCTCAGCGACTCCGCCGAAAAGCCGCCAAAGACGACCGAGTGCACCGCACCAATACGAGCGCACGCCAGCATCGCGATGGCCAGCTCCGGAATCATCGGCAGGTAGATGGCGACACGGTCGCCGCGTTTCGTGCCCAGGGACTTCAGCACGTTGGCAAACTGACACACCTCGCGGTGCAAATCGAAGTACGTGAGCGTTCGTCGATCGCCAGGCTCGCCTTCCCAGATGATCGCCGCCTTATTCCGACGCGCGGATTTCAGATGGCGATCGAGGCAATTGACGCTCGCGTTGAGGGTGCCTCCCACAAACCACCTGGCGTGAGGCGGATTCCAGTCGAGCACCTGACGAAACGGCTTCGACCACTCGAGCTCGCGAGCGAAGCCCGCCCAGAATGCGTCTGGATCGCGGGCGGCCGTTTCGTAGATCTGCGGATCTCGTACGTTGGCCTGGGCGCGAAACGCGTCCGACGGCACGAACGCACGGTCCTCTCTGAGAAGGGCGTCGATCTCGGGTGAGATGGCGCGGGGTGGCTCGCTCATAGCGAGCAGGTTATTACGAAACTCGACGATTGAACCAGCGGAACCGCCGCTGCGCCCCCCGCAGCAGCTCGAGCGACGCCACCGCCGCATCAATCGAGGCCGGTCCGATCTTCCGGGACTCTTGTGACGCGGCTTCCTGCAGTGCCCGCTCGGCCACGAGATTGATGAGTCGAGGGACTCCCTTTGACAATGCGAAAATCATGTCGATGGCCGTCTTCGTGAAGACGACGTGTCCATCGCCGCCCGCGACACCGAGCCGGTGCGCGAGGTACGGCTCGCATTCGTCGTGAGCGATGGGCAACAGACGAGTCTTGGTCGAGGCGTGTTCGGCGAGCGCACGCAAGCCGACCGAGCCTCGCTCGCCAATCACTGGTTGCCCAATCAAGAGCAGTTGCAAGGGCTGCTCGCGCTGCTGCTCGAGCGCCCCCAGGAGCAGCAGCTGCTCGACGACGCTGACCGGCATCGAGTGGGCTTCGTCGACGATGACGACGGCGCCGGTTGATCGAGGCTGGTTGAGAAACGACACCAGACGATCGCGAAATCTGTTGGGCGACGCGTTGATGTCGGCGTGAACAGCCGAACCGGTCGCTCCCCCAAAGTCTTCGAGTAACAATCGGAACAGGCCGCTGGGTGTGAGCAGAGGATTGGCGATGACACCAACCGGACCGAGGGCCCGAAGTTCGGGAACGAGCGTGCGGCACAGCGTGGTCTTGCCGACACCGAGCTCGCCGGTGAGCAAGATGAAGCGCTCACGCCGACGCAACGCGCACGTCAACGTCGACAGAGCACGTTGATGGCCTCGACTCTCGAAGACATAGGTGGGGTCCGGTGTCAGGCTGAACGGTCGTTCAGCAAGCCCGAAGAACGCCTCGTACCCACGGCTCATCGCCCACGCACTATCGGCGGCTGCGCGGACGAACTATAGGTTGAGCTAGCCCCCCCTAGGACCCAGACGGCGGCGGGGGCGGCGGCGGCGGGAAATTGCTCGACGATGGTGTAAACGTCGGCGGCGTAAATCCCGTGCTCGGTGGGGCCACTGGTGGCGGCATGTTCTTGCGGAACATCGTCGCGCCGAGCAGACCGCCGAGCAGGCCAAAGATCGAGTAGAAAAACAGGGAAAAAAACAAGCTGAAGATGAAGGCCGCGCCCATGACCGCACCACCGGTCAAGCCGCCCTGCATCTGTTCGAAAATCTGGCGCACCTCTTCGGGCAAATCGCGCGAGCTTTCGAGCACGTTCTCGAGAATCTGCGATTGGAACGGCCCCATCGCCATGGTCACGGGAATCGCCAGCACCGATCCGACGAGCGCCCCGATGGCCCCAGCCATGAGCCCCACGACAGCGCCATCGCCCGCGTTGATCGGCGCCGGGTGGTTCTGCTGCATCAGATACGCGGCCAGCGCTCCCCCGAACACGACCCAGGCGCAACAGCACACGTTGCCGATGTTGACGATGGGGAGTGCGGACAGAACGCCGATCGCGACACCACCGAGAAGCGCGGGCTGCAGCTTGGCAGGATTCATTGGGGTCCCTTGTCGATTGTCAGTTGTCAGTTTCCAGTTGCCAGTTCAAAGAGTTTGACGCCTTGATGTCACCTTTGCACTGGTAACTGACAACTGGTAACTGACGCGATGTTTCTCAGTCGTAGTATTCCCTTCCCAAGTGCGTGATCAGTTCTTCGCCTTTCAGGTAACGCAACGTGTTCTTCAACTTCATCAACTGAATGAACAGGTCGTGCTCGGGATACAGGCCGGCGGCGTGCATCGGGCTTTTGAAGTAGAACGACAGCCACTCCTGGATGCCCGACATCCTGGCGCGTTTGGCCAGGTCGAGAAAGAGCGCCGTGTCGAGCACGATGGGCGCCGCCAGGATGCTGTCGCGACACAAGAAATTGATTTTGAGCTGCATCGGATAGCCGAGCCATCCCACGAGATCGATGTTGTCCCAGCCCTCTTTGTTGTCACCCCGCGGGGGATAGTAATTGATGCGCACGACGTGGTGAAGCTTGTCGTAGAGGCCCGGATACAAATGCGGCTGAAAGATGTAATCGAGAACCGACTTCTTGCTCTCTTCCTTGGTCTTGAACGACTCGGGATCGTCGAGGACTTCACCGTCGCGGTTGCCAAGGATGTTGGTCGAATACCAGCCCGCCACCCCCAGCAGCCGGGCCTTGAGGCCGGGCGCCACGATGGTTTTGATGAGTGTTTGACCAGTCTTGAGGTCCTTGCCTGCAAGTGGTGATTGGGTCCGGTCGGCAAGCTCGAGCAACGCGGGAATGTCCGCACTGAGGTTGGGCGCCGCGTTGGCGTAGGGGAGGCCTTCCTTGATCGCCGCATACGCGTAGATCATGCTCGACGGGATCGACGGGTCATTCTGTTCGAGCCCGCGCTCCAGCGACTCGATCGACTGGTGGACCGCCGACTCCTTCATGTAGACCTCGGTGCTCCCGCACCAAATCAGCACGAGCCGGGCGCAGCCGTGACGCTCCTTGAAGCGGCGAATGTCATCGATCAGTTGATCGGCGAGCTCTTTCTTCGTCCTGGCCTTCTTGACGTTGGGGCCGTCCAGGCGTTTGACGTACTCGCGGTCGAAGACGGCCGGCATCGGTCGCACGGCTTCGAGATCGGG
Organism: uncultured Acidobacteriota bacterium; assembly: GCA_963841905.1. Lineage (GTDB taxonomy): Bacteria > Acidobacteriota > Vicinamibacteria > Vicinamibacterales > UBA2999 > JACCSI01. The sequence goes on from CAWJEM010000024.1 coordinate 667,170, forward strand.
ACGCAGCTGGTCGAGCAGCGATGGCTCGAGCACGCCAGCGGTTCGGGCCGCAGCGTAACAGTCCTCTTCGAAGATGTCCCAGCCACCAAACACGATGTCGTCCAGCGGAGGCAGGTCGAAAATTTCGCGGATACGGGGCGAACGACGTTCGGTCCGCTTGCCCAGTCGGACGGTACCCAGCTCGGTCAACGAACCAATTGGTGGCGCCAGCTTCTTGCGAATTGCGTGAACGCCGGCAATGACGGTTGTGCTCACTGCACCAAGGCCGACCAGGAGGATTCCGAGTTTCCCGGCGCCCGGTGCAATGTCAACGGGTTTTTTCACAGCCAGTGACTATATCCCAGCAGCTTGCACTGCTGATGAAAGTCGCCACGGAGTGGCAGACCCTTCCGCTATGATCCAGCGATGTTCAAGTTTCGCCGCATGCGGTCCATGGATCCATTGCAGGTGGCGATGACCGGTGTGCGGATGGGCGAACGCTATCTACAAGTGTTTTGCAGCGATGTCACACTGACACGCGGACTCGCGAGTAAGACCGGCTTGAGCGGTGTCGCGGCGTTGGCGGCCGCCGACCTGGCGCAGGCGGCCCGCGCGCGTTCGGCCGCCAGTAAGGCGGGTGCGCTGATTGACGTCCGGGTGGTGCAGTCCCCGATACTCCCCAGCGATTGGACCTCGTTCGACATGGTGGTCATCGACGAAACCGGCGGTAGTTTTTCCGCGCTCTCGACGCTGGATCGGCGCGCGCTGCTGGACGCGATCAAGCAGGCGTTGCGCGATGGCGGACGCATCGAGATCATCGAGCGGACGGGCGGTGGGCTGTTGGGCGGGAGCTCGCCAGCGCCTGCCAGCTACTCCGCGGATGGTGGCGCCGAAGGGGTGCTGCGACAGGCAAGCTTCAATCCGGTCCGGACACTCGCCGAGCGAGACGGCTTCAGATTTGTCGAGGGACTCAAAGGATGATGACCTTCGCCAACAAGGTTGCGATCGTCACTGGCGCTTCGAGCGGTATAGGTCGCGCCACGGCAATGGCGCTGGCCGCTAGCGGCGCTCAAATCGCCCTCGTCGGTCGTGATGCGCGAGCGCTCGAGGAAGTCTTGGCTGCAATCGCGCATGACGGCCGAGAAGCGATCGCGGTGGTCGCCGACTTGGTGGCGGAGCGAGCCGCGTCCGACATCGTGTCAGCGACGGTCGCGCGCTTCGGAGCGGTCGATCTCGTCGTCAATGCGGCGGGAGCGATCGCGATGGGTACCACGGATGGAACGCCAGACGAGGTGTGGGATGGCTTGATGGCGCTCAACGTGCGCGCGCCATTCCGGCTGATGCGGGCGGCGTTTCCCTACCTCAAGGAGCGCAAAGGCGCTGTCGTCAACGTCTCGAGCGTCAATGGCCGCCGTGTGTTTCCCAACCTGGCGGCGTACAACACGAGCAAGGCCGCGCTCGACCAGTTGACACGGTGCGCCGCCATTGAGTGGGCGCCGGACGGCGTACGAGTCAACGCAGTCAACCCAGGCGTTACCGTCACCAACCTCCACCGGCGCAGCGGGATGACCGAGGACGCCTATTCGGCCTTTCTGGTGCGCACCAAGGAAACGCATCCCCTTGGACGGCCGGGGCAGGCGTCCGAGATCGCCGCGCTCATCCTGTTCCTGGCGTCGGACCAGGCGGGCTGGGTGACAGGCGAGACCATCGCTATCGACGGTGGACGACATTTGACTTGTGCGCGCTAACCAGTGCGGCGTTGGGGTTCGACATGTGGAGTGGGGCGCTGAGTCCAGAGCCGGCACCAACTCCGGACCCCGAACTTCGCACTCCGTACCGGACAATCCAACAAGGAGCGTCCTGTGCAAGTGACGGCGAGCTGAGAAGCCCGTAGAAATTCGCCCGAAAACAGGCCAGTATCTGACGTGGGGGCTCTCCATCCAATCGGCAGGTTTCTTGCCTTGGATCGCTCGCCAAACCAGGTCATGTACGCTCACGCGCTCCCCGAGGTGTATTCGCCGCGCGATATCGCGGCGGCAGCAGGCGTCCCCGAACCGCACGTCATCGCACTGCTCGCTCGCGGAGAGATCCGAAGTGTGGCCACGCTGGCAGGCGCGGCCGGCGTCGGGTTCGAGACATTCGTCCCGCATCCCGAAGCAGTCCGCGCCGTTCGAGCCCTTCGAAGCGGCGACCTCGTCGTCGCCCCCGGCTCGGACGCTCTCGGCCGGCTCCTCAGCCCCACGGTTTCGCACCCACGCGCGACGACCGTCCCGATGCTCGTGTCCTCGTCGCTTCATGCAGTTGTGCTGATTGCGCTCCTCGTGATCGGCAGCCTGGGATTCACGGCTGCGGACGAACGGACCGAGGTGATCGAACCTCCCTCCGAACCAGTTCGACTGGTTTATGTGCCACGCTTGGGGCCGGGCGGTGGTGGCGGCGGCGGCGGACTGAAAATGCCGACACCTCCACCCAAGGCTCAACGTCAAGGACCGCGGAAGGTGAGCAGCCCGATCCCGGCCCGACGGATCCCGCCGCCGGTTCGGCCGGAGCCGCCTCGACCGGAACCGCCTCCACCTCCGCTTGAAGCGAAAACGCTGCCGCCGGTGATGGCGCCGGTGGTACCGGTCGCTGCCGATCAGCGGAATCAGGAGGGGCAGCTCAAGGAAGTCCCAAAGGACAGCACACCAAGTCAGGGCCCGGGTAGTGGCGGGGGCGTCGGCACCGGGAAAGGCACGGGGATTGGCGAAGGCGACGGCGCCGGTATCGGGCCCGGCGAAGGCGGAGGGGTCGGCGGTGGCCCGTATCGGCCAGGTAGCGGTGTGTCGCCGCCCCAACTGGTACGCGAGGTTCGCGCTGACTACACCGACGAAGCTCGCCGCGCCAACATCGTCGGCGAAGTCGTTCTGGAGATCGTCGTCAAGCGCGACGGTACGGTCGGCGATGTTCGCGTGCTGCAGCGGCTGGGCGCAGGGTTGGTGGAACGGGCGATCGCAGCCGTCCGGCAGTGGAAGTTTTCGCCGGCGCGTCTGAAGGGGACGCCGGTCGATGTCGTTGTCGAGGTCGCGGTGGAGTTCAAGCTGAGATAGCCATGGACATCTTTTTGATTGGTGTCAGTGTCGTGTCAACGGTTGTCGCACTCGTGATGACCGGGGTGGCGTGGCGCGTCTCACGCAGCCAGCGGGCTGCAAGTGCGGCTCGTATCGCCGCACTATCCGCAGCCGCCGCCATGGATGCGGATGGCGCGGCCGAAAAGCCGTCGCATTCGACGCCTCTCGAGCAGTTCGAGACAGAACCGCTCGCCGTGGGCGCCTCGCGTAACGGCACTCAAGGCACGTTGGGCCATCAGGCGCCCTGGGTCCCTGCCCGAGTCTCTCCGTTCAATTCCGGCGCCCGAGCCGCGATGACCGCGGCGCGCTCTGATCCACATGAGATCACGACCAAGCCGGCGGCGATCGAATCGACAACCGCTGGCCAGGCCTTGAGCGAAGGATTCCTTGGCAGCGCCGTATCACCACCGACAGACGGCGGTCGCCAGCGAAGCTTGGCGCTCGCGGCGATCGTGCTGTTTGGATTGGTTCTGGGCGGCGGCTATTGGGCCGTGTTTGTCAACCGCTCCGACACGGCTACGGTTACTACACCGAGTACAACCAGTCCGCTCGAGCTGGTGTCGATGCGACACGAGCGTCGTGGAACGCGCTTGGCGGTGACCGGTCTGGTGCGCAATCCTGTAGCGGGCGCGCCCGTCGACCGGTTGGCCGCGGTCGTCTTCCTCTTCGATCAGCAAGGCGCGTTTATCAGCAGCGCGCGCGCGAACGTCGATTTCTTGAAACTGACACCCGGTGATGAATCACCTTTCGTCATCGACGTCGAAGCGCCATCAAATGTCGTGCGATACCGCGTCAGCTTCCGCAACGACGCGGGGATCGTGCCTCACGTCGATCGCCGCGGAGAACAGCCGCTGGCGTTGACGACCGTTCGGTAAGTGGAGCGGGTCATGGAACGAATGATTTCACGTTGGATGATTGCAGCGGCGGTCGCGGGGCTCGTCGCACTGGTCGCATCGGACCGGCACGTCGCCGGGCAGGAAGGCTTTCGCTTCAAGAGCGGAGTCGAGCTGATCAACGTCACGGCAACCGTGACCGACGGCTCGGGACGCTTCGCGGAGGGGCTTCGCAAGGAGGACTTCGTCCTCTACGAAGACGACAAGCCGATGGAAGTCACGCACTTCAGCGCGGAGCGAACTCCGGTCAGCCTTGGCATCGTCATCGACACCAGTGGCAGCATGTCCGGCGACAAGTGGTTCTCGGCCCGCGACGCCATCGAGCGCTTCCTCGATGCTCTCGCTGAGCCCCAGGACGAATTCTTCATGTATCGGTTCAGTGGTTCACCGGATCTGGTGCACGACTGGAGCGGGGATCGCGAGATCATCAAGCGGAGCCTCGCGCGTGTGCATCCGAGCGGCGGCACGGCGATGTACGACGCGGTCGGCGAAGCGGTCCCCATGGCCCAGGGTGGGCAGAATCGCAAGAAGGCGATCGTGCTGATCTCGGACGGCAACGACACGAGCAGTCGGATGGATGTGCGCGAAGTTCGTCAGCTCGTGCGCGAAACCGAAGTGCTGGTATACGCCGTTGGCATCGATGGCAACGCTGACCCGACGTTCCCGGGTCGGCCGACGCCGCCAGTCATGAGACCCCCGCCGGCGCCGATTCCGTTCCCGGTGCCAGGGAGGGGTGGCAGGCCGCGTGGACTGCCGTTCCCGGTTCCACCGCAATCGCCGCGGGGTGGGAGCTCACGCGGCTCGGGCTCCATGGACGATCGCGTCAATGCGGTGGCGCTCCGGGAAATCACCGACGATAGCGGCGGGCGAACCGAGATCGTGCGCGATGCGCGCGACCTCGACCCCGCCACTGCCGGCATCGCCGACGAACTGAGCAAGCAGGTACCTACATCGGCTACCCCAGCCCAGGCCACCGCGATGGCCGGTGGCACACGATCCGACTCGAAGTCCGCGATCGTTCGTACAAGGTCAGGGCGCGTCGCGGATATGTCGCCACTCCTTAGGGCGCTGGGCACAGGGCCTAGGGCGTAGGGAGGGCGTAGAGATCAAGTTAATGGCAGGGCCCTGTTCCCTCCCCTAAGCCCTGCGCCCTGGAACCTTTGAGCGTTGAAAACCGTGGGGCCTGCAGGGCTCCAGTCGAATCGTCCGCAGCAGAGGCCATTCGCCAAAACCCACCGAAAACTGGCGTGAAAACTCGCGTTTCCGCTTGGCACGCGGGTCGCAATACCACGGTTTGTGTCTGCTTCTCGCGGACTCGTTTTTCGAAGGAGTAGCTTCCCATGTCGAAGAAAGCAGCAGCCCCCATGCTGATTGCGCTGGTATTGTGCGTGGCCACCGCGGCATCCGCGCAGGAACGCAAGGACCTGCAGATCTTCCGCGATGTCTCTGATCAGGTGAATCGGTACACGCAGTTCACGATTTTCGACAACGTCGAAGCGTCGATTGCCGAAGGTCGAGTGGTGCTGAATGGGTCGGTCACGATGCCGTACAAGAAGAACGACATCGAGCGCCGCGTGCGAACGGTCGACGGCGTCCAGGCGCTGGACAATCGCATCGAGGTCCTACCGGTATCGCAGTTCGACGATGAGCTGCGGTTCCGAATTGCGCGGGCCATCTATGGCAACTCGGCGTTCTGGCACTACGCCTCCATGGTCAATCCGCCGATTCACATTGTCGTAAATCGCGGTCGGGTCCGGTTGACCGGCGTCGTCCAAAGCAATGTCGAACGCATGCTCGCGCGGTCGCTCGCCACTGGTTTTGGCTCGTTCGAGGTGAAGAACGATCTGAAGACCGATGAAGAGGCCCGCACCGAGCTCGAGAAGATCGGCGCGGATTTGACTGTTTGGTAAGGACGGTTCTTCACGGGTGTTCTTGACGAAGGTTCTTCACGATGGTTCGACGGAGGTTCTCGACGATGGTTCGTGCAGAAGCGCTCGTAACGAACCGTCGTGAAGAACCGTCGTGAAGAACCGTCGTGAAGAACCTTCGTCAAGAACCTTCGTTGAGAACCTCCGTCCAGAACCTTCGTGAAGAACCTTCGTCAAGAACTCTTCGTATTGCGCCCCCGCCTGACCGTCCACCAAATCGCCAACGCGAACGTCGCGCCCGCCAACAGAACCGTGATGCCAAACAGCGTGAGCGTGTGAATCAGGATCGACTCGGGTTCCATTCGCACTTCAATGTCGATCGGAACGCCCGCGCGTCGATCGGTTAGCTTCTGTTCCCACACGACGATGTTGCCGCGCTGGATCTCACGCGACGGCGAGTTGTGAAAAGGCACGCGACTGGGGAGGTGCAACCGGAAGGCGACGATCTCATCGCCGCTCCAGCCCACGTTTCCAACCTCGCGACCCGCAGCGCCTTGAACGGTCTGACGAAAGGTGACCAGATCCTCAGTTCGATCGAGGGCGTAACGCGACCAGCCGAAAGGCGGCGCCTCGCCGAGCCGCCTGATGTCGGACACGTCGATCCGCAAGTGGACGTAACGCCGGTTGTCTCGCCTCGACCCGCTTGCGTTGGCGACATGCGAAACCGGTGTCTCGTAGGCCGCGCGCACCGCGTCCAGGTCGAGACGCGCCCGTGGATCCACGTCGAGCTCGAGACCGCGCAATGCCACCAGAGCCGGAATCGCCGCGTTGATATACACCGTTGCTGAGCCATCGAGTGACAAGTGCACGTCCTCGTCGTACTCATACTTGCGTGAGAGAACCGAGCGGCAGGAAGCAGCGATGATGGCGAGCAGAACGGTCAGCGCGACGAGGGTGACCGCACGCGACACCCTGAATCGAACGGGCGCAGACATGCCAAAGGGTCGATAATATAACTGTTCGTGCCTCCTTCTCCTTCCCTGTTTCTCATCGACGGCAGCAACCAGATGTATCGCGCTTATCACGCGATCCGTGGGTTGACCGGGCCGGATGGGAAATCGACGAACGCCGTGTATGGCTTCGTGACGATGCTCCGCAAGTTGATTGCGGATCATCGTCCCGTCTACATCGGGGCCTCGTTCGACTTACCGGGTGTCACGTTTCGCTCACAACTCGCCGCGGATTACAAGGCGACTCGTAGCGCGATGCCAGGAGATCTCGCCGAGCAGATTCCGTGGGTCCACGAGGCCTGCGCCGCGATGGGCGTGCCGGTCTACACGGCGCCCGGGTTCGAGGCCGATGACGTGATTGGGACGCTGGCTCGGCGGGCCACGTCGCAGGGGGTGAACGTCGCGATCGTCACCGGCGACAAGGACTTCTTTCAACTGGTTGGCAACGGCATCCGCGTCTACAACCCGCGTGATGAGGGCGCCTGGTTCGACGAAGCGGGAGTCAGGGAAAAGTTCGGCGTCATCCCCGCGCAAGTCGTGGACGCACTGGCCCTGATGGGCGATTCCATCGACAACGTCGCCGGAGTGCCGGGGATAGGCGAGAAAGGCGCTCGTGACCTGATCGCGTCCTTTGGGTCGCTCGACGCGTTGCTCGAGCGCGCGGACGAAGTCGCACAGAAGAAGTACCGCGAGAGCCTCCTGAGCCATGCCGAACAAGCCCGGCAGAGTCGCGAGCTCGTCAAAATTCGGACCGACGTGGATATTCCCTTCGACTTGGAGGCGTTTCGCTACCAGGGCCCATCGAACGAGCGTTGCTATGCCCTGTTCGCGAAGCTGGGATTTCGCTCGCTCGTCACCGAGTTCGCCCCAACCGCTTCATCGATTGAGAAGAACTACGCGGTCGTCGCCAGTCTCGATGAGCTTCGGGACGTCGCTCGCTCGCTCGAGGAGGCGGGACGGTTCGCGCTCAGGGTCGTGGCCGACGGTCCCTCGTGCGTGCGTGCTCAGCTCGTGGGCTTGGTGTTCTCGACCGCTCCTCGGCACGCGCGGTACGTGCCGCTCGGGCACGAAGGATTCGCCGGCGGATCGTCGCTTGATCGCAAGGCCGCACTCGACATTCTCCGCGCGGTCCTCGAAAGCGCCTCGATCGAGAAAGTCGGCCATGACCTGAAAGCGGACCTCGTGGTCCTCGCCAGTTACGGCGTGACCCTTGCGGGGCTCGCCTTCGACACCATGCTGGCCAGTTACTTGCTCGACGCCACCAAGTCGAATGAGGATCTGGAGCCGACTGTTCTCGAGCAGCTTGGCTATAAGGCGCTCACCGCGGAGAACGTTTGCGGAAAGGGCACCAAGGCATTCACTTTTGCTCAGGTGCCGGTCGAGGGGCTCCTCGATTTCGCCGGTGAACGCGCCGACCTCGCGCTCCAACTGGCCGATCATCTGCGACCCTTGCTGGTCGAACAGCAGCTCGAGGACGTCTACCGCGAGTTGGAGCTGCCGCTGGTGCCAATCCTTGCCGACCTCGAACGAGCGGGCATACGCGTCGACGGGCGCGCCCTCGCCGCCCAGGCGTCGCTCGTGGACAAAGAGCTCAACGACCGCAGCGCGGCCATCTTTGGGATGGCCGGCGAAGAATTCAACATCAACTCGCCGAAGCAGCTCGCCGAGATCCTGTTCGACAAGTTGAAGCTCCCCGTCCTCAAGCGGACCGGCACCACGCGCACCCCGTCAACGGCGGTCGAAGTGCTCGAGGAACTGGCGTTGGCGCACGACCTTCCTCGTCTGATTCTCGAATGGCGCGCGCTCGCCAAGCTGAAAGGCACCTACATCGACGCGCTGCCGATTCTGATCAACCCGATCACCGGCCGCGTCCACACGTCCTTCAACCAGGCGGTTGCAGCGACCGGCCGGCTCTCGAGCAGCGATCCGAATCTCCAGAACATTCCCATTCGGACCGAAATCGGCCGCGAGATCCGTCGTGCGTTCATTGCCGAGCCTGGCTATCGACTCGTGTCGGCCGACTATTCCCAAATCGAGTTGCGGGTTCTCGCACATCTTTCAGAGGATGAGACGTTGATCGCCGCCTTCGCGCGTGGCGAGGACATTCACGACCGTACGGCACTCAAGGTGTTTGGAGAGACTAGCAGCCTCTCTCCGCACGAACTTCGCCGCCGCGCGAAGATCGTCAACTACGCCCTGCTCTACGGTAAGACGGCCTTCACGCTCGCCAAGGACATCGGCGTCACCCAGCAGGCCGCGCAAGAATTCATCGAAGCGTATTTCGCAGGCTTCCCTCGCGTCCGCGGCTTCATCGATCGGACCCTCGAAGAGGCACGGCGCACGGGCGTCGTCAAGACGATGTTCGGCCGGCGACGGCCTGTGCCCGAGCTTCTCAGCAAGAACGGACAGATCCGTTCGGCTGCCGAGCGTGTCGCCGTCAACCTGCCCATCCAGGGGACCGCGGCCGACATCCTGAAACGGGCCATGATCGACGTACATGGCGCCCTTCAGAAGACCCTGCCCAAGGCGCGCATGATTCTCACGGTCCACGACGAGCTGCTGTTCGAAGCACCGGCCGATCAAGTGGACGACGTCGTCGCGGTCGTTCGGGATCGTATGGCCGGCGCCGTTCCATTAAAGGTTCCGCTCGAAGTCGATGTGGGCGTCGGAGAGAACTGGAAGGAGGCGAAGTCGTGACGGAAAGTTACAAGTTACAAGTTACGAGTTCAAAGCTCTTGGACAGCATCAGGCCGGTGAAGACGCCTGGGCGCTCTGACCAGCACCTTGATGAGCGCGACGTTTGTAACTTGTAACTTGTAACTTGTAACTTTGTCACTGTCATTTCCACTTCTCCTTGACCAGCTCCCAATCCGCCTTGAGCTGCGATTCGGCACCGGCTTGGGCGTCTTTCTGGAGGTGTCGCACGCGATCGGGAATGATGCCTTGGACGACGAGGCGATCCAGATCGGCGCGCAAGGATGACGCGCGCTCGCCGAGAAGTCGAGCCCGTACCCAGCCGGCGACGGCGGCATCCCAGGCGCGATCGGGCTCACCAGCACCGCGCAAGGCCGCAACCGTCCAGTACGCCGCCGCGGCTGATGTGGGGTTGTGACCAAGCTCTTGTCGCATTCGATCGGCCAGCCGGGAGAAGACCGTCAGCCGATAGCCACGAGTGAGCGACCCGGCCAGCCGCTCGGTGGCGCTGCCCCACCACTCCAGCATCGCCTCTGCCAGCCCGCCCTCGGTACCAGCCGCGCGCTCCAGCCCGCTTTCGAACATCTCGGCGGCGGCACCGAAATCGTCTTCCAGAAACAGTGACTGGCCGAGCGCGAGGAGCAGCTCGACTTGATCGCGAGCCCCCAGGCTTGCCACGCGGATGCTCCCCAAGACCTCGCGTGCAGCGCTCAGATCGGCCGGGTCCGAACGCTCGCGGTATCGCTCGAGATGAGCACGTGCCAGCACGATGCCGGCTGCATCCGCGATCTCCGCGACTTGCCGCGCAGCGAGCGCCGCGACAATCGCCTCGTCGAACTGGCGCTGGTTGTAGAGTGACCGCGCCCGCGCGAGGTCGGCGATCGATGGCTGCGCGGCACCGGAGATGGCGCTACAAGCGACCCACCCCAGGATTAGCGCGATGCGTGCTACTTTGGAGTGCCGCCGCAGCATGTGGCGATGGTAGCACGCAGTACAATTGCGGGCTGGATGCCTGAGCCGGTCATCATCCCGCGTGCCGATCACCCGATTTCACGCCGCGATATCGACCCCGATGCGTTGAAGGTTCTCTACCGGCTGCAGCAATTCAACCACACCGCTTATCTCGTGGGCGGCAGCGTTCGGGACCTGCTGCTTCGTCGGCGGCCCAAGGACTTCGACGTTGGCACCGACGCCCACCCGTACCAGATCAAGAAGCTGTTTCGCAATTGCTGGATCATCGGCCGCCGCTTTCGACTTGCCCACGTGCGCTTCGGCACCAAGGCGATCGAGGTGGCTACGTTCCGACGCCATGTGCTGCCGGGAACGGAGAACGAGCCGGCGACCGCAGACGCAGCCGCCGACGAGGCGACAACCGACTTGCAGGTCAAGCACGACAACACGTTTGGGACACCCGAGGAAGACGCGTTCCGACGGGATTTCACCATCAACGCGCTCTTCTACGACATCGCAACGTTCTCGATCATCGACTACGTGGGGGGCCTCCAGGATTTGCGGGACGGCGTCGTGCGATCGATTGGGGATCCGTCACAACGCTTTCAGGAAGATCCGGTTCGGATGTTTCGTGCCGTCGCGTTTGCAGCACGCCTTGGCTTCGCGCTCGATCCGCCGGTCATCGAAGGCATCCGTGCCAATCGGCACTTGATCGCCAACGCCTCGCCCGCTCGCCTGATCGAGGAATATTACAAAGTCCTTCGATCGGGCGCTGCCGAACGGACGTTCCGCCTGCTCGCCCACCACGGCCTGCTCGAACCCATCACGCCCGAGTTGCACCGCGGAGCGTCCGAAGGGGCGCTCTGGCTGGCGCTCGGCGAGTTGGATCGCTACCGCCAGCGATTCGAGTCGCTGCCGGAGGGACTCACCAACTCCGTGCTGCTCGGGACACTGTTGGTGCCTCTCGGGCTGATGCCTCGTCGTGACTGGTCAGAGCCGGACCTCGCCGCCACCGACGCTCGTGAGTCACACGCGGGAACAACGCTCGACGAAACTGACCACGACGCGACCGAGGCGCCGGCCGGACGTCACACAAGATCGCGACGAGGCCGACGCCCACCGAAAGACCCGCCGATGCGCATCGGCATGTTGCCGGTCGCGCGTCGGGATACCGATCGCCTGCGTCAGTTGCTGGCCGTGCAGCGCCGACTGATGGACCTCGAATCGTCGCCGCGCGCGAAACGGTCCCTGATGCATCGCGGACCGTTTCAGGAAGCACTGGTCTGGCTCGAGATTCACGGACGCGCACCCGAGGCCCTGGAACACTGGCGAGGCTTCATCGAGGCGCTGGGCGGCGTTCCGGGGCACAGCCTCGAATCCACCACCGAAGGCAATGCCCGACCAGTCGGCCGCAGTCGGCGACGAGGAAGGGGTCGGCGTGGTCGGCGTGGGTTCAATCGTCGAGAACGGTGAAACGGTCCACGGTCTACGGCCTACGGTTAGTTATCAGTTGCCAGTTGTCAGTTCAAAGAATGCTGAAGCGATACCCTGACCGTGGACCGTGAAGACCGTGGACCGTTCTATCCGTTCTTCCTCTCAAACTCCTTCATGAACGACACCAGCGCTTCGACACCTTCTTCAGGGAATGCGTTGTAGATCGAGGCGCGCATGCCGCCGACCGAGCGGTGTCCCTTGAGCCCGTCCAGCCCAGCCGCCGTCGATTCCTTGACGAACGCTTTTTCCAGTTCCTCGCTGGGCAATCGGAAGGTCAGGTTCATGAGCGAGCGCGAGCTCTTGTCGGCGGTCCCCCGGTAGAAGCCGGTCCGATCGATCTCCGCATACAGCGCCGCCGCCTTTCGCTCGTTGCGCTGCGAAATTGCCGGCAGACCTCCCTCATTCAGCGCCCACTTGGCCACCAGACCCATGAGGTAGATGCCAAAGCACGGAGGCGTGTTGTACATCGACCCGTTCTCCACATGAACGGCGTAATTCATCATCGTCGGAAGCGACTTGGACGATCGAGACAGCAGGTCTTCACGCACGATGACGAGCGTCACGCCTGAAGGACCGAGGTTCTTTTGTGCGCCGGCGTAGATGAGACCGTATTTCGCAACGTCAATCGGCCGGCTGAACATGTCCGAGGACGTGTCCGCAACGAGTGGAACGTCTCCGACGACTGGCTCGGCAACCCACTGCGTGCCAAACAAAGTGTTGTTGGAGGTGAAGTGGACGTAGGCGGCATCAGTCGTCAGCTTCAGCTCGCCTTGCCGTGGGATTCGTGAAAAATTCTCAGCCTCGGTGGTCGCGGCGATGTTGACAGTGCCAACTCGTTGCGCTTCCTTGACGGCTTTCTGCGCCCAGCCGCCGGTCACGATGTAGTCGGCAGTGCGACCCGAAGTGAGCAGGTTCATCGGAACCATCGAAAACTGCGTGGAGGCCCCCCCCTGCAGGAACAACACCTGATGTGACGCAGGGACGTTGCCCAGCCGTCGAAGGTCCGCCTCGGTGCGCGCCAGGATGTCCTCGAAGGCGTTGGAGCGATGGCTGATTTCCAGCACGGACATCCCGACGCCTGGAAGGGCAACGAGGTCGCGCTGCGCTTCCTCGAGTACGGCCTGCGGCAACACTGCGGGGCCGGCCGAGAAGTTGTGGATGCGATGAACGGTCGTAGTCATTGGAGTACCTATCAGGCCAGTTTTACGAGCTGCAGATTGAGAATGTCGTTGTTCCCGGACTGGATTGCCTCGAGGACCGCGGGCCCAGGCTCGCCATCCAGGTTGATGCGTGCCACGGCGGCGTGGGCACCCTCAAAGATAATATTCTCCGTCTCTTGAACGTTGAGATTGGCATCGCGGAGACGCTCGAACACATGCGCGAGCACCCCGGGCTTGTCCCGATGCCGGACAATCAGCATTCGCGTGGCCGGGGTCTTCCTGGCGAGATTGACGACGTTCGGAACCTTCCCGGTTTCGGCAAAAGTCCGGACAATCCGGACGGTCTCGGCGGCAATGGCCTCTTGTGCCTGCTCGGTTGACGCACCGATGTGGTGCGTGCCAATGACGTTGGGAAGCGCAAGGATGGTGTCCGACATCAAGCCCTCAGGCGTTGCCGGCTCGCTGGCGTACACATCCAACCCCACGCGCAATCCCTTCTCCTTGATCGCCTCGGCAAGCGCGACGTAATCGAGGATCTCGCCCCTCGCCGTGTTGATCAGCATGGCACCCTGCCGCGCATGTCGCAAGAGTTCGGCATCGACGAACTCGCGCGTTTCTTTCGTCAACGCCAGATGAATGCTCACAATGTCGGCGCGCGAGAGCACCTTCTCTGGACTGGCCACGACCTCGATACCCAGCTCATCGATCGCGTGCTTCCGTGCCTCCGCGTTGGTCGTAAATCGGCGACTCCAGACCACAACCGGCATCCCGAAGGCGCGTGCCCGCTGTGCGACCTCGTGGCCGATGTTGCCAAACCCGATCAAGCCGAGCGTCCGCCCGAAGAGTCCCTGTGCCTTCGAAAATTCTTTCTTGTTCCAGCGCCCGGCTCTTAGCTGGACGACGTTGTCCGGTACGCGGCGGTCGAGCGCCAGAATCAGCGCGAAGGTCAGCTCGGCGACCGCCATCGCGTTCTTGCCCGGGCAGTTCGAGACATAGATCCCGCGACGCGAGGCTGCCGCCACGTCGATGGTGTTGACACCGGCTCCCGCTCGTACGACCAGCGACAGCTGACCCGCGTCGAGCATGGCTTCGGTGACCTGCGTGGATCGGACGACGAGCACGTTGGCACCGCCGGTGCGCAGGGCATCGACCAGTGCGTCTCCTTTGAGGCCTGGTTCGTAGACCACGTCATATCCCAGCGACTTGAGTCCATCGATTCCCGACCGTTCAAATGAATCGGCAACGAGTACCTTCATCTCCTATCTCCCTGCGCCCTGTGCCCTGCGCCCTGCGCCCTGCGCCCTGCGCCCTGCGCCCTATGCCCTATCGCCCTATGCCCTTCAAATCAAATGCGACAGCAGCCCGTCCCTGAGCTTCGGTTCGAACCATGTCGACTTGGGCGGCATGATGGCGCCGGTGTCGGCAATCGTCATCAGGTCGCCCACCGTCACGGGGTAGAGCGCAAAGGCCACCGCGGCATGGCCGCCATCCACGAGTCGTTTCAGCTCGGCGGGCCCGCGAATGCCGCCGACAAAGTCGATGCGCTTGTCCGTGCGAACGTCGTGGATCCCGAGGATGGACCCAAGCACCGTGTCCTGTAACCGGCTGACGTCGAGACTCGCCGCAGCATCACTCACCGTCGTCGATCCGAATTCCAGCCCGTACCAACGGCCAGCGAGATACATCGTCGCAAGGCCCTTGCGGTTGGGTGTGTCAGGGGTGTTCTCGGTCACCGTCAGTTGTCGCCGCAAGGCATCGAGGAACTGGTCGTTCGTCAGGCCACTGAGATCCTTGACGACTCGGTGATACGGGAGGATCTGCATCTGTTTGTCGGGGAAGGCGACGGCCATGACCCGGTCGTGCTCACCGGGGCCGCGACCGCCGAGGGCACGTCGCGTTCGCGCGGCGCTGGCGGCACGATGGTGGCCATCGGCAATGTAGAGAGCCTGAATCTGTTTGAACGCCTCGACGATGGCGTCGGCATCTGCCACGGCGACGGTCCACAAGGTATGGCGCACCCCGTCCGGCGCAGTGAAGTCGAACAACGGGCTTTCTCCTGCCGTGCGTTCGACGAGGCCGTCGATGGCGCTCGATGCGCGATAGGTGAGTAACACCGGACCAGTTTGCGCGCTAATCGCCAGCATGTGACGCGTGCGGTCGTCTTCCTTGTCGGGCCGTGTCTTCTCGTGCTTCTTGATGAGACCCTGGTCGTACTCGTCAAGCGAAAAGCAGGCGGCCATTCCAGTCTGTGTGTGCGATCCCATCTGCAGTCGATAGACGTACAGCATCGAGGTTTGTTCTTCGACGAGCGGCGCTCGGGCGCGAAGGTCGGCGAAGTTCTCGGCAGCCCGTTCGTAGACGGGGTCGGAGTGAGGATCGGTGCCGGGCGGCAGGTCGATCTCGGCTCGCGAGACGTGAAGAAAGCTGAGTGGATAGCCGCTCGCGAGGGCGCGCGCCTCATCGGTCGTCACGACGTCGTAGGGAACCGCGGCCACTGCTGCAGCGGCCTGCGGCGCGGGTCGCAGCGCTGCAAAGGGAAAAATGGATGCCATGAAACGTACGATTATAGATTTTCTGCGGTTCGGCATGCCGAAGCGTGAACAACAGCGTCGAGCTTGCGCGCTTTGACCCATCGTTTGGCACACACCATGCTCTTGCTTCCGCCCGGAGGGCATTCATGGCGCGATCAGCGAATCGCCGTAAGACTGTTGTGTCGTTTTTCGTAGCAGCCGTAGCACTGGTGGTAGTGCCATCGCCAGCATTGGCGCAGGGGCCGGGCGTGCGCGGTGGCATTTCTGTCGATCCCGACCAGTTCTACCTCGGAGGTCACTACGAAACGGGCGCGTTGGTCGACCGGCTGCACTTCAAGCCCAACCTCGAAGCAGGATTCGGTGATGACCTCACCCACATCGGCCTCAACTTCGAGTTCGTCTACAAGTTCCCCGCCAACAACAACTGGAACCTTTACGCTGGTGCAGGTCCCGCCGTCAACATCTACTCGTTCGATGCGAGTGACGAGAGTGACACCGAACCGGGGTTCAACGTGCTGTTCGGCGCCGAGACCCGGCGCGGGTTGTTCTTCGAAATCAAGGTCGGCGCACTCGACTCACCTGATGTCAAGTTCGGCGTGGGTTGGACGTTTCGATGAAACTCAGGGCTAAGGGCGTTGGGCATGGGGCACAGGGGGGGCACAGGCCCTTTTCCCTCCTATGACCTCTTCCTATTCCCTATGCCCTATGCCCTATGCCCTTTCAGTCAATTGACCGTTCGAACGCCGTTATCCGCCAAGCGCTGCATCAGGCGATCACGCTCGACCGCGAAGATCGCCAGGTGCACCGTCGCAACCGGCTCGCCAGGCGGCATGTTCCGGTGTTCGCGCACGGGATTGACGTAGACGCGGTTGCGGCGCAGGCCGTAGTGAAGATGTGGCCCGGTCGCCAGGCCACTTGACCCCACCCGACCGATCAGCTCACCCTGCGAGACCCGCGTTCCCGAGCGAACGCCCGCGGCAATCGACGAGAGGTGCAGATACTCGCTTTCGTAACCGCTGGCGTGACGCACTCGCACGGTTCGACCCCCACCGCCTGTCCAGCCCGCCAGCGTGACGACACCACCGGCGACCGCAATGACGGGCGCGCCCGGGGGCGCCGCGTAGTCCACCCCATTGTGTGCGCGGGTGTAGTTGAGAACCGGATGACGCCTGGCACGCGAAAACGATGAGGTGACACGCGGTTCGAACTTCAGTGGCGACTTCAGGAAGAAGCGCTTGAGCGACCGACCCTCACCATCGAAGTAGGCGGGCTTTCCATCGGGAGGGGTGAAGCGAACCGCCTGCAATCGACGGCCGCCGTTCACGAGCTCGGCGGCGGAGACCGGACCGTACCCGGCCACGCGACCATCGGTGCGGGTGCCCCGCTCGACCACCAGTCGAAAACTGTCGCCCGGTTGCAGGTCGCTGTTGAAATCAATCTCGCCCGAGAAGATGTCAGCGAGCGCCAGCGACAACTCGATCCGCTCCCCGGCCGCATCCAGTGCCTGCACGAGCGACGGGGACTCGGGACCAATCACACCGGTGACGATCACCTCTTCGACCGTCTTCTCAATCGGCGCCACCTCGGTGGCAAACAACACGTCGTCCGGCGTCTCCTGCCGTCGGACGATGACCCGCCGGTCCCGATCGAGCTCGTACTCGAACGCTCGGATGCGCCCGTCGAAGTAACGGTCGAGACGGTACGGCTGACCCGCACGAACGCGGCGAAGGTCGAACTTTTCGCCCATGCTCGCCACCATGGCCACAACCTCCCCGTCGAGCAGCTGGTGTGCTTCGAGCAGTGCAGCCATGGTCGTGCTTCGAGGAACGAGCGCTTCACGAATCTCGGAGTCCGGGGCGAGGAGCACGTCGCCCAGCCGCCGAAGTTGGCGAGCCGGCGGGGCATCGCCGGCCGGCGGTTGACACGCGGCGAGAGCGAGCAGTGCGGGCGCCGCAACGATCATGCGCCGGGCTGCGCATGCCACACGACCAGCCTGCGCCAGGGCTACGGCGGTCCGCCGAAGCAGCAGCGCAGGCGGAAGCGGACGACGCACACGAAGGTGATTGGTGTTTCGTGTGTTCGTCATCGACGATCAGATCCCGGGCTTCTTAGTGGCGCGCTCGGTGGTCGGGGGCACGATGCCTTTGAGCCGCATCAAGATCACTTTCTGACCGTACTCGTTACTGTTGTGGCTGATGACTCCCAACAGCAGCTGCGCACGCGGCAGCTGGGTCTGTCCCGCCTGCACCATCTCGGCCAGCGACGCATCCGTTTGCGCCGCATAGACGGCATCGCAGTACGCTTGCACCGCCTTGGCAGCTTCGACCAGCTTCGCTTTTTCCGTCACCTTTTCGAGGTCTTCCTTGTTCGGATTCGCTTCGCCTTTCGCACGAGAACAGTTGTTGAAGGCCGCATTGATCGTGTGGCCCACGAACCCGGCGAAGGTGCGCGTGTCCTTGGTCGCCTGGAAAGCCGTAATCGGCCTCAGGCATCTTTTCGGCTGATTCGACGAGATTCCTGAACGTGCCCGCCGCACTGCGCGCCATTGCATCCGCCAGCACCTTCTGCGCAAAGGCCGGGGCTGCTGCCGCCAGCACAATCGCACCTGACAACACGAGAATCCGCTTCATCGTCGTCCCTCCAAAAGCCGTAATCCTATATGAAAGCCAAGGTGCCGGAGGTGCCTCAGGTGCCGAGGGTGCGTGAGGGCAGTCGGTAGCGAATCGGCGGCGAAGGGACTACACTCAAACCGGGCCCGAAAGGGCGGAGAAAGTGGCTGAAAGCTCCTGACCGCCCGCCTGCTATTGATGATCGATCCCGTCCTTGTTCTTCTGGGTCTCCTGACGTTCCTGGTCGGCCTCGCGATCGGCTGGTCGCTGTCACAACTGGTTCGGATCGACAACGCGCGCCTTCGGACCGAGCTGGCGCATCAGCAGCGCATTGTGCCCGAGAAGCTGGCGCTGCTGGACGAGGCACAGGCGCAGCTCAAGACATCGTTCGACGCGATTGCGGGTGCAGCGCTGCGAGCCAGCACCGACGAGTTCCTGAAGCTGGCCGATCAAAAGCTCGGTAACGTCCACAAAGACGCGATTGGCGAAATCGGCAGGCGTCAGCAGGCCCTGGATGAGCTGATGAAACCCATTCGGGATGCGCTCACGCAGGTCGATCAGAAGCTTGGCGAGAGCGATCGTGGGCGAGTGGAAACCACGACGCTGCTGAAGGAGCTCAATCAACAGCAGGAACGTCTCCGCGGTGAGACGCACAATCTGGTGCGAGCGCTGCGGACGCCGAGCATTCGCGGGCGCTGGGGCGAAATGCAGCTTCGGCGCGTCGTCGAACTCGCCGGAATGCTGCCCTACTGCGACTTCGAGGAACAACCCTCGCTGCTCGCCGAATACGGCCGGCAGCGTCCCGACCTGATTGTGAAGCTGCCGGGCGGCCGCACGATCGTCGTCGACGCGAAGGTTCCCCTCGAAGCGTATCTGAATGCGCAAGAAGCCGCGGACGACGAGACGCGCGCGGCCCGCCTGACGGATCATGCCCGGCAAGTCCGCGAGCACATGACCAAACTGGGGGCGAAGAACTATTGGGAACAAGTGCAGCCGTCGCCCGAGTTCGTGGTCATGTTCCTGCCTGGTGAGTCGTTCTTCCAGTCCGCGTTGCAGCACGACGTCGAGCTCGTCGACTTCGGGGTGGGCTCGCGCGTCTTTCCGGCCAGCCCCATTACGCTGATCGCGCTGTTGCAGGTGGTTGCTCACGGATGGCGGCACGAGCGGCTGGCGCAGAACGCCGAAGAGATCCAGTCGCTCGGCAGGGAGCTGTACGCGCGGGTGTCGAAGATGACGGAGTACCTGGATACCCTTCGCATGCGACTCGACAGCACCGTCAAGGCGTTCAACGACACGGTTGGCTCCTATGAAACGCGCGTCCTCGTGACGGCGCGAAAGTTCAAGGAGCTGGGGGCGACATCAGAAGCGGAAATCGAGACGCTGCAGACCATCGACACCGCGCCCCGGGTCCTGCACAGCGCCAACCTCCTCGGCTTGCCCGATGACGTGATCGAAGCGGAAACCGTGGAGAGAGAAGGATAGCGATGCGCACAATGATGATCGGAATCGTGATGGCGGGCCTCGGCATTGCGTCGGTGGCGGCGCAACAGAAGCCGGAAGCGACGTCGCTCGCGGGCAAGCCGCTCTACCCCATCGAGCTGCCGAATCGCACCAAGCTCGAAGGCGATCTGGCGCAGGCTGAAAGGGACCTGGCGGCGAAGCCGGCCGACGCGGAGGCGATCATCTGGACCGGCCGGCGGCTCGCGTATTTATGGCGCTACCAGGACGCGATCGCAATGTTTGCCAAGGGCATCGCGCAGCATGCCAACGACCCTCGGATGTACCGTCACCGCGGGCACCGCTACATCACGACACGTCAGTTCGATCGCGCCGTCGCTGACTTTGAAAAGGCTGTGTCGCTGATCAAAGGAACCAAGGATGAGATAGAACCGGACGGGGCGCCCAATCCTTCTGGCAAACCGCGAAGCTCGTTACACTTCAACATCTGGTATCACCTCGGCCTGGCGCAGTATCTGAACGGCAATTACCAGAAGGCCCTTGACGCCTACAACGAGTGCATGAAGGTCTCGACCAACGACGACTCGATCACCGCGACCAGCGACTGGTTGTGGATGACGCTGATGCGGCTCAATCGGAAGGCCGAGGCGGCCAAGGTGCTCGAGCGCATCACGCCGAAGATGGAGGTTCTCGAAAACGGCTCGTACCATCGGCGGCTGCTGATGTACAAGGGGCTCGAGAAGCCCGACGCCTTGCTGGATCCGGCCAACGCGGATGCCCTGACCATCGCCACCCAGGGGTACGGCGTGGGGAACTGGTATTTCGTTACCGGCAATAGCGCGCGCGCACGCGACGTGTTCGAGAAGGTCGTCGCCAGTCCGAACTGGTCGGCCTTCGGGTACATCGCGGCCGAGGCCGATCTGCAACGGATCAAATGAACGACAATCGGACGATTGCGGCATTCGCACCGGGTGCGCCGTCGCCACTCGTGGCGGTGGGCTCCACCTGGATCCAACGCGTGGTCTCCGGGGCCTTCGGCCGGTACGTCATCGCCATACTGGCGGTGGCACTTGCGACGGGAGCGCGGCTGGCCGTCGATCCCCTGCTCGGTCAGCGATTTCCCTATGCCATTCACTGGATCGCTGTCGTCGCCGCCGCTGTCGCCGGCCGGTTCTGGTCAGGGTTGATGGCGCTGGGGTTGTCTGTGCTGGTCGCCAATTACTTGTTCGTCGCTCCCCGCTACTCCATCGGCCTCGAAAACGAAAACGATCGCTTCATGTTGATCCTGTTTGCGGTGTTCGGGACGATCGGTTCGCTGATCGGCGACTACATCAGCCGCACGCGCGAACGCCTGCGCGTGGCGGCGGAAGCGCAGGCCGCCAGGGACGAGCAGGTCCGCGTCGAGCGCGCCCGCCTTCAAGACATCATCGACAGCATTCCTGGCGTCGTCTGGGAGGCCTGGGGCAAACCGGATTCCGCCGAGCAGCGAGTGGACTACGTCAGCAACTACGTCGAGCAACTCGTCGGCTACACACCGGATGAATGGAAGTCACAGCCGAACTTCTGGTTGAAGCTGGTTCACCCGGACGATCGCGACCACGCCAGCAAAGTTGCGGCGGAGATATTCGCGAACGGCGAAGCCGGCGAAAACGAGTTTCGGTGGGTCGCGAAGGATGGCCGGATCCATCTGGGTGCTGGCACGTTCGTCGGTTATTCGCGACGAGAAAAGCCGGCCGGTTGGCATGCGAGGGGTGACCTTCGACATCACCGACCGCAAAGAAGCCGCGCAGCGGCTGGCGCTGCTCGCCGACGTCTCGATGACGGATCTCGTCCCGTCCTTTCAGGATCTTGCTCGCGACATCGCCCGTCGAATCGCCATTGTCGTCGGCGACTACTGCATCATCCGGATGGCGCATGACGGGCAGATGGAGGGCATTGCGTATGCGCACGTCTTGCCCGAAGCCGAGCCGCTGGTCCGGGAGATTGCGGAGCGTTTCGATGTGAGCTCCAAGAGCGCGCTTTATGCCGAGATGGTGCGTCACCCCCGAACCGTCGTGGACAACAACGTTTCCGAGTCCGTATTCGATCATCTCAGGTGCGAAGCGCTCGAGCCTATCTTCGACCGCTACCGGCCTCGGCGCGGAATGATCTGCCCTTTCCTCAGTCACGGCAAGCTCCTTGGCACCATCGCGCTTGGGCGCGCCAGCGGCGGCCCGTTCAGCGAGGCCGACGTACGGCTGGTCGAAGCGATCGCGTCCCGGGCGACGTCGGCGCTCGACAACGCCGCGTTGTTCACGACCGCGCAGCGCGAGGCCCACGAAGCGCAAATCGCGCGCGCCGAAGCGGAGGAAGCAGGCCGTGTAAAAGACGAGTTTCTGGCCACGCTCTCTCACGAGCTGCGAACCCCACTCAATGCCATTCTCGGATGGGCTCACTTGCTGCAGGATCCGGCGCTGACTGCTGATCGGCGCTTGGCGGCCATCGAGACGATTGTTCGCAACGCACAGAGCCAGGAGCAATTGATCTCGGACATCCTCGACGTCCAGCGGATCATGGCTGGCAAGATCCGCTTGAACCAGCGGACAGTCGACCTCGGGGCCGTCATCCGATCCGCAGCCGAGACCGTTCAGCCGTCGGCGGCCGCGAAAAGCGTGCGTCTGCAATTGCTCGTCGACCTCGACACACCGTCGGTGTGGGGCGATCCTGATCGACTCCAGCAGGTCGTGTGGAACCTGCTGAGCAACGCCATCAAGTTTGCGCCACCCGGGGGCCGTGTGCTGGCTCGTTTGCTGAAGGACGAGGGCGAATGCGAACTCGTGGTGCAAGACAACGGGCCCGGCATTACCGAGGAGTTCCTGCCCTTCATGTTCGAGCGTTTCCGGCAGGCCGACTCTTCCACCACACGGACCCACAAAGGACTTGGTCTGGGGCTCGCGATCGTCCGCAGCCTCGTCGAAATGCACGGCGGCACCATCGTCGCGGCCAACCTGCCCGAATCCGAGGGGACCGGCGCCATCTTTACCATTCGACTGCCGATTCACGCGGCACGCGTCAGCGATAGTGACGAGGAGGCGGTGACCGTCCCCACGCTTCGCGAACCAATGTGGTTGAGTGACGCTCCCGCGCTCGAAGGCGTCCACGTGCTGGTGGTCGAAGACGATGCTGATGCGCGCGAGCTGATCGGGGCGATTCTGCAACGCTGTGGCGCCACCGTGACCTTGACCGAGTCAGCAGAAGCGGGATTCGGCGCCGCGACCGCCAACCGCCCCGATGTGATTGTCAGCGACATCGAAATGCCGGAAGAGGACGGTTACGGTCTCATCCGACGGATTCGCGCCTTGGCCCCGGACGAGGGCGGTGCGGTGCCGGTGGCGGCGCTGACCGCGTACGCCGGCGCGTCCGATCGCTTGAAGGTTCTCGGCGCGGGGTTCAACGTCCACGTCGCCAAGCCCGTTCAACCGGCGGAGCTGGCGATGGTCGTGGCAAGTCTTGCCGGACGGCGATCGTAATCCGCGGGACACGGGAACGTTCAATCCGCGGAGCATAGGAACGCGCGGAATTCCTTCACCTTTCAGTCCGCGGAATACGGGAAAGCGCGCGATCAGCCCGCTATTCAGTCCTCAATCCGCGGAATATGGGAAGACGCGGAATCAAGCCTCTGTCTAGGGTGGTTTAATTCCGCTTCACGCCCTGCGGAGGACGCGGTCGAAGCATCAACCGGTACATGACATCAGGGAACCTTCGTCGGTGTGCCTCCGAATCTCACGCCCAGCCCGAGGCCCAGCCCCACCGGTCGTGTGCTTATCGGTATTGGCCCCCCCTTCGAGTGATGCGAGATCAGTACCCCACTCACCCGCTTGTGGCGGAGGAGCGTCGGACAACGGCTGGTGAGCCCGCAGACTAACGCTGCGCGAATAGATGTCCCGTGCCGACTGGCGAAGGGCTGCTCCACGCGCGGGCAGCCCTTCGCATTTTCTGCCGTCTTACCCGATCATTACCCCACCATGGATAATCTGTTGGCTCGCGTATTCGGCCACCAAGGGGCGCACGCCATCGTTGTCACTGTGCTCCTTCTGCTGCTCGCGGAGATTGGCTACCGGTTTGGCCGCCGGTTGTTAGCGGGCCGGGACGACGACCCCCGGCGAAGCCAGATTGGCGTCATTCAGGGAGCCGCCCTCGGAATGCTGGGCCTGCTTCTAGGCTTCACGTTTTCGATGGCCGTCGAACGCTACAATCTCCGTCGAGAACTCGTGCTGCAGGAGGCGAACAACATCTGGACAATCTGGCTTCGAGGCAGCCTGCTGCCTGATCCGCACCCTCGCGGCGTAAGAGACCTGCTTCGGGACTACATCGATGTCCGGGTCCTCGCCCAGGAAGCGTTGCGCGACCCGGCGGTGCTGACGGAGGGATTGCGCCGAAGCGCGCAGATCCAGTCAGCGCTCTGGCAACATGCGGAAGCCTCCGCCAGAGAGGCACCCAATGACATCACCGCGACATTTGTCGAAGCGGTCAACGAGGTGATTGACACCGACAAAGAGCGCGTTGCGGAAGGGCGACACCGCATTCCCGCCGGAGTCTGGATCATCCTGCTGGTGGTGGCTGGTGTTGGTTGCTACGCGAGCGGCTACGGCAGCGGTTCCGACGGCGTGCGGTCGTCGTTCACCGGCGTGGTTCTCCCGCTGCTCATCACTATGGTAATCGCGCTGATTTTCGACCTCACCAACGAGCGTCACGGGATGATCAGAATCAACCAGCAGCCGCTGATTGAATGTACAGAACACGATTCGGTCGGAGCTTGCGGCCAGTCTCCACTAGGTTCTTCGCCGCAGCCCGACTACCAAGGGACAATGGTTCCGCAGTCTCGCGCATCGCTATAGTCGGCTCATGGTCGCCAATTGTCTCGCCACAGCACGGCAAACGAAACGCGCGACCGCGCGACGCTGGTGGCTGCCCGCGGCCGCCGTCGCCTGGCTGGCCGCGGGGTCGGTGACCCCGGCGCTGGCGCAGCAGGACGATGAGCCTCAAGGTTTCTGGTCACGAGTCGGCGGCACCTTGCCCGCCGGCCTCTCCACAAAAGACACCGAGGGCTTTTGGGCGCAGACCGTCGACGGCCTCAGAAAGACGTGGTCCAGCGGCCGCTCCGACCTCTTCGTGCCCGGGTACATCTGGCATACGCCGTGGCAGTACCTCGGAGGAGCAGCGGACACGCTACAACAATCTGGCGTGGGGCTTGGGCTACGGTCGCACAACGCTCGACTCCGCTGGCCGGCCGCGGACGCTGTTCGCAATCGTCTCGGCCGATTCATACGATCACCTCCAGTACCAGGCCGGGTACGCGTGGCGGGCCAGGTGGCGGCCAGGCGGCGGTGCCTTGAGGCTCGGAGCGGGCTACACGGTACTCGTCATCGGTCGCTACGACAAGCTGGCCTATGCGCCGCTGCCAGTAGCACTCCCACTTGGAAGCATCGGCATCGGCCGCTTCGAGCTTCTTGGCGCCTACGTGCCGGGCTACGAGGTGGGCTACTTCTTCACCAAGTTTGGCGTGCACTGACCACCGCATGAGCTCTTCATGATGGACAGCCGCGCACCGACGACGAGTCTGCTCGTCGTTCTCGTCTCTGTTGCTCCCGGCTATGCCGCTCCGAAAACCGACGTCGTCGAGCTCCTCAACGGTGACCGCGTCACCTGTGAGATCCGCAAGCTCGACCGAGGAAAGCTCACGGTCAAGACCGATGGAATCGGGACGATTGCCATCGAATGGAACGATGTAGAACGTGTGACGAGCGCGGCCACCTTCGATATCGAGTTGGCCTCGGGGCAGCGAGTGTTCGGGGCGTTGGCGCGGGGGGATTCCGGTACCGTTGACGTCGTGACACCCTCTGGGCTGGAGCGGCTTCCACTTGCGAACATCGTCCGGATTTCACCAGTCGGTGACACCTTCTGGCGCCGGCTTGATGGAGCGATCGATGCCGGATTCAGCTTCACGCAAGCGAACGTACAGACACAATGGACCTTTCACAGCGGCGTGAGCTACCGCAGTCGGCGGTTTCTTTCCGACCTCGAAGCAGACTCGGCGCTCACGAGCAGTGAGGACGCGGATCGCCAGACCCGCAACACGCTGTCGCTCGAAACGCAACGATTCCTGGGACCTCGCTGGTCGGGGCTCGGCTTTGCACAGTTTCAGCAGAACGAGGAACTGTCCCTCAACCTGCGTGCGGTGCTCGGCGCGGGAATTCAGAGGATTCTCTCGCAGTCGAACAGGACGCTGCTGGCCGTCCGGGGTGGCGCCGCCTTCACACGAGAGGAGTACGCGGGCTCCGACGATGAAAAGGTGGCCGAGGCGGTCGCCGGCATGAACTGGGAATGGTTCACCTTTGACGGGCGATCGACCAATCTCGACGTCAAGGTCCTCTCGTTCTACGCCCTGAACCGGGATGCGCGTGTTCGCCTCGAGCTGAATACCAGCTTCAAGAGCGACATCGTCGGCGATCTGTACTGGAGCATCAACCTGTTCGACAGCTACAACAGCGATCCGCCGAGCGGTCAAAAGAGCAACGACTCCGGCGTGTCGGCGGCCGTCGGCTGGTCCTTCTGATGTGAGTGCCACCGACGGAATGATCTTCCGGGTCGTGGGCTGCGTAACTGGTCGTAAGCTTCAAGGGCGCTGACGAAGGTCGTCGATTCCCTCGCTCATCGTCTTGATGCGGTCGACGAGGTCCTCGTAGAGCACACGCATATAGCGTCGCGTTTCCTCGTCGCCCTGACGGATCTCGGCGCGCAGTTCAGACCGCAGCATTTCATCACCCGCACGCACTTCAGCCCGCAGCGTCTCGTCACCCGCGCGCATCTCAGCTCGAACCGCGGCGAACTCAATCCGCACCTCGGCCCTGAACTCCGCCAGTTCACGTTCGACGGCACCGACGCGCGCGGGCAGGCTCGCCAAGTGACTCACAGTGTTCTCGAGTTGTTCCACACGCGCCGTCAAAGTCTCCCGCACCATCCTCCGACGACGCTACCATCGTCGCGCCGGACACAACAATAGGAATCAGGGGTCGTACGGGACGCGCCCAGCCGCTCGCGTCCACTCGGCAAACGCCTTCGCCCGCTCCTGCGCCTCGGGGATCTCATTGAGACGATCGACATCCCACGGCACTCGCCACGTCCAGTTCGCATCGTCCACCACTGCCGGCGTATTGATTCGGTCCGTCCATCCGAACACATCCTGGAGCGGCACGATGACGAGGTCCGAGCCGGCGTCGAGTAGGGCCCGCAGTAAAGCGTCGAACGCGGACGCCCCAGACGCCAGGTGGCGCGCCACCGACGGAATCGCCAGCATTCGACGACGCTCGACGTCATCGACCTCGCTCCACCAGGCCGCCAGGGTCTCGATGTCGTGGGTGCCGCTGGTGGCAACGGACGTCGTCGGGTAGTCCGGCGGGTCGATGAAGGGATGGTCTGGTTTGTCCCAGTGCCGTTCCCATCGCATCACCTTGAACCCAGGGACCCCGAGCTTCAGCAGAGACTCGCGAACAAAGTCCGGAACCGACCCTAAATCCTCCGCGACGATTTCAGCACCAGTCTCCTGATAGAGCCTGACCAGTCGCTCACCAAGCTGACGCTGAGTCGTTTCGTCGGCCGGGTCGAAGAAGGCCTTCGTCGATCGATCCAGCGGACGGATATACGTGCGAAAGAGACCGACGAGATGGTCCAACCGGAACCCGTCGAACAATGAGGCCGTGCGCATGGCTCGCTGCTTCATCCACTCGAAGTCGTTCGTCGCCATGACGTCCCAGCGCCACGGTGGCAACCCCCAATCCTGACCGGTCTCGCTGAACGCATCGGGTGGCACTCCGACGGTGGCGTCGAACCGAAATTCGCGTTGTCTGGTCCACACATCGGGGCTGTCCGCAGAGATCATGAATGGAACGTCGCCAAACACCTTGACTGGCCGCGAGCGGGCGCGGGCGGCAGCCCACTGCGTGGCTGCAAGCCACTGTACGTACTTGCGGTACAAAATCTCGCGTTGCAGCCGCTCTCGCGCCGCGCTCAACGCCTTCACATCACGCTGGGCGAGCGCCGGAGGCCAATCCCGCCAGGCGAGCAGGCGATGCTCCTGGCGTAGTGCCTGGAACAGCGCATAGTCCTCGAGCCACCATGCCTGATCTCGAACGAAATCGGCAAACGACTCCGAATCGCGCGAGGACCCTTGAGTCGCCATGAAGTGGTCGTGAGCCGCGCGGAGATACGTGGACTTGAGCTGTCGAATCCGGCGATGATCGACGCGGGCGGAACCGCGAACGTGATCGAGTGCCGCTCGATCATCGGTCGACATCTGTCCTTCGCCGCCGAGCGCCTGGAAGGCGTCGACCGCTGGCACCGAGATGTAAATGGGATCGAGGGCCATCGCGGTGAGCGACGAGTACGGCGAGGTTTCCGCGACCGGGGTCTCGGTGATCGGCAGGATCTGGATGAACGATTGCCCGGCCCGCTGCAGCCACGGGGCAACCACGGGCAAGTCGGCAAACTCGCCGACTCCCCAACTTCGACTGGACGCAAGGGAAAAGAGCGGCGCCATGACCCCGCTGCGACGCGACGCCATCAAACCTTCTGATCCGGCTGTGCGGCTCGCGCAAGAATTCGAGCAACGCCCCGGTCGAAGACATCGGGTTCCACGAT
Organism: uncultured Acidobacteriota bacterium; assembly: GCA_963841905.1. Taxonomy (GTDB): domain Bacteria; phylum Acidobacteriota; class Vicinamibacteria; order Vicinamibacterales; family UBA2999; genus JACCSI01. The sequence goes on from CAWJEM010000024.1 coordinate 695,600, forward strand.
CAGGCTGACGACGAGGTAGGCTTCGTGCTCGAAATCGAAGAAGTAGCCGGGATGGACGAGGACGTGATCATCTGCGAGCGCACTCAAGACGAGTTGCTCCTCGGTCCGAAACGCGGGCACCTTCACGACGGCCGACCATCCACCTTCGACCTCGAAGACCGAAATACTCGGCACATCCTTGACCGCTTGGCGCAGTGACGCCAGGTTTCGCTCGAGGCGGGTCTGAATCTGCGCGCGAATCGATGCGCCACGGTCGAGCAGCGAGGGCAGCGCGACCTGAACGGGCGTGGACACCGATAGATAGGAGTCAGCGACAATCTCATACTGGGCCATGAGCGGGGCGACACGATTAATCGGGCCACCGAACGCGATCCAACCCAGCTTGAGCTGCGGAAGTCCCACGGACTTCGAGAGCCCGCCAAGACTGCAAGTCAGCACGTCGGTCGCCATCAGCACCGATGGCGCCGCCGCGGTCCTCTCGAGTCGATAGTCAGCAAACACCTCATCGCCAATCAGCATTAGATCCCTGGATGCACACAACGCCGCGAGCGCCTCGAGATCACGTTCATGCAAGAAAGAACCCGTCGGGTTGTTCGGCGACACCACCACAACCGCGCGGGTCTCCTCGTCTACAGACGATTCGAGATCGTCGAGATCGATGCGCCACGTGCGCGTGATGTTCCAACCGATAAGGTTTCGCGACGACAGCTTCGAGAACCGTGAGGTGCTCGAACAACGGATAGCTCGGGTGCGGCACGAGCACCGAATCGCCAGCATCGCACAGGAGCTTGAACAGCAGCGAGTACGCCTCGCTGGTGCTCGCCGTCAACGCGATTCGCTCCGCTGGCACGGTCAACCCACGGCGGGCAAAGTCCTGGGACACGGCCGCTCGCGCCGTGGGAAGACCGAGGGGCTGTGGATCGTAGAGCAACGACGCCGGGCCGGACAGCGGTTCCAGGAGGTCGGATGGATAACGCAAACCAACCCGTGTCGGGTTCGACTCGGTGAGATCGATGATCGCTACTCCACGCTCTCGGAGCGTTGCGAGTGTTCGTGTCGTCGCGTTCAGGGTCAGGTTGGAGGGCAGTCGCGAGGACATGTCAACGGCGTGCGGGTGTTTATCGAAGACTACCGGTGTCAGTTTGTCGTGACAGAACCTCGACGCGTTCAATCACATCGCCCTCCAGCAGCGCATCCACGACCTCCATCCCCGATGTGACCTCGGCAAACACGGTGTAGGTGTGATCGAGACGAGGGCTGTCCACGAGATTGATGAAGATCTGCGCGTCGCCGGTGTCTCGACCGCGCGTCGAGATACCAACGGTTCCGCGGCGATGGGAGACGAGTCCGACCTCGTCGCGCATGTAAGGTCCGTCACCCATGTACTCGTTCGCGCCGGGGCTGCCGCCTTGCACGACGAAGTTGGGCACGACGCGATGGAAGGTCAGGCCGTTGTAGTAGCCCTCACGCGCGCGCGACACGACGCGGAGCGCCGAGACCGGTGCTTCCTCCATGAGCAGGCGCATCTCGAACGCGCCGCGACCGATCATCGTGAAACGGAGACGAGCCTCCCGGATGCCATCCACCGCCGACAGGGTGACCGGCATCGACGGCAACCGACGCGGAGAGGCGACGACGCCTGTCTGCCCCCAGCCGTTGAGAATCGCGGCGGTTTTCGATGCCACCACAGGGTCGAAGTCCGCAAGATACGGTCGGAGAGCTTCCGGCCTTGGGGGCAGCCCCTCGATCCGGCCCAGGATGGCCATTCGGACGTCGCGAGAGGTTTCGCGTTTCTCAGCAGTGATGCGAGCCAATGCTGTCAGGAGCGCGGCGCCAACGGTTGCCTGCTCGGTCCCCTCTGGCGCTACCGGCGCAGCGCCAATCGCGCGCGTCGCCGTGAGCCCGAGTTGATAGTCCGAACGGCTCAGCGCATCGAGCGCGATCGTCAGAGCTTCAGGGCGCTTGAGCGTGATCAGCTCGCCGAGAGCGGCCTCGCAAACGTTATCGTGTGTATCTCGTGCGAGCTGATTCAGTTCGTCAAGGGCAGCAAGGGCGCCGGCCGCGCGGGCGGCGTACATTCGGACCTGCCAGATCGAATGCGTGAGATAGCGCGGCAGGGCCATTCTCGCTTCCAGCGGCGAAGTTTTCGCGAGTGCGACCAGCGCGTGCGCCGGCGCATGCCAGGAATAAGGGAGCTCCGTGAGCACCTCCGTCAGCGTTTGCAGCGTTCCGGTGGATGATTGTGCTGCCGGACAGCCGTTTCCGAGAAGATCGATCGCCAGCAACGACACATGGGGATTGGGATCGCGGACGGCGGCCAGCACGGGATCGCACGATGCTTTCTGAAACGCACGGCCGTAGGTCTGCAGCGCTTCGAACCTGACGCGCGGATTGACGTCCGCCAGTCCCTTCGTCACCGCCGCTTCGCGTCCCTCGACGTCGTTTCTGGCCGCCACCATCGCCAACCGCCGGACCTCGTCATCTGGATCCGCGATGCCGGCATCGAGCTCCGGTTTGCCGGCGCCACCGGACGCCATGAGCGCGAGTGAGGCGAGTCGTCGGATGCGCGTCAGCTTCTCCGCATCCTGAGCGCGGCCCTCGAGCTCACTTGCGGCACGCAGGCCCGTGAGCGTTGGCCCACTCAACCGCGAGATCTTGCCGCTCTGCCGTGCCAGCGATTCAAGCCCTTCGACGGCTCCTAACACTTCGTCGAGCCGAACGGCGCTCGACGTCGGCGTCGGCAGTACCCGGGCAATGGCCGTCTCGACCTGTTGAACGTCGGCCGCCGTCGTGTAGGGAATTCGTCCAAGCGTCGCGGCGACCGCGCCCCAGACGCGCGGTTCTCTTTCGATGCGAGTCCGGGCCAGGAGTCGATTCTTGGCATCCGTCACGCCCTTCGGCCCTCGAGCCAACTGTCCGACCGCGTTCGCGGCTTCGATTCGGACATCGGCGTCGGCATCGTTCAACGTCGGGGTCAGAAGCGGGATGAGCTCTGCCTTCTCCAGCCGGCCGATGGCTCTGGCGGCCTGCCGACGCACCTTGGGATCGCGGTCGCGCAAGCCTTCGCGGAGCGGCGCCAGTTCGGCGTCGGTTTGCGCTCGTGAATCCTCAGCCAGCAACATTCGCTCGGTGAGCGGCAGGTTTTGGACAACGGCCGGACTGGCCAGCATTGCGATCAGAACGGAGGCGATGGTTGTCATCGGGAAAGGTCCGCGCGCCGCGCTGCTGAAAACTTCAACATCTGGGTGGTGAGGTCGCAGGGATAGGAGATCGCGACATCGGCGATCCCGCCAGACGAGTCGTAGATCGGGTCGAGTGTAGGCATGACGAACCCTGTGTAAGAAGGAAGCCTCAGTCGGTCGACGCGCCCCACGATCTCGTCGCGAAGACCAGCATCGAAATGAATGCCGTAGGTTTCAAACAGTATCCGGGCGGCCGTGTAATCGCCCTCGGACTTGATGCGCTGCACTTCGGCGAGCATCCGCGCGACGCCGTCGCGGAACGAGCCTGGGTCAACGAGGACGTAGTATGTCTTTCCATCACGCTTTCGAATGTCGATGGCGTTCGTATGGGCGATCAGCCAGTGCACGATCGCCTGCCGATTGCGCATATGGTCCTCTTCGAGCTGTGTGCCCTCACGAACTCGTCGCAGTTGGACGAGCGCATTTCGCGCATACGACTCGTACTCGGCGCGCACGATCTCCTGCTGGTCCGCTTCCGGCAAGAGACCCAGTTCGGCCAGGTACGGATCCGCGACGTAATACAGGGCCACCAGGTCCGCTCGCGACTCCTCGAGCGACGAATACTGCTCTTTGAGCAGCTCCTGCGGCTGCGCGTCGATCCCTGCCGCCATGCGACCCGAGCCGTGCCCGAGCACCTCGTGGATCTCGGTCGTCAGTTCGCCGGCAAAGGCGCTCCAGCGCTTGCCGCGCTCGATCTCGCCCTCGTCCCAGGCAAACTCCTGACGAAATGTGTCGAGCGTCGAGGCCTCGTAGGCCTCGATGACGTTCGACAGCGTGACCGATTTGCTGCCGTATTCCTCGCGAATTCTCTGATCGTTCGGCAGATTCACGCCGATCGGCGTCACCGGTCCGGAATCACCAGTTTCGAAAACGACTTCGATGGCTCGGGCCGAAATGCCTTGCACGCTTGGCTTGCGGAACGCCGGCTCGACGGGCAGACGGTCTTCGAACCACTGAGCGTTCTCGGCCAGGCGATGGATCTTCTCGGTCTTTTCGTGATTGACGTAGTACACCACGCCTTCCCACGCGCCTTTGACGCCGCGAGCGTCCATGTAAACCTCGATGAAGCCGTTCATCGTGTCGACGATCGAGCTGCGGTTGTTGACCCAGGCGATATCGAACGCTTCGCGATCGGAATCCTCGCCGGTCCGATACCAGCGAATGAGCGCCTTGAGCGCGTCGCCAAAAGCGCCAGGTGCGTACGGCAATGCCTGTTCCAGGTGCGAAACGATGCGTCGAATCTCCGCATCATAGAGTCCACCCACACGATAAGGTTCTTCGACGACCACGCCATCCCGCATCGTGATCCGAGAATTCAGCGGGTAGCGCTCGTGAAGCGACTCGAGATCGGCCATGGTCACACCGTCGTACAGGTTGTTGGCGCTGGCTTCGAGAATGTCACGGTCCGGCCCTGGCGTTTTGCACGTCACCATTGGATCGACCGCAGCGTCGAAGAACATCGGGCTGTAGGTGCTGATCACGTCACGAAGCGACGTCCCGGCGTCCCGCCTGAAGCGGGCGCCATTCGACTCTGCGCGTTCGGCAGCCATCAGCAGCTGGTCGGGCGTCAGGTTGAGCACGAACTTTCGCGCCGTGAGATTGTTGTATGGCCCGCTGTTAATCCAGAACAGCTTCGCGTAGCGCGTGAGCTCAGCCAGGGTGCCGGCGTCGACGCCATCCGCGTGCGCCACGATCTCTTCGAGGATGTCGCGCATCGCCAGATTGTGACGGTACCGTTGGTCGTAGTAGATGTCGCGACCGGCAAGCGCGGCTTGCTGCAAGTGCCAGATGAGAATCTTGTCGTCGAGACTCAAGTTGACGAAGCCGTCCGCATAGAGCTGGACCACCGCCACGTCGTCTACTTGTTCGAGCTGATAGCGGCGGCTGGTAACGTCGGCACTGGCCGGGCCGATGTCCGATGTCAAAGCGGCACTTCGACTTTCTCCTCGTGCCGGGGGATGTGCACGGCCCACCCTCGCTGGTCGATGGCCTTCTTCAAGACGTCCTGGACCGCCGGCTCACCGTGGACGAGATAGGTTTGTTTCGGTGGTGTTTTGAAGGTGTCGAGCCACCGTGCGATCTCACGCGAATCCGCGTGGGCGGACATACTGTCGATCTTCGCGATGTGGGCGGCCACTGACACCATCATGCCGTGAATCTTGACCGACGTGGCCCCCTCCAGCAGCGACCGGCCCCTCGTGCCCTCGGCTTGGTAGCCGACCAACAGCACGGTGTTGCGTGGATCCGGCAGGGCAGCAGCCAGGTGATGGAGAACACGGCCGCCAGTGGCCATGCCACTGGCAGAGATGACGATTGCCGGCCCTCGCGATTCGACCACGTCACGGGACTCCCGTGCCGATACGACTGGCTGAAAACGTTTGGTCGCGTACGCGCTGATTTCGCCGGTCCCGGAACGCACGTCGGGATCGAGCTCGCGCTCGTGTCGAGCATAGAAGTTGAGCGCCGCCACCGCCATCGGGCTATCGAGATAGACCGGCAACGGCCGTAGCCGGCCGGTGTCCTCGAGCTTCTTCAGCCAGTAGAGAACTTCCTCGGCACGACCGACGGCGAAGGCCGGAATGATGACGCGGCCCCCACGGTCAACCGTCTCCTTGACGATTTTCTCGAGCCGTGCGGCCTCATCGGCGTCCGCGTGAACCCGGTCACCATAGGTCGATTCGAGCAACAACGTTTCGGCCGCCGGCGCCGCGGATGGATCCGGCAGGACCGGACGGCCATAGCGACCGAGGTCCCCACCGAAAAGGATCCTGGCGCCGCCGGCAGTCCGCGAAACGCGAACGTAGGCCGAGCCGAGCAGATGGCCAGCATTGGTGAACTCGGCGTGCAAATCCGGCGCAACCTCCAACCGACGATCAAAATCGACCGCCTCTATGTGCGACAGCGCTTGGTACGCATCTGCCTCGGTGAAGAGCGGCATGGCGGGAGTGTGTCGAGAGAAACGATGGCGATTCGCGAGTCGTGCGTCCTCCTCCTGCAGCCGGCCAGCGTCGGGCAGCACCAGCGAACACAAGTCTGCCGTCCCGCGGGTGCAGTAAATCGGCCCATGGAATCCGCCGGCCACCAGTCGCGGGAGGAGACCCGAATGATCGATGTGCGCGTGGGTGAGCACGACGGCGTGCAGCGACGCGGGATGAATTGGAAAGGCAGCCCAGTTTCGCCGCCGCAACTCCTTGAGTCCCTGGAACTGCCCGCAGTCGATCAGGAGCCTTTTGCCATCCGCCTCGAGCAGATGCTTCGAGCCCGTGACAGTGCGCGCAGCCCCGAGAAACGTCAACGTTGCCACCGACACACTCTACTAGAGTGCAAACCCGGGACGCTTGAACAGCCGCGATCGCGCACGGCTTCTGTACAATCGACCTCGCAATGAAGGTCTCCGGCATTCGACTCACACTTCTCCTGGCAATTCTCTTCAGCATCACTTCAGGAAGCGCGCAAACGCGTCGGTTGACGATTGACGACCTCTACGATCCAACGCTGAAGATCGACTTCTCTGGGGAGGCGCCATCCGGTCTCACATGGATTTCAGAAACGCACTACATCTGGCCGAAGCCGGGAGCCAAGGGGCAGGTCGATTGGGTCAAGGTGACCGCCGCCACCGGAGCGACCGAGCCACTGATCGACGCGCAAAAGATGCGAGCGGCGTTCGACGCATTGCCTGGATTGCGTGAGGAAGACGTCAAGACGTTACCCAATGCTCCCGCCCTCGAAATGAACGCGGCCCACAGCGCCGTGCTGATATCAATCGGGAACGATCTGTACCACTACGCGTTCGGCGCCGAGCGCGCGTTTCGGCTGACATTCGATCCTCACGCCGAGGAAGAATTCTCGTTCAGCCCCGACGGCCGGCAAGTGGCCTTCGTCCGCTGCAACGACCTCTTCGTCGTGAGTCTCGAACAGCAGCGCCAGGAAATGCAACTCACCACGAGCGGCACGGATCAAATCCTCAACGGAAAGCTTGATTGGGTCTATCAGGAAGAGATCTACGGCCGCGGAGACTTCCGAGCTTACTGGTGGAGCCCGGACTCGTCGCACATCGCCTTCCTGCAGGTGGACGACCGCCCCGTCCCGGAGTTCACGGTCGTCGATCACATTCCCGCGCGGCTCACGGTTGAACAATGGGACTACCCGAAGGCCGGCGACCCGAACCCGATTGTCAAGCTCGGCGTGTTGCCCGCCGTCGGCGGGCATGTGCAGTGGGTGGATCTCGCCAAGTATCCGGCGACCGATTTCCTCATCGTCAACGTCGGTTGGATGCCGAACAGCCGACAGGTCGTCTACCAGGTGCAGAACCGTGAGCAATCATGGTTGGACGTCAACATCGTCCCTGCTTCGGGCCAGAACCCGACCACTCTCTTTCGAGAAACGACCAAGGCCTGGGTCGATGTCAACGGGCCGGTCCGATGGCTCGACGACGGATCCTTCCTCTGGGTCAGCGATCGTTCGGGTTGGAAGCATCTGTATCGATACAAGCCGGATGGCAGGTTCGTTGGGCCCGTCACAACCGGAGACTGGGACATCCGTACCGTCCACGGCGTCGACGAAAAGACGGGCTGGGTGTACTTCTCGGCCGCCGAACGAAGTCACATCGGGGTCGATGTCTATCGAGTAAAGCTCGATGGCAGCGGGATGAAGCGGTTGTCCGAGCGCGCGGGTACGCATCGAGCGCGCTTCAGCCCTGACTTGACCCATTACCTCGACACGTGGAGCGATCTTCAAACTCCCCCGCAACTCCGCGTGCACCAGGCCGACGGCGACGAAGTCCGCGTCATTCACGAGAGCAAGATCCCGCAGCGCACCGAGTTCAAAACGTCAAGGCCCGAGTTGCTCCAGGTGAGGACGCGTGATGGATTTGTGATGGAAGCGATGCTGATCAAGCCCGTCGATTTCGATCCGTCGCGAAAATACCCCGTCATGCAGTTCACCTATGGTGGACCGGGCGCAGCCTCTGTCGCCAATGCCTGGGATGGTGAGACGTTGATGTCGTATCAGTTGCTTGCGCAACACGGGTTCGTTGTGTGGGTCTGCGACAACCGGCTCGCGAGCGGTAAGGGCGCGCAATCGCAATGGCCGAGTTACAAGAACTTCGGAGAGCTCGAACTGCGGGATGTCGAGGATGGACTCGCGTACCTCAGGAAGCAATCGTGGGTTGATCCCGCCCGGATTGGAATTTCCGGCTGGAGCTTCGGCGGCTTCATGGTCACCTACGCACTGACGCACAGCACCAGCTTCACGATGGGAATCGGCGGTGGCAATGTCACCGACTGGAGCCTCTACGACAGCATTTACACGGAGCGCTTCATGCTCATGCCTCAGAACAATCCTGACGGCTACGCCAGGAGCTCATCGCTTGCGGCCGCCGGGAATCTGCATGGGCAGATTCTCTTGATCCACGGCGTGATTGACGAGAACGTCCATGCACAAAATACACTCAAGTTCAGTTATGCGTTGCAGAAGGCCGGCAAGCCCTTCCGCCTGATGTTGTACGAAAAGTCGAGGCACGGCGTGACCGATCCCGACCTCGTCAAGCACATGCAAAAGATGATGTTCGATTTTATGGTGGAGACCCTGCAGCCGACCGGGCTAAAGCCCGGTCCCTCATAGCTCTGGCTCGGCCATAACCGAAGCCTGCGGGCCCGGGCTTTAGCCCGGGCACATCACAAGTAAGCCAGCACCGCCGCGAGTGCCTTCCCCACCGACACCACGAGCGTCCGCATGAGCGGCATGAGCGAATTGCTGTCAGCGACCTCGCTCGCGAGCACGGGGTTTGTGAGAAGCAGCCACAGCGCGACGGCCGCCACCGGCGCGGCGAGGAACACACCCAGCGCGACGACGTTGAACGTCGTGCGAATCATGCGTTCGCTCGTTCGCGGCCTGCGATCGAATCCGCCAGGGAAGGGGTAAGGGGTGGCCATGGCTGCTTCTCGTGCGACCTGATAGCGAGGACTGTACCAACTACCTGTAACGGTGGTAAGTCCTTCAGATCACATCCCTTAGACGTAGGGACCCGGCAAAATGGTTGGAAGGGGGTGTCCGGTCGTGGGACGCAGGCGTCCCCGTTCGTAGAACGCGCCTCGGCCGCCACACGCCGCTTATCGATTCCCCGTTTTCCTGTATTCCAGCGGTTACTCGGTGCTTCCGTGTTTCCGTGACTAAGCCTCCTCGAAGATCCCCGTCTCGCGGTTCTTGCGGACCCGATTCCACAAGAACGCGGTTCCGTTCATGGCCAGGTAGACGCCCGGTGGCAAGACCTGCGCGAACGAGAGCGCGCTCCCGAGGTTGAACAAGCCGTCCGAACTCCCGAACGCATACGGAATCATCGCGCCGGTGAGCACGAGGGTTTTGGATGTGACGGCCCCGGCCAGTGCCGCCGCGGTCTCGACCATCGTATCGGTGCCGTGGGTGATGACGAGGCGGTCTTCGGCACTCGACAGGCAGTGTTGAACGATGACCGCCCTGTCAGCATCGGTCATCTCCAGGCTGTCGACCATCATCAACGTCTGAATGACGACGTCGACGCGTGATCGGCCCAGTCGCAGCATTTCTGGTACGTGCGTGTCATTGAAGAACAAGCGCCCCGTGATCTCGTCGTACTGCTTGTCGAAAGTCCCGCCACAAACGAGAATGCGAATCGTCATGTATGCCATCGCTATTCTGCGCTATCGACAACCAGTTGAAGAAGTCCTCAAGGTGCAGGAGATGCATCGCGCGTACCTACGTCAGTTGAAAGCGGATGGTGTGCTGCTCGCGGCCGGTCCGCAAGAACCTCGCTTCGGCGGCATGTTCCTTCTCCGCGTGCCGGACGACACCGCACACGCGGCGCTGGATGCCGTGCGCGACAACGACCCGTACTACCAGGCGGGCGTCGCGCAGTACGAGCTGATCCGCTGGAATGTGGTGATCGGGAAAGAGGACCTCGATCGGTTGTGACAACACCAGTGGCCGGTGGCCGGTGGCCAATGCAACACGAAGATCACGAAGATCACGAAGGGAGATATCAAATCTTCGTGAGCTTCGTGTCCTTCGTGTTGTCTTTGAATCGTTGCGTCTCTGAGTCTCTGTGTCTCTGAGGCAAGTCCGTGGGATCACTTCCTGCGCTGCCGGAGCAGCTCGCCGAAGACCCACGAGGCCACCATCACGGCAACAATCAGGAACAACGCAACGAGGAGTGGCCGGGACATGCGATCCGTGCCGGTCAGCTGAAAAACTGTTGGAAGGCGTACAGCGACGCGAGGGTGATGAGCCACACGACGATCGCGCGAGCATAGTCGCGGCGGATATCGCTCACAGCGCGGCGACCCTGACGCGCAACTGTCGATCGGCTTCGCCCAGATGATCGCGGCGCCGCTGCCACTCGGCACTGTCGCCTTCCAGGCGTGCGCGCGAAGCGGCCACCGCGCGGGCCGTTTCTGTCGGAGCTGGACCGCCGAGCGTGCGGCGAACCTCGACGAAGTACTGCGGGCTCATGATCCTCTGCAGGTGCTCGTCCGAGCACGTGATGGTGCGACCAAGCAGCGACTGCGAGGCCGCGGCAAGCGCGGCCGACAGCGATGCCCTGGGATCTGCGGTGCGAGTCTTCAGAAGCTGAGCGGCGATGCTATGCGCCTTCTTGAAGGGCAGTCCTTCGTCGCGCACCAGCGTATCGGCCAGTTCCGTGAGCGTCGTTCCACCCTCACCGGCTCGTTCCGCCAGACGCGCCACATCGAAGTCAGCATGGCGCAGCGTCGCCGCCACAAGGGTCACGGTTCGGGTCGCGTCACGAAACATCGATGCGACCAGAGGCTGCAAATCATCCTCGGTATCGACGACGTCGCCGAACGGGGTGTTGTGCACGGTCGTGAGGATGGCTTGCGCCTGGCCAACACCCTTGCTGCCGATCGCGCGGGCGTGCTCGAGCGCCACCGGATTCCGCTTCTGCGGCATGATGCTGCTCGACTGCACGAAGCCTTCGCTCAATCGCAAGTACCCAAACTCCATCGTGCACCACAGAAGAAAATCCTGGAGCACGCGGCCAAGCCCCACCAGCAGGATCGCCGTCGCCGATACGCTTTCGAGGAGGTAGTCGACGGTCGCGATGCTGCCGTAGGTATTGCCGGTCGGCTCATTGAAGCCGAGAAGGACGCTGGTGAGATGCCGGTCGATGGCGAAACCGGTGCCGGTGATCGCGCAGGCACCCAGAGGATTCTGGTTGGTACGGTCGTAGGCCGAGATCAGGCGCGTCGTGTCGCGCTCGAGCTGCTCGATTACGGCCAGCAGGTAATGCGCAATCGTGCTCGGCTGGGCAGGTTGGGTATGGGTGTGGGCGGCAAAGACCGTGTCGCGATGGCTATCGGCAAGCGCAATCAGCGCCGCGCGAAGTTCCAGCACCCGCACGGCCAACAGCGCGATGAACTCGCGCTGCCGCATCCGATACATCGTCATGTCGATGTCGTTGCGGCTGCGAGCGGTGTGAAGCCGCCCGGCGACGTCCTCACCACAGGCGTCGCGCAGGAGGCGCTCGATGTAGAAGAACAGGTCCTCGCAGGAGCCGTCGTAGGGCGCGCACCGCACCGCGTCGAGCTTGATGCCGTCGAGGGCGGCTCGCAGGGAACGTGCGTCGGACCTGGTGATGATGTTCTGTTCAGCCAGCATCACCAAATGGGCGTAGTGAATGCCCATCAGCGGCGTCAGCAACAGCTCCTTGGCATCTTCGAAATTCTCGTTGAGGACGCTGCTGACGTATTCCGGCGCAAATCGCATCAAGATCAGTATATTCCCAGGGAGGAGCGGCGGGTCCCAGACCTGCCGTCGCACAATCATGAAGCTCGTTGCCGCTACGCTGCTCGTCATGCTCACGGCGGGCGTCGGCTCCCGCGCGTGGGAGCAGGCCGCCACCTCCACGACCCTCCAGTTGCCGGGCGTTTCGCAGCCGGTCGAAATCATCCGCGATCGCTGGGGCGTCAATCACATCTACGCCCAGAACGAATCGGATCTCTTCTTCGCGCAGGGCTATGCGGGCGCCAAAGATCGCTTGTTCCAGTTCGAGCTCTGGCGACGACAAGCGACCGGAACGGTCGCAGAGGTTCTGGGACGGCGGGAGCTCAAACGAGACATCGGTGCACGACTGCACATGTTCCGCGGCGACCTGAATGCCGAACTCGCCCACTACCACCCCCGCGGTCAAGCCATCGTCGAAGCGTACGTGCGAGGGGTCAACGCCTACATCGCGGAAACCGAGCGCACGCCGAGCCTCCTGCCGGTCGAGTTCAAGATGCTGGGAATCACTCCTGGCCGATGGACACCGGCGGTCGTCATCTCACGGCACCAGGCGCTGACGTCGAATCTGACCGACGAGGTGCGCGCGATCCGGGCGATGAAGGCTGTGGGCCCTGCCGCGGTGCATGAGCTGATGTACTTCCAGGGCGGCAACCCCGTCTTCACGCCGGATCCCGCGCTCGATCTGAAGACGTTCCCGGACAACGTCCTCGAGTTGTACTCGGCGTTCCGGAATTCGATCAGTTTCACACGAGACGATGTGAGTCCAGAGTTTCGGGGTGAGGCGCGTGGGGCGGCGCCGGCGGTCGGTGATTCGAACCGCGATGCCCCAGATGCACGCGATGTCGGTTCCAACAACTGGGTGGTTGCCGGTTCTCTGACCCAGAGCACCTACCCGATTCTCGCCAACGACCCCCATCGCACCATTGCGGCTCCCTCGCTCCGTTATTGGGTTCACTTGGTTGCACCAGGATGGAACGTGATTGGTGGCGGAGAGCCAGTGCTGCCGGGCGTTTCGATCGGACACAACGAGCACGGCGCCTGGGGTCTGACCATCTTTGGCAACGATAACGAGGACTTGTACGTCTACGAAACGAATCCGGGCAACGCCGACGAGTATCGATATCAAGGACGCTGGGAGGCGATGCGCCTCGTCTTGGAGACGATACCGGTTGAGGGCGAGAAGCCGCAATCGGTCGAGCTGAAATACACACGACATGGTCCGGTCATCTTCGAGGACCGCGCGAACCGACGGGCCTACGCCGTGCGCGCGGCATGGATGGAGCCGGGGGGAGCACCGTACCTCGCCAGCCTGCGAATGAGCCAGGCGACCAATTGGGAGGAGTTTCGCGAAGCGTGCAGGTACAACCATATGCCCGCGGAGAACATGGTCTGGGCCGATCGCAGTGGAACCATCGGTTGGCAAGCCGCCGGCATCCAGCCTTTACGTCGAAACTGGAGTGGGCTGCTCCCCGTTCCGGGGGACGGGCGCTACGAGTGGGATGGTTACTTGCCCATCACCGCGCTGCCACACGAAACGAATCCCGGTCGCGGGTTCATCGCGACCGCTAACCATTACTTGTTCCCGAATGACTACACCTGGAAGGAAGCCGTGCACTTTACCTGGGCCGATCCCTATCGTGCGGCGCGAATCACCGAGTTGCTCGGGTCGGGTCGTCGGTTCAGCGTCGCCGAGACCGTGCGCGTACAAAACGATGACTTGTCGCTGCCGGCGCGCGCGCTCGTGCAATTGCTGCGGGATGTATCCCTGCCCAGCGGACCAGCCGTCCGGGCACGCACGCTGCTCTTCGACTGGGACTACGTCCTCGACAAGGACTCCGTACCGGCCGGCATTTACGCCATGTGGCAGCGGCGGCTCATCGTCAACACCCGGGACCGCGTCGTGCCGGCCTCGATCCGAAGTTTCGCTGGCAGCCTTGTCACGACCAAACGGTTGATCGACTGGCTCCACGCGCCGGACGGCCGCTTTGGCGAGAACCCGACGCAGGCGCGTGACGCCTTGCTTGCACAGAGCCTCGACGAGGCTGTCGCCGAGCTGACCAAACGCTTCGGGGACGACCCGCAGGCGTGGAAGTATGGTCAGGACCGCTTTCATCACGTGCTGATCCGTCATCCGCTGAGCGATGTCGTCAACGCTGAGACGCGATCGAAGCTGTCCGTCGGTCCTCTCCCACGCGGCGGCGACGGCACCACCATCAGCGCAACAGGAAACGGCGACAACCAGACCAGCGGAGGATCGTTCAAAATCATCGCGGACACCGAGGACTGGGACAACTCGGTCGGCATCAATACGCCCGGTCAGGTGGGCAATCCCGACGATCCGCACTACCGCGATCTCTTTGAGCTCTGGGCGCGCGGCCGGTACTTCACGCTCGCTTACTCACGTGGCAAGGTGGAGTCGGTCAAGGAAAGCATCACGAAGATCGAGCCCGCAAGGACGACAAACCAGTGAGGGCGATGGGGAACCGTAGCCACGAAGGGCACGAAGACACGAAGATTCAGAGATCAAATTCCAAACGCCTTGCCAACCATCTCACTTCGTGTCCTTCGTGCCTTCGTGGCTAACGTCGTGATAGTCATCTAGACAGTGATGCCATAGCGCTCACGCAATACGTTCATGTGATGCGCGAAATGGCCCGCGATGATGAACACGATGCCATGCGCGGTGAGCGACCAGTTGTTGACCGTGCCACGCTGCGACAGGCCCGTCTCGTCGAGCGACTTGACGAGCGCGAGGGTGGATTGTCGGACCACGGACAGCTCGGCGACGAGATCCGCAAGCTGGCGTCGATCGGCGTTCGAGGCGGCGGCAATGGCGGCCTCGTCGAAGCCGGGCAACGGCGTCTTGTCGCCCCGCGCAATGCGCAGGAGGCGGTATGACACGACACGTTCAGCATCGCAGAGGTGCCCGATCACTTCCTTTACGCTCCACTTGCCGTCCGCATAGCGATGCGATGCCTGCTGCGGGCTGAGCCTCGCGAACTGAGCGATCGACGACTGCTGACGTTCGAGGACGGCGATGCCGTCAGGCTCGTTGGCAACCGCCGCGATGTAGCCCTTGTGAAAGTCGGCGTATTCGTCGGTACCGGGAGGTCCAATCACGCGAGGCATGTTGCGATCTTACGTTGAATACAACACGAAGACACGAAGCACACGAAACGCTTTGGATCTTTGTCTCCTTCGTGTCCTTCGTGTTCTTCGTGCTGCATTCCTCGCCGTCAGGGAAATAGCTCCGCGCTGATGCGTTCGAGCGCCGGAATGCCGTAGACGTCCGATTCGAGCTGCGGCACGCGCACGACCGGATGCGACCCGAAGCGACGCTCGATCTCAGTCAAATAGACCGCCTCCTGTCGTCGTCTGGCATCCAGGAAGGCGTTGGAGGTCGCCGCTGGCAGCACCCGGTTGACCACCAGGCTCCCGACCCGGACGCCGGCTTCGTCCAGCTGCGCGATCGCGCGGGCGGTCTCTTCGATCGGCAGCCGTTCGGCGATGAGGATCAGGACGAACGCCGTCGTTCGACCACTCATGAGCCGGGCGCGCAGCTCACGCAGGCGTTCGAGGCGATCGCCAAGCGACAACATGATCGGGTCCTTCCGATCGTCTTGCTCCACGCCCAGCATCGCGCGGCGAGAGCGCGACAACGCCTTGATCCACGCCTCCATCAACTCGGGCATTCGAATCAGGCGCAGCGTGTGACCAGTGGGTGCGGTGTCGAAGACGATCAGGTCGAACCGCGCATCCTCGCCACGAATCAACGCACCCATGCGATCGAAGAGCGCAACTTCCTCGGCACCCGGCATGGTGGCGGCGAGGTCGATCTGATGGTGGGCCGCTTTCAGGATTGCGTGACCAAACAGGGTGGCGATCTGAGCTTTCACATTCGTCACGTACTGTTGGGTCTCGGTTGCGGCATCGATCTCCATCGCGTGGAGACCCGGCAAGAGCTGCGTCGGTTCGGAGCCAATTCGACGCTCGAAGATGTCGGAGGTCGAATGCGCGGGGTCCGTGGAGACGAGCAGCACCCGCTTGCCCATTCGGCTGGCCGCCAACGCGGCAGCCGAGGCGCAGGTCGTCTTGCCGACGCCCCCCTTGCCGCCGAAGAAGATGACCTCGCGATCGAAGAGTTCGCGGATCACTCAGCCCTCACGCACTTCCCAGCGGTTCTCACTCGTGAACCGTTGCCAAGCAATCACGAGACAGCTAGACATCTTCTAAGGCCAGCACCGTGACAACTGAAGCAAGTTTTCTCCAGGCCTTAGAAGATGTCCCGCCCCGCGGAGCGGGGCAAGACAACATAGCCCTAGCGAAGCGGAGCCGACGCATTGTCTTCGAGGCGGAGCTTCGCTAGCCCTAGCAGCACGGAAGATTGCCGAGCGGCGATTGTTCCATGCCCATCCGCCGATGCCACAGATGGAATTGATCCAACAGGTAGGGATACACGTCGAGCAGGTAGAGCGTGGCTGGATTCGGCAGCCCCACGACTTCCATGTAGCACAGGAGGAGGAAGAGATCGTTCAGCTGATTGGCCTGCATGCGCAGCTCGCGCTCATACCGGCCGTAGGCCATGCCATGGAGGAAGTCGTGGACGTTGTCCCGCCAGGCCATGAAGGATGGTAACCCGCCTTCGCTCGCCTGTGCGAGCTTCGGCGCAGCAGGCCAGTGGCCCGCTCTACATATTGAGCCAGTACCGACAGTTTCACGAGGAAGACGTTGTTAGAGGGCGCGCTGAAGACCCCGCTGAAATCCCGGCCAAACTGGAAGTCGCCGTAGGTTTCCTCGCCCTCGCGCCCCTGCTGCCAGACGACGAACAGCGAAGAGCCGGGTCTGTATTCCCAGCGCAATACGTTGGTCGTGCGGAACGAGCGGTAGTTGAAGTCCGCGTTGCCCGTATAGGCGTACGGGGTGTAGCGGTCGTAATAATTGGGCGCGCGTCCGTTCACGAGCTGCTTGTAGTCGCTGTATTCGCCGGCCGACACGAATGGCTCGGCATAGCTCTGGATCGACAGGTTGGCGGTCAGCGTGTAATTGACACGGAACGTGAAGGCAACCGTGCGCTGCTTCAGACGGCCAAACACGTAGCGCGTCGGTTGGCCGTCCTCTTCCTCGTTCTCCACCCACTGCGCATCGTCGTCGTTGGTGTTGTAGCGAAAGCCGGTCGAGAGCGACATTGCCGTGGTCGGGCGCCACGTGACGTTGGGCCCGATGTTCTGACGGATCGTCCCCTTTCCGTCAGCTTCGAAATAGCCGTTGTAGTTGGCCGAGAGATTCTTCCGTCCGTCGGTGCCCGAATAGAACCACGTGGCGAAGCTGGTGTTGCCGAGCACACCCGGGCCGCCGCGGGTGACGCGATCGCGGAACGGCGCCCCGTTGTAGTTCACGCCGAAGCCGCTGGTCGCGTAGTTCTTCCACGTCCAGTGCATGTTGACGTTGGCGCCGTTCCACAGGCGATCGCCGTCGAAGTTCCAGCCGGCATACTGATTGAGGTTCCAGAAGAACGACCGCGTGAACCGTCCCGGCACGTTGTCGCGCTTCTGGAACCAGTGACTGATGTAGCGCTCGTCGGCGCGCCGCTGGAACCCCAGGTCGTTGACGTCGAACCCAGGACTCTTGTAGCCGTAGTTGGCGGCGAAGCGCGTCTTGTCTCCAGCGATCTTGCCGAAGTTGATCGATCCCGCGTGGCCAGCCAGCACGGTGGCCGTTTCGTCCAGTTCAATGTGCTCGGCGTCTGGACGCTGGTACGCGTGGACGTTGTTCTCTTGCAGGCGTGTAATCGCCTCGGTCGACCCCGAGACATGCGAGCCCGACCAGAACCCGGAGAGGTTGTAGCGTGGGCTGAACCGAATGTCGTAGTCGACGCCTGCGGCGTACGCGTCCTCGGGCAGAAAGCTGACCGAGTCAACGAGTTTGCGATTCGTCGACGTCAGCATGAAGCCTAGATTGGATTGATTCGCAAACTCGCGTCGGGCCCGTACGACGGTGTAACCGGACATCGGCTCGACGATTTCGTTCTCGACAATTGGACCGCCGTTCGAGATCTTGGCCTCTTCCTCGGCCGTCAGGGCGGTGAGGGCGCCGACCGAGAACTTGCCAGCCCGACCCGTGACCTTGCCGGCGCCAATGATGGTGGCCGCGGGCGGCGCCGTCGAGTACCTCATCGTCCTCGAGCTCCGGCGATCCTTGCGGCGCGCGTCCAATGCGACGCGAATAGAACAGACCCGTACAGGCGCCGTCGTTGCAATCGATGTTGAACTGAAACGTGCCCGACCCCTCGACAAAGAATGGCCGTCGCTCCTGGAAGAACGTCTCGAACGCGTCGAGGTTGACCACCGCCGGATCGGCCTCGACCTGGCCGAAGTCGGGGTTTGCGGTTGCGGTCAGCGTGAGCCCTGGCCGCAAAGCGTATTTCAAATCGAGACCCATCGCGCCGGCTGGATCGGTCTGCTCCTCGAGCGGGTTGTCGCTCTCGGCATTCAACGCCACGCTGCCGAGCGTGTATGGCAACAGCTCCAGCTTCTTCGGCGTCCCGCCGATCCGCAGGCCGGTGACCTCGGCGAATTGAGAGACAAACCCATTGGCGTTGCGTGAGAGCAGCGGCCAACTCGACGTCTCCGCCAGACGCCCGACCTCGCGCATCACGGCGAAACCCACGGGACCACCATCACGGTTGTTGAAGCGCAGCTGAGAAAACGGGATGCGGAACTCCGCGCTCCATCCGTCAACGTCGCGCGCCACCTGCACATCCCACACGGCGTCCCAACTGTCGTCGCTGGCGCCATCGTTGAAGTAGTAGCGGTCGGCCTTCACGCCCGAGGGATTCACTCCAAATTCGTACGCCGAGCGGCGGTCGAAGTAGCTGTCCACGATCACGCGAATCCAATCCGACGGCGATCGCTGGTCTCGACGCGTCAGCAAGCCAACGATGCGATGGGGTTCCGAGTCTCGCGCGCGCACGCCGACGTACAGCGCGTTCTCGTCATACGCGACGCGCGCATCGGTGTGCTGCGAGGGCGCTTCGCCTTCGGCAGGATCGCGCTGCACGAACTCGTTGATTGGCGGCGCCTGGTCCCAGATTTCTTCGCTGAGCTTGCCGTCGATGACGATGGTCGTGCCGGCGGGGATGGCGATGGCCTCAACGACCAACGCCGGAGGACGACGCGTCTCAGAACTCGCCGCGGCCGATGAGCTGAACACGACGAAAACCGTGGCCATGGCCAGAGCGGCGGTCATGCGTCGTTTCACTCTATTTGTGCGTTCAGCCATTCGCTCTCGGGGCCACGAACTGTAGACGGCTCCCGTTCGATTTTGGTTGCCTGTGTTCGTCAGGTGTATGTGCCGGCAGCGCAAAATCGCGTGCCGGGCGGGACTACTGACCGATCCAGGCCGCCAGCCGCTGTTTCTGAGCCTCTGTCGCCCCCGGATCTACTTCCAGCCGCCACGGGCGACCCGGATCGGTGCCCAGCACGACTTCGAGACGGGTCAGCCGGTCGCGACGGGCCACAAGGACCGCAACCTTTTGTCCCGATCGATACTGCTCGAGGCGTCCATTCAACCCATCGGCACGAACCCGGACATCATCAAACGCCAGGATCTCATCGTCCACGTTGAGGCCGGCTGCGTGCGCTGGTGTCTCGCGGCGCACTGACGTCACCACCAGTCGCCCGCCATCGCTTCTTGTACCTGCGCCGATCCATGCACGCGGGTTACGCGTGTCGACGGCGCGGAACCTCAGGCCGAACCAGTCGAGCGCCTCCTCGTAGCTCAACTCGTCGGTCGTCTCAACCGCGGCGGCAAAGAACTTCCGCAGGTTCTTGCCCGCCGTGTCACTCATGGCCTGATAGAACTGGTCGAGCGCAAAACCCTTGGCACCGGAATGGCGCTGGTAGGCCAGCTGCATCGCATCGTCCAGCGACTTGGCATTCGAGGTGGCTCGCCGAATCTGCGCGTCGACCAGAAACGCAATCACCGCGCCTTTCGGGTAGTAATCGATCGTCGTGTTCGATGTGTTCTCGTCAGGTCGATACTGTTTGATCCACGTGTCGTACGACGCCATATCGACAGACGTCACGAGGCGGCCTGGCGTCGTCTGGACAGCCTCGATCTGATCGGCTAACCCGTCGAGGTATTCGTCGCGATTCGAAAGGCCCGCGCGTTTCACGAGCAGGCCCGCGTAGTAGTCCGTAAAGCCCTCGCCAATCCAGAGCGACTTGGAGTGCACCTCGTTCTCGTAGTCGAAAGGTCCCAACTCCACCGGGCGCAGACGCTTGATGTTCCAGTTGTGGAAGTACTCATGCGCAACCAGGCCGAGCCACGAGAGATACGAGCGGCGCGTGCGCGTGGCAAAGCGGCTGGACATGGTCAAGAAGCTGTTCTTGTGTTCGAGACCACCGCCCGCGTCGCTCACCAGGTTCAACATGTAGTAGTGCGGATAATCGAAGCGACCGCCCATCACTTTGCCAGCCTCTTCGACAATCTTCTGCGTGTCGGCGGCCGCGCGATCGACGTCGAAAAAGGCCGCATCGCCTTCGAGCACGAGATGATGCGCCTTGCCCGCGACCTGAAACTCACGACTCACTGGGTTGCCAACGAAAATTGGACTGTCCACCAGCGTGTCGAAATCCTCGGCACGGTACGAGTTGGCAGCGGTCCCGCGAGTCAACGCCGTCGCCGAGCCTTTCCAGCCCGCGGCGAGCTCGATCTGCATTTCGTGCGGGCGTGAGGTCCCGCCGACCATCGAGATGAACGTCGGCGCCCCGTTGAGCATCGCGAAGCCCGACTCGATCCAGTTGTTGCGGACCGTCATCTCATGTCCGTAGACCCGATAGGTCACCGTCACGGTCCTTGCGCCGCCAGTCGTGACTTGCCATCGATTCTTGCGGCTTTTGATCACGGTCAACGCCTGGCCCGAAAGACCGCGCGCCACAACGTTTTCGACATGCCGTTCGTACTCGCGCACGAGATAGGAGCCTGGCGTCCACACCGCCATGAAGAGCTCGAACTGCGGACGCCCCTCGGTCGGGTACACCGCCTCGACCTCCATGTAATGCGTGTGCGGCGCCGGAAAGCGAAGCATGTAACGAATGGATTCGGCAGACTGTCCTGTGCTTGAACCGGTTGAGGTCATAAGAACCAATACGGCGCAGACGAGCGCGGCCACTGGTGGTCGGAACATGGGGGTATTTTGGCAGAAGGGCATAGGGCGTAGGGCCTAGGGCATAGGAGGGCTAAGGGCGGCTGCGATGCCGTCGATCTATCCCTGCAGGCCCTGGGCCCTGCCCTATGGCCCCATGCCCTAGGCGCTACGCCCTGCTATGCCCTATGCCCTACGCCCTACGCCCTGCTACGCTACGCCTAGAGCATGGCCCAGATGACCGCTGCCATGGCGTCGCGCTCAGGTGGAAACGCGCGATGGATCTCCTCGCTACGGCTCCGCCTCGCCCTGGCAATCGCGATCTCGGTCGCATTGGCGGGGATTGGCGCCAGCGGGCTCGCGCTGCGAATGGCGCGACGGGCCTTGACCAACGATGTCCGTGGGATCGCAGGCCAGGCCGCTGGACGCGCGGCCGATCAGGTGTCTCGATTGTCGACGCCAGTCTCAGTGGACGCCATCGAGAGGACGCTGCGCCAACTGAATTCTGAGATTTCGGAAATTGGCCACTTGTCGTACATCCAGGACTCCGCTGGTGGGCCCGTGGTGAGCGGGACCACCGGCATGTCACAGGGCGAAGTCGGTCTCGGGTTGGCCGTGTTGTCGATCAAGGAAAACCGCACCGTCTTCTCGGAAACCATCGACACCATTCGAGTCGCGTCTCCCGTCCTGCGCAATGGCCAGACCGTCGGCGCCGTGCTCGTTCGTGCCGACCTTGGCGCCGTCATTCGACTGCAACAGCGCGCCTTAGAAGCCATCGTCGGCTTCGCGCTGCTCTCGATCGTTGCGTTGGTGGTGCTCGTCGATCTCCTGGCGTTTCCCCTCGTCTACAAGCCGATTCAGCAACTGCGCGAAACCATCGCGCGCGTGACCGCAGGCGACTTCTCGGCTCGGGCCCCGGTGTGGCGTCATGACGAGCTTGGCGAGATGGCGGTCGGCCTCAACGAGATGCTGGCGCGGCTCGAGCACTTCAACGACGAGCTCCAGGCCCGCGTGGATGAAGCGACCGTCGAACTGCAACAGCGGAACGAACAGCTCGTCGAGTCGTACCATCGTCTGTTCGGCCTGCGCGAACAACTCGCCAGCGCCGAACAACTCGCGTCCGTTGGCCAGACGGCCGCCAATGTCGCGCATCAGGTGGGGACGCCTCTCAACTTGATTTCTGGCTACGTACAGTTGCTCAAGGAGGACCTTGGCGCCGACTCGCCTCACGCCGCGCGCCTGGCCATCATCGAGGAGCAAATCGGAAAGGTCACCACGACCGTGCGGTCCCTCCTCGACCGGTCGCGTCAGATGGGCCGTCGCAGCCGGGTCGCTGCCGGCGGGCTCGTCGGCCGGGTCGCCGAAGTCATGCGTCCCAATCTCGAAGCCGCTAACATCAGGCTGGAGGTCGAGGCGCCAGGGGCCGATACCCCGATCCTGGTGGATGCAACAAACCTGGAGCTGTCGTTGCTGAACCTGATGACCAATGCGGTGGACGCCATGCCCCAGGGCGGGACGCTCAGGGTCGTCGTGCGAGAAACGCCTCAGAACAAGGTCCGAGTCGAGGTTTCCGATACCGGTCACGGCATTTCGGATGAATTGATGACCAGAATCTTCGATCCATGGGTCAGCACCAAGAAGCCAGGCCGCGGGACCGGGCTGGGGTTGGCCATCGCGCGCGATGTCATCGCTGCACACGGTGGCACAATCACTGTGGCCTCGACGGTCGGTCAGGGCACGACGTTTACGATTGACCTGCCATCGGATTCGGCGCGCGACGCTGGACGGGCGGCATCATGACGGTGGTGGCCCCCGCCCGGATTCTCGTCCTCGATGACGACCCGGTCACCTGCCGGTTCATGTCCGAGCTCCTCACCAAACCCGAGCGTGACGTCGAGACCACCACCGACCCCGAACAAGCCCTGTCGCGGTGCCGAGCCAAGCCCTACGATCTCGTCATTACAGACCTCAAGCTGAATGCGCGACTCGACGGGATCGACGTGCTCCGCGGCGTGCGCGAGAGCGCTCCCACGACGCCGGTGATCATCGTCACCGGGTTTGGGGAGCTTGAAAAGGCCGTCGAAGCCGTACGCGAGGGCGCCTTCGATTTCGTCAGCAAGCCATTCAACATCACCGAGCTGAAGGGGCTGGTCGAGCGCGCCCTTCACAAGTCTCCGACTGCCGCGCCACCGGCCGCGGTCCGGGACACCATGCCGCCGGCGCTGCTTGGCCGATCGCCGGCCATGACGACGGTCTACAAGCAGATCGCGCACGCGGCGTCGGCAGACGCGCCGGTGCTCATCATCGGCGAGAGCGGCACCGGGAAGGAGTTGGTCGCACGCGCCGTCCACCAGCATGGTAATCGTTCGGGTCGGCCCTTCCTGCCGATCAACTGTGGCGCGCTCACGGAAACGTTGCTGGAATCGGAGCTTTTCGGCCACGTCAAGGGCTCGTTCACAGGCGCGATCAACGACGCCAAAGGTGTGTTCCAGACCGCCCATACCGGCACCGTATTTCTGGACGAGGTCGGCGAGATGTCACCCGGCCTGCAGGTAAAGCTTCTGCGCGTGCTCCAGGAGGGCGAGGTGCGCTCCGTCGGGTCGAGCCGGCAGGTCAAAGTCGACGTGCGAATCGTGGCCGCGACCAACGTCGACGTCGAGCGCGCCGTACTCGATGGCAAGTTCCGGCAGGACCTCTTCTACCGACTCGGTGTGGTGATCATCACCCTGCCGCCGCTCCGCGAGCGCCGCGACGACATCCCGCTCCTCATCGAGCGCTTCCTCAAAGGCGCGTGCGCGAAGGCGGGCAAGCAGGTGGAATTGACCCGCGAGGCCCTCGACGCACTGGCCGCACATCAATGGCCGGGCAACGTGCGCGAGCTCGAGAATCTGATCGAACGACTCGTCGTGTTCTCACGAGGGAGTCGAATCGATGTCGGCGATCTGCCGCAGACCGTGACACCACGGCCACCGGTGCTCGAGAAGCGTCTGTTTGATGACCTGCCAACACTCGAGGAAATCGAGCGGCGCTACTTGCTGCATGTGCTCGAACAGGTGAGCCACAATCGAACGCGCGCGGCTGAGGTCATGGGGATTGATCGCCGCACGTTGTATCGGATGGCCGAGCGCTTCGGTATTCCTCTTGCGGAACAGCCGGACTAGTCACGTACAAGCCTCAGAGATTCAGAGGCTCAGAGACAATCACTATCTTCGTGACTTCGTGTTCTTTGTGGCTACGTGTCTTCTGGCTCTCTGAATCTCTGAGGCCCGACCGTCGGACCGCACCCCGAACGCTACTTCTCCACTTTCTCGCCGCGCGCAACCCACTCGTGCCACCCGCCAAGCAACGCTTTGGCATTCGTGATGCCGAACGCGTTCATATCGACGACCGCTCGGGCGGCGGTGGTTTCGTTGGTGCAGGCGCAATAGGTGATCAGCACGCGCGCGTCCTTCTTCCACGCGTCAACGTATTTGGGAATGTCATCGAACGGGACGTTGAGTGCGCCTGGCATGTGCCCTTCGGCGAACGACTGCGGATCGCGAACGTCGACGAGAATCACCTGTTTCTTGGCCATCAGCGCCTTGACCTCGTCGATTGAGATGCGCGGCACGTTTCGCATTGCCTGCTCATCCCCGCGCACCAGTCCGACCGCCCCGAAGGCCAACAGCGCAATCAGCATCAAGTGACGGCTCATGAGAAAAGCCCTCCGTAGTACATCAGGTATCGGTTATTCCCGACTGCCTGGAGCACGTGGGCTCGTTCGAGACGGGCCTGCACGATGCCAGTGGCGATGCCGCCACGCTCGAGCAGGATCGCCCGCTCAACGGTCGTGGCACCCCGCGTCTTTCAAGCGAGCCAGCGTGCGACGCGGTCAACCGCCCCCTGACCACTGATCACTGACCACCGATCACTGACCACTGATCACTGGCGAGATCCAAGCCACTGCTCACGAAATTGCTTTTGCGCGGCAGTAAGCGTGTCACCAGACTGCTCGACCGGAACCAGTTCGAATCGCGGATCCTCTTCCAGAACCAGAATCCCGTTCAGCGTTTCGCCGCCGCGGCGTACGAAGCGAATGCGCACCTGATCGCCCGGTTTGTGCCGGCCGAGAAGCCCCTCGAGCGCCGCTGCGGTCGTCAGCTTCACGTCGTCTATCGAGATGATCAGGTCGTCTCGCTCGATGCCCGCCTTGTACATCCAGGAGTCGAAGGGCACTTGGGCCGTGACGCGGGCGCCCCCGCCACCCTCGAAGGTCAATTGCTGGCTGCCGGTGAAGAACGCTGCGCCAGGATTGCGCTTCTTGAGCGTCAGCCCGGCGCGGGCGAGCAAGGGACCGTAGTCCACGACGTCATGGCCCTGGATGTATCGGGCGAAAAACGTTTGCACGAATTGCGGATCGCCGCTCACCTCGGCCAGCACCGCCTTGAGATCGTCGGTCGTGTACGGCGTCGCCACTATCCCAGGTGTCTTCTGCCCTGGACGTCCATGCCTCGCCCACAACGCTCGCATGTAGGTGTCCAGCGTCGTGCGGCCGTCGGACCGGTCGCGCAGCGACAAGTCCAGCGCAAGGCCCAGAGCCGCACCAAACGTGTAGTAGGAGATGAACGTGTTTTCCCACGACGTGCGATCGATCGTTGCCGCCGCATCGACGAATGGCGCCAACCGGCTCATCTCCTCGGCGCTTCTGAACTTCCGCCCCGGGCTAGCGGTCACGGCGTCGATAAGGCCGGCAAAGCTGTTGAGCGTCTGCTCGAGCGGCACGAGCCCGGCGCGTCGAATGATCAGATCGTCGTAGTAACTGGTAAACCCTTCGCCGAGCCACAGCTCGCCCGACACGTCGGCTTCTTCGAAGTTGAAAGGCTCGAGATCCCGGGAACGAATGCGCTCCATGTTCCAGGCATGAAAGAACTCGTGTGCGACTGTCCCCAGCATCCCCGTGCGTTGACCGGGATTGCGAAGCGCGCCCGGGCCTGAGAGCACCGTGCTGTTGCGATGCTCCATGCCGTCACCGCTGGCCCAGGGCAAGTAGTCCGACAAGAAGGTGTAGGTATCGTTCTCGAATCGTGGAAACTCGCCGAAAACGGCCACCGCCTCGCGAACAATCCGTTCAATGTCTTTGGCAAAGACGCCGGCCTCTGCCGCTGTCCCGTCATGATGAAGGGCGACGCGGAACGTTGGCGACATGGTTGCAGATCCCGGATCCGGAACGCTGAAGGTCTGGACGATGTGATCGCTGAACTCGATGGGGCTGTCCATCAAGTAATGGAAATTCGGAGCTGTGAACGTCAGCTCGTCCGAAGTGGCATACAACTGGGTTGACGCCCGCCACCGGCGGCCAGCCGGCTGCTCGAGGCGAACCCGTGCCGGTCGATCCTCGAACCCGCGTGCCCAAATCAGCGTCGCCGGAATGTTCATGTGGGCGTGGGTCGCGTCCACGCTCAGATAGGTGCCGTCGATTCGATCGCCAAACACTCGATAGGTGATGACGACGGTGCCGTCGTGATCGGCCACGCTCCACTGGTGAAGGTCGGGGCGCGTTGGCAGGAGCGGCGTGCCTTTGCCGTCGCGCATATTGATATCGAACACGTTCTTGGAGAACTCGTGGAGCGCGTATCGTCCCGGCGACGTGCGACTCATGCGGACGTGCAGTGGGCCCGGAGGAATCTCTGTAAACGTCACCTCCACCTGCATCCATCGATGCTCGGGCGCCGGAAATGACAACCGATAGTCGACCGGCGCCTGCGCGAACGACGTCGCAACGTTGATGAGGACAATGGCGATGGCGAACACGAATCCACGCATAAAATCGATCATACGGCAGCGTGGGCCCGAGCCCGTTATCTTGTCTGAGCTTCTGAGCCTCGGAGGCCTGTCGTTCGTTATGTACCGAGCCGGGCGAATTCCTGGCGCGCCTCGATCAGCAGCGGCATGTCAGCGTCGGCGTCCTTCCAGATCGTGAACGCTTCCTGATAGGCCTTGCGCGCCTCGTTGACGCGTCCCGCACCGGCGTGCGCCCGCCCCAGCATGACATGGGCGCTGCCGACCATCGGTGAAAGACCCAGCCTGGCGTGGAAACCGATGATCGTCTCGAAGGCCGACGTCGCGGCCTCCCAGCGTTTGAGGCGCAGTGCGGCCAGACCGGCAACGAACACGCTGTTCTGGTCGTTCGGGTCGTTGCCCGCGAGGACCGCGAGTTCGTACGCCTCCTCATAGCGACGCGATGCCATCGCGTCGAGCGCACGAACGCCGCGTTCGCTGCTGTCAGCCCTTTCAGGCGCCGAGACCTTGCGGACATGTTGAACCGCTCGACCCAGGTGCGCTTTTGAGAGTTTCGGGTCTCCCAGGACGGCGCCCAGCGCCACGACTTCGTCGGTGGCTCCGTCGGTAATCAGGTTGTGCCGCTGAACCCGCTCCAGGCCCGCCCGCGCAGTCCCGATCCGTCCGACCATCGCCTGCCAAATCGCCAAGCCAATAAAGCCTTCGCCCATCTCCGACAGCCGGTTGGACGCGTGGAGGCGCTGGAAAAGATCGTCGGTCAGCCGCTCGGCCTCGCGCATCTGCCCTCTGTATGCAGTCGCTCGCGCACGCGGGCCGATGAGGTCCGTTTCCCCGCGACGGCCGGCCACCGCCGCGATTTGGGCGTCGGCGAGCGACTGATCGCCGGTCAGCGTCGCGAGAGTAAAGAGACCGTTTCGGGCAACGGACGACTCCTGACGCTTGAGGATTTCCTCGAACTCCTGGCGCGCCTCGGCAAAGCGACCTTCCATCAGGTAGGTCGATCCGAGGCTGGAGCGAGCGATCGGCTGAACCGGCGCCAAGCGAACGGCCTCTTTGAAGTGGTCGAGGGCTTCTTTGATCTTGCCTTGGTCGCGGTACAGCAAGCCGATATTCGAATGCGCCGCGTAGTCGTCAGGATAGGTGCCCAGCAACACCCGATACGACTCCATCGCCTTGGCCACGTCGCGGGTGACGGTCGAGTGATAGCGCGCTTCGATATACAGCCGTTCGCGTTCGCTCGCCTTGTCGCGAAGCTCGAACGCACGGGTGGCTGACTTGATTGCTTCATCGCGCTCGTTGAGATTCGAGAGCACGGTGCCGAGACGTGCGTGCGCGAGCGCAAAGTTCGGATCGATCTCAATCGCACGACGGAAGAACGGCATCGACTCGAAATCGCCTTGCGTGCGCCTCGTCGTCATGCCCTGACTGTAGGCCTTGAGGGCTTCGAGCGATGGCGTCGTGGCCATCTCGATGTTCTGGTCGTAGCGCTCGACCATCGCGAGCGACTCGCCCAGCTTCTCGCGGAAGCGTGACGCGGCCTGCCCCAGCGCTGTGATGACCCCCTCTTTGGCCCGCGCTTCGACTTGTTCCTCCGCAAGAATCTCGCTGGTGACACAGTCCTGCGCGCTCAGGGTCAGGAGATAACTGCTGCCGAGACTCGCGATCGTCCCCGCGAGCGTCGCCCTGGCGCCCGTTCGCTGGCACACCTGCTGCGCGACCTCGAGGGTCAAGGCATCGTTCGGTTGCCGCCCCATCAACTGGAGCGTCGCCTGGACCTGCTGTTCTGAAATGGGGCGCAGAAACGGAGACTGACGAAGCTGCACGGCGAGCGCTTCGCTCAACGTGTCGTCGAACATCGTGTCGCCGGTCCGGTTGCGAAAATCGGCGAGGACGACACTGTCGCGCGCGCCGAGCGCGGGTGTCTGCTGCGACTGCCACAGGATTGCGCCGCCGATGACGGCGATCGTGACGAGAGGCGCACCCAGCAGAAGGGCACGACGCGCCGTGGACCGCGCTGGCGCCGCCGCCACTTCGCCGGAGGTCGACGTCACAGCTACGGAGGCGGTCGCGCCAGCCGCCGTCACGGCCGACGCGTGACTACGACCCGAATCGGTTTCACGTTTCAGTCGTTTGAGATCAGCCCGGATTTCGGCCGCCGTCTGATAACGCGTCTCTCGATCTCTCTCGAGCGCCTTGCCGACGATGCGATCGAGCTCGGCCGGCACATTGGCGTTCAGCCGCGATGGCGCTTCCGGTGTCTTCGTCAGGATGCCTTCGAAGATCACCGCCGAGGTCGGGCCCTGGAACGCCTGACGTCCCGTCGCCATCTCGTACAGCACGAGCCCAAACGAGAACAGGTCGCTGCGTGCGTCCAGTTCCTGGCCGCGCGCCTGTTCGGGCGACATGTACGAAATCGTGCCGATCGCCGATCCAGCAGTTGTGAGGTCACTGCGTGCAACGGTCCGCTCGCCGTCGGATTGGTTCTTCTGTTCGCCCGGCGACAGTTTGGCGACACCGAAATCGAGCACCTTGGCCTGGTGACGACGAGTGACGAAGAGATTGGCAGGCTTGATATCGCGATGGATCACGCCGGCGCTGTGGGCTGCATCGAGGGCGTCAGCGATCTGCGCCCCAAAGTCGAGCAGGTCGTCCAGCGCGAGAGGACCGCGGGCGATCCGCGACTTCAGCCCTTCGCCTTCGAGCAGTTCCATCACCATGAACTGCTGACCCTCATGCTCTCCGATATCGTGGAGGGTGCAGATGTGCGGATGGCTCAGCGACGAGATGATTCGCGCTTCCCGCAGGAAGCGATCCATGGCTTGCGGATCGGAGCCGGCTTCGATGGGCAAGACCTTGACAGCGACATGGCGACCGAGCCGCGTGTCCTCGGCTTCATAGACCACCCCCATGCCGCCGCGGCCCAGCTCGGAGACGATGCGGTAGTGCGAAATGGTCTGGCCGATCACGGGGATAGCCTAGCAGGGCGTAGGGCTTGGGGCATAGGGCTTAGGCATAGGGCATAGGGCGTAGGGCGTAGGGCGTGCGGCGTGGGGCGTAGGGACATAGTCGCAGGAACTACGCCGACTACATCTGCGAGAGATTGCGAAATCTTCGATCCGTGAACGCCACTCGCAAGATTTCCTCAGGAATTGGTACGGCCGAGCGATTGCTCTTCGACCGACATGGCAATCCGAACCTTTCATGATCTTCTGGTGTGGCAGCGAGGAATGGAACTCGCTGAGCGCGTTTACGAACTGACGCGTGAATTCCCCGCTGGAGAGCGGTACCGGAATCACACTTCAACTCCGCCGGGCTGTCATCTCGATTCCCTCAAACATTGCGGAGGGACATGCGCGACCGACGGGCTATTACATAAACCACTTGCGGACTGCGGCAGGGTCTTCGGCGGAACTGCAGACTCAATTAGAACTCGCCCACCGACTCAAATTCGTTCCAAAGGCACGCGTCACGCCGATCCTCAATGCGGCCGCCGAACTCTCACGGATGCTCCACGGCCTTACGGCGTCGGTCGAGGCATCGCGGAGAGACGACGTTTCATGAGGCCACTCCACCTACATCTTTGCCCTTTGCCCTTTGCCCTACGCCCTGTGCCCTATGCCCTATGCCCTATGCCCTATGCCCTATGCCCTCTATGCCCTATGCCCCACGCCCTACGCCCTGCCGACAATCCCAAGAGGCCGCCCCGACCCGTAGCGTCTGACGGTGGCCAAGACGACATCCGCCATCATGTCGAGAAACTTCGGATCGTCGTTGACTGCCATCGCGCGGACAAGGGGAAGCTCGATCTCGCGCGCCACGCCGGCCGCCTCACGATCAAGGTCGTACAGCACTTCGATGTGGTCGCAGACAAAGCCAATCGGGCACAGAACGGCAGCGGACGCTCCTTCGCGCTTCACCTGTCGCAAGTAGTCGCACACATCGGGCTCGAGCCACGGATCCTGTGGCCGGCCGCTTCGGCTCTGATACACCAGTGCCCAATCCTCGATTCCGACACGCTCGGCGACCAGTCGTGAAGACTGCGTGAGTTGCTCACGATATTGCGACTGCTCGGCGATCGCGAGAGGAATGCTGTGAGCCGTGAAGATCAACCGGCACCCTGCTCGCAGCGGCGCTGCCAATCCGGCAAGCGCCTGTCGAACGTGGTCGGCGTTGGCCTCGACGAAGCCGGGAGCATCGAACCACCCTGGCACATAAGTCACGTCAACGACTGCTTCACCTTCGTTGCGAAGACCAAGCCGCGCGTCGCGCACGTTCTCACGATACTGCTGGCAACTCGAGTAGCTCGCTTGTGCCGCCATGATGAACCCGATCGCACGTCGCACTCCGGCACGCGACATGTCACGCATCGCATCGGCGATGAACGGATGCCAGTTACGCATGCCGACGTACACGGGGAGCGGCGTGCCGGCAACAGACAGCCGCTGCGCAAGACCCGCTGCCTGCTTCTGCGTGAGCACCGTGATTGGCGATACGCCACCAAATAGCTCGTAGTGATGGACGACCTCTTCGACACGGGCCGCCGGGACGTTGCGACCCGTGAGCACGTTGGCGAGAAACGGCCGGATATCAGCGAGCCCCTGAGGTCCGCCGAAGGCGATAAGAATTACGGCATCAAACGCGCCCATTCGTAGATGTAGTTTCCCTGATCGATCCCTACCAGGGTCCTGCGCCCTGTGCCCTGTGCCCTTGTCTCAAATCCTTTACCCAATCGTCACAACTTCGTCATCCGCTTTCCATAAGCTCGGCGCCGCTCGCGGTTTGACGAATCCCCAACAATCAGGAGACGGTTCGTGAAAAAACTCGTGATCGCCTTGACGGCTGTGCTTGCCGCGGTATCGACCGCGCCGGCTGTTCCGACGCTGACACTAACCCCGCTCGGGACCCTGCAAACGGGAGGGTTACGCGACGAGGATCCTCGAATCGCCGAGATCAACGCCTACGATCCTACCGGCCAGCGCGTCTACGTCGTCAACCCGGAGGCCGGTGTACTCGACGTCATCGACATCAGCACACCGGGAAACCCCGTCAAGTCGCCCTCAGTGGACATCGTGGCGGCTTGCGACCTCGCGTTGGGATCGGCTGATTGCCCGGTTGAACCAGGGAGCGAGCCAAACAGCGTGGCGATCTTCGGCAACCTGATGGCAGTCGCCCTGGCCAATGCGGTTCGAACCAGTAATGGCCACGTCGTCTTCTTCGAGCTTCAGGGCACCAGCGCCCCGACGTTTCTCGCCGTGCACGAAGTCGGAGCGCTCCCGGACATGATGACGTTCACCGAGGATGGCGCCTACGCCCTGACGGCCAACGAAGGCGAGCCAAACTCCTATGGCCTGCCAACATCGATCGACCCGCCGGGATCGGTTTCAATCATCAAGGTGGCCCTCCTCGGAACGCTTGGCGCCGTACAGCAGGTGGGATTCGAGCGATTCGACAACCCTGGCCAGCGCAAAAAGCTCGAAAGCGAGGGTGTTCGGATCTTCGGACCAGGGGCCAGCGTGGCGCAGGACCTGGAGCCAGAGTACATCGCGACCCACGGCAACAAGGCGTATGTGACGTTGCAAGAGAACAACGCGCTCGCCATCATCAACATCGCCGGAGCGTCGGTGGAGAAGATCGTGGGCCTGGGACTGAAGGATCACTCGCTGGACGGCAACAAGCTGGATGTTCGAGACAACGACAACGCTGATCAGGATTCTCAACTTTCCGGTTCACGGCATGTACCAACCGGACGCGGTCAGTGCCTTCACGCAGAAGGGCCACACGCTTCTCATCATGGCCAACGAAGGCGATGCACGCGAGTACACGGGCTTTGTGGAGGCCTTGCGGTTTTCGAGCAACGACTATGATTTGGATCCGGAATTTCCGATTCAAAAGCCCAATGCCGACCTCGGCCGCCTCAACGTGTCGGCGGCGAGCGGGGACCTCGACGGCGACGGCGATTTCGACCGGGTTGATGTGTTCGGGGCTCGTTCGGTGTCGATTCGCGACCACAATGGACAGCTGATTTGGGACAGCGGTGAGATGTTCGAGCGGATCGCCGAGACGTTCCATGGGACGCTGACGCTGTTCAACACGACCAACAATGCCAACGATCTCGACAATCGCAGCGACGACAAGGGCATCGAGGCCGAATCCGTCGTGCTGGGGAACGTAGGGGGGCGCCTCTATGCGTTCATCGGCCTCGAACGCGATAGCGGCATCATCGTCCTCGACCTTTCAACGCCGACCTCACCCACATTCGTCACTTACGTATCAAACCGAAAGTTCCCACACTGGCGCCGAAGTGAAACTTCGATTGTCTCCCCGAGGACGAGGAAGACAACGACGAGAACTTCAACGTCTGCGGGGACCTCGGCCCCGAGGGGTTGACCTTCGTACCGGCGGAGCAAAGTCCGACCGGGAAAGCGCTCCTGATCGTGTCGAACGAGGTGAGCAGCACGACGACGATCTGGCAGGTGGAGTAGGACGGGCGCCACGCCGCGATGGCGGGCGCCCGGTTGTCTGGTTACGGTCGTGTGAACTTGACGGTGACCGTCGTCACGACGGGAGTCGGCACGCCGTTCAACAACGAGGGCCGATACTCCCACTGCCTGACCGCGTCGAGCGCTGCCTGGTCCAGCAGCGGCACGGACTTCACGACTCGCGCGTCGGCAACCTTACCTTCGTCGTCGATCGTCGCTTCGATGACAACGTCGCCAGTGACACGTGCGGACTTTGCCACGGCCGGGTAAACAGGTGCGACATCCTTGATCCTGACCGGCGGTCGAACGTTGCCGCCAACGCGCACCGCGGCGGCGAGCTTCACACGTCGGGCGGCCGCGGCTTTTTCCTTCTTGGCCGCCAGTTCCGTCCGTTCGCGGCCACTTTCGGCATCGGTCGCCGCTTTATCAGCGGCGGTCTTGGCGGCAACCGACAGCTCTCGGGCCCGATCGTAGGATTTGACCCACTTCTCGTCTTGCGCTTTCAGCTCGGCATCGAGCGCGGTCTGCGCCGCCTGCGCCTGCTTGAACGATTCGGATGCGTATTTTTCCGCGCCGGCGCTCGATGCGCTCGCCATTGACTTACGAGCCGCCTCCATCTCGGCGGTGGGCGGAGCGCCGCAGGCCGCGAGGGTAACGATGAGCATCGGAAGAACCACGACGAACGCACGGATGGGCATAGTCGCTCTCCTTCGCGAGTTTCCGTCGAGTGCAGCTCCGTTGAGCTGGTATTCCTGAGTCAGGTATCTGCAAGAGCGGAGCCACTGAGCCGTTGAACGAGTTTTGGCCGCCCGAAGGCATGCAGGTCCCGACCGGCCGCCCAGGCCCGATCATGCTAACTGGCCCCGAACCGACGGCTCTTGGGGAGATCCTGCGCCAGCTACGGCACCGCCGCGTTTGTCGGTGCCTTCGTCCTGGACGCTCGATTCGGACTGAACCGCGGCTTCGACGAATACGACAACCGATACCGGACGAGCGGCACGGTCACGAGCTCTCTGCTTCACCTCTGCGATCGGCCGTTGCCACCGTCGCGATCCAGGTCGAACGTAAACATCACGTGATCACCCGTTGCTGGTTCGCCTCCGGTCGACGCCTATAAGCGTCGCGCCGCATCGTTCGCGCGGTCGGTCAACACCCACGCTTTGCGACACCCGAGGCGTTTGGCATGCTGCAACAACGTCTGCACGACGGTCTTGCCAATCCCGCGACCGCGGTGGCCTGGTGCAACACCGACCTCATTGATCCACAACTCCGACGGTTTGTCGGGATGTACGTAGTGCACGCCCGAAGCAAAGCCGACGACTTCGCCTTGATCGATGGCAACCGCCAAATGGTGCCGGTCATCGCGCAGGAACTCCGCCACGAGGGCGGGCTGGAGGTCGTCGTCGAACACCTCAGGCGCGACGTGGTCGAGAACAGGGATATCTGCAGCGGTGAGGATACGCACGTCGAGCAACGGGAGCCTCGCAGTCAGGCTGACGCGCCAAGGACCTTAGTGTAGCGCCCGGTTCCGCGGCGCTGCCGCCCCCGCTGTGTAAAAACGAGGACAGTGAGTGCGGTCACGCGCACACACTTGCCGCGCGTGCGATGTGAATTGACGCACCTTTACGCAATCACCGCTGGCACAGGCATTGGATGACCTTCTACCCCTGGTCCAGCGGCGTGCCTGCCGTGATACGTGACGGCTCTCGAGCTTGCCGCCGAGGTCCGGTTGGATCTCATGGCATTGCTGTCTCCTGTCTGTCGAATCGCGACGCTCGCTGCCGCGATCGTGATGGCTGCGCCAGCCGGTGTCCTCGCGCAGTCGCTTGTCTGCAAGCCGATCGTCCGCGGTGACAGCGCGGCGAGCCTGGCGCGCCGGCTCACTGGCGATGCCGCGAAGGCCTACAGCCACCTCTTTCAGATTCGCGATCCCGCGCGCAGCGTGTTCGTGCCGAAATCGCGGTACGAGCGGCTGAGCCTGCATTGGCAGGTGTGCGTTGCGCCCGAGATCCTCATGAGCGCCGCGGCGCCACGCGTCGTCTCGCCCCGCGTTGTCCGGTCCAAAATCCCCGCGTCGCCGCCGGCCCAGCCGATCGTCGCGTCGGACCTTGCGCTGCCCATCTCTATTGCCAGGCCGATACCACGACCTGCCCCGCGGTATGACCTGGAGGGCGCGGTGCGTGTCGGCGTCGTCGTATCCCTGGTGCTGTTTGTCGTGTCTATGGCAGTCCGATGGGTCCCGTCGCCCGGGCCTCCGCCCGATCTGCAGCGTGCTGGCGAGGCCTTTGTGGGCGCATTCGTGCGGCCGTTGATCGATCCCGGCTCCAGCGTGCCGCCCGTTCTGGTGCGACTGCGGTTCATCAAGCGATCGGAGCAATTGGAAGTTCATTTCGCGCCCAACCACGGCCGGGGCTACCCGAACCTGCTGGATCACAAGCGGAATGTCGAATACGACGTCCAGCGTGTGCTCCGCCTGCTCGGACCGGGCGTGGCCCTCAGCAATCCGCTGCGGGCCGAGGGTAATTGGGTGATCGTGCCGATTCGGCTGGTCGTACGGAAACAGGCAGGTGTCTCGTGAACATTCTCCTTCTCAGTACCGGGGGTGGCGGCGCCAACATTCTGCGTTCGCTCAAGACGTTGTTCGAGCGCGATGTCGCGTCGGTACAGCAAAGCGATCCCGCGTACGCGAAGCGGCTGCGGCGCGCGATCACCACGCGCTTTCTCGACACGAATGAGTTCTCGCTCGCGCAGGTGCCGCAGGAAGAGCGCGTGCTCATCGGCGCCACCGTTACCGGCGGCATGGGATCGCGTCACAGTCCTGAGGTGGCGTTCCGCGCCCTCGATGAAAACCGCGGCGACATCGAGCGGCTGATGGCCAAGCACGCCGTCGTCGTGTTGATCGGCACCGGCGGGAAGGGCACGGGCGCCGGCACGATGCTTCCGTTGGCGCAGATGGCACGAGGTCTGCGCAAGCTCGTGCTGCCGGTGTTCGTCCGGCCGTCGTTCGAACGGCATGAGGTCGACAAGCGCCGCTACGACCACGCGCTGCAGGTCGGCGCGGCGTTCGACGCCGCGCGCATCCGGCTGATCGAGATCCTCAACGATCGTGCGTATTCGGCTGACGATCCACAGCCGCAGGAACTGGTTTGGGAGCGGATGAACCTGCCGATCGCACGCGGGCTGCGCGGCCTCGTGTACGTGCTGTGGGATCTTTCACAGGTGGATCCGTCCGATCTGTCGATCCTGCTGGCCGGACCCGGACGCATGCGCATTGGCTTTGCCGAGGTCGATCCGGCAAGTGCGGGCGATCCGAATGACACGGAAATCGCAGAAGCCGTTCACGGCTGCTGGCGGAACGCCTACTGCGTATTCAGCCGGCCGGTTGGCACTTCGCTCATCTGCATCCAGGGCGACTGGTCGATTCTGGCGGACGCGAAGATCAAAGGTGGTCTTGCAGCGCTCGCGCTCGCCGACACGCGCGGGCGCTCGTACAACCCGCTGTACGCCCGAGCGTTCCACGCGCCGAAGCCGTGGGGTGTCACCGCTGTGTTCACCGAGGACACCGGCGTCAACGAGCCGATTGCGCTCGACTGGACGATTGACGACGCGAAGCCCGCCGGCGCTCGCGAAGCGCTTTCGGTCGTCGGTCAGGCGCCTGCGCTCGCAAGAGACGCGGACGGATCGCCGCCATGGCGACCATCCGTTGTCATGGACCAATCGACGCCCGCAGAGCCATCGTCGACCGCGCAGATTCGTGCTGAGCGGCGAGTCGCCGCGCCAATCGAGAGCTTCTGGGACTTCGTCAAGGCCCTCACCAGATCGGACGATGCGGCGCTCAAGATAGCGACCGGGGGGCCGCGTGCTGACTTGCCCGTCGACGAGGCCACACTCCGAAAGCTACTGAGCACGTCCTGGTTCCGCGCGGTGTTCCCTTTGCTGTCGGATGCCTGGCGCGAGCGCATGCTGGACGTTCTCAGCGGCAGCGAAATCCCGAATCACCTGCTCCGATACGGACGGCGCGATGTCCGTTTGGCGCGCCTTACCCACTCGCAGGTGCGCGACATCTCGGCGACGACGCTCGTGCAGGGCGCAGCCGGTGCCGATTTGCAGTTGCTGCTCGCGATTGGGCAGCTCTGGGGCGAAGCGGCGATCGGGCGGCTGCGGTTTGTCGACGTCCAACCGCCCGAGAAGTTACGGCCCCTGAGCTCGCTGTTCGGGCTGGGCTCGCGTTCGGCAGGTCAATGAATGCGAATCGTCCCGACCACTGACGAGCGCGTGGTTTTGAAGCAATCGACCGTGGCGACCTTGAAGGTCGAAGGGTGAGGTGGCCGAGAGGCTGAAGGTGGCGGTTTGCCAATTAAAACCCTTCACTCACAACGAAGGGCGATGACCGGATCGACCATCGTGGCGCGACGCGCCGGTATGTAGCTGGCCAGTGTCGCCAGGGCGACCAGACTAAACGCGACGGCGGCGTAGGTACCCATATCGAGCGGGGACAAGCCGAAGAGCATCGTTGAGAGAGAGCCGGTGAGGGCGGCGGCGACGGCGAGACCAATACCGACGCCCAATACCGTCACGAGCACGCCGCGGCGAAGAACTTCCATGAGGACCGCATGTCGACGAGCTCCGAGAGCCATCCGCACGCCGATTTCGTGGGTCCGCTGGACCACGGCAAAGGCGAGCGCGGCGTAAATCCCGACCGCCGCGATGATGCCTGCGATCGCCGCGAACATCCCGACCAGAACGGCGTAGAACCGGGGGCGCACCAGCGAGCCATGACGCAGGCTCTCGAGATCGGCAATTGAATCCACCCCGACGGCTGGATCGATCTCCCGCACGATCGTGCGCAGGTCGGCCGCAATCGGCTCCCATGACGTGCGCACTCGCATGGCGATAGTCGGAAAGCCGGGCAGGCCCTGGCCCATTTGCAGGTCCTTCGGCAGACGCTGCCGCGCCGCCAGCACTTGCCGCATGTCGGCAAACATGATGGGAAACGGCTCTTCATCGACACGTGCCTGCGTCAGATCGTCGACGACGCCGATGATCCGCCAGTCCTCGATGTAGTCCGGGGAGCGGAACACGCGAACCAGCGTGTTGATGGGACTTTGGCCCTGGAAATACCGCCGCGCGAGGGTGCGGTTCACGACCATCACCAATGGCTGCGACGCGCCATCACTTTCGGTGAGCCAGCGTCCTTCGAGCAAACGACCGCCAATCGCTGGTAAATACGAGTGATTGACGATCCTGGTCTGCGGACGCCGCGGATCGGCCAGCATCTGCTCGCGCGTGAAACCCGGCGGGACGAACAGTCCAGTGGTCTCACTGAGCGCCAGGAACGGCGCAATGTTCGTGTACCCGACGGCTGCCACCCGGGGATCGGACTGCAGGCGCTCTACCACGCGTTCGATGACGACCTGTTGCCGTTCGCCAGGTGGTGGTGGCGGCGGAAACACGAGCAGAAAAGTCAGCACGTTCCGTGGATCGAACCCGAGATCGACCGCTTGCAGCTTCGCGAAACTGTGCACGAGTAGACCGGCCCCGACCAGCAGCGTCGTGGCCAGGCTGACTTGCGTCACGACGAGCAAGCTGCGGAGACGGGCACCGCCCGGCTGCGAGCCGTCCTCTCGTGATCTCCCGGCCGCGATCGCGCGAGCCGCGTTCGTCCGTGAAAGGTTGAGGGCCGGTGCCAGGCCGCACACCAGGCCAGCGATCAGCGAAATCACAAGCCCAATGAGAAGCAGGGAACCATCGACCCTCAGTTCGGCGATACGAGGCAGGAGACTACCGCTACCGAGATTAATGGAGAGCTGAAACAAACGCGGTGTCTCGACAGTCGCCAAGATCTCGACCAGGCGAACGGCTCCGATCGCGAGCCCGACGCCACCGACACCACCCGCCATCGCCAGCAATGCACTCTCGGTCACGATCTGCCGGACGATTCGTCCACGTCCAGCGCCAATGGCGAGGTGTACGCCGATCTCGCGTTGTCTCGCGGTGCCGCGGACCAACAGCAGGTTCGCGATATTGGCACATGCGATCAATAGAACCACCGAGACCGCGGCGCCAAGCACTCTCATCTGCGGCCGGATCGAATCGACGATGAGGTCTTTGAGGTGGAGGACCTCGAAGCGCGGACGACTGGAGAGATCCAGCGTGTCGCGCAGTTGGCCGCCCAACGTCGCCGTCGCAGGAGACGGCGGCGGCCCTCCCGCTGCCCCGTAGCCCGTGATGGGTGGCGTCACACGGAGCCCCGAGCCGATCGCATTCGCTTCGTCTGTCGCTGCGGCAATGGACACGTCGGCTTTCACTGTCGCAACCACGTTGCCAAACGGATTGGTGCCGGGTCCCGGGCGCGGCGCCAACGGCGTCCAGAACATCGTCGCGCGCTCGGGATAGTCGAATCCGGGAGGCATCACCCCCACGATCGTGAAGCTCGTGTTGTTGAGCGTGACCTGACGGCCGAGCACCGAAGGATCGGAGCCGAAGAAGTGTTGCCACGCCGCCGCGCTGATCACCGCGGCATCGGCGTTGAGACGCTCGTCCTCTGGTATCAGCGTGCGGCCAAGCTGAGCGGCGACCCCGAGCATCTCGAACAGCGCGGGCGAGACGATCGCGCGCGGGGCCGCAACCGGCCCGTCGGCCGTATGCAATTGGCCGCTCATCAAGTTGATGACGCCGGCCATGTGTTCATACGACGTGGTGCGGGCTCGCCACTCG
This sequence comes from uncultured Acidobacteriota bacterium, assembly GCA_963841905.1. GTDB lineage: Bacteria > Acidobacteriota > Vicinamibacteria > Vicinamibacterales > UBA2999 > JACCSI01. The sequence goes on from CAWJEM010000024.1 coordinate 735,736, forward strand.
AGGAACTCCACTTGCGTCAGCCCGAACCGCCGGCTGTAGACGGGCCCCGCATCACTATTGCGCGTCACGTTCTCGGCGATCTGGACCAAACGTTCGGCGTTTCGATACGGCAGCGGCTTCAGGAGGATGGTGTTGATGATGCTGAAGATGGCGGTACTCGCCCCCACACCGAGTGCGACCGTCAACACGGCGGCCAAAGTGAAGCCGGGATTACGCCGCCAGGCGCGAAGGGCGTACGGCACATCGCGTCGCAAGTCCTCGAGCCATGGGAACGAGCGGTGGTCGCGATGGATCTCTCTGGCCTTGTCGATGCCGCCGAGCGCCTGCCTCGCCGCGCGCCGGGCGTCAGCTTCTGACATCCCGCCGCGCCTGTAGTCTTCCTCGATCAACGCCAGATGCGCCGCGATCTCGCGCGTCAACTCGCGTTCGGCGAGGCCGGGCCTGAGAAACGCCACGAGCCGAGCGAGGCATCGTCGCAGCGTGGCCCTCATGGCTTCTCCGGTGCCAGGGCATCGACGAGATCGGCGAGCCGGTGCCATCGCTCGCTTTGCTTCTCCAGCGCACGCGCTCCGTCCTTCGTCAACTCGTAGGACTTGGCCTCGCGGTTGTTCTCCGTCGTCTTCCAGATACCCTTGATCCAACCTTTCTGATCGAGGCGCACTAGCGAGGCATAGAGCGTGCCCTGATTCAGCGTGAGCGGATGCTTGGAGACTGCTTCCAGGCGCGAGGCCAGGGCGTAGGCGTGCAACGGGCCCATCGCAGAAAGCGCCTGCAGCACGATGAGGTCGAGCGTGCCCTGAAAAAGCTCGATACGTTCAGACGCCATCTTCACTGGTCATCGCAGTGGAGTGGACGATACGCTTCAGGGCCGAGGAATGTCAAGCGTCAGCCATCAAACACATGATGGGAGCGGTCTCCGCGGCCAGCGTGGGTCAACGATAGCACCGCGACGAACGTCGACCCGATATGGTCACTGGCCGCGTTCGCTCCGGAGTTGGTTCAGATACGCGTTTCTGCATCCTGCACCGACTTTTGATAGCCCTCTGGGTCAATGAACGGGTTCGTTTTTGCCCCAGCACGAATCCTGCGGAGTTTGTCCTCGAATTGGAAAATGTCCGGATGCTGTGCGAGAAAGACATCAGGCTTTAGTCGCTTGAGGACGCTGAATGTTCGCGCGTAGTCGGCGGCGATTTGAGGGTAAGCGCTGTTCCCGACCAGCTTTACTCCAGGATTGATCCCGTAGCCGCCGGCGAAAACCACGCGGTAGCGATCATTGCCAACTGTCGTTTCCATCGTCCAGGTTGTACAGCCTTCCGTGTGGCCCGGTGTCAGGTGCGCCCTCAGTTCGACGCCGCCCAGACTCACCACGTCATCGTCTGCGACGAGGCGATCGACCCGGCTGCCGTGCCACCCCTCCCACAGGGCCTCGTCACCGCGCGCGATGACCTCACCGTCCTTCTGGCTCGCGATGATTTGCGCCCCGGTCAGTTGCTGAACCAGCGCGTGACCGGCAACGTGATCGAAGTGGGCATGCGAGGACAGCAGGATGCGTATGTCCTCGAACCGAAACCCCAGCTTGGTGACACTCTCGCGAATCAACGGCACGCTCTGATTGAAGCCACTATCGAGAAGGATGTGGCCGGCTGATGTCACGACCAGAAACGATGAAACCCCGTTCGTGCCGACGTAATAGATGTTTCCGATGATCTGAACCGGCGCGACTGGCTGGTTCATTTCAGGGAGGAAATCCTCTGGTTTGAGTCGTTGAGATTCGACGGCAACGCAGGAGATGCCGGACAGAATCAGGGCGGTCAGGAGGGCGCGACGCATCGTCACATCCGCGGCGGTGAGAATTCGAAGGTCCAGCAACCGAAGACTCGTCGGTAACGGTCCAGCAAGTCGAACACCCGGAGTGGTCGGGATCTGAGTGACGACGGTCACGCCGAATAATCGATGCGCCCGCCCTTGACCCGCTTCAGCGATGCTGCAATCAGCGCTCGCAACGTCGGCACGTGCACATCGTCCAGCGACTTGATGTACAGGCACGACCCGCCGGTCTTGAACTTGCCGAGCCTCTTTGCGGTCTCAGGATCTTTCGCATAGCCGCCCATCAGGTAGAGAGTCAACGCCTGTTTCCGGGGCGAGAATCCGCATTGGAACCACCGCTGCGACTTGTTCGTGCTGTTGACGTATTCGAAGTCGCCGAAGCCCACGATGCCGGGCCCCCACATCTTCGGCCTGGCCTTCGTCGCTTTCTGCATCATGGCGGCAAGGGCTCGACAGTCTTTGCGACGCCGATCGTCTTCGATCGCGTTGATGAACTTCGTGACGCTGGCGCCGGTTGGTTTGGTTTTTAGTTCGGCCACGATCGCACCTCGTTCTGGTATGCCGATTCTACGACTAGAATGCGCGGCATGCGCATCGCCCCACGCCCATCGCTAATACTTCTCGCCTTCGTTATCGCGCTCAGCGTCTTCGCGGCGACGCCGGCGGCACAGGCGCCCCGGATCACCACTCCGAAGGAGGAGTTCGGCTTCAACTTCGGCGACGACTATCAGCTCGCCACCTACCAGCAGCTCGCCGCCTACTGGCAGAAGCTCGATCGCGAATCGGATCGCATGGTGCTGCAGGAGATCGGCAAGACGTCGGAAGGCCGGCCGCATCTGATGGCGATCGTCACGTCGCCCGAGAACCACCGGAACCTGCGCGCTATCAGGGAGATCTCGCGCCGGCTCGCCCTCGCCGAGGGGCTCACCGACGAGCAGGCGCAGGCGCTCGCGCGCGAAGGCAAGGCCGTGGTCTGGATCGACGGCGGGCTGCACGCCAGCGAAGTGCTCGGCGCGCAGCAGCTCGGCGAGATGGTCTACCAGATGGTGAGCCGCACCGACGAAGAGACGATGCGGTTTCTCAACGACACGATCATCCTGTTCGTGCACGCCAATCCCGACGGCCACGATCTCGTCGCCGACTGGTACATGCGCAACCCCGTGCCCGAGAAGCGCAGCCCCGCCGGCCTGCCGCTGCCTCTATCACCACTACATCGGTCACGACAACAACCGCGACTTCTTCGCGTCGACGCAGAAGGAGACCGAGAACATCAACCGCGTGCTCTACCACGAGTGGTTGCCGCAGATGCTCTACAACCATCATCAGAGCGGCCCGGCCGGCACGGTGTTCTGGTCGCCGCCGTTCCGCGATCCGTTCAACTACAACCAGGATCCGCTGCTCGTGCTCGGCCTGCAGCAGCTCGGCCTCGCGATTCACTCGCGGCTGGCCGCCGAGGGCAAGCCCGGCGCGTCGGCGCGCGCCGCGCGGCGCCTACGACGGCTGGTGGAACGGCGGCATCCGCAACACCGCGGCGTTTCACAACATCCTGGCGATTCTCACCGAGATGATCGGCAGCCCGACGCCGATGCGGATCCCGCTCGTCCTGCAGCGGCAGCTGCCGACGAGCGACCTGACCTTCCCGATCGCGCCGCAGGTGTGGCACTTCCGCGCAGTCGATCGACTACTCGATCACCGCCAATCGCGCGATCCTCGACTACGCCTCGCGCTGGCGCGAGACGCTGCTGCTTCAACATCTACCGGATGGGGAAGAACTCGATCGAGCGCGGCAGCAGCGACACGTGGACGCCAGCGCCGCATCGCTACGCGGCGGTGGCGGCAGAAGATGGGCGTGCCGCTGACTGGCGGCGGCGGGCGCGGCGGCGGCGGCGCAGAACGCCGAGCGCGACAGGCGCGTGATGGCCGCGCTGCGGAGCCCGGAATACCGCGATCCGCGCGGCTACATCATCCCGGCGAACCAGGCGGACTTTCCGACCGCGGTGAAGTTCATCAACGCGCTGCGCGAGGTCGGCATCGCCGTCCAGCGCGCGACGCGCGACTTCGAGGTGCAGGGAAAGAAGTATCCCGCCGGCTCGTTCGTCGTGATGACCGCGCAGGCGTTCCGCCCGCACGTGATCGACATGTTCGAGCCGCAGGATCATCCCGACAACATTCCGTATCCGGGCGCGCCGCCGACGCCGCCGTACGACCACGCCGGCTGGACGCTGGCGTTTCAGATGGGCGTCGAGTTCGATCGCGTGCTCGACGGATTCACGGGACCGTTCGAGCCGGTCACCGACTGGAACGTGAAGCCGCCGCCGGCGACGGTGTCGTCGGTCGCCAGGCGCGGCCGGCTATCTGATCAGTCATCAGCTCGTCGATTCGTTCGTCGCGCTCAATCGACTGCTCGCTGCGGGCGAGGAGGCGTACTGGCTGCAGAGCCCGCTCGCCGCGAACGGCAAGACGCTACCCCGCCGGCACGTGGTACGTGCCAGCGCGGAGCCACGACTCGGCGCTGCGTGGAGAAGATCGCCGCCGAGCTCGGGCGTCGGCGCCGACGCGACGACGCGAGCGCGCTCCGGCCAGCGGCGCTGAAGCTGCGCCGGCCGCGCGTCGGCTTGTGGGATCAGTACGGCGGCTCGATGGACTCCGGCTGGGCGCGCTGGATTCTCGAGCAGTATCAGTTCCCGTTCGAGAAGGTGTTTCCGCCGACGCTCGACGCCGGCAACCTCAACGCGAAGTACGACGTGCTGGTGTTCGTCGAGGGCGGCATTCCAGCGTCCGGGCGCGGCGCCAGGCGCCGCGCAGCCGGCGCCCGGCGGACATTCCGGCCGAGTACCGCCCGATGCTCGGACGCGTGACGGCCGAGCGAACGATTCCCGCAGATCCGCCAGTTCATCGAGAACGGCGGCACCGTCATCACGATCGGCGCTTCGTCGACGAATCTCGCGCGCTACCTCGAGCTGCCGATCGAGGATCACCTCGTCGAGAACGGCAAGCCGCTGCCGGCATCGAAGTTCTACACGCCGGGATCGGTGCTCACGGCGCGCGTCGACGTCGACGCATCCGGTCGCGCACGGGATGAAGGAGCGGACGGACATGTTCTTCGACAACAGCCCGGTGTTCCGGCTCGGTCCGCGACGGCCGCGAGTCAGGGCGTGAAGGCGCTCGCGTGGTTCGACACCGCGACGCCGCTCAAGAGCGGCTGGGCGTGGGGCCAGCAGTATCTGCAGAACGGCGTCGCCGCGATCGAGGCGACGATGGGCAAGGGGCGAGTGCTGCTCTTCGGTCCGGAGATCATCAAGCGCGCGCAGCCGCACGGCGACGTTCAAGTTCCTGTTCAACGGTATTTTCTATTCGACCACAACCAGCTCACGCAGCCCGGCTCCCTCGCAGCGTGTCGCTCGATCGATCACCGACGGTCGGGATAGACGTTGAACCTGGCTCACGGCACAGGAACGCGGTAGATGTTCCGCTGCGTTGAAACCTTGACGAACGCGTAGATCGACGGGTTCGGTCCTGGAACTGAACGGTCCTGTTCTGAGATCAGCCGTGCTCCCGGGAGCGCGGCGACACCTTCCTTCGATTGGATTCCTCCGGCGGGGATGCCCGGCAGCAGTCGACCCGATTGCAGCGGAATCGCGTAGGTCGCGTTCGTAAAGTTCCAGTAGGCGAATTCACTGTTGGGGGCCCAGCCGAAGTAAAACGCTGGCGGTTCAGTCCCCCAGGGCGGTGCGCACAGATCGCAGAGTCGCCGCGGAGAACCCCCGCCAGCCGGATACACGACCAGCGCGCCCCAGGCGGCGGGGTCCTGCACCGCTATCCATTGCCCGTCCGGGGACACCGCGAGCGGGAAGAGCGGTGTGGTGATGACCTTCTGTAATTCGCTCCCGTCGTCCTTGACGCGATACACGTAAAAGTCCTGCTGTCCCGCAAAGAGCACTTCTCCGGGTGCGCCGAAGAACGCGGCCGCCGCATCCATCGTGCTGACTTGCCGCGGCGGCAGTTGCCCGTTCAGGGACGACAGCCACACCGGGTTTCGTCCTTGTTCGTCCACTGACACGAACACGACCCGTTGGCCATCCGCGGAGATCGAGTAGTGGATGATTTGAAAGTCCGCCAACAGCCGCTGGCGCTGTCCGGTCTCCAGATCGGCCACCCACAGACCACCCTGATTCCAGCTCCTCAGGCCGTATGAGCGGACCAGGTAATACAGTTTCTTGCCGTCGGCGGAGAGAGAAGGCATGAACACGTAGCCTTCTGAGGTGATCTGTCGATCGCCGCGCGAGTCGTGGACCCACAACGTGCTCTGGCTGGTGCCGACTGAAGTCACGAAAGAGCGTCCGTCCGGGGCGAAATGAATGCCTTCTTCAGTGCTGGCGCCGAACGTCACCTGTTCCGGCGCCCCATCAGGAAAGCGTTGCCGCCAGATGTGAACTCCGTTCGCGGTCATCGCGGTGAAGTACATCCACGTTCCATCCGGCGACCAGGCGGCATCCGTACATTGCGCGGGCACTGGACCGACGGGCTTTCCCGTCGAACCGCCGTCGAACGGTACCAACCGGCACGGCAGCCACGACTTGATGTCCATCTCGACGACAAGGACCCACTGCCCGTCGGGTGAGAGATACGAGCGATGCGCCATGCCGTCCGGCGGTGGCGGAACATAGACGTTTTGCGGTGCGGTCCGGCGCTCCGTCGAAGAAACGATCGACATCTGCCCGCCCAGTCCTGTCATCTCAGAGAACAGGACTCGCAGCTGACCGGCTCGATCGTTGAACCAGGTCAGACCCTCGGCATTCGTCAGGAGCCGCTGCGATGGTCCACCATCGACAGGCACGACCCACGTGTCCATCGACGGGCTCGCGGCGCCAATCCCCGTGGAGTAGGAAATCCGCACACCGTCCGGCAGGAACTGCGGCCCCATCTTCTCGGTGTCGTCGTTGGTGAGCTGCACGGGCTCGCCATCGGGGAGGCGTTTGACGTAGACCTGCCCGGGACTGAAGAACGTGAGCGGGCCTCGGATGAACGTCAGCATCCGGCCATCCCGCGAGAGCGCTGGCGACGTGGCGGAGTCGGCGAAGTTCGTGAGTTGGATGTACTGCGTGGCAACGGGACCGGCAGCGGGTGGCCTCCGCATCACGATGGCCGCGCTCACAGCGACCGTGAGCAGCGCGACCGCCGCCCACGCGAGCGCACGCCCTTGCCCGCTGCGCAGGCATCGGCGTGGTGCCGCTTTGTCGCACGAGCCGCCGCAGATCGGCAACGACCTCCCGCATGGTCTGCACGCGTTGGGCCGGATCTTTCTGCAACGCGCGCTCAATCAGCTCGCGCAGCGGCAGCGGAATCGACTCAGGCAACCGATCGGCGGATTGATGCGCGATCGCGTGCAGGACGTCGAGGTCGGTGGACCCTCGGAACGGGCGGCGCCCGCGCGAGCAGCTCGTACAACACGACGGCAAACGAGAACACATCGCTTCGCGCGTCGACCGGCTGCCCGGATGCCTGCTCGGGCGACATGTACGCGACGGTGCCGACGATGATGCCCGGCCGAGTGCGCGTCTCGGTCGGCGCGTCCGCGACGAGCGAGGGCGACTCGCGGAGCTTCGCCAGGCCGAAGTCCGCCAGCTTCGCGTAGCCGGTCTTCGTGATCAGGACGTTCTCGGGCTTGACGTCACGATGCAGGATGCCGGCCTCGTGCGCCGTGGCAAGACCATCTGCGAGGCCGATGACGAGCTCGACGACGTCTTGCCACGACCGTGGACTCGCCTTGATCCAGTCTCTGAGCGTGCCGCCGTCAACGAGCTCGCTGACAAGGTACTGGCGCCCGTCCAGCTCGCCGGCGTCATAGACCGTGAGGATGTGGGGATGATTGAGCGAGGATGCGAGCTGCGCTTCGCGCTGGAAGCGCCGCCGAGCTGACGCGTCGGCCAGGTCGGTGGAGACAAACTTGATCGCGACGGCGCGATTCAGCTTCGTGTCCGTCGCGCGGTAGACCGTGCCCATCCCGCCTTCGCCAAGCTGATGATCGAGGCGATATGTGCCGATCGTTGTGCCCGGTGCGAACGGGCTCACGACCGGAAGGATACCAAAATGAGAGGCGCGCCGCACCGAAACGCCGACACGGTGCAGTCCTCCGGCTTGTCTACGGGCTACGGGATTGTCACGAACTGCTCCGGCGTCAACCCGCTCGATCCATATGTGTTGGCTGAGCGGGCTCGCAACACGTAGCCCCCGGACCGGCCACGCCGCTGAGACTCCGGCTGGTCGTCGAGAACGATCCATTGAGCGCACCTGAGACCTGCAGCAGCACTGCACGCCAGCCTTGGTACATCGACGTGGCGTACTCGCGCATTGCGCGGGTGTGAGCGAAAATACGAAAGGCCTCAGCGAGCAGCTGAGGCCTTTCGCCTTTCCTCGTTTTCGCGATCGACTAGGCTGGCTTCCGGCCGCCAGCGGCTTGCGGCTCACCCTGCGTCGCCCCACGCGAGCGCCGCCGCGCCGTAATCGCGATGGTGTTGTGGACGTCGTTGACGCCGGGAATCGCCCAGGCAATCTCGCCCACATCGCGTTTGAGCCGCTTGTAATGAACGGTGCCGGTGAAGGTGACCCGTCCGCTCTCGCAGCGTACGTCGACCTCGCCCGATCCGGGGAGGAGCTCGAGAGCATCGTAGATGAAGTCCTCGATTTCCTGATCGTTCGTCGGACCAAGCGGCTGGCCTCGCCTGACCGCCACCGTAGCGAGCAATGCCGACACTGGCACGCCCACCGCGACTTCTGACCCTGCCAACGAGGGAATCGTTGCCCCCACCGGCATGGCCCCGATCGCGGGTGTCACGCTCCCTGCCGCGATGCCGGGCGCCAGTGACGACATCGTCATTAGCCCGCTCGTTCCCAACGGAGATGCCAACACCGCGGGGGCGCCGGCAAGCGGCCGGCCAGCGACCGACATCGACGACGGCAGCCATCCCGTGGGTGCAAAGGGCGCGGCTGGCCAAGGCGAGGATACGGATCCAATAAGCGGTTCGTTCATGTGACTCTCCATCTCCTTCGATTGATTCGACTCTGAAGATGCGCAGCGACGCTCACATCACATGACTCGGTTGAGCGCCGATGGCCGGTGGCGCGATGCCCCAGGGCGTCGAGATTCCCTGTCCAGTGGTGCCAGCGATCTGGCCGAAGGGCTGCTGAAACGGCGCGCTTTGCTGCAACTGCTGAATCTGGTAAGGGACCAACTGGACCAACTGCTGAAGCTGCCCAAGCTGCGCCGGGATGGCTTGAAGCAGCTGCTGAAGTTGCTGATGCTGCACGTACTGCAGCTGCTGCAATTGCTGCAGCTGCTGGGGCAGGAACTGCAGCAGTTGAACTGCCTGCTGCAGGGTCTGCGTGATGTTGGGGTTCTGTGCCGCCTGCGTTCCTTGAGCACCGAAGAACGTCTGGCCGTATGGGTTGAGCTGCTGCGGATAACCGAGTGGCGTGCCGATTCCAAATGCAGTTCCAATCATGTGAACTCCTTCCGCGTGATTCAAAGCGCGTCGGATGATTGCGACGAGCCCGCGTGGACTGTGGCAACCTGCGTACCCAACGACTCGCGGGAAAAATCATAGGAAATCCGGTGTTGTCGTCTACCGACCCCGCGACGTTGTGTCCCCTTGCCGCGTGTCGACTGGCGCGCGAAGGTGTGCAAACATTTCGCACAGCGCGCTTTCGAGCGGAGTGGGTCGATTCGGCACGGGGGTGTGACGATCGGCGCCGAATCACGACATCGAAAGGCGATGCTGGCGCAGCTTGCGATAGAGCGTCTTTCGATTCACGTCGAGCGCCCGTGCTGCCGCCGCTTTATTGCCACCAACCGTCTCGAGCGTGCGGCGGATATGATCGCGTTCCACGTCAATCAAGCGGCAGCCGTCGCTCCCGCATCCGGGCGAGGTGGTATGCCTGATCAGCCGATCCGGGAGATCCTCGAGTCCGATCGCGATGCCTGAGCCGAGCACAAGTGCGCGTTCGATGACGTTCTCGAGTTCGCGCACGTTCCCCGGCCACGGATACTGACCGAGTGTGGTCATCGCCTCAGGCGAGATCGTGCAGCCGGGCAGTCCGAGCCGCGCGCCGAGCTTGTCCAGAAGATGCTGCGTGAGCGGCGGGAGATCCTCGAGGCGATCGCGCAGCGGCGGCACCTGTACCTCCACGACGTTGATGCGATAGAGCAGGTCCTGGCGAAACCGTTCTTGTCTCACGAGCGCGTCGAGGTCGCGGTGCGTTGCCGTCACGACCCGCACGTCAATCGGTACCAGGGCTGACGCGCCGAGCGGCTGCACCTCTTTCTCCTGGAGCACACGCAATAGCTTCGCCTGAAGCGCGGGCGCCATGTCTCCGATCTCATCCAGGAACAGCGTGCCGCGATTCGCGGCTTGAAACAGTCCACGCTGATCCTCGCGGGCGTCAGTAAAGGCGCCGCGACGATAACCGAACAATTCGCTCTCGAGCAGCGTCTCGGGGATAGCCGAGCCGTTGACCGCCACGAATGGGCCGTTCGCGCGCGGGCTGTTTCGATGCAGCGTCCGAGCCAGCAGTTCCTTGCCGGTTCCGCTCTCGCCGACGAGGAGCACGGCAGTGTCGCGCCGCGCGGCGCGATCGATCAGCGACATAACCTCTTGCATGGCTTGCGACTCAGCCACGATGCTTGTGACTTCAGAACCCATAAGAACATCTGACGCACGAACGACGCCTTGGGACGCAACAGTTGTGCAAATGGATCGGCACGAGCTGCCGTCGAATCGGTGCGGCGAGCTGTTTCGGATGATGAGGTGAATTACGGATCGCTAATGTTGAGCCGCGCTACTGGCCGACAGGGGCTGCGCGGTGTGCGCCAACAGATCCTGCCAAAACAAACGAGACGAAATAGTCATATTCAGCCGTCATCTGTTAGTCGGGCGACGCCTAGGGCAAACCGCCGCCTTCAGCATCTCGGCCGAGGATCGCTCCTTGTCGTGTCGCTCAGGAACGACACATGCCGCGCGACAATACGCTTCTGGCGGCGTGCGCGAACTCGACAAACCGCCGCACGGCTACAGATCTTCGTCAAGTTCGAGACCGAGGACTGCAGGTAGGCTCGCGTTCCTGTGAAGCCTGTAGGGATACCACAGAGTAAAGGTTAGGCTAGTGCCGTAAGACGATGGCAGGCCACCTGCTTCGTTGATCGGCGCCGGATCGCAACCACAAGGTGCTCTCGCTCCTCGGCGCGGGAGGCATGGGTGAGGTGTATCGTGCCCGCGATGACAAGCTGGGGCGCGATGTGGCGATCAAGGTCCTCCCGCCTTCGGTCACGTCCGATGTCGATCGTGTGGCACGGTTCGAGCGCGAGGCACGGGTCCTGGCGGCGCTGAATCACCCTTTCATTGCGGCGATTTACGGCTACGAGGATGCAGACGGTGTCAACGGTCTCGTCGTCGATCACTTCGACCGACCGCCAGCGTTAGTATTCCACTTCACTCCGTTGAAATGGCTGTGAGGTCACGATGACGAAAGGCGAAGGCCTTTGAGGCGGCGCACGCCAAGGGGATCGTTCATCGCGACCTGAAGCGGGCAACATCAAGCTGTCGCTCGACGGGCGCGTCAAGGTGCTCGATTTTGGTCTCGCGAAAACCTTCGAAGACGAACCGCCGCTCGCCGAATCGGCGGAGGCGGCCACGCGGCCTGGCAGTCCCACAGATGCGGGAATGATTCTCGGAACCGCCGCCTACATGAGCCCGGAACAGGCGCGCGGCAAGCCAGTGGACAAGAGTACCGATATCTGGGCGTTCGGCTGTGTCCTGTATGAGATGCTCACCGGGCGGATGGCCTTCGCGGCGGCCACGATGTCCGACGTCATCGCCGGGATCCTCGAGCGCGACCCGAACTGGGAGGCCCTGCCCGCGAAGACGCCGCCTCGCGCCGGCAGCTTCTCCGTCGCTGCCTGGAAAAGGACCATCGGCACCGCCTGCGGGACATCGGCGACGCCCGTCTCGAGTTGAACGAGGCGCTGACAGGTGCCGAGCCGACCAAGGGCAGAACTGCGTGAGCGCCACCGCGGTCTCGGCGGGGCATGCAGGTGGCTTCTCGTTCTGTTGATGATCGCGCCGGCGTCGGGGTCGGCGCAACCGGCACAAGTGAGCGCGACGAATCCGTTGTGGCATGAGGCGAAGGTGAAGAACTACAACTGCCGCACATGACGTGGCCCGAAGTCGAAGACCTTCGCCGGCGCACGGACATGGTCATCATTCCGATCGCGTCGCTGGAGCAGCACGCCTATGCCGCATTGAACGGGATCGAACGATGCAAGCGTGTTCTACAAGGCAGAAGGTGAAATCAGGCGGGCATTACAGGATGATCCCGTGGGGGGGCACTGTCCGGGCTGCATTTACCGATCGGGACCGACTACTTCAATGGGCTGGAGCGGGCAAAGCTCCGAGAACCTCTCGATCACGCCCACGCTGCTGCTCAACTACCACCGCTTCAACGGCGATTACAGCCGCGCCGAGCAAGAGTTCGACTGGCTGATACAACGGTGGCCGACGTTCTGGCCCGCCTACCTGGATCTCGGCGAGCTGCTCCGTGAGCAGGGAGATCCGGCCGGGACGATACGCCAGCAAGAGCGCGTGCTCGAACAGGATTCACAGAACATCGATGCCCTTGCCTCCCAGATCCGTGCGTATATCGATTCGTCGGATCTGACCAGGGCGCGTCAGACGCTGGAACGGGTGCGCGCCGAGGATCGCGAGAATTACGGATTGCGCCAGCAACGGGCGCTGCTCCTGGCGCTCGAAGGGAAGAAAGGTGAGGCGGCGGCGGAGATGGACGCTGGGCTTCAACAATTCGCTGAGATCCAGATCTTCGGACCGGCGTTGGCCGCCGATTTCTTCGCCGTCACGGGTGACGTGGACAAGGCCCTGGAATGGCTGGACCGAGCGGTTCGGATGGGTGACGACCGCGAGGAGTACCTGCGCCGGAATACGCTGTTGACGAATCTGCGCGAGCAACCGCGTTTCAAGCAGATCCTCGACGCCGTGGCGTATCGGCGCTAGCAAAGCGTCGCGCGCTGATCACGGGGCTCGAGGATGCCAGCTGCAACCTCGAGTGCCGCGATTATATGGCGCCAGCTCCGCCGTAGGTCTCTCTCTCTCTCTCTCTCTCTCTCTCTCTCTCTCTCTCTCTCTCTCTCTCTCTTCCTACCAACGCCCTACCGCGCCCAACGCGCTCATCGGCGACACCTTGGTCGCCCGCCGGGCCGGCAGAAAGCTAGCCGCGAGCGCGATGACCAGCACCGCCGCCGCCACCGCGACGAATGTAATTGGATCGTTCGGATGGACCTCGTAGAGCAGGCTCTGCATCAGCCGCGTCAGCGCGAAGGCACCAATCAGCCCGACGACGATACCGATGGCCGCCAGCGAGAGTCCTTGCCGCAGCACCATGCCGAGCACCTGCGACCGATCGGCGCCGATGGCCAGCCTGATGCCAATCTCCTGTGTCCGCTGCGACACGAGATACGCGAGGACACCGTAGATGCCGACCGCGGCAAGCGTCAGTGCGATCGCGCAAACGCGCCGAGCACAAACCCGGTCAGGCGCGGCGTCGCGAGTGCGGCCGCGACCACGTCGTTCATCGACCGCACGTTGGCGACCGGCAGGTTCGCATCCATCTGCCGGATCTCGTTGCGAACCGCGCCCGCCACGCTGAGCGGATCGCCGGTCGTGCGCGCGACCACGAACACGCTGCGAATCGGGTCGCCGCCGGCAGTGACGATGGGCCATTGGTTGTGGGGAATGTAGAACTTCTCGTTCACGATCGCGGTTACGCCGTTGTGCCTCTCGTCGGCGACGATGCCGACCACGGTCGCCCACGGGCGAGTGGGCACGTTGCCGACGCGAATGCGGCCGCCGACCACGGCCGCCATCGCTCCAATAGGCGCGCGCCATCGTTTCGTTGACAACGGCCACCGGCACGCTGGCCATCGTATACGGCGGGGGTGAACCAGCGCCCGTGCTCGAGGCGCTTCCCCATCGCCTCGAACGCCGTGCAACACGACCTGCAGGTCGCCCTTGGTATCACATCCCGGAGATTCCCCGGACCATTCGACGTCGATGTCAGTCGCAAACGTGATCCCAGGGCAGGGCGCGAACGAGGCCGGCGGCTTCAAACTCCTGGCACGGCTTCCGCCGGTTCCTGCTGCTCAACGAAAAAGTTGACCACGCTCTCATGGGTGCCGTACTTGGCCGCCGCAATCGTCACCCTCATCGTCAGCACGCGATCGGGGTTGAAGCCGAGATCGATGTCGCCAAGCGCGCGAGCAATCAGATCATCAATCCGGCGCCGATGACGATGCACGATCGCCAGGATCACATCGAGGGAGACCGAGGGCATCGCGCAGCCGTTGACGTCGGTGGCTAGCGGCGCCGTTTTGACCCCTTCGCGCAGTGAGTCGACGAGCTCAACGTGCAGCGTCCGCAACGCCGGCGCCAGCCCGAAGAGCAGGGTCGTCACGACGGCTAGCACCAGCGTGAAGGCGATCACCGTGAGATCGAGACGGAGCGTCGCTAGCGGCGGCAGGCTCGTTGGATCGACGCTCGTCAACACGCGCAACGCGACCGAGGCGAGCCCAACCGCCAGTAGAGCGCCGACGATGGCGAGCACGATACTTTCGGTCAGCAGTTGCCGCGCGAGACGTGTCGGCGAGGCGCAAGCGCCGTTCGCACCGCCATCACGCGCACTCGCGCATCGCCGCGCACCAGCAGCAGGTTCGCCACGTTGACGCACGCGATGAGCAGCAGGAAGCCGACCGCGCCCATCAGCAGCCACATCGAAAGCCGCAACTCGCCGCGAATCTCCTGGTCGAGCCCCACCGCAAATGCCGTGAACTGCATCTGCGGTGGATACGCGCCCTGCTCCGTCAGCCGCCAGGTAATCGCCTGCAGTTCGGCGGTCGCGGTCGCCGGCGTCTGCCCCGCCGCAAGAACTGCCGCCGCGTAGAACGCGTGATTGTTGCGATTGAGATTGCCGGGACCTACACGCAGCGGACGCCACAACTGCGTCGGCTCGGCCGCATCTGCGGTGAAGTCGGTCGGCAGGCGGAAGCCCTCCGGCATGACGCCGATCACCTCAGCGGGCACGTCGTTGAGCATGATGCGGCGGCCGATGAGGGCGCGATCGCCCCCGAACTGCGACTCCCACAATCCGTAGCCGAGCACCGCGACCGGCGCACCGTTCGAGTCGATCGTCGAGGCGGCGAACGCGCGGCCGAGCACGGACGATGCCCGAGCATCTCAGAAGATCGCGCTGCAGGCCGACGTTGAGTCGGACCGGCATCCGACGGCCACGCTGAGTTTCTTCGGAGGGGTGAAGGCAGAAGGACACGTCGGTCATCGTCCTGGCGAGGTCGCGGTAATCGAACACCTCCTGGCTCGACACCCAGGTCTTGTCAAAGCTCACCCACTTGCTCCACACCATCACACGCTGCTCTGGAGAGTCGTACGGAAGCGGGGTCAGCAGAACCGCCTGGACGACGTGGGGATTGCGGATGTCGCACCGATCCCGAGGATAGCTCACGGCGCCGACGCCGGGCGAATCCGGGATGTCCACAACCCACGCAGCGCGCCTTTGATATCTTGACGAAGAATTTCGTTCAGGCTGCCGTGAGATTATCGAGCGGTGGAATCAATTGCGGCCGGCCGACTCCGAGTAAGAGGATTACGCCGATAGGGTCATCCTCAGACTGCGCCGACGGGGTCATGGCAGAAGGCGAAAGGCAGAAGGCAAAGGGCTCAACGCTCGTCGCGTAAAATAGCGACTGCCGTGGACAAAGGCCCCGATCTCATTGGCGCGACGCTCGGGCAATATCAGATCGAGGCGCTGATCGGGCATGGCGGGATGGGGTACGTCTACCGCGCCCGCGACACGACGCTCGCGCGATCGGTCGCGCTGAAGATCCTTCCGCCCGAAGTTGTCAGCGACGCGGGCCGACTGTCGAGGTTCATCCAGGAAGCGCGCGCGGCCTCGGCGCTGAACCATCCGCATGTCATCGCCATCCACGAGATCCGCGAAGCGGTGCCGATGCGCGACGGCGCCGCCATCCCAGGCTTGCCGGCGCTGCACTACCTGGCGATGGAGCTGGTCACCGGCGACACGCTGCGCACGCTCATCGACACGCGGCGGCTGGACCCGAAGCGAGCGATCGATCTGCTGGTGCAGGTCGCCGAAGCGCTATCGGCCGCACACGCCGCCGGCGTCGTGCATCGCGACCTCAAACCCGAAAACATCATGGTCGCAAACAGCGGCTATGCGAAGGTGCTGGATTTCGGGTTGGCGAAGCTGCGGCCGGACATGCTGGCGCAGGACGGAGCGACGCAAGCCGTCACCGTGCCGGCAGCCAGCGCACCGGGAGTGCTCCTCGGGACGGTCGGCTACATGTCGCCGGAGCAGGTCGAAGGCCGGCCGACCGATCATCGCTCGGATGTGTTTTCGTTCGGGTGCGTCGCGTACGAAGCGGTGTCTGGCTCGCGAGCATTCGCGGGACCATCGACGATCGAAACGCTGCATCGGATTGCGAACGTCGATCCCACGTCGATCGTCAGCGCCCTCGGATCAGCGCCGCCAGAGATCCGCCGCATCGTCGGCAAGTGCCTCGCCAAAGATCCGGACGAGCGCTATCAGTCGATGAAAGAGGCCGCGATCGATCTGCGCGGGATGCTCCGGCAATTAGAGTCCGGATCGGTCCTCGGCGGCGAGACGACGCAGCAGTCATCCCGCGGCCGTCGATCGGTGTTGTGGATTGGCGCCGCGGCCCTGGTTGTCGCCGTCGCTGTGGCAGTGTGGGCATGGGTTCGCCGTGAACCCGCTGCAACCGTGGCGCCCGCGCCGATCCAGATTTCCCAGATCACGGCGAGCGGATTCCTCACGCATGTGGCGCTGTCGCCGGATGGAAAGTATCTGGCCTACACCGACAATCCGGGCGGCCGCCAGAGCCTGTGGGTGCGCCAACTGGACGGCAGCAACCCGCTCGAGCTCATCGCGCGGCGCAACGTTGGTTACTGGGGCGTCGAGTTCGCGCCCGACGGCGCGTCGATTTTCTATACGGTCAAGGGACGCGATGATCCCGACGGCTCGATCTATCAGATTCCGTTTCTGGGCGGTCCGTCGCGAAAGATCGTGACCGGCGTCGACAGCCCTCCAGCGTTGTCTCCCGACGGGAAGCAGCTTGCGTATCTCCGCGCGGATCATCCAGAGCGGACCGCCAGTGCTTTGATGATTGCGGGCGTCGACGGTGCCAACCCACGTCCGCTCGCCGTGCGGCGGGCGCCCGAATTCTTTGCGCCGGGCTTTTTCGTCAGCGCGTCCTGGTCGCCTGACGGCGCACGCCTGGTGACGTCGGTGAGAAACACCCAGACGCGGCGCGCGACGATCGTCACTGTCGGCCTGTCGGGCGATGAGGCGCCGCTCGGTGAGTCCTTCACGGAAATCGGCTTCACGAACTGGTTGGCGGACGGTGTGGTCTTCGTGGCGCGTGGCCTCGGTGGACTGGCAACGGGCGGCGGCGGCCAAATCTGGATGCAACCCTATCCGCGCGGCACCCCGCGCCGATTGACGAACGATCTAATCGATTATCGAAGCTCTGCCGCCACGGCTGACGGCAAGTCGATCATCAGTGTCGGCCTCGACGCCAACCCAGTGCTCTGGACGATTCCGCTCGACGGCAAAGGCGAACCGCGGAAACTCCCCTCAATGCGTTACGACGGGACGTTCGGCGTGTCGTGGGGCGTTGACGACCAAATTCTGTTCACCAGCCCGGTACGAGGCGCGCTGCAGATCTGGGCGATGAGTCTCGACGGCTCGAACCGCCGTGCGATCACGAGGGAGGGCACCAACGCCTGGCCCAGCCTGTCTCGCGACGGCCGCTTTGTGGCGTTCTCCGGCGTCCGCGGCGAACAACGTGGTGTCTGGCGGATGAATCCCGACGGGTCGGACCAGCGCCTCGTTGCCGCGGTCCCGAACGCGGCGTATCTCGGCACGACGCCCGACTCGCAGTGGATTACTTTCACTACCGATCAAGACGGCGCCCCGTCATTTTGGCGAGTCGCGAGCACCGGCGGCACTCCCGAGCGCGTGATCGATCGGCTCGAGCGTGGCGCGCTGTCTCCGGCCGGCGATCGCGTGTTCGGGGTCCTGGCTCAAACTCCTCGGTACGAGAGCGCGGTGCTTCCACTCGCCGGCGGCGAGCCGATGTGGATTCCCAGCGACGGGTCAGCTGCCACCGGCGCCACCGGCATTTACGCCTGGGCACCTGATGGCAAGGGCGTGTACTTCACAACGGCGGAGCGGATGAATCTCTTCTCCTACCGCTTCGGCACGCCGACGCAGACGAACGTCACGACGTTCAACGACGCGACGATCATCCTCAACGGCGCGATCTCGCGCGACGGCCGCACGATGCTCGTGACCCGAGGAGTGCAAGCGAGGGATGCGTATCTGATCACGAACTTTCACTGAAGAACTGCCACCTGAGGCAATGTGGCCTGACGGTCGCTCGCGCATGCGCGACAATACGCTGCATGGCGGACGAATTCACCGGGTTCACGCGCGACGCGTTCTCCTTCTGGAAGGGCCTCGAAAAGAACAACAATCGCGACTGGTTCCAGGCGCACAAGGACCGCTACGAGCAAGCCGTCCGTCGCCCGATGCAATTACTGATTGAAGAGTTAAGGCCGCTCTATGGTCCCGGCAGACTGTCGCGCATCAACAAGGACATGCGGTTCGCGAAAGAAAAGCCGTACAAAAACTACCTCGCGACGGGACTGGCCGGCAGCTACATCTCCTTTTCGAAAGAAGGCCTGTGGGTCGGGACGGGGATGTACAAACCAGAACCGGCAGCGCTCAGGCAACTGCGCGACGCCATCGCGGACGACGGTTCAGGGCGGGAGCTGACGCGAATCATCGCGTCGCTGCGGCGCAAAGGCTTCGACGTCGATACGCATGCGCGACTCGACAAGCCGCCGCGTGGCTACGATGCCAAGCATCCACGGGCCGAGCTGTTGAGCATGAAGGATATCTACGTCGGCAAACTGTTCGGGCCGTCAGACGTGTCTTCAGCCAAAGTGCTTGATGCTGTGGTCAAGGCGATTGCTGACCTGGAGCCGTTCCGCGTCTGGCTGCGCAGGTATGTGCGAACCAGCGGAGCTAGGTAGCGCCAACCCCAAATTTGCGCCGGAAACTGGGTTTCCCGAATCTGCCTTCTTGCTCCTGCCTTCCTGTTCCTTAAACTCGAAAGCCCATGGTTCTCGTGGACAACCGGTCCCGGGCGAGTGTAGGGTGATAGACGGCAAAACTTCGAAAACGTGCCATGAAACGGCTTTCGATTCCGGCAATCGCTCTGGGCTGGTCGGCTGTCACCCTGTGTGCCGGCCTTTCGGGTGGACCTGCCCTTCAGGCCGGGCCCAAGTCGCAGGTCCGGCCCGTCCTGTCCCGGGCCTCCGCTCCTGACGCGGTCCCGGCGGCGTCCAACGACACGATTCGGACCTACTGCGTCGGCTGTCACAACGACAAGGTGAAGCGCGGCGAGCTGTCGCTGGCCACATTCGATCTCGCGCGGGCCGCGGATCGGGCGGACATCGCCGAAAAAGTGATCCGTAAGCTGCGGACGGGGATGATGCCGCCACGAGAGGCGGCGCGCAAGCCCGACGCCCCCACGCGTCAGGCGCTCATCGCCGCGCTCGAGTCCACGCTGGACGCCTCCGCCGCCGCCAATCCGGGGCATCGGACGTTCCAGCGGCTCAACCGCGCGGAATACACGGCGGCGATTCGAGCGCTCTTCGGGCTGGAGATCGACGCCGGCACGTATCTGCCCGCCGACACGATCAGTGCGAGCTTCGACAACATCGCCGACGCGCAGACGCCGTCGGCGACCGTGATGCAGGGGTACCTCCGCGCCGCCGCGCACGTGAGCAGCGTGGCCGTCGGCGACACGTCCATCGACGCGAGTTCGACGCAGTATCAGGTGCCCCGGACGGCGTCGCAGAAACAGCGCGTCGAGGGCGCGCCGTTCGGGACGCGGGGCGGGACCGTTGTCACGCACAACTTCCCCGCGGATGGCACGTACGACTTCCAGTTGCTGCTCCACGGCGAACCCACCGGGTTCCTCTTCGGGCGGACGCAACGTGAGATCCAGATGGAGGTGGCCATCGACGGCGAGCGCGTGGCGCTGCTGAAACTCGATCGCTGGATGTCGGAGGCGGATCCGCAGGGCTTGACGGTGTCCACCGGCCCGATCCAGGTGCGGGCAGGGGCGCGTCGTGTGGCCGCGACGTTCATCCAGGAATTCGAGGGCGCGGAAGACGATTTGATCCGGCCGATCGATCACACGCTGGCCGACACGCAGATTGGCGTCGGCTACGGCGTCACGACCCTCCCGCACCTTCGCAACCTCGCCATCGTCGGACCGCATGCCGTCACCGGTGTTTCGGACAACGCGACGCGGCGCAGCATCTTCATCTGCCGTCCGACGGCGCCGACCGAAGCGGCGCCCTGCGCTCGACGCATTCTCGATCGGCTGGCGACGCAGGCCTATCGGCGGCCGGCCACGGCCGCTGACGTGAACGAGCTGATGCCCTTCTACGACAAGGGGGCAAAGAGCGGCGGCTTCGAGGGCGGCGTCCGCATGGCGCTTCAGGCCCTGCTCTCGAGCCTGCACTTCGTCTTCCGCGTCGAAGAAATGCCACCCGACGTCAAGCCCGGGACCTCGTATCGGATCAGCGATATCGATTTCGCGTCGCGGCTGTCATTCTTCCTGTGGGGCTCTATTCCCGACGCCGAGCTCATCGATCTCGCGCGCCGCGGCGGACTGTCGCGGCCCGACATGCTCGACCGGCAGGTGCGACGGATGCTCGCCGACGATCGTGCCGCTGCGCTGGGGACGCGGTTCGCGGCGCAGTGGCTCAGGCTCCAGGATCTGACCAAGGTCGAACCCGATGCGCTGTCGTTCCCGTACTATGACGAGGCGCTCGCCGAGGCGATGGAGCACGAGACGGAACTGCTCTTCGAGCATCTCGTGCGCGAGGATCGACCGGCGATAGAGCTGCTGACGGCCGACTACACGTTCGTCAACGAACGCCTGGCGCGGCACTACGGGATTCGCGGCGTCACCGGACCGGCGTTCCGTAAGGTGGCGTATCCGGACGACACGCGGCGAGGCTTGCTCGGGCATGGCAGCATCCTGACGCTGACCTCGCACGGCAACCGGACATCACCGGTCTTGCGTGGCAAGTGGGTGATGGAGGTGCTGTTGGGCAGCCCGCCACCGCCGCCGCCCGCCGATGTCCCCGATCTCGAGGCGACTGGAGAGGCGAAGGACGGCCGTCTGCTGTCGGTGGCCGAGCAGTTGGCGCAGCACCGCGCGAGTGCGGCGTGCAGCTCGTGCCACAACGTCATCGACCCGATTGGCCTCTCGCTCGACAACTTCGACGTCACGGGCGCCTGGCGCATCAAAGATCGCGGTGTTCGGGTCAACGTCGCGGGCGAGCTCTATGACGGCACGAAGCTCAACGGGGTCGCGGACCTGCGCGCGGCGCTCGTGTCGAGGGCCGACGTGGTCGTGACCCATCTGACCGAGCGGCTGCTGTCGTATGCGCTCGGCCGCCGCGTCGAGTACTACGACATGCCCGCGGTCCGTGCGATCGTCCGCGAGGCAAAGGCGCACGACTATCGTTTGTCGCGCCTGATTCAGGGTGTGGTGAAGAGCGCGGCGTTTCAATCGGCGCGCGCCGAATCGACCGACAACGGGACGAAGTAGCTCGTGAACTGCTATGTTGTTTTGCCCGCCTCCGGCGGGGCAGTCGCCTTGACGGAGAGAACTTGAGTCACTTGGTGAGCACTCTGGGCCGTCAAGGCTCCTAGGGAGGCATCGATGCATCTGACGCGTAAGCACATCTCGCGGCGCACCGTGTTGCGCGGAGTCGGGGCGACCATGGCACTGCCCTTTCTCGACGCGATGATCCCGGCGCGGTCGGTCTTTGCGAAAACGACGGCGGCACGAATCGCCAGCCGCGCCCGCCTGGTTTGCATCGAGCAGGTGCACGGGGCCGCGGGCTGCAGCGAGTACGGGCTCGCGCAGCATCTCTGGAGTCCGGCGGCGACCGGACGCCGCTTCGACATCAGCAAGGGGACGCTGAGCTCGCTCGAACCTTTCCGCGACTACCTGACGATTGTCTCCAACACCGACGCGCGGATGGCCGAGGCCCAGTCGGCCCCTGAAGTGGGCGGCGATCACTTCCGCTCGAGCGCCGTGATGTACACGCACGCGCACCCGAAGCTGACCGAAGGGTCCGACGTCAAGGTCGGGACCTCGATGGATCAGTTCTATGTTCAGAAGTTCGGCAAGGACACTCCGATTCCGTCGATGCAGCTCAGCATCGAGCCGGTCGATCAATCCGGAGGGTGCGCCTACGGCTACGCGTGCGTCTACACCGACACGATCAGCTGGGCGGCAGAGGACCAGCCGCTGCCAATGGTGCGCGATCCGCGCACGGTCTTCGAGCAACTGTTCGGCGCCGGCGGCACGCCGGAGCAGCGAGCCCAGCGCCGCGCCACGGATCGCAGCATCCTCGACCTGCTCTCGAGTCAGATGGCCGGCCTTCGGCGGTCGCTCGGACCGGCCGATCGGCAGCGCATGGATCAGTACGCCAGCAACGTGCGCGACATCGAGCAGCGCATCGCGCGGATCGAGGCGCGCAACACGAGCGGCGAGGCGCGCGAACTGCCCGGGGCGCCAGCAGGCGTTCCCGATGCGTACGACGAGCACGTCAAGCTCATGTTCGACCTGCAGGTGCTGGCGTTCGCGTCGGACACCACGCGGGTGTTCTCGTTCAAGATGGGCCGCGACGGCTCCGGTCGCGTCTATCCGGGCAGCGGCGTCGACCGCGGTTTCCACGACGCCTCCCATCACGGCACAGCCGAGGAGCGCATCCGCCAGTTCGGCGAGATCAACAAGTACCACGTCTCGCTGCTCCCGTACTTCTTGGAGAAACTCCAGGGCACGATGGACGGCGACGCGAACCTGCTCGAGAAAACGCTCGTGTTGTACGGGTCGCCGATGGCGGTCGGCAACACGCACAATCACCGGAACTGCCCGCTCATCCTGTTGGGCCGCGGTGCCGGCGCCGTTGAGGGAGGCGTCCACGTCAAGGCACCGACGGCCACGCCGATGGCGAACGTGATGCTCACGCTGCTGCACCGGCTCGGCCTGGACGACATGCAGAGCTTTGGCGACAGCTCCGGCGAGTTCTCGTTCACGGCGACGGAAACGACTGTTGCGTAGCGAGGCGAGGCTCCGCCTCGCGGCAGTATTTGTTTTGCCCGCCTCCGGCGGGCGGCCTGGAGCATCTATGAGGGCGATCGCGATTTCTTTGGGCGTTCTGGTCCTGACTTCGGGCCTCGCGGCTGCGCCGCCTGACGCCCGCGTCGCCGACGCAGCCATGCGCCGCGACACCGAGGGCGTGCGGACGCTGCTGCGCAGCGGTGCCGACGTCAACGCCGCGCAGGGCGACGGCATGACCGCGCTGCACTGGGCGTCGCTCAACGCGGACCTCGAGACGATGAACGTGCTCCTTGCCGCAGGGGCGACGACCGATGCTTTGACCCGCGTCGGCGCACATACGCCGCTGCACCTGGCCAGCGCGCGCGGGCACGCCGCGGCCGTCGCGCGTCTACTCGAGGCCGGCAGCCGGGTGGCGGCCTTCACGACGACGGGCGTGCAGGCGCTGCATCTGGCCGCCCAGTCCGGTAGTGCGCCAACGGTCACCGCACTGCTCGATGCCGGGGCCGATCGCGATGCTCGAGACAAGACACACGGCCGGACGCCGCTGGTCTTCGCGTCCGCCACCGATCGCGTGGACGTGGTCGCACTCCTGCTCGCGCGGGGGGCCGATGCCCGTCTCACGACAACGGTGATCGATTATCCGGCCCGCGCAGCGGCCGACAACCAGGCGCGACGAACGCGCGACAAGATTGCGTCGGCCACGACTGGCCGTAACATTGATTCCACATTCGATCCGGATCCGCCGCCGCCGGGCACGGCGCCCAACCAGGTGACCACTGGTCGAGGCGCCCCCGTGGATCCCAACGATCCCGACACCACCGCGGGCGCGGGACGACGGGCCGGCGGTCCGCGTCCCCCGTCGGACATCGATCAGATCGGCAAGCAAGGCGGGTTCACCGCGCTTCACTACGCCGCGCGGGATGGCTATGCCGCGGTGGCGCGCAAGCTGGTCGACGGCGGCCTGGACGTGAACGTGCCGACCGCCGGTGACGGTTCGACCCCGATGATCGTGGCCATCATCAACGGCCAGTACGATCTCGCGCTGAGCTTCCTCGAGCGCGGCGGTGACCCGAATCTCGCCAACGACGACGGCGTGACGCCGTTGTTTGCCGCGCTCAACAACGAATGGGCGCTGCGCACGTGGTATCCGCAGCCCACCGCCGGCTCTCAGCAGCAGGCGTCGTACCTGGAGCTGTTGGAGGCGCTGTTGAAGGCCGGCGCCGATCCCAATGCGCGCACGCGGTCGCACATTTGGTATGCCGCGTACAACACCGGGCGTATGGGTGTGGACTTCACGGGCGCGACGCCCTTCTGGCGCGCCGCCTACGCCCTGGACGTCGACGCCATGCGTCTGCTGGTGCGCTACGGCGCCGACCCGAACGTCCCCACGGTCACCTACGGTGCGCTGCGCCGCGACAAAGATCCATCAGGCCTGCCCGAGATTCCCGGCGGCGGTCCGCACGTTCCTCCCTTCCATGCGGCCAGCGGCGTCGGCTACGGCACCTCGCGCGTCGCGCAGCAGCATCGACATGTGCCGGACGGCTGGATGCGGGCCGCCCGATACTTTGTGGAGGAGCTCGGTGTCGACGTCAACGTGCGTGATGCCGACGGGTTCACCGCGCTTCACCACGCCGCGGCCCGCGGCGACAACCTGATCATCAAGTACCTGATAGGCCGCGGCGCGGACATCATGGCCGTCAACCGGGCCGGACAGACCACCGTCGACATGGCCAACAGCCCCGAGCAGCGGACCCAGCCGTTCCCGGAGACGATCGCGCTGCTCGAGACGTTGGGCGCCAAGAACAACCACAACTGCCGCGCCTGCAAATAGGGCGTTTCTGGCGGCCGCCGTTCGGTCTACCAGGTGATGGTTCCTGATGGCGGCGGCCAGACGCCCATCAACTGACGCCGTGATGACCTGGCCCAGATGGGCAGCTGCGCCCTAACGCCAACCTCGCTAACTCACTTGCCGATGCGATAGAGCGCCGCCGCGGTCCTGACGATCAGGCTGCTGCCGACGATGGCGGGGCTTGCCATCGTCATTTCGCCGAGCGAGTTCTTGGCGAGCAGCTCGTATTTGGGCCCGGCGCGAATGACATAGGTGTCGCCATCTTCATTTACGACGAAGATGCGGCCGTTGGCGCCCACCGGTGAGGCTGTGAACCCGACGCCTGCCGGGTCGATCCGCTGGCGGCCGTACACCTCGGCGCCCGTGCGGGCATCGTGCGCCATGAAGAAACCGCGATCGAGGAGCGTGTAGTAGATGCCGTCGTAGACCAGCGGCGACGGGTTGTACGGGGCACCCTGAGGCAGCGTCCAGGCGACAAATGCATTCGAGGTCTCGCCCTTCGCCAGGGAGATGTCTCCGCTCGCGCCGGGTTTGATCGCGTACACCGGACGCAGCTGATCGCCCACATAGCCGGACGCGACGTAGAGCAACCCGCCGCTCTCGAACGGCGTGGGGATGGCGATGGACGACATGCCACCAAGCGTCCAGAGCACCCGGCCGTTCAGATCGTATGATTTAACGCCTCCTGTTGCCGACACCACAATCTCGGAGCGCTGGGGATGCCGCCACACGAAGGGCGTCGCCCAGTTTGTTTCGCGAGGCCGCTCGACTCTCCACAAATCCTTGCCGGTCGCCGCATCGAGCGCCGCCAGCGAAGCGTGCTCGTCGTTGTCGTCGAGGAGGTACACACGGCCGTCGTGCAGCACCGGCGACGCCGCCGTCCCCCACCCGTATCTGGTCGCGCGCGGCGTCAAACGGCGCTCCCAGACCGGTGTGCCGTCCATCGTGTAGGCGAACAGGCCGATGTTTCCGAACAGTGCGTACACGCGCTGGCCGTCGGTGGCTGGCGTCTCGGAGGCGTAGCTGTTCTTCAGATGGCGCGACTGCTGGGGCACGCCGCGATGCACCTCCCGCTGCCAGCGCACACTGCCGTTCGTCGAGATCGACCGCGAGTACGATCCAGCGATGCTCGTCCGACGGCGCGGGGCGCTCGCCGCCGAAGTAGAGACCGGGCTTCGGGGCCTCGCCGTCCTTCGCTCGCGTCACGGCCGTGACAAAGATGGTGTTCCCGGAGACCACCGGCGACGACCAGCCGACACCCGGCAATGCCGACCGCCACAGCACGTTGTCACTCCTGCTCCAGGTGTCGGGCGGCCGCGCGTCGGCCGCCACGCCGGTTGCCTCGGGACCGCGAAATTGCGTCCACTGCGCTGACAACACGTTGATGGCAAACAGGAGCGGCAACGCGAGGGTGGTGAACGTTCGTCGCGTCATCCGCGCAATGCTATACCCGGAAGGGTCGCAACCGGCGCCGCCATCGTGATGCCATAATCGGGCGTGCCCGAGGAGATGAGCACGCAAGCGGCGTCTGCGCCTCCCAGGCGCACCGTCCTGACCGCGCTTCGCGTGTACACCGAGCGGGCTCCGCTCGTCACGATCGCGCTGGGCTTCTCGGCCGGTCTGCCCTATTTCCTGGTATTCGACACGCTGTCGGCGTGGTTCCGCGCGTCTGGACTCTCGCTGGAAGTGATCGGGTTCTTCAGCCTGGTCACGCTGATCTCGACGTTCAAGTTCCTGTGGGCGCCGTTCGTCGACCGCGTCCACGTGCCGCTTCTGACGCCGTGGTTGGGGCATCGCCGATCGTGGATGCTGCTGTGCCAGGCTGCCATCATGGTCGGCCTCTGGCTCGTGGCGGGAGCCGATCCGACGCGCAGTCTCGGCACGATCGCCCTCTTCGCGTTCCTCGTCGGTTTCTCGTCGGCGACGCAGGACATCGCCATCGACGCCTGGCGCATCGAGGCGGCGGAAGTATCAAAGCAGGGCGTGATGGCGGCGGCCTATCAGTGGGGCTACCGCGTGGCGATCATCGTCGCGGGCGCGGTGCCGCTGCTGCTCGCCGAGTCCTACGGGTGGAATTTCTCCTACGCCGTCATGGCGGCGCTGATGGCCATTGGGATGGCGGGCGTGCTGGCCGCGCCGCGCGAGAAGCGTCATGCCATTCGCTCGGTTCAGACCGAGGGTATTCAGCGGGCGCCGGCACGCGAGGCGGTGGAGTGGTTCGGCCGGCTTGCGGTGCTCGCCGTCGGTGCGCTCGTGCTGGGGTCAGGTCTGGCCGCGAACGCTGGCGTCCTCGGTCGCGTGCTTGGTGCGCTCGGCGCGGCGGGTGCTCGCGAGGCGGTGCGGGCGGCGTGGGAGTCCGACGCGCGCGCGTGGGTTCACCTGGCGGCGATCGTGATTGGATTGGGCCTCGTCGTTGTGGCCGCGACGCCCCTTCCGGGCGCGCGCACCCGGCCTGGCGTCTATCTCTCGTCGGCCCTGGCCGATCCGTTGCGCGATTTTTTCTCGCGCTACCGATCCGCGGGCGGGCTGATCCTCGCGCTCATCTGCCTCTACCGCATTCCGGATTTCGTGCTGAACATCATGAATCCGTTTTACCTCGATCTCGGCTACACCCTCGTCGAGATTGCCGAGGTCCGCAAGATCTTCGGCGTGGTCATGACGATGTTCGGGGTCTTCGCCGGCGGGGTCGCGGTGGCGCGCTACGGTCTCATGCGCGCGATGGTCATTGGCGCGCTCGCCGGGCCGTTGAGCAACCTGTTGTTCATCTGGCTCGCGCTGCAGGAGCACAATCTGTTCGCACTCTTCGCCGCGATCGGGCTGGACAACGTCGCGGGGGGCTTCGCGGGGACCTGCCTGATCGCGTACATGTCCAGCCTGACGTCAGCCGGATTCACCGCGACACAGTACGCGCTGTTTTCGTCGCTCTACGCGATTCCCGGCCGTTTGATCGCGTCGCAATCCGGCCGGATCGTCGAAGGCACCGCCCGCCTTGCTGACAGTGGTGTGCTGGCCGGCGTGAAGGAGTTCGTGGCAAGCGAGGCGCCGCAGAATTTCGCGGCCGCGTTCCAGCGATCCGGCGTGACCCCGGCCGCACTCGGGACGGGTTATCTGTTGTTCTTCACGTACTCCGCGCTTATCGGCGTGTTCGCGGTGCTCCTGGCGTTTGCCGTCGAGCGCCGTCAACGCGCGCAAGTGGCGGAACCACTGACGAGCAACGCGTAAAGTATCTCGTCAAGTCTGAGGTGTGGAGTTTCAGAGCCGGGCGCACACGAATCGAGGAGGCGATGACTTTCCGCGGGGTGTTCGTGACCGTGGCGGCGGTGGCCGTGGTGTCATGCCGCGAGCCTGCGGCGCCGCCCTAGCCATTAGCCGCCCCGCGCCGCCCCAACCTGGTCTTCATGCTCGGGTCGAGGACGCGGTAGTGCCCGATGCTTCGACCAGAGTAGCTATCCATGGCGCGGGCCTGCCGGATTATACGATTGACCGGCTCGACCGTTTAAGGTGTTCGCAAGCGCCCATAGCTCAGGACACGAAGCCCGTGTGACAGACTTGCTTCCGACAACGAGCCCCACTCAGTTGCGACATCGGTCTTCCCCCACACGGAGGTCCTCGATGAATACGAAACTGCTTGCCTCCCGAAAGGCAGTCATCGCTGGCGCGGGGGGAATGGCCCTGACCGCGCTTGGTTACCGTGCGTGGGATCGCGGCGTCTTCGCTGGTGCGACCGGTCCTGCGTACGCCTCATGGGACGAGTGGCGCGGCAGCATTCTCGACGGCTTCCGAAGGCCGCTCCGCGCGGCCGTGCTCGCGGCCAGTCCCCACAACACGCAGCCGTGGCAATTCGAGGAATCGAACGAGGCCATCACGGTCTATGCCGATCGCTCGCGCCACCTGGGTTCGTTCGACCCCTTCCGTCGCGAGATGCATCTTGGACTGGGCTGCGCGATCGAAAACTTCGCGTTGGCGGCGCGAACCTTCGGGCTCGCCGCTGATGTCCACGTCGTGAATGGCCGATTCGAGGTTTCGCCGGGGTCGCAGCCTGTCAGAGCGGCACAGATGATGCCGCGAAGGACCCGGCGGTCAGACGATCCGCTTGTCGACGCGATTCCCATGCGCCGGACCAACCGCGGCCCCTACCGCGATCGATCAATTGCGCCCGAGCGCCTGCACGAGCTCGTCGAGCTCGCGAAGCTCCGGCCGAGTTCGGCCGTTCGCGTGGTCTTTCTCTCCGACGACGTCGCTCGACGCGAGGTGGGCGCGCTCATCGTGGAAGCCACCGAACGGATCGTTGCCGATCATGAAATGTCGCTCGACAGCTTCCGCTGGATACGCACCGGGAGACGCGACGTCCTGGCCCACCGCGATGGCGTGACGATCGACACTGCCGGGGCTGGCCGGCTCAAGACCCTCGCTGCCAAGTTCCTGCCCAATCTAAATGCGGCCGTCATCGATCGGATCTGGCTCGATGCCACTCGTGCGACGCAGACCGCGACCGCGGCGGTGTTCGGTATGATGCTGGTCCCCGACCGCCTGGACATGGCCTCCACTATCGCGGCCGGGCGCGCCTGGCAGCGGTTGCATCTCGCGGCAACGATCCTGGGGCTGGCGGCACAGCCTCTGAATCAGCCGGTCGAGATGATCGATCGCAACCAGATGCTCGGACGAGCGGACGAGTTCGGTCCGGGGCTGGCATCGTGCTCAGGTGAGAACGAGTGGGAACCCACGTTCGTCTTCAGACTTGGTTACGCGGAACGGCAGGCGCCGCACTCTCCACGTCGGGCGCTCGAAAACGTGATGGTCACAGGATGATTCTTCTGTTGTGGGTCTGCCTTACCGCGTTCGTGCTCAGTGCATGTGGACCAGCGACGCCAACCGAGAAGGAGGTGCCTCCCGCGGCGGTTCGCCAGCCGGTGCCAGAATTGCCGGCGCTCACCCAAGCGAGCGCATCGAACTTCGCGCAGCTCACGCTGAAGTGCGTCCAAAAGAAATACCCGAATCAACCCGCCTTGATCCTGAAGGCGCCCGAGGATGTGTTGCCGCCGGAGAGGGCGCATCCAGCTTTCTACGGATGCTACGACTGGCATTCCGCGGTGCACGGCCATTGGATGCTCGCGCGCCTGTTGCGGCTGTTCCCCGCGCTGCCCGAAGGCGCGGCGATCAAAAACGCGCTGACCGAGAACCTGTCGGCGAAGAACATCGCCGTTGAGGCGGCGTACTTCAATCGTCCCGACACCAAGGCGTTCGAGCGGACGTACGGCTGGGCGTGGACGCTTAAGCTGGTCGAGGAGCTGCGCATGGGCACATCACCCGACGCGCAGGCGTGGATGGCCAACGTCAAACCGCTGGCCGATACGCTCGCGGCCCGCTATCTCGATTTCCTGCCGAAGCAGGTCTATCCCATTCGCACCGGCCTCCACCCGAACACCGCGTTCGGGCTCGCGTTCGCGCTCGACTACGCACACGCGGTCGGTGACACGAAGCTGAAGGACCTTCTGATCGCGAGGAGCAACGATTACTTCGGCAAGGACACCGACTATCCCGCAAAACTCGAGCCGAGCGGATCGGATTTCCTGTCGCCGGCGCTGGCCGAGGCCGACCTGATGCGGCGTGTCCTACCGCGCGATCGGTTCGCGACGTGGTTTCACGCGTTCCTGCCCGAGCTCGCGAAGGGTGAACCGAAGAACCTGCTGGAGATTGCCATCGTCTCGGATCGATCGGATCCGCAGCTCGGCCATCTTGACGGTCTCAACTTGAGCCGCGCATGGTGCATGCGTCACGTTGCCGCCGCGCTGCCCGAAAGCGATCCGGCGAGAGCGGTGCTCGAGGAGGCAGGCCATGCGCACGCCGTGGATTCCTTGCAGAACGTGGCCACCGGCCACTATGAGGGCGAGCACTGGCTCGGCTCGTTTGCCGTCTATCTGCTGACCGAATCGCCCTAACCCGCTGAGCGTACCGGTTGCCGCAGCACAGTCTTCGCGCTGGTGCACGCCGTTCTTCATCAGTCAAGAACCGACAAAGACTTTCTTCGCTGATTACGAGCAGAACTCGCAGCGCCGGCCTGGCGCGGGCCGGCGCAGCAAACTCCTACTGGACCCGCACGGCCCCGCGCATCCAGGGATGGATACAGCACTGGAACTTGTGAAGCCCGGCGTCCAGCGAGATCGTTTGCGTCTGACCGACCCCGACGAACACGACGTCAGGATTCGGCGTGAAGTCCGCGCCGCACTCTGGCGCGGGCTGCATCTGCTCGTTGAGCAGAGGGATGAAGCCGCCGCCGAAGTGCTCCACGTTCGTGAACGTGTGCACCCTGCCCCCGTGATTGGTCACGCGGACTATGACCCTCACGAACCGTGATGTACGAGGGTTCGTTTCGCCACGAGGGGTGCCCGATGACATCACCTGGTGCAAGTGGACTGACCAAGAGTTCGAAGAACTCGGCCACGGTCACGTTGCCGCGGTACGAGCGCCAGCCGGGGAACGGCGCCCCCTCGGGGCAGCCGCCGAACTCATCGTAATCGGAGTCGGATTCGGAGCAGTTGTCCATCATGATGATGTTGGGATCGCTGCCCTTAACCTGCGCGGGAAGCGTCGTGGTG
Source organism: uncultured Acidobacteriota bacterium (assembly GCA_963841905.1). Lineage (GTDB taxonomy): Bacteria > Acidobacteriota > Vicinamibacteria > Vicinamibacterales > UBA2999 > JACCSI01. Next base: position 767,342 of record CAWJEM010000024.1, read on the forward strand.
ACCATTCCAGACAAAGCCACAGCGAGCATTGCAACGAGCAGCGGCGTCCGTTCGAGACGCATATTGGCACCTCCTTCGTCGACGGGGTTGAAGAAGGTGGCACCCTGCACTGCGAGCGAGAGCGGGTCAAGAAAGGACACGCCCCGGTGAGCTTCGAGACATCGAGGAGGTCGACTGGCGTCGCATCTTACCGTGATTGCCAGCCGTTGCGCGCATCTCACATCGCGATGGCCGGTCATGAAAGTGACACACTCAGTGTCATGAGGGCCTCCCTCGCCGCGATTCTCTTCGCTCTCGCATTCAACACCGAAACGCAGGCACAGCCACGAACATTCGGTCCGGGCATCTGCGGCCCCCTCGATGCGACATATGTGAATACCTCCTCCGAAACCGGGGGGCAGCCGTTTCCCATGAGCCCGGCGGAGATGGTGAACATGTCGATCGTGATGGCCGAGTCCACGCGATCCGATAGCGTCTTGCTGCTCTGGGCCAGTGGCACGCGCGCGGATGACACGACCTTCACGATTCCGATCGATCCCGCCGTGAGCCGCGTCACGTTCTCGACGACGTTTGACGGCACCGGCGGCGGCGTCACGATTGCCGGACCAGACGGTGCCGCCATCAAGCCGGGGCTGGCCGTTCAGGACACCTCAATGAGCTGCGGCCGAATCGTCAGCGTCGATGCACCCGCCGTTGGCGACTGGCGCGTGACCGTGAAACCGACCGAGCGATTCTGGCTGGTCGTCCACGGGCGAAGCGAGCTCAATCTGATTTCCGTCGACTTCGTGCGGCCCGGTGGACGTCCGGGTCACGATGGTCTTTTCAAGATGGAAGGTCAGCCAGTCGCGGGGCGCCCGGCCCTGCTGCGCGTCCGGTTGTCCGATGCGGATGCGGATGCGAAAGCCCCTGTCTTCACGCTGTTGTCGAGTCAGGGCAAGCCAATCCGAACGCTCGACCTTTCGCCCACTGATGATCGCGAATTCGTCGGCGAGATCGCTCTGCCAACGCAGGCCTTTCGTGTCGCGCTGACAAGCCTCGAGGGCGCCGGTACCACGTTCAGCGCGTGCACGCGCGGCTCTTCCGGGCCGAGCTGATTGAAGTCGTGCCTGGCGCCGCGGCCACAGCGCCCGCTGGCCGCGACTCGACCATCGTGTTCGTCGTCCGCAACAATGGATCAGCGCGCGAACCCACATGACCGCCCTCGCGGATGGTCAGCCCGTAGCTCAGGTGGAGCCGGCAACGGCCGAGATCGAACAGGGCGGTGAGCAGCGCGTGACGGTCCGTGTTCCGGTGTCTGCTGCAGCCAAGTCCGATTCGGAAATCGAAATCCGGCTCGTCGCATCGCAAGAGGGGTCGAATGACCTGCATTTCAACAGCGGCGTGCAGCGCGTGCTGGTCGTAAAAGACTGACTGTTTTCTGGAAGTAGGAGCCAATTCAGCAGCGCAGT